>NZ_JAZDVZ010000009.1:0-283434 GCF_036350355.1 Roseibium sp. FZY0029
AAGATCGTCGGAACGGCCCTGTCCGATCATGGCGATGCCTATTCATCCGAGTGCAAGATGTAAGACCCGCTTCGGGTTTTCTTCATCAGGAAAGGCGCGGCTTCCGGCTGCGCCTTTTGTTTTTTTGAAAAACCTGGGACTCCCCGGTCCAGGCTCGCGTTTCACTGGAATCAGGGGCCTGGGTTCAATAGCTTTTGCTCGCGAGATTACACCTCACCTGACTTCGGTCGTCACAGGGTTTGGCCCAGTAAATCGTACGTGGACCATGACAGCCGGGGCTAACGTCTGGCTGAAGGACAACGGCATGGATCCCATGGTCGAGCCATGGGGTGACGGGGAGTCAGTAGGAGAAAAGAGGGCATGGATACGGCGATACTTTGCCCAGCTTCCGTCATTGCAGGGCTTGACCCTGCAATCCATGCCGTGACCTCAGCGAACGGAGTGGGTGTAATCTGAAGCGAGCTACTTTCCGAAGGCCCCGGCGTCGATCATCTGTTGGAACATCTCTTCCATGGAAGTCTTCATCGGCCTGTAGGTCACCCCGAGCGCACGTTTGCTCTTGGTGTTGTCGGCGCGCCATTTCACGTCGACATTGTTGGCGACGAATTTCCGGGAAATACCGCCGACAATTGGCCCGACCAGCCAGACGACCCACTTCGGCAGAGACTGACGCGGCACAGGGTAGCGGTCGCCGTATTTCGCGATCAAGGTTTTGCCGAGTTCCAGAATGTTGGTGTTGTGGCCGGAGATGATGTGCCGGCCCTCGGCATGTTCCCTGAAACCTGCTTCCATGTGCGCCCTGGCCAGGTCGCGTACATCCACAACCCCCAGGCCGAGTTTCGGCGCCCCCCTTTTCATGGTGCCGTCGCCCATCTGGCGGACGATGTTGAAGCTTTCCGAGGTTGGCCTTTCATTGAGGGCAGGGCCGATCACCAGCGACGGATTGACGGTGACCAGCTTGAAGCGATCCTGCGCCTCGGCAATCTTCCAGGCTTCCTGTTCCGCGAGTGTCTTGGAATAACTGTAAGGCTGATAGTCGAGGGACGCTGTGATGTTCCAGACGTCTTCGGTCAGAACGCCGCCGGGCGCTTTCGAGCAATCGATCGCATCTGTGTAGATGGCCGCGCAGGAACTGGTGACGACCACGCGTTTGACACCAGGTGTCCGGGCAGCTGTCTCCAGAACGTTCCGTGTCCCCTTCACGGCCGGATCGACCAGTTCCCGTTGCGGGTCCTTGACCGACGTGGTGAAAGGCGAGGCTGTGTGGAACACGAGCGCGCAGCCTGCCATAGCCTCGGCGTAGGAGCCCTCGTTCAGCAGATCGGCCTTGAAGAAGCGCAAGGTGCCGGGTGCTGTGGCTGCAATGTCCTTAAGGTGCGCGGTCTTACTGGTGTCGTCCGGATCGCGGACGGCAGCATGCACCGTTATTCCCGCATCGAGCAATTCTTTCACCAGCCAGCCGGCGACGTAGCCTGTGGCCCCCGTTACCAGCACCGGGTCATCGGTTGAAAAAGTGGTCATTGGCTGCTGTCGTCCCTGCATTGAAGTGCCGTGAAGGCGCTGGCGGTGCGTTCGCCATGAGACATAGCCACTGGAGGGGACGCGTCAATGCAAGAGATTATCTGTGCCGCGGCTGGGGTCATCTCATCACAGGGGCAGGGCAGGGGACTATCATCGGGCTCCGCGCAGCGCCCGCATGTGACCTAATACTCTTTGCCGCAGTGCAAAATATTAATTCAGATTTCGTTTTGCGATGCAAAACGAACGTCAATGGAAGCGTCCTGATGAAAAATATGAAAGACTCGAAACCCGATTTCGTGCTACATATGGTGTCAAATTTATGCCACACTACGGGCATTGCTTGACAAGAAGTCGGGGTTCCGGATCGCATCCGATCGAGGGTATATTCTTGGAAAAGCATTTAAAAACAATGCATTGCCTCTCTGTAGAGGCGGTTTGATTATCTACTAAAAATTTAGTTTGACATCATGGCGATGCTGTGACCATCTATCCCTAGCCGGATAAAGACGGCGAATATTATCTCACGGGAGGAGATGCAGATGCGTAAGTATCTACTCACCGCAGTCGCAGCTGGTGCTGTGCTTGCGGGGGCAGGGTCCGCTTTTGCCGATGAAGCAGCGGCGCAAAAGTGGATCGACCAGGAATTCCAGCCATCCGTTCTGTCGAAAGACGATCAGCTTGCAGAAATGCAGTGGTTCATCAAGGCGGCCGAACCTTTCAAGGGCATGGAAATCAACGTCCTGTCAGAAGGCATTCCGACGCACTCCTACGAGTCGGAAGTTCTGACCAAGGCCTTCGAAGAAATCACCGGTATCAAGGTCAATCACCAGATCCTCGGCGAAGGGGAAGTGGTTCAGGCCGTGCAGACCCAGATGCAGACCGGCCGGAACCTCTATGACGCCTATGTCAACGACTCCGACCTGATCGGCACCCATTCCCGTCTGCAGCTTGCCTACAACCTGACCGACTGGATGAACGGCGATGCCAAGGATGTCACCAACCCGGGTCTCGACCTGGATGACTTCATGGGCACTCAGTTCACGACCGGTCCGGACGGCGACCTCTACCAGCTTCCTGACCAGCAGTTCGCGAACCTTTATTGGTTCCGTAAGGACTGGTTCGACCGCGAAGACCTGAAGAAGGCCTTCAAGGACAAATACGGCTACGACCTCGGCGTGCCGGTCAACTGGTCCGCATATGAGGACATCGCCGAGTTCTTCACCAAGGACGTGAAGGAAGTCGACGGCGTTCAGATCTATGGTCACATGGACTACGGCAAGCGCGCACCGGACCTCGGCTGGCGCATGACCGATGCCTGGCTGTCCATGGCGGGCGCGGGCGACAAGGGTGAGCCGAACGGCATTCCGGTTGACGAGTGGGGCATCCGCATGGAAGCCGGCACCTGTAACCCGGTTGGTGCTTCGGTTTCCCGCGGCGGTGCTGCGAACGGCCCGGCGGCCGTCTACGCCATCCGCAAGTGGGACGAATGGCTGCGCAACTATGCGCCTCCAGGGGCTGCCAGCTTCGACTTCTACCAGTCGCTGCCGGCTCTCAGCCAGGGCAACGTTGCCCAGCAGATCTTCTGGTACACCGCGTTCACCGCGGACATGGTGAAGCCGAAGTCCGAAGGCAACAACACGGTTGACGACGAAGGCACGCCGCTGTGGCGCATGGCGCCGAGCCCCCATGGTCCTTACTGGGAAGAAGGCCAGAAGGTCGGCTACCAGGATGTGGGCTCCTGGACGATCCTGAATTCCACTCCGGTGGACCGTGCGAAAGCCGCCTGGCTCTATGCGCAGTTCGTGGTCTCCAAGACAGTTGACGTGAAGAAGAGCCATGTCGGTCTCACCTTCATCCGCGACAGTACCGTTCGTCACGAGTCCTTCACCGAGCGTGCTCCGAAGCTCGGCGGCCTGGTCGAGTTCTATCGCTCGCCGGACCGTGTGGCCTGGTCCCCGACCGGCATCAACGTTCCGGACTATCCGAAGCTGGCCCAGATCTGGTGGCAGCAGATCGGTGACGTGAACTCCGGCGCCTTCACGCCGCAGGAAGCGATGGACCGTCTTGCCGAGGAAATGGACATCGTCATGGCTCGCATGCAGCAGGCTGACGAGCGCGCCAACGTCTATGGCGGGTGCGGCCCACGTCTGAACGAAGAGTCCGACCCGCAGGTATGGCTCGACAAACCGGGCGCACCGAAGGCCAAGCTCGAAAACGAGAAGCCGCAGGGCCAGACCGTGAACTACGACGAACTGGTCGCACGCTGGGCTGAAAAATAAGCCTTGGCGACATGCAGGGGCATCGTGTCCGCCATGCGGCGCGCGGTGCCCGGGCACCCATCACCCAACAAGCCGGACCGGGGCGTCTCCCCGGTCCACCACCGATCCGAAGCGACAGGGCGCGAAATCGTTGTTTCGCCACTTGCACCTGTCCGGACGCGGGCGAAAAATAAATGTCTCTAGAACTCAAGAACGTCAGCAAGCGCGTTGCAGGCATCACCCATGTCAAGGAAACGAGCCTCACGCTGCATCCCGGTCACTTCAACGTGCTGCTTGGAGAAACCGGCTCGGGCAAGACCTCGCTGATCAAGCTGATGGCGGGCCTTGACAGTCTGGCTAGCGGGCAGATCGTGCTCAACGGCAAGGACGTGTCGCGCCTGTCCGCGCAAAAGCGCAACATCAGCCTGGTGCATCAGTTTTTCGTCAACTACCCGCATATGTCTGTTTTCGACAATATCGCCTCGCCACTGAAGGTCGCGGGCGTTGCCAAGTCGGAGATCGAGGGTCGGGTGGAAGAAGCGGCCCAACTGATGAAGTTGAAGCCCTATCTCAAGCGCAATCCGCATGAACTTTCCGGCGGCCAGCAGCAGCGCACCGCGCTTGCGCGCGCCATCGTCAAGGAAAGTGACGCGGTGTTCCTCGACGAGCCGCTTGCCAACCTTGACTACAAGCTCCGTGAGGAACTGCGCGATCAGCTTCCCGAGCTTTTCGCAGGTCGCGGCGCGGTTGTCGTCTACGCAACGTCAGAGCCGGAGGAGGCACTGCTTCTGGGCGGCCACACGGCCCTTATGACCGATGGCAATGTGGTGCAGTTCGGCCCGACCGCTGATATCTACCGCAAGCCGAAAGACCTGGATGCAGCCAAGGTATTCTCCAACCCGCCGATCAATATTGCCCAGGTGACCAAACAAGGGGACATGGTTGTCCTCAACGAGGTCACGCGCTGGCAGGCGACGGGTGTCGCCTCCGGGCTTCAGGACGGCACATACACCCTGGCGATAAGACCCCATCATGTCATGCCGGTGGAAAGTGCCCATCACACGGTGAAGCTGGACGGCCACGTTCTGGTGACGGAGCTCAGCGGATCGGAAAGCAGCGCCCACTTTGACATGGACGGCAATGCCTGGGTGTCGCTGTCACCCGGGGTTCATCCCTATTCCGTCGGCGAGGTCCACAGCTTCTACCTGGATCCGAGCCATTGTTTCTTCTTTGCGCCTGACGGCCAGCTGGCTGCCTGAGGAGAGGACATCATGGCACAAATCAAACTCTCCAATCTGCGCCACAGCTACCAGCCCAACCCGGCGAGCGATGCGGATTACGCCCTGAAGAAGATCGACCTGACATGGGACGACGGCGGGGCCTACGCCCTTCTTGGCCCGTCGGGCTGTGGCAAGTCCACGCTGCTGAACATCATTTCGGGCCTGCTGGTGCCTTCTGAAGGCAAGATCCTGTTCAACGACCAGGATGTCACGTCGTTGCCGCCGGCAAAGCGCAATATCGCGCAGGTGTTCCAGTTCCCGGTCATCTACGACACGATGACCGTCTACGACAATCTGGCCTTTCCGCTCAGGAACCGGGGGCGCGACGAGGACACGGTCAAGCGCCGGGTCGCCGCGATCGCCGAAATGCTGGAAGTCACCGAAATGCTGAAGGTCCGGGCGGCAAATCTTTCGCCGGACAACAAGCAGAAGATCTCCATGGGCCGTGGCCTCATTCGCGAGGACGTCAACGTGGTGATGTTCGACGAACCGCTGACGGTGATCGATCCCCATCTGAAATGGAAGCTGCGGTCCAAGCTGAAAGAGCTTCACCAGCGGGTCAAGGCGACCATGATCTATGTGACCCACGATCAGACCGAAGCGCTGACGTTTGCTGATCAGGTGGTGGTGATGCAGGACGGCGAGGTCGTGCAGATCGGCACGCCCGTGGATCTGTTCGAACGTCCCGCCCACACTTTCGTCGGTCACTTTATCGGCTCTCCGGGCATGAACGTCCTGCCCTGCGAGGTCCAGAACGGAGCGGCCTTCTTCCGCGGCGAAAGGGTCGCTCTGGAAGGCCCGGTGGCCTCTGCCGGCAATGGCGCGGCGGAAATCGGCGTCCGGCCGGAATTTGTCAAGGTTTCCGCCGGTGGTGCGGGCATTGCAGCGAAGGTTCGCAAGGTTGCCGACATCGGTCGCCACAAGGTGGTTGAGGCGGTCGCGCACGACATGCGCATCAACGCCATCCTGGAGGGTGAAGCGCCCAATGCCGGAGACGACGTGATGCTCGACTTCAAACAATCCCAGACCCGTCTCTACAAGGACGGGTGGCTGGCGAGCCAGCCTGAGGGAGGGGCCCGATGAAAACGCAAAATCAACGCGCCTGGTTCTTTGTAACCCCGGTGCTCCTTCTCGTCGCCTTCAACGCGCTCATTCCTATGATGACCGTGGTGAACTACTCCGTGCAGGAAACCTTCGGCGACAATCTGTTCTTCTGGCAGGGGCTGGACTGGTTCGAGCAGGTGCTTCGTTCCGAGCGTTTCCACAATGCGCTGGGACGGCAGTTCCTGTTCACCTTCCTGATCCTGATCATCGAGGTGCCGCTCGGCGTCGCGATTGCGCTGTCCATGCCCAAGAAGGGCTTCTGGGTGCCGTTCTGCCTGGTCACCATGGCCTTGCCGATGCTGATCCCCTGGAACGTGGTCGGCGCGATGTGGAACATCTTTACCCTGCCGGACATCGGTCTGCTGGGTTACTTCCTGAACCACACCCTGGGCATTTCCTATGACATGACCCAGAACCCGATTGCGGCCTGGGTGACGATCATCGTCATGGATGTCTGGCACTGGACGTCGCTGGTGGTGCTGCTGGCCTATGCCGGCCTGGTCTCGATCCCGAACGCCTATTATCAGGCGGCGGAAATCGACGGGGCGTCCCGCTGGGCCGTGTTCCGTTTCATCCAGTTGCCGAAGATGAAAACGGTGCTGACCATTGCCGTGCTGCTGCGCTTCATGGACAGCTTCAACATCTACACGGAGCCTTTCGTCCTGACGGGCGGCGGTCCGGGCAACTCCACGACACTGCTGTCGATCGATCTCGTGAAGATCGCGCTGGGTCAGTTCGACCTTGGACCGGCAGCCGCCATGTCCCTCATCTACTTCGCCATCACGTTGTTCGCCTCCTGGCTGTTCTACACGCTGATGACGATGAACGATAACAAGTCCTGAGGAGAACCGTCATGCGCCTGAAAAGCCTGGTTCCCATCCTTTACATTCTCTTCCTGATGTTGCCGATCTACTGGCTCGTCGCGATGAGCTTCAAGACCACCAACGAGATCCTGTCCGGGTTCACCCTGTTCCCGCAGACCTGGACCTTTGCCAACTACATCGACATCTTCACTGATCCGACATGGTATTGGGGGTACATCAACTCGATCATCTACGTGACCATCAACACGGTCATTTCGATCACCGTTGCGCTGCCGGCAGCCTATGCGTTCTCCCGCTATTCCTTCGTGGGCGACAAGCACCTGTTCTTCTGGCTGCTGACCAACCGCATGGCGCCGGCCGCCGTCTTCGCGCTGCCGTTCTTCCAGCTCTATTCCGCCGTCGGCCTGTTCGACACGCATCTGGCCGTCGCCCTGGCGCACTGCCTGTTCAACGTGCCGCTGGCGGTCTGGATCCTGGAAGGGTTCATGAGCGGGGTGCCGAAGGAACTGGACGAAACCGCCTATGTGGACGGCTATTCCTTCCCGCGCTTCTTCATGACGATCTTCCTGCCGGCAATCAAGTCCGGCGTCGGGGTGGCAGCCTTCTTCTGCTTCATGTTCTCCTGGGTGGAAATGCTGCTGTCCAAGACACTTACCGCCGTCGAGGCGAAACCCATTGCCGCCGTGATGACCCGAACCGCTTCCTCCGCCGGTTACGAACTGGGTCTGCTGGCGGCCGCCGGGACCCTGACTATCATTCCCGGCGCCATCGTCATCTATTTTGTCCGTAACTACATTGCCAAGGGCTTTGCCCTGGGGAGGGTATGATGCTCGGTTGGATGGCCTGGACCCTGCCGACGGCACTGCTGTTCGTCGGTATCTTCTCTGCAATCGGGGTGCTGACGGCCCTGGAAGTGAAGTTTCCCGGCGGGGCTGCCCGGAGGGGCGTCCTGGGACTGGAAACGACCCGCGGTGACCGCCTCTTCATCACCTTGCTCGGAACGGCCTATATTTTCCTGGCCTGGCTCGGCCTGGTGGGCAACCCGCTCTGGTGGCCGCTTGCCCTGAGCATCGGCTGGGGCGTGTTCTGCTTCTGGAAAGTCTGATGTGACCAAAGGCGCGCGGGTTTCCCGTGCGCCTTTGGTCCATTAGGACAACTCAATGATGCGAGAAACCCGAACCTCTTCGTCGACTAAAGACATAGTAATTTCCGATATTCTGGTGCATGAATAGATGTTGTAAGCCACATTCATTTTCCGTGATCGGTACAGGACTGTAATGAGAAAGCGTAAGAGCAACGAGTTTTTGACCGAAGTCGAGCTGGAGTTCATGACCGAACTCTGGAAACTCGGCGAAGGCTCCGTGCGGGACATCCTTGCATGTCTGCCGCCGGAGAGAAAACTCGCCTATACGTCCTGCGCCACCATCATGCGAATTCTGGATGAAAAAGGCTTCGTGGACAGCCGCAAAGAAGGCAAGACATTCATCTATTCCCCTCGGCTGACCAGGGATACCTACCAGTCCCGATCTCTCCGAAATCTGTCAGAAAAACTGTTCGACGGCACGCCTGCGTCCCTCGTGGCCCGGCTTGTCGATGAATACGAACTCACGGGAGACGATCTGGAGGAAATCAGAGCGTTGCTGGACAGGAGGAGGACAGATGACGCTACTTAACCAGATTTTCGATATCTATATCGATCTGAACATCACATTGGCCATCACCGCACTGGTGTGGCTGGGCGCCAAACTTCTGCTGGCCCGTTCCGGCAGAAAGGTCGATTTTTCCGTGCAGCTCGGGCTGCTGAACGGCTTGTTCGCCCTGATCCTGCTAACGCCTTTCGCTGTTATGGGCTACCAGCACATGCTGTCGGCGGAAGTGGTCCCCCGGACCCTGTCCGTCAATCTGGCTGATTATGCCGTGTCGCAGTATCTGCGTGGCGGCATTGCCATTCCAGCGGAAGACTTTCAGTCATTGCTGGGCCTGCGTGCGCAGCTCAGTGAAAAGATCCTGACCCTGTCTACTGGCGTCGGAGCCGGAATTGCCTTCGCCTTGTTGGTCGGGTTCAGCTATTTCGCATTGAAGCTCGTTCTCAGTTTCGTCCGATTGTACCGGGTGCTGGCCACCTGCCATGAATGGCGGAGCAACGGCCGTGTGCAACTGCTCTTGTCGGACCGCGCAATGGTGCCGTTCTCGGCACGCGGCCTGAAGCGTCACTATGTGGTCATCCCGTCCGATCTTCTGGCCGAGCCGGAGGACCTGAAGCTGGTTCTCAAGCACGAGTTCCAGCATCTGCGCCAGGGTGACGTCACCTGGGAAATCGGACTGGAGTTGCTGCGGCCGCTGTTTTTCTGGAACCCGTTCTTCTACATGTGGAAGTCCGAAGTCGAGCGTCTGCGTGAACTGGCCTGCGATCAGAAGGTCGCGGAAAACGCGCATGTGGATCTTAGGTCCTACTGCATGTGCCTGCTGCGGGCTGCCCAGGCGGGAATCCGCAAGCGCCAGGACAGGGAAGCCCGCAAGCGTTCCGTTGGCATTGCTGCCGTTGCCCTTCTGGAAGTGCAGGACAAGCTGCTGCGCCGCTCACCGGCAGCGAAACTGCGCCGCCGGGTGGAAGCGCTCCTGGAAACCAACCGGGTGCGCCCGCATTGGGGCGTAACCTGTCTGGCCGTCTTGCCCATGGTGGCAGTGGTGTTTCTGTCGGCTCTGTCGATCCAGAAACCGGCCGACTGGAGCCAGGACCGGCTGATGCTGTCTGCGATCATCAACCTGGAACGGCTGGAAACCAGAAACGGTTCGAACGGGCAGTTGCAGGCCTATAACACCTTCGCGCAGCGCCCGCTGCGCTAAGAGATTTCGCGCTGCTCCGGCCGTCCCGCCGTCCGGAGCAGGGACATAGGTCCCACCACGCTCTCGTGAGATGACGCAAGCACGTGCTTGCGTACGGCACTGCTTGCGCAGATGGCGCTTTCTCTCCCGGTATCTTCACGGCATTCGACATTGAACATTCCGCTAATCGCGTGGTTGCCGAAGGCAAGTGCCCATGAGACCGGTGCCGAAACCGTATTCGGCTGACGCAAGGTGAGGGCACAGGCTGCCCCGATTTTATGCAGCTTGATCTTCCTCAAAGACGTTGCCCTGCAAGTCTGGGAGCGTGAGGCCACCGGGAAATTTCACAAGTCTGTCGCGGGTCGTTGCCATCATGTGCGGCAGATCGGTTCGGCCTCAAATCGATTTAGGGCAGGGCGAAACCCGCGATCGGTTCCGGAAGGGGGCGGGGCATGTTTCGTGCCTGCCCGAGGCAGTCAGCATCGAGTATCGGAAGGGAGGGGCCATGGATAACGGGCAGAAGACCGGAAACGGGATCTCGACGGCCATCTGCGGAACCGCACCTGTTCCCGCCGAAGAGATCGACGCGATCTGCGCGCAGTTCGGCAATGACAAGCATCGCATGCTCGACATCCTGCGCGAGGTGCAGGACCGCTACCGCTGCATTGCCCCTGCGACCATGGATCATATCGCCACTGCCACCGGTCTCACGCGGATCGAGGTGGAAGGTGTTGCCAGTTTCTACTCGTTTCTCTCGCTGACGCCGAAGGGCAGGGTCACCATCCGGCTGTGTGATGATATCGTCGACCGCTTCTCCGGCTTATCGGAAGTTGCCTGTGCCTTTGAAGAGGTGCTTGGGGTGAAGGTCGGCGAGACCAGCAATGATGGCGCTTTTTCGCTGGAATACACCCCATGCATCGGCATGTGCGATCAGGCGCCGGCTGCGATGGTCAATGACATCATCCTGACGAAGCTGACACCGGAAACGGCGCGCAGCGCTGCACAGGCGCTGAAGGCTGGCCAGCGTCCGGAGCAGCTGATCAGCGAACGGTTCGAGGAGCTGACACCCTCCGAACGCGCCTTGCATATGGTCGACAACAACATTCGCCATGCGGGTGAAGTGTTGCTCGGTCCCGTTCCGGAAGACGCCGGGCTTGCAAAGGCGGCCACGATAACCCCGACGCAGATCATATCTGCTATTGAGGAAAGCGGGTTGCGTGGCTGTGGCGGCGCGGGCTTTACCACCGGCCGGAAATGGCGTTTTGCCGCCAGCGAGCGTGCCGAAAAGCACTTCGTCATCTGCAATGCGGATGAAGGCGAACCGGGCACCTTCAAGGACCGTGTTCTTTTGACCGAACGGCCGCATCTCCTGATCGAAGGCATGACGATTGCGGCAAGAGCCGTCGGTGCGCACGAGGGCATCCTTTATCTGCGCGGCGAATATGTCTATCTGCGCGAGCTTCTGCAACAGGTGCTGGAAGAGCGCCGCCGGCGGGGCCTGCTCGGCACGGACATACTGGGCGTGAAGGGCTTCGATTTCGATATCCGCCTGCAGCTCGGCGCGGGTGCTTATATCTGCGGTGAGGAAGGTGCGCTCATCAGCTCCTGTGAGGGCCTGCCGGGCGAACCCAAGACGCGGCCGCCGTTTCCGGTCAATCGCGGCTATCTCGGGTATCCGACGGTGGTCAACAACGTGGAGACCTTCTGTCATGCCGCCCGTATTCTCGACGAGGGCGCGGCCTGGTTCAATGCGATGGGCCTGGAAGGGTCGCACGGCACCAAGCTGTTCTCCGTCTGCGGCGATTGCCTGAACCCTGGCATCTATGAACTGCCATATGGGCACACGGTCTGGGAACTGCTGGCGATGGTTGGCGGCGAGGATGCCGCAGCGGTGCAGGTCGGGGGACCGAGCGGCACGATGATTGCCCGCGACAGCTTTCACCGCAAACTGACGTTTGACGACCTTGCGACCGGTGGTGCGATCATCGTCTTCAACGGCGAGCGCAACGTTCTGGAGATCGTCGAATATTACATGTCCTTCTTCGTGCATGAGAGCTGCGGCTATTGCACGCCCTGCCGGGTCGGCAACGTCTTCCTGCAGAAGGCGATCCAGAAGTTCCGCAAGGGCCTCGCGAACCCGGAAGACATCGACTACCTCAAGGATCTCTCCGGAACGATCATCGAGACCAGCCGCTGTGGCCTCGGTATGACGTCGCCCAATCCGGTTCTCACCACCTTGAAGAACTTCCCGCTGGTCTATTCGGCTGTGATCAAGCCGAGCAAGGACGGCATTCGCGACACGTTCGACATCCAGTCGGCCATCGACGGTGCGCGCAAGATCGCCAAGCGCCGCTCCTATATCTTCGACAAGGATTTCACCCAATGAGCGGCACGAAGAGAGAGACCGGCTTTACCTTCACCATCGACGGGGTGGAGATCACCGCCTATGCAGGTCAGACCATCATGGAAGCTGCCGACGAGGCCGGGGTTTATATTCCGCGGCTATGCGACCACGAAGGCCTGCGCCACCAGGGCAGTTGCCGGGTGTGTACGGTGAAGGCAGGCGGGCGCAGCGTGGCGGCCTGTACGCAGCCGGCGGCACCAGGGCAGGCGGTGGAGAACGAGACCCCGCATCTGACCAAGATGCGCCGGGACCTGGTGGAGATGCTGTTTCACGAGGGCAATCACCTTTGCCCGATCTGCGAAGCCAGCGGCAATTGCGAACTTCAGGCCATGGCCTATCGGCTGGACATGACCGAAGCCACCAGGTTCCCCTATCTGGAACCGTGCCGGGCGCTGGATGCCTCGCACCCCGACATCGCGCTGGACACCAACAGATGCATCTCCTGCGGGCGCTGCATCCGCGCGTCCCAGGACGTCGATGGCAAGGGTGTGTTCGGCTATGTCGGCCGCGGCATTCACCGGCGGGTCGCGGTCAATGGCGAGAACCTTGCCGACACGGATGCGCAGGTGAGCGATCACGCCATTTCAGCCGAAGTCTGCCCGGTCGGCTGCATCATCCGCAAGCGCGTCGGCTTTGCCGTTCCCATCGGCGAACGGGAATTCGATCATGGGCTGATCGGTCATGACATCGAGGAGAAGCGCAAATGAGCGAGCTGCCCAAAGCCCGGATCGCGACCGCGTCTCTTGCCGGCTGTTTCGGCTGCCACATGGCGATCCTGGATATCGACGAACGCCTGATCGATCTGATGCAGCTTGTCGATGTCGACCGGTCTCCGCTGACCGACAAGAAGCGGTTCACCCAGCGCTGCGACATCGGCATTATCGAGGGTGGCTGCTGCAACGAGGAGAACGTGCATGTGCTGCATGATTTCCGCCGCAACTGCGATGTGCTGATCGCGCTCGGTCAATGTGCGATCATGGGCGGCCTGCCGGCCATGCGCAACGCGATCATGCATTCCGACGCGCCGCTGCGCGAATGTCTGGACGAGGCCTATATCACCGGCAAATACATCCGCAACACCACCCACAACGTGCCCAACGACCCGGCGCTGCCCTTGTTGCTGGACGAGGTCTATCCGTGTTCCCAGGTGGTGGAGATCGACTACCAGATCCCGGGCTGCGCACCGAGCGGGGACATCATTTTCGACACGCTTTCCAAGCTGCTGACCGGCAAGTTCAGGGGCTTTGAGCGTGACATGATCAAGTTCGACTGAGGGCGATCACAATGGCTGAATCCAGACTGATTGAAATCTCCCCCGTCACCCGCGTGGAAGGCCACGGCAAGGTGACGATCCATCTCAATGCGGAAAACGAGGTGGATGAAGCCCGGCTGCATATCGTCGAATTCCGCGGCTTCGAGCGGTTCATCCGCGGGCGCCTGATGTGGGAAGTGCCGGTGATCGTGCAGCGGCTGTGCGGCATCTGCCCGGTCAGCCACCATCTGGCGGCGGCGAAAGCCATGGACATGATCGCAGGTGTCGACAAGTTGACGCCGACGGCGGAAAAGATGCGCCGGCTGATGCATTACGGCCAGGTGATGCAGTCCCACGTTCTGCACTTCTTCCATCTGGCGGCTCCCGATCTTCTGTTCGGCTTCGGTGCGCCTGCGGAAAAACGTAACATCTTCGAGGTGATCAAGGAAAATCCGGAACTCGGCAAACGCGCCATCCTGATGCGCAAATACGGTCAGGAGATCATCGAGGCAACGGCGGGCAAGAAGGTGCACGGCACCGGGGCCATTCCGGGCGGGATCAACCGCAACCTGCCCATTGAACGGCGGGATCATTTCCTGGCCTCAGTGGACCAGATGATCGAATGGTCCTTTGATGCCGTGAAACTTGCCCGGGACTACACCCTGGAGCATGAAGATCTGGTCGCCGAATTCGGCTCCTTTCCGTCCAACTACATGTCGCTGGTGCGAGAGAGCGACGGTGCGCTCGATCTCTATCACGGCAATCTGCGCGCTCTCAGTTCCACCGGTGACATGATCTTCGATCAGGTGCCCTACATCAAGTATCATGAGCTGATCGTGGAAGACGTGCGCTCCTGGTCCTACATGAAATTTCCCTTCATCAAGTCGCTTGGACCGGACGCAGGCTGGTACCGGGTCGGGCCGCTTGCACGCATGAACACGGCGGCCTTCATCGATACGCCACTGGCCAACGCGGCCTTGAAGGACCTGAAGGCCGTGACCTGTGGTACGCCGAACAATTCCACGCTGGCCAATCACTGGGCGCGGATGATCGAAGTTCTGCATTGCGTGGAAAAGATCAGGGAGCTGCTGAACGACCCGGATCTGCAAGGGACGGATCTGATTGCCAAGGGTGACCGGCGCGAGGAAGGCATCGGCGTGATCGAGGCGCCGCGCGGCAACCTCATCCACCATTACAAGGTCGATGAGCATGATCAGGTCACCTATTGCAACCTGATCGTCTCCACCACCCATAACAACGAGGGCATGAACCGGGCGGTGAAGGACGTTGCCGTCAAGCATCTGTCCGGCAAGGAGCAGATTACCGAGGGCATGCTGAACCATGTCGAAGTCGCGATCCGCGCCTATGACCCGTGCCTTTCCTGCGCCACCCACGCCCTCGGCCAGATGCCGCTGCAGGTGGAGCTGTTCAATGCCGAGGGTGCGCTGGTTGACAGCCGGACGCAGTGTGTTTGAAGGTGGGGAGATTCAGCGGAATGAATACTTCTCAGATAGTCATTCCGGCTCGTGCTGCGCCTGGCCGGGATGACGATGGAAAGGGTTTTTGTAGGAACTCTGAAAAGAGGACACCTGCATGCTTCTGATCGGCTATGGCAATCCGGGAAGGGGCGATGACGGGCTTGGGCCGGCCTTGTCCGAAGCCGTTGCCGCGCGCGATCTTCCGGGGCTGGAAGTGGATACCGATTACCAGCTCGTTGCCGAACACGCGCTGGAGGTCTCTAGCCAAGATGTGGTGATCTTCGCCGATGCGGAGATCGGCGGGGAGGGGGCTTTTTCGTTTCGGGAGATCGCACCGGGCGCACCGGAAGTTCTCGGCAGTCACAGTCTTGTTCCAGAGACCGTACTGGCGCTGTGTGAAACGCTATACGGCGCTACGCCGAAGGCCTTCGTGTTGGGCATCTCCGGCTATGAGTTTGGCGAGGTGAAGGAAGGCCTTTCTGTAAGGGCGACAGCCAATCTGGCGGAAGCCGAGGCATACTTTCTGGACTGGCTGCAAACAGCAGGTCACCAGAGGAAGGCTGCCGATGCATGAAATGTCCCTTTGCGAGAGCATCCTCGACATTTTGAAGGACCAGGCGGCGAAGGACAGCTTCACCAAGGTGAAGCGGGTTGCCGTCGACATCGGGCCTTTGTCTTGCGTCGAACCCGAAGCGCTGAAGTTCGGCTTCGACGTCGTCATGAAAGGCTCACTGGCGGATGGCGCTGTTCTGGAAATTTCCCGGCCTTCAGCCGAAGCGCTGTGCCTGTCCTGTTTCAAGACCGTGCCGGTAAAAGCGCGGTTCGATTGCTGCCCGGAATGCGGTTCCGAAGCCCTGCAGGTCGTCAGTGGTGAAGAACTGAAGATCCGGGAACTGGAGGTGGTTTGATGTGTACGGTATGCGGGTGTAGCGGTTCCCATGAAAAAGACCATGACCCTGATCACGGGCATTCTGACGCGCATGGGCACACACACGATGTCGGTCATGTCCATTTCGGCGAGGGCGAAGCCGGTGGGACTGTGCCGGGCATGAGCCAGGCACGGCTGATCCAGATCGAAACCGATATTCTGGGCAAGAACAATTCCTACGCAGATCGCAACCGGGCCTTGTTGACTGCGAAAGGTGTTCTGGCGCTCAATCTCGTCTCCAGCCCCGGCTCTGGCAAGACAACGCTGCTCGTTGAAACCTTGAAGCGGATGGCAGGAAAGACCCCTGCCGCGGTCATCGAGGGCGATCAGCAGACGTCGAATGACGCCGACCGGATCCGCGAAACCGGTGCTCCCGCCATTCAGATCAACACCGGCAAGGGCTGCCATCTGGATGCGCATATGGTTGGCCACGCCCTGGAAAGGCTGCCGCTTGACGAAGGCGGAGTGCTTTTCATTGAGAATGTCGGCAATCTGGTTTGCCCGGCGGCCTTCGATCTCGGCGAAGCCTTCAAGGTGGTGATCCTGTCAGTGACGGAAGGCGAGGACAAGCCGCTGAAATATCCGGATATCTTTGCCAATGCCGATCTGATGATCCTCAACAAGACCGACCTTCTGCCGCACGTGGATTTCTGCGTCGGGGCGGCCATCAAGAACGCGCGGCGGGTCAATCGCAAGATCCAGGTCCTGCAAGTGTCTGCCCGCACGGGCGAGGGCGTCAACGGCTGGCTGACATGGCTGGACGGTGCCCTGAAGATGCAGGTGGCGCACGCGCGCGGCCTTGCCGCGGAATAGGAGGTCCGGTTCATGTGTCTTGCCATTCCCGCCAGGGTCGTTTCCATAGACAGCGATGCCATGGCAACCGTTGCCCTGGAGGGGATCCGCAAACCGGTCTCGACCGCTCTGCTGGAGGAGGTTGCCGTCGGCGACTATGTTCTCGTCCATGTCGGCTATGCCCTGCACAAGCTCAGCGAAGAGGAAGCCGAACGCACCTTGCAGCTGATGGCGGAAGCCGGCGTCCTCGCAGAAGAGCTGGCGGATATGGCAGGCGAACCGGTGGCGGGGGCGGACGCATGAAGTACATCAAGGAATTTCGGGACGGACAGCTGGCGGAAAAGCTTGCACTTGCCATCCGGCAGGAAGCCGATCCGGATCGGCGTTATCATCTGATGGAATTCTGTGGTGGTCATACCCACGCGATCTTTCGTTACGGGGTGCAGGACCTGGTTCCGGAAAATGTGGAGTATGTGCATGGGCCGGGCTGTCCGGTCTGCGTCTTGCCGGTTCGCCGTCTCGACGACGCCGTGGAGCTGGCACTGAAGGCGAACGTGATCCTGACCACCTACGGCGACATGATGCGCGTGCCGGGAACCAAGCAGAAAAGCCTCATCCGGGCCAAGGCCGAAGGGGCCGATATCCGGATGGTCTATTCGACCCAGGATGCGCTGCGGATCGCCCGGGAGAACCCGCAGCGGCAGGTGGTGTTCTTTGCCATCGGTTTCGAAACAACGACGCCGCCGACGGCGGTCGCGATCCTGCAGGCAAAAGCGGAGGGGCTAAAGAATTTCTCTGTCTTCTGCAATCATGTTCTGACGCCTCCGGCCATCGCCCACATCGTCAACGCTCCGGCGGAACCGGGCGAGCGACCGGTGAAGATCGACGGTTTCCTGGGTCCCTCCCATGTCAGCTCGGTCATCGGCTGGGCTCCTTATGAACCGGCGGCGCGGGACTTCAGGAAGCCGGTCGTAATTGCCGGCTTTGAACCGCTCGACGTGATGCAGTCGACATTGATGCTGATCCGTCAGATCAATGAAGGTCGGCACGAGGTGGAAAACCAATACACCCGCGTCGTGACCCGGGAAGGCAATCGCAAGGCGCAGAGGCTGGTTGACGAAGTGCTGGAGTTGCGCCGAACCTTTGAATGGCGCGGTCTTGGCTATGTTCCAGACAGTGCCTTGAGAATTCGGGAGGCTTTTTCTGCCTTCGATGCCGAAAAGCGTTTTGCCCTCAGCCCGAAGGAGTCGCGCGAGGTCAAATCCTGCGAGTGTCCGGCCATCCTGCGCGGGGTGAAAACGCCGACCGAATGCAAGCTGTTCGGCACGGTCTGCACACCGGACAATCCGATGGGGGCGTGCATGGTGTCCTCGGAAGGCGCCTGCGCCGCCTACTGGAGCTACGGCCGCAAGGCTGAGGTGGTTGCGGCCACCGCCAAGGGTGCCGCGGCATAACCAGCAGTCGCCCTCAGGCAAGAGCTCGCACTGGCGTCTTCGGCACGCCAAATCACGCCCCTTGTCATCCCGGTTTGGCGTCGCCAAGACCGGGATCCAGTAGACGCCAGCCTTTGCGTCTCTTTGTGAGAGGGACTTTCTTCTCCCGGTCGGAAATTGGTTTCCGGATCGCCAGGCGGCTTTCCCTTCCTTCTGCGGGAGGGACGGCGACGGGTGGGGCAGGAAGTATCGCCGGAGAACCTGATTGGATACAGTCGACCCGCCGCGCTGCAGTAAGTCCGCTACGAGCCCTTTTCTCCTGATTTGACAGTCGGTATTCTAGGCGTGATCTGACAGGAGACGAAGTGTGAAAATCTGGGGCCGCGACAATTCCACCAATGTCCGCAAGGTACTGTGGTGTGCCGAAGAACTTGGACTGAAGTACGAACATATCCCTGCTGGAGGTGCGTTCGGTGTCGTAAATTCTCAGGAGTTTCGCGCGCTCAACCCAAACGGCTTGGTGCCGTCACTCAAGGACGGGGATCTGGTGCTTTGGGAATCGAACGCCATCGTCAGATATCTTGCAAGACAATATGGGACGACCCCGTTTGCACCTTCGGACCCGCGCATCTGGGCGGTGGCCGACAAGTGGATGGACTGGGCATCGCTTTCTTTCGCAGTGCCTTTCCGCGATCTGTTCTGGAATCTGGTGCGCTCTACGCCGGAACAGCGTGATGATGTGGCCGTAGAACGGGGTCTCGCGCAGTGCGCCACTCTCATGAGCATTGCGGATGATGCCCTTTCAGAAAGCGAATGGCTTTCAGGCGCTGAGTTCGGGTTCGGCGACATTCCCTTGGGCTGCATCGCCTATGCCTGGTTCAGCATGTCAATCGAACGGCCAGAGCATCCTGCGCTTGAGGCATGGTATGGTCGCCTCTCTGAACGCTCGGCCTATCGCAAGGCTGTCATGACGGGGCTGACCTGAAAAAAGGCCGAACGGCAGAAAAGTCCGCAGTGCCGGCATCTGATGGCCAATCGTCTTCGCTGATGCAATGTACGGCGGCTTCGACGGGTTGCGTCGCAGCACACTATCAGCGGGTGGATGTCGGCATTTGGCACATCTGGTTGGTCCGGGCCTGGCTTTACGAGCCGCCCTTCACCTTCAGCTTGCCGTTGTCCTTCTTGTCCAGGCCGTCGTTGGTCCAGGTGATGCGAAGGTCCAGGCGGGACTGGTCGTCTTCCGTGGTGGCCGTCACTCTGAGGGCAAGAAGGCCTTTCGGGTGCAGGGTGATCTCGCCGGTGTCATCGCCGAATTGCAGTTCACCCTTTGCGATGCCGCGCTTGACCGCGTCGAGTAGTTTCTGGATCGATTTCTTGTCCTGCAGGGACTGGTGTCGGAAACGGCCCTTGCGTTCCATCATGACGACACCCCATGTTGCTGGAGGATATGCGCCGGGTTGAACAGCTTGGCATGAGGATAGTCCCGGCTGATCCCGAGAATATTGCCATCGGGACAGATGATCGTGGCCCCGGTGCCGATGCCGTCCAGGCCTTCGGAGCTGCGCGAATGCCGGTCGAGCGTGATGTCCGCTTCCAGGTGCAAGAGGCCGTGTTTGGACGTCAGCTCCTGGCCGCTGTGCCTGTTGACGTGCCCCTGCACCAGCATCCGGATGCCGGCAAGGTGGAGGTCGTCAACGCCGTTTTCGGTCAGGGGATGGTCCACATCCCGGTATTTCGTGCGCATCAGGTTGGCGATGGTGCCGGAATAGAAGACGAAGGGGTCTTTCCGGCTTTCCTTCCGGAAGCGGCGGTTCACGTGGGCAACGCCTTTCGCCGAGATCTGGGCGGCCATCTGGTCGTCTACACCGGCATGCACGAACAGCAGCGAGCCGCTCTGGTGGACTGCCTTGAGGCTTTGAAAGAACCAGGCGTAGCGGCCACCCGGCTCAACGAACAGCTCCCGGCACTTGAGCGCGGCGGCGTAAAGCTGACGAACGGTGAGGCCGACCTCGGCGGCATGCTCCGCGAACTTGTCGGTCTTCTTCTTGAGGCGCTGCATTTCCTTGCGGATGGCCGCGTCGCTCAGATAACGGGAAGCGACCTTCGGAAACTGTCTGGTCCACTTCTTTCCCGGAACCATCAGCGAGAAGCAGGTTTCTTCGTCGGGCAGCGTGTCGAGATCCGTTGTAGCGTCGACATACCGGTCATGAACTTCCTTCAGAAGCGGCATCACCTTCTTGCCCATGCGCACGAACATATGGGCGTTGAGTGAGCTGCGCTTCACGGTCAGGGCTTCAAGGCCAAGGTAAAGACGCAGATCGTGGTTGCCGGCGAGGAGGATGACGTCGGCGCCGGTTTTCAAAAGCGCACCGAGACTGTCGAGGAGGTCCAGATTGCTCGGGCCCTTGTCCAGGCAATCGCCGCCGATGATGACCTGGCAGCTCCGCCCGAAGGGTGTCAGGTGGAAGTCGGTCAGGCCGTCGCCGGTGCGCTGGATTGCGCGGGCCGCCGTCAGGGACCTCAACAGGCTTTCCGCATCCGCATGCAGGTCGGAAATGAAGATCACCGGCTTGTCCGGCCAGTCCCACGGGCCAAGGGCATTTGCCCGGGCAAGACTGCCGACAACACAGCGGGAGGCGTTTCGGGTTCCTGGCCGGTCAAACGGCAGGCTCTCGACCAGCGCCAGCGGCCAGGGAACGCAGCTTTCCGGCAGCCCGAGATCAATGGCCTCAGCCTTATCCATCGGCGGCAGAAGCGGGGTCAGTGGCAGATGGGTCATCATGGCAGCAATCCGGTTCAATCCGTTGCGGTTTCAAGTGGCTGGCGCTGTTTCCAGTCGCCGCCGTGGTGCGCCCAGGTGCCGTTCTCATCCAGTTTCAGGACGACGGCACGGGCGTGGTGCATGCTGAGCTGGCGGATCTGGTCGAACGACAGAACGCCGAGGCAGTGGGCGGCATGGCGCATGGACGCGCCGTGTCCGACGAAGATCCGGGCATTGGGTCCTGCGCCGTCGTTGAGGTCCGCCATCTTCTGCTCCAGGAAAGCAGCCACACGCTGCCCGGCATCCATAAGGCTTTCCGCGCCCTGGACCGGCAGTCTGTGATGGCTGTTCGATTTCCAATCTCCCGGCAGCGGCGCGGTGCGCGGGTCGTCCGCGATCACCTGCTCGATCTCCCGAAGGGTCAGGTTGGCAAGGGCCCCGACGCTGCGTTCGGCAAGCGCTTCGTCCTCGGTGATGGTGAAGTCCGAACCAAGTCTTTCGCCTAGCGACTGACCGAGAAGCGCTGCGGTCTGCCAGGCCCTGAGCTGACGGGAGCACAGGATCTCCGGCGCCAGCCGGAAGCCTTCCTGTTGGGCGATGTCCGCAATCTCGCTTCCGGCCTCCTGGGCCTGCGCCTTGCCGGCGTCGGTCAGGGCATAGGGTTGCAGGGCGCTCGGCGTGTCCGGCTTTTGATGATAGGCGCCGTGGCGCACCAGAATGGCGAAACGGGCCGTCATGGTGTCTGCCCCAGAAGCTCGGCACCTGCCGCGAACAGGGCATCGAAATCGATCAGTCCCTTCACTTCCCACACCTGAACGCCTTCAAGCGCGTCCAGGTAGGTCGCTGTGTCGAGCGGCGTCTTCATCGGCCAGAACGGGCCTTGCGGGGTCTGGTAGAAAGGGCCGGGGTTTTTCATGATCGCCGACAGGAGGTCCGGCCGGTCCTTCAGATCCGTCTTGCTGACTTCGGTCGCATCGGCACTGTCGCGGGACCAGTTCAGTACCCAGAAATCGGTCAGGTGCGCGTCGTGGGAAATGCGCCCGGGGCCATAGATGTCATCGATGAAGAGGTCATATTTTTCCTCCAGATGCCAGAGCTCGTCCGGCTCCAGGTTGCGGAGTTCTTCCTCACGTTCTTCGTCGATGAGACCGGTGAGCCGGGCGTTGGTGACGATGGTGCCCGGGTTGATGCGCGGAAGTTTCGGAATGCCGAGCGCATCGGTGCTGTTGCCGGCATTGCGCACCAGAAGGCGGTCGTTGGTGACATACTGCGTGCCGCTGAGTTCCATCAGCCGCAACATGGAGGTGGACTTGCCGCCGCCGGACAGGCCGGAAATCGCAAGCCCCTTGTTGGGCGTGCGGACGGCTGCCGCATGGCAGGCGACCCAGCCCTGTCGCTGGAAGTGATTGAGAAACTGAGTGTTGATGAAGTTGATCACCTGGTTGGGGTGATCGTCCGTCGGGCCAAAGGCGATTGCCCAGTCGGGGGATTGCAGGAACTGAAGACCCGTGCGCACCTTCAGGATCAGGCGGCCGTTTTCAAGATCGCAGACGGCATCCTTGCGGCCGGATTTTCCCGTTTCCCGCTCCCAATCGGTGTATCGTGGGCCGAACGGGAGTTCCGCCGGTCCAAGCACGTGGACGATCCGGTCCGGTGTGCTGGGGGCGGAAATCACATGCTGAAAGTAACGCAGCAATTCGGCCAGAAGCGACGCGGACTTGCACCTGACTTCAACCACATGGCCGCCGACCGTGAGACAGACCGGATCGCAGTTCAGCGTTTCCCGCTCCGGCGAAAGGGCATCGACAATGTCCTGAACAGTAATGCCGGTCATACGCGCACCTTTTCAATTACATGGTTGGCATAAAGCGTGGCGGCGTCGATGCCTGCGCCTTCCAACGCACCCTTGAAGCCGCCGAAAGCAGACACCTCGAACACGATCGGTCCCGCGTCCGTCAGGCCGACGTCGACAGTGGTGAAGTCGAGATCGAACGGTTCCTGTGCGCGGCGCGCCAGCTCGATGAGCTCTTCCTCCGGTTCGAAGGCCTCGTATTTACCGCCGTGAAGAATGGTCGTGTTCCAACTGTCGGTCTGTGCCACACGGGCATAGGTGCCCAGATAGGCCCCGCCGAGAAACACCATGCCGAGATCCCTGCCGGAAAGATTGACCTTCTTCTGCAGGTACATGACCGGGTTCTCGGCCTTGAAGGCGGCGATCTTTTGACGGAGGGCGGCTTCACCCTCGGCTGCATCCATCAGCGTCATGCCGCGTGCCTTTGTCGAAAACAGCGGTTTGAAAACTGCACCGCCGAACCGCTGGACGGCGGCCAGAGCGTCTTCTGCGTTTTCGGTCACGCAGGTTGCGGGCATGGGAATGCCGGCATTGGCCAGGGTCACGGTGCAGCTCAGCCGGTTGACCAGGCCAAGGATGGATCTGGTGCTGGAAAAGACCCTGGTGCCGGCACCTTCGGCAACGCGAAGCATTTCCAGCCGGTCCAGCGTTGCCGGGCTGTAAGTCTGGCTGATCTTCTTGACCACGATACCGTCGAGGCCGCAAAGGTCGGTTTGACCGGCGACGAGCGCCTTCTTGTCCAGGTCCAGAACGACATCGGCCATGTCGACAACGCAGCAGTAGCCGGTTTGCGCTTCCAGGGCATCCGCCAGAACTTCCGTCGACCATTTGCCGGGAATGCCGACAACTGCGATCCTGAGGTCAGTCAACGAAAATCTCCTTCATCTGCAGCCGGAACCGGGCCTCGGCGCCGGGCGGGCAGGCGAGCGCCTGTTCGATCAGGTATCGGGCCCGCAGCCACATGCGTCGCGCATGAGACTTGTCCAGGATGAACCGCGTCGATGTGGCAAAGGACCGGGCAAGGCCGAGCGCCAGCCGGAATTCGAATGTGTCGTCGCCCTGTTTGCGGGCGAAGCCCCGCACGGACTTGTAGAAGGCAAGCGTGACTTCGCTGATCCGGCGGCGTGTTTCCCGATCGAGTGCCTGAAGCCGGTAGTTCGAGACCATGAAAACCGAAACGTCCTGGACGTAGTCCATGTAACGGGAGCGATGGAGGTCAATGAAGTGAATCCGGTTTTCACCCGGATCATAGAGGATGTTGTCGACGTTGAAGTCGCCGTGGATATAGACGGAAAAGGGCGCAGTGACCTGGGCCTCGCGGGCGGCTGCCTCGTCGATCAGGCTGTCGATGGAAGGCAGGGTCTCACCGGCGAAGCGGATGCCGGTATTCCTGAAGTGCGGATGAACCCTTCGCACCTCCTCAAGGCGCTTGCCAAGCTGCTGCATGCTGCCGAGTTCCGCAGGTTCCGCTGTGCGCGTCTGTTTCCAAATGTCCTTCAGGGTGCGCGAGAGACTGGTGAGCGCCCTGTCCCGCAAAGCGTCGCCTTCGTTCAGCATGATGTGTTCGAAGGTCAATCCGGGTAGATGTTCAATCAGAAGCGCTGCCGACTGGTTGCGCTTTCGGTAAGAAAGGATTTTCGGCGCCAGGCCCGGATAGATCGAATGCCAGCTTTTCACGCCCTGGCGCTCTTCCTTGACCTTGCTCTTGTCACCATCCTTGAAGACGGCTGCAACCGTTTCGGTCTTCTTGTCCTTGATGGCGGAGATCGAACTGCCCGACCGGGTTTCGGCGAGCATTTCGATGGTGAGGTCTTCGCGTGCCGTTCCCAGATCCGACATCAGGTTTTGCAGCGTGAAATAGCGCTCGAAATTGACTGCCTGGCCCAGGTTGGCGGAAATCAGCGCTTCGCTGATTGACCGCAGGGATTCGCCCATGCGCTGAAACTCGCTGGCTACAAGCAGGCTGTTGGCGATGTCGGCGGGCGAGCGGTCCGGGTCGCGCATGCCGCGCGTGTAGACCTTGAAAAGCTTTCGGTAGTCGGCCTCGATCCTGTTCTGAAGCTGACCGATTTCGATGGCTTTTTCGCTGTCTCTGCTGATGCAGGCATCCTCAATGCGGGCGACACCTTCCCGAACCCGGCTGACCATCGCCGGATAGCGGTGAGGCTCCAGGGTGGCGAAGGTCTCAAGACTTTCCGCATGGCGCAAGGACTGGCGCACCAGATTTGCGATGCGCTGAAGGTCGGTGGCGACAAACTCCAGGCTGCGCAAGGCAGGGCGCTTGCGGTCGGTCTTTTTAGCGCCGGCCATCTCTTGGACACAGGCAGCCAGGATCCGGCTCTTCAGATTGTGGGCATAGCCGGCCCGATCCGTGATCCGCCGTGCCGTGGCCGCTGCCGGTTCCTTGAAGAAAGCTTCAAGCTGTATGAGCTGACCATCGATTTCCGCGCACAGAAAACGGAGATTTTCCCGGATGGTCCTTGGGGCATTAATCATTATGGGGTCCGAGATAGACTTCGGGCTCTCGCGTACAGCCAAGTGAAAACAGTTTTGTGACATAAAGCGGACGTAGCTGTTGAGCGTCTTCAAAGCCTATCCAGCGTGTCCCGACCTGATGCGGGTCCGGATGAGGGCCCAGAACCGGTTCGTAGTTTGCCGAAACGCTGCAGGCGAAAATGAAATCGAGCTGGTGCTGAAGGTCTCTTGCCGTCTGTTTCCGCCGGTGAACTTCCGCCACATGCATCAGGTGCGACACGGTGATTTCAGCACCGATTTCTTCCGCGCATTCCCGCTTCAGACAGGCTTCCAGCGTTTCGCCCGGGTCCTGCTTGCCGCCGGGAAGGGTGAAATAGCGGCCTTTGACAGGATGGCGCTTGTCTTGCACCAGCAGCCTGTCTCCCTGCCGGATAAAGGCGCGTGGCGTCGAGCGGATGATGGGCCGGAAAACGGCACCTTTCGGCGGCGCGTCACTTGCGATGGATCTCGCTCCCTGTTCAGGCCAGCCGGTTCAGGGCCTGCCAGACCGGCTGGCGCAGCTTCTGTCAGGGGCCCGCTTCGACTTTCAGCCGGGCCGTGATGAAGGCAAGTATAGGTGAGTCGGTTCCAGCAAGCGAACCGATCTTCGACTGTGCACGCTTTCAAGCGGCTGGAGCCTGGTCAGATATCCGGCCCCATGGCGCGGCCTTCGGTCGAGGGATCGATCTCGTTGCGCAGTTTTTCCAGCGCACGCATGCGCTCCTGGGCGCGGGTCTGATTCTCGCGGGTCACACCGGTGATCAGCACTTCGGCAATCGCCATCAGCGCCAGCGAGGAATCCCAGGGAGAGGGGACGGCGACGCGGGCGGGCAAAACGAAGCTGGCGATACGGCCGACCGGTGACATCCAGCTGTCGGTTACAAGCGCCACCGTGGCCCCCTGGCGGGCGGCGGCTTCGGCGAACTGGATGATTTCAGCCTGATAGCGCCGGATATCGAAGACGACGACAACGTCCTTCGGGCCGATGCCGATAAGCTGGTCGAGCCAGTTGCCCTGCTGTCCGGCAACGTGATTGACGTTGGCCCGCACGATCCGCAAATGGGCCGCCATGTAGCGGGCGAGGCCATCTGTGAAGCGGCCGCCGATCAGATGCACATGCTTGCGCTCGTCCGACAGCAGTTTGATGAGGCCGGTGAGTTCGCCCTTCGGCAGGTGGGCAAATGTCTCGCGCACATTGTCCAGTAGCTGGCTGACGTGCGGGTCGCCGACCGGGTTCTCTTCCATGTTGGCGCTGCGGGCGAGCGGTGAATTGAGCTGGCTTTCCAGCTCGCCACGCAACTTGCGCTGGAACTCGGCAAATCCGGGGAACCCCAGGCGGCCGACGAAGCGCAAAATGGTGGGAGAACTGACCCCGGCCGCTTCGGCAAACTGGGCCACGGTGCCCAAGCCCTGCATCGGGTAATTGGCCATCAAAGCATGCGCCGCCTTCTTTTCCGTCGCGGTGAATTCGTCCAGACGGTCGCGAATATCTTCCAGGAGGGGACGTTCCATGGGCGTCGGCCTTTATGACGGTCCGCGGTGCCGATTTTCATTTGACAGCCGCTGCAATCTGCGTATCAAATATTACAGAAGTTATCTAAGTCGGCAATCCTGTAATAAACATTACAAAACCGCAGGGCCGATCTTTCAGGGAGTTGGGAATGGGTTCAAATCCCCAGACCGGAGAAATGGCGCGGGCTGTCGCCGTGGAAAATGCGGAGGGAGCGGGGCCCTTCGTTTTTGTGTGCGACCACGCATCCAACTTCTTTCCACCTCCCTACGACACATCTCTCGGCATCACCGACGCGGACAAGATTGCGCATATCGCCTGGGACCCGGGGGCACTCGGTGTCGCAAAGGGACTGGCCAAAAGCCTCGATGCACCGCTGGTGCATACCACTGTTTCGCGCCTGATCATCGATTGTAACCGTGAGGAAAACCGGCCTGATCTGATCCCATGCCTCAGCGAAACCACCCAGATTGCGGGCAACCAGAATCTGTCGGCCGATGAGAAGACCTTCCGTATCGGCCTTGCGCACCGTCCGTTTCATGACGCCATCGACAAGGTGATCAGCGGGAGGCTCGAGCGCGGGCTGCCGACGGCGGTGGTCTCCGTCCATTCGTTCACGCCGGTCTACAAGGGCGTGTCCCGACCCTGGGAAATCGGCCTTATCTCCGACCGGGACCGGCGTCTTGCGGATCCGGTTCTGAAAGCCTTGAAGGCGCATGGCGGCCTGACCGTTGGCGACAACGAGCCCTATGCCCCTTCGGATGGTGTCTATTACACGATCCGCCGTCATGGCGAAGACCGCAAGCTGCCTTGCCTGATGATCGAAATCCGCAATGACGAAGTGAGAACGCCGGAAGAGGAGGCGCGCTGGAGCGGCCTTCTTGCGCCATTGCTGGCGCAGGCGGCCGAGGCAGCGGTCGCGCAATCGGTGGGAGGGGCTCATGCTTAAGGCCGCCCGCGTCTATGTTTGCATTGTCGATGGCTTCAACCGGGGCCTGGGCAAGATCATCATGTGGGGGGTCTTCGTCATGGCGGGGATCCTGCTGTGGTCCTCGATCTCCAAAACATTCTTCAATCCCTCGCTCTGGACGCTGGAAGTCGCCCAGTTCGCGATGGTTGGCTATTACATTCTGGGTGGGCCCTATTCCATCCAGCTCGGTTCCAATGTGCGCATGGACCTGTTCTATGCCGAGTGGAGCGCCAAGAAGAAGGCGTGGTTCGATGCCTTCACCGTGCTGCTGCTGATGTTCTATCTCGGCGTGCTGCTCTACGGCGCGCTGAATTCCACGGCCTATTCGCTCGGCTATTTCGGCAAGGATTCTCTCAGCTTCTGGTGGGACCTGTTCGTCTCCTTCATTACCGGCGGTCCGGATGCTGCAGCTGAAAAGCTCGGCTATATCGAGCGCAGCCCGACGGCCTGGCGGCCGTATCTCTGGCCGGTCAAAGTCGTCATGATCATCGGTTTCGTCTTGATGCTGCTGCAAACCATCTCGGAATTCCTCAAGGATATTGCCCTGATCAAGGGAGAGACGCTCTGATGTCCTATGAGATGATTGCTCTCCTGATGTTCTCGTCGATGATGCTGATGCTCCTGACGGGACAGCGCGTCTTCGGCGCGATCGGTGGCATTGCCGCCATTGCCGCTCTTGCCCTTTGGGGCACCGGTGGTGGCGACATTCCGTTCTCCGCGGCCATGAAGCTGATGAAATGGTATCCGCTGTTGACGCTGCCGATGTTCATCTTCATGGGCTACGTTCTGTCGGAAACCAAGATCGCCGACGATCTCTACAAGATGTTCCATGTGTGGATGGGTCCGCTCAACGGCGGGCTGGCCATCGGCACCATCCTGCTGATGGTCCTGATCTCTGCCATGAACGGTCTTTCGGTCGCCGGCATGGCCATCGGCGCGACCATCGCGCTGCCGGAACTTCTCAAGCGGAAATACGACAAGCGCATGGTCACGGGGGTGATCCAGGCCGGGTCCTCGCTCGGCATTCTTGTGCCCCCGTCCGTGGTGCTGGTGCTCTATGCCATGATCGCGCGTGCCCCTGTGGGCCAGCTCTGGCTTGCGGGTGTCGTACCGGGACTGATGATGGCGGCCATGTTCGTGGTCTACATCGCGATCCGCTGCAAATTTCAGCCGGAACTCGGCCCGGCCTTGAGCGAAGAAGAACGTGAAGCCTCCAAGGACGAGAAGTATCACCTGCTTCTGGCGGGCATTCTGCCGATCATCATCTTCGCGGTGATGATGGTGCCGTTCGTGAAAGGGTACACCAGCCTGGTGGAAAGCTCGGCCATTGGCGCGCTGGCGGCTCTGGTGGCTGCCATCATCCGCCGCCGGATGACCTGGGAGATCCTGAAGCTTTGCCTGAAGAACACGCTCGGCATTTCGTGCATGTTCATGTGGATCATTCTGGCGGCTCTCGGCTTTGGCGCGGTGTTCGACGGACTGGGCGCGGTCAAGGCCATCGAAAGCCTGTTCACCGAACAGCTGGGCCTGTCGCCCTGGATGATCCTGATCATGATGCAGCTGTCGTTTCTGGTGATGGGCACCTTCCTGGACGACACGGCAATGCTGGTGATCGTGGCGCCGCTCTATGTGCCGCTGGTGGCAAGCCTCGATCTGGGCATGCCGGCGGGCGAGGTGCTGATCTGGTACGGGGTGCTCTACACGATCACCACGCAGATCGCCTACATGACACCGCCTTTTGGCTACAATCTCTTTTTGATGCGGGCGATGGCGCCCAAGGAAATCACCATGCGCGACATTTACGGCTCGATCACGCCGTTCGTCGCGGTGATGGTCCTGGCGCTCGTCCTCGTCATGGTTTTCCCGCAAATTGCCTTGTGGTTGCCGGATCTGGTGTACGACAGGTAGCGAGGAACGGGACAAGAAGACAACGTCCGGAGGAAAACGGAGTTGGACCGCGGGGTTACGAGAGCCGGAAAACGGCCGCACCGCTTAAGCTGAATGTGAAACTTAGGGGAACTTGAGATGACCAACAGACGTGATTTTCTGAAAAAAGCCGGTCTCGGCACTGCCGCCGCCGCCGGAGCAACCACCCTTGCGGCCCCGGCCGTTCATGGCCAGTCGCAGATCAAGTGGCGCCTGCAGACCTATGCCGGTCCGGCGCTTGCCGAACATGTGATCAAGCCGCATATCGATGCCTTCAACAAGGCCGCAAATGGCGAGATGGTGATCGAGCTCTACACAGCCGATCAGCTCGTGCCGACGGGCGAACTGTTCCGCGCCATGCAGCAGGGCACGATCGATGCGGTGCAGTCGGATGACGACAGCATGGCGTCCCCGACCGAAGTCACCGTCTTCGGCGGTTACTTCCCGTTCGCCTCGCGCTACTCTCTCGACGTGCCGGTGCTGTTCAACCAGTACGGCCTGAAGGAAATCTGGGAAGAGGAATACGCCAAGGTTGGCGTGAAGCACATTTCCGCCGGTTCCTGGGATCCGTGCCACTTCGCCACCAAGGACCCGATCCGCTCGCTGAAGGATCTGGAAGGCAAGCGCGTCTTCACCTTCCCGACCGCAGGCCGTTTCATGAGCCAGTTCGGGGTCGTTCCGGTCACCCTGCCGTGGGAAGACATCGAAGTTGCCGTTCAGACCGGTGAACTCGACGGTATTGCCTGGTCGGGCATCACTGAGGATTACACCGTCGGCTGGGCGGATGTGACCAACTACTTCCTGACCAACAACATCTCCGGTGCCTGGGCCGGGTCTTTCTTCGCCAACCAGGAGCGCTGGAACGAGCTTCCCGACCACCTGAAGACCATGCTGCAGCTCGCCATGGATGCCTCGCACTACTATCGCCAGTGGTGGTACTGGGGCGGTGAAGCCAACCTGCGCGTCAACGGCACCAAGATGGAACTTACCTCCATTCCGGACGCCGAATGGGCAACGGTTGAAGAAGCCGCGATGGCCTTCTGGGACGAGATCGCTGCTGAATCCCCGACCAAGGCCAAGGTCGTGGAGATCTTCAAGAAGTACAATCAGGACATGAAGAAGGCCGGCCGCCCTTACCGCTATTCCTGATAGCCAATCTGACTGTGCCGGCCTCATGCAGGCACGGTCAAACAGACCCGGTCCGGGGTTTTCGCTCCGGTCCGGGATATTCCGGAACTCAATTCACGCCCCGCTCAACCTTGGAACACTCGTAAAATGCCTGGCAACCTGACCTTTGACGCACTGAAGACACTCGTCTCGTCCGGCGAGATCGACACGGTGCTGACCTGTATCGTCGACATGCAGGGACGGCTGATGGGCAAGCGTTTCCACGCCCAGCATTTCGTCGACAGCGCCTATCACGAGACCCATTGCTGCAACTACCTGCTGGCAACCGACCTGGAGATGTACACGGTCGAAGGCTATGCGGCGACGAGCTGGTCGGGCGGATATGGCGACTATGTCATGAAGCCGGACCTCACCACCTTGCGGCGGGTGCCGTGGCTGGAGGGGACTGCCATGGTGATGTGCGATGTCCTCGACCATCACACCCACAAGGAAGTGCCGCATTCCCCGCGTGCCATGCTGAAAGCGCAGGTCGCGCGTCTCGCCGAGCTTGGCCTGACCCCGATCATGGCGACCGAACTGGAATTCTTCCTGTTCGAGAAGAGCTTTGAGGACATGCGCAAGGGTGGTTACCGCGATCTGGAACCGATCTCCGGTTACAACGAAGATTACCATATTCTGCAGACCACCAAGGAAGAGGACGTGTTGCGCCCGGTGCGCAATCACCTCTATGCCGCCGGCATTCCGGTGGAGAACACCAAGGGGGAAGCCGAAGCCGGGCAGGAAGAACTCAACATCAAATATGCACCGGCCCTCGACACGGCCGAATATCACACCATCGCCAAGCACGCCGTGAAGGAAATTGCCTGGGCCAAGGGGCGGTCCGCGTCGTTCCTGGCTAAGTGGCATCATTCACGCGTGGGTTCCTCATCCCACGTGCACCAGTCGCTGTTCGACAAGGACGGCAACAACGTGTTTGTGGATGCCAAGGGCGAATACGGCATGTCCGAGACCATGCGCCATTACATGGCCGGTCTGATCAAATATGCGCCGGATTACACCTATTTCCTGGCGCCCTACATCAACAGCTACAAGCGCTTCCAGAAGGGCACCTTCGCACCGACCAAGACCGTCTGGTCCGTCGACAACCGCACTGCCGGTTTCCGGCTTTGCGGTGAAGGCACCAAGGCTCTGCGCGTGGAATGCCGCATCGGCGGGTCTGATCTCAACCCTTATCTGGCACTCGCGGTTCAGATTGCCGCCGGCATCAAGGGCATGGAAGAGAAGCTTGAACTCGATGCGCCGACCACCGGCGATGTCTACGATGCGCGCAAGGCCAAGGAAATTCCGCACACCCTGCGTGATGCCCGCGAGACCTTGCGCAAGTCGAAATTCCTCCGTGAGGCCTTCTCCGATGCGGTCATCGACCACTACGCCCGCGCTGCCGAATGGGAGCTGGAAGAGTTCGACCGCGTGGTCACCGATTACGAGATTGCCCGCGGCTTCGAGCGGGCGTAAGAGGCGAAGAAGCAGCATCCGCTCCCCTCGTCCTGAGGAGGACCGAAAGGTCCGTCTCGAAGGATGGGCCACTTGCTCAAGAGTGTGCCGCCCATCCTTCGAGACAACGCTGAAGCGTTTCCACAGGACGAGGGGGCGGATGAAAGAAGTTCAGAAAGCCACAGAGCCAACCACTTTCAACAAGCCGCCCGTAGAGACGGTTCTGAGAGGTTCAAAATGTCAGATGTCATCAAGCTGATTTCCCCTATCGACGGTTCGGTTTATGCCGAACGCCCGGCGCTGGACGATGCCGCGGTCGATCGGGTTGTTTCCGCCGCGCGGACCGCGCAGCCGGGCTGGGCAGCCCTGCCGGTTGCCGAACGGGTTGCCTACTGCCTGAAGGCGCTGGAAGCGCTGAAGGCCATGAACGATGAAGTGGTGCCGGAACTGGCCTGGCAGATGGGCCGGCCGGTTCGCTTCGGCGGCGAACTCGGCGGCACGATCGAGCGCACCGAGTATTGCGCCAAGATCGCGGCTGAGGCGCTGGCCGATGTGGAGCGCACCGACAAGCCGGGCTTCAAGCGCTACCTGCGCCGTGTGCCGCTCGGCATCGTCATGGTGATCGCGCCCTGGAACTATCCGTTCATGACGGCGATCAACACCATCATGCCGGCGCTGATGGCAGGCAATGTGATCGTCCTGAAACACGCAGCCCAGACGCTTCTGGTCGGTGAACGCCTGGCCAAGGCCTTCGAGATCGCCGGTCTGCCGAAGGGCGTCTTCCAGAACATCGTTCTGACCCACCAGGGCACGGAAAAGCTGCTTGGCTCGGGCCTGATCGACCACGTCAACTTCACCGGTTCCGTCGGCGGTGGACGTGCCATCGAAAAGGCCCTGGCCGGCACTTTCGCAACGCTTGGCCTGGAGCTGGGCGGCAAGGATCCGGCTTATGTGCGGGCCGATGCCGATCTGAACTATGCGGTCGAGAATCTGGTCGATGGTGCATTCTACAACGCCGGCCAATGCTGCTGCGGCATCGAGCGCGTCTATGTGCATGAAAGCCTCTACGACCGTTTCGTCGAAGGTTTCGTTGATCTGACCAGCCAGTACAAGCTGGGCAATCCGCTGGACGAGGCAACCACCCTCGGGCCGATGGCCCAGGCGCGGTTTGCAGCCTGGATCCGTGAGCAGACGCAGGAAGCTCTGCGCAAGGGCGCGAAGGCGCATATCGACACGTCCAAGTTCGAAGCCGACAAGGAAGGCACGCCCTATCTGGCGCCACAGGTGCTGACGGACGTGAACCACCAGATGTCGGTGATGCGCGAAGAAAGCTTCGGCCCCGTTGTCGGCATCATGAAGGTGAAGGACGACGAGGAAGCGCTGCAGTTCATGAACGACAGCCCTTATGGCCTCACGGCGTCCATCTGGACCGAGGATGCTCAGGCTGCCGGCGAAATTGGCGACAAGATCGAGACCGGCACCGTGTTCATGAACCGCTGCGACTATCTCGACCCGGCCCTGGTGTGGACCGGCGTCAAGGACACCGGCAAAGGCGCTGCCCTTTCCGAAATCGGCTTCCACAACCTGACCCGGCCGAAATCGTTCCACTTCCGTCTGGAGCATTGAGACCGGTCTGACGAACGACCGAGCGAGCCCGGTTCTCCTTAGGCCTCTGTTGGCAGGAGCTTTCGGGCTTGCTCCCCTCTCTCCCACTCGAGGGGGAGATGTCTCCGTCAGGAGACAGAGGGGGTAACCCCTCCGAAAACATGGCACCGGAATAGGACGTACCACCCGTTGCCCCTCGGTCCGGTTTCCGGACATCTCCCCCTCAAGGGGGGAGAGGGGAGCAGGGGAAAGTGCCGAAATTGCATGGCTGCTCCGTCAGGGCGCGGCCTTATCAAAGAACCTGAGTTTCAAGACAACGAGACACCCATGAGCTCACTTCCTTCCGTCAACTGGTCTTATCCGACCTCCGTTCGTTTCGGTGCCGGGCGCATCAAGGAACTTCCCAAAGCGGTCAAATCCGCAGGCATGTCCAATCCGCTGCTGGTTACCGACCCGGGCCTCGCCGGCCTGCCGATGGTCGCTGAGGCGATTGCCAGCCTGGAAGCAGCCGGCCTGAAGGCTGCGGTCTTTTCCGACGTCAAGCCGAACCCGGTCGACAGCAACATTTCGGCCGGTGTCGCCGCCTACAAGGCCGGTGGCCATGACGGTGTGATCGCCTTTGGCGGTGGCTCGGGCCTTGACGCCGGCAAGCTGATTGCCTTCATGTCCGGCCAGACCCGGCCGATCTGGGACTTCGAAGACATCGGCGACTGGTGGACCCGCGCCGATCCGGCCGGCATCGCCCCGATCGTCGCCGTGCCGACCACGGCGGGAACCGGCTCTGAAGTCGGCCGTGCCGGTGTCGTCACCAACGAGGCGACCCACACCAAGAAGGTCATCTTCCACCCGAAGATGCTGCCGGCCATCGTGATCTGCGATCCGGAGCTGACCGTCGGCATGCCGCGCTTCATCACCGTGGGCACCGGCATGGACGCTCTGGCGCACTGCCTGGAAGCCTATTCCGCGCCGATGTATCACCCGATGTCCGAAGGCATCGCGCTGGAAGGCATGCGGCTGGTGTTCGAAAACCTGCCGAAGGTCGTAGCCGATGGCTCCGATCTTGAAGCTCGCGGCCACCTGATGAGCGCAGCAGCCATGGGCGCCGTTGCCTTCCAGAAGGGCCTCGGGGCGATCCACTCGCTGTCCCACCCGGTCGGCGCGCTGTACGACACTCACCACGGCATGACCAACGCAGTCTTCATGCCTTACGTGCTGCAGTTCAACAAACTGGCCATCGAACAGAAATTCGAGCGCCTTGCCGGCTTCCTCGGCATCTCGGGCGGGTATCAGGGTGTGCTCGACGCGATTCTGAAACTGCGTGAAGACCTTGGCGTGCCGCACACGCTCGCAGGGCTCAACGTCGATGACAGCAAGCGCGATCTGATCGCGGAAATGGCCATCGTTGACCCGACTGCTGGCGGCAACCCGGTTCCGTTGACCAAGGACGGCGCCCTGGAAATCTTCGACAAGGCTCAGCAGGGCACCGTCTAAGGTTCAGCGAATACCCGTTGAAGAAAGGCGCGCCATTGGCGCGCCTTAAAAACATGCACGGCTGCAGACAAGCTTGATTGCAAGCCGCTTCAGCGCAGGAAGTTGTTCCGCAGCAGATCCACGACTTCCCGCGTCCTGCCGTCGAGCACCGCTTTCACGCCGAACAGCGCCGTCGAGGCGACTTGCGAGGCCTCGATCTTGGGCGGCATCACCAGCTCCATGTGGTTGACCTTGACGTCGAGCAGGGCCGGCCCCTCGTGGCGCAGCCAGGCCTCCATGGCGCCCGCGAGATCGTTGCTGTTTTCGACATGCCAGCCCGCGAGGCCGCAAGCTTCGGCGAGCTTGCCCAGGTCGGGGTTTTGCAGGCCGGTGAAGTGATCGACCAGCCCCTCGACGCGCTGCTCCATTTCGACGAAACCGAGCGAGTTGTTGTGGAACACCACAAGCTTGAGCGGGATCTTCTCCTGCGCCAGCGTCAAGAGTTCGCCCATCAGCATGGTCAGTCCGCCATCGCCGCACATGGCGATTACCTGGCGGTCGGGATAGGCGAGCTGAGCGCCCATCGCCTGGGGCATGCCGTTTGCCATCGTGCCGTGCAGCAGGCTGTTGAGGAACTTGCGTTTTCCGTTGGCCTTCAGGTGGCGCAGCATCCACACCATCGACGTGCCGACATCAGACACGAAAATCGCATCGTCGTCCGCTTTCTCATCAAGCATGTTGGCGACAAATTGCGGGTGGATCAGCGACGGATCGCTTTCCTCGCCCTCCTCGACATAGCTCTCAAGGTCCTTTTGCCACTGCTTGCGCTGGCTTTCGAGGTGGCTCGCGTCGGATTTCGCCGCGACAAGCGGCAGCAGCGCGGCCATGGTCGACTTTGCGTCGCCGACCAACCCGAGATGAATGGCCGAACGGCGCCCCAGATGCGTGGGATCGATGTCGATCTGCGCGATCTTCTTCGCTTCCGGATAGTACTGGGTGTAGGCGAAGTCGCACCCTAGTGCGATCACCAGATCCGCATCCTCCAGCGCCTCTACGCCAGCCCGGTTGCCGAGGATCCCGTTCACGCCGACATTGTAGGGATTGTCCGGTTCGAGAAACTCCTTGGCGCGCGTGGTGTGGACCATGGGTGCCTTCACCTTGTCGCAAAAGGCCATGATCTCTTCGCGCGCGTCCCGCGCGCCGATACCGGCATAGACCGACACCTTGTCCGCAGCATCGACCATGGCGGCCAGGTCCGCCATTTCTGCATCGTTGGGGCGGCAGACCGGCTGCGGCCGGTAGACTTCCCAGTCCATTTTGTCGTCATCGGTTTCGAGGAACATATCGCCGTTGACGATCACCACCGCCACGCCTTTCTTCGTGAGGGCCGCCTGCGCGGCCTTGGTCACGATGCGACGCGCCTGCGAGGGGTGGGAGATATATTCGCAGAAATGGGAATGCTGCTCGTAGATCTTCTTCTGGTCGACTTCCTGCGGAAAGTTGAATCCCGCTTCCGTGCGGGCGACGTCCGAGGCGATCAACAGCACCGGCGCCCCGTTGCGATGGCTTTCATAAATGCCATTGACGAAGTGCAGCGAGCCGGGACCGCATGTGCCCGCACAGACCGCCAGTTCGCCGGTCATATAAGCTTCGCCACCTGCCGCAAAAGCGCCCGCCTCTTCGTGGCGAACGGTGATCCAGCGCAGATCGGATTTTGCAATCGCATCGGTGAAATAGTTGATGGTGTCTCCCGGGATCCCGTAGACGCGCTTTGCGCCCGCCTTTTCAAGAGCATCGACGACGATTTTCGCTACGGTTTTCGACATATCTTCATCTTCCCTTTTGCGTGCGGCCTCAACGGATCGCGAATTCAAATTGATGACCCAGATCTTCGATCGGCGTCGGCGTGCAATGTGGGTCTACAGCCTAAGAGGTTAAGGAGTAGCTCGCCAGTTTTTAAGGGCAAGCGCTGACAGTCTTGAGACTTTCCGATTCCGGATCGTCGTTTCGCGGCGTTCGGGAGGGCAAGAACGGCGGGGTGAGACTGAGATCTGCTTCTAGAGCGCTTGACCGCGACCGCTGTTGTCCGCCTTCCGCCACTGATCCGGCGTCATGCCGGTCACGCGCAGGAATTCGCGGTTGAAGTTCGACTTGGTCGAAAACCCTGCCCGGTACATGGCTTCGGTCACGGTGACGTCTTCCTGCTGCAGCACGGCGCAGACGTCCTTGATCCTGAAATCATTCACATACCGCGAGACATTCATGCCGCGCACCCGGTTGATCGCCTGCGAGAGCTGACGGGCGGGCAGACCGGCACGCCGGGCCAGCCTTGAGAGGTTGAGCGTGTCGTCGCGATGAAGGTGCTGTGCCATCATCAGGGCGTCGACCCGCGCGACGATTTCCGCGTCTTCGGAGGTGGCGGTCTGGGCCGCGGGTTCCGGCTCGGTGTTTGTCTCCGTCTGGGCATGGCCTGCCGTGCGGGCGGCAAGACCGATCAGCAGCAGGCTGACAATATTTGCGTTACTGACCAGAATGGCTGCATGGCTGCCGCCCGAGCGTTCGAAATCGAACAGGATCACCAGATCGAACAGGACGGACAGGCACAGGCAGAAGGCGGCGAGCCACAGGGCCCGGTGGGCAGCGGCAGCTTCGTCCAGACGGGCAAGTCCGAGGCCGTCCGGTCCGCGCCAGGCGATCCGTGCCAGGGCCATGGCATAGGCCAGGAACAGCAGCACCAGGGCACTATCCAGCAAGACGGGCGCCGCAAGCATCAGACCCAGAATGACGAGTGCAGCCAGTGGCGCCGCTGCAAGGCGAAACCGTCCGGGCGCGGCCTGATCGACGAGACCTCGAAAGCTCTCATAGGCAAGAGGGGGAAGCAGAGCGGCCAGCAGCGGCTGCACGAAGCGCAAAGCGTCGACGTTATATCCCCAGCGCAGGCCCAGGACGATGGATTGCAGGCAGCACAGGGCAATCAGCATCAGGAAGGCGCGTGTGGCTGTTGCTCCGTTGCTTTTCTTCAGGAACACAAAGACAAGTGCCAGAAGCAATGCGTTGACGAAGGGGAGAGGAACAAACAGCACGGGCAAGGCACCTCGATGGGGCGATGGCGGGGACCTTTATCGCGATCCGGCATGACTGAATCGTGAAAGAGGACGCTTTCCATCACGGCCTTAGCAAGAATTCGGTCATTGCTCCACTGACTGAAAGACCCCTCATGAAAATACAATCTCTTTTCTTGCCGCTGGTTCTCACGCTGGCCATCACCACACCAGCCAAGGCTCAGGAGCCGGTGGGTGTTCAAAAGATCTCGGTAAATTCGAAAGCCAGAGGTGAGGATCTCACCGTCCTGGTGTGGTACCCGGCCAAAGCAGGCGGTGAGCAGGTGCTCATTGGCGATGACAGAATCTTTCAAGGTACGCCAGCATTGGCCAATGCTGAAAAGGTGGACGGGAGGTTTCCGCTGATCGTGCTTTCGCATGGGTCGGGAGCTTCGGTTCAAAAGATGGCCTGGATCGCGAGCGAACTTGCTGGCGACGGTTTCATCGTGGCCGGTCCCAACCATCCAGGCACCACCAGTGGCAATTCCACACCGGAAGACACGCCGAAGCTCTGGCAGCGGACGGATGATCTTGCAACGGTGATCGACAGACTGCTTGCCGATCCGGACTGGTCATCGTCAATCGATCCGGGGAAAATCGGCCTGCTCGGATTTTCGCTCGGCGGAGCCGCCGTTCTGGAAAGCGCAGGTGCAACGGCCAGTCTGGAGGCTTATGCCGACTATTGCGACACCAACCCGCAAATGCCGGATTGCTATTGGTTCAAGGGCGGACGGGCGTTTCGTGACGGGGAGGAAATCAAGGTCGGGCCGCTAGATCTGCGCACGGTCGACAAGGCCTTGTTTGAACAAGAGCGAAGGGATGCAAGGATCACATCGGTTGTCGCGGTCGATCCATCGGTTGCAGATGCTTTTAATGAGCAGAGTTTCGCCGGTATCGACATCCCACTGCATTTTCTCAACCTTGGTGTCGCCGGACAGATTGACGTGGGCGTGCGCTCCGCGCATCTGGCTGAGGCTGCCCCGGACGCCGAACTGGATCACATCGCGGATGCCGTCCATTTCAGCTTTCTGCCCGTGTGCAAGGCCGATGCGCTTGCCTTCATGAAATCAGTAGGCGAAACGGACACGCTGTGCACCGATGGCGGCGGCCGGCCCCGCCCGGAACTTCACGATCAGATGGCTGACCTGATTGTCGAGGCGTTCCGGACTGATCTGAAGACCGGAAACTGACAACTGAGCGGCGTTCCAGGTCGAGTTGTTGCCGACGTGACCCGCAGGCTCCCGCACATTCGGGCGAGAGAGACTGCGGGTGTGTCTCTTGTATCGCGGTCAGGCGCCCTGGCTGCGTTCGATCAGCTTCAGTACCGCCACCAGCACGATGCCGTAAAGGACGTGGCCGACAAGGGCGACCCAGACGATGCCGGTGAAATTCAGGAAGAAGGGCAGACCGGCCACCGATGTGATGCCGCCGATGGCGAAGACCCAGAGGCCGAAGCCGTAAATTGCGGACGGCAGAAGCCAGTGGGTGGTGCCGACAAAGCGCTGCCACAACGGTGCGAAAATGAACATCCAGCCAACCGGATAGCCGATCAGGCCGACGGCGTAGAAATGGACGAAGTATCCGGCGAAATCGCCGTTTGGAAGGCCGAAGCTGCCGAGCAGGCTCTTGGCGAGGCCATGCGGTGAAAGGGTCGCAAATCCGAGGGCGGGGCTGATCATCTGGCCCCAGAGGTCGAAGGCGTTGGTTGCAAAGAACCCCGAGATGAACATCAGGCCGAGCGTTTGGACGCTCACGGCGGGCAGGGCCCCGGCGGTTTGGTTCTGAACGGAAATCGTATTCATGACGGGATCACTTTCCTGAGATTGGCTTTTCTGCTGGCAGATACTTGGCTCCGAACGCGATCACATGGAAATAAAATGGCGCGGGTCTCGCGTGACGAATTCGTGATGAAAAATTGACGCCTCGCAGCGGCTGTTTCCAATCTTTGGATAACGCGCCGCCGGTGTTGCTCCACCTCTTCCAGCGTGGTCCGATGCGCTCTCTTTCCAGCACCCGCAGTGTGAGACTTCCGAAATGGATAAGTTGCCCGTCCGCCTCTATGCCGCTTTTGCAGCCGACGAACGGGGCGGCAACATCGGCGGCGTTGTCTTCGAAGATACGCCGTTGTGGCCGGATGCCCGTCAGCGGATCGCGGCGGATCTTGGCGCGCCGACCACGGGGTTCGTGCGGCAGACATCGGATAAGAGGATCGAGGTCCGCTTTCATTCGACCCGTGTGGAAATGGACATGTGTGGCCATGTGACTGTCGCCATCTTCGCGGCCATGCTGGCCGACGGGCGGATTGGGCCTGGAAGCTACGTTCAGGAAACGCCCGCGGGCGAGATCAACGTCGATCTTGCTTCGGATGGTGCGGTCACGCTGCATCAGCCCCTGCCGAAGTTTGGCTTGAACCATGCAACCGCAGACGAGATTGCGCCGCTGCTCGGCATTGAGCTGGAAGGTGTTGTCACCGTTTCGGCGTCCTCAACGGCCCTTCGGCATGTTTTCGTCGAAGTGGCAGATACCGAAGCTTTGGCAACCCTTCGTCCGGATGATGACGGGCTGCGCCGTTTCAGCCAGGAAAGGTCCATCGACACGATGGGTGTCTGGTGCCGGACAGGGCACGGGTTGGGCAAGGCGAAAGTCCGCCTGCGGGATCTCTGCCACGGCGTCGGTGATCCGGAGGAGGCGGCCAGCGGCACCACCAACGGCGCGCTGGCCTGCGAATTGGTTCGCTCGCAAAAACTTCTGCCGGGAAGTGTCGGGCAAGCGGTTCTTGTGGCCGAGCAGGGTTTCGAGATGGGCCGGCCCAGCATTGTCAGAACGGTCTTGAGCACGGCAGGAGGCGAGGTCACCGGCGTTTCCGTCGGTGGCTACGCGGCCTTGCGGCTGACGGGCGCGTTTCATCTGTGAAACCCGCTGGTCTGATGTGACGTCAGATCCTTTCGAAAAGCGCGGGGCCCGTTTCGCTGAAGAGTTCGACCTCGATGGATTCGGCCGGGCCATTCGAAACATCGTTGAAGACGACTGTCGAGCGGGACCCTGCGGGTGCGTTTTCGGTGGTGACATCGAAGACCATCACCGGCCCGTTCCAGGGCTGCAGCGGAAACTGCATCTGTTTCGGTCCTATCGTCAGCACCATGTTTTCGCCCTCGGGCTTGACCTCGACTTCGCCGAAATACGGGTTGGAATAGGTGCCGGTGAGACGGTCTTGCAGGGGCGTCGCGGCAGCATCTGCCGGACGTTCCTGACCCACGGTGCTGCCGAGCTTGGTGTAGAAGCCTTCGAACCTGCTCGAATATCCAGCGTACCAGTCCCGTGTGATGTGACCGAGCTGGGCCAGATCGGCAAAGGAGGCGGCGATGGCTTCGGCGGCCCCGACTGGGGCTGCGTTGGTGAGAACGACAATGCCGAGGTCGAGTGAGGGGATCATCGCAAAACAGGTGCCCGCACCCAGAAGGAATGCACCGGAATGGCCGATCCGGACACGGCCGGACGGGTCTGTGCCGACATTGAAGCCGTAACCGTAAAACCCGGATCTTGCATCGGGACTGTGGGGACGGTCGGAAAAGCTTTGCGGGCTGATGGCCGGCAGAAGCGCTTCCGGTGCGATGACCTGGGTACCGGCATGTTCGCCGTTTGCCAGCAGCATCTTCAGCCAGATGGTCAGATCGTTCACAGTTGAGCTGACCCCGCCGGCAGGTGATTGCTCGTCCGGGTCGCGCTGGAACAGCGGGGCAAAGCCGTCACCGTCGCGGCTGTGAGGGATTGCGCGGTTGCCGGCCGCCATGTAATCGGCAAAGCGCGAACTGGTCGAGGTCATGCCGAGCGGCCTGTAGAGCGCTTCTTCCGAGAGACTACTCCAATCTGTGCCGGAGGCTTCCGCAACGGCTTCGGCGGCGGCGGTCAGTCCGAAGTTGGTATAGGCGTAGGAAATGCGGAACGGCGCCAGCGGCAGCAGTCTCAAGCGCTCCAGAATTTCCTTGCGGCCGAAGCCGAGATCCTCCAGATCGTCGCCGGCATGGTCGGGCAGGCCGGAGCGATGGCTGTAGAGGTCCCCAATGGTCAGCTTTTCGGACCGGTCAGGATCGGACAATTCGAACCAGGGCAGCAAGTCGCGCATCCGGCTCTCCCAGGCGACAACGCCCTTGCTGACCTGGCGCGCGACAACGGTCGACCCCACCGGTTTCGAAAGGGACGCAAGCTGAAACACCGTGTCCGGCGTGATGGGGTCTGAGCCGCCAAGGCGGCGCACGCCGAAGCCCTTGGAATAGACCGTTTCGCCGCGGTGAACGGCGGCAATGGCCAGCCCCGGAATCTTGCTGCGCTCCATCACGTCGGCCACGATTGCGTCAAGCTCGGCGATGGCTTTTGCAATCTGCTCGGGCGGGGCTTCAACGCCAGGTGTCTGTGCGGGGGATAGCTCCTGCGCAAACCCACGCAGCGGCAAGGCGGTCAGGGCGGCGGTCGCAGTGCCGAGAAACAGGCGTCGGGAGAGTGTGTGCCGGGACATACGCAAATTCCTTGGGGGATACTGAAATGAAAACAAGCGTCTGCATGATGCGCGAAACGCATCGGGCAGATCAACTTATCGACGTGTAATCTGCGTATGTTGAAACTTATTGGTTAAGCAATCGTCTCCGGCAGACGGGCAGATAGCGGAGGCCACACTCTAGTCGATGTCGCCGTGAACGGCGACCATGTCCAGCTTCGCTTCAGGAGCGGCAATGGTTCTGAAGGCTTCCCGCACGCCGTCTTCGGTCAGGTCCCGCTGAACGGCAATCAGCGTGTTTTCCGGATGCTCCTCGCAGAGCTCCGCCATATAGTCCAGCTCCTGCTGGGCAACACCGAGCGCCGCCTCAACGGAAGGCGCGCCGTAAATGTCGACGAAATGTTGAGCAAGCCGCTCGGCAAGGGCGGCATACTCGCTTTCCTCGATCGGCGTGACGGCGACGAAGGTTGCTCTGCCGAACGTCTCCAGCCCCAGCCAGCCGTTGGCAAAGGCCTGGCGGGCCTTGCCGGTCAGGTCGGCTTCGGTCCAGTCGGAAAATTCGAAACCGCCGGACAGGCACCATTCGCCGGTGCGGGCCGGCGAAAAGAAGACGTTGCGGTCGCTGTCATCCAGGTGAATGGCGCGGGCGAGTTTCATCCGGTTAATCCTCAAGACGGCTGGAAAGCGGGATCAGGACCGTGTCCGCATCCGTTCGCAGCAGCATACCAAAATTTTCATCGACGCCGACGAATGTGCCGGAGGTTCCGTCGACTTCCACAGTTTCGCCAATGGCCCAGACAAGGCCGCGCCACTCGGCGTGAACAGGGCGCGGGCCGTCGTCGAGCCAGCGGTTGAGCCAGTAGAGGCTGTGGCGCACCCAGCACTCCAGAAGTTGGGCGGCGGTGATCTCACCGCAGCCTTCTTCGGACAGCCACGTCCGGTCCGGGTCCTTGCCAGGACTCGATTTACGGCTGGTCATGTTGAGTTCCAGACCGAGGATCAACCAGTCCGGCGTTGCCTCCGGATCCTCTGTGGAGGCCCTGACGCGCATGCGTCCGCAAACCGCGCCGTTGACGCGGATCCGGCCATCCCACTCCAGGTGAACGGCAACCTCCGGCGGTGCAAGCGTGCCAAGGGCTGCCTGAAACCCCAGACCGCAGACTGGCAGGACAGCCATGGCCTGTTCCAGCGGTACTTCCGGCGCGAAGATCAGCGCGGCCCGCAGGCGTTCCCCGCCAAGGTTATAGACAACCGTGCCGGGGTCCGTGCCGGTGATGGCAAGCGCCAGGGCACGTTCGAACGGATCAGCCTGGCCGGTCAGCGCTTCCCCCTGAAACAGCGGCGGAAACTGCACCTCGCTCATGCGTTGCCCTCCGCGATCAGGGTCCGCGCGAGCTGGCGGAACACGGAAGCTGCCGGGGCTTCGGGCGTCTTGATCGAAATCGGCGTGCCGCCATCGCCGGCAAGGCGGATGTTGAGATGAAGAGGCACCTCGGCCAACAGGGGAACACCGAGCTTTTCCGCTTCCTCGGCTACGCCGCCATGGCCAAAGACATGTTCCTCGTGGCCGCAGTTGGAGCAGATGTGGGTCGACATGTTCTCGATCATGCCGATGAGCGGCACCTGCATCTGGTTGAACATGCTGATGCCCTTGCGCGCATCGATCAGGGCAACGTCCTGCGGTGTCGAAACGATGATCGCCCCGTCGACGGCAAATTTCTGGCAGAGCGTCATCTGGACATCACCTGTGCCGGGCGGCAGGTCGACGATCAGCACATCGAGCGCGCCCCATTGCACCTGCGTCATCATCTGCTGCAATGCGCCCATCAGCATCGGTCCCCGCCAGGCGACGGCTTCGTCGCCCGAAGTCATCAGGCCGATGGACATCATGGTGACGCCGTGATTGCGCAGCGGCAGGATCATCTGGCCGTCCGGCGAGGTCGGCCGCCCTGAGATGCCCAGCATCTTGGGCTGAGACGGCCCGTAGACATCGGCATCCAGCAGTCCGACCTTGCGGCCTTCGGCGGCCAGTGCGCAGGCAAGATTGGCCGCAACGGTCGACTTGCCAACACCGCCCTTGCCAGAAGCTACGGCGATCACCCGGTCGATGCCCGGCACCTTCTGCGGCCCGGTGGCTCCCGGGGCGGCCGGTTTCGCCCGAATCGGTTGAGGCGCGTTCGGTTTGGGCGCTGCGGGTGGGACGGCTTGCGCGGCCGGTTGGTCCGAATGGGAGGTCAGAGCCACCTGAACGCTCTCACAATCTTCCAGGGCTCCAAGCTTTCTTTCCGCTTCGGACGCGAGAGTTTCCATCTCGTCCATGCGCCGTGGATCGACCTCAAGAACGAAGCGGACCGAGCCACCGTTCACCCGCAATGCGCGCATCATGCCGGAGGCGACAATGTCCTCGCCGCTGGCCGGGTCCTTGATCGTTTTCAGAACCGACAGGGCGGCTTCACGCGTTAGTGGCACGTCAGTCCTGCCCTTCGATTTCACCGGTGACCACATGCTCCAGACCGAGTTCCTCGATCGTGACCACGGCTTTCACCTTGTAGGTTTTTCCGGCGCTGGGGCCAGCTTCGCGCACTGCCTTTTCAATGGCCTGCTGCGAGGTCACGCCGACCTGCTTCAGGAACTTGCGCATGGACATGTTGAAATCGTCGCTCATCTTGTTCTCCTGTTGAATGCGGTGCGCATTGACTGCGCGCCAAATTGAAACCTACCCTAGCGCATGTGGCCAGCAACGTGAGGGAGGAAGCGCGTGGGCTGCCGTGCCTTGATCATTCTCGCCGTTGCCCTTTTGACCGGCATCCTGTTGCACACCCCGGTGACAGCCCAGTCACGGTCCTTCCGGCTTGGCGTGCCGGACGCGATCGTGGAAACCGGCTTCCTCCAATACCTGTTGCCGCGCTTTTCGCTCAAGACCGGTGTCCGCATCGAAATCGTCGGTGACACCGAGCCTTCCGAACTGCGCCTTTCCGACGATCCTTCGGGACGGGCGGTGTTCTCCGGGCTGGGCAAGACGTGGGTTCTTAGCACCCTTGACGATGCCAATGAGCATGCCGTCCGCTTTCGGGACTGGCTGACCGGCGACATTGGACGGCGGACGGTCGATGCCTTTGAGGCGAATGGAAAACAGGTGTTCACCGCCGCGCTGAAGCAGGACGACGATTCCGGCCCGGTGCTGCTCTCGGGTGATGCCATTCGCGGCGAACAGCTGGCCGTGCTCCATTGCGGGCGCTGCCACATGGTAAATGAGGCAACGCGCCTGTCGACCATCGGCTCGTCACCTTCCTTTGCGGTGATGCGCAGCTTCACGGACTGGCAAATGCGGTTCGAGGCGTTTTTCGCGCTCAACCCGCATCCGGCCTTCACGGTGATCGACGGCGTGACCGAACCCTTCGACATCACTCGGCCATCGCCCATCGTTCCGGTGGAGATGACGCTTGAAGACCTCGATGCGATCCTGGCCTTTGTCTCCCGCATTCCTCCTGCAGACCTCGGAGCGCCGATCCAGTACCAGTGATCCTGTCTCATCCGGTTCAATGATCGCGCCGCTTGCTGATGTAGTCGTCCGTCGTGCGCACGCGCGGGCGTTCCGCGGAGGCAAACGGGTTGTTTTCCGAATGGTAGACGGCATTCACACGGCAATCGTCGCACATCTGGATAAGCTGGATGGCCTTGTTGTCTTGGAACATGGCATGCTTGCCGGCGAGCTTTTCCGTCAGCCGCATCACGGTCGAACGGACGCCGAAGGGCTTGCCGCATTCAATGCAGTTGAACGGCTCTTCTTCCTTCAGAACCTTGGCCCGCAGCGCGTCGTCCGAAAGGTCCAGACGCGGGTTCAGAGACAGGGCCTTTTCCGGACAGATCGTCGTGCAGATGCCGCATTGAAGGCAGGCGTCTTCCTGAAAGCGAAGCTGCGGCGCGTCGGGATTTTCCTTCAACGCCCCTGACGGGCAGAGGGAGACACAGGACAGACAGAGCGTGCAGGCATCCTGGTTCAGTTCGACCGCGCCGTAGGGAGCACCCGCGGGAAGTGGAATGACCTTGCCCGGTTCGTTGAGCGCCTTGGCCGCAAGGCGCGTGATTTGCCGTCGGGAGCCGAGCGGCAGGATCGGCTGCACGCCCGCAACCGGTTGCGGGTCGCGGTAGAGAAACTCTTCCAGTTCGTCCGGATCGGTTGGGGAAATCAGCGACACGCGTTCATTGCCGGCGATTTTATTGGCGAGGTCGGCCTGGAAGGGCATGCCTTCCTTTTCCGTGGCGGGCGACAGCAACAGGGTCACATCGCTGAACCCGCAGGCAAGTGCTGCCAGACTTTCCGCGTGGCCGAAGCTGGCGAGAGCCTCCATTTCCAGCGGAATGACGTCCGCAGGCAAGCCCTTGCCGTAGCGCGCACCTAGGCGGATCAATTCCGCACCATGGTTGCCGTCGTGAACGAGAAGACGTGGGTTATCGGAGCTCAGTTTCCGCCAGGTGGCCGCCAGCGTCTGCAAACGCTGGAAGGTGTTGCTGACTGGCGGCGCGTCGTAGCTGATGGCGCCGGACGGGCAGACGGCCGAACAGCTTCCGCATCCGGCGCAGACCATCGTATCAACCGACACGTGGTCGCCGTCCGGGGTGATGGCACCGGTCGGGCAGAGATCGAGACAGCGGGTGCAGCCGGTTTTCCGCGCTCTGGAATGGGCGCAAAGCTGCTCGTCCAGGCGGACGTAAAGAGGTTTTTCGAAAGTGCCGACAAGTTGAGAGGCTTCAAGCAGCGCTTTGGTGAAGGCGGCTGCATTGCCCGGGTCTGCCCGCAGGTAGCCTTCGCGCTTTTCCGGTGCGGGGAAAAGCGGCTGCGCCCGGCGCAGATCCAGCAGGATATCGCATTCCGTGCGTCCGCCGCTCTTGGGATCGGTCCAGTTGAAGGCCCCCCGTCCACCGGGAATGCGCTCCTGCAACGCGTCGAAACCGATCCTGAACTTTCCAAGCGCCCCGGTCGCCGTTGTCAGCCGACCGCGAACGATGTCGAAACGCCGGTCGTCGGCCAAGGGCGGTTCGTCGGCGGGGTCGAGCAGCACGGTAACGCTCAGGAGCTCGCACAGATGGTCCGCCGCGGCGAGCGCTGCTTCCGCGTCGCCAAGGATGAGGCAAGTGCCCTCAGAGGTGACGTCGACAACCTTTGCGCCTGGGGAGGGCAGGATAGCTTCTGCGATCAGCGCGGCCATCTTGGGAGAGACGCTGCGGCTATCGGCGGTCCAGCCGGCGCGGTCGCGCAGGTCGACGAAAAGAGGTTCTTCCGCTTCGAGGTCGGCAGCCAGATCCTCGAACGCCAGGCGTTCCTGCTGGCAAGCGATGATCACATTGCCCGCCTGCAGCGCCTCGGCGGCCTGCGGTGCTTCGCCGCGGCAAAGTTCTGTGTGGATCTTTGAACAGGACAGTCCTGTCGCCTGTTCGATCTGCCCTGCGTCGATAGCCTGTGTGTTCAGGCAATCGCAAAGCAGCAGCCTTGGTTGCGTCATAGCGTGCGCGTCCTCTCCCGGATCGTCCGAAACCGATTCTTCAGTGATTTGTCAGACATATCCGAACCACATATCAAGGGCGCTGAAGCGCGTGCGTCAAGTTCGACTTCCGCGGGGGTTGAAATTACAGTTGCGTGCTACAGCATCTTGGTGAACTTCAGAAGAGGGCCGGAGCGAACCGGTGGACGGGAAGGTAGGTTGTCCGTGACGAGGGAAAGAACGCGCGTCATGCCTGTTGGCGTGGTGGTGCGCAGGCGGCCTGGCGTGACACGCTGGCAGAAATGGACCTGGCTGCCTGTGTCCCTGTTGCCGGGGGCTGCGCCGGCGGACTGGAAAATGCTGCGGGCAGAGGGAGACACGGTTGAATATCATGCTGTCACCTTGAGCCTGGAGCTGCACCATACCCAGACCGAAGCCTATCTGATCGCACTGTCCGACAAGGTTCCCTCGGTCTACGTCGTGATGCGGCCCGCGCCGGAACTCGAACCGGGGATCCCCGTCGAAGTGCTTCACATGACGGCGTCGGCTCACGAAGGCCTGGACTATACGGATTCCGCCGAGGTTTTCGTTGAAAAGGTGCCGATGCCACCGGGGCTGATTGCCTGGATCCGGGAATTTGTGGATATGCACCACGAAGAGGAAATCTTTTACAAGCGCCAGCGTGACATGCACCGTATCGATCTTGAGGAAGAAGGTGTCGGCGACCCGCGCATCCGGCAGCTTGCCGATGTGTACCGGGCGCCGGGGGCTCGCAAGAAGGATACTTTGCAGTGAGTTCCGGCGACGACAAGCCATTGGATTTCTGGTCGAGGCGCAAGGCCGCGGTGCGCGAAGCCGAAGCTGCCGAGACCGAGCGCCGCGACGCGGAGCTTGAAACCGCAAAGCGAGTCGAACTGGAAGAAAAGACTGACGCGGAAATCCTGGAAGAGCTGGGCCTGCCGGATCCGGACAGCCTTCAGAAGGATGACGATTTTACCCGCTTCCTTGCCAAGACGGTGCCGGAACGGCTGCGTCGGCGGGCGCTGCGACGCCTTTGGCTGTCCAACCCCGTGCTGGCCAATCTCGACGGCCTGAACGATTACGAAGACGATTATACCGATGCCGCGACTGCCGGTCAGGTGGTGAAAACCGCCTATCAGGTTGGCCGTGGATTTTTGAAAAAAGTCGCTGAAACCGCTACGTCAGATAACCCGGAGACCTCATCGGCCGCGCGCAGTGAAATGCTTCGCGAGCAAAGTGATTCTGCTGCGCCGCAACAAGAAGAACTTGACGCAACGCAACATACTGATGACGAAAATGGAAAAACATCTATTCGATTGACGCAAACAGACGAGGCGGTGCAAATTAGCGAAATTGGAACTATTGTGGCCGAAGAAACAGCACTGGTCGAAGCCAAAGAAGAGCACGCGCCGAAGCGGCGCCGAATGCGATTCGACTTCGATTAATACTAAAGTCTAAGAAGATGTTGCGCCAGATAAGCACCGCGTGCGTGTGGGAGGATAAAGGCTAGAATGGCCGTTGTGGCGAGGGAATTCATTATCGAACCGGAAGATCAGGCCCGGTCCGAATTGTACGATTTTCTGGCACTGGTGCTCGCGCGCCCGGCCGGGGCTGAGCTGCTTGAGCAGATTGCAGGATTGCAGGTCGGCGACACGCCGCTTGGCAGCGCCCTTGGCGCGCTCTCAAAAATTGCCGCGGTAACGACACCGGAAACAGCCGAGCGTGAGTTCAACGCCCTTTTTATCGGCCTCGGGCGCGGAGAACTGCTGCCCTACGCCAGCTATTATCTGACCGGATTTCTCAATGAAAAGCCGCTGGCCAGGCTCCGTCAGGATATGGCGGAGCGGGGGATCGAACGTGCCCAAGACAAGCACGAACCGGAAGACAACATTGCCTCGCTGATGGAGATGATGGCCGGCATGATTCTCGGCCGCTTCGGCAAGGTGACATCCCTCAGCGAGCAGAAAACGTTCTTCAATGCCCACATCGAACCGTGGGCGATACACTTCTTTACCGATCTGGAAGCGTCCGGAACCTCCGTGTTCTACGGCGCTGTCGGATCGTTGGGGCGCCAGTTCATGGAAATCGAGGCACAGGGCTTCGAGATGATCTCGAACTGACGATTGCATCTGAAACGGGGTGGCTGCGCCATCTCTCTGACTAAAGGAGGAATGCGACAATGAAACAACCCGAAACGGCACACCCGAAAGAGGGGACAGGCCGCCGGGACTTCCTGAAGCTGGCGGCAATTTCCGCCCCGGTCGCCGTTACCACGGTTACCGCCGGAACCACCGCTGAAGCGGCTGAGCCCGACCTGGCTTCCAACAAGATGCAGGACACGGTTCATACCCGTGCCTACTACGACAGCGCCCGGTTCTAGCCGGACCTTGTTACGATTTACCCGGCCATGGTTGCGAAACGCCCGGACGCCGGTTCACACATCACCCAGCCGTATCAGGGTCTGATACAAGCAAGGTAGGGCAATATGCTTAGGAAAAAGACCAATGGGGTTGCGAGACGCCCCCAAGGTGCAAGTATCCTGAAAGACGCTGCACACAAGTCGGTTGACCGCCGCACGTTCCTTAAAGGATCCGGTCTTGCCGCAGGTGGCTTGGCCGCCATCACCGTGACCGGGGGAACGGTCACCAAAGCCAAGGCACAATCCACCGGCGACGCCGTGAAGACCGTTAAATCGATCTGCACGCACTGCTCGGTTGGCTGTACCGTCATCGCCGAAGTTTCCAACGGCGTCTGGGTCGGGCAGGAGCCCGGTTGGGACAGCCCGTTCAATCTGGGCGCTCACTGCGCCAAGGGAGCTTCCGTCCGCGAACACGCCCATGGCGAACGCCGCCTGAAATATCCGATGAAAAAGGAAGGCGGCGAGTGGAAGCGGATCAGCTGGGAAGAGGCGATCAACGAGATCGGCGACAAGATGCTGCAGATCCGCGACGAAAGCGGTCCGGACAGCGTCTACTGGCTCGGCTCTGCCAAGCACAGCAACGAGCAGGCTTATCTGTTCCGCAAGTTCGCAGGCTACTGGGGGACGAACAACGTCGACCACCAGGCACGTATCTGCCACTCCACGACGGTTGCCGGCGTAGCCAACACATGGGGCTACGGCGCCATGACCAACAGCTACAACGACATCCACAATTCCAAGGCGATCTTCATCATCGGCGGCAATCCGGCGGAGGCACACCCCGTCTCCCTGCTGCACGTGCTGCGCGCCAAGGAACAGAACAACGCACCGCTGATCGTCTGTGATCCGCGCTTCACCCGCACCGCGGCCCATGCCGACGAATATGTCCGCTTCCGTCCGGGGTCGGACGTTGCCCTCGTCTGGGGCATTCTCTGGCATATCTTTGAAAACGGCTGGGAAGACAAGGAGTTCATCCGCACCCGCGTGTGGGGCATGGACCAGATCCGCGAGGAAGTCGCCAACTGGACGCCCGAGGAAGTCGAGCGTGTAACCGGTGCGCCGGAAAGCCAGGTGAAGCGCGTGGCGCGGACGCTGGCCAACAACCGTCCGGGCACCGTGATCTGGTGCATGGGCGGCACCCAGCACACCAACGGCAACAACAACACCCGCGCCTACTGCATCCTGCAGCTTGCGCTCGGCAACATGGGCACCGCCGGTGGCGGCACCAACATCTTTCGTGGCCACGACAACGTGCAGGGCGCGACCGACCTTGGTGTTCTCGCCGACACGCTGCCGGGTTACTACGGCCTGACGGCCGGCTCCTGGGCACATTGGGCCCGCGTCTGGGAAGAAGATCTGGATTGGCTGAAAGGCCGCTTCGGCACCATCAAGGGTGCTGACGGCAAAGACAAGGCCATGATGAACCTGAAGGGTATCCCGGTCAGCCGCTGGATCGACGGCGTGCTGGAAGCCAAGGAAAACCTTGAACAGCCGGACAACACCCGTGCGATGGTTCTGTGGGGCCATGCCCCGAACTCCCAGACCCGTCTGCCGGAAATGAAACAGGCAATGGAAAAGCTCGACCTCCTGGTCGTGGTCGATCCCTATCCGACCGTTTCAGCAATCCTGCATGATCGCACGGACGGCTGTTACCTGCTGCCGGCCTCGACCCAGTTCGAGACCCGCGGGTCGGTAACCGCGTCCAACCGGTCGCTGCAATGGCGCGAACAGGTGGTTGCACCGCTGTTCGAATCCAAGCCCGACCACGTCATCATGGCCATGTTTGCCAAGAAGTTCGGTTTCGACGACCGTCTCTTCCGGAACATTGCGATGGATGGTGACGAGCCGAACATCGAGGACCTGACGCGCGAGTTTAACCGCGGCATGTGGACCATCGGCTATACCGGCCAGTCGCCGGAGCGGCTGAAGTCGCATATGGCCAACCAGCATACGTTCGACCGCACCACCCTGAGGGCGGTTGGCGGCCCGAACGACGGCGAGTTCTACGGCATGCCGTGGCCGTGCTGGGGCACTCCGGAAATGAAACATCCGGGCACCGCGAACCTCTACGACATGTCCATGCCGGTGGCCGAAGGCGGTCTGTGCTTCCGTGCCCGTTTCGGTGTGGAGCGTGACGGCCAGAACCTTCTGGCAGAGGGCGTCTCCAACCCGGGTGCGGAAATTCAGGACGGCTATCCGGAATTCACCATGCAGATGCTGGTCGATCTCGGTTGGGACGGCGATCTCACCGACGAAGAACGGCAGGTCATGGCGAAGATCGTCGGCCTGGAGATGCAGCAGAAAATGTCCAGCGCCAATGATGGCGGTGGTGACGCGACATCGGGCAAGAACGAGGAAGTCGGCGAACAGTCGATGACAGCCGTTCCCTCCGATTTCAACGAGAAGACTTCCACACTCAACTGGAAGACCGACCTGTCGGGCGGCATTCAGCGGGTGGCGATCAAACACGGCTGCGCGCCTTTCGGCAACGCAAAGGCTCGTGCGGTCGTGTGGACCTTCCCGGATCCGGTGCCGCTGCACCGCGAGCCGCTGTACTCCAACCGTCGGGATCTGGTCGCGGATTATCCGACCTATGCCGACAAGTCGTTCTGGCGTGTTCCGACGCTCTATGCGTCGATCCAGAAGAACGACTTCTCCAAGGACTTCCCGATCATCCTCACGTCCGGCCGTCTGGTCGAATACGAGGGCGGCGGGGACGAAACCCGGTCGAACCCGTGGCTGGCTGAACTCCAGCAGAACATGTTCGTCGAAATCAATCCGCGGGATGCCAACAATCTCGGGGTGCGGGACGGCGCACAGGTCTGGGTCGAAGGCCCGGAAGGCGGCAAGGTCAAGGTCATGGCAATGGTGACCGAACGTGTCGGCGAAGGCGTTGCCTTCATGCCGTTCCACTTCGGCGGTCATTACCAGGGTGAGGATCTCAGGTCCAAGTATCCGAAAGGCGCCGACCCCTATGTGCTTGGGGAAAGTGCCAACACCGCTCAGACCTACGGGTATGACTCGGTGACTCAGATGCAAGAGACCAAGGCCACTCTCTGCAAGATCTCGGCAGCGTAAGGAGGACAACAAATGGCAAGATCAAAGTTCCTTTGTGACGCTGAACGCTGCATTGAGTGCAATGCCTGCGTCACGGCCTGCAAGAACGAGCATGAGGTGCCGTGGGGCATCAACCGCCGCCGGGTGGTGACCATCAACGATGGCAAACCGGGCGAACGGTCGATCTCCGTGGCCTGCATGCACTGCTCGGATGCACCCTGTATGGCGGTGTGCCCGGTGGATTGTTTCTACCAGACCGAAGAAGGCGTGGTTCTTCACTCGAAGGACCTGTGCATTGGCTGCGGCTACTGCTTCTACGCCTGTCCGTTCGGCGCACCGCAGTTCCCGCAAGCGGGTAACTTCGGTTCGCGCGGCAAGATGGACAAATGCACCTTCTGTGCCGGTGGTCCGGAAGAAAACAACTCCACCGCAGAGTTCGCGAAATACGGTCGTAACCGTATCGCGGAAGGCAAATTGCCGCTCTGCGCGGAAATGTGCTCCACCAAGGCCCTGCTTGCGGGCGATGGCGACGTCGTGTCGGCCATCTACCGTGAACGCGTGGTGGCTCGCGGCTTCGGCTCGGGCGCTTGGGGCTGGGGCACCGCTTACGGCCAGAAAGGCGGCTGATCCTGAAGGGTGAGGGCGGTCCGGATTATCGGACTGTCCGTCACCTCTCGGGTCAAGCCTGAAAGAAACGTAGGCGGGGCGGCTTTAGGCCGCCCTGCTCGTCTCCGGTTGCAATCGACAAAGAGGTTTGCGGTCATGAAACGCGTGACTATGGCTTTGCTTGTTCTTCTGGCCTTTCTCGGGGCAGGTCTGGGGACCGGGCTTGCACAGGATACGTCCGCCGACCGGTCCGCGACCGGCGGCGCGCAGACCCTGGAAGACATCATGAAACGCCAGCGCGGCGAGAACGTCGACTACGACTTCCGCCGCAACAACACCGGCGATCCGAACGATGCGGCGGCCATGTCCTCTCAGCTCGGCACGCTCGGCGGCGTATCGGATCCGGAACTCTGGCGGGCGCTGAGATACGGCTCTGCCGACGTGACTACGACGTCCGGCGGCTTCGCGGCAACCGTGCTGATGCAGGATGGCGGCATGCGCTGGCTGGAATGGCGTAAGGGGCCGCTGGCGACCTATGGTGCCTGGCTCCTGGGTGGAACAATTGTTCTGCTGGCGCTCTTCTATCTCATTCGTGGCCGCATCCGCATCGACGGAGAAAAGACCGGCTACACCATCACTCGCTTCAAGGCTATCGAGCGCTTCGGGCACTGGCTGGTGGCAGGCTCCTTTGTTCTGCTTGCGATCACCGGCCTGCTGACGCTTTTCGGACGCTTTGTCATTATCCCGCTGATCGGCAAGGAAGCCTTCGCGCCTGTCGCCCATTTCTCCAAATGGATCCACAACAATGTTGGCTGGGCCTTCATGCTGGGCCTGATCATGGTGTTCGTGATGTGGGTGGCGCACAACATTCCCAACAAGACGGACCTGAAATGGATCGCGGTCGGGGGCGGGCTCTTCAAGAAGGGCGTGCATCCGCCGGCCAAGAAGTTCAACTTTGGCCAGAAGCTGGTGTTCTGGGGTGTGATCGTGCTGGGCGCATCGGTTTCCGTTTCCGGGCTGTCGCTGCTGTTCCCCTTCGAAATGCCGATGTTCGCGGCCACCTTCGAAAAGCTCAACACCCTGGGTCTGCCACAACTGGTCGGGCTCGGCACATTGCCGACCGAACTTGCACCGCATGAGGAAATGCAGTTCGCGCAGCTTTGGCACGCCATTGTTGCCTTCGTGATGATGGCGTTGATCCTGGCGCATATCTACATCGGCTCCATCGGGATGGAAGGCGCTTTCGACGCCATGGGCTCCGGCGAGGTTGAGCTGCAATGGGCGAAGGAACACCACGGCCTGTGGGTTGAGGAAATGAGGGAAGCGGAAAAGCTCGCTGCCGCCAAACATCCGAGCGGTGACAAGCCGGTTCCGGCCGAATAGGCCCAGCCCGACATGATCGGATCGGTCTGCAGGAAAGAACTGTCGGCTGGAACGCAAAACCTGCCGCATGGGTGCTTCGGCCGCGAGGCTGGAGGCGCTTCGTGCGGTGGCTCCACTTGCGAGCTGTCATTCCCGCGAATGTGGGGACGCAGGTGCTTTCATCGCCTGTTGTCCGCCCTGGCTGTTTCGCTCACCCTTTCAGCAACGGGTCTTGCTGCCGACTTCCAGACCCTGAAAGGCCACGGCGGTCCGATCATGGATATCGATGTGTCGCTCGAGACCGGGCAGGTGGCGACCGCCAGTTTCGACAATTCGGTCGGTCTCTGGACGGGCCGGACACCGCAATGGCTGGAAGGCCATGCGGCCGCGGTCAAGGTGGTGCAGTTTCTGGACGGCAGTCACCTGGTTTCGGGGGGAGACGACAACGATCTCATCCTCTGGAACACAAGTGATGGATCCCACCAACTTCTGGAAGGGCATACGGCCAAGATCATGGGTCTCGCGGTTTCTCCGGACAAGACGATGATTGCCAGCGCAAGCTGGGATGCGCGCGTCGGCCTCTGGCCGGTCGACGGCGACGCACCGCAATATCTGGCCGGGCACACTGCCGGTGTGAACGCCGTTGCGTTTTCACGGGATGGGCGCCAGCTCTATTCCGCTTCGGTCGATGGATCGATCAAGCTTTGGGATATCGCAACCGGCAGTGAGAAGCGGGTCATCGATCGCAACGGGTTCGGCATCAACGTCATTGCCGTTGGCGGCGAGGGCGAGCGGGAGAGCTGGATCGCCTATGGCTCCCAGGACGGGGTGACGCGGGTCGTCGATATCGATACCGGGGAGCGGCTGCACGACTTCACTTTCGAGCGGCGTCCGATATTGGCCATGGCCGTCAGCCCGGACGGCTCCCGCCTCGCGACCGGTGACGGACACGGCTACATTACGGTGTTCGACACAAAGTCCTGGGCGCTGGAAACGGATTTCCGCGCTGCCCTGAAAGGGCCGATCTGGGCGCTCGCCTTTTCGAAGGAGGGCGACGTGTTGCATGCGGGCGGCATCGAGAACATCGTCTATTCCTGGCCTCTGGCGGATCTTGCCTCGTCCGATCCGATGGCGACAGAGACACCGAAATTCCTGAAGAAGCCGGAAGAGATGTCCAACGGCGAGCGGCAGTTCGCCCGCAAATGCTCCATTTGTCATGCCCTGACCGGCGACACCGCGCGCAAGGCCGGACCGACGCTTCACAATATCTTCGGCCGGCGAGCAGGCACGGTGCCGGACTATCCCTATTCGGCGACCCTGTCGGGATCTGATATCATCTGGTCGGAAACGACGATCGACCAGCTTTTCCTCGACGGGCCCGACCACTATATTCCCGGCTCAAAGATGCCGATGCAGCGGATTGTGGAACAGCAAGACCGCGACGACCTGATCGACTATCTGAAATCGGCGACGGCGCCATCCGAAGGAGATACCCAATGAAAGCCATGCTCATCGCGTTTGCCGCCATCTTCGTGATTGCCATCGGTGCCAATCAGCTTCTGGACCACCTGCGCTTCTCCAGCGCCGACTTCACCTCCAGCTCATCCGTGCGATTGGGGGAATAACGGAAATTCTGACCACGACTGGTACAGGAGGTTCCCGCCGCCAGCCTCTCTGCACAATGGGCTGATCAAAGGCACATGATCGGCACTTTACAAATCCTTTCGATAGGGTCATCCGGGATAAGTGAAGCGCAGATTCGGGCGGCATTCGCTGTGCTGCTTGCTGACCCAGGCAAGGTTTCCTGAAGACGTTCCGTCCGTTCCAGGCAGCTACCTGAAAATGAGTAGGCCCCTGATCTTCGCTTGTGCTCGGCCGGGGTGAGGCTGAACTCTTCGGCAGGTCCATATGCCTTGGGCCTGGCCATAAAAAATCCCCCTCCTCTTGAGAGAAGGGGGAAGGTATGAGCGGAGCATGCGACACAGAAATTTATCTGGCTCCGCTCACTTCGGAAATTTAGATCGCGGCTGAGCTGGCTCAGCTCGAACCCTTGTCAGCGTTCGGGAAAAACAGCTGCTGGCCGTCGACCTTGTAATCGGCAATTGCCTGCTGGCCTTCCTTGGACAGGACCCAGTCGATGAATTCCTGGCCAAGCTCGGCCTTCACATGGGCATGAACTTCCGGGTTCACCAGAATGACGCCGTACTGGTTGAACAGGATCGGGTCGCCTTCAACGGCAACCTTGTAGTCGCCCTTGTTGCCGAAAGAGATCCAGGTGGCGCGGTCGGTCATGACATAGGCGCCCATGCCGGTGCCGGTGTTGAGGGTCGCGCCCATGCCGGAACCGGTTTCACGGTACCAGTCGCCCGAGCCTTCGGTCGGATCGATGCCGGCGGCTTTCCAAAGGCGACGCTCTGCCTTGTGCGTGCCGCTGTCATCGCCGCGGGAGGCAAAAGGGGCCTTCGCATCGGCGATTTTCTTCAGCGAGGCGACAACATCCTTCGAGCCGGCAACACCTGCCGGATCATCAGCCGGACCGACAATGACGAAGTCGTTGTACATCACGTCGGAGCGGGAGACGCCGAGACCGTCGGCGACGAATTTTTCTTCAGACGGTTTGGAATGAACGAACAGGACGTCGCCATCGCCATTAGCGGCATTCTTAATGGCCTGGCCCGTGCCGACGGCAACCACACGCACTTCAATGCCGGTCTTTTCCTTGAAAATCGGCAACAGATAGTCGAACAGACCCGAATTCTGGGTCGAGGTGGTGGACTGGACGACGATGAATTTGTCTTCCGCGAAGCTCGGCTGACCGACGAATACGGTCGTCAGGACTGCGGCGGCAAGCGCCAGAAATGCTCTTCTGATCAATTTTTTCTCCCGGGGTAATTATTTAGGGATTGGGTGTTGGGTCCAAGGTAAAGCCGGCCGTCCCGCCAGGCGCGAACGGGTTCGCTTCTCGGGTTGGTCAGCACCTTCTCGACGGGTCCCGTTTCGACAACGGTGCCATCCTGCAAAAACACCAGATCCTCGCCGAGGCGTTTTGCCTGCCCGGCGTCATGGGTCACCAGAACGATGGTGACCCCACGGGCATTGGCTTCCAGGATCAGGGATTCAATGGCGGCGGTGGAGGCCGGGTCGAGATTGGCAGTCGGTTCGTCGAGAAACAGAAGGTCTGGTTCACAGGCGAGCGCGCGCACCAGAGACAGGCGCTGCTGCTCACCGCCGGACAGGACGCGTGCCGGACGCCGGGCTAGGTGACTGAGGCCGGCTGTTTCCAGAGCGTTCTTGACCTTTTCAGCCCGCTCATTGCCGCGCAGGCCGCGGACGCTCAGGGCGAACTTGAGGTTGGCGATCACCGACCGGCGCAGCAGCACGGGACGCTGGAAGACCATGGCCTGAGCGCGCCGGGCGGTGGCGTCCATCCGGCCACCTTGCCACAGGATGGCGCCTTCCTGCGGCTGAAGCAGACCATGCATCAACCGGAGCAAGAGGCTCTTGCCGGCCCCATTCGGTCCCATGATGAGGGTGCGCGATCCACGGCGAATGGCGACGTCGACGCCGTGCAGCAGCTTTTCGCCGCCCGCCGAAAAGCCAAGGCTTCTGACATCCAGCAAGGGATCGTGCCCTGCAGGGCTGCGCGACAGCGTGGAAGCGGCACCTGGTGTGTCGAAGGCAGCGTCACGCATAGGCGGCCCTCGCGGCTGAGGCACGCAGGGCCATGACACCGGCATTCACGGCAAAGGCAATCATCAGCAGGATGACGCCAAGCGCCAGGGCAAGCTGGAGATTGCCCTTGGAGGTTTCCAGCGCGATTGTCGTGGTCATCACGCGGGTGACGTGGTTGATGTTGCCGCCGACGATGATGACCGCCCCCACTTCGGCAACCGCGCGGCCGAACCCGGCCAGCGCGACCGTCAGCAGGCTGTAACGGGCATCCCAGAGCATGGCCGTCAGCCGGTCGAAGGCACCGACGCCGAGCGAGGCGAATTGTTCGGCATATTCCCGGTTCAGATCCTCGATCACTTGACGTGTCAACGCGGCGACGATCGGTGTCACCAGCACCATCTGGGCGATGATCATGGCCGTCGGTGTGTAAAGCAGGCGCAGCGGGCCGAGCGGGCCCGAGGCTGATAGCACCAGATAGACGAGCAGCCCGACCACGACAGGTGGAAGACCCATCAGCGCGTTCAGGATGACGGCGACAAGCGTTCTTCCGGGAAAGTTGAAAGTTCCGACCGCAGCGCCAAGAGGCAGGCCGATCACGCAGGCCAGGAAGACAGCCGTCAGGGTAACCCGCATGGACAGGCCGATGATCTCCATCAGATCCGGATCCAGCGCTATAACCAGGCCAAGAGCACCGGCAAATGCGCCCCAGAAGCTGTCCATTCTTTGCGTTTCTCCCTCGCTTTGGGAAAAAATAACGTAAAACGTCAGAGAATGAAACTCCATGTCCGACATAGATGGGTACAAAAAAGCCGCAGCGGGCTGAGCTGCGGCTTTTCTGCGGGCTAGAGATTTTTACCGGTGCGCGGAAATCCTAGTAAAGCCAACGTGGTAGCCAGGTCGCGAACATCGGGAAGGTCCACAGGATGGCAACGGCAACAATCTGCAGAACGATGAAGGGCACGACGCCCCGGTAGATCTGACCGGTGGTGATTTCCTTCGGTGCGGCGCCCCTGAGATAGAACAGCGAGAAGCCGAAGGGTGGGGTCAGGAACGAGGTCTGCAGGTTGATGGCAATCAGTACCGTCAGCCAGATCGGGTCGATGCCCATCAGGATCAGCGGCGGGATCAGGACCGGAAGCAGGATGACCGAAATCTCGACGAAATCCAGGAAGAAGCCGAGAACGAAGACAAACAGCATCGCAAAGATCAGCGCGCCTGTCGGGCCGCCCGGCATTTCCTGAAGAATGGCGTGCACCCGGTCTTCCCCGCCGAGGCCGACAAAGACCAACGAGAAGAAGCTGGCCATCAGGATCGTGGCGAAGATCATCGAGGTTACCGTCAGCGTCGAGAGCATGGAGGCTTTCAACAGTCCGTCCGCGAAAGCCTTCTTCAGAATGTGCAGGACGACGCCCATGGAAAACAGCGCAAGACCCGCATAGACGGCTGCGATGATATAGCCACCGGTGCTGATGTCGGAGCGCTGCAGGCGTATCGGCAGGAGAGACGCGGCAACCGCAAGCGTCAGCAGGGCTGCCGTTGCAAGCACGATCAGGCCTGTGGAAACGCCGAGACGGCGCCCTGCCAGCAGGATTGCCCCGACAGCACCGACGGCTGCCGCCTCGTTGGGCGAGGCGATGCCGCCGAGAATCGAGCCGAGCACGGCGATGATCAAGAGGATCGGTGGCACGATGGCCGCAGCAATCTCACGGCCCGACGGCTGGTCGACATGCTCCGACATGGCCGGTGCGTCGTTCGGGAACAGGTAGGCCCGGCCGACGATATAGGCACAATAGACCGCGACAAGCAGCAGGCCGGGGATCATGGCGGCGGCAAAGGTCTGACCGACCGAGATCGTCTCGATGGTGAACTTGCCTTGCGCGTATTGCGCTTGCTGGAAGGCGTTCGACATGACATCGGCCAGAATGATCAACAGCGTGGACGGCGGTATGATCTGGCCGAGTGTACCGGCGGTGCAAACCATGCCGGAGGCAAGCTTCGGGTCGTAGCCGTTGCGCAGCATGGTCGGCAGAGCGATCAGCCCCATTGCGACCACTGTTGCGCCGACGATGCCGGTGGAGGCTGCGAGCAAAGCGCCGACCAGCATGACCGAAACACCGAGGCCGCCTTTCATGCGGCCGAAGAGGCGGCCCATGGTTTCCAGAAGATCCTCGGCGATACGGCTCTTTTCCAGGATGACGCCCATCAGGACGAACAGCGGGATCGCCGTCAATACCGGGTTGGTAAGAACGCCGAAGAAACGCTGGCCCATGGCGCCCATGAGCTGGATGTTGAAGTCGCCCATCATCCAGCCGAGAAGGGCAAAGCCCGTGGCGACGCCCGCAATGGTGAAGGCAACCGGATAGCCCATCAGGATGAAGGCGATCAGCGCACCGAACATGATGAGATCGAGAGGCAGGCTCATGCGCTGGCGCCTTTCAGCTTCTGAACATCGCGGATGAAGGCGGCCACACCCTGGATCAGCAGCAGCACGCAATAGGCGGGAATGAGGGATTTCAACAGGAAGGAGGCCGGGATGCCGCCAACCGAAATCGGTCCTTCCAGAATAGCCCAGCTACCGCGCACGGACGGCCAGGAAAACCAGATCAGAACGACGAGCGCCGGCGTCAGCAGAAACAGGTGACCGAAGATATCGATCCACGCCTTCGCACGCTCGCTGGCCTTGGCATAGAAGATGTCGACCCGGACATGGGCATTGACGAGGAACGTGTAGCCGGCACCGAGCATGAAGATCGCCGCGTGGAAATACAGCACGCCCTCATCGAGAAAGATGAAGCTGTAGCCGAAGACATAGCGCAGCAGAACGATGGTGAATTGCAGCAGCAGCATCAACAGCGCCGCCCAGCACAGCGTGTTGCCTATCACCGAATTGACACGCTCCAGCGCGCCCGCCAGTTTTTCCATCGCAATCTGTCCTGCTTTCTCGATCCGCTTGCGGCCCGGCTGCCGTCTGCGGGGTAAGGTGTCGAAGTCTCTGTTATTGTCATCCCCGCGAAGGCGGGGAACCAGTAACCGTTGACCCCAACGCTGAACACCGCTCGGCTGCGGTGTACTGGATCCCGGATCTGCGCTTCGCTCCGTCCGGGATGACAAGTGGAGGGGGGTCATTGATAGGCACCTTCAAACCTCCTGGCCTCCCCGCAGTTTCAAACCTGCCGGATATTCTTCATTGCAGGGCTCGACCCTGCAAACCATGCCGTTACCTCGAAACGACCTCAGGGGTGGAGAGGAAACGGAATGGATCCCATGGTCGAGCCATGGGATGACGAAAGCAGGGGCAACGTGATTTGTCCATTTGCCAAGTCACGAGGAAGACCCATCCCCACCCAGAGCCCCATCCTGAGGAAGCGCAAAGCGCTGTCTCGAAGGATCGGCCACGCGTGCCGGAACAAGGTGACGATCTGTCAGACAGGCCACTGGTTCCCCTCAGGCGAAAGACAGGGATGATGAAACGCGGCCACATCGAGGAAAGCACGTTTCCCCGATGTGGGTGTGACGAGTGCCCGATCAGTCGTAGTTGTAGTCGAGCATACGTGCATTCATCTGGCCGTTGTCGGCGTAGGGCATGTACTCGCGCATCAGCTTGCGGTAGGCGAGGAAGCTTTCGGTGATGCGTTTCACCAGTTCGTCTTCGTCCGCACGGAGGTCGGCGATGACTTCACCGGCGGCATTGCCCATGGCGACAATGACGTCGTCCGGAAGCTTCTTCACCATCACGCCGTGATCGTTGACCAGCTGGGTCAGCGCCTGGGCATGCTTGGTGTTGTATTCCGTCAGAACGTCGTTGTAGAGGCTGGCGCAGGCACGCTGTACGGCTTCCTTCAGGTCGTCCGGCAGAGCGTTGTAGGCTTCCAGGTTGACGGCACATTCTTCTGCCGAAGACGGCTCGCCGACACCCGGCCAATAGTAGTTCTTGGCGATCTGATAGTAGCCGAGTGCGCTGTCGGTCCACGGGCCAATGAACTCGCCGGCATCGAGTGCACCGGACTGAAGCGCCTGGAACATGGCCGGGCCGCTCATGGCCTGAACCGCCATGCCGAGCTTGGAGCACATTTCCGAAGCCAGACCGGTGGAGCGGAACTTCATGCCCTTCAGGTCGTCAACGCTGTTGATCTCGTTGCGGAACCAGCCGGCCCACTGCGGTCCGGAGTTGCCGCACAGGAACGGCTTCAGGTTGAAGCGGGCATAGATTTCGTCATAGAGGGCCTGACCGCCACCATGGATCATCCAGCCGGCCTGTTCCGGAGCAGTCAGACCAAACGGCTGCGAACCGAACAGCAGGATGCCCTTGGACTTGGAACCCCAATAGGAGGGAACCGCGTGATAGAGCTCCGCCGTGCCCTGGCCGACGGCATCGAACACGCCGTTGCCCGGAACGATTTCGCCGGCGGCAAAGAGTTTCACCTCGATGCGGCCACCAGACAGCGCGGTGATGCGGTCTGCGAGCATCTGGGCAGCGACACCCGGGCCGGGCAGGTTCTTCGGCCATGCGGTGACCATGCGCCACTGGTGCACGTCCTGCGCGATGGCAGGTGCGGCCAGGGTGGAGGCCGCAACGGCGGCCGTGCCGGTAGCGCCGGCTTTCAGAAAATCACGTCTCTTCATGGTATTACCCCTCAGTCAGGTTCAAGGATCGAAGCGTCCCGCCGTGCTTGATTGTTTTCCCAGGATCAACCTGCTTTGATGTTTGACCATGAAAGCAGAAAGTTGAACGCACGATAGTTGCCGGGTCATCTATCTGCGTCCATCAGGATGCAGGATGACCCAGTATGGCCGGCAGGTTAAGCCCCTGTTCTTTCGCGCAGTCGAGCGCGATCTCGTAGCCGGCATCCGCGTGACGCATCACGCCCGTTGCCGGATCGTTCCACAGCACCCGGCCAATCCGCCGGTCAGCATCTTCCGTGCCGTCGCAGCAGATGACCATACCCGAGTGCTGGGAAAAGCCCATGCCGACGCCGCCGCCATGGTGGAGCGACACCCAGGTCGCGCCGGAAGCGGTGTTGAGCAGGGCGTTCAGAAGCGGCCAGTCGGAAACGGCGTCGGAACCGTCCTTCATGGCTTCGGTTTCGCGGTTGGGCGAAGCGACCGAGCCGCTGTCCAGATGGTCGCGCCCGATCACGATCGGCGCTTTCAGCTCGCCGTTGCGGACCATTTCGTTGAAGGCAAGGCCGAGGCGATGACGCTGGCCGAGGCCGACCCAGCAGATGCGTGCCGGCAGGCCCTGGAAGGAAATGCGCTCGCGCGCCATGTCCAGCCAGTTGTGCAGGTGTTGATCGTCCGGAATCAGTTCCTTCACCTTGGCGTCGGTCTTGTAAATGTCCTCCGGATCGCCGGAGAGCGCGCACCAGCGGAACGGGCCGATGCCGCGGCAAAACAGCGGGCGGATGTAGGCGGGAACGAAACCCGGGAAGGCGAAAGCGTTTTCCAGGCCTTCTTCCTTGGCCACCTGACGGATGTTGTTGCCGTAATCGAGCGTCGGCACACCCATGTTCCAGAAATCGACCATGGCGGCGACATGCACCTTCATGGACGCACGCGCGGCCTTTTCGACGGCCTTCGGGTCGGTCTCAGCCTTGGCGCGCCATTCGGCAACGGTCCAGCCCTGCGGCAGGTAACCGTTGACCGGGTCGTGGGCGGAGGTCTGGTCGGTGACGATGTCCGGCTTCACGCCACGCTTCACCAGTTCCGAGAAAACATCGGCGGCGTTGCCGATCAGGGCCACGGACTTGGCTTCGCCTGCCTTGGTCCAGCGGTCGATCAGGGCGAGGGCCTCGTCGAGAGAATGGGTCTTTTCATCGACGTAGCGGGTGCGCAGGCGGAAGTCGGCGCTTTTCTCGTCGCATTCGACGGCAAGGCAGCAGGCGCCGGCCATGACGGCGGCCAGCGGCTGGGCGCCACCCATGCCGCCGAGACCACCGGTCAGGATCCAGCGGCCCTTCAGGTTGCCTTCGTAGTGCTGGCGGCCGGCTTCCATGAAGGTTTCATAGGTGCCCTGCACGATGCCCTGCGTGCCGATATAGATCCAGGACCCGGCGGTCATCTGGCCGTACATGGCCAGGCCCTTCTTATCCAGCTCGTGGAAATGGTCCCAGTTGGCCCAGTTCGGCACCAGGTTGGAATTTGCGATCAGAACGCGCGGAGCGTCCTTGTGGGTCTTGAAGACACCGACAGGCTTGCCGGACTGCACCAGCAGCGTCTCGTCTTCCTCAAGAGTCTTCAGGCTTGCGACGATGCGGTCGAAATCGTCCCAGGTGCGCGCGGCGCGGCCGATGCCGCCGTAGACAACCAGCTCATGCGGGTTTTCAGCCACATCCGGATGAAGGTTGTTCATCAGCATGCGTAGCGGAGCTTCGGTCAACCAGGACTTGGTGTTGAGCTCGGTGCCGGTGGGCGGGAAAACGTCGCGGGCGTTGTGGCGGCGATCAGTCATTGTTCGCTCCCTGGGTGTTGTTCTGGAATAAGGCAGGCGCGAGGGTTTCCAGCGCGCTCAGGATGTCCTTGAGATGGACCCGAAGCCGGTCGGCCTTGACCTCGTCATAGGCAAAGGGCGTGTCTTCGGTGGCAAGATGGGTCTTCTGGGCGAGTTCCATCTGGATGGCGTGAAAGCCTTCGGCCGGCCGGCCGTAATACCGTGTCGTCCAGCCGCCCTTGAAGCGGCCGTTGAGGATCGACGCATAGCCTTCCGCGGCTTCCGTCCGGCTGACGACGGCAGCTTCGATCGCGCTGGCGCAGGTTGTGCCATTGTTGGTGCCTGTGTTGAAGTCTGGCAGCGTACCTTCGAACAGGAATGGCACGACCGAGCGGATCGAGTGGCAGTCGTAAAGAATGGCGACGCCGTGTCTGGCCCGCACCCGTTCTAGTTCCGCCAGAAGGGCAGCGTGGTAAGGGGCGTGCCAGGCCAGGCGCCGCGCTTCGATTTCGTCGGTCTCCGGTTCTTTGCCGGCGTGGTAGATGGGGCGTCCGTCGAAATCGATTGTCGGGCAAAGGGTCGTGGTGTTCTGGCCCGGATAAAGGCTGGCGCCTTCCGGATCGCGGTTGGCGTCGATCACGTAACGGTGGAAGTTGGCCTTCACCATGGTCGTACCGGGCAGGAGACCTGAATAAAGCCGGTCCACATGCCAGTCGGTGTCGGCCAGCTTCAGGCCGATGTCGTTGAAGCGGGCCTTGATGTCCTCCGGCACGAAGGTGCCTGCGTGGGGCACGCCGAGAACGACCGGGCCGTCTCCGCGAATGACGTCAACCGGCTGCATGAGCGTCTCCCAGCGTGATCATGTGGTCGGCCGAAACCGTGGACATTAGCTTGCGGCTGCGGATCAGGGTGGCCGCTGTTTCCAGATCCGGTGCCATGTAGCGGTCCTTTTCCAGCGGGGGGACGACGCCACGAAGAGCGCTCATCACCGTTTGAAGGGATGCGCTGGTCTTCAGCGGGGCGCGGTGCTCGATGCCCTCGGCAGCACACAGCAGTTCAACCCCCAGGATCTGGCTGAGGTTGGCGTTCATGCGGGCAAGGCGGCGGGCGCCGTGGGCCGCCATGGAGACATGGTCTTCCTGGTTGGCGCTGGTTGGGGTGGAGTCCGTCGAGCATGGGTTGGCGAGATGCTTGTTCTCGCTCATCAGGGCGGCAGTGGTCACTTCGGCGATCATCATGCCGGAGTTCAGGCCCGGATCCTTGGCAAGGAAGGGCGGCAGATCGAAGGAAAGCGTCGGGTCGACCATCAGCGCAACACGGCGCTGGGAAATCGCGCCGAGTTCGGCAATCGCCAGTGCAATCTGGTCGGCGGCAAAGGCGACGGGCTCGGCGTGGAAGTTGCCGCCGGAAACGATCCGGTCGGCATCGATCAGAACCAGCGGATTGTCGGTTGCCGCATTGGCTTCGATCTCGAGCGTACAGGCCGCCATGCGCAAAAGGTCGACACAGGCGCCAGCCACCTGCGGCTGGCAGCGGATGCAGTAGGGATCCTGCACGCGGGTATCGCCTTCCCGGTGGCTTTCGCGGATTTCCGAGCCGTCCATGATCGCGCGCATGGCGCTTGCCACTTCGATCTGGCCGCGATGGCCGCGCAGTTCATGAATTTCCGGCAGAAGCGGCGCCGTCGAGCCCATGATGGCGTCGGTGGAAAGGCTGGCGGTCATCAGGGTCGCCTCGGCCAGACGCCAGGCGTCGAACAGGCCGGTGAGCGCACAGGCGGTCGAAAACTGCGTGCCGTTGATCAGGCCAAGGCCTTCCTTGGGGCCAAGCACGACCGGGGTCAATCCCGCCTTGGCCAGGGCTTCGCCGCCGGGCATGCGGGTGCCATCGAAGTCGGCTTCGCCTTCGCCGATCAGGACGGCGGTCATGTGGGACAGCGGGGCAAGATCACCGGAAGCGCCGACGGACCCTTGCGAGGGCACCATTGGCGTGACGTTCTTTTCCAGGCATTCCTCGATCAGCTTCATCACTTCGAAGCGCACGCCAGAAGCGCCGCGACCGAGCGAGAGCAGCTTCAGCACCATCATCAAGCGGGTGGTGGTCTTGTCGAGCGGTTCGCCGACGCCGCAGCAATGGGAGAGGATCAAGTTTCGTTGCAGGGTTGCCGTGTCTTCCGGGGCGATCTTGACGCTTGCGAGCTTGCCGAAGCCGGTGTTGACGCCGTAAACGGCCTCGCTGCCCCGGGCCGCCTTGGCAACCCGTTCGGAGGCAAGGTTGATCGCAGCTTCCGCCGCACGATCGATGCGCACCGGCAGCTCTTCCCGGTAGATGCGTTCCAGATCCGCCAGGGTGACAGAACCCGGCGTCAGGGTGAGGGCGCTCATTCAGAGCCTCCGAAAATGCGTTTGAAGAGGGAATTGAAGCCGATCCGGTAGGAAAGCTCCGCCGGGTGGCTGACGTTCCACACGGCCAGATCCGCCCGCTTGCCGGGTGCCAGCGTGCCTTGATCATCAAGACCAAGCGCCCGGGCGGCTTCGCGGGTGACGCCGGCCAGCGCTTCTTCCGGTGTCATGCGGAACAAGGTGCAGCCCATGTTCATGGTCAGGAGCAGCGACGTGAGCGGCGAGGATCCCGGATTGCAGTCCGTTGCCAGCGCGACGGGCACCTTGTGCTTGCGCAGCAGATCGAGCGGCGGATACTGCGTTTCACGCAAAGTGTAGAAGGCGCCTGGCAAAAGCACGGCAACAGACCCGCTTTGGGCCATCGCCTTGACGCCGGCTTCATCGAGATATTCCAGATGGTCGGCGGAAAGCGCACCGTAGGAAGCCGCCAGCGCCGCGCCGTTCAGGTTGGAAAGCTGCTCAGCATGCAGCTTCACCGGCAGCCCGATCTGTTTGGCCTTGTCGAACACCTTGCCGATCTGTTCCGGCGAAAAGGCGATGCCTTCGCAAAAACCGTCTACGGCATCCACCAGACCTTCGGCGTGGGCGGCTTCCAGCGCCGGCAGGCAGACCTTTTCCAGATAGGTATCGGCCTTGTCCTTGTATTCGGCCGGGATGGCATGGGCGCCCAGAAAGCTGGTCTTGACGGTGATCGGGCGCAGCTTGCCGATCTTGCGGGCGGTGCGCAGCATGCGCAGCTCTGTTTCCCGGTCGAGGCCATAGCCTGACTTGATCTCGATGGCGGTGACGCCCTCGGCGATCAGCGCATCGACGCGGGGCAGGGCGGCTTCCAGAAGCTGCTTTTCGCTGGCCGCGCGCGTTGCCTTGACCGTGGAAACGATGCCGCCGCCGGCGCGGGCGACTTCCTCGTAACTTGCGCCCTCAAGGCGCATTTCGAATTCGCGTGCCCGGTCGCCGCCGAAAACAACGTGAGTATGGCAATCGATCAGCCCCGGGGTCACCAGCCGTCCGCCGAGATCATCTGCGTTGAGCGAGGCATAGTGAGACGGCAGATCGGCGGTCTTGCCGATCCAGGAGATCCGGCCGCCCTCAATCACCAGCGCACCGTCCTCAATCAGGCCGTAGGGCTCTCCGTTGGCGGTGAGCGTTGCCAGCTTGGCGTTCGTGAGGAGGCGTTTCAGCACGTCCATCTCCGGCTTGATTAGATTGCGATATAAGATAATATGCATGCACATATTAAGGTGTCAACGGAGGAAAAGACGACATGTCGACAGTTTCGGGCGCGACGGTTTTTGCGGAAAAGGCGCTACTGGCCGATGGCTGGGCGAAAAATGTCGCTGTCTCGATCGGGTCGGACGGCCGGATCGCCTCCGTTGAACGCGGTGCTGCCCCTCAGGGCGCGCGTGTTGGCATTCTTCTGCCGGCGCCGGTCAATCTGCACAGCCATGCCTTTCAGCGGGCAATGGCCGGCATGAGCGAGCGGCGCGGCAGCGAAAACCGCGACAGTTTCTGGACCTGGCGCCAGATCATGTTCCGCTTCCTGGATGCTCTGACGCCGGAAGACGTGGAAGCGATTGCCGCCTTCGTGCAGATGGAAATGCTGGAGGCAGGCTATGCCGCCGTTGGCGAGTTCCACTATCTGCATCACCAGCCGGGCGGGGCGCCCTACGCCAATCTGGCGGAAATGTCGGAGCGCATCATGGCGGCGGCAAGCGACACCGGCATCGGCCTTACGCATCTGCCGGTTCATTATCAGTTCGGCGGTTGCGACGGGCGCCCGTTGGCGGCCGGGCAGATCCGCTTCGGCAATGATTTCGACCGCTTCCAGAAGCTGCACGAGCTTGCGTCCCAGGCGCTCAAATCCCTGCCGGATGACGCGGTCATCGGCGTTGCGCCGCATTCGCTTCGGGCGGTGGACGCAGACAGCCTGAAGAACGCCGTTTCCCTTGCCAGCGGCAATCCGCTGCACATGCATCTTGCCGAACAGATCCCGGAAGTGGACGAGGTTCTGGCGGCCACGGGGCAGCGCCCGGTGGAATGGCTGCTCGCCAACCACGCGGTGTCCGAAAACTGGTGCCTGATCCACTGCACGCAGATGACCTCTCAGGAAACTGCAGGCCTTGCTGCGACCGGCGCCGTTGCGGGCCTGTGTCCGATCACGGAATCCAGCCTTGGCGACGGGATCTTCGACGGTGTCGATTATCTGGCCGCCGGCGGGCGCTTTGGCGTCGGCTCTGATTCCAACATCCGCATCGCGCTATCGGAAGAGCTGCGCACGCTGGAGTATTCGCAGCGTCTGCGCGACACCTGCCGGGCTTCTGTCGCCACGAAGGAAAAATCCACCGGACGGGTGCTGTTCGACGGCGTGGTGGCTGGTGGCGCGCAGGCAGCCGGCCGTGCAGCAGGCAGGATATCGGAAGGATCGCTTGCCGATCTCGTCGCGCTGGATGGCACGGCCATCGATCTGGAAGGCCGGGAAGGCGATGAAATCCTCGATGCCTGGATCTTTGCCGGTGACGACCGGATGGTCACCGAGGTCTGGTCCGCGGGCCGGCATGTTGTTTCCGGCGGAAACCATGTAAAAGGCAACGCCATCCGCGCGAAATACCGGGCCACCATGGCCTCGCTGCGCGCCCGGCTTTAAAAGACTGGCTTTTAAGAACGACTTGAACAGGTAAGACGACTTGGCGCTGGCGGACACAAATTCCTGGACGGGGATACGCGAAGAACTTCTTCGCCGCATCCATGACCGGATCTGGCAGCCGGGAGAGCAGATTCCCCATGAGGCCGATCTTGCCGAAGAGTTTGGCTGTGCCCGCACCACCGTCAACCGGGCGCTGCGGGATCTGGCCGCAAGCGGCCTTGTGGTGCGCAAGCGACGGGCGGGAACGCGGGTCGCGCTCAACCCGCCCCAGCGTGCGACGCTCACCATCCCGATCATGCGCGAGGAGGTCGAAGCCCTCGGCCGCACCTACCGGCACAGCCTTTTGGAAAGGGACTTTCGCCCCCTGCCGCCAATGCTGCATGGCGCATTCCAGGTGTCGCTCGGCGCGGACGTCCTGTTCTTAAAGACGCTGCACTTTGCCGATGACCGCCCTTACGTCTTCGAGGAACGCTACATCAACCTGGAAGCGGCCCCCGCGGCCCGCGACATGACGTTTGAGGACGTCAGCGCCAACGAGTGGCTGGTTCACAACGCGCCCTACAGCCACGGCGACATTTCCTTCTTCGCCGTCAGTGCCGACAAGACCTTGTCCCGCAAACTCGATGCCACCACGGGCGCCGCCCTTTTTGCCATGGAACGCATCACCTGGTCCGGCGCCCTGCCGATTACCCACGTCCGCCTGATCTTCGCACCCGGCTACCGGATGCGGACCGAGATCTAAAGCGAAAAGGCACTCTTTCGTCCGTTTGGAAGAGGGAACCGTACGTGCCCTAGGCTGCTGCGCTGTGCTTCGGACGGATGCTCCAGGCGACCCCAAGCACGCACAGGAGCAGGACAACTGGCAGGAGTGCCAACGGGCTTCCTGCCGCGAGAAGTGCTGTGGCAGCGGCGCAAGCAATGGACGCCGAGGCCTCCGCGAGCGTCGAGGCCTTTGAGGCGACTTGCCGGCGCCGGAAATTGGTGCGTTTGGCCTGCGCGCGAAACCAGAGTTGAACCAGGATTGCACTTGCTGCCGCGGTCAGGGCGCCGACTGCGGTGACCAGGGCGCCCCATGCGGAAATGAGCGCCAGACACAAAACAATCGGCAGCAGTATCGCTGCGATGAGTGTCAGGACCGACAAGACCTTCGCCCACAGGCGGGTCGATGCTGAGATGGGGGCCGTTGCGATCAGATCGGGCGCGTCCTCACCGGATATGGTCAGCCAGGCAAGGCCACCGGCAAGCTGTCCGACGGCCATGACAACAACCGGGGCGACTGTCACGGAAATCTCAACGTTATGTCCAAAACTGACCCAGAGCATAACAGCCGGCGGGATGAGATAGAGGACTTGCATCAACGTCTGGGAAACCAGCCAGGGATCGCGCACGATCAGCTTGAGTTCCTTGTGAACGAGTGCCCCGAGCGGTGAATACCCGCGGAAGGCCCGTTCTGATGTGCGTCCGCGCGGGGTCTTTTCCGTGACACCGAGTGCCAGCACAACAATGCTGCGGAACTGGACCGCGCCGCGCCAAGCGCCGACTGCAAAAAACACCAGGGAAACCGCGAAGACCAGAAACGTTGCACTGGTCTGTCCGGCCACCGCGTGGGAGAGGAACCACCATGGCGAACCTGCATCCGGCGCGTGGTTTGCCAGGAAGGCTGGATCAAAGAGCGTGAACCGGGACATCGACCCGAAGGAAAGGATCGCAACCACCTGCATTCCGATCAGGAAGGTGGCGCCGACAACCGCAGCCAATATTTGCGCGTAGAAGCGCGTGCGCTGTGCGCCAACCGTGCGAAACAGCGCGAGTGTGATCAATACACCGGCGCCGGTTGCCGTCAGAGACGCCGCCAGGAGAACCACATATCCGGCAATCCAGCGCTCTCCGCCAAGCGCCACCGAAACGTTGAGGAATGGAGAAATGACCAGCGCCGACATTGCCCAGCTTGTCAAAGCCATCATCACGATGCGCACGAGAAACAAGTCACGGGAAGGTGCTGGAGAAGACAATATCAGGTCGAGGTCATCCCGGGCGTAGAACGCGCGCGTTACGGATTCCATTGCCTGAGACAGCATCATGGTGAAGCTGAGCAGGACCGTGACCGAAAGCACTGCCAGTGCGGTCTGATCGAGCTCCAGTCCCGAGGCGAAATGGGGGGAAAGCACGGCGTATGCGATCAGATGCATGATCGCATAGAACAGGCCCATGCCAATCAGCGCGCGGCGCAGGCTCGTGTTGCGCCAGCCAGAAAAGATCCAGGCCCAGTCGCGCCAGGCGAGCCGCAATTCATGCCGTGAAAAACGCATCAGGGCGGCCGGTGCCGCTATCGCTCTCATGCCACCTTCTCGTCAAGGCGGTCGGCCTCGCGCTCAAGTGCCTCGCCTTCGGCGCCGCCCACGATTTCGAGGAAAATATCCTCAAGCGAATTGCCACCGGCGCTCGCGCGTTCGCGCAGCTCCTCCAGCGTTCCTTCGGCAACGAGTTGTCCGCGTGCGATAATCCCGATCCGGTCGGCCATGCGCTCCGCGACTTCAAGGATGTGTGTCGTCATGATGATCGACACTCCCTGTGCAACAAGACCGGATAGCACCTTCTTCACCTGCCGTGCAGATCCCGCATCAAGTCCGGTGAGCGGCTCATCCAGGATGATCAAACGCGGTTCATGGATCAGGGCTCCGGCAAGCGCCACTTTCTGGCGCATTCCCTTCGAGAGCCCGCCACAGCGTTCATTGGCTTGGGGACCAAGCCCGAAGGAGTCGAGCAGCGTATCGGCTTTGAAGCGCGCGAGGTCCGGCGACATGCTCCAGAGGCCTGCCACGAATTCAAGATATTCCAGCGGCGTCAGCTTGTCATAGACCATGGGTTCGTCCGGCACCCAGGCCAGAACCTGCTTGGCGGCAATCGGGTCCGCAAAGGCGTCGATGCCGCAGATCCTGACAGTGCCCGCATCGGCCTGAAGCAATCCGGCCACCATCCGCAGCGTCGTTGTCTTGCCCGCACCGTTCGGGCCCAGCAAGGCATAGAATTCGCCTTCACGCACGCGCAGTGAAAGTCCGTTGACGGCAGGTTCGCTGAAGCGCTTGTGAAGATCGAGAATTTCGATGGCAGCGGTACTGGAAGAGGGCATCTGGCTCTCGTCTATTGGAGATTTCGGCCAGTTTACCGTGGGGACCTTTCGCTAGTGTAAAATCTGCGCATTGTCGTGCGTCGACGTATCGGCGGCGACCGGAAGCCGGATGCGCCGCCCGGGCCGCGGCCCGAGCGACGCTGATTTTGACTGACGAAATGACCTTCGCTCAGACGAAGATCACATCGTCATTGTGGAAGTCGGCCAGCACATGGCCTGTCACAACGATGCTGTTGTTCGCATCGATCGTGATAGTCGTGTCGGTGCCGTTGTCGGAGGTGGCAGCGATCAGGCTGTCGACGTCGGCAAAGACGGAGCTGTCGAATACGAGCACATCGTCGGATCCTGCACCGGCCGCAAAGCCGGTGATCGTGTCGTGGCCCGTTTCCGGAGAGCCGAAGAAAAAGGCGTCATGCCCGGCTGTTGCGACGAAGGTGTTGTTGCCGTTACCCGAGAAGTGGGACGCGACGCCGTCAAGCCCGGCCACGCCGTTTTCGAAATCCACCGGAGCGGCATTGAAGAAGTCGTCCAGGATGTCCGTTCCCGTGCCGTCGTTGGCGCCGAGATAATAGTGATAAGTGGTCGGCCACCATTCGCCTGCACCCCAGGCGGTCCAGCCGAGCCAGACATCCCCGTTGGCGTTCATGTGGTTCAGCAGATCCACATATTCATCGGCGTTGGCACCGTCCGCCGCCACGCCGAACTCTCCGAGGAACAGCTCGAACCCGTTCGCGCGCGCCCAGGCGGTCGCCCCTTGCAGCACCACCGCGCCCTTTCCGTCGACCGCGTCAGGGGACGTGCCGCTGCTGTCGCTGTCCAGATACTGATGCACCTCGAAGGCATAATTGCCGGCCGGATCGTGGAAGGCCTCGTAGATGGCTTCCTCGTTCTGGTAGCCTGGATCGTTGAAGCGGTGTGCGCCGGACCAGTCGACGGTCGGGATCAGCAGCTTGTTGGTCGCGCCCGTCGCCCGGATCGCGTCCGTCGCGGCCTGGGCGTATTCCATCCAGGTGGCGGCGGCTATGTCATGGGGTTCGTTCATGATGTCGAACCAGACATTCGGCTCGTCCTTGAACTCGTTGGCGAGTTTCGTCCATACGTCCATGAAAGCCGTCTTGAGGCCTTGCGAGCCGTTCGACATTTCCTGGTCGAAATAGGATCCGAAATTATGCATGTCGAGGATGATCAACTGCCCGTTGGCCTGCGCGTGGGCAACCGAATCCTTGATGAGCTGCAGATACCCCGCGTCCAGCGGACCGTTGGCGGTGTGCTGCACACGCTCCCAGGTGAAGGGCAGTCGGACAGTGTTGGCGCCGGCATTGGCCCAGTAATTGTAATGCTCGATGCCGTTGGTGCCGTAATCGGTCCAGAGCTGGCCGATATCGGCACTTCCGAACTCCATGCTGGAGAGGTTGACCCCGGTGTATTTCACCGCCGCCGGTTGGGGTGCGGTTCCGATGGTCACCGAGACGGTTGCGGTCGAGGTCTCGTTGCCGTCCGAAACGGTATAGCTGAAGCTCTTGGTCCCGCTTGCGGATGAGGATGGCTCATAGGTCAACGTGCCGTCGGTGTTGTAGATGACCAGCCCGTCCGCATCGGACACCCAGGTCTGCCAGCCGGGCTGCATGTCGACACCGTTGATCTGGGTGATGGTCAGCGCGTCGCCGTTGGGATCGGTGTCGTTGGCAAGGACGTCGATCGTGACGGAGCCGCCGGAAGACACTTGTGCCGTGTCGTCGGCCGGTGCCGGGGCCGTTGCCACCGGCGCGACCGTCGCCGTGACGGTTGCCGTTGCGGTCTCGTTGCCGTCGGACACCGTGTAGGTAAAGCTTTTGGTGCCGGTTGCGGAGGCGGAGGGCTGATAGGTCAGCGTGCCGTCGGTATTGTAGATGACGAGACCATCCGCGCCGGCCACCCATGTCTGCCATCCCGGCTGCATGTCGACGCCGTTGATCTGGGTGATGGTCAGCGTATCGCCGTTGGGGTCGGTGTCGTTCGCCAGAACATCGATGGTCACCGAGCCACCAGGGGCGACATTGGCGGTGTCGTCTGCGGGTGTCGGCGTCGTTGGAACGATGGTCGCGGTGACGGTTGCCGTCGCTGTCTCGTTTCCGTCGGACACCGTGTAGGTGAAGGTCTTGGTGCCCGTCGCAGAAGGCGACGGCTGATAGGTCAGCGTGCCGTCGGTGTTGTAGATCACCAGCCCGTCCGCTCCGGCCACCCATGTCTGCCATCCCGGCTGCATGTTGACACCGTTGATCTGGGTGATGGTCAGCGTGTCGCCGTTGGGGTCGGTGTCGTTGGCCAGGACGTCGATCGTCACCGAACCACCGGCGGCGACCTGGGCGGCATCGTTCGAAGGGGTGGGTGTCGTTGCGATCGGCGCGACCGTCGCAGTAACGGTTGCCGTTGCGGTCTCGTTGCCGTCGGACACCGTGTAGGTGAAGGTCTTGATCCCGCTTGCCGAGGCTGAGGGCTGGTAGGTCAGCGTGCCGTCGGTGTTGTAGATGGCGAGGCCATCCGCGCCGGCGACCCATGTCTGCCAGCCTGGCTGCATGTTGACGCCGTTGATCTGGGTGATGGTCAGCGTGTCGCCGTTCGGGTCGGTGTCGTTGGCAAGGACGTTGATCGTGACAGAGCCGCCAGGGGCGACCGCGGTTGTGTCATCGACGGGTGTCGGTGCCGTCGCGTCCGCCGACGTTCCGGCAACGCCGCCGTTGCCGCGGGCAATGTCCGTGTCGGTGAGTGTCACCGTGACGTTGTCTCCGGCGAAATAGATTTCCTCGACATTGATTGCAGCTGTGAATTGGGAGCCGTTGTTGGCGCTGAGCGACACGTACCAGCCATTGCCGGACCAGGTGTAGGCGCTGCTCGATCCGTCAACGACGACGGTGTCCCAACCGGTGCCGCCATCGATGCGGTTGCTGCCTGTGCCGCCGTTCAGCCGGTCGTCGCCGGTGTTGCCGTAAAGGTCGTCGTCGCCGGCGTTGCCGGAGAGGATATCGTTGCCCTGGCCGCCGTAGATGCGGTCGTCGCCGCCGTTGCCGTTCACCGTATCGTTGCCGTTGCCGGCAAACAGGCTGTCGCTGAAGGCGGAGCCCTGGAGGCTGTCGTCGCCGTCATTTGTGAGGACGACATAGCCGTCCATGTAACCGACACCGTTCGACCCCCAGCCTGAAATGTCGACCGAATTGGAGCTTACGACGTTCAGGATGCGGATGTTGGGATTGGAGAAATCGGTGCCGGAGGTTACCGCCTGCAGGAAGCCGACCACCGGCTTGGCGTAGATCGTGCCGTCGGCATAGCGGCCATAAAGGCCGAAGGAGCCTTCCGCGATGGAGGTGTTGCCGTCGTTGCTGCTGTTGCCGTCATAGGCATTATAGCCGTCGTTGGTTTCCTTGTAGTAGTTGTCGAGCACCATATGGGCCATGACGCCCTTGAGGTCGCCGTTGTCCCAGCTGTCGAGAACGCCGATGGCTTCGGCGAAGAAGTTGGCCTGATCGATTTCGCCGGCCGCACCGGCGCCGCGATAACCGGCATAGGATGGCACGCCGAATTCGGTGATCCAGAGCTCGGCGTCGCCGAAGCCGTGGTAGTCCTTCAGATACTGCACGCTGTAAAGCGCGCCCTGGAAGCTGTGGTAGTAGTCCCAGGAGGAGGCTGCGTCCGTCGGGTTGGGCACCCAGTCGGTCGGGCGACCGGACTGCGGCGTCGTCGCGTTGTAGTCGTAGATTGTGTAGGGGTGGATGGTGAAACCATCGATGTCCGCGCCGAGGTTTTTCAGCGTGGCGAACATCGTGTCCATATAGGCGTAGTCGTTATGGGCGATGCCTGCGCCGATGACCTTGATGTCCTGGGTGAGGCTGGTTTCCACATCCTTGACCGCTTCGTTCACCGCATACAAGTAGCGGGCGTAATATTCCGCGTTTTCGGTGCTGACGGCGTAGAACCGTGGGTTGTTCGGGTCTCCCTGGCCGCCATAATAGGTGCCGGTATATTGATAGCTGAGGTTGGGCTCGTTCCCCACTTCCCAGCCGGCGATGGTGTCGGCATAGGCGGGGAAGCTGCTGTGAACCGCTTCGACCAGGCTCGCGAAGCGGTCGGCCAGAGCCTCGATCGCCCATTGTGCGCTTGGCACGTCGCCGACGTTTGAGCCCGGCGGCAGCAGGTCCAGGGGCGTCTGGCCCGGTTCGAAAATCACCTTGACGTTGTTCTGCGCAGCTTTCTGAAGCACATCTGCAAAAATATCGAGCTGCCACTGGGGCGGCCCACTGGCGGTGACCATGGAAAGATCCACGGGAATACGCAGAATGCCCGACCCGCCCTGAACGGCAAGGTCGATCATGTCGTCGGTCGACAGCCCGGAATGAGCCGGCGCACCGGAGGTGTTCCAGCTGTTGTTAAGGACGTGCATGCCAAAGGTAAAATCGGCGACGCTCATATCGAATGTCCTTTCAATTTCCGCGAAAGTCGTGAAAAAATACAACTTTTTAAAACCTAGGTGAATACACGTTGGAATTAAAGCTTAAAGTTGAGCTGGCGGATGAGTTCGACGCTGAGAAAACATCCGCGCTCGCGTGCCGTGCGTTCGGGAAATCAGGCGCGGAATTGTCTTTCGAGCGGTTCAGATGGACTGTTGAAAACGGCTACGACAGGGTCATCGTCGCTTCGGCCTTTGCCGGTGGAGAAAAGATCGGCCAGGCCGCCGCAATTCTCAAACGCTTCGCCTGCAACGGCAAGGTTGAACGGGCGGCTGAACTGGTCGATCTCTTCGTTTCGCCGGACCACAGGGACTTTGCGACCGTCAGTGCGATCTACCGGAAACTGAAGGCGGCTCTGGGCGCCGAGCAGATCACGCGCATCTACACGTACCCGAATCCGGGCGCGCGGCTTCTCAACCGGCGCTTTTTCAGGCTGAACCAGTATGAGGTCCTGCCGATGCGCGTCGGGGTCTCCTCGGGCATCGCGTGGAGACCGGGAGCAGCGGCAATATCCGTCATGAGCGATCTCGATGAGATGGTGGCAGCGTATGACAGGATTGCGGGCGAGCGGTCGAAGGACGGTCTGCTGTGGAGCAAGGTGCAGTTCCGGCGGCGTATCAGCTCTCCCGTTCATCGCTATCTCATGGCAAGCGACGGCAGCTATGCGCTGCTGGCTTCACCGCGCAGGATCCGGGGTGTCAAGGTGCTGCTGATCACGGCAAGTCTCCAGCGGGAGACCCGATCACCTGGCTCCGGCCGAACCCGTGCCCTCGTGTCAAAACTCTGCGCGGCAACGGGCCATCATCTGTTTCTTTATGCCGGGTGGAACCGGCAGGCGGCGTTCCGCCCGGGCTTTGTGGTGCCGCGGTTCCTTCAAGGCAACGTCTTCGGCCTCCAGTCGAATTTCCTGGTGTCTCACAAGGACGAGGTGCCGAAGGTGGAACTGATCGACCTTGATTATGGGTGAGGGAACCCGGTGGGGCGGTCTTTTGGGTTGTTTGCTATTGTTGAGATGGCGGGGTAGGGGCCTGGTGCGGACTGGCGGGTTAGACCCAGCTGCTGGGAAAGCGGACAAGCTTGTTCCGCGCGAGTTCAGTCGGCTTCCGGCCCCGGAGCGGGCATTGGTCGTGGTTTCAAAAAATGGCGGCTTCGCGTCCCCATCTCGGTCGTAAAGGTCTTCATATGTGTATTGGGAAGCGGACGTAGGTTTCGGTCCGCGCTTGGACGGCTACCTCCAGCTAAACCCTTATCGTCACGTGTAAGCGACGAAACTTCTTGCTCGGTACCCTCCAAATTAAGACATGCATCCTCAAACGTTGTGGTTCGTCCACCCGGAAGACTGTGCGCGATGGACAAGCGACTGCCCGCTCAGGCCTTGATCCGTTGCGGAATGCGCAAACGGACTGTGAAGGCCCTTTCCGCTTGTACGAATTCGAGGTTTCCACCGTGGGTCCTTGCCACCTGATCGACGATGGCTAATCCGAGGCCTGTGCCTTCTCCACCGCGTGCAATATCGCCTCGTGCAAACGGGCGCATGAGGTCTGGTGCTTCTCCAGGTGAGATGCCTGGCCCCGAATCTCGTACCTCGATCAGCAGGTCTCCGCCATCAGTGCGTGCGCTTACGCTGACCGGGGATTTTCCGTATCGGAGTGCATTGGTCAGAAGGTTCTCGACAGCTCTGAGAAGAGCTGCATCCCGAACCCAAACCACATGATCGGTCGGCGCATCGAGTGCTACGGCGTCCGGCCGATCACTTGACTCGATTGCTTGCGCCAGAAGCGGTCGCAATGGAACTGCCCGCGTCTCTTCCACCTCAAATCCTCGGGCGAAGTCGAGGAATTGACGCAGCATGGTTTCAATCCGGATCACGTTGCGCTCCGCACCAGAAACGAGATCGGGATCGGCATTCTTCATCATAGCAAGTGACAGGCGCAGCCTGGTCAGGGGCGTCCGCAAATCGTGACTGACGCCAGCCAGCATCAGCGCGCGGTCAGCCTCTGCCGTTTGTAACCGATGCGACATATCTTTGAGCGCGCCGGAGACCGCAGCGATCTCGCGCGGACTCTGGATGGCGTTCTCGTAGATATAGGACGGGCTGGACATAAGTCCGACCGCGTCCTCCAGACGCTTCAGCGGTCGAGCGACCTTTCGTTGCAGTGTGATCCCGCCAGCGAGAGAAGCAAGCAATGCGACTGCGGATGCCAAGAGCACGCCAACCACTGGATCGGTCGCAGGCAATGTCCTGACTGAGAGCCAATAGGGTTGATCCTCTGTGACGAGGCGAACCCAAACCCGTCCCTCACGATCTATAAGGACATCGGGGTCCGCAATCCCGTGCTCCTCTGATAGTATCTGCAGGAAGTATGCCGTAAACCAACTGCGCAGTCCGCCTGCCTCATCAGGCGCAGCTTCGGAAAGAAGCGGGCCGGGCTCATCGTCCCCGCGCAGCGCCTCGGTGAAGAGGAGTTGCTGGTACGGATCCATCTGTCTGAGAGAAAGCTGGAGATTCCGGATCGTCTGTGCCGTGTCTGCTGCCGAACGTTCGATTTGGGGCCGGATTACGTATGCGGTGATCAGAAGCAGGGACACCAGAAGTGCGCCAAGGATAGTCGCGGCAAGGACCGCGATGTTCTGCTTCAGGAGGGAGTCAAACACCGTCGGACACCAGCACGTAGCCCACGCCCCAGACCGTCTTGATCAACTCGGGCGTACCGGCTCGGTCGCCGATCGCACGCCGTAGCCGCGCAATGTGAACATCCACCGCGCGGTCTGTGACCTCCGCATCGCGTCCAAGCGCGCGTTCGATCAATTGAGCCCGGCTCAGCGGGCGTCCGCGGCTCTGCAACAGGGCCTCCAGCAGTGCGAATTCGCGGCTGGAAAGCTTGAGTGACGTGCTGTCACGTTTCACCGTTCGGGTCGAGAGATTGATTTCGAGGGAACCGACCGTCACGGCGTCGTCCAACAAAACTGCCCGCATGCCCCGCGTGCGGCGGAGTACTGCTGACAAACGGGCCACGAGTTCGCGGGGTTCGAAAGGTTTGGGCAGGTAGTCGTCGGCGCCGGTTTCGAGGCCGACAATGCGGTCGATCGGATCCCCACGTGCCGTGAGCATCACGATCGGCGTTTGATCACCGGCAGCTCGAAGCCGTCTGCAGATGGCAAGCCCGTCTTCGCCTGGAATCATGAGATCGAGAACGATGACATCTGCGGGGTTCCGTAACAGCTCCCTGTCCAGCGCGGTACCGCTTTCCACAGCACGGGTCTCGAAGCCATGCTCTGAAAGGAACCGGCGCAGCAGCGCACGGAGTTCAGTGTCGTCGTCAACGACAATCACTCTGTCTGATTTGCTGTTCATGACAGCAATCGTGTCACGTATCGGAGAAGTAGCGCAAGATCGAGTTATGTCGAAACACGACAGATTGGTTCCTATGAAACACCTTGTCACATCTCGCTCGAAATACGTAACACCCTTGAAATTCAGCTCCTGCAAATCACTGCTCACGAGACGAAAAAATTGCATCGTCGGAGATGGAGCAGATTATGCTGAAGAAGATTTTTGTGATTTTGGCCCTGTTGGCGGGCGGGGTAACGACCGCAACAGCTGCCACCGTTGCTGTGTCGACGGCAAACGTCAATCTGCGCGCCGGACCGGCGACCAGCTATCCGGTGGTGACCGTATTGCCCCAGGGCTCACGTATCATCACCCATGGCTGCGTTGCTGATTATGCATGGTGCGATGTTGCATTCGGTCAGTACCGGGGCTGGGTGTCCGCCAGCTACATTCAGGTAGTCTACCAAGGCGGCCTCGTCGTCTTATCCGCCGCAGTCGCTCCCACCGTTGGTGTGAGCGTGGTGACCTATAACCGTGCCTACTGGAACACCCATTATGTGGCCCAGCCTTGGTACAGGTCCTGGGCGTCTTACTATCGTCCCTATGCCCCGGTCGCACCACGGGTTGAGACCTATAATCGTAGCGTGACCTGCGTTGACGGCACCTGTACGGGGACGCGTACCGCGACCGGAATTTATGGTGGAACGACGAGCCAGACCCGCAATTGCTCAGGTGGTGAATGCAGCGCGACGCGTGAGACCACCGGACGCTTCGGCAATTCCGCTTCCCGCGTCCGCAACTGCAGCGCCAATGACCGCAGCTGCACCGTGACGCGCACCGGACCGGCCGGTGGTACTGCGACCAGAACACGTATCTTCAGCCGCTGAGGCGTCAGGCGCCTCGATCAACGCGGCGCCTGTGGGACAGCCCGCCACCGGAGTTGGAACGCCGTGTTCAGAACGGCGGTCATGGCCCTCCCTCTGTCCGTCGGAGTGGGCGCGCCAGCTACTACAAACTGCAATCCATCTGCTGAGGAGAAATAGAGACATGAAACATAATGTATTGGCATGGCTGGTTTTTGTCGCTTCCGTCGCGTTGCCGCTGTCCGGCGTCCAGGCCCAGACGATGTCTGATGCCGACAGACAGAAACTGGCTGAAAACTATATCCAGGCAGATGCCGATGGCGACAAGGCTCTGACGCGCTCCGAGTTTCACAATCTTCTGTTGCTTAACGCTCAGGACAACATCGGCAAGGCTGGCAAGATCCTTAAGTTTGGCCGCCAGGACATGGCCTTCACCCGGATCGACGCCGATCGGAACGGCCTGGTGACGCAGCAAGAATTGCAAGCACAGGCGCGATGAATTCCGCTAGTCGGCCCCCGGAAGACGCGACCGTATCCATCACCTTGCCACTGCTCGACAATGGCAAGGACCAGTCTTCGTCGACAATCGCCCGAAGACGGAAGTCGAGTTGGCCACTGAAGGCCCTCATCGCTGTATCGCTTCTCCTGATCGGTGGTGTCATCGGTCTCTATTTTCAGAGGCCCGCCATACGCGCCGTTTTCGATTGGACGAAACTTGAGCCTGGTGCTGGTGCTCGGCAGCCGATCGCGCTTCCCGTTGACCGTGTGCCTTCCCCCGAGCGCGTCGCTGAGATGAAAACCACTGATATTGTTTCACTCGGACGTCTTCAGCCAGCTGGCGGGATCGTCTCTGTGGCGCTTCCGCAGGGTGCTGGCGACGCGCGCATCGACCGTATACTGGTCGATGATGGAGATGTCGTGGCCAAAGGAGATGTATTGGCCGTGCTAGACAGTCTCATGCTGTTTGAATCCGCTCTGACCAGCGCGGAAAGCACGCTTACAATCCGGCGTGCGGCACTTTACCAGGTAAAGGTTCAGGTCGCAGCGTCCGAAGCCGAGCTTCGTGCGCAGATCCGCGGAGCAGAGGCGTCGCTTACGAGGACCGAACGCGAGTTGGCTCGCGTGACCTCCCTGATGGGCACGGGTGTCTCGACCCAGGCGACCCTCGAGGTGGCGGAACAGGCCGCCGACACGGCCCGTGCCGATCTCGACCGACTGCGGGCGTCACTGACCCGTTATCAGCCCGGGCCGGACGAAGAGCAGGTAGACATCGCGGTGGCGACTGCGGATCTTGCTGCGGCAGAAGTCGCAGTCGAACAGGCGCGCCGCGACCTCGACAGGGCCCGGGTGTTGGCACCGCAGGATGGGGCGATCATCGAAGTGGCGGCCCGCGCCGGAGAGCGGCCTCCTGCCGACGGGCTTTTGCGGATGGGCGACACGGCCCAAATGGAGGCGGAACTCGAAGTATTCCAGACCATGGTCCCGAGGGTTGCGGTCGGTCAGGCTGTTTCGCTCGTCTCCGGCGTGCTTGGTGAGGAAAAGTTGACGGGAACGGTCTCGCGCATCGGCACGCTTGTCGGGCGGCAGAGCGTTACGGCGGACGATCCGGCCGCGAATACCGATGCGCGTGTTCTGCGGGTCACGGTGGCGCTCGACGAGGCCTCGAGTCTCCGTGCCGCATCTTACGTCAACCTCGAGGTCGTTGCCCGGATTGCCGTCACGTCGGACGCCCCTGAAGAGTGAGGCTGACAATGACGAGTGTACTCTCAAGCCTTCTTGGTCGGCTCCCCATCGGGTATCTTCAGCTCATACATCACCCGGGGCGGCTGATGGCTGCTTTGGCCGGTGTGACCTTTGCCAATGTGCTCGTCTTTGTTCAGCTCGGTCTGGCCGGATCGATGGCGGAATCAGTGGCAATTCCCTACCGGCTTTTCAAGCCGGATCTTCTGATCATGTCACCTGTCGAATCCGAGACATTGTCCGATGCGGCCACACTGCCGCGACAAAGATTATTCCAGGCGAGGGTGCACCCGGATGTGACGGGCGGTACGCCTGTTTATATGGGGCGCTCGACCTGGATCTCGGGTCATGAAGCCTCATCCTCAATCCAGTTCTTCGGTCTCGCGCCCGACGCCGGATCCTTCGTCCACAACGCACTGGTCGATCCCCTCATCAGCCTATCCCTGTCCGACACGGCGCTTGTCGACACGCTGACCCGCTTCGTCGACATGCGCAGCTTTTCCGAGGCAAGCCCGGAGGCGCCTGTTTCTTTCGAGATGCAAAACCGTCAGATCAGTGCGATCGGAACCGTGTCTATCGGTGGCGGGTTCGGCGGTGACGGCGTCTTCCTCGTATCGGATCAGACCTTCTTCCATCTGTTCCCACAGCGGAGTTCCGCCACGCCGAGCCATATTTTGCTGACGCTTGCTCCCGGCGCAGATCCCGGAAGGGTCGCTGCCGAGTTGATGCAGCTCTACCCGCCCGACACGGTTCGGATCCGCGCGGTCACGCAAGCGATGGAACACGAGATTCGTTACCAGATGACCGAGCGTCCGACCGGCCTGATCTTCGCCTTTGGCGTGGCCATTGGCGTCGTTGTCGGCATCGTGATCGCCTATCAGGTGCTGTCGGCCGACGTTGCCGATCACATCCGCGAATATGCGACCTTCAAGGCCATGGGCTTCCGTCAAGTCTTCTTCGTCGGGATCATCCTGGAAGAGGCGATCATCCTTGCGGCCATCGGCTTCTGGCCCGGTTTGGCGTTTTCTCACCTGTTTTATGAGGCGCTAGCTTATCTCACGAATATCCCGATCTTTATGACGCCGGCGCGTGCCGTCGCGGTCTTTTTCGGAACGATCATGGCCTGCACACTGTCCGGCCTTTTCGCCATGCGCAAACTCGCCGCCGCCCAGCCGGCTGACCTGTTCTGAGGCCTCATGACACATGCAGCCATTTCAGTCAGAGGTCTCGACCACTTCTTTGGCGAAGGCGAGGCCCGCAAGCAAGCCCTGTTTGATATCAACCTGGAGATCCGGCGCGGATCGCTGACGATCCTCATGGGGCCGTCGGGTTCAGGCAAGACCACGTTGCTGACCATCATGGGATGTCTGCGTGGGGCATACGCCGGCAGCATACGACTTCTGGACCAGGAGTTATTTGCAGCAGACGAGATCACTCGCACTGATATGCGCCGGCGCCTTGGCTTTATCTTCCAGGCTCACAACCTGCATGATAGCCTGACCGCCCGTCAAAATGTCATGATGGGCCTAAAGGTCCATGGCCGGGGCGATCCGAAGAGGCACGCCAATGCGGCAGATCACCTTCTGGGCATGCTGGGGTTGGGCGAACGAATGGACTATCTTCCTGGAAACCTGTCTGGAGGGCAGAAGCAGCGGGTGGCCATCGCGCGGGCTCTGGTGTCTAATCCCGACATCATCTTCGCCGACGAGCCAACCGCAGCACTCGACAAGGTGAGCGGAATGGCGGCCGTGAGCCTGTTCAAGGAACTCGGCCGTGCCCGCGTAACCACGACCGTCATGGTAACCCACGACTCCCGCATCCTCGATCTCGCGGATCACATCATCACGCTGGAGGACGGCAGGATCGTTGAAGATCGCCTATGATCCGGCAATTTGGAACTACTGTAGCGATGAAAGGGCCATAAAGCAGTTAAGATCTCCCTCGTTGGACAGTTTAGCCTGTCACCCAATATCGCTGCCGGAAAACTGTCTGGCAGCCTGACGCCAATCCCATGCAAGACGGTGTGATCCAGGCTAACGATCAGCGGAAATTTGATCGAGGGTGGCGGCTATCGATCGTAAACTAGGAGGACCCTGTCCCCATCGTCTTCAGATCTCCCACATTGCCGATCTTGATCGACTTATCTGCTGACGGCTCAGCCATAAAACCGGGGGCTATACGTTCTTCGTCCGGCCAGTGGTGGTCATAGGAGAACTGATATGGATATTTCAAAATATGATCCTGCCGCACCGGGTCGGCCCCCTTGGAACGCAGGCAAGCAAGTTGGTGCCACAAACCCCCTGAAGCAGCGTCAAATCTGGGCGGTGCGCTTTTTGATCTTGCCATCGACAGCAAGCTCCGCGGTTGCGATCTGGTAAAACTGAAGATCGGGACCCTCGTCACGAGCCACGATATTCGAACGCGCGCGACGGTCATTCAGCAGAAGACTGGACGGTCCGTGCAATTCGAAATTACGACCGAGGTATGGGCTGGTCTGCTTGCTCGCCGTACAATGGACGGCCGCTTAGTTGGCGTCGCAGAAATCTTGCGAACTTTCTCCAAATGAAGGCGCAAGCTGACATCCCTTACCACACCCGCTGCACGTTGTTCCGAACAAGTGCAGTGCAGCTGCGCGCTGATCCGCAAGCCTGCGGGTCAGGACGCGCGGGAGCGAGCACAAAACGGATCATTGATCCTAGGTTTTGAAATGGACGTACCTGCGGTGTGAACAGACGTCGGGGTCCGGGTAGGAGCTCCGGCTCTGGCCGTGCAACTTTGCGGAATGACCGTCGCGGAGGTTCAAACCAAAAACGCCCTCGTCCGGCGGGAGAGGGCGTTTTCGTTGTTTGCGATGCTGGCAACAATCAGTCGATGGTTGAGCCTTCCTCGTCCTTCTTCATGTGACGCATGCGGGCTTTCAGCACCTTGCCGAAGACGATCGGCAGGATGAATCCGATGGCCGCCAGGCTCCACAGCGCGATGGAGAGCGGGCTGTCGATCAGGGTGAACCAGTCGCCGTTGCTGATGCTGATGGCGCGGCGCAGGTTGTTTTCCATGGCGTTACCGAGCAGCGTGCCGAGGATGATGGGGACCAGCGGCACGTCGAGCTTGCGCAGCACCCAGCCGAGCACGCCGAATCCGACCATGACCATGAGGTCGAAGGAGGAGCCGGAGATGCCGTAGATGCCGACGAAGCTGACCATGGCGACGATGGGCATCAGGATGCGCGGCGGGATCAGGAGCACGCGGGTGAACAGGCCGATCATCGGAATGTTCATCGCCAGCAGCATGAAGTTGGCGATGAAGAGCGCCGCGATCAGGCCCCAGACCACATCCGGTTGCTGGGTGAACAGCAGCGGGCCCGGGGTGATGTTGAGCGCCAGCAGGACCGCCAGCAAGACGGCGGTGGTGCCGGAGCCGGGAACACCGAGCGCAAGCATCGGCACCAATGCGCCGCCGGCGGCGGCGTTGTTGCCGGCTTCCGGCGCTGCGACACCGCGCGGGTCGCCCTTGCCGAAGGTGCCTTCCTTGTCGACGAGTTTCTTCTCGAAGGTATAGGAGATGAACGAGCCGAGCGATGCGCCGGCACCGGGCAGAACGCCGGCAATGAAGCCGAGCAGACTGGTGCGCAGCATGGTGGGGGTGCAGGACTTCAGGAGCGCGAAGCTGGGCATCAGCCGGCCGACGGAAATCTTGCTGGAGTTGGCTTCGGCGTTGCCGTGGCGGTGTTCCAGGAACAGGAAGACCTCGGACAGCGCAAACAGGCCGACGATGGCAACCAGAAAGTCGATGCCGTCGTAAAGGTGCACTTCGCCGAAGGTGAAGCGCGGAACGCCGGTCTGGGTGTCGACACCGACGGTGGCCAGACCAATGCCGAGCGCGGCGGCGAAGGCGGTCTTGGCCTGGTTGGTCGAGGCAACGCCGCCAAGGGTCGCGAAGGCGAGCGTGAACAGGGCGAAATATTCCGCCGGACCGAACAGCAGCGCGATCTTGACGAGCTGCGGTGCCAGCAGGATCAGGCCCCAGGTGGCGATGAACGCACCGACGAAGGAGGCGACGCCCGACAGGGACAGGGCTTCGCCTGCGCGGCCCTGCTGGGCCATCGGATAGCCGTCGAGACAGGTCATCATCGCCGGTTCGTCACCGGGAATGTTCAGAAGGATCGACGAGATACGCCCGCCGTACATGGCACCGTAATAGACCGAGGTCAGCAGGATCAGCGAGGGCGTCGCGCCAAGGCCGAGCGTGAAGGCCAGCGGGATCAGGATGGCGACGCCATTCGACGGGCCCAGGCCCGGCAGCGCGCCCATGATGGTGCCGAGAAAACAGCCGAGCAGGGCCAGCAGCAGGTTCTGCCAGGTCAGCGCGATGACGAAGCCGTCGGCCAGTGAAGAGAGAGTTTCCATGGCGATGCTCCGTTAAAAACCGAACGGGCCCTTGGCCAGAGACAGGCCAAGAACGAGATGGAAGACGGCGTAGATGCCGACCGACGTCAGGCAGCCGGTGACAATCGAGCCGATGGGCGAGGAGCCGAGGCGCCAGGTGAGGTAGGCTGCGGCGACGGCGGTTGCCAGGATGAAACCGGCCTCCGGCAGCAGGAGCGCGTAGAGGATCATCGCCAGGACAGCCATGGCGACTTCGAGAAGGCGCGGCAGCGACGGCCATTCCGGCGCAGTGTCCGGCTTCAGGAAAATTGCAACGGAGGCAAGGCCCAGAACCGCCGCGATGATGAGGGGAAAGGCCTTCGGGCCGACGGCGTCGGACAGAAAGCTTTCTTCGATGACAAGAGCGGCCCAGGCATATCCCAGCGCGAGAAAAAGCCCGACCGCGCCAAAGATACGGTCGCTCATGGGTACCTTCCTTCAGGCGGTCCTCGCCGGTACCGGCGGTCGCCTGAAACGGGGTGTATCGGTCACGGCACTGCAGTGCCGCCCGGTTTTCTGACGCGCCACACCACCTCCCTCATGCTGACGACGGCCTGAAGCTTGTCTCGAAGCATGGTCGGCGGATGCAGAATTCAAGACCCATCCTTCGAGGCTACGCGTTGCGCCGCACCTCGGGATGAGGGTGTGAATGTGGATCGGTCAGTCGGAAATTGTAAAAGAGAGGGGGGCACATGGACTGCGCCCCCCAGTCGGAAAAGCGGCATTCTTATTTGATGATGCCGATTTCTTTCGAGATGTCCTGGATCTGCTGAACCGAGTTGGCAACGAATTCCTGGAACGCCTCACCCTGCAGGTCGAGCGGAGCCAGACCGTTTGCAGCCATGATGCCTTTCCACTCTTCGCTTGCGTAGAGTTCGGAGATTTTGGACACCCACGCGTTATAGGCGTCGTCGGACATGTTGCCCGGTGCATAGAACCCGCGCCAGTTGGCGCCGATCGCGTCGACACCCTGTTCCTTTGCGGTCGGGAAGTCGGCAAATTCACCGGACAGACGCTCGGGCGCCAGAACGGCGATCACCTTGATGTCACCACTGTCGACAAAGCCCTTGGCTTCGGAAATGTCGCCGGTGAAGGCCTGAACGGAACCGGCCAGAAGCTGGGTCACGGCTTCACCGCCACCGTCGAAGGCGATGTATTTCACGGTGCGGACGTCTTCGATGCCGTAAGCGTTGGCCGCGATCAGAACCTTCAGATGGTCCCAGCCGCCAACGGCGGAGCCGCCGGCAACGGAAATGGATGCCGGATCGGATTTCATCTGGTCGAGAAGTTCCGGCAGCGTATTGATCGGGCTGTCGGCGGCAACAGCGATGACGCCGTAGTCAGCGCCAACGGATGCCAACCAGCGGACCTGGTCCATGGTGTTGCCCGGGTAAGCGCCCTGGGCAAGACGGGTCGCGGTGGCCGAGGACGCTGCCACGATCAGGTCGTTGTCGTCGCCGCGCTTGTTGACCACTTCAGCGTAGGCCACGCCGCCGCCACCACCGGCCAGGTTCACTACCTGCATGGTCTTGTCGAGAAGCTTCAGGTCCTGAAGGGACTTGCCGACCTGGCGGCAGGTGAAATCCCAGCCACCGCCCGGGTTGGCCGGTGCAATGCATTCCGGGTTTTCCGGAGAGAAATCGGCAGCGGTTGCGCCGAACGCGGACGCGCCAAGGAATGCGGCCGCCATCAGAAGGCGGGTCGTTTTGAATGCCATGTTGTGTTTCCTCCACATGTGCAAGGCTTTTGGGTAGCCCTTGATATCCGTTGTGCTGCCCTTGTGCGGGCCCTCCCAACGGACGTGACAGGGAGCCTAGCGCCAAACCCTGTCACCAACCTGTCAACAGAGCGCACATTGCTTGCAAGCGGCGAATTTGCGGGGCAAGACTGGGGCCAGGAGGAAAGTATCTTTGCGTCTTTTGCTCGTTGAAGACACGTTTGACATGGCCGAGGCGATCATGATCCGGCTGGGCCGGTCCGGCATCGCCTGCGATCTGGCCAAGACGCTGGAAGAGGCGCGGGCCTGCGTCACCGTCCAGCGCTACGACGTGATCGTTCTCGATATCAATCTGCCGGATGGTCTGGGCACCGAGCTTTTGAAAGAGATCAGGGCCCGGGGCGAGCGCACGCCGGTGCTGATGCTGACAGCCGAGTTTTCCGTCGATGACCGGGTGTCCTCGCTCAATTCCGGCGCGGACGATTATCTGGTCAAGCCGTTCGACCACCGCGAGCTCGAAGCGCGCATCCGTGCGCTCTATCGCCGCGAGCAGGGCGACAAGGCGGAGGAACTGACGCTCGGCAGCCTCACCTTCAATGCCTCCGCGCGGGTTGTCCGGCAGGACGGCAGCCCGATCACTCTGACCCGACGCGAATTCTCGCTGCTGGAGATCCTGGTCCGCAATCGCGGCAAGACCGTCAGCAAGGAGCGACTGTTCGAGGGCGTGTTCAGTTTTCAGGATACCGATGTCAGCATGAACGCGCTGGAGCTTTATATCGCGCGGCTGCGCAAGAAACTCTCGGGCGGGTCTGTCAGGATCGAGACCCAGAGAGGGCTTGGCTACAAGCTGGAAGTCGATGACTGATCTCATCCGCAGGCTGGCGTCCTCCTCGCTCACCGCGCGTGTCGCCTTCGGTATCGCCTTTCTGCTGATCTCCGGCGGGGTGATCGTTTCCATCGCCGCCTTTGCCTATGGTCGGGAAGCCGCCCGAAGCGCCTACGACCGGCTGCTTCTGGGAGCAGCGACCGGCATCGCCTCATCAATCACTGTGCAGGATGGCCGGCCCGTCATCGAGCTGCCGGTCTCCGCGTTCGAGCTGCTGGCCCTCGCTCCCGACGACAGGATCGGCTACCGCATCATCGGTGTGGAGGGCGAAACCCTGACCGGCTATGACGAAATCGCCCTGCCGACGGGCAGGCGGGATATCCGGGGCGGGTTTTTCGACGGTGTGTTCTTTGGCGAACCAGCCCGTTTTGCCGTCGTCTCGCGTCGGTTCGCCGAGCGCACACTGAATGGCACGGTCAAGGTGGTGGTCGGCCAGACGCTCCGCGCCCGCAATGAAATGGCCTATGACATCACCCGCAAGGCGCTCTACGTGCTGGCAGCCTCGGGGCTTGCGATGGTGCTTCTGTCGGTGGTCGTCGTGCGCTCGGTGCTGCAACCTCTGGAGCGGATCGCCGGTGGCCTCACCGCGCGTGATCCGCACGACTTGACGCCGCTCGATACCTCGGTGCCGCGGGAAACGGCGGTCATGATCAATGCCCTCAACGGCTTCATGGCCCGGCTCGACAGACAGATGAATTCCATGCGGCATCTGATCTCCGACACCGCGCATCAGCTGAGAACTCCGGTCGCGGCCCTGAGGGCGCAGGCCGATCTCTTCACCGACGAACCGGAGCTGGCCCGCAAGGAAAAGATCGTCGAGCGGATCCAGACCCGCACGGCCAGTCTCGGCCGTCTGCTGGACCAGCTTCTCAGCCAGGCTCTGGTGATCCACCGGGGCGACAGCGCCCGGCGGGAAAGAGTGGATCTGCGGGATATTGCGCTCGACGTCTTCGAGGAAGGCGATCACGCGGTTCTCAATCCGGAGTTCGACGTCATACTTGATATCGGCGAGGACCCCGTCGAAATGCTGGCCGATGTGCAATCGCTCAAGGAAGCCTTGAAGAACCTTTTGAACAACGCGCTCCGATACGGTCGCTCGCCGGTGCGCATCGGGGCTTCGCTGGAAGGTGAGAGAGCCTGCATCTGGGTGGAAGATGCGGGCAGCGGGCCGGTGGATGGCGTTCTTGCGGAGCTTGGGTCCCGCTTCAACAAGGGCACCTTGTCACGGCAAAGCAGTTCCGGGCTCGGTCTTGCGATTGCCCATTCTGTCGCCCGTTCCTTCGACGGTGAATTGCGGCTGGAAAAAACCGCCAGCGGCAGCTTTCGAGCCGCCCTGGTTTTTGCAGCCCTCCCGGAGGGACGCGCATGAAGCTTGTATCTGTCCTGAAGGGCCTCGCCGCATTGGCCGTTCTCTTCACCACCGCTCGGCCCGTGTCGGCTCAGGAGCTGGTGGAGGTTTTCGGACCCCAGGCGACCAACAGGATGCTGGTGCTGCGGTCGACCACCGATATCGCCATCTTCGGGCCCGTTGTCGAAAGCTTCCTGCAAACCCGGCCCGGTTTGCAGGTGCGCTACGAACAATGGGGCTCGAACGAGCTTTACCGGCTGACACGGCGAGAGTGCCGTGACGGCGTTGCGGGTGCCGATATCGTCATCAGCTCCGGTGTTCACCAGATGGTGCAACTGGTCAACGAGGCCTGCGCGGCGTCCTACAGCTCGCGGTTGACCGAACAGTTGCCGGAGGCGCTGCGCTGGCGCGACGAATTGTGGGGCATCACCCGGGAACCTGCGGTGATCGTCTATAACCGTGAGCTGGTGCCCGTGGAGGATATTCCGCAAACCCGCTTCGACCTGCTCGATCTTCTGAGACCGTCCGGCACCCCCTATGCCGGGCGGGTCGCGACCTACGACATCGAGCAATCCGGGCTCGGCTATCTGTTTGCGTTCGCCGATGCGCAGGAGGCGACCACATTCGGCGCGTTGCAGGAATCCTTCGGCCGGTCGCAGGCCATTTCCACCTGCTGCTCGGTCGACATCATCAGGGGCGTGGCCGAAGGGCGTTATCTGATTGCCTACAACGTGCTTGGCTCCTACGCCCAGGGCTATCAGCTCAACGACGACCGGATCGGCATCGTGCTGCCATCCGACTACACGCTGGTTCTGTCACGTACCTTCATGATCCCGAAGCAGGCGCAAAATCAGGCAGAGGCCAAAGCGTTCCTGGATTTCCTTCTGTCGTCGGAAGGCACGCTTGCGCTCAGGACGGCCTTGCTGATCAGTCCGCTTCTGGAAACGGAAGAAGGCAATGAGGGCGAGGGGCTGAGTTCGACCGCGCTGCGGCCCATCGGGCTGTCACCCGCTCTCATGGTCGCGCTCGATGCCCTGACCCGGGAAACGTTTCTGCGCCGCTGGCGATCGACGTTTCCGGGGCCATGAGGCATCGGAGCTAAGGTCGGATTGTCTCTGCTGCAGTCTCTCAGGAGACGCCCAGGAAGGGATAAGGCCCCGGATAGGTCCCGACCGGAATGAGGTGGGTCAGAAAACCGCCGTCGCGCCATTCGTGAAGCAGCATGCCACCGGGCTCCATGGTCAAGCTGTTGCCGGCATTGGCGCGCTGGTCCAGCGTGACTGCATGCGAGGTGCCGGGGCAGACCTGACACAGGCTGCCGGAAAAAAGTCCGGCAATTGACCGGTGCAGATGGCCGCAGACAAGCCGGACCTGCCCGGAGTGCAGGGAGAGGGCACTGCCGAGGCTGTTCGCATCGTGCAGATTCTGCGCGTCCATCGCCTCTATGCCCACGGCAAAGGGAGGATGATGAAAGCCGACGAGGGCCGGTTTGTCGCGAAGATCTGACAATGCGTCCGTCAGGAACGACAGGGTTGCCGGCTCCAGGGTGCCGTGTGCAGCATTTTCCGTGAGGCTGTCGAGCCCGACTACGGCAAAGTCCTCAAGATCGATCTGCCAGTTGATGGGGCCTGTCCGGGGCATCCAGGTCTCGCCGGAGAAGCTTTCCCGCATCGGTTCGCGCCGGTCGTGGTTGCCGGGCAAGACCCGATAGGGCAGTTCGAGATCTGCCATCAGGTTTTTGAAGAGGTCGTATTCTTGTGGTGTTCCATGTTCCGTCAGATCGCCGGTGACGATCACGAGATCGACAGACCCGATCCGAGGCAGCAGGCGATTGATTGTGGCGACTGTCTCGCAAAGGGCTGCGGCAGTATCGACCTGATCGTAGGCGAGGGAACCTTCTGGAACGATATGGGTGTCGGAAATCTGAATGATCTTGGTCATGAATGTGTCGATGTCTGGTCTGCGAGATAGATGAGGTCGGATGGGTCGATGGTGAGACGCACGGTGCTGCCACTTTCAGGGGCTGTTCTACCGGGGTGCTGAAGATAGAGAAGGCTGCCGTCCGGCAGGACGCCGCCGACAGCGAGACGGAAATGACCGCCGGAGAAGGTAACGGTTTCAACCTTCCCTTCCAGTGATCCTGACCGGTCGAGCCGGATGTTTTCCGAGCGTATGTAGGCCGTCTTGCCGGCGGCGCTTGCCGGAAGCTGCAGGCGTCCACCCGGCAGATGAAGGACACCGTTTTCCATCTGTCCTGCCAGAGGCATGGCGTTGCCGATGAACCGGGCGACGAAGGCATTCGCCGGTGCGTGGTAGAGCTCTTCAGGGCGGCCGACCTGCAGCATGGTTCCGCTCGACATTACCGCGATCCGGTCCGCTATCGCCATGGCTTCGCTCTGGTCGTGGGTCACGAAAACCGCCGTGATCCTGAACTGGCGCAGCATGGCGGCAAGTTCGTCGCGCAGGCTGTCGCGCAAGGCAGCGTCGAGGGCCGACAGCGGTTCGTCCAGCAGCAGGATCTTCGGGCGCGGTGCCACGGCCCGTGCCAGGGCGACGCGTTGGCGCTGGCCGCCCGACAGGGCATGTGTCGGCCGGTCAGCATAGTCGGTGAGGCGGCAGAGACGCAACACCTCGTCGACACGTTGCCGGCGTTCCTCCGCCGGGACTTTTCGTACCTTGAGGCCGTAGCCGACATTCGCGCGCACGCTCATGTTGGGAAAGAGCGCGTAGGACTGGAACACCATGCCGACATTGCGGTGTTCCACGGCAAGTCCGGTGACGTCGGTCTCGTCGAACCGGATCCGGCTGCCTGCATCCGGGCGTTCCAGTCCGGCGATGATGCGCAGCAGGGTCGTCTTGCCACAGCCGGAGGGGCCGAGCAGGGACAGGATTTCACCGGGACCGACGGTCAGGTTGGTCGGGCACAGCGCCCGCGTGCCGTCGGCGAACGTCTTGGCGGCGTTTTCGATTGTCAGGGTCATTGAGCGATCCTTTGCGCTCTGGCGGAGGCCCATTGCATGGCCATCAACAGCGGCACGATCATCGCGAAGAAGACCAGCGTATAGGCGGAGGCAACCTCCAGCCGCATGGAGGCGTAGCTGTCGGCAAGGCCGACGGGCAGGGTTTTCAGATAGGGCGTGTGCAACATCCAGGTGAGGTTGAACTCGCCGATGGAGAGCGTCACCACGGTCAGGGCGCCTGCCAGGATGCCCGGCATGGCATTGGGTACGATCACCGTTCGGAACCGCGTGAAGGCGGATGCACCGAGCGTAGCTGCACTTTCCTCAAGGCTGCGGAAATCCATGGCCATCAGAACGGCCAGGACGGAGCGTACCATGAACGGCAGCGTGTAGAGAACGTGGCCGACCAGGATGAAGGTCCAGGACGTGCGGAAGCCGGACAAGGTCCCGTAAAGCTGAAGGAGCGCGAGCGCCAGCGCAAGGCCGGGAATGGCGAGGGGAAGCGAGATGAATTCTTCCAGCATGCGCGACAGACGGCCGGGATTTCTGGCAAGGGCGTAAGCGGCCGGAACGCCGATCACCAGTGTGACTGCAAGGCAGGCAATCGCGAGCCAGAGTGACAGGAAGATGCTGGCGGAATAAAGCTCCCAGACTCGCTCGATCCATTTCAGCGTCAGGCCGGAGGAAAGACCTCGGAAATAGTTGACTGTCACCCCGGCCAGGATCGACTGGACGGCGGGGACCAGCAGAAAGGCGGCGATGACAAGCGTGACCGCGCCTTGCAGCCACCAGGCGAGAGATCTTTTCATATCAGCCTCCCGCCGCAACCGTCGTTCCCGCAAAACTGCGGGCGACATATAGCAGGGCCCAGGTCACCACGCCCAGCAGAACGGAGAGGGCGGACGCCATGGCGATGTTCGCCGACAGGGTGAACTCGGTGTAGATCACCATCGGCAGCACATCGATGTTGGTGGCCAGCGTGAAGGCGGTTCCGAAGGCGCCCATGGCAGTGGCGAAGGCAATGGCGCCGGCGGCGACCAGGGACGGCGCAAGACCGGGCAGGATCACGTCGACGACGATGCGCCACGGCGACGCGCCCAGGGTGCGGGCAGCTTCTTCCAGCGCGGGGTCGAGTTTTTCCACCGCCGCCATCACCGTTAGCAGGACGCGCGGAATGGAAAAATAGAGATAGCCGAGGAAGAGGCCGGTCAGCGAATAGGCAAAGACAATGTGCCCGGGCAAAAGCTGGTTGAACAGCCCCTGACGTCCCCCCAGGAGGATGATCAGGAAGCCGATGACAACGCCCGGAAAGGCGAGCGGCAGCGTGAGAACGGAGAGCAGCAGGCCGCGTCCGATAAACCGGTTCCGCGCCAGGAAAAGACCGGCGGTGGTCGCCAGCACCAGCGCGGCAAGGCTGACCGCCAGCGACACCAGCACCGTATTGACGAGGGTTTCCAGATAACGCGGCGTTTGCAGGATCTGCAGGTAGATCTGCCAACCGGCTTCCGATTCAGAGGAAGCCTGAACCAGACGCACCAGTGGCAGTGCCAGAAAAGCGAGAGCGAAGACCGCCAGCGGCACAAGGCAGGCGGTCACGAATGTTCTGTCGGACATGAAGGATGCCTTCGGGAAAACGGGCCGGAACGCCGATGCGCTTCGGCCCGCAAGGTCAGGACGTTATTTGACTTCGTTCAGGTAACGCTCGCCGAAACCGGCCTGGGCGCGTTCCATGTGGGCATAGTCGACGGCGACCGCGCGCTCGTAGTCGCTTGCAGGCAGGAACTTCGCGGCGACTTCAGCCGGCAGTTCCACCGGGCGCGACGGCTGCAGATAGGCGTTGGTCCAGATGGCCTGGCCTTCGTCGGAGAGGATGAAGTCCAGAACCTTCTTGCCGGCTTCTTCATGCGGCGCACCTGCCACCAGGCTCATCACGTAGGGAACGCGCACGGAGCCTTCGCACGGCAGCACGAATTCGAAGTTGCCGTCTTCTTCGTATTTGCCGCGGTAGGCGTTGAAGTCGTAATCGAAGAGGATCGGGATTTCGCCGGAAACGACGCGTGCGAAGGAAGTCTGCTTGGGAACGATCGGGTCGTTTTCGGCCAGCTCCTTGAAGTAGCTGATGGCCGGATCGAAGTTCTCCAGATCACCGCCGAAGGCCAGGTTGACGGCAACCGCGCCTGCATAACCGACGAATGCGGATGACGGATCGAGATAGCCGACCATGCCGCGGTATTCCGGCTTCTTCAGATCGGCAAAGCACTGCGGTACCGGTGCATCGCCGAGGGCGTCAACGTTCACGAACAGGCCGAGCGTGCCGTAGTGAACGGCGAACCACTTGCCTTCCGGGTCCTTCAGGCCTTCGGGAATGTCATCGAAGCCGGCCGGTTTGTAGGCGGTGACGACACCTTCGTTGCCGGCCTTGATGCCAGTGGTCACGCCGTAATAGGCAACGTCGGCAACCGGAGCGGCTTTCTCGGCCAGAAGCTGGCTGAGGGTCTGGCCGGAATTCTTGTTGTCATGCGGCATGGCAATGCCGAGCTTTTCGCTGATGGCTTCCAGCATCGATGCCCAGTCGGCCCATTGCGGCGGGCAGTTGTAGCAAACGGCATCTTCGGCCTTTGCCGGCACGACGGCCGCCATTGTCATGGCCAATGCGAAAAGTGTACGTTTCATGTCAGTGACTCCTAAGCGATCTCAAGCAGGTCTCGGGGTTACTCATGGGATGGCAGGGAAGTGGCAGCTTCTCTGCCATCGGCTTTTCCGCGAACGGGAGGCCCGAGGCTGCCTCCGGTGCGGAAACTGAATGTGGCGGCGGCGGACGGCAGCTCAGGTGTTGGCCGGTCCAGCAGCCTTGCCAGGACGGATTGGACCGCGCCCTGACCCATTGTGCGCGGATCGGTTTCGACGGTCGCCAGATGAGGGTCGACCAGCAGGCCGGTTGAAATGCCGTCGAAGCCGACCAGCGACAGATCGTCGGGAATACGTTTGCCGAGGGCCCGTGCTGCTTTCATGGCGGCAAGGGCCAGAAAATCGTTCGACGCGAAAATGCCGGTCAGGGCCTGATGTTCGGCCAGAAGCGTGCCGAGCAATTCCAGAAGGTTGCCGTCCTGCTCCTCGATTTCCAGCAGGAGCGGGTCCGCCATGCCGAACTCGCGGCAGGCGGCGGCGAAGCCTTCGTAGCGTTCGCGCGAGCGGTCGGAGCGGTGGAACCGCAGGGCGAGGAAGCCCGTTTGAACGTGCCCCTGGTCATGGAAGGCCTGAGCAACCTCGCGTGCTGCCGCTCGGTTGTCGACGGCCCATGCGGGCAGGCCGAAAGACGCACGGTTGTAGACAAGGCAGCAGGGAAGCTGCCGCGCCCGGATCAGTTCCAGGGCTTCGCTGTCCGAAGCGTTGTTGACGGTCAGGACCAGGCCGTCGACCTGTTTGGAAATCAGGGTGCGCGCAGCCTGAAGTTCTTGCGTCTCGTCGTATTCCGAACAGGCCAGAATGAGCTGGTAGCCCTCGCGGTGAGCTTCCTGCTGGGCAGCCTGCACGACTTCGGCAAATACGGGATTGGCGAGGGAGGGGACGATGCAGCCGATGGTCTTGGTCGAGCTGCTTTGCAGGGACCGGCCAAGCGCGCTGAATTCGAAGCCGAGCGCGTCTGCTGCCGAAAGAACCTTTCGGCGTGTGTCGGCGCTTGCGGAGCCGGTGCCGTTGAGAACGCGGCTCACCGTTGCAATGCCGCAGCCGGCCTGCTCGGCAACATCCTTGATCGTCGGTGGTCGCGATCTCACCCCTGGCTCCCTCAATCTTGGAAACGTTTCCAAGATTGAATACAGGGCGTCGATGTCACTTTGATGAAAGCGTTTCCAAATTGTGGAAGTGGCGCTTTTTAAGGTGTAGGCGTTCGCCCAAGCCCGGCTTGAAACCCGCCGCCTGTGCCCACAGGCGGCGGGTCATGAGTCAGAACTTCTTGGCGAAGCTCAGCTTGAAGCTGCGACCGGCACCTTCGTCTTCACTCAGGTGGTTCCGGTAGGACTTGTCGAAGACGTTGTCGACGTTGAAGCGGACCTCGCTGTCCGCCATGAAGCCTTCTTCCGGTTTCCAGGCGGCATAAAGGTTATGCAGCACATAACCGGCGGTTTCCTGTTCGTCGGACCCCACGCGGTCCTGGGCGGCGTAGAAGTCGCCCTTCCAGCCGAAGTCGAGGTTCCAGGGACGGTAGACGTAGCCGATCTTCAGGAACGCACTGTCGGCAGGAACGGCATTCATGTAGCCACCGGTGCTGACGTTGTTGCCCCGGATCAGCGAGGCGCCAAGCGATCCGTAAACACTTTCCGTCCAGTAGGAGGCTTCCAGTTCAAGCCCTTCGTATCGGGCCTTCGGAATGATTTCCGTCACAACCGTCGAGCCGTTCCAGTAGCTGGCGTAATAGTTGGTGACGTTGTTGCGGAACGCCGTTCCCTTCAGACGAAAGGCATCGCCACCCATGATCAGGTCGTCGAAGGACAGCGTGACACCGGCTTCGAAGTTGTTCGACAGTTCCTTGTCGAGGTCGTTGACGACATAATTCGAGAACACCTCGTCGAGAGATGGCAGGCGCTCGGTATGGGCGACGGAGCCGAAGACGCCGAGCCAGTCGGACATCTTGATCATGGCTGCAAGCTTGGGAGAATAGCCGACGGCGCTTTTGTCTTCGTTCAGGTCGACGGTCGCACCCCTGCTGTTCACATAGCTGCCGACAGACACGTTGCTGTAGTCGATCCGCATGCCGGGAATGAGGGTGATGCGGTCGTTCCAGACCAGTTCGGCCTGCGCATAGCCGCCGACATTGACCGTTTCGCCTTCCGGGTGAGAGCCCGAGCCGGATTGAGTATAGTTCGCAAAATGGCGTGGATTGAGCCGCTCCTGATACTGGCCATCGATCCCGGTCGTCACATAGGCCATCCAGTCTTCACCCAACTGGAACGTGGCAACGTTGTCCGCCTTGCCCTGCCAGGTTTCATACGAGTATTCCGAACTGATGCCGAAGGGGTAGGTGCAGGTAAAGGGACCGAAACAGATCTGGTCCTGGTTTTTCTGTTCAACCCGGGTGTCTGACCAGCTGACCTGGGCCTTCACATCAAGCAAATCGTTGCCGGTGAAGGCGTTTTGATAGCCGATGATCGCGGTCTGGTCGGTAACCGTCCGGTCGACGTCTCCAAAAGTGTTCTCCCAGGATATCTGGTCGTAGTTCTGGTTGTCCTCGTCGCTCGACCAGTTCTGGTAGCTGGCGAAAACGGACTGGTCGTCGTTCTCCCCGAAGGTGTAACGGGCCTTGATCAGGCCGTTGATGGAGTTGAAATCGGTGTCCGGAACTTCGTTGCCCTGGCCGTCCGTGATGTCCTGAGACTGCCGGTAGTTGAGGGCACCGAGCAACTCGAGGTTCTTGACCGGTTCTGCCGCGATGATCGCGCTGCCAAGCCAGCCGTTGCCGTTGGAGTCCCAGGAGGTTTTCAGCCGTCCGCCGATCAGGTCACCCGGATCCAGGAAATCGCTGGCGTCCTTGGTGGTGAAGGTGATCACACCGCCCATGGCGCCGGAACCATAGAGCGTCGAGGACGCCGGTCCGCGCAGGACCTCGATCTGCTTGTAAAGCTCCGGATCGGAGAAGAACGATCCCATCCGGTACTGTTCGAAGAACTTGTTGACCCCGTCGACCTGCATGATGATCCGGGTCTCGTCGCCCGAAAGGGCCTCGCCGATACCGCGGATATTGATGCTTTCGCCAAGGATCGAGTTGCTGCCGATGGGCGTAACGCCCGGAATTTCCTCGAATACGTCGCCGATCGACCGCGGTTGCAGATCGTCTATGCGTTCCTGGTCCAGCACCGTGACGGCCTGCGGCGTGTCGATGGCGACTTTCGGAACGCCTGCACTGACCACGATCTGCTGCAACACCGACACCGACTGATCCTGTCCGGCGGCAGGTGCCGACGACGCAGCGTCCGGTGCCAGATCCTGCGCGGTTGCCCCGCAGTTAAAAGCCAGAACCCAAAGGGCAACACCCCCCATCAAGCGGGAGTTACCGGTCTTCTTTAGCCCCATAAAAATTCTCCAAGAGTGCGCGTTGTTCGCGTCCTTTTCGCTGCCTCTCACACAGCGTTATAAACATGAGTCATTGACTCAGGTATTGTGTTCCTAATGAAATATGAATATAGGAGTCAAGTATTAGATTGCGTCGCTTGAGGAAAACCGTTTCTTTGGAATGAATCCAAAATACCCAATGATCCCAGAATGTTACGCAACGGGATGATGAGGCGGCAAACTGAAGACGCGCAGCAGGAAGACCATAGCGATTAGGGGCAAAACTCATGAATGCCGATCAGATTTCTTCTGAACCCAGGCAAAGCGCAGCCAGCATCAGGGAAGCACGTGCGAACAATCCGAAGATGCGCGAACGGGATCTGGCGCAGATCCTCGACATCACGGAAGCGGAGCTTGTCGCCAGCTTCGTGGGGCATGGAGTCCGCCGGATCGCGCCGCGATTCGAAGATCTGTTTCCGGGGCTGCAGAGCGTTGGCACCGTCATGGCGTTGACCCGCAACGAGAGTGCGGTGCACGAAAAGATCGGAGCGTTCGAAAAATTCGTGAATGGCAAGCGGGCCGCCTTGATGCTGGGCGAGCAGATCGACACACGCATGTTCCCGGCCAACTGGGTTCATGGCTTTGCCGTCGAAAAGGCTGATGGCAACGACATCCGCCGGTCGCTGCAGTTCTTCGATGCCCATGGCGACGCGGTGATGAAGATCCACACCCGTGCGGAAACGAACCTGGACGCCTGGAACGCTCTGGTCGAGAAACTGGTCCTGGAAGACCAGACGCCGGATGTGCTGCCAGAGGTGACCAAGGCAGACCCGTTCCGCCGCAAGCCACCGTCCGAGGGTGCTGAAACGGTGCTGCGCGACCGCTGGCAGGCCATGACCGATCCGCATCAGTTCCACGGACTTCTGGAGGATCTGGACATCGACCGGGTCAGCGCGTTCGAGCTTGCGGGAGACGCCTGGGCCTGGCCGCTCGATCGCGGTGCGATCCCGGCCTTGCTGCGTCTGGCCGCTTCGGAAAAGATCCCGATCATGTGCTTCGTCGGCAACCGCGGCTGCATCCAGATCCACTCCGGCCCGGTGGAAACCGTGATGGACAGAGGCCCCTGGATCAACGTCATGGATCCGACCTTCCATCTGCATCTGCGGACCGATCACATCTACGAGGTCTGGGCGGTGCGCAAGCCGGCGGACATCGGGCACGTCACCTCCATCGAGGCCTATGACAGCGAAGGCCAGCAGATCATCCAGTTCTTCGGCGTGCGCGGTGAAGGCAACCGGGAGCGGACCGACTGGCGCGGGCTTGCCGAAAACATGCCGAAACTCGACCGTGCCGTCCGGCTGGGAGCAGCAGAATGATCGGGTCTGTCTCGCGTATTTGCAGCGTTTCCGCGGCTGTCATTCTGACTGCCGCGGCGCTAGTCCTGCCCGGCAAACCCTTGTTCGCCGAAGGGACAAACCATCCGGATAGCCGCCAGATCGTGACTATCGGCGGCTCGGTGACGGAGATCGTCTATGCCCTCGGTGAGGACAACAGGCTGATTGCCCGCGACAGCACGAGCATCTACCCGGCAGAAGCTTCAAGCCTGCCGGACGTCGGCTACATGCGCGCGCTATCACCGGAAGGCGTGTTGTCCGTCAATCCGGATCTGATCCTCATGCTGGAAGGCAGCGGTCCGCAGGAAGCGCTGGACGTGTTGCACAAGTCCGGTGTGGCGCTGGCGGATGTGCCGGAGGCCTACACCGCCGAGGGTATCCTCAGGAAGGTGCGTGTCGTTGGCGAGGTGCTCGGGGTTTCGCCGAAAGCCGACGCTCTTGCGGCCAAGCTTGAAGAGGATCTCGCCGAGGCGCAACGTGCTGCGGAAAGCAGGACCGAAGGGGTGCGCGTCCTGTTTGTTCTGTCGACAAAAGCCGGGCGTATTCTTGCGGCTGGATCGGATACGGCTGCCAACGGCATTCTGACACTGGCAGGTGCGGAAAACGCCACGTCCGGATTTTCCGGTTACAAGATCCTCAGTGACGAGGCCATCATCAGCGCGGCGCCCGATGTGGTGCTGATGATGGACCGGCACGGCGATGGTGACGAAGATGCCAGCGGCGAAGCCCTGTTCAATCATCCGGCGCTGGCACAAACGCCGGCCGGCAAGAACAAGCGGCTGGTCCGGATGAACGGCCAGCTCCTTCTCGGGTTCGGTCCGCGCACGGCCGAAGCTGTCCGCGAACTGTCGAACCACCTGGCGGACACGGCAAGCTGATGGCCTTGCTGAGTGAAACGACGATGGCCGGGAGAAACGGGCGGCTTTCCGCGCTGCTCGGGCTTGCCGATCTCAAACACGGAGACCGGGCCCCCCTCGCGCGGGCGGTCATTGTGCTGCTCGCGGCGTTCACCTGTCTTGTCGTTCTGGCAAGCCTTGCCATCGGCCCGATCTCGATCCCCGTTCTGGAGCTTCTCCCGCATGTGCCGTCCTATATCGTGGGGGCAGGGGAGCAGGTTCCGGACGGTGTTTCGGCCAGAGACTGGATCGTGCTCATGGATATCCGCCTGCCACGCGTCACGCTGGGTGCGCTGATCGGGGCGGCTCTGGCTGTCTCCGGTGCGGTGATGCAGGGTCTCTTCCGCAACCCGTTGGCGGATCCCGGTATTGTGGGCGTTTCCGCCGGGGCGGGGCTTGGCGCTGCGGTGTTCATCGTTCTGGGAAATTCGCTGCTTGCCCCGGTCATGGCGCTTCTGGGCATTTACGCGGTTCCGCTGGCGGCCTTCGGCGGTGGTCTGGTGACGACGCTGATCCTTTACCGGATCGGCACGCGCGGCGGCATCACTTCGGTGGCGACATTGCTTCTGGCGGGCATTGCGCTTGGGGCGCTCACCGGCGCGATCACCGGTCTGCTGGTCTATGTGGCGGATGATCAGGAACTGCGCGACCTGCAGTTCTGGGGCCTGGGCTCGCTCGCCGGCTCCAACTGGCAAAAGGTCGCTTCCGCCGCGCCCATCATCCTGGCCATGCTGGTCAGTGTGCCGTTTCTGGCGCGGGGTCTCAACGCTCTGACGCTGGGCGAGGCGGCAGCCTCTCACATCGGCATCAAGGTGCAGCGGCTCAAGAACCTCAGTATTCTGCTGGTGGCAGCCGCAACGGGGGCCTGCGTGGCGGTCAGTGGTGGCATCGGGTTTGTCGGCATTGTCGTGCCGCATCTGCTGCGCCTCACGATCGGTCCGGACCACCGCTTCATGCTGCCTGCCGCAGCGCTTCTTGGTGCCTGTCTGCTGATTGCCGCCGATACGCTGGCGCGAACCATCGTGGCACCGGCGGAAATGCCCATCGGCATCATCACCGCCTTTGCAGGCGCGCCGTTCTTCCTCTGGATCCTGCTGCGCAAGCGCGGCTTGACCGGCCTTTAGGGGGTGGACTCATGTTGCACAGTACAATTGAAACCGGAACGGCATTGACGGCGGATCTTGTTGTCGAACAGGTTTCTGTTTCAGCGGGCAAGACCTGGATCGTGCAGGATCTCTCCTTCCATGCAAAGGCAGGCGAGGTGCTGGCGATCATCGGGCCGAGCGGCTCCGGCAAGACCACCATGATGAAGGCGATGACAGGGGACATGCCCTATTCCGGGGGGATCGCCCTTGCCGGGCTCGAGGTCAGCGGCCTGTCGCCGGAGGTTCTGGCAGCCATGCGCGGGGTGCTGCCGCAGGCGAGCCAGATCTCGTTTCCGCTGAATGTGGCCGAAGTGGTCGGACTGGGCGTCACCGGCGGACGCCGGGACAGACACTTTCGTGCCCGTCGCATCGCCGAGGCGCTTGCAAAGGTGGGCCTTTCGGGCTTTGAAGGGCGCAGCTATCAGGACCTTTCCGGCGGAGAGCAGCAGCGGGTGCAACTCGCGCGCGTCTTGTGTCAGGTCTGGGAGCCGATTCCGCAGGATGGCCTGCCACGCTGGCTGTTTCTGGACGAGCCGGTGTCCAGTCTCGACATCAAGCATCAGGTCCAGATCATGCGGCTTGCGGCCGATTACGCCAAGCGCGGCGGCGGCGTCGTGGCTGTGATGCATGATCTCAATCTGACCGCTGCTTTCGCCGATCGTGTGCTGGTCATGCAGGGCGGGCGGCGTCTCGCCTTCGGCGCGCGTGACGAGGTGATGCAGGCCGGGCTGCTGTCGAAGGCCTACGATTTTCCGCTGGAGATCCTGACGCGTCCGGGCGGGGGACGGCCGGTGATCGTGCCGTTGGATAACGGCTGACGCCCGTCACCTGTCACCTAGGGTCGCAGCCTTGCCATCAGGTGCTTTTCAAGGTGCGCAGCGCGGCGATCATTTCGTCCGAATCCCACACCCGGTCTCCGATGGCGGCAAGAACGATCTTGCCGGAGCCATCCAGAATGTAGGTCACCGGCAAGCCGCGCAGGAACCAGGTACTCGGCATCGCCTTTTCCGTATCCATCAGGATGGTGAGGCCGTCGTCGTCGATCTCATCCAGAAACCCTTCGATCCGGTCCTGCCGGTCGCCGACGTTGACGGCAAGCACTGCAAAACCTTCGGGGCCAAGTTCCCGGTTGAGCCGCGCCAACCCAGGCATTTCCTTTCGGCAGGGCGGGCACCAAGTCGCCCAGAACGACACCAGCAGGATCTTTCCGGAATAGTCGGAGAGCGTGTGGACCGTGCCGCCAAGATCGGGGAGGTCGAGTTTGGGTTCGATGGCAAATGCCGGTTCGGCCAGGCCAAGCCGGTAGAAGTCGTTGCCTGCCGCAAACGCGGTTCCCGGCATCACCGCCATTGCCGCGCTGCCTGCCAGAAAGTCCCGTCGGTTCAAGTGTCTCATGCCCGTATTCCCGCCTAGCCGCGATCTGTCGTACAGGCAACGGTCAAAACCTCGCCTGCCAGTGATGGCAAAGGTAAGCGCGGCAGGGCAAATTGAAAGGCAAAAGGGATCACATTGCGCACACGGTGGCGCGAGCGTGATCCCCTGTCATTTATGGGTCCACACCCTAGTGGGCTCTGGCCTGAAGCGAGGCCACGCCGCTCTGGAACCGGCCGTCGATATAGGCCTTCAGGGTTTCGGCAACGCCCTCGGCAGAGATCATCTCCGCGGCGTAGCTGAACGCCCTCAGGAAGTTGCCGTCGAAGGCGAGGTTGCCGAAGAGTTCCGGCATTTCGATCAGATCCGTTTTGCTGGCATAAACGCTTTGCGCCCAGGACTTGAGAAGGCCGGCGTTGTTGTCTTCGATGACATGCGGCTCGCCAGCCTCGTTTTGACCGAGGCAGTAGCGGCACCAAAGCGCCGTTTCGAGAGCGAGACCGGCAATCGGCAGTCCCTTGTCGAGACGGTCCTGGATCGACGGCAGGATGAACTTCGGCTGCCGGTTTGAGCCGTCAAGGCAAAGACGGGGGATCGTGTCACCCACCGCCGGATTGGAAAACCGCTCCATCACAGTGGTGAGATAGGTCTGAAAGCTGACGCCGGGGATTTCCGGAACGGTCGGCAGGATTTCGTCTTCTTCCAGCTTCCGCAAGAAGGCGCGGATCAGAGGGTCGGCCATGGCATCATGAACGAAGTAATGCCCCAGCAATGCACCCGGATAGGCGATGGCCGCGTGGCCGCCGTTGAGAATGCGCAGCTTCATCAGTTCGTACGGCGCTACATCATCAACGAATTCGACGCCGACTTTTTCAAGAGCCGGGCGGCCTGCCGGGAAATGATCCTCCAGCACCCATTGGCGGAACGGTTCGCAGACGACGGGCGCGGCATCGGTCAGGCCGAAACGCTCCTGCACCAGGCTGCGTTCGCGGTCGCCGGTCGCCGGCGTGATGCAGTCGACCATTCCGTTCGGAAAGGCGACGTTGTCGGCAATCCAGCTTCCCGCTTCCGGCGACAGCGCCTTGGCAAACCCGGCAACGGCCTGTTTCGCCATGTGGCCGTTTTCCGGCAGGTTGTCGCAGGACATCACGGTGAAGGGGGCAAGGCCCTTGTCGCGGCGCGCCAGCAGGGCGGCCACAAGCACGCCGAAAACCGTTTGCGGGGCATCGGGAGACGCCAGATCCGCCTGGATTTCAGGGTGGTTGACGTCAAAGCCGCCGGTGTTCGGATCGACAAAATAGCCGCCTTCCGTGATCGTCAGGGAGACGATTCGGATGTCAGGGTCGGCAAGGCGCGCAATCAGAGCCTGCGGGTCGACATCGACAAAGTCGATCATGGCACCGCAGACCTGCGCGCTGAGGCCGTCCGGATCGAGCTCGACCACGGTTGTCAGCCAGTCCTGGCCCTGAAGGCGTTCGCGCATGGCCTTGTCGTAGGGCTTCAGACCTGCGCCGACGATGGCCCAGTCATGGCCTTCGCCAAGATCGAACAGCTTGCTCAGGTAGATGGCCTGATGCGCGCGGTGAAAATTGCCGACGCCGATGTGAAGAATGCCGGGGGAAAGGTCCGACCGGCGGTAAGCCGGCGCCTTGACGGTTTCAGGAAGAGAGGAGAGCACAGTTTCATCTAGTTTCTGGGTCATTGGTCAGCTCATCCAGTTGCCGCCATCGACGTTGTAGGTCTGCGATACGATGTAGTCCGCGTCCTTCGACGCCAGGAAAACAGCCATACCCGTGAGGTCTTCCGCGGTGCCCATGCGCCCGAACGGCACGGAGGCTCCAACCTGAGCCTTCTTTTCGCCGGGCTGCAGGCCTTCGTATTTTGCAAACATCGAATCCACGTGGTCCCAGTGCTCGCCGTCGACAACGCCGGGGGCGATGGCGTTCACGTTGATGCCGTGTTCGATCAGGTTGAGGCCGGCCGACTGGGTCAGGCTGATGACGGCGGCCTTGGTGGCGCAATAGATACCCACAAGCGCTTCGCCGCGCCGGCCCGCCTGGCTGGCCATGTTGATAATCTTGCCGCCCTGGCCGCGCCTGATCATCGATTTCGCCGCGGCCTGCATCATGAACAGGGTTCCGGCGACATTGATGTCGAACAGGCGCTGGTAGCTTTCGCGGGTGATCTCGACAATCGGTGCAAGATCGAACAGCGCCGCATTGTTGACCAGGATGTCGAGCCCGCCGGTCTTTTCCTCCACGGCCGCAACGGCTGCATCGATGGAGGATTGGTCGGTAACGTCCAGCTGCAGAGCATAGGCGTTCGGGCCGATTTCCCGGGCTGCGGCCTCGGCGCCCTCCAGGTTGATATCGGCAATCGCCACCTGGGCCCCTTCTTCCACAAACCGCACGGCAAAGGCCTTGCCGATACCCCGGGCAGACCCGGTTATCAGCGCGGATTTTCCTGCAAGTCGGCTCATGCGATTCTCAAGTCCTGATTGTTGAAGCGGTGGATCTTGTCCGGGGCCGGGGTCAGGTGAACGATGTCGCCGTGGCGGAAACCGATCTCGCCGGACGAGCGCACGGTGATCGGTTCATCGACGCCGTCCATGTCGACATAGAGGAAGGTGTCGGAGCCAAGGTGTTCCGAAACGCCAACCTTGCCGACCCATTTGCCGTCGCTTTGCGAAACGGTCAGATGTTCTGGCCGCACACCGATGGTGGCGGCATCATATTCGCCAGCGAAGGAACCCGTCAGGAAGTTCATCTTCGGCGAGCCGATGAAGCCGGCCACGAACTTGTTGCGCGGCGTGTGATAAAGCTCCAGCGGCGAGCCGACCTGCTCGATCCGGCCTGCCTGCAGCACCACGATCTTGTCGGCCATGGTCATGGCTTCCACCTGGTCATGGGTCACGTAGATCATGGTCGTCTTGAGAGACTGGTGCAGCTCGGAGATTTCGAGGCGCATGTTGACGCGCAGCGCCGCATCGAGGTTCGACAGGGGTTCGTCGAACAGGAAGGCGGCCGGTTCGCGCACGATGGCACGACCGATGGCAACACGCTGGCGCTGACCGCCGGAAAGCTGGCCCGGGCGCCGGTCCAGATAATCCGTCAGGTTCAGCACCTTGGCGGCCGCGGTTACCTTGGCGTCCTGTGCCGCCTTGTCCATGCCGGCCATGCGCAGCGGGAAGGCGATGTTCTTGCGCACCGACATATGCGGATAAAGCGCATAGGACTGGAACACCATGGCAAGGCCGCGTTTTGCCGGCGGCACTTCGGTGGCATTCCTGCCGTCGATGTTGATGTCGCCGGAGGAAACGTCCTCCAGGCCTGCGATCAGCCGCAGGAGCGTGGACTTGCCGCAGCCGGATGGGCCGACGAACACCACGAACTCACCATCATCGATCTGCAAGTCCAGCGGCGGGATAACCTGAACGTCGCCAAAGCTCTTGGTAATCTGGTTGAGGGTTATCTGACCCATTTTCAGGTCTCCTATTTAACCGCGCCGAATGTCAGGCCGCGCACGAGCTGTTTCTGGCTGAACCAACCGATGATGAGGATCGGGGCGATCGCCATCGTCGAGGCAGCGCTCAGCTTTGCGTAGAACAGGCCTTCCGGGCTGGAATAGCTGGCAATGAAAGCGGTGAGGGGGGCGGCGTCGACGGCCGTCAGGTTCAAGGTCCAGAACGCTTCGTTCCAGGACAGGATGATGTTGAGAAGCAGGGTTGAGGCAATGCCGGGCACCGCCATGGGCGTCAGCACGTAGATGATCTCGGACCAGAGCTCCGCACCGTCCATCCGCGCGGCTTCCAGGATCTCGCCCGGAATTTCACGGAAGTAGGTGAACAGCATCCAGACGATGATCGGCAGGTTGATGAGCGTGAGCACCATCACGAGGCCGACACGTGTGTCGAGAAGGCCCGTGTCCCGGAACAGCAGATAGATCGGGATCAGCACGCCGACCGGCGGCAGCATCTTTGTGGATAGCATCCACATCAGCACGTCCTTGGTGCGCTTGCCCGGCACGAAGGCCATGGACCAGGCAGCCGGTATCGCGATCAGAAGGCCCAGCAAGGTGGAGCCGAAGGAGATGATGACCGAGTTGGAGAAGTGCCGGAAATAGTCCGAGCGCTCCTGGACCGTGCTGTAGTTTTCCAGAGTCCAGTCGAAAAACAGGAAGCTGGGAGGAGACGCAATGGCTTCCGCTTCCGTCTTGAAGCTGGTCAGCACGGTCCACAGGATCGGGAAGAAGATGGCGATGCCGACAGCCCATGCACAGATGGTGACGAGGGCCTTGCGGCGGGTGGAGACTGCGCGCGCCATGGGTCAGGCCTCCAGGTTCTTGCCGATCATCCGCATCAGGAAGATCGCAACGATGTTGGCGAGGATAATGGCGACCACACCGCCGGCCGATCCGCCGCCGACGTCGAACTGCAACAGCGACTGGGCATAGATCAGGTAGGTGAGGTTGGTCGAGGCATAACCTGGACCGCCATTGGTGGTGACGAGAATTTCCGCGAAGACCGACAGCAGGAAGATCGTCTGGATCAGGATCACGACCGTGATCGAGCGGGCCAGATGCGGCACCATGATGAAGACGAAGCGGTTCAGGAAGTTGGCGCCGTCCATTTCGGCCGCTTCCAGCTGTTCGCTGTCCAGCGACTGAAGCGCGGTGAGCAGAATGAGCGTTGCAAAGGGCAGCCACTGCCAGGCGACGATCAGGATGATCGAGAAGAGCGGTGCGTGGGAGAGAAAGTCGAACGGTTCCAGCCCGAGAAACTTCGCAAAATAGGCGAACAGGCCGTTGACCGGGTTCATGAACATGTTCTTCCACACCAGCGCGGAAACCGTCGGCATGACGAAGAACGGGGCAATCACCAGAATGCGCACGATCCCCTGGCCCCAGAAGGGCTGGTCCAAGAGCAAGGCCAGCAGCACACCGCCGATGATCGTGATCAGCAGGACGCCGGCGACAAGCAGCAGGGTGTTGGTCAGTGCTGCGAAAAAGGCCGGATCGGTGAGAAAGAACTCGTAATTGGTCCAGCCGGTCCACTCTTCCATTCCCGGAATGAGCAGGTTGTAGCGCAGGAAAGAGAAATAGAGGGTCATCGACAGCGGGATGATCATCCAGCCCAGCAGCAGCAGAACTGCCGGGGAGATCATCAAACGGGCCGCCGCCCGTGAGTGTTGGGTAGCCATGGTGTGACCTTTGCTCGGTCAGAGCTCACGCGGAAGAGGAGGAGACCGGCGGGACGGGCAGGCACCCGCCGGTCCGCGAAGGCTTCTACTTGAGGTAACCGGCCTTCTTCATTTCGCGTTCGGTCGCAGCTTGTGCTGCGGCCAGGGCGGCGTCAGCGTCCATGGAACCTGCAAGGGCGGCGGAGAATGCCTGGCCCGTGACGGTTGCCATGCCCTGGAATTCCGGAATAGCCACGAACTGCACGCCGACGTAAGGAACCGGGTCGACAGTCGGGTTGTTCGGGTCAGCGGAGTTGATGCTCTCCAGGGTCATCTTGGCGAAGGGAACCTTCTGGTATTCCGGGTTCTCATAGAGAGACGTCCGGGTTCCCGGAGGGACGTTCGCCCAGCCTTCTTCGGCTGCGACCAGTTCCAGGTATTCCTTGGAAGTTGCCCACTCGATGAACTTCTTCGCCGCGGCTTCCTTCTGGGTGCCTGCCGGAATGGCCAGGGACCAAGCCCACAGCCAGTTGCTGCGCTTGCCGAGACCGTTGTCCGGTGCCAGTGCAAAGCCGACCTTATCGGCAACCTGGCTGTCCTTCGGGTTGGTCACGAAGGAGGCCGCCACGGTGGCGTCGATCCACATGCCGCATTTGCCGGTCTGGAACAGAGCCAGGTTTTCGTTGAAGCCGTTGGAAGAAGCGCCCGGAGGGCCTGCTTCGTTCATCACGTCAAGATAGGTGGTGATGGTCTCTTTCCACTGCGGCGTGTTGAACTGCGGGTTCCAGTCCATGTCGAACCAGCGCGCGCCGAAGGAGTTCGACATGGCCGTCAGGAACGCCATGTTTTCACCCCAGCCGGCCTTGCCGCGCAGGCAGATGCCGTAGATTTCGTTGTCCTTGTCCGTCATTGCCTTTGCGGCCTTGACGATAAAGTCCCAGGTCGGGGCTTCCGGCATTTCCAGGCCGGCTTTTTCCATCAGGTCGGTGCGATACATGACCATGGAGCTTTCGCCGTAGAACGGGGCAGCATAGAGCTCGCCGTCAACGGTCAGGCCGCCGCGGATAGCCGGCAGGAGATCGTCCACGTCATAGCTTTCCGGCAGGTCGTTCAGGGACACGAGCCAGCCCTGTTTGCCCCAGATCGGAACCTCGTAGGTGCCGATGGTCATGACGTCGAACTGACCGCCTTTGGTGGCGACGTCAGTGGTGACGCGCTGGCGGAGGACGTTCTCCTCCATGGTCAGCCATTTGACTTCGATGTCGGGGTTCTTGTCCGTGAAGTCCTTCGTCAGACCCTGCATGCGGATCATGTCGCCGTTGTTCACAGTTGCGATGGTGATGGTTTCTGCAGATGCGGATGCGCACAGAGCCGCCATTGCACATGCGCTGAGCAGCGCACGAGTATGAAATGCCATATTTTCCTCCCAAGCGAGATTGGGCATTTGCCATTCTTGCGGGCAAATATTCGCCCAATTTCGCGACACGAGTCAAGACGTGAATCGCCTAAAACTAAAAAGGCTTCTCGCTGCACTGCGAAAAGCCTTTTTAAAACAGATAGTTGATTGAAGTGGGTAATAGCTCAGAGCTTGAGCAATTGCTCAGCCGTGGTCTCGTTGGTGATCAGGCAGTTGATGAATTTGCCGTTCAAGGCCCCCAGCATGGCCGGCACCTTGCCTTCGCCCGCTGCAATTCCGTAGACCGGTTTTTCCCCCGCCGGCAGCAGGGGCGCACTGGCCACAAGGTCGTTGGTAAGTCCTTCGACAAGCGCGCCTTTCCGGTCGTACACCCAGCTGGTGATCTCGCCGATGGCACCGGCTTTTTCCAGGGCGCGCATTTCGTCGTGACTGACGAATCCGTCAACCGTCAGCGGAGCCGTCGGCCCCATATTGCCAATACCGACGAAGGTGACGTCGGCCTGGCGGATGAGATCGAGGATATTGTGCACCGCTTCCTGGTTATGCAGAAGCTGAAGTTCCTCTCGGGAGCGGGCAAAGACAGGCAGCGGCATCGGGTAATGGCGGGCGTTGATGCGGTCCGCAAGCCGGATGATGACGTTATAGGCCGAGGCCGAGCCATCCGACATCATGTTGCCCAGAAGTGAGACGATGCGGTGCTGCGGACAATCCATCATCGGCAACTGATCGACCGAGGCGCGCAGGGCACGGCCTGTGCCATAGGCGATGATCTTCGGTGTCTGGGACCGGAAGTGACGCTCCATCTCGGCTGCCGCGGCCAGTGCAATGCCAACGGTGGAGGACGGCGCGTCCGGGTCGCTCGGCACGATTTCGCAGCTCTGCAGGTCGAAACGCTCGGTCAGGCGGCTGCTCAATTCCATGCAATGGGCAATCGGATGATCGAGCCGTACCTTGATCAGACGTTCGCTGACGGCAAGCGACACCAGCCGCTGTGCCGACTGCCGGGAAACGCCGAGCTTGCGGGCAATCTCGTCCTGGGTGTTGCCGGCAACATAGTATAACCAGCCGGCGCGGGCGGCATCGTCGAGACGGGAGGCCTCGGCAGGGATTTTATGTTTCATCTTAGTTGCCGTTTTTCTTCAGATCCGGCCTAAGCTGAAAGAATTCGCTGAAAGATGCAAACACTTGCGCGGAACCGGCCGCAGCAGTGCTGGAGGTCGCAAGGCTTGTGAGATGCGATCCGCCAATGAAACGATAGACTTCCATACCGGCGGCAAGGCCTGCCTTGATGCCATTTTCGCTGTCCTCGATCACGAGGCAGCGCTCGGGCGCAACGCCGTGTTTTTCCGCGGCCAACAGAAACAGGTCCGGGGCGGGCTTGCCGTGGGCAACTTCGGAAGCTGTCGTCGTGCGCCCGGCGAAGAGGTCTGTCAGTCCGGTGATTTCCAGCGATCTGGCAAGGCGCGGCGGGCTGGAACTGGTGGCTAGGCAATAGTCGACGGCAAGGCCCTCGATCACCTCCCGCACCCCCTCGACCGGCCGGAGTTCCGCTTCAAAGGCGCTGAGAAGACTTGCCCGGTAGGCGGCTTCGAACTCCGGCGGCAGGTCGACGCCGAATTCCTGCCGGATCTGCTGCAGAACCACCGGATAGCTTCGGCCCAGGAAATGGTGGGCGACATAGTCCATGGTGATGTGGACATTGCGCGTCGCAAGCTCCGCCACCAGCATGCGCGCACTGATGACTTCACTGTCGATGAGCACGCCGTCGCAGTCGAAGATGACAAGGTCGATTGGCTGATTCAAGCTCGGGGTTCCTGGCTTACGATTGTTTTTGGTGTCTAGAAGCAAGTCACCCTCATCCTGAGGAGGACCGTCAGGTCCGTCTCGAAGGATGGGCGGCACACTCGGGAGCAAGCGGCCCATCCTTCGAGACAGCGCAGTCGCGCTTCCTCAGGATGAGGAGGGTCATTGGAAAGCGCACTGATCCTGCACGCCGTCGCGGCCGCGTCAACCGAACCAGCGTTTCAGCCAGCGACGGAACCCGCTGGTGGCTTCGCTTGCGCGGCGATGGGCGCTGGCGCGGGCCTGTTCGGCGCTGTCGCCGACATCGTCCATGAAGTCGTCGATGCCGTCGACCACGGGGTCGATCCGGCTTTTCTTGAAGGCATTGACGGTCTTGATGATCAGGTAGGCCAGAACCACAAGCACCACGATGAACAGGATATTGAACCAGGGGATCAGGAAGACATCCGGACCGGGGACGACCTCGATGCTGATGGCGTTGGGAAAGATCGTGAACAGTTCCAGCCGCCAGCCGTAATGAGTGACCGCAATCCAGACATCGTCGCTTTTCTTGGCCAGATCCTGCGCCTGGGCGGTGATGTTGCTGCTGTCGAACTTGAAATAGGGCGGCCAGCCCCAGTCGGTGTCCTCGTTGCGGTAGACCCTCGGCTTGCCGTTCGGCCAGACCGTGTTGATGAAGCGGACGTCCCGGGTCCAGTTCTTGTTGGTGCCCGCGTCGGGCGCGGCCCAGAACAGGGACGATGCGCCGATGTCCATGCGTTTGACGTCCGTGCCGACGATCCGCACCACGTCGCGGCCTGGCAGCGTGTAGTGGAGGAAGGCGACAAGGATCAGCAGGAGCGGAATGCCGATTATCCATTTGATCCACTTCATCGCGCACCGTCCTCACCGTCTCGTTCCCCGGGGATCGCGCCCCACGGACCCATGTTCCTGCCAAAGCCGTAGTCGGCCTGGTCTTCCTCCGCCATGCCGGCCTCCGGGCCGAACAGTTCCAGCCGCGTGCCGACCTTGTCGACCATGTATTCCTCCGCCAGGAACTGGGCCGCATAGACCTTCTTGGCCTCGCTCCAGGTGCGGTAATGGTCGTAGAAAACATCCTTGTGACAAATGAACAGCTGGCGGAAGTCAAGCGGCGTCAATTCGGCCAGCAGCATGTTGACCAGGTTCTTGTCGCGGTGATTGCGCGAGCGCAGCAGATAGAAGTAAGCCGCGTTTTCCGGTTCGACCCAAAGTTTTTCGGGTTTCAGGTCCAGCCTTTGCACGATGTCGTTGAGCGCATGATATTCAGCCGGAAGCTGCTGATGATATTTGCGCCTGAGCGCGCGCAGATCGCGCCGCGAGACATCCGACAGGTCCTCGCCATGGCTGGCAGCGGTGTCGATGACGATGAAGTCGAGCTTCTGTTTCAGAAGGCTCCTGGCAACGCCGCCACCTGCGTCGAGGATCGGTTCCACAAGCTGGTTGCGGTTGAGGAAATCGGCGACCTCATACCGGTCTTCCAGGCTGAAAACGTGCTTCACCGGCAGGTCGACGGCACCATCCATGCGTTTGGAGGCAATGCAGGCGGTTTCCTTGACATCGCGGAAGATATAGAGCCCGCCGAAGTGGGACGTGTAGAAATTGCCCTGCTCGTAGCTTTTCGAATTGATCGACAACGGTGTGCGGATGATGTCGCCGGTGTGCTTGGAAAGTTCGATCATGTCCGCAATCAGGACATCGTCCCACCAGCCATCCGGCTCGCTCATGAACGCTTCAATCTTGTCGGCCAGTTCCTCGCCTGCTTCCGAGTGTCCGCCGACAGTGTCGGCCTCCACCTCGATGGCGCGGATATAGAACAGATCCTGTGGGGAGGAGATGGAATAGATCGAGTTGACCAGTTCCCCGACCACACAATCGCGGATCGACAGGGCAAAGAGCTGTTCTTCGTTGTCCTCGATGAAGCGCCTCAGGATCGAACGGGAGGTGGAGAACCGGGCGTTCAGCAGCGGGCCTGTCTTCTGCTCGATCGACAGCAGAATGAATTGCCGGTTGCAGCCATGGGGATTGAGGTAATGAATATCGTCCAGCTCGTCGCCGATCTCGGGCGAATAGCCGGAGATGTCGATGTGAAAGGCCTCAAGCGCTGTCCGCCTGCCGGTCAGGTGTTCCAGCGCGCGGTTATAGCGGGCGACCATGGATGGTGAGGACACCTCATAGAGGTTTCCGAACATCAAGCCATGTTTGACGAGCCTCATCATCGGCGCGTGATTTCCATGTAACGGCGTTTGGCTTCTTCCATGCGCTGCATCTCGCGCACGGCGTTCTCGATGGCAACTTCGTCGGACTTGTCCGCGTAGCGGAACTCGCTGTCCGCATAGCGGTTGATTTCCTGAATGACCATGTCGACGGTGATCGGCTGCGCCAGATCGGCGATCATTGCCTTCTTGGTCTCATAGTCCTTGAACAGGAACAGCTCCGGGTCTTCCATCCACGCGTCCGGCAGCTCGAAATCCATCGCGCGCACCTTCACCGCGTCGGTGATGTTCTTGATCGCCCGGCCGGTGAAGCGTTCGTCCGCCTGCTGGATGGCTTTCAGGTAGGTGCCGAGCTTGGCGATGGTGTCCAGGTCGCCGATGTCCGACTGAACTTCGTCAAACACCTTGATCAAGGCGTCTTCCTGCGGCCGGGAGTGGCGGTCGTAGGAGGCGGCCACGGCCTTCTTCAGCGCCTGAGCTTCGAAAAGGTCATGGTCGCCAACCGGGATCGAGTGGTTCTTTCCCATCAGAAGATGCAGGATGTCGATGTAGTCCTCGCGGGTCTGCGGGCCGTCGACCAGAAAGCGCGCTCCTGCGCGCTGGCGCAGGGCATCGTCGACGTTTTCCGGGTAGTTGGAGAACATGCCGAAGGTGCAGTTGCCGCGCACCACGGTGTTGGCTCCTGCAAAGCTCTCCATCAGGACGGCGGTGATTTCCAGCTGCCCGGCGGAGGACTGGCGATCGCCGCGCTTGCCGGCAAGCTGGTCGATGTCGTCGATGGTGCCGAAGCCGATCACATTCGGGTCGGTCACATTGCGGATGAAGGCCTTGGCGTTTTGGGCCGATTTGCCCTGATAGCTGTCGATGCTCTCGGTGGAGAGGTTCTGGTAGCGGAACGGATAGCCGGCGATCTGGCAATAGTCGTTGACCATGCCGGCCATCATCTGGATCAAGGTGGTCTTGCCGGTGCCCGGCTTGCCGTCACCCATGAAGGTGAAGATGAAGCCGCCGAGTTCTGCAAACGGGTTGAGCTTGCGGTCGAAATCATAGGCCATCAGCATCTTGGCAAGTTTCATCGCCTGGTATTTGGCGATGTGGTTGCCGACGACTTCTTCCGGCTTCTTGAACGCCATGGCGAGCGTCGTCGATTGTGCGCGGGCGGACGGCGTAAAGCCGGTGATCTCGAAATTGTCCGCTTCCACCCGGTAGCGGCTTTGCGAGAACGGCTGCAACACGCTGACGCCTTCCGCGCGCAGCGTTACCTTTTCCATCAGCTGTTCGCAGAAGGAGGTGACCAGGCCAATAAGCTGGGCATCGGTTTCAATCGCGGCGGCGGCAATTTCCTGGTCCAGCTCCCAAAGGACGCCATGAAGCGCAAGCTGGTCGTTGTCGAACAGGATTTCCTCAACCTCACCGCACTGGATGTCGGTTTCGCCGGCTTCAGCCGAAAGACCGGACAACAGGAAATCCGTCATGTTGGCGAAGACATGAAGCGCGATCATGGCCGTTGCCGACAAGAGGTCCTGGAACCGCACCTTCTGCGAGGCGTCCAGCGTTCCGGCAAGATTGGCGCGTTTCAGTTCGGCAAGGCCACTCTGTTCGGCAAACTGGTCGGCGGTTACCTGGGCGACAGCCAGCGCCCGGCGCAGGGACTGAAGAAGACTGGCCTGGATCGGCGTGGTCAGGGCATCGTCGTCACAGTCTAGGATACGGGCCGAAAGCTGCACCCCCTCTGGACGGGCGGTGGACCTTGTGACAAGGCCGGGCGTCGTGGAGCGGAACCGCCGGCGGGCACCAAGTCCGGGGGAACGTTCCTGGGCGACAGGCGCTTCGGATTTCCTGGCAATACGGGGCGTGTGGTCGAACCCTTGCAGCATTGCTTCCGCAAAGACGTATTTCTCGCGGATCTTGTCTTCTTTCAGTTCCATGAGATCGTTGGAAAGGGTCACGCGGAAAACCTATTTGTAACTGAGGATCTTGCCCGAAGGGCTGACGGCATATTTGCGGATATTGGCAAAGCCCGGCGGATTGCGCTCTTCTAGGACCTGATAGGGCCGCTGGGGCAGGATCAGCGACCGCTGCTGATGGGTATGCCCGGCCACGTCCTGTGACGCGGGGCTTCGGGCCGACAGCGGATCGAGCTGGTAGATCTGCCGTTCGACGGACGAGAAGAAGCCGGCGGATTCAAACTCGGAGCCGGAGGCCAGCAGTGTCTCGGTTGTCCAGGCAAGGGCCCAGTCCTCGCCCGGCCTACCGGCGACTTCGGCCAGCACGTCGCGCAGCGGTCCGGACTGCTGCGTAAACGTGTGGCTGTACATCGGGCCCAGAAAGAACCGGCGCAGGCGTTTTGGATGCAGGTCATCGAAGTCGCGGTCGAAACCGCGCGCGATCGTCACCAGCTTGAGCGAAGCGGCAGATTGCGCGGTCAGGTGGCTCTGGACGCGCGGCCAGCGGCGTTCGTCCTTGGCCAAGGGCCACTTGCCGCTGTCTTCCAGGTCGAGAATATAGATCAGCGGGATGTTCTGCTGGCTGTCGTAAACCGCCCAGTGCAGCCGGTACAGACGCCGGTTGTCTGCGACGTTGCCCATCCAGGCCAGGCGCGGGTCATTCCGCGCCCAGAACAGCGCGCCCTTGGCGAGTTCTTCGTAATACTGACGCTGCGAAGCGGCAAATTGCAGGTTGGTCGGCGAGGACTGCTCGCGCAGGATATGGTTGACCATTTCCAGCTTCAGCTCGCGCATCGTCGGCAGCGAGCGCAAATGCTTGTCCGCCTGCATGGCGTCATTCGCCATCTGCAGCAGCTCCTGATAAATCGGGAAGCCGCTGTCCTGTCGGTCGATGTTCAGGAGCGAGGGCAGCATGTCCGAGACGCGGCCCGCCAGAAGGTACTTGTAGGAAAGCGCCGTAAAGGTGCCCGACAGCGCTTCCAGGTATTCCTTCAGAACCGGAATTTCCGTGGGAAGCGCCGTGTTCTCGTTGATGACGCTTTCCGCGACGCCCTGCAAATGCGAGATGATCCGCTCGAACTTGGCGAAGTAGCGCCGTGTTTCATGCGCTTCTTCCAGGGTTCTGTGGTCCAGGGTCAGATCCACCGTTCAGACCCTCAGGCCCCGTACGTGTTCTTGTCGTGCTTCTCGACGATCTGCTGGAAGCGTCGGGCGAAGCGCTCGTCCGACTTGGCCTTTTCTTCCAGCACCTTGCGTGCGAACACCATGTGATCCTCGTGGGCTTCCATCATGTCGGCCATGCGCTGGTTGGTTGCCGAGCCGATGGCAGCCATGGCGGACTGGGCTTCCTTGTCGGTGGCCACGCCGATCTCGTTGATCTTGTGGGCGATGTCCTGTTGCTGCGCCGTCTTGAGCGACTTCACAAGCGCATCGTAAAGTACGACGCGCTGCTTGGTGTCCGTCTGCAGCTTGTTGATCAGCACCATCTGGGTGGCCGCCTGGTTCTGCAGGCTGTCGACCCAGGTCTTGCCCTTTTCGATGTAGCGTTCCAGCGTCTGGCTTTCGGCAAGCTTGACCTGTTCTTCCTGGGCAAGGCGGTTGTATTCGGCGTTCATCTCGGCAAGCTGGCTTTCCAGCTTGGTGCGGGTGGCCGCGTCGGTTTCCATGGAAATCTTGTTTTCCAGCGCAATCACGTCCGGATCCATCGCGACCAGCTTGGCCTTGATGTTTTCCAGGGTGCTGACGGTCTGTTCGCGCTGGGCCAGCGTCTCGCTGAGGTTGGCTTCCACGCGCTTGGAATGTTCGTTCAGCGTGCTGAGCTGTTCCTGCAGCAGCTGGCCAATGACATTCGACTTGGAAATCAGGTCCTGCAGCTTGTCATCGATGCTGGCGGAGCGCATGCGTTCCTGACGGATGCTGTCGGAGCGCTGCTTGGAAAAGATGCCGATGAAACTTTCCCATCCGGTCTTCGTGCGCATGGCATCGAAGTCCTTGGAAAAGGTTGCGGTGACATCGTCGAGACCCATGATCAGCTCGGCGATATTGGCGCCCATGAGCTCGGTGTGCTTGTGCACATCGTCCAGGGACGCGTTCTCAATGTCGATTGAAATATCCTGGCCGGTGTCCAGTTTGGACTTTGCAGTTTCGATCTTCGAGGTCAGCTCGTCGATCTTCTGCCTCGCGGCGGCCACTTCCTTTTTCGATTTTTCAATCTGAGCGCTGAAATCCGCCATGTGCCCCTTCCGGATAAAATTTTTGTAATGTGGTTCTTATTTAGCAAGTCTTCGTGGAAATACAATTACGACGCGCCTGCCGATGCGTCATGACACTGGTTGCTTGTCAAGGCAAGTGGCCGTGCTCAGCGGCGCGCGCATTCGTGCTCGCACGGGGCAGGGGAAGTCAGGCTCTGCAATTTCGGCTTTCCGGCGCTGCTGCTGCGAGCTCGCGGTGGCTGACGGAGCCAGGGCTGCTTGCCTGGTTGCGCGGAATCGGGTTAGCTGCCGGCCAAGGTGTTCGTGAACGCCAATGGCCGCCGATCACGCGGCGTCCCGATTTCCAATTACCTGATATCCTTGGGGAAATTTCTTCCATCGTTGGTCGCAAAGCGGATTTTTGATTGACGTATGTCAGAATGCTGCGCGACATTGTCTTCTTGTCGGTCAGCGGGCGTCCTGTCGCTTCCGGCTGAAGGCAAACGCTGATCGGTGCAGAGGTATTGGGTCCTCTTGTCTGCGGTCATGAGAGCGCGGGAGATGGTCCGGGAGACGTGATGGTCAAGCCAACCGTACACGATATTGCCCGTGAGGCCGGGGTCAGCCTGTCGACGGTCGACCGGGTTCTGAACGGGCGCGCGGACGTGCGCCCGAAGAATGCGGAACGGGTCAAGGAAGCTGTCCGCAAGCTGGGTTATGTGCGCGATACCCATGCTGCCAATCTTGCCAGGCAGCGCCAGTACAAATTCGTGTTCGTGCTGCCCGAAGGCCCCAATCATTTTGTCGAGACGCTGGTGGCGGCGGTCGAGGAGGCATCCGGCGCGCAGGTGGCGGATCGGGCCGATGTCAGCGTGCTGCTGGTCAATGCTGCCGATCCACATGCGGTTGTCGACCGACTGAAGACCCTGGACCTGTCACAGCTGGACGGCGTTGCCATCATGGTTCCGGAAACCCCTCAGGTGCGCGATGCCATCGCGCATATCAAGAGTGCGGGCGTCTATGTGGTTGCGCTGGTGTCTGACCTGCCGAACTCCAGATGCCACTATTTTGCGGGTGTCGACAATTTCTCCGCCGGCAAGACGGCCGGGGCGCTTCTGGGCAAGTTCCTGCGCAACGAGACCGGCAGCATACTGGTGGTGACCAATTCCATGGTGGCGCGCGACAGTATCGAGCGGCGCTTCGGTCTGGATGAAGTGCTGTCGCGGGACTATCCGCAGCTGAAAACACTGCCGACGATCGAATTCTATGACGATCCGGACCGGATCCACGAGACGCTGGACCATGCGCTCAAGGCCCATCCGGAGCTGAAGGCAATCTATTCCATGGGGTCTGGCAACGCCGCCATGCTGGACGCGCTGCGCGAACATGGGGTTGCCGGCCGCTTCGTGGTGATTGCCCACGACCTGACACCGGTGACACGGCAGGCGCTTGCCGACGGCGAGCTCGATGCCGTCATAGCCCAGAATGTGGGCCACCTGGTGCGCAGTGCCCTGCGGGTCCTGCGGGCTAAATGCGACGGCACGGACATCTACGAGGCGCAGGAAAAGATCCGGATCGAGATCATCATGCGCGAAAACCTCTATTGAGGCCTCGCTCCTCGTCAAAAGCGACAATCTTCGAAAGACGTAAGAAATCAACGGAGTGCGGTGGTTCTGCCGCTTGAACCGCCTTTCGGTGACGTCAAAAAGAAAGACGTATGTCAGTTTTTCGATTGACGTGACATACGTATGTCACATAGCGTGAGCCTGCACTTGGAGGAGTGCTGCGGTCCGGCAGGCGCCGGCGCGCGACCATTCGGGAGGACTTCACCCATGAAAACTGCGAAACTTCTCGCGGCGACCGCTCTTGTTGCGGTCAGCGGACTATCTGTTTCCAATGCGCAGGCCGATGAGCTGACCCTGTGCTGGGCGGCCTGGGATCCGGCCAACGCGTTGGTCGAGCTGTCGAAGGAATTCGAGGCCGAATACGGCCACACCATGAAATTCGAATTCGTGCCCTGGCCGAATTTCGCCGACCGCATGCTGAACGAGCTCAATTCCGGCGGCAAACTGTGCGATCTCCTGATCGGCGACAGCCAGTGGATCGGTGGCGGCGCGGAAAACGGCCATTACGTCAAGCTGAACGACTTCTTCGAAAAGGAAGGCATCAGCATGGACGATTTCGCCCCGGCGACCGTCTATGCCTATTCCACCTGGCCCAAGGGTGAGCCGAACTATTACGCGCTGCCGGCCATGGGCGATGCCAACGGCTGGTTCTACCGCAAGGACTGGTTCGAGAAGCCGGAAATTCAGGCAGCCTTCAAGGAAAAGCACGGCCGCGATCTGGCACCGCCCAAGACCCAGGCTGAATTGCTGGAGATCGCCCAGTTCTTCCAGGGGCGCGAGATTGACGGTCAGACCCGCTACGGGGCGTCCATCTTCACCGAGCGCGGCTCGGAAGGCATCACCATGGGCGCGACCAGCGCGCTTTATCCGTTCGGTTTCAAGTATGAAATGACGCCGGGCAAATACGACATGGAAGGCGCGGTCAACTCGCCCGAAGCCGTCGCAGGTCTGGAGTTCTACAAGGAACTTTACAAGACCGGCACGCCTCCGGGATACACCGACAGCTACATGGAACAGTCGCTTGATGCCTTCAAGTCGGGACAGGTGGCCATGGCCATGAACTGGTTTGCCTTCTTCCCCGGCCTTTATGCCGATCCGGACGTGGGCGGCGACAAGATCGGCTTCTTCGTCAATCCCGGCCAGAACCGGGAAGCCTCGACGCTTGGCGGGCAGGGCATCTCCGTGGTGGCCTATTCCGACAAGCAGGATGCGGCGCTCGACTACATCAAGTGGTTCGCCCAGCCGAGCGTTCAGAAGAAATGGTGGGATCTCGGCGGCTATTCCTGCCATGTCAGCGTGCTCAACGATCCGAGCTTCCCTGACAGCGCGCCGTTCGCGTCCGACTTCCTTCTGGCCATGGATAACGTCATGGATTTCTGGCAGGAGCCGGCTTACGCCGAATTGCTGCTGGCGATGCAAAAGCGTCTTCATGACTATGTGGTCGCCGATCAGGGCACCGCACAGGAAGCGCTCGACAAGCTGATCGAGGACTGGACCGAAACCTTCGAGGACGAAGGCAAGCTCTGACGGCTCCAGGCAAACCCTGCCGGCACGAAGTGTTGCCAGGGTTTGACCTGCTCCCGGCTCCAGCGGACAGCCCGCCGTCTCGCGGGCTGTCACCCCCTCAAAGCGCCGGCCGGCGCTTTCAGGAACCGTTTCTCACAAAGAGCGTCTCATGGCCGACACCCCGATAGACCGAGTAGCAAAGGCAACGCCGCCCACCGTTGCCGCCAAAATCCGAGGGCTTTCCGACCGCACGATTGCCTGGCTTTTTGTCGCTCCGACAATCTTCCTGCTCCTGGCGGTCAACATCTTTCCGCTGATCTGGACGATCAATCTCAGTTTCACGAATTTCCGGGCCAACCGGCCCACCCGGGATGTCGAATATGTCGGCTTGCGCAACTATGAGCGTATCCTGACCGACGGCGACATCTGGCTGACCATGCAGGCAACGGCGCATTTCCTGTTCTGGACCATCGCGCTGCAGGTGCTGATCGGCTTCACACTGGCCTGGCTGATCAACCGGAAATTCAAGGGCAACGATCTTTGGACCACCCTCATCGTGCTGCCGATGATGCTGTCTCCGGCCGTTGTCGGCAACTTCTGGACCTTCCTCTATCAGCCGCAGATCGGCCTCTTCAATTACGGTGTGTCGTTCTTCACCGGCATCGATCCGGCCTCCTTCCAGATGATCGGCGACGTGGCACTCGCACCCTGGGCGATCGTGATCGTCGATACCTGGATGTGGACACCCTTCGTGATGCTGATCTGTCTGGCGGGCCTGCGATCGATACCTGACTATATCTATGAGGCAGCGGAAATCGACCGGGCCAGCAAGTGGCGCCAGTTCTGGACCATCACCGTGCCCATGGTGCTGCCGTTCCTCATGCTGGCCGTCCTGTTCCGCGGCATCGAAAACTTCAAGATGTTCGATCTGGTGGTGCAGCTCACCGGGGGCGGGCCTGGCTCGGTCACCGAGCTGACCTCCATCAACCTGAAACGTGAAGCCTTCGAGAAATGGCGCACGGGCTATGCCTCTGCCTATGCGATCATCCTGTTCGTGACCGTCTTCGGCCTCGCCTCGATCTACGTCAAAGCCCTGAACAAGGTGAAGGAAAGATGAGCAGCTATTCCATCACAGAACCGTCTTCGCGGCAGAAGTGGGTGGCCGGAACGCTGGTCATCGCCTACGCGGTCATCACCCTCTTGCCGCTGGTCTGGATCCTGACAACAGGTTTCAAGTCGCCGGTCGATGCAATTGCCTATCCGCCGAAGGTGCTCTTCGAGCCGTCGCTGGAAGGCTATGTCAATCTCTTCACCACCCGCACCCGGGTGTCGCCGGAACAGCTTCAGGCGCTGCCGCCACCGGAGTCCTGGTACGAGGAGATCGTGCGCAACCGCGACATGGTGATCGCAGGTCCCTCCCGTTACGGCGAAAGGTTCCTGAATTCGGTGATCATCGGCTTCGGATCGACCTTTCTGTCCGTCTTCCTTGGAACACTCGCCGCCTATGCCTTTTCCAGGTTCAAGGTGCCGCTGAAGGACGATCTTCTGTTCTTCATCCTGTCGACCAGGATGATGCCGCCGATCGCGGTCGCGATCCCGATCTTCCTGATGTTCCGCACGCTCGGGCTTTCGGACACGCACCTGGGCATGATCCTGCTTTACACGGCGGTCAATATCTCGCTGGCAGTCTGGCTGCTGAAAGGCTTCATCGACGAGATCCCGCGAGAATATGAGGAAGCGGCGCTGATCGACGGCTACACCCGCTTCCAGGCCTTCTATAAGGTGGTGCTGCCGCAGGCGGCAACCGGCATCGCGTCGACAGCGATCTTCTGCCTGATCTTCTCGTGGAACGAATATGCCTTCGCGGTGCTGCTCACCTCCGGCACGGCCCAGACGGCACCGCCCTTCATTCCAACCATCATCGGTGTCGGCGGCCAGGACTGGCCGGCGGTCGCGGCGGGGGCGACCCTGTTCCTGGTGCCGGTCATGGTGTTCACCATCCTGCTTCGCAAACATCTCCTGCGCGGCATCACCTTCGGAGCGGTCCGCAAATGATCAGCGATTTCATGAGCGGTCTCGTCCGCCTGCGCCGCGGGTCCTGGGAAATGCTCGCATCCCTTCTGATCGCCATAGGCGTGATCATGCTGATGCAGCCGGTCTTCCTGTGGGCCTACACCTATTCCTTCATCGTCACGCTGACCGGAACAATCATGTTCATCATCGTCAGCCACTTTCCGGAGTGACTGTCTTGGCAGAGATCGTAATCAGAAATCTTCGGAAGGATTTCGGCGACTTCACCGCCGTGCAGTCGTCTTCCTTCAAGATCGAGGACGGTGAGTTCTTCATGCTTCTGGGGCCGTCCGGCTGCGGCAAGACCACCACCTTGCGCATGATCGCCGGCCTGGAGCTGCCGACATCGGGCGAGATCTATATCGACGGCGAGGAGGTCGGCCAGCGGCCGGCCAGCCAGCGGGATATTGCCTTCGTCTTCCAGATGTTCGCGCTCTATCCGCACATGAATGTGCGCAAGAACATCTCCTATCCCCTTGTCAGCCAGGGCATGCCGAAAAGCCAGGTGGCCGAGAAGGTGGCGGAAGTCGCCCGCATTCTCGGCATAACCGACATTCTCGACCGGCCGGTGGGTGGGCTCTCCGGCGGCGACCGTCAGCGGGTCGCCCTTGGCCGGGCCATCGTGCGCGATCCCAAGGCCTTCATGATGGACGAGCCGCTGGGGGCGCTGGATGCGGAGTTCCGCGAGCATATGGCCGAAGAACTGCGGGCGCTGCATGACCGCATGGGCGCAACCACGGTCTATGTCACCCATGACCAGCTGGAAGCCATGCAGATGGGCGACAAGATCGTGGTGATGAACCACGGGGTGATCGAGCAGTTCGGAACGCCGCAGGACATCTATGACAAGCCGGCGACCATGTTCGTTGCCGACTTCATCGGCTCGCCGCCGATGAACTTCCTGCGTTTCCACGGCGAGGTCCATGCCGGATCGTCGAGGGTGAAGATGCATCACGAGGAACTGGAGGTGCCGCGTCTGATGGAACCCTTCGAGGGTGACATGGTCTTCGGTATCCGTCCGGAGCACATCACACTCAGCGACAGCGGTTCCTTCCGGGGCGAGGTCATGGCTGCGGAATATCTCGGTACCACGCAGATCGTGACCATGAAGACACCCTCCGGCGAGTTGAAGGCCCGCATTCCATCGGACCAGCCCGTTCGCGCGGGAGAATTCGCCGGTCTGGAGTTCAACGGGTCCACGGTCACGCTGTTCGACAATCAGTCGGGGCGGGCGCTGCGGTCGGAGCTGAACGAGGGAGTGCTTGCTCATGGCTGAAGTCAGGCTATCCGGCCTCACCAAAAGGTTCGGCGATACGCTCGCCGTCAATCAGGTCAGCATGAACATTCCCAACGGCGCTTTCGTCACGCTGCTGGGGCCGACAGGGGCCGGCAAGACCACCATCCTGCGTCTGATCGCCGGGCTGGAGCAGCCGGATGAGGGCGACATCGTCATTGCCGGGCGCTCCGTGGTCAAGGACACGCCTGCACAGCGCAACGTTGCCATGGTGTTTCAGCAGTATTCCCTCTATCCGCACATGAGCGTGCGCGAGAACCTGGCCTTTCCGCTGCGCTCGCCCTTGCTGAAGACGCCAGAGGACGAGATCGACCGCAAGGTTGCCGAAGTGGCCGAGGTTCTGCGGATCTCGCACAAGCTGGCCAACAAGGCGACCAACCTTTCCGGCGGTGAGATGCAGCGGGTGTCCATCGGCCGGGCGCTGGTACGCGATCCGTCCATCTATCTGATGGACGAGCCGTTGTCCTCGCTCGATGCCAAGCTGCGCTCGGATCTGCGCATCGAGCTGAAGCGCATTCAGGAAAGTCTCGGGGCCACGCTGCTTGACGTGACCCACGACCAGATCGAGGCGATGACCATGGCCACCCATGTGGGTGTTCTCGATCGTGGCGGGCTGGTGCAGTTCGGGTCTCCGCGCGAGATCTATGAGAATCCGGTCAATCTTTATGTCGCCGGACGGCTGGGCCAGCCGCGCATCAACGTCCTGCCTGCCGATATCTTTGCCGGGGCGCCGAGCGGCGCCAAGACCATCGGCCTGCGCCCGGAGCACATCACGCAAGGCGAAGGAAAGGTTTCGCAAGTGCGGCGGGTCGAGCATCTGGGCGATCAGACCCGGTTGCATCTTTCGCTCGAAGGACATTCCGTCGTAACGCTGTCAGACAGCCACACCGCTCTTGAGCCTGGCGACACGCTCGCCATTCAACCACGCAATCCGCTTTTCTTCGACGCCAGCGGCGCTCGCATTTCCTGAGGAGACGGGACATGAAGCAATTCATCAATACCAAGGAAACGCTCGTCACCGAAGCGATTGACGGCATGTTGCGGACGGCCGGAGGGCGGCTCGCCCGGCTTGACGGCTATCCGCATATCAAGGTGGTCGTGCGCACCGACTGGGACAAATCGAAGGTGGCGCTGGTGTCCGGCGGCGGTTCCGGCCACGAGCCGAGCCATGCCGGTTTCGTCGGCCAGGGCATGCTGACGGCGGCCGTCTGCGGCGAGGTGTTTGCCTCGCCTTCCGTGGATGCGGTGCTGGCGGGCATTCTGGCCGTCACCGGCAAGGCAGGCTGCCTGCTGATCGTCAAGAACTACACCGGCGACCGGCTGAATTTCGGTCTTGCGGCCGAGCGGGCGCGCTCCTTCGGACTGAAGGTCAACATGGTCATCGTCGACGACGACGTTGCCTTGCCGGACCTGCCGCAGGCACGCGGTGTCGCCGGCACGCTGTTCGTGCACAAGATCGCCGGAGCGCTTGCCGATCAGGGCGCGGATCTGGAGACCATCACGGAGGCGGCGAAGAAAGCCATTGGCGGTGCGATTTCCATCGGCATGTCGCTGGACACCTGCACGGTGCCAGGATCGCCCAAGGAAGACCGGATAGCCCATGGCAAGGCGGAGCTCGGCCTTGGCATTCACGGCGAGGCGGGGATCGAGCAGGTTGATTATTCGAATGCCCGCGCCGCCATGGCCATGGTTGTGGACCGGCTGGCGCCGAACCTTTCGCCCGGGCCGCATGTGGCGATCCTCAACAATCTGGGCAGCACGACGCCGTTGGAAATGTCGGTGCTTCTGGAGGAACTCACGGCTTCGCGCATCGGCAGCCAGATCCGCTGGGTCATCGGCCCGGCGGCCATGATGACCTCGCTCGATATGCACGGCTTCTCCGTGTCGCTGCTGCCGGTCGGCAAGACCGAAGAAGCCTTGCTGCAGGCCCCGGTCGCACCCTGGGCATGGCCCGGCTGCCTTGCGCTTGGCGCGGTCTCCGTGCTGCCTCTGCCGGACGGTCTGACGCCGATCCAGCCGCTGCCGTCCAAGAACCCGGAGACGCGGAAGTTCATCGAACGCTGCTGCGACATCCTGATTGCCGCCGAGGACGACCTCAATGCGCTTGATGCCAAGTCGGGCGACGGCGACACCGGCAGCACGCTTGCCACCGCCGCCCGGGCGTTGGTGAAGGCACTCGACCGGTTGCCGCTGGCGGATCTCACCCAGCTCTACCGGGCCATCGGTCTGGAACTCAGCCAGACAATGGGCGGGTCTTCCGGCGTGCTGCTGGCGATCTTCTTTGCCGCTGCCGGTGATGCTTCCTCCAGCGGACGCGGGGCTATCGGCGCGCTCAAGGCCGGTCTTGACCGGATCATGCAGGTGGGCGGCGCCCAGCCGGGCGACCGCACCATGATCGACGCGCTACTGCCGGCGCTGAATGCGCTGGAAAACGGTATCGAGGCTGCGGCGAGCGAGGCCCGTCAGGGGGCGGATGCGACGTCGCGGATCACGCGGGCGCGCGCGGGCAGGGCATCTTATGTCTCCGAGGCGAACCTCTCCGGCCACAATGATCCGGGCGCGGAGGCCGTTGCGCGGCTGTTCGAGCAATTGACCCTTTCTCCGGCCCTTACCTCCAAGTCCGCATAGGCCGGTCCCTGACCGGCGGGCCCGGCCTCACCGCCAAGGCCCGCCGGTGCTTTCCCCACTTTTTTCGCGGGTGATTCTCCCTGCTGGTGAAGCTCCGGATTTCAGGTATTCTGAGGACTTTCACCGTCGCGGCACCCGCTCACTGCCTTCGGCCTTTCCCCTCGGGAAGACCCGAAACCTCAGCCCGCCTGCCTGACTGTTTCTTTGCAGGATTTGGCAGGGTTGAGGATAGCCGTGTTTTCTGTCCATTGTTCTTACGGAAAGCCTTGCCTTCGGCGACGATCCATCACAAACTCCGGCAAATTTTACCGGATGTTGTGATGCTTTTGCGGCTGACCAGAATGTATAACTTTCCGAACGGCCGCGTGCATGCAAAGCTGAGCGTGGAGGGAGTGAACTGACGTCAGAAATATAGCTTGAAAAAAGTTATGAACTATAACTATTATACGTCATCATCTGACCGGAGGGAGGATTCCGATCGGATTTTGAAGTTGATCGAACAGGGAGGAAACCAATGATCAACTTGCATAAGCAGTTTGCCAAACTGGCCGTGGCTGCGACTGTATCCGCACTTGCGCTTGCAGGCACCGCATCAGCCACGCTGGCGCAGGAAGTCACGCTGCGCCTGCACCAGTTCCTGCCGGCACAGGCCAATGTTCCCAAGAACGTACTCGACCCCTGGGCCGACAAGATCGAGGCCGAATCTGACGGGCGTATCAAGATCGAGCGCTATCCGGCCATGCAGCTTGGCGGCAAGCCGCCGGAGCTGATCGACCAGGTTGTCGATGGTGTCGTGGACATTGTCTGGACCGTTGCCGGCTACACCCCTGGTCGCTTCCCGCGCGCTGAAGTGTTCGAGCTTCCGTTCACCATGACGGATGCCGAAACCATGTCCCGCGCCTACTGGAAGCTTGCCGAAGAAACCATGATGGACGAGGACTTTGCGCGCTTCAAGCCGCTGGCCCTTTGGGTTCATGGCCCGGGTGTCATCCACTCCAGCAAGCCGATCGTGGCCCTGTCCGACCTTAACGGCGTCAAGCTTCGTGCTCCCACCCGTGTCACCAACAAGCTCTTCTCCAATCTCGGTGCAACGCCGATCGGCATGCCGGTTCCGGCCATTCCGGAAGCACTCAGCAAGGGTGTCGTCGATGCCACGGTCATCCCGTGGGAAGTCGTCGGCGCGCTGAAGGTGAACGAGCTGGTCAAGAACCACACCGAATTCCCGGGCAAGGCGCTCTACACGACGTCCTTCATCTTCGCGATGAACAAGGACAAGTATGACAGCCTGCCAGATGACCTGAAGGCCATCATCGATGCCAACTCCGGTGAGGAATTCTCAGCCTTCGCCGGCAAGCAGATGCAGGCCGACGATGCCGGCCCGCGTGCAGCCGCCGTGGAGATGGGCAACAACATCATCACGCTGACGGACGAGCAGGCAGCCGAATGGGAAGCCGCCGCTCAGGGCACCATCGACGAGTGGTACGCCGAAATGGATGCCAAGGGCATCGACGGCAAGGCGCTGCAGGCCCGTGCCGAAGCGTTGATGGCCAACTGACCGTCATGAAGCAGCCCTTCGGAAACGATGTTTCCGGAGGGCGTCCTTCGACAGGATACAAGAAATATGCTGCTCACTCTGGTGGAGCGTCTTGCGCGCTTCATGGCGATACTCGGCGGTCTGGTTCTGACAGCGCTGATCGGGCTGACATGCGTCAGCGTGCTCGGTCGCGGCCTGAACACATTCGGTCATTCCGAGTTTCTGACCTCACTGTCCGAAAGCGCGGCCAACGCGCTGATCGCGACCGGCGTCGGTCCGGTCTCCGGCGATTTTGAATTGGTCGAGGCGGGGATCAGCTTCACCATTTTCGCCTTCCTGCCCATCTGCCAGCTTAAGCGCGGACACGCCACCGTGGACGTTTTCGCCGGCAGCTTTCCAATCTGGATGAACCGGGGCCTCGAAGTGCTCTGGGAGGTTCTCCTCAGCCTGCTGGTCTTCCTGATCACCTGGCGGCTGTTCGTCGGCATGGAAGACAAGATGCGCTACAACGAAACGACCTTTCTGCTGCAATTCCCGGTCTGGTGGGCCTTCGCGCTCAGCTTTGCCGCCGCGGCGGTTGCCTCCGTCGTGGCACTCTATTGCGCGGTTGCCAAGGTGCTCGAACTGTTTACCGGCCGGCGTTTCACGCCCGACGCCGAGGGAGGGGTCCATTGAGCCTGCTTGAACTCGGCTATCTGTCGTTTCCCGTTCTTCTCTTCCTGATCTTCCTGCGGGCGCCCATTGGTCTTGCCATGATGATCTGCGGCCTGGGTGGTCTCTATCTTGCGACCGGCAGCCCCAACATCATCCTCGCCAAGCTGAAGTCGGAAACCTATTCCACCTTTTCCAGCTATTCGCTGACGATCATTCCGATGTTCCTGCTGATGGGGCAGTTTGCGACCCATTCGGGCATGTCGTCGTCCCTGTTCAAGGCCGCCGAAAGCTGGCTGGGCCACCGCAAGGGCGGTGTCGCCATGGCCGCTGTCGGGGCCTGCGCAGGCTTCGGCGCGATCTGTGGATCGTCGCTGGCAACGGCTGCCACCATGAGCCGCGTTGCCCTGCCGGAACTGCGCCGCTACGGCTATTCCGGCGGGTTCTCAACGGCCACGCTGGCGGCCGGTGGGACGCTCGGCATTCTCATTCCGCCGTCGGTCATCCTGGTGATCTATGCCATCCTGACCGAGCAGAACATCGCCAAGCTTTTCCTGGCCGCCTTCATTCCGGGCATCCTGGCCGCCATCGGCTACATGATCACCATCTCGATCTACGTGCGGCTTCACCCCGGTTCGGCCGGCACCCGTGAGCCGGTACCCTACGCCGAGCGGATGCGCGCACTGATGGACGTCTGGCCGGTGCTGCTGGTGTTCGGTCTCGTGGTCGGCGGCATCTATCTGGGCTGGTTCACACCCACGGAAGGGGCTGCGGTCGGGGCTGCGGGAACGGGCATCATCGCGCTCATTTCCGGCAATCTGACCTGGAAGATCTTCGTCGACAGCATGATCCAGACCGCGATGAGCACGGCAATGATCTTCTTCATCGTGCTTGGCGCCGGGTTCTACAACAGCTTCCTCGCGCTCAGCCAGTTGCCGCAGGAGCTCTCGGGCTGGGTCGTCGGTCAGGGCTTCAGCCCGCTGGTGGTGCTGACGCTGATCCTGCTGTTCTATCTGGTCTTCGGCTGCCTGATGGACAGCCTGTCGATGATCCTCTTGACCATCCCGATCTTCTTCCCGGTGATCAGCGTGCTTGATTTCGGCATGAGCCCGGAACATGTCGCGATCTGGTTCGGCATTCTGGTCCTGATCGTTGTGGAGGTCGGGCTGATAACGCCACCCGTGGGCATGAATCTGTTCATCATCAACGCGATGGACCGGTCGACGCCGATGAAGGAGACCTACAAGGCAGTTCTCTGGTTCGTGACGTCCGACATCGTCCGCGTGATCCTTCTGGTCCTGTTTCCGTCAATCACCCTGTTCCTTCTGGCTGGTTAAACCCAGCCGGAAGGCGTGCGCCTATTTGGCGTATCAAAATAGGTATGAGATATAACAATGATGACTAAAACCAATTCAGGGGCTGTGCCATGCTGATATCCGGACTAGCGGCGCTGATCACGGGAGGCGGCAGCGGACTTGGCGCTGCAACCGCGCGCTATTTCGCAAGCCAGGGCGCGAAGGTCGCGATCCTTGATTTCGATATCGACCGGGCCCGCACCGTCGCGGAAGAAATCGGCGGGGTCGCCGTCCAGGCCGATGTCAGCAGCGAAGCGGCGGTCAATGCCGCGCTTGAAGAAGCGGCGGAAGCGCTCGGCGCGACGCCGCGCATCATTGTCAACTGCGCCGGCGTCGGTTTCGCCGCCCGTATCGTCGGCCGGGAAGGCAAACTCTCCTTCGATACCTTTGAAAAGACGCTGAAGGTCAATCTCTTCGGCACGTTCAACGTCATGAGCCACGCCGCCCGGCGCCTGATGGATGTGGAGCCGCTGGAAACCGGCGAACGCGGCGTGATCGTCAACACCGCATCGGTCGCCTTCGAGGACGGACAGCTTGGCCAGGCTGCCTACTCGGCGTCCAAGGGCGGCATTGCATCCATGTGTCTGCCGGCGGCGCGGGAATTCGCGCAGCACGGCATCCGCGTGATGACCATCGCGCCCGGCCTGTTCCGCACGCCGATGATGGAAGGCCTTCCGGAAGAAGTCGCGGCGAAGATCACCGCCAACATTCCGTTTCCGCCACGCCTGGGCGAGCCGGAGGAATATGCCCTGCTTGCCGGCCACATCGTGACCAATCCATTCCTGAACGGCACGACCATCCGTCTGGATGGCGCCGTGCGGCTGCCGCCGCGCTGAGGAGAGACCCATGACAGAACCGATCCTGAAAATCGAGATTGCCGACAGCGTCGCGACCCTGACCATGAACCGTCCAGACAAGCGCAACGCCATGTGCGACGAGCTGCTTGCAGCCATCGACGGATTTTTCCTGGCCCCGCCCGCCGAGGTGAAGGCCGTGGTCATCACCGGCACGGCCGGGCACTTCTGCTCGGGCCTCGATCTGTCCGAGCATGTTGCCCGCGATGCGGAAGGCACCATGCGCCACTCGCGCGGCTGGCATCAGGTGATGGACCGAATCCAGTTCGGCGGCTTGCCGGTGGTCTCCGCCATGTTCGGCGCCGTCATCGGCGGCGGGCTGGAGCTGGCCAGCGCCACCCATGTGCGTGTCGCCGAGCCTTCCGCTTTCTTCCAGTTGCCGGAAGGCCGCCGGGGCATCTTCGTTGGCGGTGGCGCCTCCGTGCGCGTCGGCCGCATTCTGGGGGCAGACCGTATGACCGAGATGATGCTGACCGGCCGCAAGTACAGCGCGGGTGAAGGTCTTGCCCTGGGGCTTGCCCATTACACCGTGGAGGAGGGCGAGGCGCTGGCAAAGGCACAGGACCTGGCCGCCCGGATTGCCTCCAACGCACCGCTGTCCAACTACATCATGATCCAGGCGCTGGCGCGGATCGCGGACATGTCCAAGACGGACGGTCTGTTCACCGAGAGCCTGTGCGCTGCCATCACCCAGACCAGCCCGGACGCGCTGGAAGGCCTTGCCGCCTTCCTTGAAAAGCGCAACCCGACCTTCAGGTGACCCCATGAGGAAAACCGCGATGGAACCGGAGAGCGAGACCGGAAATGTGACCGTCAGCGACAGGAGCCTGCGGTCGCTCTACGGCTATCAGATGAAGCGGACGTTCAACGTCATTCAGTCGGACCTGAGCCGCACGCTGAAGCCGCTCGACCTGCGCATGCTGACCTACACCGCGCTTGTCCTGATCGTCGACAATCCGGGTCTGCGCCAGTCGCAACTGGCAGAGGCCCTGGATATCGAACGGCCCAATCTGGTCGTGATCGTCGATGAACTGGAGCGGCGTGACCTGATCATCCGCGACCGGTTGCCGAATGACCGCAGGGCCTATGCGCTGAAGGCGACGCTCGCCGGAAGGCGGCTTTGCGAAAAGGCGATGGCCGCGGTCACGGCGCACGAGAAGAGGCTGCTCAGCGGCATCAGTCCGGATGCTTTGAAGGGAGCCACGAAGGTGATGCAGATGATCGAAAGCAACCGCCAACGGGAAGACTGACAAGACGTTTCGGGAGGAGACGATCATGAAGCGCACGAAAGAATTTTTGCGCCATTCGGTCGAGCGGGAAGACCGGCCGGACGGCACCATCCTGCTGCGGTCGACCTATCCGCTCGGCCCGGTGGCTGACCGGACGGGTGACTGGCTGCACCAATGGGCGCAAGAGGCCCCGGAGCGGGTGTTTCTGGCCGAGCGCAGCGGCGCAGGCTGGCGGGAGGAACGCTATGCCGGAGTTCTGGAAATGGTGCGGGCTGTTGGCGCCGCGCTTCTGGCAAGGGGCATGGGGGCCGATACACCGATCCTGATCATGTCCGGCAACGGTGTCGATCACGGCATTCTTGCGCTTGCCGCGCAATACGTCGGTGTACCGGTGGTGCCGGTGGCCGAGCAGTATTCGCTCATCCACGGTGCCCATGGCCGCCTGCGCGAGGCGATCAACCTGATCAAGCCGAAAATGGCCTATGTGGTCGATGCCGACCAATATGGCGAAGCGCTGAACCTCGCGGAACTGGCCCAGGTCGAGATCGTCGCCAGCAAGACGGGAAGCCGGAACGTGACCGCCTTCGCCGATCTTCTGAAGGGCGACGGCAGTGTCGATGTCGACAGTGCTTTTGCGGCTGTCACGCCGGATACGGTCGGCAAGATCCTGATGACCTCGGGTTCGACCTCCAGCCCGAAAGGCGTGCTGACCACACACCGGATGATGTGCGTCAACCAGGTCCAGCTTGCCGACTCGCTGCCGTTCCTGCGCAAGCGTCCACCGGTGATCGTCGACTGGCTGCCCTGGAACCACGTTTTCGGCGGTTCGCACAATTTCAACATGATGCTGGCCAATGGCGGCAGTTTCTATATCGACGACGGCAAGCCGGTGAAGGGCCTGTTCGAGCGCACGATCGAGAACCTGACACTCAAGACCGGCACGCTGGTGTTCAACGTGCCGCTGGGGTTCGGCATGCTGCTGAAGGCGCTGGAGGCGGATGCGGACCTGCGTCACCGCTTCTTTGAGGATCTGGACCTGATCTTCTATGCCGGGGCTTCGCTGCCGCAGGAGGTCTGGTCCGGGTTCGAGCGCATGGCGATGGAGGTCAAGGGCGAGGTGCCGTTGATGACCTCTTCCTGGGGCCTTACCGAAACCGCACCTTCGGCCCTTATGCAGCAGGAACCGGCACCGCACTCAGGCATTGTCGGCGTTCCGGTGAACGGGGTCACCGTCAAGCTGATCCCGGATGCTGACATGCGCTGCGAAGTCCGGGTGAAGGGCCCCAACATCATGCCGGGCTACTTCAACGATCCGGAAAAGACGGCCGCCGCCTTCGATGAAGAAGGGTTCTTCATAACCGGGGATGCGATGCTGTTCCTCGACCCGGCAGACCCGAACAAGGGCATGCGCTTTGATGGCCGGATATCGGAAGACTTCAAGCTGCAGTCGGGCACATGGGTACGGGCGGCGCAACTGAAGCTCGACATGCTGTCCCGCCTCGCGCCGCTTGCCTCCGATCTGATCATTACCGGCGCCGACCGCCAGCAGATCGGCGTCATGATCTTCCCCAACCTCGGGGAACTGAAACGGGAAGGGTTCGACCTGCAGGATGATGACGGCGCGTTCCGTTGCAAGCTGCTGCAGGGGGAACTCCACCGGCGGCTCAGTGCCCGTGCCCGCGAAATCAGCGGCAGCTCGACGCTGGTGTCCCGCGCCATCGTTCTGTCAGAGCCGGCGTCCATGCCGGAAGGCGAAATGACCGCCAAGGGCAATTTGAACATCCGCAAGGTTCTGTCACGCCGCGAGCGGCTGCTGGAACGGCTTTACAACGACAATGACCCGGCTGTGGTCACACTCTGATTGAGGAGCGCTTGAAATGGTCGATATCACCAAGGTTCGCGCCATCGACATCCATACCCACGCCGAGGAACCCTGCGGCTGCCATTCCGATGATGGCTATGATGACCTGCAGGCGACGATGGCGAAATACTTCCGCGCGCCCTGGAGCCATCCGCCGACCGTGCCGGAAACGGCGGCCCACTACCGCGAGCAGAACATCGCAGCGGTGATCTTTCCGGTCGATGCGGAACGCGAGACCGGCTACCGCCGCTACAAGAACGAGGAAGTGGCCGAGCTTGCCGCCGAGAATGACGATGTGCTGATCCCCTTTGCCTCCATCGACCCGCACAAGGGCAAGATGGGTGCGCGCGAGGCGCGGCGCCTGATGAGGGACTTTGGCATCAAGGGCTTCAAGTTCCACCCGACCATGCAGGGCTTTTACCCCAACGACCGCATGGCCTACGAGCTTTATGAAGCGATTGCGGAAGAAGGCTCGATAGCGCTGTTCCACACCGGCCAGACAGGTGTCGGCAGCGGCATGCGCGGTGGCAACGGCATGCGGCTGAAATACTCCAACCCGATGTATATGGACGATGTCGCGGTCGACTTTCCCGACATGAAGATCATCCTCGCGCATCCTTCCTTCCCCTGGCAGGAAGAAGCCCTGGCGGTGGCCCAGCACAAGCCGAATGTCTATATCGATCTCTCCGGCTGGTCGCCGAAGTATTTCCCGGAAATCCTGGTGAAATACTGCAACTCGATCCTGAAGAAGAAGGTGCTGTTCGGCTCCGACTGGCCGATGATTACCCCGGAACGCTGGCTGGCGGATTTCGAGAAGATCGCCATCAAGGACGAGCTGCGTCCGGACATCATCAAGGGCAATGCGGCAAGGCTGCTGGGGCTGGCATGATCGCCCCGGACCTCACCCACTTCTGCGACCTTGAGGTCGAACTTGGCCCTGTCCGGGAAATGGGACAGGGCAGGGCGGGAACGCGGCGGATCATCCCGATCATCGGTGGCCGTGTGGGCGGTCAAGTGTCCGGAAGGGTGCTCGACATGGGCGCCGACTGGCAAACCATCCTTGATGACGGTTCGGCCGATATCGACACTCGCTATGCCTTCGAGACAGACGACGGCGCGGTGATCGAGATCATCAACAAGGGCGTGCGCCATGGCCCGCCGGAGGTTCTGCAAGCCCTTGCCCGCGGCGAGGATGTCGACCCGGCCCTCTATTATTTCCGCACGGTGGCGCGGCTGGAAACGGGTGACCCGCGTTACGACTGGGTCAACCGCACCCTTTTCCTCGGCACCGGCCGCCGCCTGGCGTCCGCCGTGCTGGTGTCGCTGTTTCGGGTGGAGTGAGGGAGCTAACTGCGTGGCCTTTGACAGCTCTCTGCCAGAAGCCTTTGACCGGCTGCTTCCTCATCCTGACGGTCCTCCTCAGGATGAGGGGGAATACAAAGCGAACACCCGATCGATTATCTGCTGAAAGCCTGTAGCCCATGAAACCCTTTGCCGCACCGCTTGACGATATCCTGTTCTGCCTGACCCATGTTGCAGGGGCGGCGGATCTGCCGCATTTCGATGCGTACCTTGCCGCCGAGATCGGCGGCCACTTCGCCGCCTTCGCCGAGGGGCAACTGGCGCCCCTGAATGAGCCGGGCGACAGCCAGGGCTGCCGGCTGGAGGAGGGGCGGGTGCGGATGCCGGACGGGTTCCGCGAGGCCTATGCCGCCTATGCGGAACAGGGCTGGCCGGGGCTGACAATTCCGGAACAGCTTGGCGGGCAGGGGCTCGATGCCGGCGCGCTTGCGATCACGTCTGAAATCTTCACCGGTGCCAACCACAGTCTGCAGATGGTGACGAGCCTTGCGGCCGGGGCGGCCCGCACCCTGCTTGCCTTCGGAACGGAAGATCAGCAGGCACGGGTGATCCCCCAGTTTGCCTCCGGTGAAGCCCTGGCGACCATGTGCCTGACCGAACCGGAAGCCGGGTCGGACCTCTCCCGCATCCGCTGCCGCGCTGTGCAGGCGGACGACGGCTGGTCGATCAGCGGTGAGAAGATCTTCATTTCCGGCGGCGATCAGGACATGAGCGAAAAGATCCACCATCTGGTGCTGGCACGGACATCAGACGAAGGCGTGAAGGGGCTGTCGCTGTTTCTGTGCCCGTGTACCCGTACGGATGGCAGCCGGAATGCGGTGACTGTCACCCGCATTGAGGAAAAGATGGGCCTTCATGCCTCACCCACCTGCCAGCTTGCTTTTGATGGGGCCACGGCCGAACTGATCGGCCGGGAAGGCGAGGGCCTGAAGGCGATGTTCACGATGATGAACCACGCCCGCGTGGACGTGGCCTTGCAGGGTGTCGCCCATGCTGCCCGCGCCGCGGACATTGCCAGCACCTATGCGGCAGAGCGCAAACAGGGCCGGGATGCAGCGGGCAAGCCCGTGACACTGGATGGCCATGCGGATGTCCGGCGCATGCTGGACGAGATCGACGCCCTTGCCCTTGGGGGGCGGGCCATCGCGCATCTGGCGCTGGTCACGGTCGAAGCGGGCGAGAACCGGGCGCTGGCGGAATTCCTGACCCCGATCGCCAAGACCTTCTGTACAAAGGCAGGCATGCAGGCGACGGAACTCGGCATGCAGGTGCTGGGTGGCTACGGCTATCTCAAGGAATATTTTCTGGAACAGTCCTACCGGGATGTGCGGATTACCGCGATCTATGAAGGTGCCAACGCCATTCACGAACGGGCGCTGGTCACGCGTCTGCTGCCAGGCAAGGAAGGCAAGGCCTTCGAGGATTTCCTGCGCGCCGAATGCCAGCGCAATGATACGGCCTATCCGCAGCTGGGCGAGGTCGTGTCGACCTGGTGCCAGACACGGGAGAGGGTACTGCAAAGCGAGGACCCGACGGCTCTGGCGCATGACTTCATGAAACTGACAAGCGCGGCCCTTTCAAAGGTCCTGTGGGCGCGGATGGCCGAGAAGGCGGACCACCATCCGGAGCCGGATCGGATCCGGCGACTGGCGGGGAAAGTGCTGGGGCGATCCGAACTGGCTCTGAGCGCCTGATCTTCCTCAAGACACAGGGACAGAGTTTCGGCAGTCGCACCAAAATGTTTTGCTGAGGTGCATCCCCCGCTGTCCGCATGCGGGGGAGACGGAAGGACACTGCGCAGGGCGGGAGGTTGCTGGGGTCTGTCGCACCCGGTCTTTTCCCGAAAGCTTTTCAATCTCCGCAGCTTCGCGCAAAGTAGCCCAAACCGATCACGCCGGGACCTTTCATGCATCCGCTCAATCTCGATCAACTGAGGGCCTTTCTGGCCGTTGTCCGCCATGGCAGCGTCAACAAGGCGGCGGGCAGTTTGAACCTGACCCAGCCGGCGGTGACGACGCGGATCAAGCGGTTGGAAGAAGCGCTGGGCACCGAGTTGTTCGAGCGTTCTCCCGGCAGGCTGAAGCTGACCAAGCGCGGTGAGCTGTTGCAGACCTTTGCCGAGCAGTTCGAGCGTCTGTCGGACAAGGTCGAGGAGACGGTGGTCTCCCGCGAGGGGATTGACCGGCATCTGCGCATCGGGGCCTCGGAAACCATCGCGCAGTGCTGGCTGCCGGATCTGGTGGCTGCGCTGCGGGCCGACTTTCCGAACCTGATCGTGGAAATCAACGTCGATATCTCGGTGAACCTGAGGGCCGGGCTGCTCGATCGGGAAATAGATCTGGCCTTGTTGCTGGGGCCGATATCTGAATATTCGGTCGACAATATCGAGCTGCCCGGCTTCGATCTCGGCTGGTATGTGGCGGCGGATAGCCCGGCTGAAGGAGACCAGGCCGTGGCGCTTCTGCGGGAGAAACCGGTGATCACCTACGCCCGGCACACGCGCCCCTACCGCGAGCTGAAAACGCTGTTGTTCGAACGGGTTGCTCCGGACGTGCAGATGTTTCCGTCGTCGTCGCTCTCGGCCTGTTTCCGGCTTGTGGAAGCAGGGCTGGGGGTCGCAGCGTTGCCGAAGGCGCTGGCACGGCCCTATGTGGAGGGCGGGAGTATCGTCGAGTTCGATCCGGGATGGGTGCCGGACGCCCTGAGGTTCTCCGCAAGTTATCTCGGTGACCCGCGCAGCCACATCGTGGCGGCTGCGGCGAAGAAGGCGCTGGAGGTGGCAGTCGCCTACTCAGATTATAAAAATCCTTTATAGGATCTGCTAAATTCATTCTATTTGAGTTTATATGTGCAATGCGGGAGCATTTCTCCAGTCAAGGAGAGCCCCGGTGTTGCAGTCTTATGAAGCCCTACGACAGGAAAGCATCGAAACGCTTCGGGCGCAGATAAGGTCCGGCAGCTATCGCTCTCACACGGCGGGGCTCGGCAAGAACCTGCTTCAGGCCAATCTGGCGATCATTCCGGAAGCCTATGCGCTGGATTTCATGCGTTTCTGCCAGCGCAATCACAAGCCCTGCCCGCTCATCGGTGCTTCGGACACGGGAAATCCCCTCCTGTTCACCCTGGGACATTGTCTGGATATCCGTACCGACGTTCCGGCCTACAACATCTATCGCGACGGCCAGCTGGAAGGCTCCGTGACGGACATAAGCGCCTTGTGGTCCGACGATCTCGTCGCCTTTGCGCTTGGCTGTTCCTTCACTTTCGAACATGCCCTGATCGAAGCGGGGATCGATGTCTGGCACATTTCCAGCAATGTCACCGTGCCGATGTTCCGCTCGAACCTGGAAACGATACCGGCCGGGCCGTTCCGGGGTGCGATGGTTGTTTCCATGCGGATGATCCCGGATGAGCGGGTCCAGGATGCGGTTGCCATTTCGGCCCGCTTTCCGCTGGCCCACGGATCGCCCGTCCATATCGGCGATCCCGCCGCCATCGGGATTTCCGATCTCGGCAAGCCGGACTGGGGCGATGCGGTGCCGGTGGAGGCCGGTTACACGCCCGTCTTCTGGGCTTGCGGAGTGACGCCACAGGCCATCATCCAGAACGCGGCCCTGCCGCTGCTGATTACCCATAAACCGGGACACATGCTGATCACGGACATCCCGGATGACGCTGAAATTCCAATCATAACAAAAAAGACGCTGTAAGCTCGAACCTTCACGGAGTGGACACATGAAAAAGATTCTGACTTTCCTCATGGCCGGTGCCGCCATGGCCTCGGCCGCCGCAGCGGAAGATCTGTCTGTTGTCGGCAGCTGGTCCAGCCTGCCACTGCATCAGGACTATGAAGCGCCGTTCTGGCAGACCACCTTGCCCGAAGCATCCGGCGGCACCATCAACACCACCGTCACCACCCATAACCAGATGAATCTCGGCGTTGGCGAAGTGTTCCGCCTGCTTGGTCAGGGTGTGTTCGACGTCGGCATGACGGTTGGCGACTATGCGGTTGCTGATGCTCCGGAACTGGAAGGCCTCGATGTGCCGCTGGTTGCCATGTCCGCCGACAAGGCCCATGCGGCTGTCGACGCTGCCCGGCCGATGGTGGAGGAGATCTTCGAGAAACGCTTCAATTCCAAAGTGCTCGCCATTGCGCCCTATCCGCCGCAGGTGGTGTTCTGCAACGCTGAAGTCGGTTCGCTGGACGACCTGAAGGGCAAGAAGATCCGCGCGTCCGGCCGCATGACGGCCAAGTTCCTGGAAGCGCTGGGTGCTGAAGGCATTACGGTTGCCTTTTCCGAAGTGCCCGGCGCGCTGCAGAAAGGCGTCGTCGATTGTGCGGTGACCGGGGCAGGCTCGGGCTACAGCGCCGGGTGGTGGGAAGTGAGCACACATCTGTTGCCGATCCCGCTGGGTGGTTGGGACCCGGTGGTGACCGCGATCAATCTCGACAAGTGGAATGCCCTGTCCGGGGAGACCCAGGCCCTGATCCAAAAGGAAATTGCCGAGAAGTTCGAAGCCCCCGCCTGGGCGTCGGCAGAAGGTGCGCTGACGAATGACATCGCCTGCCTGACCGGCAAGGGCGAGTGCTCTTCCGGCGAGGTGCGTGACATGGTTCTGGTCGAAGCCAGCGACGGCGACATCGAGCGGGCGCGCCAGATCCTGGAAACGGATGTTCTGCCGGAATGGGCAGAGCGGGCCGGTGGCGACTGGGCCGCGCGCTGGAACGACAGTGTCGGCACCGTCGTCGGTGTCCAGATCAAGACCAACTAGAGCCCGGGAGACATCGAGGTGGCGGAGAAACTCCTGTCAATCCTGTCGAGGATCAACCGGACGATTGCGATTGCGGTCGGTGTTCTGTTCCTCACCTGTGCAGGTCTTGTTCTGATTGATATCTGTCTCCGCCGTGTCGGTGCCTCCTTCGGCGGCACCGACGAAATCTCCGGCTATGTGATGGCCATCGGCACGGCCTGGGGCATGGCATTCGGATTGAGCGAACTGTCGCATATCCGGATCGATTTCCTGCGCCGTTCGGTCGGTCTGCCGAAATGGCGGGCGGTGCTGGATCTTCTGTCGATCTTCGCCCTGTCCTCTACCGTCTCCATCGTCGCGCTGAAGTGCTGGCCGGTGGTGGAGACAACCCTGCGCAATTCCTCGACGGCGAATACGCCTCTCGAAACCCCGCTTGCGCTGGTGCAATTGCCCTGGTTCGCCGGGTGGGTCTGGTTCGCGGTCACAGCTTGGCTGACCTTTGTTGCCGGTGTGCTGCTGGTGCTGCGCGGCGAATTCACAAAATCCGAGCAGGCCATCGGCGCCTTTCCGGAAGGGGAGACGGCCTGATGCTTTCCTTTGTTTCCGTCGGCCTTCTCGGCCTCCTGAGCCTTTCCATTCCTGTCGGCATCGTGCTGTTCCTGCTGGGCTTCGGCATCGACCAGTTCTTCAGTGCGTTTCCGCTAACGCGCGGGCTCGGGTCGATGGTCTGGTCGACGTCGGAAAATGCGGCGCTGATCGCCATTCCGTTCTTCGTGCTGCTGGGGGAGATCCTGGTGCGCACAGGTATTGCCGCGCGCACCTATTCGGCGCTCGACCGCTGGGTCTCCTGGCTGCCCGGCGGGCTGGTGCATGCCAATGTGGCGACCGCCACCATGTTCTCGGCCACATCCGGCTCGTCGGTGGCGACCGCTGCCACAGTGGCGACAGTGGCCATGCCGCAGGCCGACCGTTTGGGCTACGATCCGAAGCTCTTTTCCGGTGCGATTGCCGCCGGGGGAACGCTCGGGATCATGATCCCGCCATCGATTAACCTGATCGTCTACGGTTTTCTGACCCAGACCTCGATCCCCCAGCTCTTTCTGGCAGGGCTTCTGCCCGGTATCCTGCTGGCGCTGGCGTTTCTGGCGGTCACTGCGATAGTCTGCCTGATCAATCCGAAGCTTGGCGGGGAACGGCGGACGTTCCCCTTTCGGGACATGCTGCTCGGTCTGGCAGACCTTCTGCCGATCATTCTTCTGTTCAGTGCCATCATCGGCTCGATCTACAAGGGTTGGGCGACGCCGACCGAAGCCGCCTCTGTCGGAGTTGCCGGGGCACTGGCAATTGCCGCGCTCTTTGGCGGGCTGAACACGCGCATGATCGGTGAAGCGCTGATCGGTACCGTGCGGGTCACGGCCATGATCATGCTGGTGGTCATCGGGGCATCGTTCCTCAATTTCACGCTTTCGGCAGCCGGCCTGTCGCAGGAGTTGCGCGGATTTCTGGAAGGCCTCGGCTTCGATCCCCTGCAGACGCTGCTGGTGATCGTCGCGATGTATATCGTGCTTGGCTTCTTCATCGAGACCCTGTCGCTGATGGTCATCACCATCCCGATCGTGGTGCCGATCGTCATCAGCCTGGGCTATGATCCGGTCTGGTTCGGCATCCTCATGATCGTGCTGATCGAGATGGCGCTGATCACACCGCCGGTGGGGCTCAATCTCTTCGTTGTCCAGAGCGCGCGGCGCGGAGGATCCATTGCCGAGGTGATGCTGGGAGCCATTCCCTATGTGCTGGCGATGCTGGCCATGGTCGCCGCGCTGATCGCCCTGCCGCAGGTTGCCCTTTATCTGCCGATGGCGATGCGCTGATGGACGATCTGTAGAAATATTTTGGAACTGACTGACGGGGCAGACGTTTCCACCGTGATGAAGGCGGACCGGAGCATTCCGGAAGGCTCTTACACGAAGGAGACATTGATGAAACGGTTTACGAAACTCGCCCTGATGCTTACCGGTGCCACGCTTCTTGCGTCGCCTGTCATGGCTCAGGACAAGCCTGCTGGCGTCGAGGTCGGAAAACTGACCTGCGTTGTCGAGCAGGAAACCAATTTCATCGTCGGTTCCAAGGCCATCATGAACTGCACGTTCGACCGGGCCGGTGGCGGTGCAGCCAGCTATTACACGGCGACCGTGAGCGAATTCGGGCTCGATATCGGTACGACCGACTCGGCTACGCTGATCTGGGGTGTCGTTGCCCCGACCGCTGACCTGGAAGTCGGTGCCCTTGAAGGTGAATACGGCGGTGTGACCGCAGGTGCAAGCCTTGGTGCGGGCCTGAAGGCCAATGCCCTTATCGGCGGCTTCGACAAATCGATTGCGCTGAACCCGTTGAGCGTCGAAAGCCAGACGGGCACCAACATTACCCTTGGTATCAGCCAGCTTTCGTTGAAAGCAGTCAAGTGAACCAAGTGACATGACGTCAAGAAGGGTCGGCTTTGCCGGCCCTTTTTGCGTTTTCAGCGCCTGTTGCCGCCGGGCAAGTGCCTGCAGGCTGAAAGTCAGGTCCAACTGAAGGAGTTCCGAAATGGCATCCGATCAGGCAAAGACAATCAAAGGCGTTCTCACCAACTGGGAAGACGAAATCGAAGAGGAAGGCAAGGCTGATGTCGGCACGCTGCTGAATGCGTCCGGCAGCCGTGCGGCGGGCCCTTTGCTGTTTCTGCCGGCCCTTGTGATGATTTCGCCCATAGGAGCCATTCCAGGCGTTCCCATCATTCTCACCACGTTGACGCTTCTGGTGGCGGGCCAACTCGTTGTCGGCAGATCCGCGATCTGGCTGCCGTCGTTCGTGCGCAATCGCGGTCTGCCCAAGCAGAAGGTGACGTCGACCATCGACAAGCTGACCCCTTATGCGGAGCGGGCCGACCGCTACCTCGGACAGCGTCTGTCCCTGTTGGCCGGCGATACAGCAAGCCGGATCGTCGCGGCGTTTTGCATCTTTCTGTCGCTTCTTGTTTATCCCGCTACCCTGCTGCCCTTTGCTGTCGCCCTGCCGGGTTCGGCCATTCTGTTGCTGAGCCTCGGACTTCTGGTGCGCGATGGCGTGGTTACGCTGGTGGGTCTGATCGTTGCGTTGGCAGCGGTCGCGACCGTCGCTTACTGGCTTGCCTGAGACCAATGGCCGGAGATTGAGAAAACCTCCTTGTGATTCGGCTTAGGGGCAAGGGAGGAGGGGAGGACCGATCGGCTATCCTCGCACCTTCAGTTGCTCCAAAATGAGCGCAGATTTTCTACGCTTCTTTGCCTTGCTTGCCTGCAGAAGAAGACCCATCCCCCCCGACCACCTCAAGTCGACGTAAAACGGGCCGCCGAAGCAACCCGTTCTTGTCAGGTGTCCGGGTTTGCCGGCCATGTTGGTGGCGAGGATGCCGGTGGTCCTATCCGGAGCAAGGGTGTGAAGTTCGAATTCATAGACGCCAGTGTCGTTATCGGTCTTAGCGCCGCCCCTCATCGCAGCGGTGTCGCCGGCTGTTGGTCGGAACTGGAATAGATACGGAACTGGGAGCAGTTTGTTCCCAGACGATCGGCGCGGAGTAGAAGTCGACCGATTATTGGCGAATTGGTGCCATTGAGCAGTGCGAGAAAGGACGGGGTGGGCGTTGTCCCACCCCTGGTGCGCGTACGCCGTGCAAGAGAATTTACGGCGCCGCACCGCGCGTTCCGTTCAGTGTGGGATATTCCGGCTTCGCTTTTTCGCGCTGCTCTTTCAGCAGCGCAAGCCGTGATCTCATGGCCAGAATTTCCGTATGCTGATTGGAGATGATGCCCTCAGCAATTGATCTCGTCAGCGGATCCTCTCCGAAAACAAGTGCGAGGCGCGCCATATCGACTGCGCCCTGATGATGGGGGATCATCATGGTTAGAAAGTCAATGTCGGGGTCGCCAGAATAGCCGGGGCCATGCATATCCTGCATCATCCGCAACATATCCGTGTCCATCTGATTCTGAAATTCAGAAACATCGGTGGCAGAGGCCGACCCGTGGTCCATACCTGCGGTCGTGGTCCGGGACGGAGAATGAGTGTGACCCAGGGCCGTGGCCTGTGCTGGTTGGTTAGAACTCATGCCAGTCTCCTTTAGCCCGTATGCATCTGCGCGCCGGGGCGCACATAGATCAGATTGATGCTTTTCTTGTTGCGAAGCCGGCCCGACGGCAGGTCAAGATATCCAAGGGGAATTTGCGTGACAAAAACCGGTTTGAACGGGTTCGTGATGTCAAAGACCGAAGTGACGGTCTGCCCCTCATTGGGGGTTCCGGGCAACTCGTCCTGCTCATGAGCGACGTAGAGCCTTGTGGCGTCGGGATCGACCCAGATACCGTGCGATTCCCGCCCATGGCTGAAGAATGTCCCAACGATCTTACGCCTTCCAGCTTGGGCGTCGCGGTCGATGATTGCGATGCGACTTGATGCAACGCCGCCGGGGCCGTTGTCATCAATGCGGCCCAGGCTCGCAAATACGACTTTACCTTTGGCGTTCTCGGCGAATTCGACATGGTTGGGACGTGCCCTTTCACCAAGGTCGATGTAATCCACCAAATCGTACCTTTCGCTGACGCTTCGAACGGAAAGGTGATCGGCGATTTTATGCGACATCCACATTTCCGTGCCATCGGGCGCGATTTTCTGAAACGGGGTGAAGCCGAAAGGATCCTGTTCGGAAATGTCGATGGTCCGCACGCGGGTGGGGGCACTAAACCCGTCGACCCCGATATTGGTTCGGAAGATATCAATTTTTGACTCCTTCTGCGAGATCACAAAAGCCAAAGCGCCGTCCTTGGAAAACCAAATCTGAGCAGGGCCGTATATGGTTTCGACATAACTGCGAACCGCTCGTACCGGCGCGCCGGCGCTTTCCGCACGCGCCAGGTCGGTATCGACAATGGCAATACGGTCTTCGCCTCTCAGCGCGACCCAGATCTCCTTGCCGTTCCGCGAAAATGTTGGTTCGTGCGGCTCGCGGCCGACCAGCACACCGCTAGTAATGCGCTCTGCCACGGTATCGCTGGCGGCCTGCGGGTTGGGTTTGTTGCCGATCACGGAGAGGTCCTGGTAATCGATCAGGTAGATGTTGCTGGACCCGCGGCCGCTTATGGCTGACAGCAGTTGATCCGGAGACGGTGCTCCGCCATGCACATGGATCGCACCGTGAAACAGCGCCTTTTCCATCATTGCCTCATGGGTCGGCATAATGCCGCCGGTGACAAATCGGAAGGGCGGGCGGGGGTCTTCGTCAAAGCTGGTGAGATTGATGGTCTTGATGACCCGATTGACCACCGGGTCGATCACGGACAGGGTTTGACTGTCCTCATTGCAGACCAAAACATAGTCGCCTTTTTGCGGCCCGGCGTTCTGGGTTGCCAGGGTGGGACGTATCGCAGCGGCCATCAAGCCAACTGCGACAGTCGTGCCAACCATCATGTCTCTGCGATTAATCATTCGTCGGTCTCCTTCGATTTGTTCAAGAGAGAGACGCTTGAAAAACGATAATCATCCATCACAGCGGGTCACGGATCGTCACCAAGTCGTGTGTGCAGGGCCAATGCGAAGCCGTGATGTGAGAAAAAGCATTGCGCCTCGACGGTCGAGGCGGCAAGAACCGGCTCCTGGTGGAGTTCCTGACCCCGATTACCAAGACCTATTGTACCCTAGCTGGAATGCAGGCAATGGAACCGGGCAAGCAGGTGTTGGGCGGCTAAGGCTCTCAGGGAATATTTCCTTGAGCAGTGCCACCGGGATGTGCACATCACCGCGATCCATGAAAGCGCCAACGCCATTCATGAACGGGTGCAGGTCACGCGCCTGCTGCCGGTTGAGAAAGGCACGGCGGTAGAGGATTTTCTGCGCGCCGAATGCCAGCGCAACGATTCTGACTATCCGTATTTGTGTGAGATTATGTCCAACTGGTGCCAGGCGCGGGCGCAGGTTTTGTAGAGCGCGGACGTGCCGGCTGTTGTGCATGGTTTCCTTAAACTGACAAGCGCTTTCATTTCAAAAGTTCTGTGGGCCGTATGGCCGAAAAGACGGACCACCATCCAGACCGGTTAAGGGGAGGGGAGAGGGCGGACCTCAGCCCCCTTGACCCCGCCGATAACTTTGAAACAAGTGCAGGTTCCCTTGATCCCTTGCGTGCAGAAGAAGACCCATCCCCCCATCACCTGAAATCGACGCAAAAACGGGCCGCCGAAGCGACCCGTTCTTGTCAGATGCAGGGGTTTCCCGTTCAGCCTTTCAGCAGAACCGCGTCCGGATTGGACTTGTAAGCGGCCGGCTCATAGGTCGGCGCGTTTTCAAGCTGTTCCTTGGTGAAGGGGGCGGTCACCAGGAGGTCGCCATTTTCCGTCTCGAACATCTTGAGGCTGGGATATGCGACGGCCACTGGCTTTGCGTTGAAGCCAAGGAAGCCGCCGACATCAATGACAACCGCCTGCGCCTTGCCATCCTTGCCGATCAGGACCTCGGCGACCTCACCGATGTCAGTGTCCTGACTGGTGTAGACCGTGGAATCGATCAGCTCATCAGTGGAAACGCTGGCCGTGTCGACCTCTGTTTTCTCAGCGGTCCAGGGGTCGGCCATGGCTTCGTCCAGGCGCTGTTTGGCCGGATCGATTGCTTCCTTGCGGACGGTTTCATAGGTGTCCTTGGCGCTTGCAGTGACCTTGTCCATCTGCTCGCGAGCACCTTCGGCCGTCATCCAGTGTGGGATATAGTCCGGACGCTCATAAGGGGTCGCGCCTTCCAGTTCCTGGCGCGAAACGTCGGTGACGACGATGAGCTGGTTTTCCTGACCGGACACGAAGTTTAGGCGCGAGAAATCGAGAGCGACTTCCTTTTCACCCATGCCAAGGAACCCGCCGACGCCGACAATCACCGCGCGCACGGTTCCGTCCCGGCCGAAGACGACGTCATTGATGTCGCCGATCTCTTCGCCGTCAGCGTTTCTGCTGGTGAGGACCGGCTTGCCGACCATGTTGGTGGCCAGAATGCCGGTGGTCATGTCCGGAGCAAGCGTGTGGAGTTCAAATTCATAGACGCCGGTTTCGTTTTCTGCACCGGCCTTGCCGCCGTTCTTTGTCGCTGCGGTGTCACCGGCGACAGCTGCCGTCGAAATGGCTGCAACGATTGCGGTGGTGGCGAGTAGATGGCGAAGCATTTCTGCGACTCCCGTTTATGTTGGAAACTTAACGTGTGCTGGGTAAGGTTCTGAACTTGCTTGAAGTTCTGAACTGGCGCCACGATCCGACGCTCGTAAGGTGCGGTGTCGTGGCGCGTTCATTCAGGCAAGTTTGCTGGAACTTTTCGGTCCGGCCAGCAGCCAGACGATAAAGCCGACAACCGGGAAGATCAGGATGCCGAGGACCCACAGCAGCTTGGCGCCGGTGGAGGATCCACTCCCGAGAACCTGGATGATCGCGTAGACATCCACGATGAGGATCAAGAGGCCAACAATACCATATTCCATGACAGATCTCCGGGTTGTGTAACTGTTTCGGAAACGGTCAGGCGTGCAGAAGGTTCCCTGCTCTTCTTTTAAAGGGGCAAAATAAAACTGAAAAAATATTCGGAACCAATTTCGCGTGGCTGCGTTCAATTACCATATCTCAAATATCGGAGGTTGATATGCTTTCCTGGGCACTGTTGTTCTTGGTGGTTGCTATCGTTGCAGCCGTTCTTGGTTTTGGTGGTATCGCCGGCACTGCGGTCGGCATCGCCAAGCTGATCTTCTTCGTCGCAATTGCGCTGTTCCTGATTTCGGCAGTGGCACATGCGATCAGAGGCCGTCGGGTCTAACAAGATAAAAACGGGCGCTTCGGCGCCCTTTTTTGTGTCTTGCGCACGGCTGGGACAGAAAGACGGAACGCGTGGTCCTGATGATCAGGCCGCATCAGGGACCTGTCATCGCTTCTTCTTTGAATGGTCTACTTAGCGCCTCGTCAAAAGCGTGTCCTGCCCGATTGAACGGGCGACACGTTTTTTTACTTTCCGGGTGCACAGTTTTTTCAAGAAAAACAGAAACTGCTTTCCGGGCTATGCCCTAGCCGGCCTTCGCCTGCTCGCGCACGGTATTGCGGGCGATCCAGAGCCTGCGAGCGATCTGCTGTCGGTCCGGTCTGCTTTCGATGGAGAAGACCGCGTCCTGTGCGATGTTGTACAACTGCTTGGAAACCAGTGGCAAATGCTCCTTGCGGCATACGAGCGATGCCTTTTCCAGGGCGGAAATGAAGTGATCCAGCACAAGGACATTGCCTCTCGCGGCCTGACGCAGCGGGCCGACGGCCGTGTCCAGCAGATCGTGCATTTCCAGAATGGTCAGCCAGAGGCGAGGGGTGTCTTCGTCATCGGTGATCAGCGAACTTGGAGCGCCGCGCTGAAGGATCCGGGCGACGGAGGCCGACAGGTGATCGATTGCGCTGATGGCGGTGTAGCTGTCGTTGACGCCGGGCGAGAGAGCGCGCAAGGCGATCTCCACCATCAGGTGGACCGAAAACTGGATGTCCCCCTCGGGGGCCCTTGCCTTTTCGATCTGAAAAGTTTTATCGAGTTGTTTGAGGTTCGGCTCAGTCTCGGCAGTGCGCACTTTGGCAATCGGCATGCCTTCGATGACGTAGGTTCCGGGGCTCACCGTCACCTCGATGAAACCGTCGAGAGACTTTGCGATTTCGATGAGCTGGTTGCTGTCGATGAAGGTGATATAGCCACTGTAGGTCGAGTTGAAGACCCAGATCGGCAGATCGGGGATCTCGTCAAAGTCGTTGGGTTTTTCACGCGGTTCGTTGGCCAGAAGCTCGTCGATCGAGAACCGGAGCGAGGAATGGATCCGGCCGATTTCCGCATCGACCCGAATTCGTCCAGCCACGTCGTTTACAAAGTAGACCAGCCAGAAAAAGCTCGCGCACGCCAGAAGAATGCAGAGGATGACGGAAAATCGCAGATCCTCGTTTTCGTCGACACCGAACAAGGCGATCATCGAGTAAACGAAGGTCGCGCCCAGAAGGCCGATCGTGATCTGCGTTGTCCGGTTGCTGGCAAAGGTTTCCAGAAGACGCGCTGAAATATTGCCTGCGGCGAGTGTGAAGACAACCAGCGTCAACGAATAGACAAGGCTGATGACGGACATCATGGCGCCGGCAATGGTCGACAGGACCGAGCGGGCGCCATCGACGCTTATGGAGCTGTAGGCGAAAAAGTCGAAAGCTCTGTTCAGCAGACCCAGGTCGTCTACCAGGAATGCCCCGAAGGCGAGCAAGGCGCCCATGAGGGTGATGCAAATGGGGACGAACAGGAATCCCTTGGTGAGACGAACAAGGGCGTGTTCGCGGGCATTCTCCTGATAGATCAGATGCATCACAGTCCCCCTCAGACCGTCAGGGCTTCATCCGGGATGAAACCCTGCCAGCCGCTGTTGCTATTAGACGCTCCAATCAAACTCGCGTGTCCGCACCAGAAACCGTGCACCCGTTGTCTGTTACAGGCGCAAAAGCGGATACAATCTGGTCTGTTCGAGAATGATCAGACGGTCAGGGCGTCCCTGATCAGGGATGCGGATGCGGCGGCAGCGAGCTCGGACCGTTCGAAGTGTTCGTTGCCGTTCATGAGATCTTCCAGGCGCAGGCGCGCGCGGGAGACGCGGCTTTTGACGGTGCCAACCTTCACACCGAGGATTTCGGCAGCTTCCTCATAAGAGAAGCCGCTGGCACCGATCAGAATGAGGGCTTCGCGCTGGTCATCGGCGAGAACCTGAAGGGCGCTCAAAAAATCCTTCAGTTCCAGATGACCTGACTGTTGCGGCTTGCTTTCCAGGCTGGCGGCGTGTTCTCCATCGGGATCTGCAACTTCGCGCTGCATCTTTCTGCCGACGGAATAATACTGGTTGCGGAGAATGGTGATCAGCCAGGCGGTGAGATTGGTGCCTTCGGTGAACTTGTCCTTGTTGGCAATCGCCTTCGCCAGCGTTTCCTGAACCAGGTCATCCGCGCGGTCGCGGTCGCCGCTGATGGATCTGGCGAAGGCGCGCAATCGGGGAATCGCGTCGACGAGATCCTGTTTGAACTGTGCGACATTCATTCTGCGGCCTCCTCGTCAGAGCCTCTAACATCCAATGCAGACAACAGATCCATCATGTCGTCGGGAATGTCTTCCGACAGGGCCTCGTCATAAACTTTTTTGAGCTGGTTGCCGATCCAGTCCTCTTTGGACTTGGATCCCGCCGAGGGTGTGATGACACCGAACCCAGCGTTGGGCATTTCGGGGTTGAGCTTGCTTGCCATTGCAGATTTCCGATTTTCGCGTCTTCGAAGATAGGCTTAATTGAGACATAAACGCAGTGGCAAAAAAAAAGTTCCTTCGGCAGGGAACTTTTTTTTGCCGAATGCATTTTCGATTTACGGGCGCGCTGTAAGCGGGCCGTTCGGCCGCTATCGAGCGGCAACACATTAAGGAACTTATTTATGTCCGTGAGCCTTTCGGAAGAAATCGCGCCGCTGCTGCCATATCTGCGCAGATATGCAAGAGCTTTGGCGGGAAGTCAGAAAAGTGGCGATGCCTATGTCAGGGCATGCTTGCAGGCGCTGGTGGCAGATCAGACCATCATCGACACGACTCATGGCGTGAAGATCGGTCTGTACCGGCTTTTCCATGTTCTGTGGAACGCAAGTGTCGTTCCGCCAACCACACACGACGGGACAGTTTCCATTTTCGAGCAGACTGCTCAGCAGCGTCTGGCAACCATGGCGCCGGAAAGCCGGCAGACCCTGTTGCTGTCGACGCTGGAAGGTTTCTCGCTTCCCGAAACCGCGCTCATCATTCAGCGCAGTGAAGAGGATGTGACCGGGCTGGTTCAGGATGCGATCTCTGAAATCGACCGGCAGACCAAGACCGATGTGCTGATCATCGAGGACGAGCCGCTCATTTCCATGGATCTTATCCAGATCGTGGAATCCCTCGGTCATGGTGTCACCAGCGTTGCCCGCACGGCAAGCGACGCTATTGCTGCCGCGAAGGCACAGAAGCCTGGGCTGGTTCTTGCCGATATCCAGCTCGCCGATGGCTCATCGGGTATCGATGCGGTGAAGGAAATCCTTGCGGAAATGTCCGTTCCGGTCATCTTCATCACGTCCTTCCCCGAGCGCCTGCTGACCGGCGAGCGGCCGGAGCCGACGTTCCTCATCACCAAGCCGTTCAACCCGAACACGGTCAAGGCTGGCATCAGCCAGGCCCTGTTTTTCAAGGGCACGGAAGAAGTCGTCGCTGCCTGAGGCAGGCAGTGACAGGATGAGCGAAACGTTCCCTTTGTCTTGCGTGCGTTCCTTGGAAAGCGAGCAGGACGAAGGATCGGGTCGCTTGTCTGCCGTGTCAGAACGCTGCAAATTCAGTCCGGAAGGGAAGAGGCGGGCACTAAGGCCCGCCCTTTTCCTTCAGTGCCGTGAGAGCCAGTCCTCAATGTCCTTCTCGGCTTCTTCGCGGGTCTTGCCATATTTTTGTTGGATGAGGCCAGCAAGTTCCGTTCGGCGGCCGTCGACGCGATCGACTTCGTCGTCGGTCAGTTTGCCCCACTGGGCGATGGCCTTTCCTTTGAATTCTTTCCAGTTTCCTTCAATCCGGTCCCAATTCATCGGTCGTTTTCTCCTTGTCTTGATGACACATGGCAAACGGTTCCTAAGGGTAATGGTTCCAAATGAATTGCGGTCGGCGACAGCGCCGAACATGGACTGGCGCCCTGGTGCGCAAGCGGCTTTCTTTTTGCGGGACTTCAGCGCAAGGACATATGCCCGGATAACGGAGCAAGACCGAAATGTCTGATATTGTTACATATCTTTTTGGAGCGGCGTCGTTCATGCCGCATGGATACTGCCTGCTGTGGCGTCCGGACCTCGTAGCCATGCATGCGATCTCGGACGGTTTGATCGCTCTGGCCTATTTTACCATTCCCTTCATGATTTTCGACTTCCTGCGCAGGCGTCCGGACATCCAGGGGAATTCTCGCAGGATCGGGTATCTGTTCATCGCCTTCATTCTGGCGTGTGGCCTGACCCATCTGACGGCCCTGGCAACGCTTTGGTGGCCGATTTACGGCGCGCAAGGCCTGATCAAGCTGGTCACTGCCGTTGTCTCGGTGGCAACCGCGGTTGTTGTCTGGCGGGTGCGGCCGATGCTTCTTGCCATTCCTTCGCTGCAGGATCTGGAGCGGGTCAACGATATGCTGAAGGCTGAAAACGTCGAGCTTTCCGACAAGGTCGGCAAAACGCGGCGGGAGGTCAAGCGTATCAACGAGCGCTTCGAAACCGCCCTGACCGGCTCCAACATTTCCGTTTTCACCCAGGACAAGGATCTGCGCTACACCTGGATCCATAATCCGCGGTTTGGCAGGAAGCCGGAAGATATCCTTGGCTGCACGGACCACGACCTCATGCCGGAGGAGACCGCCTCGGAATTGGAAGAGGTGAAGCGCCGGGTGCTGGAAACCGGCGAGACCGCCTCGACGTATTTTGCTCTGGACAGCGAAGAAACGGGGACGATCTCGCTGGATCTGATCGTGCATCCGACGCGAAACATAAGCGGCGATATCGACGGCGTCTTGTGTACGGCAATCGATATGACCGAGAAGAGCCTTTATGAAATTCGGCTCTCCTCCCTCGCAAGACAGCTTGCGGAGGCCAACCGGCGTTTCGAGAAGGCGCTCGACGGCTCGCTGACGACTGTTTTCGAGCAGGATCTCGACCTGAAATATGTCCACGTCGTCAATCCGTCGCCGGGCCTGAAACCGGATTTCTTCATCGGCAAGAGCGATGCGGAGCTGTTTCCGGAAGAAAGCCAACTCAAGCTCATTCCGGCAAAGAAGAAGGTGCTTGAGACAGGCGAGAGCGCCGTCATCGAATTCGACATGGACATGAATGGCGTCAATCGCAGCTACAACATGCGCATCGAACCATCGAGAGACAAGGAAGGCCGGATTATCGGCCTGATCGGTATTTCGATCGACCTGACGCACAAGCGCGAAAACGAACGCCAGATGCATCTCGTGATGCGGGAGCTGACGCACCGCTCGAAGAACCTGCTTGCGGTTATTCAGGCCATGGCCCGGCAGACCGCTGCGCGCTCGGACAACACGGAAGATTTCGTCGAGAGCTTTGCCGCAAGGCTTCAGGCAATGGCCGCCAGCCATGATCTGCTGGTTTCACAGTCCTGGTACGGCGCGGACCTGAAAGAGCTGGTGCTGGCGCATCTGGCGCAATCCATCGATCCGAGCAGCCCTCAGATCGAGATCAAGGGTGACCCGTGTTCAATCACGGCTGATGCCGCGCAGAACCTTGGCCTGGCCCTGCACGAGCTGACGACCAATGCCGCCAAATATGGGGCTCTGTCAGTGCTCGGGGGGAAATTGTCAGTCTCGTGGACAACGGAAGACGGCAAGGTCAAGCTGGTCTGGAAAGAAAGTGACGGTCCGGAAGTTGTGCCGCCAAAGCGCAACGGCTTTGGAAAAATGCTACTGGAGCGGTTGGTCGGGCCGGCGCTCGATGGCGATGTCGCAATCGACTTCGCGCCAGAAGGACTGCGTTGCACCATCGAGTTTCCGGAGCGGCAAACCAACAGCTGATCCTCGCCAACCTTGAGGGTAGGGCTGATGCCGGCGTGGCCAGACTGATCCGCGGTGGCGCTAGCGCCAGCTTTCAGGAGGCGTCCTCGTGCGGAGTTTTGTCGCTGCGAAGGGTTTTCAGCGCGTCATCGATTTCTGAAATCAGCTCTTGCGGTGTCCGACCTTTTTCGGAACTGGCCTGTGGCGCCTTCCGAAGGCTTGCCCGCCAGGACAGCAATGCCGTCCGCTTTTGTTTATCCGAGAGGGACGGGTCTTCCAGAACGCTTGCGGCGGTTCGGAACCCTGCAAATCGTTTCGGTACGCTGATCATGGCTTCTTACAATTTGGAATGATGGGGCTCAAATCACGCAAAGGGCCGCCTGCCGCATAACGGCACACGGCCCTTCTTTTTCTTTTAATTGCCTCAAGTTTCGGGCTCGGCCGTTTACTCGGTGATGACAGCTCTCAGCATCCACGCAGCCTTGTCGTGGAAGGTGATTCGCTGGGTCAGCAGATCTTCCGTTACCGGGTCGCTGTTCTCGCCGGCATAGGCGGCCATGTCGCGCATTTCGGCTGCAATCATCTCGTGGCTGCGCACCAGGTCTTCGATCATTTCGAAGGCGTTCGGCATGCCGCCCGCCGGCAGGCTGACACTCAGATTGAGCTTGCCTTCATCGACATTGACCGGTGCACGGTGGCCAAGCGCACGGATACGCTCTGCCAGATCGTCGGTCGCGGCGAAGAGGTTCTCGTAATGCTCTTCCGTCAGATCATGAATTGATTTGAAGAGCGGGCCGACGACGTTCCAATGATAAAGGTGCGACTTGATGGTCAGCATGTAGGTTTCAGCCAGGATAACGGACAGATGCTTTGCGAGCTGCTCGCGCACTTCGTCGGAAACGCCTGTCTTGATCTGGTCAACCTTGGGAGTTTCGATGTTCAGAACCTTGGACGTCGACATTGTTCTTCCTTTCTTGCTGTCTGAAGGCGCTGTCCTTTGCCAAACTGAGCTGACAAGGGCGCCTCATGGTCTTCGGTAAGAAAAGTCTTCAGCCTGCTGTCAGTTCCATGTTTCTGACAAAATTTCTTTTTTCTCCCGAATGGAAAAAATGTTTTGAAATCTTTTCAAGAAAAGCATTTGTATTCGTTTCGCGGTCTCGTCGATACGGAGCTGCATTTCTTGCGCTTTATGCCTTTCCTGGGTTTGCAAGGTCTGGCCTATCGAAAAGCGTTGTTGGAACCTGCTCGCGTACAGCAGCGTTAAGTCTAGTGTATGCCGACATCGTGAGACGACAGGCGGCGCAGGCCCTTCATACGCTCTGCACCTAACCGACATGTTTGCCCCGCCGTTGCAGGCATCCAGGTGAAACAGGAATTTTTCCGGTCACGCTCTGCGGAGACGGATCACCAGCACGGTGCCGGAAGCAATTGAAAGGAGACCGAGATGGCGTCGAAATCCAGTTCCAGTATCAAGAATGAAGACACATACGACGCCTTGCGCGACAAGGGTTACAGCAAGGAAAAATCGGCGAGAATTGCGAATGCCCAGGCCAACGACAGCCAGTCTCCCTCCGTCAAGGGCGGTAAAGCCTCGCCTTACGAGTCCTGGACCAAGGAAGAGCTGTATGAACGGGCGCAGGAGCTGGAAATCGATGGTCGCTCCAAGATGTCCAAATCAGAGCTGATCGAAGCCCTTCGAGGGTAGGGGCGGGCAGGGTCAGTGCCTGAAAACGAGGCCTTTGTTAATCCGGCCGTTCTTTTTCGTCATGTGCTCTGTCCGCGGGTGAGATCGCGCCCTGGCCAGGCATTAATTCCTTCTGTTTTGTCTGGAACCAAATCACTGCAGGGCCGTTTACAGCCCAGACCGCGCGTTTGAATGGCGCGGTAATCATGCGCCCGGGTTCCGGGCTCCATCCCGAATATGCAATGTGCGTGTCGGCCACCAGGGCCGCTCGCGATTGAGAACAGGAGCGACAAGATGGCAACCCCGAAGACCGTCTCGGCAACGAATTCCGATCCAGCCAATGATACTGTGAGCGCCCGTGAAATCGAGGCGAACATTGAGCGCATTCGCGGCGACATCGCTTCGCTGGCCGGGTCGCTCAAGAAATACGGTTCCGGCAAGACGGATGAGTACAAGTCCAAGGCCGCTGCGGCTGGCGAGGATCTGACCAAGATGTCTCAGGATGCTTTGAACGACCTGTCCGCAGAGCTGCAGAGATACGAACGGGCCTTCGTCGCGGAAGTTCGCAAACGTCCGTTGCAGTCCATCGGCATCGCCGCCGGCATCGGCTTCCTGATCGCCGCGCTGGTGCGTCGCTAATGTTTCTGCGTGCCATTCCAATGGCTTTCGGAGCCGTTTCGCGAGACTTTAACGGCATGGTTCGCCGTGCCAAGCGCAATGCCGTGTTGAGCGGCATTGCGGCAGTCTGTTTCGCAACGGCTTACGTGGCCGGGGTGGTCGCTGCCGGCGCATATCTTGCGCCGATTTTCGGCCCTGCTATGGCGGCATTGCTGATTGCCGCCATCATGGCGGTTACTGGATTGGTTGTTGTCGCGGTGCTCAGCTTCCTGAAGCACAGGGACCGCAAACGCAAGGCGCATTCACAAGTCGCTCAGCGGCTTACGCTGGCTGCCGCCGTTTCCATTCTGCCACAGCTTACAAAGTCCAAGGGTCTGTTGGTTACCGCCGCTTTGGGTGGCCTGGCCCTGCTGGCGGCTCAGACATTGGGCGGCGAAGATCGCGACTAACACTCTGCCGCGCGTCACGCCGGCCTTTGGAGCTTACAGTGATGACAGCGCAGGCAGACCGAGATGCCACGGCCGGAGAAGGTGCCGTAACGACAGTGACCGAGACCCTGAGGTCGGACCCGATTGTCCGGATCTCGGTCGTCATCCTGTGCGCCATTGCGCTGACCGCCGCCCTGGACATCGGCCAGGTGATTTTCGCGCCCGTGTGCCTTTCCATCGTCGTCGGTACGATATTCGTGCCGCCGGTGGAACGGCTCTCGCGCCTTGGCGTCCCCGACTGGTTGTCGGCGGGCGGTATGGTGTTGCTTTTCATTGTCTTCATTCTGACAGCCGGGGCGGCTTTCATCGTCCCACTTTCGGACTGGCTGGACAGATTGCCGCTGATCTGGTCGCGCCTTCAGGCGCAGTTGATCAGCTGGCAGGGCTTCTTTTCCTCCGTCGCGAGCCTTCAGGAAGATCTGCGCAATGCCGTGGGTCAGAACGGCGGCATGCAGGTCAGCGTCGAAGACAATTCCGCGGTCGAAAGCGTGTTCTATTTCGCTCCGGCCTTCATGGCTCAGGTCATCCTGTTCCTGGCCAGTCTCTATTTCTTTCTGCTGACAGGCCCCCATCTTCGCAGGGCCGCTCTCCAGCTTTCGTCAGACGGTGAAGGCAGGCGGTGCATCCTGACCGCGTTTCGCACTATCGAGTCGCGACTGTCCACCTATCTCATTTCCATAAGCCTCATCAATGCGGGGCTCGGCGCGGCCGTGGCTTTGGTCATGTGGCTTCTTGGTGTCCCATCGCCCTTGTTGTGGGGCATGATGGCCGGTGTACTGAATTATGTGGTCTATATCGGACCGGCGCTCATGGTGCTGATGATGTGCGCCGTCGGGCTGGCGACCGGGAACACACCTTTGGCAATTCTGACGCCGCCGCTGGTCTATCTGGCGCTCAACCTGATCGAAGCACAATTCGTCACGCCGACCGTGCTTGGGCGAACAATGACGTTGAACCCTTTCCTGGTTTTTCTTGCGATTGCCTTCTGGATCTGGCTATGGGGCCCGGTCGGCGGGTTTGTCGCCGTTCCCTTGCTTCTTGTTGTGGGAACGGTGCTTGAGATCGTGAACGATCCCACAGATGCGGCCCTGCCCGTGTCCTCCCGCCCCGTCACCGGTTTTAGGTCCTGATAGCAAAGTTCTATTCAAAACCAGCCAGAAATGTTTGAAACCGGTGAGTCCCAGGATTGGCCGGTTTTGACCTGTCGCCGCCCTGGCGAGGAGTTCGGGAGCGCGGTCCAAGCTTGCCAGCATGGGCGACCAACCCAACCAGGCCTTCTACCTTCGTTATACGTGTCTCGATGGGAAGACGCTTTGCGCGATACAGCGCGTCGCTTCGGGCTGGTCCTTGTCAAAGGCATGCAGACAAAACAAAAGCCGCCTGGAAGAGGCGGCTTTTCATTTTTCTGTTTTCAAGAAATCTTACTCTTCGTTGTACGCAAGCATTCCGTGCGCGATGGGCCAACCGGTGCATGTCGTTACGCCGACACCGGACACACAGCGGGTCGGGCGACCGTGGACGTCGGCCAGCTCAACCTGCAGGTCACCCTTGGGAGCGGCCTTCTGCTCAACTTCAACTGCTGCGGCCGCGTCGCTCTTGTGAGCGGTTTCCGCGTCAGCTTGTTTCGTAAAGAACGGCTCTGCAACAATCAGGCTGGATGCCATAAGCGCAGCGATGGCGATAGCAGCAGGGGCGTTAGTCGGAATTCGTTTGCGTAGCGTGAACATAATGTCTACCTCCACCCCGTAAACGCCCAAGTTAAGAAAAGGTTTCACGCTGCCGATTAATTTCCCGATAGACAGGGATCAAAGTAGAAAATAAAAGCGTCTTATAACTTATGTTAATGCAGGTCGGCTGGTTTCGTGGCATCTTGCGAACAGTCAACCAAACTGACAATGAGAACCCTCGTGACAACGGAAACTTATCAAGCCGTGGCGGAAACGCGCGGCCCGGCACTGGTTGTCGAAGACAATCCGATCATCGCGCTCGATACGCAGATGATGCTGGAAGAGCTCGGGTTCTCGCCGGTCGAAACGCTCGCAAGCCTTGCGGAAGCGGCGGAGGCACTGGCGGCTCACCTGTTCAGCTTCGTCATTCTGGATGTGAAGATCGGCGACGATACGAGCCTGGCTTTCGCCAAGCAGCTTCTGGAAAAGGGAACCAAGTTCATCTTTGCCAGCGGGTATAGTGATCTTGGCCCTCTTCCGACAGATTTTGAAGGGCATGTCATCTTGAGCAAGCCCTATACCAAGGATCAGATCGGTGCGCTGATCTGAGCCAATCGGCCGGCCCCAGATGTGAAGATGGATTGCATCGGGGCGGAGCGGTCTTCCTGCAGGCACAAAAGCGTAGGAAGCGAATTTCGTTTTCAAGCTCTGGCAACGCAGCGGACGCCCACCTCGGTCATTTCCGAAGAACATCTAAATGACTTTACCGCGTGTCGTCGGCGCGCTTGACTGGGCCTGACGCCTGCTCAGATGAGCGGGCGCGGTTCATCCCGCACGGCTTCGTAAGACGCGAGCTTCACAAGGGCGTCCCTGTCCAGCACGCGGATCCGGTCTTTCTCCCAGCTAATCAGCCCTCTTTCAACCAGCTTTCGAAGTGTCCGGCTGGTATGCACCGGGGTGATGCCGAGTGCGTCGGACAGATGGCTCTGGGAAAATGGGGCATCAAGCATCTGATTGCTGGCATAGCCAACGTCCTGTGCCCGGTCGTAAAGGTGCAGGATGAGATAGGACAACCGCTCCAGTGCAGTGCGTTGGCCGAGGCTGATGATGTGCCCGTCCAGTATCTGTTCCTCGCGTGCGGCGATCCACGTCATCGAAAAGGCGAGGCTTGGATGATCCTTGAATATCGACCAGACCTTGTCGCGTTGAAAGACACACAACGTGGTGTCTGTCAGGGCGGTAACGGAGTGCTGCATGTCTTTGAGGACAGCAAGCTGAATGCCGACGAGGTCGCCCGGCAGGGCGAAGTTCAACACCTGCCGACGGCCGTCGTTTAGCGTCTTGTGACGAAAGGCCCAGCCATCCAGAATGGTGTAGAGATGAGGGCTCTTGTTCTCTTCCTGAACGATCGTCGCCCCGGCCTCGACCGTTAGCTCACCGCTTTTGAAATTCGAAATAAAGTCCAGCTCCTTCCCTTCCAGAGATCGGAACGCAGTTTTCTGTCTTAGAGGGCATGCTCGGCAATTGGTTTGAAACGCGGCTGTTTCGGTCATTGAAATGGCTTCTCCATTGCAATTGATCAAAACGCTTTGAAAAGCAGCAAGTTCCCAGTCGAGGCGGAAAGTCGAGGGAAAACAAGCAAGTCCGTCTGATACCGGGACGAGGCGCGACGGGCACCGCAGGAAATGCGGTTGAGGGCATCGGCCGTTCAGGCGAGAGGGGCCAGCCAGTCCGGCAGCCTTCTACGTAGGTGATGAAGCTGCGCGGGCGTTTCACCCGCCCGCGCGGCAATCTTCAGGATTCAGGGACGCAAAATGGTGTAGCCGTCTTCATCCAGCTCCATCAGCGTGACAGCTCCGGCGGGAACGATTTCGACACCCTCCAGAAGCGGAATGTCCTTGCCTTCCTTCTTGGCCATGGCCTGACGGGTGTTGTCGCAGGCCTCAAAGGCGACGTTGGGCATGCTTTGCACGAAGGATTTCATGCGGTCCGAAACAGGAGACGTATCGACGCGGAACATGTGCAGGCCGGCATTGAAGGCCACGATCTTGATGTCGGCTTCCTCGCCGATTTCAGAGTAGTGGCGGGCCACATTGGATGCGACGTTCAAAACGGTGTTCATCTTCTGAGGATCATTGTCGCTGATCTGCAGGGCAAGCTTGTGGATGCCGTCGTCCGCCAATACGGCAGAGCCAAGCATCAGCAGGGCCGAACCGGCCACTGCCAATCTTGAAAACATTCCCATCGTTTCCTCCTCCTAACGCCGCAGGATATCCTGCGGCGGCCTTGCGCGGGCGGCCTTTCTTTCACGGGCCGTTGCCGCAAAACGATGTCAGTCGACGCCTCCCACGCCCGAGGCCTCGTCGTCATCGACGGAACCGGGGGTCACGTCGAGAATACGGGCGCGCATGGTGATCTCGACAGCACTGTCCTTGCAGTCGCTCATGCAGGGTTCGGCCTTGGCTGCATAATGCGGCTCTTCGGCGCGTGTGTCCGCGATGAAGTTCGCCTCATTGGGAAGATGGATCTCCCGGAAATTGTCTTTCGACAATTCGAAGTCCTCGTCCTCGACAATGTCGTTCAGGTAAAGAAGGTAGGCGGTCAACGCATATACGTCGTCATCCGACAGGGAACGAGCGTTGCCATATGGCATGGCGCGGCGGACGTAGTCATAAACCGTGGAAAGATACGGCCAGTAGGAGCCGATGGTCTTTTCCGGGCGTTCCTCGGTCAAGGTGTCCTGGCCGCCCGCCAGAACCGGCCAGCGGCCGACGCCTTCGCCGAAGTCGCCGTGGCAGACGGCGCAGTTCTCGGTGAACAGCACTTCGCCATCGGCGACCGTGCCGGAGCCTTCCGGCAAGCCGGTGCCGTCGGGGCGGATGTCGATGTCCCAGGCTGCGACCTCGTCTGCCGTCGCCACCCGTCCGAGACCGAAAACACCACCCTCACGGGTTTCGGACACGGGCATGGCCGGCGCTTCCGCCGTTGTCTCGGCGCTGGCGGTTTCTGTTTCTTCGGCAGCCGGTTCTGTGGCGCCTTGCTGGTCGGTGGGAGCGGCCGTGCTGGAGAAGGTGGCCAGATAGGCGATCACATTTTCCAGGTCTTCCTGCTTTTTCAGACCGGCGAAGGCCATCTTGGTGCCTTTGACCATGTCCTTGGGCTTGGTCAGATAGGTGGTCAGCGTCGTCTCGTCCCAGACGAGCCCGCCGCTACCGGCTTCGGTCATCGCCTTGGAATACTTGTAGTCCTCGAGCGACCCGGCAGTGCGGCCGAAAACCTCGTTTAGTTCCGGTCCGACCTTGTTCTTTGCGCCTTCTCCCACAGCGTGGCAGGCAGCGCATTTCTTGAAAACCTTTTCGCCCTTCTCAGCATCCCCCGCATGGGCCGTCGCGGCAAGCAGGGGCAGGGTGGCGATCATGGTTCCAAGGCTGAGGGCTTTAAGAAACTTCGACATTTTCCACCATTCCGTCTGCTTTGACATGCCACGTCTGGATGCCGTTGTTGTGGTAGATCGAGTTTTCACCGCGGGCGGCACGCAGCTCGTTCTTGGTCGGCTGGAAGAAGCCGTGCTCGTCCATCGCGCGGGACTGGAGCAGCATGTCCGAGCCGTCCCAGTCGATATCGAGGTAAAACCGGTGCATGGCTTTCGACAGGCTCGGGCCGTCCAGACGGGCCGTCTTCCAGTTGCGACCGCCATCAAGCGATACATCGACCCGTTTGATCCGACCGTTTCCGGACCAGGCGACGCCGGAGATGACCATCGGCCCCTTGCCGTGGCTGATCGGCGCCTGCGGGCTCGGCGAGGTGATGACCGATTTCGGATCCATCACCCAAGTAAAGCGGCGGGCCTTGCCGTTTTCCAGAAGGTCCGTGTATTTGGACGTCTCCTCGCGCTGGTGCCAGGGTTCGTCCCCGACTTCGATCCGGCGCAGCCACTTCACCCACATGTTGCCTTCCCAGCCGGGCACGACCAGACGCAACGGATACCCCTGTTCGGGGCGCAGCGCCTCACCGTTCATCTTGAAGGCGACCAGGCAGTCGTCGAGGGCCTTTTCCATCGGGATGGAGCGGGTCATGGCCGAGGCATCGGCGCCTTCCGGCATCACCCATTTGGCATTGGTCTTCAGACCGGCCTCTTCCAGGATCAGTTTCAGCGGCACGCCGGTATACATCACGCAGTGGACCATGCCGTGGGTGTACTGACAGCCGTTGAGCTGGGAGCCGCGCCACTCCATGCCGGAGTTGGCGGCGCATTCCAGGAAGTAGACCCGGTTCTCCCGCGGGAAGCGCTTCAGGTCTTCCATGGTGAAGACCAGCGGCGTGTCGACAAGGCCGTTGATCATCAGCCGGTGATCGGCCGGGTTGATCTCTGCAATGCCACCGTGGTGGCGCTCGAAACACAGGCCGTTGGGCGTGATGATGCCGTCCAGCTCATGCAGCGGTGTGAAGTTGACCGAACTTTCGGTGGAGGCCGTCAGCCACTCCACGTCACGGCGAACCACATGGGCCTCGAATTCCGACGGCACGCCATAGGGGCGCGCCTGGACACCGTCGCCGAGATAACGGTTCCAGTCCTGTATCTCGGTGATCAGCGGATCGCCGGCCGCGCGCGCGGCACCTGCGGTGCCTGCAACGGCGCCCGCTGCGAACCCTGCTTTCAGGAGGGAGCGCCTGGACAGGCCCGGCGTCTTTGAAATGGTTTTGTCAGTCATGATCGTGTCCTCAGGATCTCTGAAGAAAAGGCATCATCCTGCCAGCTTGACGGACTGGTTGTCCGGCAGGCTGACCACGGGATTGCTTGTGAGATAGGCTTCAACGACTTCGGAGATGGGCGGGCCTTCCGTGCCCTCGTTGACCGAGGCCCAGCCGGCGACGATGTATTCTCTCGCCGGGTCTATGGCTTCGCCGGTGGCGAGCAGGGTCATGCCCGAAATGCGCTCGCCGATCTCCTTGTTGGGGTCAATGGTGTAGCCCATGCCGCCAACGCGGACCATGTCGCCGCCCTGCTGGTAGTAAGGGTCCTTGTTGAAGAGGTTGTCGCCGACATCCTCCAGAATGTCCTTCAGCATCTGACCGGTCATCGGCGAGCGGTAGGCTGCCGGATAGGTCATGGCGCAGGCGTTGTGGACGTCCTCGAAGGTGATGTCCTGGCCCGGCAGAAGCGATGTTCCCCAGCGGAAGCCGGGCGACAGGGCAATCTCGGCGTCACGTTCGCTCAAGAGCGCCTGGCAGATGAGATCGTCGAAGGTGCCGTTGAAGTTGCCGCGCCGGTAGAGGAGGCTCTCGGTCTTGCCGAGAACACGGGCGAGATCCGCTTCGTAAGGGGCGCGGACCTCATCGATCAGCGCTGCCATATCCGCATCGGGCGTGATGACGTCGGAGAAGATCGGGATCAGGCGATAGGCATAGCCCGACAGCTTGCCGTCCTGAACATCGAGATCCACCCGGGACACGAATTTGCCGTTGGAACCAGAGGCGATCACCAGCGTGTTGTTGACGATGACCGGTTCCGGCAAGGCATCGTGCGTGTGGCCCGTCAGGATGACGTCGATGCCGGCGACACGGGACGCCAGCTTGCGGTCGACGTCGAAGCCGTTGTGGGACAGAAGCACGACGATTTCAGCACCTTCGTCGCGGGCCTCGGCGACATGTTTGGCAATATCTTCCTCACGGATGCCAAAGGACCAGCCGGGGATCATCCAGCGCGGGTTGGCAATCGGCGTATAGGGGAAAGCCTGGCCGATGACGGCGACCTTGGATCCGCCGCGCTCGAACATCTTCCAGGCTTCGAAGGCCGGTTCGTCCCATTCGTTGTCATAGATGTTGGAGCCGAGGAAGGCGAAGGGCAGGCTGTCGATGACTTCCTGCACCCGGTCGGTGCCATAGGTGAATTCCCAGTGGCCGGTCATGGCGTCCGGTTCCAGCGAGTTCATGATCGTGATCATGTCTTCGCCTTCGGTCACATTCGACGTGTAGCTGCCCTGCCAGGTATCGCCGCCATCCAGGAGAAGAACGTTATCGGCACCGCGTTCGGCGCGAATGCGTTTGATGACGGTAGCGACCCGATCCATGCCGCCCATCTTGCCGTAGGTTCTGGCCAGGGCGACAAAGTCTTCAGACGTGAGCGCATAGGCATCCGGTGACCCGGCCTCGATGTTGTAGAGCTTCAGGAAATCCGCCCCGGTGACATGGGGCGGTTTGCCCTTGACGTCTCCGATACCCAGGTTGATCGACGGTTCGCGGAAGTAGATCGGCTTCAACTGGGCGTGGATGTCGGTGATATGCACCAGCGTGAGCGTGCCCTTGGCCTCCATGCCCAGGAGCTGGTCCTCCGTCAGGGCCTGTTGCGCCATCAGCCGCGACCACGAACCCGCCATGCCCGATCCGAGCAAGGCGCTTGTCGCGGTTGCCGCCATCAGGAACTCACGTCTTGAGAACATTCTCGGTTTCTCCAAACCAACGGCCGTTGCCGGGCCGGTTGCATAGTTTTCCCGCTGATGCGCGGCAACGCCGTGCACCCCGGTTATCCCACGTGGGGGACGATGATGTTGTCAGCCTGCTCTTTCCGCCTGGTGCAAGACCGGGAAAGAAACCGGCGCGGCGGCTGTGACCGCGCCGGAGGTTGAACGGTTAGCCTATTGGCGGACCGCCGGGGTTTCGATGTCGAGCCCGGACCCGCGCCAGGTCACATAGACCTCCAGAGCCATCAGCTCGTCGGAGAAGGCAGGCGGGAAGGCTGCGCGGGTATCGCGAATACACCCACGGAAGCGGTTGTGCAGCGACACCATTTCGCTCTGCTTCAGACGGTAAGTCGGGAAGCCGTTGACGTTGCCCTGGCTGAGGTGATCAGCCCGGATATAGCTGCCGTTATAGTTCTCGTGGCAGGTGGCGCAGGACAGGTTCAACTGACCCGTGCGGGTGTAGTAGAGGTCCTTGCCTTTTTCCCACCAGGCCTGCATCTCGCCTTCGCTCAGGTCGACATGCATCGGCATACCGAGTGACTGATGCTTGATGTAGGTCGTCAGAGCTTTCTGATCGGCCGCATCGAACTTGTAGGGCTCTGCCTGCATGTTCTGTTCGCGACACTGATTGATCTGAAGTTCGATGTTGAACGGCTTGCCGGCTTCCTCATTCCACTTGGGATAGCTTGCACCGAGGCCCTTGAGGAAGCTTTCGGCGTCCTCGTGGCAGGATGCGCAGGATTTTCCTGCTGCGCCATCGACCGTGTTCCAGATTTCCTCGCCGCGTTCGACATAGAGCATGCCCGGGTTCTGGAAGCTGTCGGCTTCAAGATCACGGGTCTCATCCGTACGGTAATGCCAGCCGGAGATGAGTTCATCAAAAGGATGACCTTCCGGTGCCGGCACGCGGGTCTTGATTTCCAGTTCACCGTCGATAACGAGCTTTTCGTCAACCGGCCCCCCGGCCAGGCTAGCGCTTGTGCCGACCATCAATGCTGCGAGCATGGTGGCTATGCGTTTCGTTTTATTGGCCAAATCGTCTCCTCCCGATTTGAGCGATCCCTGGAACACCCTGCCTTCGACTGACTGCAGATACGATGTTCCGACACTCTCGATGCCATCTGCTTCCGGCCGTTCAATCGGCTGCGATGTCACAGCCGCAGATGCCGGGCCGCTGCCTATTCAACAGTGATCTTGTTCTCGGATTCGTAGACGCTGCCGTCGTCGTCAACCCAGGTGAATTTGAACGTGCCGCTTTCGTTCACCTTGGCATTGAACTCCACGTAGGGGTTTGCCGAGACGGCCGGGTCCATGTCGCAGGAAAACACCACCTGTCCGTTGAACTCGCAGGTGAACTTGTTGATGATCTGGCGCGGAATGAGGTTGCCCTGTTTGTCCTTGCGCTGACCGGATTCCATCGGGTGGCTGATAAGCGTCTTGATGGTGATGACTTCGCCCGCTGCTGCCTTCTTGGGCACTTTCACGCGCGGTTTCGGATCTGCCATGATTTCGTTCCTTCGTATCCCTGATCTGCTTGCCGGGCGGCCGTTCGGCTGAACGCCGGGCCGGTCCTGCGGACAAGCCGCTTGCGCTTGTGCGGATTAACCGCCGCAGCCGCCGATGGTGACTTTCACTTCCTTGCGGTCGATGAAGGTGGACCCGTCGTTCATCTTGGCGACAGCAATGACATTCTGCGTCTTGGCCAGCCGGATGCGTGTCTTGGCTTCGGCGGCCCCGCTCATGGCGGTGAAGTGGAATGTCGCAACGGCCGGATTGGGGTTGCCGTCGGCGAGGATCAGGACGGATTCGACAAAGCTGTCTGCCGTCATCGGGCTCTCGACGGACACGCCGACAGGCACCGTGTTGCCGTTTTCAGCGATTTCCGGCGTGTCGAGGGACACCGTGCCTTCCTTGGGCTCGGCTCCACCAGTGAAAGCCTTGATGGCTTCTTCGGTCTGGTCGGTTGCGGCGAAGGAAACCCGCGATCCGGCTGCCACGAAAGCGGCGGCTCCGATCGTGAGACCAAACACCTGGCGTCTTGTAAAGCTCATCTCTTGCTCCTTGAAACCCGAGATCAATTCTCTTTCAGCGTCAGGAGATAGGCGACGACGTCCTCTACCTCTTGCGCTGACAGGATGGTTTTGCCGGCGAATTCCTCGTCGACGTTGATGCCCACCTTCAGGGTGTAGAAACCGGGCATGATGGTCTGGTCGCCGAAAACGTCCTTGCTGTTGACCACGATGGCGCGCAGTTGCGCCTCGCTCCAGCGGTCGGCGGCGCCGTCCAGGACGGGTCCGACTTCACCGTGGAACAGCTGGTCGCTGAGATCGGCATTGGCATGACAGGCCAGGCAATTGCCCTTCTTGCGGTCGGCGAAGGCTTCGCGTCCGGCCAGCGGGTCTCCTGGAACACCCGTCAGGGATTGGGACAGTTCCATATCCTCGATGGGAACGCTGTCCGGAGCAACCGTCCCGGCGGCCGCTGCCGAAGCGGCCAGGACGGCCAGGCCGGCAAAGGCCGCCGGCAGGCTGAAATGTGTCGCGCCCTTGAACATTGTGTCGGCTTTCCTCCTCAGTGCGGAACGGCCGGCTGTGGTGCCGCTTGCGTTCCTTCGGCAGGTCCGATTCCCCAGCCTGCCTGTCCTCCTCATATTAAAAGATATGATTTTTTGCATATGTTATGCAATAGGCCTTTTGCCCTATGAGGCATAAACCTGTTTTGTCCGTGCTTCCTATTCCGCGTCGAGCCGGCCTTTTTCGCGTAACTCGTTGATTATGCGAGCATGATATTTCTGGAAATGCTCGTCGCCCTCGTAACCTTTTTCCCGGACCCAGCGGAACATGTTCAGGAATGTCCACTTGCCGAAGGCACCGGGCATCGTTGCAACGGCCACTTCCGACACCGTTCCCTCGCTCGGAACCTCCTCCGGCAGGAACACGATTGTGGGTGTGAAGACATAGCCCCATTTGCGGGCCGCGGTCTTTTCGGTCAGCTCTTCGCCGTCCAGATCGATCACTTCCTCATCGCCGAACATGTTGTATTGCACGACCATGAAGTTCTCTTTGATGTAGTCGGTCACCTCCGGATCGGAGAGAATCTTCTCGTGCATCTGGCGGCAATAGATGCAGCCGCGCTGCTCGAAGATGATCGCCAGGCGCTTGCCTTCACCGGCAGCGGTTTCAATGTCTTCGCCGATGTCACGAAATGTCACGGTGAACCAGGGCTGCTTGTGCAGGCCGTCGTCGCCGAGCGTTGCGGCGAGCGCGGTTGTGGTCAGGGCGACCAAGAGTTCGACCGCCAGAATCATGTGTTTCCAGATACGCATGTCAGTTTCCTCCCTCGACCGGATACCGCCGGTCAGCCGATTTGCGAGAAAATCGGGAATGTTTCGAGCAACCAGAAAGCGATGGCCGACATTTGCCCGGTGATGAACAAAATGCCGGTGAGAACCAGAAGGCCACCCATGATCTTTTCCACCGTGCCCATGTGTTTGCGGAAGCGGCCGGCCAGTTTCAGGAACCGGCTGGCAAATGCCGCCGCCAGGATGAACGGCAGGCCGATGCCGAGCGCATAGACCGCGAGCAGGCCTGCGCCGTGCCAGGTGGTGTCCGAGGACCCGGCCACGAACAGGATGGCGGCCAGAACCGGACCGACGCAGGGTGTCCAGCCGAAGGCGAATGCCAGGCCCATGACAAAGGCTCCGACCAGGCCCGCGGGCTTGCGTTCCACATGAATGCGGGCTTCGCGAAACAGAAGCGAGATGCGAAAGACGCCGAGAAAATGCAGGCCCATGACGATGATGATCGCCCCTGCGACATACGACAGGATATCGTAGTAGCGGGCGATCGACTGGCCGATGACGCTCGCCGTCGCGCCAAGAGCGACAAAGACCAGCGAAAAGCCGAGCACGAAAGCGATGGCGGCCAGAATCACCCGGCGGCTGGTGTCAGTGGTTGCGGTTTCGCCCTTCAGCTCATCAACGCTGACGCCGGCCAGGTAACACAGATACGGCGGCACAATCGGCAAGACACAGGGTGAAATGAATGAAAGCAGACCTGCCAGAAAGGCAGCGCCCAGAGAGACGTCGAGCATTCATTTCCTCCCAGCGAAACTCGATCTTTGGTTGCTTTAAAATATTCAAAAGTTCCTATATATTGCAATGGGAGAAATGTGGAGATTGCAAAATGTCCGTCGCGACTCGAGCGATGATCCTTGCCGGAGTGGTGTTTTCCGACCTGTTACAGGCCTTGCCGGCGTGGAGTGCCGAACTGGTCATGCTGGAACAGCCGGGGTGCGTCTGGTGCAAGCGCTGGAACGAGGAAATCGGAATTGCCTATCCGAAAACGGCGGAAGGCCGGCAGGCGCCATTGCGCCGTGTCGACATTACCGACACCTGGCCGCAGGACCTTGCCGGAATTCCCAAGGAACGCATGACGCCGACCTTCATTCTGATGGCCGACGGCGTTGAAATCGACCGGTTGCGCGGCTACCCGGGAGAGCACTTTTTCTGGCCCTTGTTGACCGATATGCTGGGAAAGCTTCCGAACACCCCCAAGTGAGGTTGTTGATCCGCTGCGGAAGTTAAGGCATGACTCTGTAAATTGATTTTGTGCGCTGCAATGGCGATTGCTTGAAGAAGGTGTGGGCTCCGGATGATACTGCCGGCCTTGGACAAGAACCTGGATGCGAAGGACCTCGACCTGCTGATGGAGCAGGCGCGGAAGGCGAGCGATCTGCTCAAGGCCCTTTCGCATGAAGTGCGCCTCGTGATCCTGTGTCTTCTGTCGGAAGGCGAAAAGTCAGTGTCCGAGCTCGAGGAAATCCTGACCATGCCGCAGGCTGCCGTCTCGCAGCAGCTTGCCCGCCTTCGCCTGGAAGGCCTGGTGCAGTCTCGGCGCGACGGGCGCATGATTTACTACAGCCTGATGAACGATGAAGTGAGCTCGATCATCTCGAGCCTCTACGATCTGTTCTGCAAGGACGTTCGCGCCCCGGAAAAGTAGGCGCAGGCAGCGTGCCGGCATGCGTGCGTTGCAGCAACGAGTTCGATTGCTGCGGTATTCGCCGCCTGCTACGGTTTATCAAAATCGCCGAAAGAGCGAAGACGGGAAACGCGGCCGGGAAACCCCGGCGGAGGGTAGGACGCGCATGGTCAATCTCGATCCGGTGATGCTGACACCACTGCTCGGTGTGCTTGCAGGATGTGTCCTGGGCTTTGTCGCCCGGTCGAACCATTTCTGCACCCTGTCCGCCTTGGAACGGCATTGGTATGCGGGCGACAGCAGCGCTCTCAGAACCTGGGTGCTTGCGTCCGTCTCCGCGCTCATCGGCACGCAGTTGCTTGTTGCTTTCGGCTTGGCCGACACGGCCGCCTCCTTCTATCTGTCACCGGAATTTGCCTGGACGGGTGCCATCCTGGGCGGCTTCATGTTTGGCATCGGCATGGCACTTGTCGGCACCTGCGGCTTCGGTGCCGTTCTGCGTCTGGGAGGCGGAAGCCTTCGGGCCCTGGTGGTGCTGACGGTGATCGGCCTGTCGGCGCTTGCCGCCCAACGGGGCATTGTCGGCATCCTGCGGGTGCCGCTTGTCGATGATCTTGCCGTCTCCTTTTCTGAAAGCGGCAGTCAGTCCATGGGGGACATTGTCTCGACCCTGGTCGGCATGAAGCTGCAGGGCGTAATCGCCATCGTGATCGCGCTTGCGGGACTGGTCTGGATCTTCAAATCGGCGACCTATCGCCGTCAATGGAGCAAGATCGGAACCGGTGTCGTGATCGGCAGCGTGATTGCCTTCGGCTGGTGGGCGACGACCTTCTTAGCCGCGCGTTCCTTCGATCCGATCCAGATCGAAGCCGGGTCCTTCGTCGTGCCGGTGGGCGATACCATCATGCAGCTCATCACCTACACGGGAACCTTGCCGGATTACGGCGTCGGTCTGATTGTCGGAACGCTTCTCGGAGCGGTGGTCGCGGCCCTGTGGAAGCGGGATATCCGCTGGGAGGCATGCGACGATGCCCGCGAACTCGGCCGGCATCTTCTGGGCGGTACGCTGATGGGCGTTGGCGGGGTGTTTTCCATGGGCTGCACGGTGGGGCAGGGCATCACCGGCTTTTCCACGCTGGCGATTTCCGCACCGGTTGTCATGGTGTCCATGGCACTTGGCGCGCGGGTCGGCCTTGCCTGGCTTGTGGAAGGCAACGTTTTTGCCGCCTTCCAGCGTAACCAGGGTGCCGCGCATCACTCAGCGGCGGAGTAATCCCGCCACCGGTAATCCGGTTCCTCAGACCGCAACGAAGCTGTAGGCCTCTGTGGAGCGTTCGACGTGCCCGCCGCCGGGGTGCGGGAAGTGGTAGCCGATGACGCGGGACCGATCCTGCGCCAGCCGGTCGAGCAGCGCCTTGCGGGTGGCAATGCCCATGTCGCGGTCCTGATCGGAGCCGGAGGCCCAGCCGGGTTTTTCGAACGAAATCACCGTATTGGATATCGCGTCGCCCACCACCAGCAGGCTCTCGGAACCGCCGTGCAGCATGTAGGACATGTGGCCGGGGGTGTGTCCTGCCGTGTCAACGGCCTCAACGCCCGGCAGCACTTCCTGGCCCGGTTTGATCATGGTCACCCGATCTTCGATCACATCGAAACGAGATTGCGCCCCGACCACGAAGCTCTTGCGCTCCTCCGGCGTCTTGGCCAGCGTGTCGTCGGCGCGCCAGTAGTCCCATTCAGCCTGTGGCATCCAGATCTGGGCTTCCGGGTAAAGCGGGTCGTCGAAATCGTCCAGAATGCCCCACAGGTGATCGGGATGGGCGTGGGTGAAGATGATGTCGGTGATGTCCGACGGATCAATGCCGGCTTCGGCCAGATGGTCGGGCAACTCACCTGCTGTCGACTGGAAGTTGGCGCCTGAGCCCACGTCGAACAGGACTGTGCGGTCGCCGGTCCGGAGCAATGTGATGTTGCAGTCCGGCGTCAGCGCGTCCGTGGCAAGGCCATGGGGTTTCAGCAGCGCCGCGATCTCTTCTTCGCTTTGTTCGGGCAGGATGAAGCTCATCGGCAAGGTCAGGTGGCCGTCGGAAAAGACCGTGATGTCGAGTTGGCCGAGGGTCATGTTCGCGGTGGCGAAGGCGGGCGTCATTCGCCCGGCCAGTCCTGCGGCCGCAAGCGCGAGGCCTCCGGCAAGAACGTTGCGTCTCGTCAGATCTTTCCGAAATTGCCCGGACATGGCATCCTCCACACATTCAAACTTTTGAATTTATCTATGTTTCATTGAGAGAGGTCAATGCCTGTCGCAGTGAAACGGCGCCAAGCTGACGAAACGTGAGGACGCAATGTGCCTGGGAGAGGCTCATGGATCTGACATTTCTGCTGGATGAGTTTTCCGAGCCCTGGCTGCTGGCAATCGGCGGCCTGGTTGTCGGTATCCTGTTCGGCGCCTTTGCCCAGCAAAGCCGCTTCTGCCTGCGCGCTGCCAGTCTGGAGTTCTCGCGCGGGGCACCGAAGGACCGACTGCCGGTCTGGCTGTTGACCTTTTCCGCTGCGGTTCTGTGCACCCAGCTTTTGATCCACCTGGGCGAGATCCAGGCCAACGAAGCCCGGCAGCTTGCCTCACCGCAGAGCCTTTCCGGAGCCCTTCTGGGTGGTTTGATGTTCGGCACCGGCATGGTGCTGGCGCGCGGCTGCGCCAGCCGTCTGCTGGTGCTCTCGGCCACGGGCAATCTGCGGGCGCTGCTGTCCGGCCTCGTTTTTGCCGTTGTCGCCCAGGCCAGCCTGCGCGGTCTGTTGAAGCCGGTGCGCGAATGGTTTGCAGGCCTCTGGACGACAGGGGACATCGGCGGCAACGACCTGACCGAGATGTTGGGGCTGAGCACCTCGGTGACCTTCGGGTTCACGGCACTGTGGCTGGCAGCTGGGCTCGTGTTTGCGTGGCGCTCGCGGGTCAAGCTCTGGCAGCTTGTGGCGGCGGCGGGGGCGGGGCTGGCAATTCCTCTGGCCTGGTGGTTCACGTCGTCCATGGCGCAGCAGGCGTTCGATCCCGTGCAGGTGGAAGGTGTGACCTTCACCGGTCCGTCCGCCGACGCCCTGATGCTGGTTCTGTCACCGCCGGGCGACCTGCTCGATTTCGACGTGGGGCTGGTGCCGGGCGTTTTTCTTGGCTCGTTCCTGGCGGCTCTCCTGACGCGGGAACTGGCTCTTCAGGGCTTCGAGGGCGGCAGGTCGATGGCGCGTTATCTCACCGGTGCAACGCTCATGGGCTTTGGCGGCATGCTGGCCGGTGGTTGCGCCGTCGGGGCGGGTATCACCGGTGCCTCCATCTTCGCGCTAACGGCGTGGATCACCCTGACCGCGATCTGGCTGTCCGCCGGTGTCGCCGACCGTCTGCTGACAAGCTATGACGCCCGCGCCCAGTCGGCCGGGGTGGCACCAACGGTGGAACCGGTAAAAGTGGCAACGTGAGTCCGAATAAGGTGCGGGCTTGCCTGCCGCAGTTGTTTGGACTTTCCCTTATCGACCGATCATGGTTGCTTCCGTTGCCGGGCGTGTGAACTGATCGAATTCGGCAACGAAACGGGCGCTGATCCAGCCTCCGGTCGACAGTTGATACCAGACGCCTTGCGGCCCCGAGACGATGCGGCAGCCGGAGATTCTGACCTTGTCGCCAATCTGCACCCGGCCAATGGCCTCAGCGTCCAGAGACGGTTGCTGGCGAACGTTGACGTCCCGCGCGATGGTACGCATCCAATCATACGGGTCTGTGCTAACTGTCGGGGCTTCTTCGCCCAGGTCATAATCGATGACGTCGCTCGTCCAGTAGGCATATTCGTTCGTCAGGGTGCCGCCGTTGCAACTTGCGGCGTCGGCCAGAAGCGCGTTGGTCACTTTCGGCAGAGTGTCTTCAAACGGTCCCTGTATTGCACACCACGTCGGGCCATCGGATCGGCCGTCGGAACAGGGCAAGGCCCCGGCGGTCAGCCGCATGCCAACGGTGCCGTCCTCGGTGAGTTCGACCGTGCAATAGGCAGCACCGTTGTGGCTGGCGGCAATGCGGCCTGAGCCCAACTGCTGGGTCAGATCTTCCAGCCGGGTTTGCTTGGGGTCCGGAGCAAAGCCTTCTATTGCGCCGAATTCGTATTCAACTTCCGATTTCTTGATGGTGTTGTCGGCGAGAAAAAGCTGCGTGCACATGGCGCCGACCGTGTCCATGTAGAGAGCGCTCTTGTTGATCGGGTCCGCAATGGCGCCAGCAGAGACAGGCGTCAGGCCCATGGCATAGGACCGGATGCCGCCAGCCAGATAAAAGAAGCTGTCGGCAGTGCGGTGGGACAAGGCTTCCTGCAGCAAAATGGAAGGGGCGATGCCACCCTTGATCAGCTTGACGTAGGTCTGCGTCACTTCATAGGCCAGGTTCATGGCTTCCTTGACTGCAACAAGCTGGTTGGCCTTGTCGTCTGGCAGAAAAGCCATGTGAAACCCTAGCGCGGCACCTGCTTCCAGAAAGCGGATATCGTCACCGTAAACAGCATTGCGCGGGGTTGCTGCCAGGGTGAAAGCGAGGGCGCAGGCGGACAGGCACCGATTGCCGTTGAGCACAAAGACACCGTAGAGATCCGGGTCCTGCGAGCCGACGTTGTATTGCAAATACTGGCCGATGCGGATGCCTTCCAGAAAGCTTCCACCGGGGCTGTCGAAGACGATGTATTTGCCCCAGGTGCCTTCGAGTGCTGTTTTCAGCTTTTCCAGATCACCTTTTTCGATGACACCGGAAATCAGGAAAACACTCCCCTGCTGGTCATTGACCACGCTGCTGCCGGCGGTGCGCTTGCCCGGATACAACGGCTTCAGTTGGGCCAGCCGCGGGGCGAGATCGGGACGTTGTGTAATCTCTGCGGCAGAAAGCTGTAAAGCCGTGAAAACGAGTGAAAGGCAGAAAAGACTTAATCTGAAAAACATGTGTGCCATCGGTCCTGATTGAAAAGCCATCCTGATGTAGGGATGCCGTCAGACAGACAAATCCAGCTGCGTTCCTTTCGCAAGCCAAAAGTGGTTGTGGAGCGGTTGCAGAAAGTGCCTGGTGAGGGCGGGCTTTCGACTGGTTCCGGACTGATATGCCTGTTGACGTTCTTGACGGATGGCCCAACGTCACGCTTTTGTGCAGGAGAAAACGCTGGGGGATTTCATGAAGGTTTTTCGTCTGTTGTTCTGCTGGCTGGCATGTTTTGCCAGCGTGACCTGTTCTGCCAATGCAGCTGATTTCGCTGAAGGCGGCGATGCGGAATTGAAATGTGTTGCCACCATCAGTGGGCAGATTGCGCCTGGCGACACCGAAAAGTTGAAAACTTTTCTGGCCGGGCTTTGGGAGAAGCGCGATACGCCGATCAACGGTGTTGTGCTGGGAGACGACACGGGTAACAGGTCACACGGCAGACTGTGTCTGGACAGTCCTGGCGGATCCCTGTCCGAGGCTATCCGTATGGCCGATTATCTGCTCAAGGGATATGGCGGCAGCTACTGGGTGCACGGTCTGGGAACTGCTGTTCCGGCAGGGGCAAGGTGCGAGTCTGCCTGCGCGGTCTTCTTCATGGCGGGGGGCGAGAATACGGAAAGTGATATCGGACGGATCGCCGACCGGGTTCTGCATGTGAACGGCAAACTCGGCTTTCATTCCATTTCGCTGACCTTGCGGGAAGGGACCTACAGCCGGGACGACGTCGGCAAGGCTTTCGGGCTCGCGTTGAAAAGCATGGGCGCTGTTGCCGCGCGCATGGAGGCCCTGCGCCTGAGGTTGTCGCTTCTGCAGACCATGCTGGCGACGCCGCCGGACGACATGTACTTCGTGGAGAAGATCGGCGATGCGGCCCACTGGAACATCCAGGTGGCCGGGTTGCCGGTAATCGCCAGACCAACCTCTTCCAACATTGCGGAAGCCTGTTCGAAGCTGTCCCGGCAATATACGCCCGAAGACGGTGCCACGCCGGCCAATTATTCGGCCGAACAAAACGAAGACAACCCGGACGCCATTCTTCCGCATTCGCGCTGGTCGACCGTTGACGTCACACCAGACAGTTTCCAGAGCTACAAGATCAACGAGACGGAAGGCATCATCGAATTCGTTACCGATGGCGGCACGGAACTGGGTGATATCGGCTGTTCAGGCCGTTTCGACATCGGTCGCATGGAAATGAGCGCACAGGTCGAGGCAAGCAACGGCTGGTACGTCGCTGTCCCGAACTTCTTCATGTATCCGGGTGACATGACATTTTCCGAGATCATGTCGCTGGCCGAGGGGGCTGAAACGGTCAGTCTGGATCAGATCGTTGCCAAAAAGCTGGGGGCCCCGCAGAAAGGCAGTTGTCTGGTGTTCAAGGGTGACACGAAAATCGACGACGAACCTTGCGAAATGACGTCGCTCACATCGCTGAATGCGGGTCTGGAGAGTTACACGCTCGAGTCCTATCAGTGGCCGTCCGGAAGCATTACCGTGATTGAACATCAGGCTGGCAAGGTGCTGGTGAATGGCGCGCTGGCCGAAACCCTGTGGCGGAAAACCAAGCCGAAACCCGTTGCCGAGGACTGGGAGACAAGCTGCCTGAAGAACACTTCCTCAGGCAACGTCTTCTGCTTCAGGACGACTTCCTGATCTGCGCGCCGCCGGTTATGGCCGGATTTCATAGTCCTTGTAGCCGGCGGCCCAACGGGCACTGCGATTTGCATTGTCCGAGGTCCAGACCTTGTTGAGGCGGCCGGAGAGTTCTTTCATGAAATCGATCTTGTCACCGATCGGCTCGAATTCGCCGTTGGCGGCAAGTAGGTTTTCCAGATCGACCGGATCCTCGGTCACGATCGCCAGCAGCTTGCCCTTGCCGGCCGGGGCTTCGGCCTCGAAGCTGAAACCATAGGAGGGGTCCGGGACCGTGAGAGCGGAGTTGGCACGGATGCGGCCGGTCTTGCCGGCAGCGCGGTCCTCGTCGGTTGGGAACAGCAGCACCAGATCGTCTTCCACGGTCAGGTCGAAAAGGGTGAGATAGCCATCGACCGCGCTGGTGAGCTGAAACTGGACCTCGTCACCGATCTGGTGCGTTGCACCGGGCAGGATCGAAACCTTGATCGCCTGCGAGGATTGTTCCGGCAATACGTCGGAAACATCGTCGGCGGTCGTCCCGGTCACCGTCTGGACAGGTTCTTCGGTCGAAATCGGCTGCAAGATGAAGGCTTCGTTGCGCGGTGACATGTTCGGCGTGAACTGCAGATCGCGGCAGTCTTCGACGCGCTGGCACCATTGTTCGGTGCGTGGCCTGAGATAGTTCAAGAGTTCGGCGGTGGTGACACGGCCATTGCCGTTGAGGTCTGCCTCGCGCGTGCGCAGGCCCCGGATCAGGTTCTGGGTGAAGATGCCCGAGCCGTTGGTTTCCCACGCGAGCTGATGCGGCAGGGCAGCGGACAGGGTCAGGTGAACATTGGTTTCACGCGCCAGAGGCTCCTCGTCGCGAACCACCGGCAGGGACCTGGAAACACCCGTGAACGGCAGGTAACGCGCCTTGGCGTCGACACCCCTGGAGGTGAGATCCGGCACGACATCGCGGTTGACCGTGCCGGAATGGCAGGAATCGGCGATCAGGATCACTTCGCGGCCCTTCAAGGTTGCAAGGGCAGAGGCGATTTCATCATCGGTGAGCATATCCTCGGCTCTTGCGCCCCTGCGGCCGTAGTCGGTCGGAACGAAGGTTTCATCGAGGCCATCTTCCTCGTCGCCGTTGCGGTCGGGAACCTGCGAGCCGTGACCGGAGTAATAGATGATGACGCGGTCGCCCGGCCGGGTTTCGTTGACGAGCCAACCGGTGATGGACCCCAGAATACTGTTCTTGGCCGCGCCTTCTTCCAGCAGGATCCGGATGTCTGACCTGGCAAAGCCCCAGTCTTCCTCGAGGAAGGAAGCCATCTGGCGCACGTCGTTTGCCGGGCCTGAAAGCTGCGCCTCCGGTTCGAGATAGGGATAGACCCCGGCGCCGATCAGAACTGCCTTTTGCGCGGCCTGACCCGTGCCGGCGGAAAGACACAGGCAAACGGTTGCGGCGAAGGCCTTGAGGTATCCGGTTTTCACTGAAGGTCTCCCTTTGCGCGCGTATAAAGCCCGACCCAGTCGAGACCGAAGGGCTGGCCGTTGAGGGTGTGTTTGAGTTCTTCCGCAAGGGCGGCAAGATCGTTGTTCTGTTGTGCGTCCTGGACCGCGTCCACCAGATCGGGCAGGGGGGACGGTGTCGTGATGGCAATCAGGTGGTCGGCGCCGAAAGGCGGGATCACCGCAGAGCGGAAACTGTCCGTCCGGCCGGGGCGGAGCTTGCCGGCTGCCAGACCGCGTTTGCCTCTGCGAACGGGCCCGACAAGTTGGACCGCCCCGTTGGAAGCAAGGTTGAACAGGACCACATTTTCGTTGCCGGACGAGCGGATCGAAAAAGTCACCTGCTCCCCTTCCGAATAGGTTCGGCTGCCATCGGAAAGGTCCAGGTCCGGGCCTTCGGATTCGGCGAACCCGATCAGGAAGGCGAGGAAGCGCCATTTGTCGACGGTTGTCTGAAGGGTTTCGGCGGACGGCGGTGCCGGAAAGGAGGCGATCACGTCACCGGTCTTGTAGACCAGCGAAGAACCGTCGCCGTCATAAATCAGATCGGCCTCTTCCTTGCTGTCGACCTTGCGGATGCCGGACAGGGAAGGAAGAATTGTGCCGGGCTCAGTGTAGAGCGTCAGTTCCGGCAATCCGGTTTCCGGGGCAGGGGCGTCGACCGCATCCTGCAGCAGGATTTCCAGGTCCCGCGATCCGGAATTGACTTCCGGTCGTTGCCGACGCTCGGTGTGGCGTTTCACCGAGGTGTTGATGTATCGTTTCAGCTCGGCCGTGTTCAGGACGCCGTCATCATCAGCGTCCGCCTCGCCCTCAAGGGAGCGGGAAAAGGCATAGGAGAGCGCCCCGCGCAACCCATCGCCGATGCGCACTTCCTGGGTAACCTTGTTGCGGTCCTGCGCATAGAGCCAGATGACGTTGCGCAGGGCGTCTTCCTGCACTTCGCCAAGCTGCCTGACCCGCTCGGCAATCCGGTCCGAAGATGTGTCGATCTGAACATCGGCGACGCGCACATGCACCTCGGCGCTCAGGTCCGCCGCCCGGGCCATATCGCCGGCAAAGCAGCTGTCGGCGACGAAGACCACGGTTGCTTCTTTCTCTTCCGCCAGCAGATGGCCGACCTCATTGTCGATGATGCGCTCGTTGACGCCAGGACCGGTCTCATCGAAACCAGCCAGCAAGAACATGTTGTCGAGCTCTTCGTGACCTGTAAGGATCGCTTCCTGGCGGGCACCATGGCCGGCATAGTGAAACACCAGCGTATCGCCCGGCCCGGCAAGCTCCGTCAGCTCTCGCCAGGCGGCAAAGACCTTGTCCCGCGTGGCGTCGGCATCTGTCAGCAGGATAACCTTGCGTGCCTCCAGCTTTTCCAGCGTGCCGGCCACATCCCGTGCGTCATTGACGGCGCCCTTGAGGTCGGTGATGTGCTGATAGTCGTCAATACCGATGACAAGGCCGTAGAGGTTTCCGGCAAACGCGGGGAGCGGGGCTGCGAGACCTGCTGCAAGCACAAGAGCAGAGGCAAAACCCGGCAGAATGGATCTGATCATGCGGGCCGCCTATTTCCGGACAAATTCGACACGCCGGTGCGCCTGATTGCGCACCTCCTCGGTGTAGAGCGACGGATCGTCGAACTGGAAAGGCTGGCTCTCACCCATGCCGAGCACCTCGATGGAACCGGAATAACCGGCCGCCAGCAAGGCGCTGCGAACGGCTTCGGCACGTTTCAGGGACAGTTGCAGATTATAGGCATCCGAGCCGACCGGGTCGGTATGCCCAATGACCTGGATGTCCGGAGAGCCCTGCTTTTCCAGCGCCTCCTGCACGTCCTGGAAGCTCGTCTTGCCGGCCTTGGTCATGACGTCCTGATCGTAGACGAACTGGATCGGAACCAGCGTCTTCTTGCGTTTGTAGCCGCGCGTTGAAAAGCTGTATTGCGAGATCGACTGGCCACTGCGCGTGACCGGGATCTTGATGTCTTGCGGTTCCTCGGAAATCTGGGCGACGATCACCGCCAGTTCGTCCAGGCGGTCGCGCAGCCGGGCGATCATGGCGTGAGCCGGTTCGGCGGGTGTCAGCTCGGTGTCGTCCACCAGGCCAAGGGCCTCCTGATAGGCGCGGAACGCTGGCAGGGTCTGTTGCTGCTTGCGCAGGATCTCGCCGAGGAGATAGGAAATGCGCCAGTGGCTGCCGAATTCCTGAAGGTCGGCGAGATTCTGCTTCAGCGTTTCAAGGTTGCCGCCATAACCGTCGAGATCCTGAAAGGGAGCGATGATGTCGAGCTGGGCATCAATGATTTCCTTGCCGAAGCCTTCCACCACCCTGCCGTCGCAGTCGCTGTCATTATAGGCCTTGTCGTAGATCTTGACGCGATCTTCGTGACTGGCGCTCAGCGGCATCGCGAGCCAGTCTTTCTGAATGCTGTCACACGAAACAAGCTGTGCGGAAGCGTCCGTTGTCAGAAGGGGCAGGACCAAGATGGCGGTGACGGCAAGACCCGCCTGATGCAATTTGCGGGCAGATAAAACAGTTCGGACAAGCGGCATGCTGGAAAGTCTCTCCAACTCTTGCATGAAAGATAATAAAATTGGCCAGGCTGGCGGGGAAGTGCAGCGAAGGGTTGAGGGCCGGTTGTCTCGCGGCTCGTTGACGTTGCAACCGTCCTGCCGGAGCAAAATCCCGGTTGCTTCTCCGTTCCTTATTGCGTTTCAATCGGGTCTCAAGACAACATCACGCAGGGTCGCTTGAGTCAATTGTCAGGGTGTCATGGGGTATTTCAAATTGATGGTTTCAAGGGAAGAGGTTGCAGCATTGCTGCGCAGTCAATTGTCCAATGCTGCCAGGCTTCTGGCGGGTTTCTGCTGTCTTTTTCTGATGGCAGCCGGCCTGGCGCAGGCTGAGGAAAACCGGTTTGCGCTCGTCATCGGAAATTCGGACTATGAAAAGATCGGGCGGCTCGGGAACCCGGCACGGGATGCGGATCTCGTTGCCAAATCCCTGGAGGCGGTCGGGTTCGAGGTGTCTGTTCATTTTGATCTCGATGAGGATGGTCTCGGCAAGGTTCTGGACGATCTGGCCGACCGTGCCCCGGAGCTGGATGTGGCTGTGCTCTATTTCGCCGGACACGGTATCCAGAAGGATGGCGAGAACTATCTGATCCCGGTGGATGCGCAGCTTAAATCGCCGACGTCGATTGAACGGGAAACGGTCAGCCTGCGTTCTTTCATGGAAGTGATGGAAGAAGTGCCGATCAGCCTCCTGTTCCTTGATGCCTGCCGCAACAATCCCTTCGCCGAACAGCTTCTGTCGCAGTCCTCTTCCGACGGGCGGTCTGCCGGAATTACCCGCGGGCTTGCACCGATCCGCACCGTTGGTGACATGCTGGTGACCTTCGCCACGCTGCCGAATTCGGTTGCCAAGGACGGTGCCGGACAGAATTCGCCTTTCGCCAAGGCGCTGGCCCGCCATGTCAACACGCCGGATGCGGAAGTCTCCGTTCTGATGAAGCGGGTGACGCGCGACGTGATGGCCGAGACGGACGGCGAGCAGCGTCCGCAGCAGTTGTCGCAGATGCAGACGGAATTCTATTTCAAGCGCACAAATGCATCGGCGCCGGAGACTGACGATCAGCAGACCCTGCTGGCGGTCTATCCCGGCTCGGTCAGTGTCGGTGAAGAAGTGTCTGTTCTGGCGGATGTACCGCAGCAATGCGCGCCGGATTTCTTCAACATTACGCCGTCCAGCCGTGTGACGCCGATCCCCACCAAGTTCTTCAAGACGGTGGACCTCGGCGGCGGCAAGATCCGCTACGAAATCTCACCTGGCTCCCGCTATGGCCTGATCGTGCAGGAGCAGGACGAAAAGGGTGCCAACCGCATCGGCTTCTTCTGCTCCATGGGCGCTGCCTTGTCCGATCAGCAGAAGAAGGAAGTTCTCAGGCGCATCAACGGACAGCTTGCGCAAAACGAGATGTCCGGAACCATCGGCTCCGACCCGGAGCTGGTTGCCTTTCACTTCGCGGAATTCAAGATCAACTGATCCGGACGGAGAGCCTGAGGGCGGCGGTCCTCGAAAATGCGAGAGGCGTGTGCCGCCTCGATCCCGGTCCGCGCCAGGCTTGGCCGGGATGAAGACGGGGAAGTTACTATGTTGGCAGGTCCTCTTGTGAGGATCAGTTGACCGGCAGCAGGACCAGTTGAACCCGGCGGTTCTGTTCGCCGTACGGGTCGCGCTGATCCTTGAGCTTGGAGGCACCCATGCCGCTTGCCAGGACGCGTTCTTCCGAAAGCCCGCCCCAGGCGGTCACATACCCGGCGATCGTCTGAGCGCGTTGCTGCGAGAGGGTTAGATTATATTGGGCGCTGCCCTTTGCATCCGTGTGGCCAAGCAGCAGGAAGCGATAGTTCTTGAACTTTTCCTGACTGAGAATGCGTGAAAGTTCGGCGAGTTTCGCGGCTTGGTCGTGGCGAAGCGAGGCAGAGTTGTAATCGAACAGGATTTCCATATCGATGGTCGGCAGAGGGTCGGTTGCAGCGGTGACCGGCGCGCCGTCGCCTGAAGGCGGGGTGGCGGCAACTTCCTCGCGGTCGACGATGCCGAGATTGACGACATCGTCCAGCGAGAAGGTGGTGTTGGACTTGAATTCCGAATTGCTGCAGCCAGCCTGATCAAGCAGGCATTTTTCCATTTCGGTCTCGGCCGAGGCGCTTGCGCCACGCGAGGCGGATGTTGCCGGTTTGCTGTCGCCGCTGAGATCGAAATCTTCAAGCGTGATCGTGCTTTGCGCCGCCGCGGGCAGAACCAGGGACATAAAAATCAGAAGAAAAGCAAAAGGCTTCATGGCAATAAACCGTACCGTTCAAGGACTGTACCCAAGGATTGATCCGGTTCTACCATAGGGTTGCCAAAAAATGGAAGTGGGCGCTGCGTCAGGTGTGTATTTGACGCTGTCCCACTATCCCTGCCAGACTTGAGACCTTACCAACTCAAACTACTGACAAACGGATTAAACAAGGGGCTGATCATGGTGCGAAACGCTGTAGCGGCGGTCTCGGCAAAGGGCTTTTGTCCGGGCGTAATACGGACGCTTGCAATTCTGGCGGTTTGTGCCACCCCATTTTCCCACCTTCATGCCGCCGACATCCGCTTGCTTGATGACAATCCCGCAAGGTCGGCGGGGTATCAGCTTCTGGACCTTGGCACCGTGAGCGAGGAAGCCATCAGTCACGTCAGGGGCCTTCAGGACGGCTTCACGTCGAAGGACGCGGTGAAAGATGGATCTCTGCCCTATTTCGAAAACGGCATTTCTGGCGACGGCGCGCATACCTATGAGACGCTGCATATCGTGCCGGCCTGGGGTGGGCTCAAAACGGGCAAGGTCATTTCCATCGAGGGCCAGATCGAGAAAGGAGATCTCGATCGCCTGAAGGAACTCGTTGAACGCACCGGGTTTTCGGATTGCCTGAAACCGGGTTACTGCCCCTACAACAACGTGATTTCCCTTAACAGCCCGGGCGGCAACCTGCGCGAGGCGCTTGAGATCGGCAAATATATCGCCGGGCAGAATTTCATCACGTTGCTTCCGGAAAACGCCACCTGCGAATCCGCCTGTTCGCTGATCTTTCTGGCAGGCTACACGCGCTACGAGGGTTTTTTCTTTCCGCGGCGTTTTGCGCATGAAACGGCCCGTCTTGGTATCCACCAGCCCTTCCTCCAGCTTCCTGAAGGCAATTACAGCGCGGATCAGGTCGAGCATGTCGTCCGGTTGATGAACCAGGGCGTCAACGAGGTCACGGACTATTTCCTCAGCACCGGTATCGGCATTGGCTTCATGCGCAACATGTACGGCACAAAGCCCGGGTCGATGTATTACCTGTCCCTGGCGGAAATGGCGGGCGAAGGCATTTTTGTCGTCGGACGTCCGCAGGATCTGTCCAATCTTGGCCGCAGCCAGATGCTGTCCTATTGCTCCGGCGTCTATCAGGGGCGTTTTAACGCTCTGTCTCCAGAGCTGCTGGCCAATCTGCAATCGAACGAACGCACCTTTTTGACCTATGTCACCGGGCAGAATTTTGTCTGTCTCGGGGTCAAGAGCCAGGATGGAAACAGTTGGCGGTCTTATGTCTGCGACGGCAGTTCGAAATGTCTGCTCGGTGAATTCGGGCAAGTGGCGCTGTTCGAACTGGAAGCCAAGGGCAAGCTTTCAGCCTTTCGTGCGCGCGACGCCGAGACCTTGATGAACATAGCCACCGGCATCGACAACACGGAGATCGGGCTGGCTTTGAAGGAGGACAATCACCGGGTGGCGCTGCTTTATTTTGTCGAGCTGTTCGCCGAAAACATGCCGACGTTCCAGACCTCCTTCAAACGCATTCCGGCAAGCCTTGCCTTTGCAAAAGTCCCGCAGGATTTCTGCGGCCAGGTCGATGAATATGACGCCGGCCTGGTGCGGCTGGTGCAGGAAGCTCTGAATGACAAAGGCATTGACGTCGGCACACCGGACGGGTCGCTTGGTCCCAATACGCGCAAGGCCATCGGGCGGGCCAGCAGGCAACTGCTCAACCGCGACGATAGTGTCATCGACCCGCCACTGCTGAAAGCGCTGGGCGTGCCCGAAGACGAGGTCCGCGGGCACGTCCTGTGTGGTGGCTAGGCCGTGACGGCCCCTGCCGCAGTAAGACCCGCGATGACGCCGCGCAGCTCGGCAAGTCCGCGCATCCGTCCGATAAGGGGATAGCCAGGATGGGCACCGCGATCGGCGTCGGTCAGAAGCTCGTGGCCATGATCGGGCCGGAAGACGATTTCGTCATCCGCCCGGCCTTCACGCCGGCGCCTGGCGTCTTCGCGAAGAAGCACGCCGAGCAACGCAGGCATGTCGGTGTCGCCGCCAAGGTGGGCAGCTTCCTCAAACGAGCCGTCCGGGTCTTTCGCCACATTGCGCAAGTGGGCGAAATGGACCTTGCCGGCAAAGCGTTCCGCGATTGCAGGCACATCGTTTTTCGGGTTGGCGCCAAGGGAGCCGGAGCAGAGTGTCAGGCCGTTGGAAGGGCTTTCGACCGCTGACAGGATCCAGTTGATATCGTCCGCATCCGAGACGATACGCGGCAGCCCGAGAAGATCCCGGGGCGGGTCGTCGGGGTGGACGGCCAGCTTCAGGCCAAGGTCTTCCGCAGCTGGAACGACTTCCTCAAGAAAGCGCTTGTGGTTTTGTCTGAGCGCGGCGCGGTCGAGGCCCTCATAAGGGAGGAGGGCCTCGCGCAGGCCATTGGGGTCGTAGCGGTCATAGGCACCGGGCAGGCCTGCCATGATGGACTGCGTCAACCGGTCGAGGTCCGGCTGGGTCGCGGCTTCGAACCAGCGTTTCGCTTCGGCCAGCACCTGCTCGCAATAGTCTTCTTCCGCGTTGGGTCGCTGGACCATGTAGAGCTCGAAGGCCGCCATCTTGGCGGCGGAAAACCGCAGGCAGGTGCCTCCGCGTGCAACAGGGGCTGTCAGGTCTGTCCGCGTCCAGTCGAGCAGCGGCATGAAGTTGTAGCAGATGACCTTGATGCCTTCGGCGGCCAGGTTTGCCATCGACTGCCGGTAATTGGCGAAGAACTCGGTCAGGTTGCCTTCGCCGCGCTTGATGGCCTCGTGAACCGGCAGGCTTTCCACCACGGTCCAGGCAAATCCGGCACCTTGAAGCTGCGCGCGGGTCTTCGCGATGGTTTCGCGCGGCCAGATCTGGCCGTAGGGAATTTCGTGCAGCGCCGTGACGATGCTGACAGCACCGGTCTGGGCGATTTCGGAAAGCGAGATGCGGTCATAGCCGCCATACCAGCGCCAGCCTTCGATCATGACAAAGCCCCGATTGTGTTGCGGACGCCATCGGCCTTCAAGGCGGCGTAGGCGGAGGTCACGGATGGCTGCAAGGCCGCGGCCAGCTTGGGGGCGAATATTTCGGTGACCCCCAGAAGCGCGGCCACTTCGCCGGCATCGCCATCGGCCTCGCGGACAAGAGACTGCAGGCGTTCGCTCAGCGGGTCGCGCACATCGATCGGCTTGCCCTCAAGATCGGTGCCGCCGACGTAGATCATCCAGGCGGCAATGGCCAGGCACAACCCCGGGCAGTTTCGCCCGTTTGTCAGGTTGTCGTGCACCGTTCCCAGAATGCGCTGCGGCAGTTTCTGGCTGCCGTCCATGGCGATCTGCCAGGTGCGATGCCGGATGCCGGGATTGGCGTAGCGGGCGAACAGCGCATCCGCATAGTCTTCCAGGTCCGTTCCCGGGGGCGCTTCGAGTGAGGGAATGATTTCCCGAAGCCACAGGTCCTTGACGAAGCGCGCGAACAGCGGATCGACGACAGTTTCGGCAATCGTCTCGTGCCCCGCGAGATAGCCGAGATAGGCGAGCGCGGAATGCGTGCCGTTGAGCATGCGCAACTTCATGTGTTCAAAGGCGGTGACACTGTTCACGAGCTCGACGCCCGCTGCCCCCAGGTCCGGTCTGGCATCCGCGCCGTAGGCCGGGACGAAGTCGTCTTCCACCACCCATTGCCGGAACGGTTCATGCAGCACCGGCGATGCGTCGTACCGGCCTGTCTTCCGGGCGATCGCGTCGACATCTTCCGGTTTCGTGGCCGGCACGATCCGGTCGACCATGGTTGCCGGAAAACGGCCCTCGGCTTCAATCCACGCGGCCAGGTCCGGATCGAGCCTTTCGGCTAGATCCAGCACGATGCGACGGACCAGCCGGCCATTGTCGGGAAGGTTGTCGCAGGTGAGAACCGTGAAGGGCGGCAGACCGGCAGCCCTGCGCCGTGCCAGCGCCCGCACCAGATATCCCGGGGTGGAGACGGGCTGCGCGGCCTTGAGGTCATGCGCAATGTCCGGATGATCGATGTTCAGCCTGCCGGTTGCCGGGTCGTGGCAATAGCCTTTTTCCGTCACGGTCAGGGTGACGATCCTGATGGCTGGGTCAGCCATGGCCGCCAGCACCGCCTCCGGGTTCTCACGGGCGACCAGCACTTCCCGGATGATCTCCACCTGGCGCAGGCTTTCGCCCTCAGGGCCAAGTTCCTGCGCGGAGTAGACAAAGTCCTGCGGGGCCAGCCGGTCATGCATGCGCGGGCTTTGCAGGCTGACGCCGATGATGCCCCAGTTGTCTCCTCGGGTACCGCCGGAGGCCTTTATGGCGTCTTCGATATAGATGGCGCCGAAGGCCCGGAAAAAGGCCCCGAGACCCAGGTGAACGATGCCGGCTTTCGGCGCCGGGTTCGTTCTGGAAAGGCGCGGCAAGTCAGCGTGCAAGCCAGCCTCCATCAACGCTCAGGATGGCACCGTGAATGTATTTGGCTGCCGGTGAGGCGAGAAAGACCGCTGCCTCGCCAATGTCACTGGCTTCGCCCCAGCGGCCTGCCGGGATGCGTTCCAGGATCTGCCGGCTGCGCTCGGGATCCTCTCGCAGGGCTTCGGTGTTGTTGGTGGCGATATAGCCGGGGGCAATGGCATTGACGTTGATGCCTTTTGCAGCCCATTCGTTTGCAAGCAGCCTTGTGAGGCCGGCAACACCATGTTTGGCGGCGGAGTAGGACGCCACGTTGATGCCGCCCTGGAAGGACAGCAGCGAGGCGATGTTGACGATCGCTCCGGTGCGGCCGGCGTTCAACGCCGCCTTGCCGAAGGCCTGACAGGAGAAGAAGACCGCCTTCAGGTTCACGTCCATGACGTCGTCCCAGTCGGTCTCGCTGAAGCTCGTCGCCGGCTCGCGGCGAATGATGCCTGCGTTGTTGACAAGGATGTCGATCTGTTCCGCCTCGAACAGCGGCACGGCGGCCATCGGATCGGACAGGTCGAGCGGCACATGGCGTCCCTTGTCGATGTGGGCCAGCGTTTCGTCGCAGTCGCGGCGGGCGGCGCACAGAACTTCGGCGCCCGCGTTGCTCATGGCAATGGCGATGGCCTGGCCAATGCCGGTGTTGGCGCCCGTCACCAGAGCGCGGTTGCCTTCAAGAGAAAAGGGGTTCATCTGAGGTCTCCCATTGCCACCATGTCCATGTCGGTGAAGTCGACATTATCGCCGGCCATGGCCCAGCAGAAGGTGTAGGCCCCCGTACCGGCACCGCAGTGGATCGACCAGGGCGGAGAGATCACAGCGTCCTCGTTGGCCATCACCAGGTGCCGGGTCTCGTCCGGTTTGCCCATGAAGTGGAACACGCGCTGGTCCGGGCCGAGCTCGAAATAGAGGTAGGCTTCCATGCGGCGGTCATGCACATGGGCCGGCATGGTGTTCCAGACCGAACCGGGAGCGAACTGGGTGTAGCCCATCAGCAACTGGCAGCTTTCGGCAACTTCGGGGTGGAGGAACTGCAGGATGACGCGTTCATTCGAGGTTTCCGCCGATCCGAGTTCCACCCGGCGGGCGTCCTGGACGGTGATCAGCCGGTTCGGGCAGGTGCGGTGCGCGGGGGCGGAGAGAATGTAGAAACGGCCCGGGCCGGAGAAGGTGACGGGGCCGGAACCCATGCCGATATAAAGCACGTCGCCCTTGCCAACCTGATAGGTTTCGCCGCCCGCCTTCACGGTGCCGGCCTCGCCAATGTTGAGAATGCCGAGCTCGCGCCGGTCGAGAAGTGACGAGGTGCCGGCTTCCTTGACTTCGTCCAGCACGAGTTCGCCGGAGCCCGGTACGGCTCCACCCAGGATCAGACGGTCGTAATGGGTGTAGATCAGGTTGATCCTGCCGTCCTCGAACAGGCTTGAAGCATGGAAGTGTTGGCGCAGACCCGCGGTATCGAGGGTCTTGGCGGTGTCCGGATCGATGGCGTAGCGGGTTTCAATGGTCAGCATGGTAAAATCCTTGGAAGCAGGCTGTCTTTAAAGAAAATCGTCGCGGCGGGGCGTGAAAGTGTCGATCAGCGTTCCCGGTTCCAGACACAGACAGCCGTGCACCGCATTGGAAGGAATGACGAAACTGTCACCGGGGCCGACGTCGAAGTCGTCGTCGTCTATCGTGAAGCGGAAGCGGCCACTTTCGACATAGGTCGATTGTACGTGCGGATGATTGTGCAGCTTGCCTTCCGTACCTTCTTCAAGAAAGCGAAAGGCGACGACCATCAGGTCCGGACTGTCGGACAGGACCTGCCTGCGGACGCCCGGATCGGCGGTCACTTCGGGAAAGGATTTCACGAACATTCGATAGGCCTCAATGGAACAGGGATGGCAGCCACAGCGACAGGGACGGGATGTAGGTCACCAGGAGCAAGGTGAAGACGGCGGCGCCGTAGAAGGGCCAGATCGTCCTGATCGCATCCCAGACCGATATCCGGCCGACGGCACAGCCGACAAAGAGCACGGTGCCAACCGGCGGCGTGCACAGGCCGATGCCGAGGTTGAGCACCAGGATGACGCCGAAATGGACCGGGTCGACGCCGAAGGCGGTGGCAACCGGCAGGAAGATCGGCGTGGTGATGACGATCAGCGGTGACATGTCCATGAAGGTGCCAAGGAAAAGCAGAACGATGTTGATCATCAAAAGGATGAGCAGCGGGTTCTCCGAAATGCCTTTCAGAAATGACACCAGTTGCGCCGGGATGTGCAGGAAAGCCAGCAGCCAGCCGAAGGAGGCGGCACAGCCGATGACCAGCAGCACCATGGCGGTGGTCCGCACAGCGGCCTTGGTGGCAGCAACGAATTCCGCCCAATGCATCGTACGGTAGGCAAGCGCTGTCACGAGCAGGGCATAGACAGCCGCGATGCAGGAGCTTTCGGATGCCGTGAAAACGCCGGAGCGCACGCCGCCGAAGATGATGCCGATCAGCAGCAGGCCGGGAATGGCGTTGATGAACAGTGCTCCGAGCGCGGACCATCCGGGAAAGCGTTCGGTCGGATAACCGGCGCGCCGGGCAACGAACCAGGCGGTGACCATCAGCGAAACTGCGAGCAGCAGTCCGGGCAGGATGCCGGCGGTGAAGAGATCCGCGATGGAAAGACGCCCACCGGCGGAGATCGAATAGATGATCATGTTGTGCGAGGGTGGCAGCATCAGCGCGATGATCGATGAGACGACGGTGACGTTGACGCCGTATTCGACCGAATAGCCCTTTTCCTTCATCTGCGGGATCATCAGGCCGCCGATGGCGGTCGCATCGGCCGCGGCGGAGCCGGAGATGCCGCCGAAGAGGACGGAAGCAGCGATGTTCACCTGGCCGAGGCCGCCGCGCATGTGCCCGACCACCGCCCCGGCAAGCGCCACCAGCCTTCGGGCGATGTCGCCGCGGACCATCAGTTCGCCGGCAAAGATGAAGAAGGGGATCGCCATCAGCGCGAAGACTGAAACACCCGAATTGAGACGCTGGAAAACGACAACGGGTGGCAGGTCCATATAGAGCACTGCGGCCAGAGAGGCCGCACCCAGGCAGAAGGCGACCGGGGTGCCAATCAGCAGAAGGATCGTGAAGGTGCCGAAGAGGATTACGGGTTCCATGTCATGCAGCCTCTTCGATAGGGTCTTCGCCGAAGCGTGCGGTCGGCAGACCGGCCGCGCGGCGCATCAGGCGTTCGATGGAAAAGAGAAAAACCAGGCAGCCGCCACCGACCAGCGGCAGGAAATCGACCGCGCCTGAAACCCCGAGTGATGGCAGTTTCACATCCCAGGTAGACAGCGCCAGTTCCGCGCCGTACCAGGCCATACCTGCGCCAAAGGCAGCGACCACGGCATCGGAGATGCTGTAGAGCACCAGTTTGGCCCCCTGCGGCAGGAAGTAGAGCAGGACGTCGAAACTGAGGTGGTAGCCTTCCCGGATTCCGACAGCAGCGCCGAGGAAGATGAACCAGCCCATCAGGATAACGGACGCGGGTTCCGACCACACGAGGCTGTCGTTCATCACGTAGCGCATGAACACTTGCGCGGTGATGAACACGGTCATGAGAATAAGGCCGGCTCCGGCAAGCCAGAGCGCTGCCGTGGAGACAAGGCGCAATATCTGCGCGGCGAACTTGAGATGAGGCTGCACGTCGAGATCCTGAAGCAGGGAGCCGGGCAAGGCGAAACCTGAAAATCAGCCCGCAGCCGGCCGGGCCGTTCCGCGGTCGATGGACCGCGAAACAGCTGCTCCGGCTGCGGGCTTCGTGAAGATCAGTCGGTCGCGCGGATGCGGGCGACGAGATCCTTCAGCTTTTCGGATGTCACATGCTTTTCGTAGACGCTGTCCATGGCTGCCATGAACGGCTCCTTGTCGATTTCGGTGACCACTTCGACACCGGCAGCGCGGACCTTTTCCTCAGACGCCTTTTCGCGGGCCTGCCACTGTTCGCGCATGAAGGGTACGGAGTCCTTTGCAGCCTGGCGGACGGCTGCCTGGTCTTCCGGAGACAGCTTGTCCCAGGATTTCTTCGACATGACCAGCACTTCCGGCACGATCAGGTGTTCGTCCAGGGTGTAGTAGCCGGCAACTTCGAAGTGACCGGACGACTCGTAGGACGGCCAGTTGTTTTCCGCACCGTCGATAACGCCGGTCTGGATGGACGAATAGACTTCGCCGTAGGGCATCGGCGTCGCGTTGGCGCCGAGTGCCGACATCATGTCGACGAAGATGTCGGACTGCATCACGCGCACCTTCATGCCCTCAAGGTCTTCAATCGATTTAATCGGTTTGACCTTGTTGTAGAAGCTGCGAGAGCCGCCGTCGTAAAAGGCAAGGCCGACATAGCCGTGCGGCTCGAACGCCGCCAGGATTTCCTCGCCGATCGGGCCGTCCATGACGGTGTGCATGTGGTCGACACCTTTGAAGACGTAGGGGAGCGAGACGACCTTGGTTTCCTCCACAAGGTTGTTGAACGGGCCCATGGACACGCGGTTCAGGTCGATCACGCCGAACTTGGTCTGCTCGATGGTGTCCTTTTCCTCGCCCAGCTGGGCGGAGTGGAACACTTCAACGCAGATGCGGCCATCCGTGCGCTCTTCGAGCAGCTTGCCCATCTGCTTGACGGCCTCCACCGTCGGATAGCCATCCGGATGGGTGTCGGACGACTTCAGGGTCACTTCGCATGCGAGCGATGCGGTCGTGAAGGCGGCAGTCGCCAGAAGCGACGCCGCAAGTGTTTTCAATACTTTCATACTCTCCTCCCGAAATTGGCTCGTCAGAGCCGGTAGGCCTGCTTGGCAAGCCTGTAAGTGAGGTCGTGAGCGACCTCATATGCCTCGTCCTCGTCCAGCCTCCCGGATGTCACGAGTGAAGCGAGGTAAGCGCAATCGACCCGGCGGGCCACGTCGTGGCGGGCAGGGATCGAGCAGAACGCGCGGGTGTCGTCGTTGAAGCCGACTGTGTTGTAAAAACCCGCGGTTTCCGTGGTCAGTTCCCGGAAGCGGCGCATGCCCTCCGGACTGTCGTAGAACCACCATGCCGGACCCAGCTTGAGCGTCGGGTAGACACCGGCGAGCGGCGCCAGTTCCCGTGCAAGGGCTGTCTCGTCCAGGGTGAAGAGAATGATCGACAGGTTCTTTTCCAGGCCGAACTCATCCAGCAGGGGCTTGAGCGCCTTGACGTAGCTGGTCTGGGTCGGAATATCGAAACCCTTGTCGCGACCATGAGCTACCATGATGCCGGCCGAATGATTGCGGAAGCTGCCCGGATGGATCTGCAGTACCAGCCCGTCTTCCAGGCTCATGCGCGCCATTTCCGTCAGCATATGACCCCGGAAGGCGTCGGCTTCTTCCGGTGAGCAGCCGCCCTTGAGGGCCTTCTGGAACAGGGCTTCGGCTTCCGAAGCAGAAAGGTTCTCGGTGCGCGCCGTGGCATGGCCATGGTCGGACGACGTGGCGCCGAAGGACTTGAAGTAGGCCCGGCGTTCCCGGTGGGCATTGAGGTAGCCTTGCCAGGTGGTGGCGTTCTCGCCGGCGAGTTCACCGAATTTTTCGATGTTGGCGACAAAGCCTTCGAATTCCGGGTCAACGACAGGATCGGGGCGGTAGGCCGTGACGACGCGGCCGTTCCAGCCGCTGTCGCGGATCTGGCGGTGCCATTTCAGGTCGTCCAGTGGCGATTCCGTGGTGGCGATCACCTCGATGTTGAAGCGCTCGAAGAGGGCGCGCGGGCGGAACTCCGGACGGGTGAGGCAATCGGCAATGTGGTCATAGGCTTCATCCGCGGTGTCGGCGGAGATGCGTCCGGTCCAGCCGAACACTTCCTGGAAGGCGTGTTCCAGCCACATGCGTGAGGGCGTCGCGCGGAAGAGGTGGAAGTTCTCGGCAAAGATACGCCAGATCTTGCGGCTGTCGGTCTCGCTCAGGCCGCCGTCGATGCGCGGCACGCCCAGATCGCTCAGGTCGATACCCTGCGAGAACAGCATGCGGAAGACGTAATGGTCGGGAACGATGAACAGTTGTGCCGGGTCGGGGAAAGCCTCGTTTTCAGCGTACCAGCGCGGGTCCGTGTGGCCGTGCGGGCTGACGATCGGCAGATCCTTGACGGTGGCGTAAAGCTCTGCGGCAATCTTGCGCGAGGCTGCATCGGCGGGAAACAGACGGTGCGGGTCCAGGCCCTGTCCCGAGATATCCGGTGCATCCGCTCTTTCCAATGACATTCGTTTCTCCAAAGGCTGCCTTCGAACAGGCTGATGTTGCGACTAGTAAACTGATATGCTAGTTGATTAGTCGAGTCAACGGAGACAAACGCTGATGTCAGAAAGTAGCGCCCTGAAGGTGCTCGAGCCGATCAAGATCCCGACCGTCGCAGACACGGTATTCGAGGAATTGCACCAGCAGATCCTGTCTCTGGACCTGGCGCCGGGAACACGCATGTCCGAAGCGGAAGTGGCCAAGGCCTTCGGCGTGTCCCGCCAGCCGGTCCGCGATGCGTTCTACCGTCTGTCTCAGCTCGGCTTTCTGCTCATTCGCCCGCAACGCGCAACGGTCATTTCCAAGATCTCGGAAGCAGCGGTGCTGAAAGCGAAATTCGTTCGCACCGCTCTGGAGGTCGCCTGCATGCGGGCGGCCATAGACGTGATCACAGACGAACAGATCGACGATCTGGAAGAACTTCTCGCACAGCAGCAGGCAGCCGTGGATGCCAATGAACGCCAGTTGTTTCACTCGCTCGACGACACGTTTCACCGCCGGATCTGCGAAATCTCGGGGCATGACTACGTCTGGGCGCTGATCCGCGAACAGAAGGCGCATATGGACCGGGTGCGGTTCCTGTCCCTGGCCTCCGGGGCGCAGGCAGCGCTTGATGACCATTACCGCATCATGTCCGCCATTCGCAGGCGGGACGGCAAACTGGCTGAATCCGTGCTGACCGACCACCTTGGCCGGATAGCCACCATCCTCGGCCGCATTCGCGCCGAGAACCAGGATCATTTCGAGGAATGAACATGCCGAAGCGGTTTATCGCCATCGGCGAATGCATGGTCGAGTTCTCACCGACATCGTCTGGAACCTATGCGGTCGGCTTTGCCGGCGATACGTTCAACACCGCCTGGTACACCCGGCAACTGGCGGAGCCCGCGACGCTTGAGGTCTCGTATCTGAGCGCTGTCGGCGATGATGCGCTCTCCGGGCAACTGACGGATTTCATCGAGGCAGCCGGCATCCGTCCGCTCATGGCTCGTGTGCCGGGCGTGACACCCGGCATGTACATGATCTTTCTGAGCGAGGGTGAGCGGAGCTTCCAGTACTGGCGCTCGCAGTCCGCTGCCAGGCATCTTGCCGACGATCTTTCTGCGCTGGAGATGGCCGGGGAAGGGGATCTGCTCTATTTTTCCGGCATAACCATAGCGATCCTGACCGAAGACGCCCGTAACCGGCTGCTGGCTGCCTTGCAGGTGGCTGCCGGGCGCGGGGCGGAGATCGTCTTCGACCCGAACCTACGGCCGCGCCTTTGGCAATCCACCGACGAGATGTGCCACTGGACGATGAAAGCCGCCAGCGCTGCCGGCATCGTTCTGCCGTCCTTCGAGGATGAAGCCAGCCATTTCGATGATGCCACCGAAGAGGCGACTGCGACGCGCTATCTCGCCAACGGCGCCCGGCTGGTGGTGGTGAAAAACGGAGCCGGACCTGTTCTTGTGCGCGGGGCGGATGGCGACAGTTTCCAGTATCAGCCGGAACCGGTCGGCGCGGTCATCGATACGACGGCGGCGGGCGACAGTTTCAACGCAGCCTTTCTAGTCGAATACATGGTGCGGGCAAAAATACGGGAGGCCGTGCGGGCCGGCTGTGCCCTTGCTGCTCACGTGATCGGAAGCCGGGGCACGCTCGTGCCGGTGAGCGGTTTTGATCTCGTTGCCTGCCGCAACAGGCTGAGTGCCTGACCTCTTGTGGGACCTAACGGCAGAAAAGCCCCAGTTTTAATAAACTGTTTACCATAATTATGTTGCTTTCGGTGTCGGATCGCGTGATGTGTTTTTAAAATTTTCTGAACCGGTCAGAACCGTATTATTGCAAGTGCTGACGGTTCTTGAATGCCGCTGAAAGGACGCGAATATGGCTTCCAAGATGAGCCGACGCACATTTGTCGCCGCAATACCCCTGCTGTTGGCAGCTTGCCAAAGCCAGAAAAGCTCAAACGTGCAGGCTGGGTTGACCCCGTTGGCCGATGGCACGCCGGACTATGCGACGGCCTATGCCGCCAGAACCGACGGCGGATTTGCAATCCCTGCCATTCAGTACGAGAAGTTCGATCCGAAATTTCTGCGACAGGTGGTGTTCTATCCGAGCAAATATCCCTCCGGCACAATCGTCGTCGATCCGAAGAGCAAATTTCTCTACCTGATCCAGCCGGGCGGCCGGGCCATCCGGTATGGCATCGGTGTCGGCCGGGCCGGCTTTGCGTGGAACGGCGAGGCGGAAATCCGCTTCAAGCGCGAGTGGCCGAAATGGTTCCCGCCGGATGAGATGATCGAACGCGATCCAAAGCTGGAAAAATATCGCGACGGCCAGGAAGGCGGCCCGCGCAACCCGATCGGCGCGCGCGGCCTGTATCTGTGGCAGGGCAACAAGGACACGCTCTACCGCATTCACAGCACCAACCAGCCGTCCAGCATCGGCACCAACGCCTCCAGCGGCTGCATCCGCATGTGGCATCAGGACATCATCGACCTTTATAATCGTGTCGATGTCGGCACCAAGGTGGTGGTGCTGGGGTAAGTCTCCGGCACGAACCGCTTCGGGCTCTTGTTTGAAGAGCCGCCAGGTCCGCTCAGATCGACTGGCAGCTCTTTTGCGTTCCAGCGGCCCATCCTTCGAGACAGCGCTACGCGCTTCCTCAGGATGAGGAGGGTGGTTGGGAGTCTCTTCGGTGAAGGGGCTTTCGGGCTGGCCAGTCCGACATGGTGAGCTGCCTCACGTAGTGAACTGGGTTCTGGCAGGCAGGCGTCTCAGATCCGGACGGTCAAGGACGATTTCATGCTACCGTAGCCCAAAAGCCTCACCCTGAGGAGGGCCGTCAGGCCCGTCTCGAAGGATGGGCACCTTGTTCCGAAGATGACAGTTTTCCGGCCCTGCCTCGCTTACATATGGACGGGACCAGATCGGGAGCCGGCGCCGGTGCCCGCCAGACGTTATCCTTCCACCGACCCAAGTAACTCCTTTGCCTGCCGGGCAGCCCCACGGATGGCGGCGGCATAGAGGGTGACGTCGATTGACGTGGCAACAAAGGTTGCCCCAAGTTCCAGACAGGTGCGGGCGAAATCGAGATTGGTGGTCAGGATGCCCGGGGCCTTGCCGGCGGCCTTGATGCGCTTCAGGGCGTCCAGGATCGCGGCCACGACTTCCGGGTGCATCGGGTCGCCGAGGTGGCCCATATCGGCAGCCAGATCCGATGGCCCGATGAAGACACCGTCGACGCCCTCGACCGACAGAATCGAGTCAAGTTCAGCAAGGCCGGTGCGGTTCTCGACCTGAACCAGCAGGCAGATCTCGCCGTCGGCGGTCGTCAGGTAATCGGGAATGGCGGAAAAGCGAGACGCGCGGGCGAGGGCAGCTCCGACGCCGCGCACGCCAATCGGCGGATAGCGTACGGCGCTGACGAGATCTTCCGCCTGGGCCTTGCTTTCCACCATGGGGACCAGCAGCGTTTGCGCACCGGCATCCAGGAACTGCTTGATCATCCAGGTTTCGCCGATGGGCACCCGGACCACTGGCTTGCTGCCGGAGGCCTCGACCATGGTCAATTGCGCCATCATGGATCTGAGATCGTTGGGCGCGTGTTCGCAATCGATCAGCAGCCAGTCAAAGCCGGCACTTGCGGTGATCTCCGCCGTGTAGGCATCGGCAAGCCCGACCCAGCAGCCCATCTGCGGCTGACCGGACTTCATGGCGGCTTTGAAGGCGTTTTGAGGCGCTGGCATGGAATTCCCAATTATGCGAATGAGCAGGAAACGGACCCGTACGGGCCGAAGTCGGCGTGAACCCTTGACCCCGGCGGGCATTCCACGGGCCGAATGAAGGATCCGGAGAGAATAATCTGTCCAGCTTCGATTGTCTGTCCGTAATCGGCCATGCGCCGCGCCAGCCAGACGACGGCCTCGACAGGATCGTTGAGGACGCCCGCACCAAGACCGGTTTCCTCAACTTCGTTGTTGCGGCTGACGATGGCTCCAATCCAGCGCAGGTCGGTGGTGGCGGGGTCGTGTTTCTCCACGCCCAGCACAAGACCGGCATTGGCGGCGTTGTCGGCGATGGTGTCGAAGATCTTGCGGGCCTGACCGGTTTCCGGGTCGACGCGCTGGATGCGTGTGTCGAGGATTTCCAGGCTCGGGCAGACGTAATCCGTTGCCGCCAGAACGTCTTCCCGCGTGACACCGGCACCGCCAATGGAACCCTTCATCACGAAGGCGATTTCCGCTTCTATCCGCGGCTGGATGAACCGGCCCTTGGGCACAGTGGCTCCGGTTTGAAACAGCATGTCGTCGAAGAGGACGCCGCTGTCCGGCGTGTCGATCTTGAGTGCATCCTGCATGGCTTTTGACGTCAGGCCGATTTTCCAGCCAATGGTCTTGCGGCCGTCGGCGAGCTTTGCCTTCGCAAATTCCTTCTGGATCGCATAGGCCCCGTCCATGTCGAGGTCCGGATGGCGCAAGGTGAGAAGGCCAATCTGCTCAAGCGTCTTTTCCGCGTTCAGGAGATCGCCTGCGGCTTTTGAGATGTCTGCTTCGCTCAGGCTCATTTTTCGTCCTCCACGCCATTGCGCAAGACGCCGATGCCTTCGACTTCGATCTCGACGACATCGCCGGGTTTCAGATAGCGGGGCGGGTCGAACCGGGCGCCAGCGCCTGTCGGTGTTCCGGTGACGATTATGTCGCCTGGCTGAAGTGTCATGAAGGTCGAGATGTAGGCGATTTCCTCGCGGATCGGGAAGGTCATGCGCTTGAGGTAGTCATCCTGGCGCAGCCCTCCGTTGACACGCGTCTGAATGCGGGCTTCATCCAGTTGCTCTGCTTTCTCGAAAGGCACGAGCCAGGGTCCGATGGACCCAGACCTGTCCCAGTTCTTGCCCTGGGTTACGTTGAACTTTGCGTGCCGAACCCAGTCGCGAATGGTACCTTCGTTGCACAGCGTCAGGGCGCAGATATGGTCGTAGGCGTCTTCTGCCCTGATGCGCCGGCCGGCCTTGCCGATCACGATGGCGACTTCACCCTCGTAATCGAGCGTGTGGTTTTCCGGTGGTCGGATCAGCGGCTGCTCGTGGCCGGTAAACCCGCTGGCAAAACGCGGGAACAGCGACATGTATTTCGGCTGCGCGCTGCCGTCCTTGTATTCCGCATTGCGGTCGGGAAAGTTGACGCCGACACACAGGATCCGCGGTGCATTCGGCAGCACCATTTCATAGGTGAAATCGGACTGCGTGACCGGCTTGTCCATTGCTGCTGCAACGAGATCCCGCAGGCCACCGGCGTGGATGGCGTCGTAAAGCGTCGGCCACTGCGGAAAATCCGGCGACAGGGCGATCATGCCGGTATCGGTGACGGCACCATAGTATTGTTTGCCGTCGACGCTGTAGGTCGCGAGCCGGGTCATGCGGGCTTCCTGTTTCTGGCAATTTCAAGGATGACGTCGAAGGCGACGTCGACATCTTCCTGTGTGCAGTCGAACTGCCCGACCTGGAAGCGGATCACCTTGGCGCCGTCGAGCAGTGTCTGGGTCAGGTAGATCCGGCCATCGTCATTGATGGTATCGATGAGGCTCTGGTTGAGTGTGTCGAGGTCCTGCGCGCCTGAGGGGGCATAGCGAAAGCTGAACAGGGACAGGACAGGCTCGGAGGTGATCTCGAAATCCGGTTCGGCGCGCAGGCGTTCGGCGAGCGCGACCGACCAGTCGACGTGGTTGCGCAGCCGCTGCCGCAGGTCTTCCAGGCCATAGGAGCGCAACAGGAACCAGAGTTTCAGCGCCCGGAACCGGCGGCCGAGCGGAATGGACCATTCGGAATAGTTGACGATGCCGTCATGACCATGGGTCTTCAGATATTCCGGTCGGATCGCCAGCGTGCGCACGAGGTCTTCCGGATCGCGCACGAAATGTGCGGAACAATCGAACTGGGCGCCGAGCCATTTGTGCGGGTTGAAGACCATGGAATCGACACCCTCGACGCCAGCCCAGAGGTCCCGGTATTCGGGCACAATCATGGCTGCACCCGCCCAGGCGGCGTCGAGATGGACATAAAGGCCGAAGTCCTTCGCGACGGCGACGACAGAGGCAACATCGTCGGACGCGCCGACGCCGGTTCCGCCGGTGCAGGCGATGATGCCGGCAGGACGGTATCCGGCAGCAAGATCCGCTTCGATGGCGGTGCGCAGGGCGCCCGGATCCATCGCCCGGTGTTGCCCCTGAACCGGGATCCGCACCAGATTGTCCTGCCCGATGCCGGAGATCCAGATGGCCCTGTCGATGGAGGTGTGGACCTCGTTGGAGGAATAGACCCGCAGGCGCGGCTGACCGCTGAGACCGGCCTTGTTGCCGTCCCACGAAAGGGCGCGCTCGCGCATGGTCAGCACGGCGGCAAGGGTTGCGGTGGACGCGCTGTCCTGGATCACCCCTGTGAAGGTATCGGGCAGTCCGACGGCCAGGCGCAGCCAGTCCATCATTCTGGTTTCCATCTCGGTGGCGGCAGGAGAAGTCTGCCACAGCATGCATTGGGCCGCCATGGCGGTGACGAGATATTCCGCCAGCATTGACGGCGGAGAGGCATTGGCCGGGAAATAGGCAAAGAAGCGCGGGTGCTGCCAGTGGGTCATGCCCGGCAGCACGATCTTCTCGAAATCCGCGAAGATTTTCTCCATCTCCTCGGCAAGCTCCGGCGGAGCCTCAGGCAGAGCATTGAGGATCTCGCCAGGTTTCACCTGGGCGCGGACAGGCCGCTGCCGAAGGGTCTGGTGATAGTCTGCGGCCCAGTCGGCCACCCTCCGGCCCCAGCCGGCAAAATCAGTCCAGTTCATTGCTGTCGTCCAACCGTTGTCTGTCTCACCTATGGCGCAACAATCGGTTGTGCGGCAAGGCTGGGGGGCTGAACTTCCGTTCCCTCGAACAGAGATCCTTCCTCGAACCAGCTTCTGGGAGCCGGAGCGCCCCAGAGTGTCTGGCGCTGCGGATCCTTCAGGTCCCATTTGATCGGCTCCAGATCAGGATCGACCGTCTGGTAGTCCGAGCAGTAGATCTCGATCCGGTGGCCGTCCGGATCACGGATGTAGAGGAAGAAGGCGTTGGAAATGCCGTGGCGGCCCGGGCCGCGTTCGATGTTGGACACCCAGCCGGTGGTAGCCATCAAATCCAGAAGATCGATGATGTTGAGCGGGGTCGGCACCCAGAACGCGGTGTGATGCAGGCGCGGCCCCTTGCCGTTGGTGAAGGCAATGTCGTGGACACCGCCCTTGCGGTGGGTCCAGGCGGCCCATAGACGGCCGCTTTCCTCGTCCTCGGTATATTCAGTCACCCGGAAGCCGAGCTCGTTGTAGAAGGCGACAGAGGCATCGACGTCCGGTGAGAAGCAGTTGAAGTGGTCAATCCTGAGCGGCTTCACGCCCTTGTAAAGTGCGTATTTCTGATGGATCGGCGGAAGGCGGTCCATCTTCGCATAGAATTCCAGCGGAATGCCGTGCGGGTCGCGGGTGCGGAAGGTGCGTGACTGGTACGGCCGCTCGACCCAGTCGACGGGAAGCCCCTTGCCCTTGAAATAGGCGGCTGCCTTGTCGAGATCTTCCTCGTCGAACACCTTGAAGCCGAGATCGCGTGCGGAGGCTTCCGCCGATTTACGTAACACCAGGCAATGGTGGCCGCGCTCTTCCATGGCGCGCAGATAGATGGCGCCGCCGGTTTCGTCCGTCACCTGAAGGCCAAGCGTATCGACATAGAAGGCCCGGCTTCTGGCCAGATCCGTAACGCCGAGTTCCACATGGCTGAGGCGGACGATGTTGAAGGGCGGGTAGAGATTGGGTGCCGGAATGGGCATGAGGTCCTCCCAGAAGGTCTATTCTTATCAGGCCCCGAGGCGCGGGATCGGGTGTTGTCCCGTCGCAAAGCCGATGTGTTTCTGTTCCATGTAGAATTCAAACGACCAGTCGCCGCCGTCGCGGCCGATGCCGCTGGCCTTGACGCCGCCGAAGGGGGTGGGCAGGTGGCGGACATTTTCCGAGTTCACCCAGATCATGCCCGCTTCCAGGCTGTTGGTGAACCGCAACGCCCGCTTCAGGTCGTTCGTCCAGACATAACCGGTCAGGCCATAGGGAATGTCGTTGGCGATCTGCAGCGCTTCTTCTTCCGAACCGAAGCGGATGGAGGTCAGAACCGGGCCGAAGATCTCTTCCTGCGCAATCTTCATGGTGTTGTTTGCCCCGGTGAAGAGGGTCGGGCGCACGAAGCAGCCTTCCGTCCCGACGCGTGTTCCACCTGCCGCAATCGTCGCGCCGTCCCTGCGGGCCGTTTCGAAATAGCCGGTGACCTTGTCGAAATGGGTCTTGTGGATCAGCGGGCCGATTTCGGTCGTCGGGTCGAGTGGATGACCTACCTTGATGTTTTTGACACGCTCGATGAGCTTTGCCTCGAATTCATCGGCAATCGTGTCCTGTACCAGAAGGCGCGAGGACGAGGTGCAGCGTTCGCCGTTGAGCGAATAGATCATGAAGATCGCCGCATCCAGTGCGCGGTCGAGATCGGCATCATCGAAGACGATCACCGGGTTCTTACCGCCGAGTTCGAAATGGACCCGCTTCAGGGTTTCCGCGCCCTGACGCATGATCATGGAGCCTGTGCGGCTCTCGCCGACAAAGGCGATGGCCTTGATGTCCGGATGTTCGGTCAACGCCTTGCCGGCTTCTTCACCGAGGCCGTTGACCAGGTTCCAGACCCCCTTCGGCAGGCCGGCTTCCTCGGCTATTTCCATCAGGATGCGTGCTGTGACGGGAGAGAATTCTGCCGGCTTGTGCACCACCGTGCAGCCTGCTGCGAGCGCCGGGGCGATCTTCCAGGTCGACAGCATGAAGGGCGTGTTCCAGGGGGTGATCACGCCGACCGGGCCGATGGGCACGCGTGTCGTGATGTTCATGAGGGTCGGTGAAGGCAGTGCCTGGCCGTCGCGGGCACCGGGAGCCTTGTCGGCAAAGAAGCGGAAGTTCTCGGCGCCGCGCAAGGCTGCTTTCGACATGAAGCGCAAAGCCTGGCCCGTGTCCCAGCATTCGCAGAAGGCGATTTCTTCCGCGCGGGCAACGATACCGTCGGCAATCTTGTGCAGGATCTTCTTGCGGTCCGTCGCGGCCATGTCACGCCAGGCGGGAAAGGCCTCTTTGGCGGCCCTGGCGGCGGCATCGACATCGGCGGCATCGCCGCGTGCCACCTGGCAGATGAGGCTGTCATCGACCGGGGAGGTGGTTTCGAAGGTGGCGCCGGAGGCGGCGGGGCAGGCCTTGCCGCCAATCTGGTTCAGGACGCCGGTTTCGCGGAAACGGGCGAGATAGGTCTCAAGTTTTTCGATGTTGTTCTGAAGGTCAGACATGGGTCAGACAGTTCCCAAATGGTCGCGTATGGTGCCCGTCTTGGGCGAAAGGTCGGGGTCGATGTCGCGCATCTCGAGCGATAGTGCGAGCGAACTGCTTGTCAGAACGGGTTCCAGAAAAGCCTTCGCCGCGGTGAACAGCCGCTCGGCGGCGTCGCGCTTGACGTCGTCCGGACGTCCGCCCCGCAGGCGTACGGAAATGTCGATGAAGGTGTGTTTCGGGTCGCCATCGGCGATCGCATAGTGGTCGCACCGGATGGCCCGCACGCGCAGGCCGGGCATGGGAAAGGCATCGATGGTGGCCGCTTGCGCACGCAGATGCTCACACAGGCCCTGGATGTCTGCCCGCTGATCCAGGTTGGCGGAATATTCCAGCGATATGTGCGGCATGGGATTTCCTTAACAGTGCAATATTTGTTATGTTAAATATATCAGATGGAAACTGTCAAACTTTTTGTGTCCAACAATCTGCCAATTCGCTATGGACCTTGCATGACCGACGACACTGAAACCGCAGGCAGCCCGGTGCTGCCGTCCACAAGACGCTCCATCCCGATTGCGCTGATCCGGGCGCGGGAAAAGGTCATGGGGCCGATCCGGGAGATGCTTTCCGACTGCGGTATCACCGAACAGCAGTGGCGCATCCTGCGGGTGCTGGAAGAATACGGCCCCCAGGACGCCTCGACCCTGGCAGAGCGGGCCTGTCTGTTGCTCCCCAGCCAGACAAGGATCGTTCAGACGCTTCTGGAAAAGGGGCTGGTGACCCGTCAGGCTGACGATAAGGACCGGCGCAAGCAGACGGTCGCGATCACAGCCGCCGGACAGGCGATCATTGATGACAAGCTTCAGGATGCCAAGGCGATCGCCGCGCGTATCGAAGAAGTCATCGGCAAAGAGAAGCTGGCCCAGCTGCTCGACATCCTGGAGGATTTCCAGAAGCTCTGAAAGCCAGGCGCATCGCTGCCTGGTACCTGGGCGTATAGGGCGCCGGGGAAAGACGCCGGCAGCTGGCCACAGACGGTTGTTTCCAACACGCCGGGCAAAAAAAGTTCCGGGCTCGCCTTGTGCCGGTTAAGGGAAGGGGAGCCCGGATGGAGGAGCGCTCGCGGGAAGAGCGTTTGCCCGCCGGTTTTAGTTGTAGCGGTACATCTTCTTTTCGGAGAACCACTTGCCCTGACGGGTTTCGGTCGTTGAACGTGACTTGTCGGCTTCCGCAAAGAGCTTGTGCGCCTCTTTTGAGCGCCCCGTGTGATAAAGGGCCCAGGCCCGAAGCAATTTCGCCTTTCGGCTTTCCTGCCCGCTCATCGCGTTGCGTTCAAGGAACGGCAGGGCGCCGGCATAATCGCCGGTGCTGATCTCCTGTTCGGCTGAACGCAGGTACGAAGAACCGGAGGAGCGCGACCCGCCAGACGAACTGCTCCGCGTGGCGGACGCGGCCGCAAGCTGTGTGTTGCCGAGCATCTTGATCGCCGGGAACTTGTTCGACCATTCCGCGATGAGTTGCCGTTCCCGGGTTTTCTGCTTTTTCCTCTGAGCAACCACGATCAAGCCAACCGCGGCGGCTTCGTTCGGCTGGAACTCCATCGACTTGGTAAACCAGATTTCGGCTTCATCGAGTTCGAGCGTGTTGAAGAAATGCCAACCGAACACCTGGGCTGCGATTGGCGATTGCGCGTCCTGCACGACGTTTGCAAATCGCGACAGGCGTTTGAAATCCATTTCAGCGCCATAGCCTTCCAGAAGCTGGATCGAGACGACCTCCAGATAGGCTTTCAGGATGAGTGGATCCTTGCGGCGGTTCTTGTAGGCGAGTTCCTCCGCTTCCTCATAGTCGCCTTCCTCCTTCATGGAAACGACCATGCCTTCGATAGCCTTTGGCGTCGGGCGCAACTTGTAGGCTGCCTGAAACCATTTCGTGGCCGTCTTGAACTCCTCTCGGGAATAGTAATACCAGCCAAGAAGTTCAGCATCGTTCGGATTCTGGAGTTTGGTTGCGGAATTGGCGAGCGCGTCCAAATCCGATTTCTCGACCATCATTGCGGGGTCCGTGGCGCCTTCACCAACTTCACCGCGCAACAGGTCGAGGTAGATTTCATTGAACTCCGAGCGCCCATCCAGCCCGGTTCTGCCGAGCGAGACAAGTTGTTCCACTGCGTTGCGCGGCAGGATTTCGGCCGCCTTCTGCACGGTTGCCTTGCGCTCGTCCTCATTGGCGCAGTTTGTCAGGATGTATCTGTAGGCTTCCAGCGCCTTAACGTCCTGACCTGTCTCGTTCAAGGCCTTGGCAGTGCGCCAGATCATGTCGATTTCCTGGCAGGTCAGGAGGTCCGCGTTTTTAATTGCGGTCTGGATAACCTCCTGGTGATTGCCGAGTTCGGAAGCCTGGATCAGGGTTTTGCGCGCTTCGGCGTTTATGATTTGTCGGCGCAATTCGTCCGAGGGTTCATAGCCCGGATACAGCTTTATGTAATCGCGGATCTTGGCGTAGAGTTCCTGTGTCCGGCCAGTGGCGAACAAATCCCACAGCGGTTGTTCGTTTACCTCTACCCGGTTCTGGTCATAGATGTTTTCCGGCGGCTGCCAATCCGGATGAAGGGACTTCAGCCGCTTGATCTCTGCAGAAACCCGGCCAATCTCACCGTTTTGCGCGTAATAGCGCAGAGCCGTTTCATCAACCTTGTTCGCAGCCGGTGCAGCGGGTGCTGTGGCCTGTGCGGCACCCGGCTGGGTGATCGACAGGGCGAATGGGGAAACAGGGCTCTGCTGCGCGAGTGCGGCACCGGTTTCAGGTGCCTGCAGCAGAAATGGGGAACCGCTGGGCAGCTGTTGCTGCGGTGCGGCTTCCCATGGAGCGGATTGCGCCAGGGAACCATTGGTCGCAAACGCCAGCGCGAAGGAGGCAATTACCATTCTGGTGAAAGACATTGCGGATACCTCTCTGCAATTGCGAGAATTGTGAAAATCTGAAGCGTTGTGGAGTAATAGTCGCCGGTGCCGATCTGCAGCAGCTCGGTCGGAAACGGCTCGGCCTTGTCCATGCATCGGGTCAGGGCAGTGATTGCACGAAAGCCGATCCCACCCATGACGCTTTTCGGCTCACCGGTGACGACGTGAGTGACAGATGGGCCGCGTGGGTCGTCAAAACCGCGCAGGGTTGAAAAGTCTGCCGCCTTCTTCATGCGCAGGGCATTGGTGGAAAGTGCGAGATAAAGCGGAACCCGGATGGCATTGTAGCCGAATTCCGGGGTGAACTTTTCGGAGGGCTCCAGCTTGAGACCGCCAATGTCCACCCAGTCCGGCGGCAGGTAGGAGGGCGCCCGCTGCGAGAGGTCGAGAACGTCCTCTCCGACAACGGCAACCTCCCCCCAGTTCGCCGATGTGTCGAACTGGGCGATGGTTTCAAGGGCCGGATAGACCCAGTAGGACGGGTTGACCGTCACGGTCTGATGATCGGCGGAAACGAAACCCTCGCTGCCGGGTACGAGAACGGGTCCGAGCGCGGTCTGTTGAAGCAGGGTATCCGCGATATCCGACAGAACGGCCCTGGCCGAGGCCAGGTCGTCCAGGTCACCCCAGCTCTTGTAAGCCTCGAGCAGTGCCCAGGCGATCAGGAGGTCTCCGTCCGTGGCATTGTTGGTGTCGGCGACGTTTGGGCCGTCCGGCGTGTGCTGAACCTTCCAGGCAAACAGCCTGTCCTTGCGCACCTGCAGGTTCTCGTAGGTGTAGTCGCGGATCCGCCGGAAGGTCTCGCGATCATCGACCGCGACAGCCAGAACCATGCCGTAGCCCTGACCTTCGCTGTGACTGATGCCTTCGTTGGCATCATCGATGATTGCCCCTTCCGGGGTCATGTGGCGGCTCGTGTAGTCCCGCCACGCGGAGCCCAGCCACAAAGAGACCGCTTCCTTGTCGCGAGCGCTCTCTCCGAACACCGGTTCGGCGGTTGCCGGGGCGAGTGACAGAAAGAGCGCCATGCCGGTTGTCATGCAAAGCCTCAGCATGTCAGCGTCCCGACCGTTTGAGGGAGACATAATAGCTGAAGCCCAGCACCAGGCAGAACGCCAGCATGAACACCACGAAGTCGAGCATGTTGTGCGAGACCAGGCCGGCCACGACGAGCCTGCTGTTCCTGAAATCCGACGGATTTGCGAGCGAGGCAAAGTAATTCGGATCGGAAAGCCGTTCGGACGCAAAGCGGTTGGTGGTCGCGTTGTAGAGCGATGTGTCGCCGGTGAGCCAGGCAAGTCTGCCTTCCCGCAGCATGGTTTCAGTGCTGGCCTTGATGTCGTCGCTGGTCAATCCGGTTACGACGGTCCAGGTGTCCTGTTTGACGGGGGCTCCCATGAAGGCAACCCAGCTTTCCTTCGAAGACAGGGTCTTCGTGCGCTGTGCGATCAGGATACTGTTGCCCTGGAGCGCGAAGCTGCGGTCCGATGGCAGCTCGGAATTGAGCTTGAAGCCGATGCTGCGCCAGACGGAGCCGGTATAGCGCTGAATGCTTGCCATAACGCTGGTGTCTGTTTCGTCCACGGACTTCAACCCCAGGAACCGTGCGACCTGACTGCGCTGCCCCTGTGTCCTCTCCGGGTCGAGCGTGTCGAGATAGGCTTCCCTTGCCATGCCGGACAGGCGATTGACCGGGGCGACGATCAGCCCCGGCTGGTTGCCGACCGAAGCTGAGGCCGTGGTGATGGCAAGAGGGCGTACCTGCTGCGTAATCGCTGCTGTGGCCACGGCGAGTTGCGCGGCAGCTTCCAGGCTTTTCGGGTCGTCGGAAAGGACCTGTATGGTGGTCGGGCGGCTTTCGGCAGGGTTTTTCGGCAGTAGGTCGGAAGGTGACAGGCTGGGCGTGACGCGCATTCTGGCAAGTGCGTCGAATTCGATCGTCGATGTCTCGGCATCGAGCGACAATCGGTCGCCATTGAGGCCGGTCGCAACGTCGCACGCGGCGTCATCTTCGGTCAGGGCCGATACTTCGATGCGCAGGTCGTTGAAGCCGGGAGAGAACCCGCCAAGAGGAATGTCGAGCGGATTGCGGGAGGAAATCCCGTCACGTGTCAGTTCGGCGGATGCAAGGGCGGCGCCGTTGGCGAAGACCTGCAGCCGGTTGGCGTTGGACAGGTTCGCCAGGGCATCGATATTGAGGCTGAGTTTGGCCTTGCCGTAATCGCCGACAAAATAATCTTCGGGCAGCCGGATCGAGAAATCCTGCCTGAGCAACCTGCCGTCAAAGCGTTTGCTGCTGACCCCGATCTTTGCCAGCGAAACGGGTTCGCCGGGCTCGATCTCGTAGCCGAACTTGTTTTCGAAAGCCGCTATTCCCAAGCGGCTGCCAACCATTGGTTTGCTCTGCAGGGCCAGCTTCAGGGCTTCAATCGATTTGTCCAGGGCAGGGCGGTTCTCAGCGGTGAGGAAAAGGGAAACTCTGCCCGTGTCGGGCCGGTGAACAATGGCAAGCCCCGGAATTTCAGATTGGGCTTCGCCAATTGCGAAGCCGGCGTGTGAGAGCTCGGCCCGTGTTCCGACGATAATGTCGAGGCCCGCGCCGGCGCCCGGCTCGTTTGAGATCTCGACGTCCGGATTATGGTACTTGCCGAAAGCTGCGACGGTCTGAGCGACAGCCAGGGCCCGGTCCAGGTTTCCGGCGCTGGCCGTTCCGAGCTGCAGCAGGCGCATGTTGGTTGCGCCGCTCTCGTCATTCGGCACCGCGCGCAGAAGTTCCAGGCTTGAGGACACTTTCGGCGAATTTTCCGGACCCGGGTCGAATACGATACCTGTGTTGGCCGGGTTCAGGACCGTCCAGAGTTCATAGGTCGCAGGGATCGTGCAGTCGACGCGGTGTTTGTGTTTGGCGATGAAGCGGATCTCATTGAAGCCTTCGACCATCAGGCCGGGAGGAAGATCAAAGGAACGCATGGAGCTCTGGGCGCCGGCATTGAGCTCAATGTCACCGACGGGCTGTCCGTTGACCATGATGCTCATGCTGGAATGCTCAGGCGCAGTCGAAACCGCTGTGAGGTAATCCACCTGTAGCTTGCGATACAGCAGCACTTCGTCCCGCGGGGCATAGACTGCCAGCCGGATTTCGGCCTGTTCGCCCTCCATCCTGAGCTGATCCGCCGTTGCGGTTAGCCGCCGTATGGTGCTTCGTTCCTCGGTCTGGCTATCGAGCACCGAGAGGTCTAGCTGTTGAGCGCCTGCCGAAACGGGCAATGCGATCAAGGTGGAGGCGACCAGGACTGCCTTGAGGCAGGTTGCGGTCTTGAGGTGATACAGAGTTTTCATTGTTTCGATCCTCATTCTGCAGGCGAGAGGACGGATTCGGGCAAATCCTGCTCAACGGGTGCGGGTTTCCGTCTCAGACCGGCTCTGAGTGCTGACATGAGCGCGAGCACCGGTATGCGAATGCCGTAGTAAAGCGCCCATCTGGTCAGACGGAACATGCCGGCGATGACCGAGGATCCCGTCAGCTTTCTGTTGTGCAGGGCTCTGGGGATCGTGAGATCTGCAAACATCACGTCGCTCGACACGGTCGCCCTTGCTGCAACGGTGTCGAGGTAGGCGGCGCCGATCAGAATTCCCTTGGAACCGGCTCGCTGGGATGCCACACGGATGTTGATTCCCGGAGCATCGAGCGCCTCTTCCTGTTCCCCCGTGCCTTCAACCTGACGGTTGAGAGGTTGCCGCGGGTGGAAAGTGAGATGGCCCTTGTCTCCGAGCACATTCCCCCAGGCAGGCGCCTTTTCAAGCTGCAGAAGCAGACCGTTGGTGTTGGATTCCAGCAGATTGACGGGAATGGTCTCATCGCGAAGCTGCAGCGTTGCCTTGCGGTGCACACGCATACGCGGTGCGGTTCTGACTTCCTTCCGCTCCAGAATGGCGCCAAGGGCCGCACCGGCAATGATCAGGTTGAAGACGTGCCAGATGCCGACCACGCCAAGAAGGGCGGTCTGGCCGGTGTCGTTCTGAAGGCGCCAGACGAGAACGCCGGTGGTGAACAGCATGACCGCGAACACGATGATGTAAGGCCATGCCAAAACCGAGAGCTGTTCTTCTTCGAGCGTCTCGCCCTTCGTCGTGACGTTGAACTTCGGCGCGCGCGGGTTCATCAGCACGGAGAAGATTGCCGGAAAAAGGTAGATTGACTGGATGTACTCGTAGAGTTCTGAGATCCACGGCCACCTGAGCTTGCCATAGAGGCCAGACTGGATGGTCACGACAGCCAGGATGTAGGTCATCGTGTAGGCCAGGAACTCCTGAGGCGAGGCGATGTAGATCTTCATGTTGAAGAGGATGAACATCAGCGGTGCCAGCAGGAAGACAAGCCGCGGGAAAGGGAACAGCCAGAACATGGCGCTGGACATGTAGGCGACCCGCTGCATGAAGCTGAGGCCCGGCTTGAACATCGGGTTTTTGAGCATGAGGATCTGCAGCATGCCCCGGCACCAGCGGGACCGCTGACCGATGAAGGACGCAATGGTGTCCGGCTGCAGACCGGCGATCATCGGACGGTCGACATAGGCACTCTTCCAGCCACGCGAATGCAGCTCGAGCGCGGTCTCGCAATCTTCCGTGATAGAGACGCCGGAGAACCCGCCGACTTCATTGAGCGCCGCGCGCCGCAGGACCGCGCCGGAGCCGCAGAAGAAGGTGGCATCCCATTTGTCGAGCCCCTTCTGGATCATGCCGTAGAACATGTCGTTCTCCGAAGGCATGATGTTATAGGTGCGCAGATTGCGCTCGATGGGGTCCGGATTCAGGAAGAAGTGCGGTGTCTGCACCAGGAAGAGCTCGGGATCCTTGAAATAGGCTACGGTCTCGCGCAGGAACTCTCTGGCAGGTGCGTGATCGGCGTCGAAGACGACCACGAGGTCTCCTTCCGAGCGGGAGAGGCCGTAGTTGAGGTTGCCGGCCTTTGCATGCTCGTTCCGCTCGCGGGCGAGATAGGTCGCGCCCAAATCCTCGCAGATCTGTTTGAATTCCTGGCTGCGTTCATAGGCGGCAAGCGCTGCCTTGGGATCGGTGGCATTGAGCTTCTGAAGCGTTGCGCCGTCGTCCAGAAGGAAGACGCGGAACTTGTCCTTCGGATAGTCCATGTTCTTGGCAGCGGCGATCGTGCAGGCGACGAGGCTCGGATCTTCGTTGTAGCTGGGAATGAACACGTCGACGGTCGGCGCATCTGCGTCGGAACTCTGCACCTTGCGGGGGCGCTCGTACCTGTCTGAAACGATCAGTGCCGACAGGAAGAACATCAGAATGCAGAAGAGCTCGGCGACGAGCAGCAGCACCCCTGGCACGAAATCGTAAAAGTTCTCGATCGGTGGAACCGTCTGCGTCACGCGCCAGTAAACGTAGCGGCCGACGAGCAGCCCTCCGAGCGTCAGAAAGGTCACACGTCCCAGTGTTCCCGGCAAAATCTTGGTGAATTGCATGGCAACCAGAACGAACAAGCCGAGAAAGAGTTGAACTTCAACCGAAAGAGGCAGCGTGACGATGAAAAATGTCGCGATGGTCGCTATCGTCGCGAAAACATATAAAAGTAAGTTCAGCATAGCCTTAAGCTCCTGTACTTCGTACTTTATTGGTCTGGTGCTATTTGAATTGCTTTTGTGACCGAGTTTACGAGCTCTAATTGCGAGCTTGTTCCGGTCCTTTGCTGTGCCATCGCAAGATGATTTCTTGCGGTGTTGTAGCTAATCCCGATTTCTTCTGCGGCTTGCCTCACGGTCTTTCCGCCGAGTATTTTCTGGATGATGCGCGCTTGCTGGTGGGTGACGCCGGTGGCGGCTTTAATTGCCTCGGCACTTGCGTCGTTCGAGGCTGTGCCCGTGGTGATCAGGACCTTTTTGCGAAAATAGGTTCTGACAGGGTCGCCTGTTTCGTCCTCGGAGGTGGGGGAAGGGATGGTTTCGACAAAGTAACGGTGGCCGCCCGCGCTGTTGATGATCCGCGCCTTGTTTGGCTGAACTTTTCCGGCATGCGCAGAGACGTCGCGGGATGCGTTGTCGGTTCTGCGGGCAAAGAGTGGCCCGAGGCTCCTGGGTGGCTGGACCCTGCCGTCAACCAGCCGAAGCTCGCCGCCTTTCCGCAGGCTCTTTTCCATAGCCGGGTTTTTGGCAAGCACGGTGCCTTTGCCGAAGAAAACCAGCGCAGGGGACTTGATGTGTTTGATCCAGTATTCAGCGCTTGTCAGCTCGGCTCTATTCCGCCCGTAGACAAGATCTTCCGCATAGGCTTCGAAGCCGCCGAAAATGTCATCTGCGTAGGCAACGATGCCCTGAAACAGACTGTCTGCAAATCCGACGGGAATATGAGCTGCGAGATAGAGCCGCAATCCCATTCCCAATCCGACCATGAGCACGGCCGCGCGGTCGGTTTCTGTGAGGGTCTCCTGCGTAACGTTGTCTTTTGATGTTGCGGTGCAGTGCAGAGTTCCGATGTCGTGTTTTATCGGCGTGCAAGAGTTCGGTTTTACTTGTGCAAATACATCTATCTCTTTCTCGATTAGATGTTCTGCACTCCAAGTTTGGCGGTTGTCGTCAATTGTATAGCAAATATCGATGCACTTATTTTTTTCATCAAGAACAAAGGTACTGAAGACAAGAAATTCAAATCGCTTCGCCAGTGCATATGGGAAGTCAAGATTGCTCCGGTTGCGGCGTTCTTTTACCTGCAAGCCATATAAAACACTTTCGTTGAGGTCCCTCGATGCGAAATGCATTTTAAATTCCTGCTTAGAAGTGAAAGTTATATTTTCTCGTTTTCGAAGTTATTATTGCGAAGCCTGCGAGGTTTTTAATATTATTCAATGATATGACGAGTTTCGTTCACGTTTAATAAAACGTTAATACTTTTATACCGGAAAATTATTCGAGTTGCTCTAGTGCTGTTGCACCAATTTTATGACAGTTTTGGTTTTGGTTAATATTTGACGTTGCGATAATCCGTTGAGTTTCGCCAGTATCTTTTCAAGTCGATTTATGGATACATTGCGATCGTCTCGTTTTTTGGGTGGCGTTTTTGTTCGCTGAATTTGATCGCTGCAAGTCTAGGTGGTGCGCATGTGTGTATTGTTGCGCTGCAGCATTTTATGTATTTTTGAAAATATACTTTTGATGGCGATGTTAGCCAAAAGGACTACGGGCAATATGCCGCGAAGACTATCTGAGGCATGTTTTCATCTGGGCAGATTTATGTAATGCGATTGCCTAATAAATGGGCGCATTTGAATAATTTCGGTTCAGGCTGCTGCAAGCGGGCGGTTGGCCTTTCGCATCTATTGTTCAATGCGAACGACAGCGTGCGCTTCAGAACAGCAAACAACGTTTGCTTTCGAAACGCTCAAGCCAAAGACCGGGAAGTGCCTCGCGTGGGTATGATATTGCTTACAGTCTGCGAGGATGCAGGAGCTCCAATCGGGTGCGGATAGGGCTCCGGGGAAAGACGCCGGCTGGTGTTGACCAGCCGGCAGGAGAGCGCGGTTGGGGACGTATCCGGGGATTTAGCCCGCGACCGCCTTCAGGCCGGTTTCGACGCTCGACAGGATCTTCTTGACGTCGTCCGCAGATACGATCAGCGGCGGCGAGAAGATGGCGTTGTTTCCGGAAACGCGGATCATGACGCCGTCTTCATAGGCGGCCTGCTGGAGTTTCAGCGGCACGTCCTTGGCGCAGGGTTTCTTGCTGGCGCGGTCGGAGACGAGTTCGATGGCGCACATCAGGCCTTCGCCGCGGACATCGCCGATCACCTCGAAGCGTTCCTGCAGGCCCTTCAGGCCGCCAAGCAGTTCCTTGCCGCGTGCGGCGGCGTTTTCATGGACTTTCAGACGGCGGATTTCTGCAAGGGCGGCCAGGGCGGCAGCAGCGCCGACAGGGTGTCCGGAGTAGGTGTAGCCGGTGTCGATGGAAGCTATGCCGCTGGTGTCCTTTTCGAAGACCTCTGCCACATGGCCGGCGATCATCACTGCGCCGAACGGAAAGTATCCGTTGGTGATGGCTTTTGCCGTGCACATGAAGTCCGGCTGCACCCCCCAGTGGCGCGCGCCGCTTTCGCTACCGGTGCGGCCGAAGGCGGTGATGACTTCGTCGGAGATCAGCAGGATGCCGTGGCGGTCGCAGATCTCGCGCACCATCGGCATGAAGCTGGAGTGCGGTGGCATGACGCCACCAGCGCCGAGCACGGGTTCCATGATGAAGGCGGCAATGGTGCCTGCGCCCTGGAAGGCGATCTCGTCTTCAAGGGCGGAGGCGCAAAGCTGGGCGAGCTTGGCCGGATCGCTCTCGTTGAACGGATTGCGGTAGGTGTAAGGCGCGGGAATGTGGAAGCAGCCCGGCAGCAACGGCTCATAGGCATTGCGGAACTTGCCGTTGCCGTTGACGCTGGCGCCGCCGAAATGGGTGCCGTGATAGCCCTTCTTCAGGCTGAGGAACTTGGTGCGGCCGGCTTCGCCGCGAATGCGGTGATACTGGCGGGCGAGCTTGAGGGCGACTTCGACCGAATCCGATCCGCCGGACGTGAAGAAGGCACGTTTCAGCCCGTCCGGGGCGAAGAAATCGGCCAGTTCGTAGGAGAGCTCGATCACCTTGTCGTTCGAAGTGCCACGAAAGATCGAATAATAGGGCAATGCGTTCAACTGGTCGGCAATGGCCTGTTTCACCGGCTCGCAGGAATAGCCCAGGTTGACGTTCCAGAGGCCGCCGACGGCGTCGAGCACTTCGTGGCCGTCGACATCGGTGATGAACACGTCACGGCCACCGGTCACGATCGTCGGCAGGTTGGCCTGGCTGTCGGCCGGATGCGCCATCGGATGCCAGACATGGCGGGCGTTGTTTTCCTTCAGGAAGTTGGAATCCTTCATGTCATGTCTCCTTGGGTAATTTGGGCAGGCCAAGCAATGACAGCGCCTGGTCATATGAGGATCGGGGGGAAAGAACGTCGAAGTGGACCGTCTGAAGGCCGGCTGCCTCTGCGCCACGAATGTTGCGCAACTGGTCGTCGACGAAGACGCAGGCCGACGCAGGCAGGCAGAGTTCGTCCAGGCACAACTGGTAGGCGCGCGGGTCAGGTTTCAGGATTTTGGTGTAGGTGGCGTCGACGATGACGTCGAAATCATCCAGAAAGGTGAGCTTTTTTCGGAAGTCTGCTCCGTAGAAGAGGTCAAGCTCGTTGGACAGGACCGCAAGCTTGCAGCCTGCCTGCCGGGCGATGCGGATAGCGGCGAGCGCTTCTGGCCGCATGACGGCATCTGGATCAGCGCCGCGCGCAGCCTTCACGAACTCGGCCATTTTCGTCCAGCTCTTGCCAGTCAGCTCGGCAACTTCCTGCGTGCGCCGGTGCCAATAGTCGCGTTCGGAAATCTCGTCCCGCTGCATGGCCTGCCAGAGACTGTCCGTTTCCGGTTCGAACGGCCCGCGCCAGGTCAGGGTGCCGGGCGCAAGACCGAGGGCGTGTTCGGTCAGGTCATGGGTCTCGAACATCGTGCGGGTAACGACACCGCCGAAGTCGAGCACAAGAGCGTTCGTCTCATGCGGCATCGCGCCAGATCCTTCTCAAATCGACCGGAACAATTCCGCCAAGCTTTTCCGTCACTTCCGTTGCCGCAAGTGGCAGGGTTGCGCGGATCTTTGCCTTCAATGCGTCGGTCATGCGAACGGTGGGGGCGGCAACCGCAATGGTGCCGATGGCTTCGGGCAAGTCGCCAAAGACCGGCGAGGCGAAAGAGGAGACGTGTTCTTCAAAACCCTGGTCGACAAAAGCGATGCCGTCATTTCTCACCTGTTCGACCGTCTGTTTCAGGAGTTCGGTGTCGGTGATCGTGTAGCCGGTGGAGGGCTTGAGCTTCGTTTTCAGAAGCTTGGGCAGCAGATCGATCGGACCAAAGGCGAGCATGGCAAGGCCGGAGGCGGTGGCGTGCAGCGGGAGCAGTTCGGCTTCGTCGAAATAGACCCGCGTCCCGTGAATGAGGGCGTCAAAATGGTAGAGCGGCGACAGGTGGTCGCCTTCCCGCAAAGAAACATGCACGAGCTCTCCGAGCTCTCCTGCCAGCTTTTCCACCAGCGGCGCGACCAGGCGGCGTGCCGGAAACAGGCGCTCGCGGACAGCGGCAAGACGCAGGATAGCGGGGCCGAGGCGGTAACCCTTGGTGCCGGGGTTCTGCTCCAGAAAACCGTTCGCCGTCAGTTCGCTCAGGTGCCGGTGCACCGTTGCCTTGTCCTGGCCCGACAGGTTGCGAAACTCGGTTAGGCCGATTTCCGAGCGGCTTGCCGAAAAGTGGTTCAGCAGGCTCAGCGCTTTTGTGATCGTGCCCATGCTTCAGCATTTCCTTTCCCGCAGGTGCCGAATTGAACCTCCGGCATTCGACACGACAATGTTGACATGTAGTTTCATTTGAAACAATATATTTTTAAACCGACGGTTTGTTATTTGAACCAGTCGACAAGGTAAACAAAAGCCTCAGCGCGCCGATTGGAGGTTGACATCAAATTATTTAAGATCACAATAATTAACAAAGCAAATAAAAAATGACCAAGACCGGCGCAAAGTCCGGCTGTGACCTGACCAGAAGAGGGACTGTTGAAATGAAGAAACATATGATCGCCCTGACGGCCGCGACGCTGATGTCGGCAACGGCCGCTCTGGCTGAATATCCGGAAAAGCCTGTATCGTTCATTGTTCCCTGGCCTCCGGGAGACCTGGAAGATGTGCTGACCCGCCTGATCGCGGACAAGTTTCAGGAAATGAATGGCGTGCCGGCTGCTGTGGTGAACAAGCCTGGCGGCGGAGGTGGCCCGTTCCCTGGTGCCGTGGAAGTCGCAACGGCTCCGGCTGACGGTTATACGGTCGGCTCCTTCGTGACCGACGTGCCTATTGGTGGCCCGCAGATCGGTATTCCCGAACTGTCGCCGAACCCGTTCGAGCCGATCGGCATTTTCATGACCTATCCGTTCGTGATCGCAGCCGGTGCCGATGCGCCTTACAGCACCTGGGCCGAACTGGCGGATTATGCCAAGGGGAATGAGGTTGCTCTTGGTCATTTCGGTTCGTTCCTACCGCCGACCCAGATTACCTTTGCGGCTGCCAAGACCTCAGGGTTCGACTTTGCCAGCGAAGCTGCGTTTGACGAGTTGAACTGCAACACGCTGGCCTCCGGCGATGTCGATGTCATCAACACGACACTGCAGCAGATCCAGCCATGCCTCGGCGAAGTGAAGATCCTGGCCAGCATCGGCAAGGAACGGACGTCCCTGACGCCGAATGTGCCGACCATGCAGGAAATCAATCCGGATCTGTCGGTGGCCTTGTGGAACGGCCTGTTCGTGCACAAGGACGTTCCGGAAGAGGCGCGGATCAAGATTTCCGAGGCAGCGCAGGCCGCGCTCAAGTCGCCGCAGGCGCTTGAACTGATCGGCCAGACGGGTGTCCTGATCTACTGGCAGGACCCGGTTCAGTCCGAACAGCAGATCGAGGAAGATGCCGCCGCTCTGCAGAAAATCTCCGAGCTGATCGAACAGTAAAGCGCTCTTTCCGGTCGGCGCGTCTTGTGCCGACCGGTTGCCTTGAGGCTCCAGGGAGGGTTCGGCTTGGCCCGCATCAAGACGCTGCAGGAACTGTTCAAACGCTATCGCCGGCCCGGCGACATCGTGTTTGCGACCCTGTTTCTGGCATTTTCCGTGTTTCTTCTGACGCAGATCCCCGGCGAGACGGTCTGGGCCAAACGCACCAAGTGGTTCGCCCAGCCGAGGCTCTGGCCGTCCGTTGCCATCGGCGGCATGGTGCTGTTTGCGAGCCTGCATTTCATCGGGTCGCTCTGCTCCAAACGCATTCCGGGCCGCTGGCGCGAAGTCGGCTTCTGGCTGCAGTCGTTCGAGTTCGTGGCCTATTTCCTGATCTACGTGCTCCTGGTGCCTCAAATCGGCTATCTGCCGGCGACACTCGCCTTCACCTTGTTCCTGTGTGTGCGGATCGGCGAGGCAACGCCGCTCAATCTGGGTGCGGCGGTTGTTTTCAGTATTTCGGTGGTGGTGATTTTCCGTGCCTTTTTGCAGGTCAAGGTTCCCGCCGGTCACATCTACGAGGCGCTGCCGGATGGCATCCGCGCTTTCGCCTTGACCTATCTGTGAGGCAAGAATGGAACTGATCCTCTCCAGCCTGTCCATGCTTGCCCAATGGGATGTTCTTGCCGCTCTGGTGATCGGCTCCGTCGGTGGTGTGATCATCGGCGCGATCCCGGGTGTCGGCGCGGCGGTTGCCATCGCAATCCTGTTGCCGGCGACCTTTTCCTTCGAGCCGATTGTCGGGCTGACACTGCTGCTCGGCGTCTATGGCTCGTCCATGTATGGCGGGGCCATCCCGGCGGTGCTAATCAACACACCGGGTACGGCGGTCAATGCGCTGACCACCTATGATGGCTACCCCATGACCAAGAAGGGGCAGGGGCATCGGGCGCTGTCGCTTGCCTATTCGGCGTCTTTCTTCGGTGGCATGTTCTCGATCCTGTGCCTGATCGTTCTCTCGCCGGTTCTGGCGATGATCGCGCCGCATTTCGGCAGCCGCGAGATCTTCCTGGCCGCGCTGATGGGCATCATCCTGGTGGTGGTGGCGCATCGCGGGCAGGTTTTCGCGGCCGGCATGCTGGCCTGTTTCGGCATCTTCCTCAGCACCATCGGCCTGGAACCTGCCAAATACACCAAGCGCTTCACCTTCGACCAGAGCTGGCTCACCTCCGGTGTCGATCTCATCGTGGTGGTGCTGGGTCTCTTTGCAATCTCGCAGGCTTTGCTGCTGCTGGTGGACAAGGAGCATCATCCGGGATCGGCGAAGGTCGAGGGCAATCTCTTTTCCGGGCTCAAGGAACTGTTTGCCTTCAAGCGGGTGGCGACCGTTTCTTCCAGCTTCGGCGTGCTCATGGGCATGATCCCCGGCGTTGGCGAATTCACGGCCCAGTTCCTGTCCTACACCTATGCGCAGAAAACTTCGAAGGACCCGGACCTTTTCGGAAAGGGCTCGCCGGAAGGTCTGATCGCATCGGAAGCTGCCAACAACGCAGTGCCCGGTGCGGCGATGATCCCGCTGCTTGCTCTCGGCATTCCGGGTGAGGCACTGACGGCAATGATGCTATCGGTGTTCTATGTCCACAATGTCATCCCCGGACCGCAACTGTTTCACGGGCAGCTCGACTTTGTCATCGCGCTCTATCTGGCGCTTATCCTCCTGAACATCATCGTGCTGATCTTCCTGCTGTCTTCTACCGGACTGCTGCTCAAGATCATCCAGATCCCGACGCGGTTCCTGGGCGTGATGATCATGACGCTGTCCTTTGTCGGCGTGTTCTCGCTGCGCAACTCGGTGACCGACTGCGCGATCGCCGCCGGGTTTGGCGTCTTCGGCCTGGTGCTGAAGCGGCTCAACCTGCCCATCGTGCCGATCATCCTCGGCATGGTGCTTGGCGGCATCATGGAGGTGAAACTGCGCAGCGCCATGGCGCGGGTGAATTCCCCGCTCGATTTCATCGACCGGCCGATCGCCGCCATCCTCTTCATTGCCATCATTCTCATTCTCGTCCTGCACGTGCGTGCGGTCATCCGCGAACACAAGGTGCGGATGGAGCGTGAAGAGGACAGTTCCGAAACTTCAACCCAGCAAGGGTAACAACAAAGATGCTTGATCAGGCCGCAATCGATGCCTTGCGCAACCAGCCCGTTGGTGAGCAGGGGCATTTTGTAAACGGGGCCTTTGCCGGGTCCCGGAACGGGGCAACGCTGGAGGTGATTTCCCCTATCGACGGCAAGCCGCTGACAAAGATCGCAAGCGGATCGGCCGCCGATGTGACGCTTGCAGTTGAGAGTGCACGCAAGGCGTTCGAGGATGGCCGTTGGTCGAAAGCCGCTCCTGCGCATCGCAAGAAGGTTTTGCTGAAGCTTGCCGATCTGATCGAGGCGAAAGCGCTAGAGCTTGCCGTTCTCGGCGTGCGCGACAACGGCACCGAGATCAACATGGCCTTCAAGGCCGAGGCTTTGTCAGCTGCCGGGACCTTCCGGTATTACGCGGAAGCGCTCGACAAGATCTATGGCGAGATCGCACCGACTGCGGATAATGTGCTGGGACTCATCCATCGGGCGCCTGTCGGGGTGGTTGGAGCTATCGTTCCCTGGAACTTCCCGCTGATGATCGGTGCCTGGAAGATTGCGCCGGCGCTCGCAATGGGAAATTCCATCGTGCTGAAACCGGCGGAAACAGCCTCGCTCAGCCTGCTCAGGATTGCCGAGCTGGCGTCAGAGGCAGGGGTTCCTGACGGTGTCTTCAACGTCGTGACCGGACCGGGTGCCGTCGTCGGTGAGGCTTTGGCCCTGTCGATGGACGTCGACATTCTGGTCTTTACCGGGTCCGGGGCAACCGGGCGACGGCTGCTGGAATATTCCGCCAGATCCAACCTGAAGCGCTGCTATCTGGAACTGGGTGGCAAGTCCCCCAACATCGTCTTCAATGATACGGCTGATCTGGCGAAAGCAGCCAAGGTATCGGCGGCGGGGATCTTCCGCAATTCCGGGCAGGTCTGCGTCGCCGGGTCGCGCCTCCTGGTGCAGGAGGACATTCACGACGATTTTGTTGCCGCGATCTGCAAGGAAGCGGAAGCGCTCAAGGTCGGCGATCCGCTGGATCTTTCCAGCCAGATCGGCGCGGTCCATTCGATAGGCCAGTTGGAAGCCAACCTGAGGTTCGTGGAGACAGCGGAAACCGAAGGTGCGGAGCGCCGTACCGGGGGAATACGGATCCTGACTGAGACCGGCGGCTATTACATGGCGCCCACCGTCATGACCGGGGTCAAGTCTCAGGACACGATTGCGCAAAAGGAAGTGTTCGGACCCGTTCTGGCTGTGACGGCCTTCAAGAACGAGGAAGAGGCCATCCGGATCGCCAATGGCACTGAATACGGTCTCGCCGCCGGCATCTGGACATCCGATCTCGGCCGGGCGCATCGGATGATTGCCGGTGTCCGGTCCGGCGTCATTCATGTGAACACCTACGGCGGTTCGGACATGACCGTGCCGCTTGGCGGCATGAAGCAGTCCGGCAATGGTCACGACAAGTCGCTGCACGCACTCGACAAGTACGTCGACCTGAAGACAGCCTGGATCCAGCTCTGAGGATAGACATGACCAAGACGATCCTGTCCATCGGGACCTACGACACCAAGAATGCCGAACTGGAATTCATAGAGCAGACCATACGCGATCAGGGCGGCGAGGTGCTGACGATGGATGTCAGCGTGCTGGGCGATCCAGCCAGACCGACCGGCATTTCCAAGCATGAGGTTGCCCATGCAGGCGGCATGTCCATCGAGGACGTGATCGCTCAAGGCGATGAAAACAAGGCATTTCAGGTGATGGCGCAGGGGGCGGCAAAACTGGTAGCCGACCTTTATGCGCAGGGCCGCATTGACGGCATGATTGCGCTCGGCGGGACCATGGGAACGGATCTGGCGCTCGATTGTGCGCAGGCGCTGCCGATGGGTGTGCCGAAATTCATCGTCTCCACGGTCAGCTTCTCGCCGCTGATCCCGCCGGAGCGGCTGGCGCCGGATATTCAGATGATCCTGTGGGCCGGTGGTCTTTACGGTCTCAACGAAATCTGCAAGTCGTCGCTGGCGCAGGCCGCGGGCGCCGTGTTGGGTGCTGCCAAAGCCGCGCAGATGCCGGATCGCTCAAAGCCACTCGTCGGCATGACATCACTCGGCTCCAGTTGCCTGTCCTACATGAAACTGCTGAAACCGGCACTGGAAGAGCGTGGTTATGAGGTGGCCGTTTTCCATTCCACCGGCATGGGCGGCATGGCTTTCGAGAGCCTTGCACGGGAAGGGGCCTTCTGCTGCGTCATGGATTTCTGCCTGCAGGAATTCGGCAACCTGCTGGCCGGGTCTCTGGTCAGCAGCGGGCCGGACAGGCTGCAGAATGCGGGCAGGCAGGGTACACCTCAGATCGTGGCGCCGGGCGCGCTTGATCTTGTGGACTTTGCAGGCTGGCAGGATATCCCGGCGCAATATGCCGACCGGCCCTTCCACGAACATAACCGGCTGATCAAGAGTTCCGTCTTCAACCCGCAAGAGCGTCGCCAATGGGCAAACGCACTTGCCGACCGGCTGGAGGCGGCCAAGGGGCCGACCCATTTTCTGTTGCCGCTTGGCGGTATAGAGGCCTGGGACAGGGAAGGCGAGGAAGCGCATGATCCGGAGGGCCTAGCGGCCTTCATCGATGAAGTCAGGACAGTCTTTCCCGGCCGTGTCGAGATGAGTGAGGTGTCGGCCCATATCAACGATCAGGCTTTTGCTGATGCAGCGCTTGGCATCTTCGACAGATGGGTTGATGAGGGGATCATCGTCCGGGGCGGGTGAGGCCGCCGCATCGGGCTCAAACGGTTAAAAGCGCCGGCCAGAGCATGTCGCGTTTACCGGAAAAATCCTGCATCGCTTTTTGCGGTGAAATCTCTGATTTCAGGCAGCGAAAAACGAGTCCGATAAAACGAGATTTGCTCTGGCCGGCGCTTTTTTGGGGCGTGTGATGGGGCTTTTGCTTGTTGTTGTGATCTGACGTCAGCCCGTGGCAAGTCGTTGCTTGCCACGGGCCTTGTTCATCAGGACCGCGGCTTCAGGTTTTCCGGATCGTAGAGCGGCTGATAGCCGACACCGGCAACCTCGACCGGGTAGGTCTCCGAGAAATACTCGACATTCAACTTGCGGCCGACCTGACAGTATTCCTGCGGTAGGTAGGCAAGAGCGATGTTCTTGCCGATGGTCGGGCCATAGGCGACCGAGGTCGTGTAGGAAATACGGCCCAGGCTATCGACCAGGGTCTTGCCCGTGTCCGGATCCTGCACCGGCATGGCACCGACCGGGTAGCGCTTGACGCCGTTTGCGTCGGTGTTTTCAAGCATCACCAGGGTGCACAGCATGGCCGGCTGCTTGTCGCGTTCCCGGTATTCGACGTGCTTTGCCTTGCCGCGGAAATCCGCTTCCTTGACCTTCGGACGGGCCAGATCAGCCTCATAGAGGTTGTACTGGGTCAGAAGGTCGGCGTTCTGCAGGCGCAGGGATTTTTCCATGCGGCGCGAGTTGGCGTAGGTTTCGACACCGACCGCGATGACACCTGTCGACCGCAGAGCGTCCCAGACGGCCAGGCCGTCTTCGTATTTCATGTGCAGTTCCCAGCCCTGTTCACCGACATAGGACAGGCGCAGGGCCATGACGGACTTGCCGGCGATTTCGATCTGGCGAATGCCCGCGAAGGGGAAGTTTTCCGGATCGAGTGCTGCAGGGTCGGCAACCACTTTCTTCAGGTTCTCGCGGGCGTTCGGGCCCCAGATGCCGATGGTGGTGTACTGTTCGCTGACGTCGGTCACCGTGACGTCGAAGCCTTTGTCCTCGGCGACGCGCTTCACATAGTGATAGTCGCGCGGACCGGCGTCGGCGCCGTCGACGATGCGGCAGCGGTCGGCCATGCGGAAGACCGTGAGGTCGGCACGCACGTTGCCTTCGTCATCGAGGAAGTGGGTGTAGATACCCTTGCCGATGTTGGCATCGCCGCCGATCTTCGCGGCACACAGCCATTCCAGAAGGTCCACGTGGTCCGGGCCTTCAACGTCGAACATGTAGAAGTGCGACAGGTTGATGATGCCGCAGTTTTCGCTGAGTTCGAGCTGCTCGGCGTTGGAAACGCGCCAGAAATGGCGGCTGTCCCATTCGTTTTCGCGGACCGGAACCCGGTCGCCGTATTTTTCCAGCAGATGCTCGTTGGCGGCATACCCATGCGCGCGCTCCCAGCCGCCCAGTTCCATGAAATAGCCGCCGAGTTCGACCTCGCGGTCATAGAACGGAGACCGCTTGACGCTGCGGCTGGTCAGGTAGGGCTCACGCGGGTGGATGGCCGGGAAATAGATCTTCTGTGCAGCTTCGTAGCAGCGGTCCTCGATGTATTTCTCGGTGAGCTGATGGGAATAGAAGCGCGAATAGTCGATGGACGCGTGGTCTATTTCGGTCCGGCCATCGGTGATCCAGTCAGCCAGCAGCTTGCCGTAGCCCGGTCCGTCCTTGACCCAGATGGCAACGCAATACCACAGGCCGCGCACTTTCTGGCTTTCGCCGCAGGACGGGCCGCCGGCGGCGGACACCTGCAGGAGGCCGTTGAAGGAATGGCTTTCGTTGTAGCCGATCTCGCCCAGTATCGGGGTCAGTTCCATGGCGCGCTCCAGCGGCTCCATGACCTGTTCCATCTCCAGGTCGCGCTGGGAGGGGGACAGGCGGGCCTGATCCTTTTCCAGGAGATCGCGCGGGTGGCACATGCGCGGGTGGGTCGGCTCGTAGTACCCCCACTCGATCTGGCCGCCTTCGGCGGTCTTGGGATCGCCCGTGTCGCGCATATATGCGGAGTTGCCCTGGTCGCGCAGCAGCGGATAGCCGATATCCTTGCCGGTGCCCGCGAATTCATTGTACGGGCCGAAGAAGGTCAGCGGGTGATCGACCGGCATCACCGGCAGGTCTTCGCCGACCATTTCGGCAATCAGGCGGCCCCACAGACCGGCGCAGACGATGACATGATCGGCCATGATCGTGCCGCGATGGGTCTTCACGCCCTTGATGTGGCCGTCCTCGACGATGAGGGACTGGGCAGGGGTGTTGGCAAAGGCTTTCAGCTTGCCGGTCTTCTCGCCTTCATCGACGAGCTTGCCGGCAACTGTCTGCGAGCGCGGAATGACAAGGCCGGCATCCGGATCCCACATGCCGCCCTGGACCATGTCCTCTTCGATCAGCGGGAATTTTTCCTTGATCTCGGCCGGGGTCACGAGGCGCACATTGGTGCCGAAGGCCTTGCCCGAAGTCACCTTGCGCTTGATTTCCTCCATCCAGGTGTCGTCGCCGGTGCGTGCGACTTCCAGACCGCCGACGCGGGCGTAGTGGCCCATCTTGTCGAAGAAATCGATGGAATACTGGGTGGTCCAGACGGACAGATAATCGTGGCTGGTGGTGTAACAGAAGTCGGAGGCATGCGCCGTCGAGCCGATGTCGGTCGGAATGCCGGACTTGTCGATGCCGACAATGTCGGTCCAGCCGCGTTCGATCAGGTGATGGGCGATCGACGCGCCGACAATACCGCCGAGGCCGACGATGACGATCTGTGCCTTGTCAGGAAACGCTGACATGTCTCATTCCTTTTTCATCGACCGGAACGCAATCGGTCTGCTTCCGGTCCGTGCACCTGCACCGGATCTCCGTTTGTGGCGGCAGTATTGCGACTGATCGAAAGGCAAAATAGCGTAATTGCGTCATGGGGCATTATCGCCACGACACGCTGGCTCAAATCACGGGTTCTCCAGGCGCAGGACTGTCCAGACAAAACGTCCACCCGCGCGTTGTCCGGCATGGAAATCCAGGAAAGGTAATTTGCCGGTTGGCCGAACAGGAGTTGCCGGAGCGGTTGCTCCGGTCGACTGTTCGCCAAGTCGTTTCCCGCACTGGGCCGACGCCCGTCCTTGTCCCGATTTTCAGAAGGAAAAGACCTCGATGGGGCAGGGCTTTCCATAAAGGTATCCTTGCCCGATCGTGCAACCGAGAAGTTTCAGAGCCTGTTCCTGTTCGGGTGTTTCGATGCCTTCGGCAACGCATTGCAGGTCCAGCGTCTTTGTGGTCGACAAAATGATTGCCGCCATGCTGCGCCGGGCGTTGTCCATGGTCAGATAACCGACAAAGCTGCGGTCGATTTTCAGAACGTCAACGGGCAGGTCTTGCAACTGCGACAGCGAGGAATATCCGGTTCCGAAGTCATCGAGTGCGATGGTGCCGCCCGCATGGCGCAACATCTCAAGCTGCGATATCGCGGTGCCCTGGTTTTTCATGGCGATTCCCTCGGTCACCTCGAATTCGAAGATTTCAGCAGGCAGGCCTGTCTTTTCGATCGTTTGCAGAAGTTTTCTGGCAAATCCAGGCAGGTTGAGGTCGTACATGGACAGATTGATCGATATCTTGAGCCCCTCTTTGCGGACCGTCGCCTTGAACCATTCAGCTGATTTCTGCACGACGATATCGGTCAGGGCGGCCGTTGTGCCGATGGATTCCGAGATGGGGATGAATTCTCCCGGCATGATCAGTTCGTCGCCGTACTGCCAGCGGACGAGGGCTTCCGCTCCAATGCAGGTCTTGCTTTCAAGGTCGATCTTGGGCTGCATGTAGACAAGGATGCCGTCATGCTGTTCGACAGCTTTTTTCAAGGCACTCTTCAGTTTGTTCTGCCGTTCGATGTCTGACCTTAACTTCTGATCGTAATAGGTGACCTTGCCAACGCCCGCCGCCCGTTCATGAAGCAAGGCGGCTACCGCCTCGCGAAGGATTTCCAGGGGAAGGGTTTCGTGCTTTTCGAGGTTCCGGAACAGCATCCGGCAACGGGGAGCGATCTCCATGCCTTCGATCATGTAGCTTTGGTGCAGAAATGCCTGGAGATCGTCACTGGATAGCTGATCAGGGTCGCCCAGGATGGCAAGCGTGCCATCACCAACCCTGGCGACGATTTCCAGCCCCCTGAGCCGTGACAGCGCCGCATGCATCTGGCGCAGGCACTCCAGTGCCATGTGCAGACCGTGGTCTGCGATCAATTCGTCGAAACGGTCGATCTGGATCAGCCCCAGGCCCAAGGGTGTTTTCGTGCGTTTCAGGCAGGCTTCGAAGGATCGATAAAAGGCGTTCAGATTGGGAACCTGAAGCGTGGTGTCGAGAAAGGCCAGTTCGTCCAGACGCTCGACAAGAGAGATATTGTCGAAAGCTATCTTGATGTTGCCGCAGTAGAGTTTCACCAGCGACATTTCGGTTTCCGTTACGGGACCGTCAAGCTCGATCACCGCGACGAGTTTCCGGCGTGATCTGTTGCTGATCGAGAGGAAGAGGTGGTTTCCGGACAGCACGGCCCCCTCCTGGTCGATCAGAGAGCTCAGATCATCAATGAGCTTCTGATCGAGAACGTCGCTGACGCGTCTTCCTGAAAAGTGCAGGAACGGGCCAGCGGCACAGAGCATCTCACTTTCCAGCACAGAGCTGTCGGCCTGCCAGACGCAAACGAAGCCCTTTGGGCTGGTTTTTGCCAGCGTGGCGACCTGGAGCAGCATGCCCCAGGCAAACATTTCCAGATTGGTCGGCTTGAACAGCTGTTGGGTGCTCTTGATGATCATTTCGAGGCCTTTGCGGCTCGAATTGATCGCGCGATATTGATTGTAGGTGCGAAGGCAGGAGGTAACGACCGTGATCAGGTGATTGCGGCTCAGCTCCGTCTTGGTGCGATAGTCATCGATGTCGTATCGGGCAACGACGGAAAGCTCCGGCGCGACGCCAGGTTGCCCGGTTCGCAGGATGATCCGCATCTCCTCAAGACCGGCAGTGCGCATGTCGTGGATCAGGTCCAGGCCCGCTGTCTGACTTTCCATGACAACATCTATGATTGCCAGGGCGACATTATCGAACTCGGCCATTCTGGCGCGGGCTTCGGCTGCGGAATAGGCATGTAACAATTCGATCGGCCGGCCGAAAAACGTCTCGTTCGTCAAGGCGTAGAGGGTTGCCTCATGGACGTCCTTGTCGTCATCGACAATGAGGATCTTCCAGGGCGTTGCGGTGTGGCTCGAGCGGACTGACGAGCGCTCCTCCACCACTTCGAGCAGAAGGCTATCAGGCTGCTTGCTTAGGTTCGGCATCTACTTTTTCCTGTGCGTAGTCTGTCGCGCCATAAGGGGAGACCCTCGGGAAACGGATTGTCAGCGTCGCACCACCGCCCGGTGCGTTGGAGGCTGAGACTGTGCCTCCCAGAACGGATTCGACGATATTGCGAACGATGCTCAAGCCGAGTCCGTTGCCGCCGGAAGCGAGCTTGGTGGTGAAAAACTGTTCGAACACCTGCTGTCTCAGATCTTCAGGAATGCCCTGGCCGTTGTCGGCAACAACAAGTTCGATCTCGTCGGCGCCGACGGCCTTGCCGGTGATCGTGATCTGGCCTGACTGATCATCGCCAAAGGCATGCATCTGGGCATTGGTGATGAGGTTGATGAGCACCTGAGCCAAAGCGCCGGGAAAGGAAACGAGGTTGAGGTCGGGCTCTATCTTCCGGACGATGACGATCTTCTTGTTGCGGATTTGCGGCGAGATGCTTGCCAGAACATCCTGGACGCAGTCCTTGAGCTCGAATTCCCGTCGCCGTTCGCTGGTCTGATCCATGGCCATCTGCTTGAAGTGACCGATGAGATCGGCAGCTCGCTCGAGATTGCGCAGCAGAATTGCCATGCCGGAACCGAGATCCCTTTCAAAAACCTGTAAATCGGACCGAAGGATCTTGCCGGACTTGATCATCTCCAGAATTTCCTGAACGCGGCTGGAGAGTGTGCTGCCAACCAGGACAGCGCTGCCGATCGGTGTGTTCAGTTCGTGGGCGATCCCGGCCACGAGGCTCCCCAGGCTTGCAAGGCGTTCCCGGCGCATCATTTCCGCTTGCGCCGCCTCCTTGCCTAGCACCGCAAGGTGACGGGCGCCGGCTGCCTGCGCCCAGGCAAAGCAGATCGCGGCGAGCACAGCCATCAGCACTGCCGTGAGCAGCGCCGATGCGGCGTTCCAGCTGCCTGCAAGTGTCGGTGACCGGAGTTCTGAGAAGGCGATCAGGGAAACGTTTCTGCTTGTCGGGGTGATGTGCTCAGCCACGGAGGGCGCAGAACTTCCTTCCAAGATCGTGCGGAAAACGTAATGGACACCGTCCTGATCAAAGTCGCCGTCGCTGTTCTGAGTGATCCTGGACCAAAGCTGGGGATTTTCCGCGCCCAAACGGGTCTCCCGTCCGAACATGAATCCCCAAAGCCTGGAGTCCGGCACTCCCAGCAGCCAGTATCCGTCCATGTTTGCCAGCTGAATTTTGCTTGCCGTGGTCGCTTGCGTAACGTTCACATTGTTCAGCAAACTTTCCGCATTGATATTCATGACGAGAACGCTGCGCGTGCCAGTTTCGTCAGCCTGTAGCGGGGTCGCCAGACGCAGTACCGGCCGCCAGGGCGTTTCGATCTGTCCGTTTTCCACGTTCAGGTCTATAGGGGAAAAATAGATTTGCCCCGTATTAAGCTCCAGAGCCTCGTTGAAATAGTATCTGCCTGATTTTTCCTGAAGTTTCTCTTCCGGAACTTCATGCGGGCGACCGTTTGTACGGTCAACTCGAATGATTTCCTTGCCTTCGCCGCTGATAATACGAAGTTGCGCGATCGAAGACTTGTGTTCGGTAAAAGACATGAACCCCCGCAAGGTGGGCTGGTACATGTCCTCATTTCCCATAGCAAAATCGAGCAGCCTGTCGTCGTGCGACAGAATGTGAAGATCCGTCGCGAATGCCGACAGTTCGGATTGAATGATGGTTTCCGCGCGCTCCAATGCGGCCAGTATTGACGCCCGGCGCTCCTCGAAGTTCGATTTTTCCGACACGTAAAACGACGTCTGGAGAATGACAAACAGGAGCGCGGCCGCAAGCAGAAACCTGGATAGAAAGAACCTCGTTCGGTTAAATTTGACCAAGGTGTAGGGCATGGAGCTCTGTTTATTCTTCTGTGTTTCCTAAGCTGCGGTTGCTCCCATCATTTGTTAAACCGACAAAGAAGTTATTAATTTCGTAGAATAAACTGATTGGCAAATAGTATTTTCTTTGTCGTTGTTTGTGAATATTTCTATCGATGTTTTTAACTATGGTAATTCTTTCAGATGTTGTCCGGAAGGTCGGGAACAGTGTCCTGAGCCCGGTGTTGTTGCAAACTCCGGCGTCAGGGGATCTTGGCTGCCCGGTGAGCAAACCCCATCAGGTTCAGTTTTTTCAGGAAAGGAGCAGCCAACCGCTGGTGGTCCGCCGGGCGGCAATGGGACCCTGGCAAAACCCATCGGTTTCGCGCCTGGAGGCAAGACGTTGTGCTGGGAGGCTATCCGGCTTAAACGCCGCGCCAGTGCGGGTCAGACGGCTGCCTGCCGGTGGCTGGCCCTGTCGTGATTGGCCCGGTTTTGATTGAACCGGGAGCTGAGTGCGGCTGTGCCGACCAGCTCGACAGCTTGCTCAGCAATGCCTGAAGACGCAGGACGCAGCCAGACAGTTCATATCTTGAAACAACGGTGCGGCGGGCCGCCCTGCGCATTTCGTGCCGGCCAGCCGTTGTCTGCAACGCGGAGCAAACTTCCGCCGCAATGGCACCAGTGTCCCAGAAATCGACCAGTCTTCCGTCCACGCCGTCACGGACCACCTCCTGCACCGGAGCTGTTTTCGAGGCAATGATAGGTGCTTCGCAGGCCATGGCTTCCAGGAACGACCACGACAGGACGAACGGGTAGGTCAGATAGACATGGGCCGCCGACACCTGAAACAGAGACAGGAGATCCTTGTGCGGGATCTGGCCCAGAAAGTGGATCCGGTCCCCGGGTAATCCGGTTTCCTGAAGGAGCCTTGCGCGCCATGTCTCGCCGCGCGTTGGAGCGCGGCCGTAGCTGACGCCGTCGCCGCCTGCCACGACGAATGTGGCATCCGGGTTGTCGCGCGCAACCTGGGCGGCGGCCTGCATGAATTGCGGAAATCCCCGGTAGGGTTCCAGGTCCCGTGCCGCAAAGGTGACCACGGGGTCGCCTGCGCTCAGGTATCTGCCGTCCGGCAGACGAAAGCCGGCCATTGCATCGGGACGGGCACGGGTCGTGTCGATGCCTTCGTGTTGAACGACGATTTTGGACTGATATTCGGCGGGGTAACGACTTCTTTGCCAGGCGGTCGGGCTGATGCCGGCATCAAGCTGTTCCAGGGTGGAGAGCTGAATGGCATTGCGAAGTCTCATTGTCTGGCGTTGCTGCAGTGTCATTTCGTCGGACGGAGCAAAGCCGGCGTCTCCCCCCCGGGGCTGGAAGTAATATTCGCAAAATCCCACCGCAGGAACGTCCGGCAGGGCATCCTTGACGAACATCATGCCGCCCCAACCGATATGTCCCATAACGATGTCGGGCTTGCGCCCGGTCAGGCTCAGTCGGTGAAGGATGTCGGCGACTTTTCGGCCTGCCTCGATATAGGGCACCGAGGGCCGTCCGCCTGTACCGCCAGACGGATGCAGGCCGGCCTGATAGCGCAGAACGCGCAGGCCGGGCACCGGGCGATCCAGGGTTTCGCAGATGAGCGTTGCGGTCCAGCCGTCGGCGATCAGGCGCCGTGCAAGATGAACGAACTGACCGGGACCATGCCTGTGCACGAACACGATGTGCATGCGCCTACCCTTCGTTCAGAAACGGGACCCGTCCAGACGCATGGGAGACTGTTGAAGGTCTGTTGCCCAGAGAACCTCCAGCTTGCGCAGCAAGGCAAATGTATCCTCAAGCGCCCTGAGGTCCTTTTCGGAGCGGACGATCTGGTTCTGATTGACTTCGTCGGCAGCCTTGATGGCCCTGCAAAGCGTCTTGCCCTTGTCCGTCAGCCGGATGCGTGCGGAGCGCCTGTCCCGTGCCGAGGCTGTCCGGTCGACATAGCCGGACTGGACAAGTTGTTTGAGGCTGTAGGATGCGTTCGACCCCAGGTAGTGGCCGCGATCCATCAGGTCTCTCACCGACAGATCGTCATCCCCGATGGTGAACAGCAGCATGGCATGAGCGGGAGAGATGTCGTCCGCACCGATCCGGATCAGGTCGACGCGCAGACGGTCCAGATAGCGGCGGTACATCCGTTCGATGACTCTGACGAGCTCGAAATGGTTCGCCTGAGAGGCCAGGGCCGCGCTTCTTTCTCTTTCCTCGTATCCTGAATGATTGAGAGTTTCTTCAACCATAGGTTCAACTCGTGATACGTGCCCGTTCATTTCACTTGCTACGTCTTCCAAGACTTTGTGCATTTGCCCCAAACTCCCACCTAATTTCGAACTAAATTCGAAATAATCTCATCGCTATTCTGCTCCCTTTTTATGCATATTGATGCATTCATTAGTTTTGTTTTTGCATTTCTTCTCGTCGTCAATCGATTGCCATAATTAAAGTCACTAGATACCCCAAGTTAGTCTATAAGCTTTCGTCATTCCTATGGAAAAGATGTGTCGTTTTCTGGGCAAAATCGCTTTTTTTCGCACCTGCGAACACACTCATCGGTTGAGGATTCGGAGATTCTTGAATGATTGACAAGACAACACCGGATGCAATCGATCCGTTCCGCCTCATACGGGAGGCGCGTGTCACCTTTGCAACCGGTCTCGCGGCGGCCGCGGCCCTCAGTGGCTTTATCACGCTGCTGCAGATGATCGTGCCGCTGTTCATGCTGCAGGTTCATGATCGGGTTCTGAACAGTCAGAGCCTCGATACCCTGACAATGTTACTGATCATCGCCTGTGGCGGGCTGATCCTGTTTGCGGTTCTGGAATATATCCGCAGCCAGATCTTTCAGGTAATGGGGAGCGAACTGGTTCGGCGTCTCAACCTGACGGCAATCGAGGCGGGGGTGAAGTCGTCGTTGGAAAAAGGCGGCGGTATGGCGTCCGAAGTGCTGAGGGATCTGAACGACCTGCGCACCTTCGTCACCAGCAACGCCATCAGCGCGCCGCTCGAGGCCATGTGGGTGCCGTTGTTCCTGCTTGTGCTGTTCGCCCTGCACCCGCTCTACGGGTTGCTGGCGGTTGTTTCCGCAGTTACGCTGATCGGGCTCAATCTCTTGTCCGACATGCTGACGCGCTCGCTCCTGAAGGAAGCGAGCACCGCCAACATTCAGAATGTCGCCACGATTGCCTCCACGCTTCGCCATGCCGAGACGATCGAGGCAATGGGTCTGATGCCCGCGCTGACGCGCCGCTGGCGCAAGGGGCAACTGCACGCCACGGAGCTGATGGCCATGGGAAGCCGGCGCGGCAAGGCGATCCATGCGATGACGCGAAGCCTCAGGTTCGGCATGCAGATCGCGGTTCTGGCACTCGGCGCCGACCTCGTGATCAAGGGTGAAGTGACCGCCGGCACGATGATTGCCGCCAGCATTCTGACGGGGCGCCTGCTGACCCCCTTCGATAATCTGACGGAGAACTGGCGCCAGTGGGTGTTCGCCTCAACGGCCTGGGGCCGGGTGCGTGAGGTGCTGGAGAACCATTCTTCCATTCGCCAGACCGTGCCGACCCCGCCCAGTCAGGGGTCGCTCAAGGTGGACAAGCTCGTCTATGCGCCGCCCAATGCGCCGGTACCGGTCATCAAGGGCATTTCATTCACGCTCGAACCTGGCGACGTGCTGGGGATTGTCGGGCCGTCGGCGGCCGGCAAATCGACGCTTGCCCGCCTGCTGGTCGGTGTTCTGCAGCCAACCACCGGTGGCGTCTTCCTGGATGGGCACAATGTCTATCTCTGGGAGCGGGCGTCCTTCGGGGCGATGGTCGGGTATCTGCCGCAATCGGTTTCGCTTCTGGACGGAACCGTGCGTGACAACATTGCGCGTATGTATGAGTCAGAGCCGCAGATGGTGATCGATGCGGCGCGGGCCGCCGGAGTTCATGAGATGATCGGCCGGATGCCGCTCGGATATGACACCCCCGTCGGTGACAACCGCTACACCCTGTCGGGCGGGCAGAAACAGCGCGTCGCCCTTGCGCGGGCCCTGTTTGGCCGTCCGCGCCTTCTGGTGCTCGACGAACCCAATGCCAACCTGGATACGGAAGGGGAGGTTGCCCTGCTGCGTGCCATTTCACAGGCGAAAGCGGACGATGCGATTGTCATTGTCATCGCGCACCGGCCCGCAATCATGGAAGCGGCCGACAAGATCCTGGTGCTGGAAGATGGCCGGATCGGCCAGTTCGGCGATCGCACGGATGTCGTCAGCAGCATTTCCAGGCGCCTCCCGGCTCCTGCGGCACCCCGTGCCTTGCCGGCAAGTGGAGAAGTGGCATGACCAGGCGTTCCGAGCGCGCAACTTCTCCGGCAGCCTCATCTTCTGCCGAGGCAGCTTCCATATCCGGACAGCCGTACTGGTTGGCCGCCCTGAAGGCGGACGACAGCCGCCCACCCAGCTTGCGCAAACCCTTGCTGGCGGCGACGCTGGCCGTTGCCATCGGCTTCGGTGGGTTTCTGCTGTGGGGCTTTACGGCCGATCTCGACAGTGCGGCGGTTGCGACCGGCAAGGTCATCGTCGACAGCAAGCGCAAGACCATCAGCCACCTGGAAGGGGGGATCCTGCGCCGGTTGCTGGTTCAGGAAGGGGATTTCGTCGACGCCGGCCAGCCGCTGGTGGAACTGGACGACACAAGGGCGCGTGCCGAACTGGCGCAGCTCAATGGTAAGCGCATTAGCCTTCTGGCAAGGCTCGCCCGTCTCAGAGCAGAACGGGACCTGGCGACAGAGATTGTTTTCCCGGAGGAGATCAGAAACAGCGACGACCCCCTGATTGCCGAAGTGGTTGCGGCCGAGAAGGGCGTGTTCGAAAAGCGCCGCCAGGTCTATGAAGGCAAGATTGCCCTTCAGCAGAAAGAGATCGAGCAATATGTCGCCCAGATCGAAGCCAATCAGGCCCAGATCGAGGCCACGGGTCATCGGCGCCAGTTGCTGGAGGAGCGGGTCGGTGCGCTCAGCGGTCTGGAGAAGAAAGGGTTCACGTCAAAAGCCATTCTTAGCGAGGTTCAGCTGGAACTGAGCCAGATGATCGGCGACGGCGGCGAACTCGCGGCCCAGAAGGCGCGCGCCGAAAAAGCCCGGCAGGGCGCCGAGGTGGGCCTGTTGCAAGCCGAACAGGAATGGCAAAGCGATATCGCCGGAAAGATCCTTGAAGCGCAGCTTGAGCTCAACGTCACCAACGAGCAGATCATTTCCTCAAAGGATGTGCTCGACCGGCTGGTGGTCCATTCTCCGCAGGCCGGCATCGTCTCGAACATAGAGATGAGAACACCGGGCGGCGTGGTCGAGCCCGGCAAGGCGATCATGGATATCGTGCCGCGTGACGAAAAGATGCTTGTCGAGGTCCGGATGAACCTCAACGATATCGATTCCGTTCGTGTCGGCTCCGAAGCGCGCATCCGGCTGACCGCCTACGACCGGCAGACCACCAGCCCCTTGGGCGGTGAGGTGACCTATGTCGCTGCCGACCAGACCGTCGATCCACAGACGCAGGCCGCGTATTATATCGTGCGTGCGCAGGTTCTCTCGGGTGAGCTTGAGGGCAAACCTGCCCTGACCCTTTACCCGGGCATGCCGGCGGAAGTCCTGATCGTGAGGCGAGCCCGCAAGGCGATGGAGTATCTGCTCGAACCCATCACGGAAAGCCTCGATCGCGCTTTCAGGGAAGATTGAGGCGCATTTTTTAGATCAGCCAAAATTTTTTTGGGCGAGGTGGTGGTGTTCGTTCATCACCTCGCCGGGGTTACCGTCGTTATCCGACGCCGGTCTGCGTGTCTTGAAATCTTCAGAAAATACACCTTTAACGCGAATGCTGCGTTGCAAAACGACTATGTCGTTTGTTTTTGCAGAATCCCGGTTGAGTGCAATTTTCCCGCAAACTTCTGCCAGTTTCAAGCATCTGAAAAATCGTAAGAATTGGATTTCAATCTATAGGAGATTGGCTAGTTTCATCGATTTTATTTTGAATTTTGAAATAAAATACAAGCAAAAGAATTGCACTTTCGAATTACTATTCAATAGAAAGTAGAATTGTTTTATGTCATTCAAAATATTGCCTTATTTTTTTCACTATTCGTCCCTTTGAAGTGTTTAGTAATTGTGTATTGTACTTCTTGCGCTGCAAAATACGGGGTTTGTGCAGTGCGGTGTGCCGCGGTTCGCGGGGCGTCAATTTAACGAGGCGAACTTCAGGAGTTAGCTACATGGCCACGATTGAAGGCAGTGCTTTCCAGGATTTCCTGCAAGGTACAAATGCCCAGGATTTTATATTCGGACTGGGTTCATCGGACATTCTGCTCGGCAATGAAGGGGACGACTTCCTCTTCGGTGGTCGCGGCGGTGACCTGATCGTCGGTGGAGAGGGTGCCGACAAGCTTTTCGGGCAGGGTGGCGAAGATGTCATTCTGGGTGGTGAAGGCAGCGACACCATCTTTGGTGGTGCCGGTTCCGACTACATCGAAGGCGGCGCAGGCGGCGACATCATTTTCGGCGGCGAAGGAACGGACATCATTGACGGCGGTGCCGGCAACGATCTGATGTTCGGCGGCGGCGATCACGATGTCTTCGTCTTCACAGGCGGTGGTGGCAACGACATCGTCATGGATTTCCAGGTCGGCGATCTGGTGCAGATTTCCACGAACATCAACGATACCGGTGTCTCCTCCGCCGCCGATGTCGCCGCGCGGGCGACGCAGGTGGGCAACAACACCGTCATCGATCTCGGCAACGGCGATACCGTCACGCTCAACAACGTCGATGCCGACGATCTTCAGGACAATCCCGACGGCTACATCGTGGTTTCCTGATGATCCCGCACCCGGGCACGCGGCTTTCCGTGTGCCCGGGTACCGGCCTTTGACCGGCCTTTGATCTGGGGCGTTTGTGACTCAGGTCGTCAACAGTGATGGACAAAGATGCTCGAGACCCTGGGCAAGTACGCCGAGGCGAAGTTTGAGTCGCCGCATTTCTTCCAGCTTACGCCGGAGGTTCTCCTGCTGGTCTGGGACCCTGCCCATCAGGTCAATGCAGCGCCCCGGCTGGTGGAGCAGAACGGTCTGCCTTTCGGCTCCATCGCGAGTGTCAGACTGGCCCGGCTGGATGGCGGTTCCCGTGTGGTTTGGGCTGTTTCCCTGAAGGAGAAAGCCCGGCTCAGTCTTAAGCTCAGCGCCGGCGCGGTCGGCTCGGAGGCAACACTTGCCGTCGATGCCACGCAGCCAGGCCCTCAAGCCGATGCCTTTGCCATCACCAACGGTCTCAGTCAGGCCGCCTGCGCAGTTTTCGTCACCACTTTTCTGAGCGCCTGGTCCGGCATGTTCCGGCTGGGGCGTTCGCGCAGCTTCGTCAATTTCGCACGGGACCTGCTGCGCTCCGTCAACGATACGCCGCCTGTTGTGGAGGCTGTAGCCAGCATCGGCTCCGTCCGGTTGCTGGAAACCCTCATCAACAGCGACAGCACGGACATCAAGACCGCTGTGCTGATCGGCGATGCGGGTGTTGTGCGTCTTGACAGCGCGGTGTGCAACACGCCCTACAACAGCGGCAAGAGCAGGTTGTTTCTGGGCACCGTCGACATGCCGCAGACGCCCGCAAATGCTTTTCTGGTGCTGTCCGGGAACTGGGGACTGGCGATCCGCAGGCTGGCAACGGACAACGTGAAACGCACGGTCGGCCTATGGTGGGCTGCCAATTCCCGCAAGCTGCCGGAGGTCCGGGACTATCTGGTGGCCGATGTCGGCACGAAATCCGATGCAGCGCGCGCGGCAATTCGCGACCTGCAGGTGAATGATCCCTTGCCTGCGCGGCGGCACGGCACGCTGTCGGAAACGGGTTCCTTCTGCGCGGTGGAGACGGCTGTTGCCTGTGAAACCGGTGTCCTGGTCGGTGGCTGGTTGCGCGATCCCGGCCATGTCTATCAGGGTATCGACATTCTCGCCGGAAGTTCAGCGCCGGTCCCACTCAAGCTGCATACGTTTGACGGGGTTCTGCCGGAAACACAGGGCGGCTACACCATCCGGCGCTTTGTTGCGTTTGCGCATGTCGGCAGGGTGCTGCAGCACAACCTGCAGCCCCGGTTCGAGGTGCGCCTGGCATCGGGAGAGCGGGAAGCGCTGGTGCCGCCACCGCAGCCGGCTGACGTTCCCGGCATAAGGGCAAAGGCGCTCTCAGTGGTGACGCCGCGCCATGCGAGCGACGAAGTTCTCTCGGGCTGCCTGTCGCATGTTCTGGCCAATATCCAGTCAAGGTTCCGGCAGACGGTCGGCGCGCCGTCCGAAGTCCGGTTCGGCACCCCCCTGGCCGAGCCCACGGTCTCCATCGTGATCCCGCTCTACAAGGTGTTCGAATTCATCAAGGCGCAGCTTGCGGCTTTCTCTGCCGACGCCTGGCTGGCCGGCAACGCCGAAGTGATCTACGTGCTCGATTCTCCCGAGCAGGTGACCCATGTCGAAGATCTGCTGGCCGGGTTCCATCTTCTCTACGGCCTTCCCGTGCGCCTGGTCGTCATGGAGCGCAACGGCGGGTATGCGCTTGCGTGCAATGCCGGCGCCGAGGCGGCGCGCGGACGCTATCTGGCGATGATCAATTCCGATGTCGTGCCGGTGGAGGCCGGGTGGCTGGAGCAGCTCTGCGCCAGTCTGATGATGGACGAGCAGGTGGCGGCCGTCGGCGGCAAGCTGCTTTATGCAGACAACGCCATTCAGCATGCCGGCCTGAAGTTCATTCAGGACGACAAGGGCCGCTGGTTCAACCATCACTACTTCAAGGGGTTTCCGCGCCAGTTCCCCGAGGCCAGTTCCTCGCGCGAGGTGCCGGGGGTCACCGGTGCGTGCCTGGTGCTGTCGAGGGCTGATTTCGAGGCGGTCAATGGCTTCACGACGGACTTCATCGTCGGTGACTACGAAGACAGCGACCTGTGCCTGAAGCTGCGCAAGCTGAACCGCAAGATCTACTATCTTGGCGACGTCGAACTTTATCACTTCGAGCGCGTCTCCATTCGCAAGAACGAAGACTACACGCGCGGCGTCGCCTCTCAATACAATCGCTGGCTCCACCAATCCCGATGGCAGAACGACATCGTTGCCCTTATGGAAGCTGCGGAGCGGCGTGAACAGGGGCTGACTGCATGAATTCGCCGGTTCTCATCAAGGACGCTGCCAGCCTGGTCTCCTCGCCACTCAACAGCGAGCGTCTTGCAGACCTGCAGAGCCACATCGGCCGCAACCGGTTCCTGCCCGTTCCCCCGAGCGAGGACAACTTCGTCGGTGACGGTGATTATCTTGCCATCGGAACGGAGTTCCTGGGGCATTTTATCGAACTCGGCGGTCTCAACACGCACGAACGGGTGCTTGATGTCGGTTGCGGTATCGGCCGCATGGCTGTGCCGTTGACGCAATATCTCGATCCCGAAGCTGCCAGATATGTAGGCATAGATCCTGCCTCCGCAGGCATTCAGTGGTGCACGCGCAATATCGGGTCGGTCTATCCCAATTTCCGCTTCATGCATCTCGATATCGCCAACGCACTCTACAATCCCGACGGTTATATCCGCGGCACGGAGATCGCCCTGCCGTTTGCCAACGGCTCGTTCGATTTTGCCATCATGACCTCGGTGGTCACGCATCTGCCGTCCGAGGAAATCCTGCCCTATTTCCGCGAAATCTCGCGGCTCATGGAACTGGGTGGCAGGCTGTTCCTGTCTGCCTTCGTGATCGCGCCGGACCGGGGGGCAGGTTTGAGCCCGCGTGTCGAGTTCGCCCGGGATGGCGAAGGCCCTGCCTGGTATGCCAATCCGCGAGCACCGCTCGCAGCCGTCGCCTTCGACGACGGTTTCCTCGACAAGGCACTAGAGATCGCCGGGTTCGAAATCGCCCTGAAGCGGTTCGGACACTGGCGCGGCAGCAACGGGGCTCCGCATTATCAGGACTTTTTCGTTGCCGTGAAAACCTCCCGGGGGGTGTCGTAATGCGGATCCTCGTCTTTGCGCACAATCATCCGGATCTTCACCCCGGCGGCACGGAAACCGTCGCGCTCGAACTGGCCAGGGCCTACCGCAAGGCCGGACACCAGTCGTTGTTCGTCGGTGCGACCAATCACCTGCACCGCGACCCGCATCCGGGCACGAGCTTTCAGGCGATCAGCGACAGTGGTGACGAGTTGCTGATGTGGGCGGGTCATTTCGACCGCTTCAACATGAGCCAGATCGACCTGCAGGCCTTCGTGCCGGATATGCGCACACTGCTGGAAAATTTCCGGCCCGACGTGGTGCATATCCACCACCTGCTGCTGTTCGGTGTCGAGTTGCCGGTTCTTATCCGCCGGGTCTTGCCCGATGTGCGGATCGTGATGACGCTGCACGACTACTACGCCATCTGCGCCAATGACGGCGTCCTGATGAAAACGGCGGACGAGACCTGCTCGGCTCTCGGGCCTGGCGGCTTGTGCAGGTGCCTGCCGGAGGCAACGCCGAACGACATGCGCCTGCGCGAGCGGTTCATCAAGACGCATCTGGAGGCGGTTGACGAGTTCGTATCGCCAAGTGCCTTTCTGCGCGACGTCTATGTGCGCTGGGGGCTGCCAGCAGAAAAGATCCGGATCATCCGAAATGGGCGGCCGGAAGTGACGCCGGCTGCCGGCCGCGCGGACGCCGACACGCCAAAGACCGTGTTCGGCTACTTCGGCAATCTGACACCCTGGAAGGGTGTCGAGGTGCTGCTGCAGGCGGCAAAGCTGCTGGTGGAAAAAGACATGGATTTCGAGCTGCGGGTTCATGGCGGTGCACCGTTCCAGAACCAGGAGTTCGTCAAGCGCATCGACACGCTGTTTGAGGAAACCGCGCCCAGGGTGTCGCGTCTGGGGCCCTACAAGCCTGAGGATGTTGCCAGCCTCATGGAGCCTGTCGACTGGGTGGTGGTGCCGTCGCTCTGGTGGGAAAACGCACCGCTTGTCATCGCCGAGGCGCAGCAACACGGGCGACCGGTGATCGCCAGCGGCGTCGGCGGCATGGCCGAGGCTGTCAGGGACGGTGTCGATGGTCTGCATGTGCGCAAGAACGATCCGGTTGGACTTGCCATTGCCATGGCAACAGCTGCCGGAGACGCCGCGCAGTACCGAAAGCTTGCCGCCAACACCCGGAAACCGCCTTCTGTCGACGCTGTTGCCGAACAGTATCTGCGCCTTTTTGCCGACAGGCAGAACGCAGCACGCGAACCAGCAGCCTGAGGAGATCGGCATGAGCGTAACCCCTCTCGAACAGGTGAAACCCGGAACGGATGCAAAGCCGCAGCAAACCGGTGCGGACGGCAAGGAACAAGCCGTGACCGCAAGGTTGCAGGGGCGTGTCGACGCATTCGAAAACGGACGGTTGCTCGGTTGGGCCTGGGATGCATCGAGCCCCAGCGACCGTATGACCATCCACGTCTTCCATGACGGCGAGCGGGTGCTCAGCAAGGTTGCCGAAACCCAGCGCATCGACCTCAAGCGCAACGGCATCGGCGACGGCAATTATGCGTTCGACATCGAGTTGCCTCAGGCAGTTGCCGCGGCACCCGGCGGCCTGACAGTGGTGGCGGAAACCCCCAAGGGGGAAGCGCAGCTGAAGTTGCCGCGCCCAAGCGCCGAGGAACGCGCGGCGGAGGCTGCCGTCGCGATGCCTCTGGCGGTGGTGATGGAGAAGGTCGACCGCTTGATCGTGGCACAGCGCCAAAGCGCCATCGGCCAGCGGGATGCGACCGCGGTGCTGCGCGAGACCGTGCAGCGGATCGACGCGCTGGCCTCCAGTGAGGGCGAGCTCGGCGAGGCCATGTCCATTCTCAAGAGCGGCCAGGGCGACCTTTCTCAGCGGGTCAAGGAACTGGAAGTCTTTCTGCTGCGCTTCGATACCACGCTGAAGGGCTTCGATGATCGCCTGAAGGCTCTGGGGGAGCAGAGCCGCAACAACCTCAAGGTTCATATGCTGGTGCTGGCGATCCTGCTCGGCTTTGTCGGCGGCATGATGTTCGCCGCTGCCGGCGGCTTGTGGAGGTAAGGACCAATGGAGCCTGTCGTCACCCTGGAAGGCGTGAAGAAGCTGCCCTCAGGTGCAGAGCGGCAGGCATCCGCGTTCAAGGGGCAGGGGGCAGCGAGCCCTCAGGTTCCGCTTGACGGTCATTCGGTTCTCCATGTGAGCCTTGACCGCGAAACGCTGTTGATTGCCGGTGTGGGAGAAGCCTTCGCCGGTGGGCTGCCGGCCATCCTCAACGAAGATCCAAAGTTGACGGTGCCTTGCACGGTTTCCGTGTTGCCGGCCGGTAGCCGGCTTTCAGGCAAGAAACGCCCCTTCGTTGCGATCCTTTCTCTCGCCAACAGTCCGGTTTCGCGGCCCGAGCGGGTAACCATTCGAAGCCAGGGCCACGCCTATCGCTTCGGTGTCCGGCATCAGGCAGCGGATCTGAAAAGCTTCCTGCAAAGTATCGGCGACCTGACGCCGCAATCGGTGTCCGACATCGTTGACGGCCTGGTTCAGGCACTGCTGCTGGCCGGTGCGGCGCCTCAGGCCATGCAAACGGCCGCGCGGATTGTCGACGCGGTTGCGGGGCGTGACGGCTTCATTGAGGTTCTGGGCGTCTTCGATGCCGGAGACATCTATCTTCAGGGGTGGGCCAAGGGCATGCCGGCAGGCACCAATCGGGTGTTTGTTTTCGACGGGGCGCTGAAGCTGGGCGAGCTGGCAGGCAGTCTGTTCGAGCGCAAGGATACCGGCGGCAAGGCCTATGGTTTTGCCGGTTTGCTGGAAGTCGAGGGCGGGCTTGATGCCGGGCTTTTGCGCAAGGTTTTCTTTCGTGGCCGCGCGGGATGGAGCGTGGTCGAGGTTCACGAACACAGGACGATGCCGCCGGCCCGGGCTCTTCCCTCCCACATACGGGCCCTGTTGCCGAAGCTCTCCCCCGCGGGTGACGGCAGGGCCCGGCTGGAGCTTGCGGGCCGGCGGTTCGACGGCCGGGAAACGGTTAGCGAGCTCGACGTCCCGGTCAGGGTCGGTATCGATTTCAGCGCTTCGCTGGATCGGGCCGGCGTCCTGTTGTCGGGCTGGCTGCTTAATCCGGAAGACCGGGTCGAGGCGGTGCTCTTGCGCTCGGGCTGCAAGAGCTGTCGGCTCGACACTCGCTGGACGACGCAGCCACGGCCGGATGTGACCAGTGCCTTTGAAGCCCTTTCGCCCTTTCTCAGCGGGCCGGACGCGCTTCAGCGGCACGGGTTCCTGGTTCACGTGCCCGCGGAGGAAATGTCGGGTTCGGAGGGGACCTATCTGGAGATCGTGCTGAAAGACGGCCGTGCCGCCTTTGCGCCGCTGGCTCTCGGCAGGGCCTCGCCGCGCTCGGCGCTTCGCCGGCTTTTGTCCGGGCTGGATCCGGCAGCCGCCTTCCGTCCCGACTTTCTGGAACGCCATCTCCTGCCGGTCCTCCAGGCAAGCGACGCACCCGATCCCGTTGTTGTCGAAACGATCGACTTCGGGCCTGTCGCGGACAGCGCCGTTTTTGCTCTCGTGATCGGTCTCGACGGCAATTTCGAAACGTCGCGCGTGCTGTTGTCTCTCTGTGCTCTCGATCCGGTGCTGCGGGGAGCGCCTGTCGTCCTGGTTGCTTCCCGGAAAGATGTGGTGGAGCAGATTGAGGACTTCAGACAGCTTGCCGGCTTTTATGGTCTCGCCGTCCGCCTGGTGCTGGCGGACCACGTCGAGGACGCGCTCGATGCGCTTCAGGCGGGCGTCGAGGCCTCTCCGTCGGAGACGGTCGTGTGCCTGTCGTCCGGAGTGCTGCCGCGCGCGGCGAGATGGCTGGAACCCTTGCTCGCAGCGTTTCAGGCACACGAGGCGGCCTGCATCGTGGCTCCCACGCTGCTCTACGAAGACGATACCATCAGATGGGGCGGTGCCTGGATCGAGCCGGAAGACGGCCGCCATCTGCTGAAGCAGCATTATCTCGGTTATCCGCGCCGGACCCTTCATGGTGCGGAGGTCAGTCCGGTTGCCGCTGCCCCGTTCGATTGCTGCGTCCTGCCGAAATCGGCTCTTGCGGAAGCCGGTGGCTTTTCCCGGAAGTATCTCGGCACGGATGAGAAGGGGCTTGATGCCGCCCTGCGGCTGAAGCTTTCGGGCATCGGTTCGCTGTGGGTGCCCCAGGTGGAAATGATCCATGCCGAGGACGGCCGCCCGGGCGAGCGGTCCTGGAAGAAGCTGGTTGGCGAACTCGACCGCCGCAGTTTCGAGCGGATCTGGTCTCCGGTTCTCCCCGATCTGGCGGAGGACATTGCATGACGGCTTCTTCTCAGAAAAGAACATCGTCGACCGGTGAGACGCTTCGGGTACTCGTCATTTCTCATGGCCACCCGACGCTATCGCTGGGCGGGGCGGAAGTGGCGTCCTACAATCTTCATCAGGGCCTGAAATCCCTGCCGGGAACGCAATCGTTCTTCCTGGCAAGGGTTGGAGACGGTTACCCCCGGCACGGCCAATCCGCGCTGATGGGCGTGGACGATGCCGACGATGAGCTGCTCTTTCATGCCGACGATTACGACCCGTTCCTGGTGTCCAACCGCAACACGGGAGATCTTTCCAGGGATCTGCGCCGGTTCGTGCGCACCCTGCGTCCGGACGTGGTGCACTTCCATCATTTCATCGGCTTCGGCCTCGAGGCGCTCTATACGGTGCGTGACGCCTTGCCCGATGCAGTCATCCTGGTGACCTTTCACGAGTTCCTCTCCATCTGCCATCATCATGGTCAGATGGTCAAAGCAGGTGGCCACAAGCTTTGCGATGCGGCCTCGCCGATTGCCTGCAACGGCTGCTTTCCGGAGATTTCACCGGCCAGCTTCCTGCGCCGCCGGCAGTTCATCAAGTCGATGCTGGGACTTGCCGATGGCTATATTTCGCCGAGCCGTTTTCTGTCCGACCGCTATGTTGCCTGGGGGCTACCGGCCGACAGGATGACCGTTATCGAAAACGGCCTGAACGTGGGTGAGCCCGCCGCGCCCCGTCCGGTGGCTGCCGGTGGGCGCCGGAGCCGTTTCGGGTTCTTCGGCCAGATGACCCCTTACAAGGGTGTGGACGTGTTGCTGGATGCGGTTCAGCGCATTCCCGAAAGCGTCTGGGGAGACGACGCTGCATTGACCATCCATGGCGGCAATCTGGAGCGTCAGCCCGAAGCATTTCGAAGCCGCATTGGCGAGTTGCTGGAGGCGGCGGGACCGCGCGTGCGGTTTGCCGGCAGCTACCAGAACAAGGACATGCCTTCGCTGATCCGGCAGACGGACTGGGTGATGATGCCGTCGGTGTGGTGGGAAAACTCGCCGGTGATCATCCAGGAAGCATTCTTCCACGGGCGTCCGGTTATCTGCAGCGGCATCGGCGGTATGGCCGAAAAGGTGCGCGACGGCGCTGACGGGCTGCATGCCCGCCCGGCAAGCCCGGAAGATCTGGCCGATCGCATGGCCGAAGCCTTAAGCGATCCAGGTCTGTGGCAGCGTCTCCGGGCGGGAATCCGCCCCCCGAAAACACATCTGGAAAGTGCCGGTGAGCACGTGACCCTATATCGCGAGGTTCTCGATGGCGGCCTCGCGTCTCGTCCCGGTGCCCTCAAGCAAAGCGCCTGAGAAGACAAAGGAATATGGAATGACACGCGTTCTGGTGATGATACCGTCCGGCGAAGTCTACGATCACAACAATGTCCGCTGGTACAGCCATCAGGACATTCAGCGGAATCTGGACCACTATCACAACATCGGCGATGCCTTCGTATTCGATTCCTCGTTGAAGCTGCTGAAATACGACCGGCTGGAAACCCTGACGATCCGGGAATTCGACCCGGCGGAAGTGGACCGTCTGCGGGAAGAATTCGACTATGTCGTGCTGCGCGGCTCCAATTACATTCACGGCGACATGGACTGGGAAATGGCCGAGCAGGTGCTGCAACGGCTCGGACTGCCGGTGCTGGCCTTCGGCATCGGTGCCCAGGCGCCTGTCGATGGCAAGCTGGTGCTGTCGGAGGCGACGAAGAACGTCCTGCGCCTGATCGCGGCTTCAACGACATCGGTGGGCGTTCGTGGTGCCTACACTGCCGAGGTGCTGGAAGACATCGGCATTTCCAACACGCGGATCATCGGCTGCCCGACGGCCTTTCGCCATAACGATCCGGGCCTCCGGATCACGCTGCCTGAGATCGACCGGATCAAGAAAGTCGGCTTGACCGTGCGGCGCGAAGTGTCGCCGGCCTATGCCAGGGATATCCGGCAGTATCTCACGTTTCACCGCGACCTGATCAAGTCGGTCGCGGCGCGCTTCGATACGGTTCTGATGGCGCAGGGGGAGCTTGAGGAAAAGAAGATGGTGCTCGGAACGCCCGGGCAAAAGGACCAGGCGATTGCATCGCTTCGGGAAAACGCCTGGGTTGGCGAGTGGTATCTGGATGACGACATCGAGTGCCTCTACCGGAACGCCATGTTCTATTCGGACGTGGTTGCCGACTACGACGCCTGTGTCAAAGCCTGCGACCTGGTGCTCGGCTATCGCCTGCACGGCAATCTGATGGCTTTGGCCAACGGGGTGCCGGCGCTTTACTTCACCTATGACAGCCGCACGCGCGAATTTGCCGAGACCTTCCGGATTCCGAGTTTCGATGTCTTCAGCGAGAAGGTGTTCCGCCTGAGCGACTACTGGGATCAAGGCCTCTTCGACCGGTTCAACCGGGCCTATGAGGCCACCTATTACGCCATGAGCGACTTCCTGAGCGAAAACGGCGTGCCGCACGCAATGCAGGAGCGTATGCAGGCTCAGCCACGGCGATTGGTTGCTCTTGTATGATTTTCTAATGAATTCATTTCGAATATCGAAGTATATTAATCGTATAATTAGCGTAAAGTATCAAGATTTACGCAGGAATATTTATATTATAGGCGGAAAATAGATAAATGTATTTACATAATTATTTGTGCGCCGCATTGTTGTCATAATAAAACGCAAATAATGTGCATGTATATTAATTAGGCAGGCGGGCTCCGGCAGGGAGACGCTTCACAGTTCAGATGGGGGCTTGCATGACAGTCGTGGCCACACAAGACACGTTTCCCGTTCACAACGCTGCGCGCGAGATGGTGTTGCTGAAAGAGATGACGTTGATCGTCGTCGGCGTTTCAAGGCAGGACATTCCAGGATCGTTGCTCGAGGCGGTCAAGACGGTCTGGTTTGAAGGTGTCGAGGACGATTTCGCCCTGTTTTCCGACGAGAGCGCCGGCCGCTACCAGGTGTCGGAAGCTCCCCTTCTGCCGCTGGCCGTGATCGTGGATCCGGCCGCCACAGAGGCCAAGGACGAGCTTTTGAAGTGGCTGCAGCAGCGCGGGGCCGCTCACTTGCCGCCGGTCATCGGCTGGGGCCGGGGTGGTGAAGTGGAGGCGGTCTCCTCAATGGTCGGGCTGGTGGCCGACCACGTGAAATCGGGTGCGCGGCGACTGGTTCTGTCCAGCAAGGAGCTGAAGACGCTTCGAAGCCTGAACGACGATTTGCAGAACCGGTTCGCCGCTCTCGAGGCGTTTCTCAACCGGCATGGTCTGCAACCGCTGGATCTCCTGTTCAGCAACGAACCGGCGGAAAATCCGCTCAATCCGAATGTGCTGGCAAGCGCGTCCATCGACGGCGTCAGCCAGATCCTGCCGGTGCCGAGCTCCGGTGTCAGCGGCGTGGCGGTGCATGTTGAACAGACCGGCAGCCGCCCCGACATCAAGCTGCGCGCCCAGTTGATGACGCTGGAGGACCAGAGGATCGTCGATACCTGGCATTTCTCCAGCGGTGACCTTTCCACCGGCTGGAACATCTTCGGTCTGTCGCGCTCGACGGCGGGGTTGCGCAGAACGCTGGAATTCCGCCTGCAGGTTGAAGAGACGGAAGACGAAGTGCCGCTGCTGTCCGTCGGTGGCCTGCAGCCGGTCGAGATGTTCCAGGTACGGGACGCGGCCAATGGCTTGTCGGTTCTCAAGAACAGCCTTGCGCTTCAGGTCTGGGGCGGCATTCCGGGCGTTTCCATGCCGCCGCATGCGAATTACATTCCGGCACAGTCTCAGCAGGTGAATCAGGACGAAGGCTTCCGCGACATGCCGATTGCCCCAGGCATTCTGGAGCATGCAAGCCTTGCCAATTCCGATGAGGTATCCTTCGACTTCGAAGCCATCATGCCGCTGCCGACAGAACGGGCCATCGGTTGCCATCCGCCTGCGGAAGGCATGACGATCGGGCAACTGCCGGCGGCCTGTCCGCCGCAGGTGATCCGCATGTCGGCCAAAGCTTTCATCGACAACAGCCGGGCGGCGGACATCGATTTCGCCATCGTGGTTGCAAAGGATCTTGGCGCGGCCAAGGCGCTCTTCAAGGGCGAGCGGGAACCGGCAGTCGGTGAAGCGTTCTCCGGCTGGAAAACCGTCAGTTTCGGCGAGACGGCGCATCTGAGTGCCTTTGCCGGCGAGCGGATCGGGGTCTGGCAGAACGTCTATTTTGCCACCCGGATGAGCGAAGCGACCGGCAACGATTTTGCTTGGGCGAAATTCGCCAATTTCCGCGCCGTCGTGAGCGGGTAGGTGGGCATGCTCCAGCACACTGGCTCAAGACCGGGCCTGCCGAATGTGCGCTACGCACAGTTCGGCGGTTCCGGCATGCCATCAGCCACGGTCGCCATCGTCATTCCGGTCTACAAGCACTCGGTCCTACTGACCGAGGCCATCGATGCGGCGCTGGCCCAGCAGGCCCCGTTCAATATCGCGGTTGTCGTCGTTGACGATGGCTGCCCCTTTCCCGAGACGGCGCAGACCGGCCGGGCCTATGCGCTTGCCTATGACAATGTCTATTACCTCAGGAAAGCCAATGGCGGACTGAGTTCGGCGCGCAACTACGGCATCGACTTTGCCCTGCGCAGCTTCTCCGATCTGGAGGCGGTCTACTTCCTGGATGCCGACAACCGGATCACGCCGTCGGCGATCCGGGTGCTGCTGGACTTCATGCGGTCCAGCGACGGGGTGGATTGGGTCTATCCCAATATCGACAAGTTCGGGATCGAATGGAACGGCAACTACACGGCAGACTATTCGCGCCTTCTGCACGTGACCTTCGACAACATCTGCGAGGCCGGCAGCCTGGTCTCCAGATCCCTCCTCGACGCCGGGGTTCGTTTCGACGAGAGCATGAAGTCCGGCTTCGAGGATTGGGATTTCTGGCTGCAGGCGATCTCTCATGGCTTCAAGGGATCGAACTATCCCTTCTTCGGCTTCGAGTACCGCCAACGCGCCGAAAGCATGTTGCGGGATTCCAACCGCACCCGCGACAGCATCCTTGGCTACATCAAGGACAAGCACAAGAAGCTGTTTTCCACCGAGACACTGCTTGGCTGGGAGCACGAGGAAGCGCCCCGGTTCGTCGCGTTCGGAGCGGACACCTATCTGGTCGACCTGTTCACGGACCCGGCGGTTGCGCACAAGAAGCGCAGCATCGAGGAGTTCGTGAAGACCTTCTGGGCGGCACAAGCCGAACCGGAAACCTATGGTGTGCCGCCGTTCTGGCTGTGGATGTCGCCTGCACACAGGGAAGCACTGAAAAGCTGCGGTCTGCTGCACAACGTTTTGTGGCTGACCGAGCGCCTGTCGGCGTCCCACCACTTTGTCGCGCTCCGGTTCGAAAGCGACAAGGACCGGCTCGCGATCGAGGTGAATGAGCTGGGCGAAGGCAAGGAACTTGCCAAGAAGCCGCTTGGATGGATGTGCTCGCTCGACATCATGAAGCAATGCGTCGAGGACAAGTCCGACGACTGGATCCGCACTTTGCGCGGCGCCAACCCGGCACCCAAGATTGCCGAAGTCGTTGTGCGCGGGCCGTTCTCGGCGGAAGATATTCAGGGCACGGCCCTGTCCGCCACCAACAGTCTGCTGGCGACGCTGGGGGCGTTGCGCGAATCCGGTTACCGGCATGGACCCGGCAAGCGCTGGATATGGCGTTCCGCCTATTTCCCGGACCGCAGCAAGTATTACGAGCTGCTGCGCCACAGTGCGGGAGCATCGCCGGTCATGCCGCGTCTTGCCCGCGAGGGTGCACCGCTCAGGGTCGGTCTGCTGTTGCCGATCGCGACGTTCGGCGGGGTCGAGAAGGTTGCCTACGCGGCCGCACGGGTTCTGAAAAAGGCCGGCTGCGAAGTCCATCTCTATGTGTTCGGCAAACCTGTCTACAACCATATCTCCGACAACGACGGGGTGTTCGACACCATCAACTTCCTGGCCGACGACTATCCTTTGTGGGGTGGCCCCAACATGTTCTCGGGCCATGAGTTGCTGATGGGACATGACGAACACGCGCGGGCCGAAGAGGTTCTCGGCTTCCTGTCCGGTCTCGACGTGGTGATCAACAACCAGCTTGCCCCGGCCAACGCCATTTTCGGCGAGCTTCGCCGGCGCGGGGTCAAGGTTGTCAACTATGTGCATGTGCTGGACAGTTCCGAACTCGGCCGTCCGGCAGGTCACCCTTATCTGACGCTCGCCTATGAGCACATCTACGACAGTGTGCTGACCTGCTCGCGGGATATGGCCGAATGGCTGCACGGCATGGGCGTGCCGGTTGCCAAGCTGCTCCATATTCCAAATGCCGCCGGTTACCCGATGGCCCCGGAAGAGGTCAAACGTCTTTCGAACAACCGCCAGCAGGACCGCGACGGCCGCTTGCGGGCGGTATTCCTGGGCCGGCTGGACAGGCAGAAAGGCATCGAGCGGATCTTTGCTGCGGCGCGCGCCCTGAAACGCAAGGGCGTCGACATCGACTGGCGCATCGTCGGATCGGATGTCATGGACGCCGGGGCAGGCGGCTCCTGGAAGGAGCGGTTCGCCGAACTTGGTATCCGGGTCGATCCGCCGATCTATGACAGCCGCCGGCTCAGCAGGTTGCTGGCCTGGGCGGATGCCTTCGTACTGCCATCCCGCTGGGAAGGCGCTCCGCTCACGATCATCGAGGCGCAGCGTCTCGGCTGTGTGCCGGTCGCCACCGATGTGGGGGCCGTGGGCGAGCTGATCGAGAACAAGGTCGACGGGTTGCTGTTGCGCTCCACCGATGACGGCGTGGTGACCCACGACCTGATCACCGCTCTGGAGACATTGGCAAAGTCGGAAAGGCTGCTTCGGTCCCTTTCGGCAAATGCCGCGCAGCGCAGTGCCGAGCGTAGTTGGGACAAGAGCCTGCAGCCGTTCCTGCGACAGCTGCACAACTGGTTCCCGGACCGTCTGCAAAGCATCCGTCGGACCAAGGCGCCGGTCGCACAGATTTCCAGTTCATCCGATACGCCGGGCAGGGGCGGAAAAGCTGAGGGGGCGCCGCTCTTTCAGCAACGGGGACGGCATACGTCCGTTCGGTAATCGAAGGGCCTGAGCCCACATTTTTGAAAGGTGCAGTTCACATGAAGAAGCTCTTCGTTCTCAACGGCGGCGCTGCCGTCAAGCCGGGCAACAAGTCGGCATTCCTGAAAATCGACGATCCCCTGTCGACCTTTGCGCGTGGCGGGATCAACACGGGCGACGTTCTCGTCTATGATGCCATGCTGAAGGCGCTGGCCTACGACCAGATCACCAACGTACAGTTCGCCCATGCGGCCGACGAGAAACTGTGGCCGACCGGCGATTACGACGCCACCGTTATCCGCGGGTCCAACTACCTCACCGAAACGGTTGATATCGGCAATGTCATTCCACTCCTGAAGAAGCTCAAGGGACCGATCGTCCCGGTGGGGGTTGGCGCCCAGGCGGCCAAATACAAGAAGCTGGAACTGCCCAAGGGCAGCATCGAGGCATGGAAGATCATTGCCGACAAATGTGAGACAATCGGCGTGCGCGGTGTCTACAGCGCCGAGGTCTTCAACGACATCGGCATCAAGAACATCCGGATCATCGGCTGCCCCAGCTTTTATCGCAATCTCAGACCCTCCATCGAGATCAAGCCGCTGGATCCGGCCAATGCGCGTGTGGGTCTGACGCTTAACAAGTATCTGTCCGCCGACTATGCGTCCAACGCGACCAAGACGAACCGCATGCAGCGTGCGCTTATCGAAGCCGTCGCCAAGCGTCCGGCCAACCGTCTCTATTCGCAGGGTGAGCGGGAGGAAACGCTGGCGATTTTCGAGACCGGCGAGGCCAAGCAGAAGCACATCCGCTCGATCCTCGGGAAATACAATCTGGAGGGCGACAAGGATGTCGAGGCGCTGATGAGCGAGCGGATGCAGGCATTCTTCGACGTCGACGAATGGGCGGCAGATGCACGGGACAATGTTGACGTTCTGGTCGGCTTCCGCCTGCACGGCAACGTCATCGGCCTGCACCAGGGCATCCCGGCCGTGTTCTTCACCTACGATTCCCGCATTCGCGAATTGTCGACGTTGTTCGCAATCCCGTCCGTCGAGATCGAAGACTATATGCCGATCAACCTGGAAAAGATTTTCGAGAGTGCCGACTTCTCCAAGGTTCAGCATGTCTACCGTCTGAACTACGCAGAATATCATCGCTTCCTGACCGAGAACGGCCTCAACCATGTGCTGGCAAAACCGGTGGCCTCGCCGCCCGAGCAGCCGCTGGTCAAGCCGAACCTCGTTAAGATCGACCAGTCGACCGAGGAAGTGACTGACTGGTTCCGGGGCGAGGTCGATTTCATGACCGGTGAGATCGAAACCCTGCGCAGCCGTGCGTGGAACCTGGAGCTGAAGCTGCGTGAGAAAACGTCGCCGGAGGCCGGTACGAAACTGGCGAGCTGACCGGTTCGCGTGATCATGCAGCGACATAATCCTGTTCTGAGCCGCCGCCGGTTTCTGACCGGTGCGGCGGCGGGCGGACTTGCAGGGGCGGCGATTGTTGCGTCGCCCCGGCGCTTGTTGGCGCTGACCTCGAACGACCTGCCTGCCCCCCTGCAGCGTATGGAAGGGGACTGGCGGTTAACCTTCCAGGACGACTTCAACGACCTCAAGCGGTTTCAGCAGACCTGGGAGCGTATGCGGATCGGTGGAGACGGTCATCCGACCATGCGCTACCCGAAAAACGTGGTGATGCAGGACGGAGAACTCGACCTCAGGCTCGGCCATCAGGCCGACCCGAAACGGCCCTTCACAGGCGGCTACGTTCGGACCCGAAGCTTCCGTCAGACCTATGGTTATTTCGAGTGCGAGATGCGCATTGCGCGCGAGGCCGGTGTCAACAACGCCTTCTGGCTGATATCCGACCGCGCGACGGAGGGGGATACCCATTTCGAGCTAGATGTGGCCGAGGTCAAATATCCGAACATCGTACAGGTATCAGCCCGCCGGTGGCGCCCGGAAAAGAAGGTGCTGGCTGCCAGCTACCGGGCCCATATTCGGCTGGACGATACGTTTCACCGCTATGGGATGCTCTGGACCCGGCAGGGATTTCGTTTCTATGTCGATGACATGGAGGTATTCGACGCCCCTAACGATTTTGCCCACACGCCGGCGCTACTGCTTCTCAGCAATGCGGTGGCGCCCTTTGCCGGCAAGAATGACGGTGATGTTGCCGGAGCTGCGACCAGCATACGCACCGTGAGGGTGTTCCAGAACACCTCTACCTAAGACCCGTCGATCTTGGCAGTTGCAATGAGCCGGCAAGATCATTTGCCGGCTCAAAAACCTACAGGATTACCCCGGTCAGGCGACGGTTTCGTAGCCGCGTGGGTTCTTGCAGACCCAGTTCCAGGTGTCGCGGCACATGTCCTCAAGACCGCGCTCTGCTTTCCAGTTCAGCAGCTTTTCAGCAAATTCCGTATTTGCGTAACACTGTGCCACATCGCCTTCGCGCCGAGGTGCGATGGAGTAGCGGATCTCCCTGTTGGAGGCCCGCTCGAACGCCTTGACCATCTCCAGAACACTATACCCGTTACCGGTGCCAAGGTTGACCGCAAAGCAATTCGAAGGGGCGGCGCCTGACCCGAGCACTTCATGCGCCCTCAGATGGCCTTCGACCAGATCGATCACGTGGATATAGTCGCGAATGCCTGTTCCGTCCGGCGTGTCATAATCGTTGCCGAAGACGGAAAGCTCTTCCCGGCGACCGTCGGCAACCTGGGTGATGAAGGGCATGAGATTGTTCGGGATGCCTTGCGGATCTTCGCCCACCAGCCCGCTTTCATGCGCTCCGACCGGGTTGAAATAGCGCAGGATGCCGAAGCGCCAGGAGGGATCGCTGGCGGCAACGTCGCGCAGCATTTCCTCGATCATCAGCTTGGTGCGGCCGTAAGGGTTGACGGCGCTTGTCGGGTGATCCTCGGTCAGAGGCAGGAATTGCGGGTCGCCGTAGACGGTCGCCGAGGACGAGAAGATCATCTGCTTCACGCCGCAATTGGCCATGGCCGACAGCAGGCGGTGGGTGCCCACGACGTTGTTGTCGTAATAGGCGAGGGGAATTTTTGTGGATTCGCCGACCGCCTTCAGGCCGGCAAAATGCACGACAGCCGTGCAGCGGTACTGCTTGAGGATTTCCTCCATCCGCGACTGGTCCCGGATATCGGCTGTTTCCAGAGACACCTTCGCGCCGGTGATGGCCGCTACCCGCTCGAGACTGACCTGGCTCGCGTTGGACAAATTGTCCACCACGACGATGTCATGCCCGGCCTGAAGAAAGGCCACGCAGCAATGCGAGCCAATATAACCGGCGCCGCCGGTAATGAGTACAGTCATCCAAACCTCTTTCGGGTTCGACGGTGAAAACGAAAAGGAAATACAGCCCTGAATATCAGATGATTATTGTTCTTTGATTTCATTCAGTCATCAGTATTTGTTGGGCTGAAATAAGGCCTCAAGATCGAGGCAAAATGAACATATTTTAGGGGCGTTTTGAAGTGTTTGTTCGTGGCGTTGTCATCAATGCAAGCGACCTTTGAAATTGCAACTTAAGATTTAGCTTTTATAAGCGTGCCGGTTGTCGCAGGACGTCCCGTGCGAGCTTGCTGTGCCCCGACCGGTCGGGGCCGGTACGCTTGCCTATGTGCCTGCCAGAAAGTTTTGTGTCTCTTGGGGGCTGTTGTGCAGAGAAAAGTTGGATTGGTCAGATTTGGGCTCGTATTCACCGGATTGTTGATCGCATTGGCGATCGTAACTGCTCTTCTGGGGGCTCTGACCGGTTTTTCCGTGAATGGTACGGTGAACCAGATTGCTGCCGTCATGGGAGCTGCGACGGACGCGGGGCGACAGTTCTACAAGAGATATGAAGCCATCCCGGACAGCGGTTTCGCCTGGCGGGCGTCCTTTCAGATGACGGTCGTGGAAACCGTTATTTCCGTATTCATTGGCGGGGTGATCCTCTGGAGCCTGTTTGCACAAAGCGGGTCCGGCCTACAGGTCTCCTCGCTGATGATGCTCATCGTGCCGTTGTTTATCTTCATGTTCGCGGTCTCCTGGGTTGCCAAGCGCTACGTGTTCAGGAGCAGCGCACGGCACGCCGAGAAGGCTCACCTCAAGAAACTGGAAAAGAACATCACCGTTTTCGAGTAAGCCCGGAGAGTGGCTGGAGGCTGGTCGTAAGCGCCACACGACGCTGTCGCCATCGGAACAGGTATTGGCAGACGGGGAGGCAGGGCAGCTTCGGGTTACGAAGCTGCGAATGTGACCTTCACGCCGCGCTGGCGAAAATAGGCCTGCATGAGCTTGCGTCCCGACCGGTTGTTCTGGACGAGCTTCGTCGGGTCGAAGACGGCTTCCTTCTGGCCTTCGCGTTTCAACGCTTCCTTGAGCGCTGCGATATGCAGGTCGATATCCTGGTTGTCGGCCTGAAGGGATTCATAAACGCGGTTCGTTGCGTCGGCTACGGTCAGTTCGCTCAATTGTGCATTCCTGATGTTGTTTTGCAGGCGCTTACCACACTTTAACACCTGATCCAAAGAGAGTTCATCAAACCGGATTTGATGGGCTACGCCTGATTCCAGGGAACGAGGGAGCACCTTGATGCCGGCTGGTCGTTGCCATGGCCTTGCCTGTTGTAGCGCCCGCACGCGCAAACCGACGGTCAGGACGCAAAAATCCTGAGCCAGCTTTCAAATGGTGTCAATCCGTGCCCCGCTGATGGGACGGTGTCTCAGCGTTCTTGAGGTCCGGTTTTCTGAAACCCGGTTTCGGAGAAACGGGAGAGGGCTATTTGCCAGCGCCGCCGGTGACCAGATTGCTTCGTTTGCGATGAAGATACTGGCCCCGGCCTTTTTCGAGCACCAGTGCGCCGTCATCCATGGCCAGTTTGCCCCGCAGAAGCACCTTTACCGGCCACCCCGTCACTTCCATGCCTTCGTAAGGCGTGTAGTCGGCTCCGTGGCCGAGATCATCGTTGGTGATTGTCTTGTTCAGCTCCGGATCCCACAAGGTCAGGTCGGCGTCCGATCCCACCGCAATGGTGCCTTTTTGCGGGTAAAGGCCATAGAGCTTGGCGTGGTTGGTGGAGGTCAGGGCAACGAAGCGGTTGAGGTCGATCCGCCCGGTCGTCACGCCTTCAGAGAACAGGATCGGCAATCTGGTCGCAACGCCCGGAATGCCGTTCGGGATCCATCTGAACGACTGTTTTCCCTTCTCGGTCTTCTTGCCGCTGGGGTCGTCAAACCGGAACGGGCAGTGATCGGAGGAATAGAGGTCGAACACGCCAGTTTCCAGGCCGGACCAGCAGGCGTCCTGGCTTTCTCTGTCGCGCGGGGGCGGCGAGCAGACGAACTTCGCGCCCTCGAAATCTTCCAGGTCCAGATCGTCGGCGGTCAGAACCAGATATTGCGGACAGGTTTCCCCTGCAATCTTCTGGCCCCGAAGCCTTGCGCGCGAGATTTCCTCCATGGCTTCGCGGTTCGACACATGGACGATCACGATGGGCGTGTCGACAATTTCGGCAAGTGACAGCGCCCGGTGCGTTGCCTCTCGTTCTGCCGCGATCGGCCGGGATGTTGCATGGTGATAGGGGGCGGTATCGCCGTCTGCCTCGCGGCGCCCGATCAGGTAGCGGATGGCATCTTCGTTCTCGCAGTGAACCAGCACGATCTGCCTGGCGCGTTTGGCCGCGTCCAGCGTGGCCAATATCTCGTCATCGCGCAGGCGCAGGCCCTCATAGGTCATGAACACCTTGATCGAGGTATAGCCTTCCTCGGCCAGTGCCGGCATTTCCTGACCGAGGACATGCGGCGTCGGGTCGGAGACGATCAGATGAAAACTGACATCGGTGTAGCAGTTGCCCTCGGAGAGAGCGTGATAGCCTTCCAGTGCCTGACGCAAGCTGTCACCCTTCTGCTGAAGACAGAAGGGCATCACTGTCGTGTTGCCGCCCAGAAGCGCGGACCTCGTGCCGCTTTCGAAGTCATCCGCCATCACGATACCGTCGCCTGATGGCTGCGCGATGTGGACGTGACTGTCGATACCGCCCGGCATCACCAGCAGGCCGCTTGCATCGATGACCGTATCGGCCTCAGGAAGATCGCGGCCGATTGCAGCGATCTTGCCGTCCCTGATGCCGATGTCGGCCTGATAGACGTCGGCAGCGGTGACGATGGTTCCGCCACGCACCAGAGTGTCGAAGGAATATCCCGTCATGCCGATGCTTTCACAGGTTCTGTCCCGGAGGCGCTGTGTCCGAGGGTTTCGTCCAGGGCGGCGGTCAGGCGATCGACTTCCTCAAGCGTATTGTAGTGAACCATGGACAGGCGCACGACGCCGCCGGCATCCGCAAGGCCGAGACGTTCGACCAGGCGGCGGGAATGGAAGTCACCATGGCGGATCGCTACATGATATCCGTCGATCTTGCGGCACACAGCTTCCGGTGACCAGCCCTCGACAGTGAAGGATATGGTCGAAATGCGATTTCCGTTTCCAACCGTATTGCGGCCGATGATGGTGATGTCCGGATGCCGGTTTGCCCAGTCGAGAAACCGGCTGGTCAGGGCGGTTTCTTGCGCGGCCATGGCCGAATAGGCCGCCTCGATCAGGGCACGCGGGCTTGAAGAGGCCGGGGCTCCGCTTCTCTTGCCTAGGTCCTGAAGGTAGGCGGTGATGGCGGTCAGAGAATAGGCCAGTTCATAATTGGGATTGCCGGCTTCCAGCTTTCCCGGAACTTTGTCCTTGCCGTAGAAATAGTGATAGAGCGTGTCCAGCTCCAGCAGATGGTCGTATTTGCCGTACATCATCGCGATGTGGGGGCCGAAGGTCTTGTAGAGGCTGAAGACGTAGTAATCGACGTCGAGTTCCTGCACATCGATGGCGCGGTGGGGGGCATAGGCGACCGCATCGACGCACAACCGGGCACCCCTCTGGTGCACATAGTCGGCAATCTCGCGGATCGGATTGACTTCCCCCAGAATGTTGGAGACGTGGTGGATCGCAACGAGCCGTGTGCGTTCGTTCATCAAACGGCCGAGATCTTCGAGATGCAAGGTCAGACTGTCGGCGTCGAGTTTCCAGAAGATCACCTTGATGCCGAATTCCTCGAGCCGCAGCCACGGACCGATGTTGGATTCATGATCCGCGTCGGTCACGATCACTTCGTCCCCCGGTGCCAACTGGCGGCGCATGGCCTCGACCAGGTTCTGCATCAGGACGGTTGTGGAATGGCCGAAGACGATTTCTTCCGGGCGGGATGCATTGACCAGAAGCTGACCGGCCTTCCGCGCTTCCAGAAGTGCTGCCGCGGCGGCCTGCGAGACTTCGTAGCTGCCACCGATCTGGACGTTTTTCTTCAACAGAAACTCGTTGATCCGCTCAACGGCCTGATTGAGGATCTGCGACCCGCCGGCGTTGTCGAAGAAGACCCAGTCCGATTTCAGTCCCGGAAACTGGTCCCGTACCCAGGCGATGTCCAGTTGTTCTTTGTTTGGCATGTTTGGCTCCAGCAAAGGCTGATTATTTTAGTGGTTGAGAACCGCGCTCAGAAAATTGCGGGTTCTTTCTTCTTTGGGGGTGTCGAATATCTGGGCGGGCGTTCCGGTTTCCACGATCCGGCCGCCATCCATGAAGATCACCCTGTCCGCCACCTGACGGGCAAAGCCCATTTCATGGGTCACCACGACCATGGTCACACCGGTTCCGGCAAGCTGGCGCATGACGTCGAGAACTTCGCCCACCATTTCCGGATCAAGTGCCGAGGTCGGCTCATCGAACAGGAGCACCCTGGGTTCCATTGCCAGCGCACGGGCAATGGCGACGCGCTGCTGCTGGCCGCCGGACAGGTGGCCGGGGTATTTGTCCGCCTGTTCGGCAATGCCGACCCGGCCAAGGAGCTCCCGGGCCTTTGCGGCCGCTTCCGCTGCCGGCGTCTTGCGCACGCGCATGGGTGCCAGCATCACGTTCTTCAGAACGCTCATATGCGGGAACAGATTGAACGACTGGAACACCATGCCGACTTCGGCGCGCACCTGGCCAAGGGTGGGGCCCGGTTGCACCGGAATGCCGTCGACACGGATACTGCCCTGGTCGCAATAGGTCTCCAGAAGGTTGATACAGCGGATCAGGGTGGATTTGCCGGACCCGGACGGGCCAATGACACAGACGACCTCGCCTTCGCCGATGGTCAGGTCTATGTCGCTGAGCGCGGCAAAGGCACCATAATGTTTCGTGACGTTTTCGATCTCGATGATGTTTCGCATCATGCGCCCCTTCTTCCCAGCCGGTTTTCAAAGCGCGACACCAGGGCAACCAGAGGCCACAGGAAGGCGAGATAGATGATGGCAGCGCCAATCAGCGGCGTCGGGTTGGCGGCAAGAGCCTGGGCCTGCGTTGCCTGTTTGAGGAGGTCCGGCATGGCAACGACGGAGGCCAGTGCAGTGTCCTTCATCACGTTGATGCAGTTGTTTGTCAGTGGCGGTATGACGATCTTGATCGCTTGCGGCAGCACGACGTCGATCATCATGTCCTTGTAGGACAGCCCCAGAGCGCGGGACGCTTCGAACTGTCCGGAGGGAATTGCCTGAATGCCGGCACGAAAGATCTCGGCGGTGTAGGCGCCGGACACGAGGGTCAGGGAGACGGCAGCGGACAGGAAAGGTGATAGCCTGATGCCAACGAAGGGCAGAGCGTAGTAGACGACGATGAGCAAGACGAGCAGCGGGATCGACCGGAAGATGTCGATATAGACGGCGACAGGCAGCCGCAACCAGGCTGGCGCGTACATGCGCAAGAGCGAAAGGCAAAGCCCGAGGACGAGACCGGCAATGATGCTGGTAACACCGATTTGCAGGGTTACCACAAGGCCGCTCATCAGGAGCGGAAACGTTCGGATGAAAACCGGAACGTTGAAGAACGTTTCGAAAAGATCCATGAAATGTCCGGAAGAATGTCAGGAACCAAAGACGGGCGCGGGCCAGCCAGAAGGCGGCCCGCGCAGGCTTTGCTTTAGAGCTTGGGCATGTCGAGGATGGTCACAGTCGAAGTGGTTTCTTCCGGACGTGCGCCGAACCACTTTTCATGCAGGTCGGCAATCACGCCTTCCTTCTTCAGTTCCGACAGGACATCGTTCACCTGGCTCGCCAGTTCCGCATCTTTCGCGAACATCATGGAGTATTGTTCACCGGTGGTGATGCGTTCGACGACCTCGAGGTTCGGCTTGTCCTTGGTGTAGTAGAGCAGCGCGGGAATGTCGCTGATGTAGCCCTGGATGCGGCCGGCGGCCAGGTCCAGCATGGCCGGAGCCAGGCCTTCGTAGCGGCGGATTTCACCAAAGCCGTATTTCTCGAGATTTTCGGTTGCCCAGATGTCGCCGGTGGATCCGGTGTCGACGCCGATCATCTTGCCCTTCATGTCGGCAACGGATTTCAAACCGCTGTCGGCCGCGACGGTCAGAGACTGGTCACTGTCATAGTAAGGCTGGGCGAAGGTGACCGACTCCAGGCGCTTCTTGGTGATGGTGATCGAGGACACCGCAATGTCGATCCGGCCCGACTGAACGGCCGAAAAAAGCCCGTTGAACGGAATGTTTTCAAACTCGATCGATTTGCCGAGCCGGTTTGCGACTTCGGTTGCCAGATCGATTTCAAAGCCGACGATCTTGCCGGATTCGTCCTGAAACTCCCATGGAACATTGCCGATGTTGGCCCCGACCGTCAGGTCCGCGGCCATGGCGGTGGTGAGGGAGGAAAGCGTCAGCAACCCAACGGTTGCTGCCGTTTTGATGAAGGAGTGAAGAGACATTTTATTCCCCTGGATGATTATTTTTGGTCTAACTGGTATGACTGGTCTGACCAGTTAGACCAGTAAACAGATCGTTGATATGGGATGCAAGCGTTAAAATGATGCTGATCGCGCGTCAGCGGGCTAAAAGAAGGCGGAGCGGCACACCAGCTGTCCGAAAAATGAAAGAAACGATGATTACACGTACGCCGGTTCCGCAGAGCATTGCCCGCAAGCTGCAGGAAATGATTCTGAGCGGAGCGCTCAAGAGCGGGGAAAAGATCCCCTCGCAAAGGGAAATGTCGGAAGAGTTCGGCGTCAGCCGGGCGTCATTGCGCGAAGCCTTGCTGACCCTGGAAACCATCGGTCTGATCAAGACCGAAGCGGGCAGGGGAACGTTCGTCGTCGGCTCCGGGTCGGGCAAGACCATGTCGGACTGGAAGTTCGCCGAGGAACATTCCCTTCTCGAAGTGTTCGAGACAAGGCTTGTCCTGGAAGGGGAAACAGCAGCGCATGCGGCAGGCAGGCTGTCTGAGGATGATCTCGAACGTCTGTCCCAATTGACCGACCTCATGGAGCAGGCGTGGTCCAACCGGGATTTCCTCAGCAACGTGGATGCCGACCTGGAGTTTCACGATCTGATTGCCCGGCGCTGCAAGAACCGGATGATCGGCGGGCTTTATGATCAGGTCCGGAAACTTCTGACGGAAACCCAGCGCCAGCCGATCCCGATCACGGATCCGCAGCGCATGCGCGCTTCCCTGGCAGAGCACCGGGCCATCATCGCAGAGCTGCGCAAGGGGGACGCCGGAGGCGCCCGGTCCGCAATGCGCAGTCATGTTGCCAACACCGCGCTGTGCGCCGGGTTCGAGATCGGCTGACGAGCCTCTCTGCCTTGCCGGGAGGCTCGTGCGGGATTTCTCTCAGGCCGGTGAGGTCATGTTGAGCCAACGGCCGCTGCCCGGCTGTGCCTCAAGCCGTCCGTCCCGAACGACGATTTCCCCGCGGCGCAGGACCGTGTGCGGGTAGCCTTTCAATTCCTGTCCGGCAAAGGGATTGTAGCCGACATTGTCGTGAAGGGCGTCGGGAAGCGTATGATGCCGCTCCGGATCCCAGATCACGAGATCTGCATCTTTCCCGGTGATCAGATCGCCCTTGGTCGTCAGGCCGAATATGCGGGCCGGAGCAGCGGAAGTCAGCTCCACGAACTGCGCGAGGCCCTTCCGTCCGCCGGAAACCATGGCATCGAACAGCAGCGGCAACCGAAGCTCCAGACCGGGCTGCCCGTTGGCGACCTTGGGAAATGGCGCGTCGCGGCCATGGCGGAACTTGCCGCTTTCGTCCATCCGGTAGGGAGCATGGTCCGACGTGACGATTTCAAGCTCCCGGCCGAGGGCGGCCCAGAGGGCGTCCTGGTCGGCTTGTGTCCGCTGCGGCGGGCTGCAGAGGAATTTGGCCCCGTCCGCGCGATCCAGAATGTCTTCCGTCTGGAAAAGATAGTGCGTGCAGGTTTCCGCGTGAATGTTCACACCGCGCGCACGGGCATTGCGCACGATCTCGATGCCTTCGATGGTTGAGATGTGGAAGATCATCACCCTTGCGCCGGTCAGTTCGGAAAACCGGCACATGCGCTCCACGGCTTCGATTTCGGCAAGGCGCGGGTGCGACGCTGCATGGTCTTTCGGTGCTGTGCGGCCCTCGGCAAGAAGCCGGGCTGTGGCTTCGCGGATCATGGCATCGTTCTCGGCATGAACGCACACAAGCGCGCCCATTTCCTTCGCGGTGCGCAGCGTCGTCAGGATCTCCTGGTCCTGCAGGCGAACCTTGTCGTAGGTCGTGAAGATCTTGAGGGAGCGGTGGCCTTCTGAAATGGCCTGTTTCAGGTCGCCGACGTTCTCGCCGTAGGTGTCGGCGACAATCATGTGGAACGCATAGTCAGTCATGGCGCCGGCCGCTGCCAGCCTGCTGTAATCGGAGAGCACATCGCGCATGCGCATGCCCGGGTGCTGGGCGGCAAAGGACACGGTGCTGGTGGTGCCGCCATAAAGCGCGGACCGTGTCGCGGTTTCAAAGGTGTCTGCGTTCATGATGCCCGCACCGGACATTTGTTCGATATGACAGTGCGTATCGACCCCGCCGGGCAGGATAAGCTGCCCTTTTGCGTCGATTTCTTCTTTCCCTTTGGTTAGTTTGAGGCCGATTGCGGCGATCCGTCCATTCTGGATAGCAATGTCGCCTTCGGCGAGGCCTCGGGCATCGCCAAGGGTGCCATTGCGGATGACGAGATCGTAAGCGGGTGGGGTCATGCTATGCTCCTCTTTGCATTGCAGGATACTATTGGTATACCATGGATGCAAACTGGACGTGTCGCAGGCACTAGCAGGTGTAGGAAATTGATGTCTTTACAGCAGAGCGCAGAGCCGAACTTAACAGAAAACACGCTCGAGCGTCTGCGCAAGATGATCTTGAGGGGAGAGTTGGCGGCCGGAACGCACCTGCAGGAGAGGGCCTTTGCCGAACAGCTCGGAGTGTCCCGGACGCCTTTGCGGGAGGCGATCACGCGGCTGATCACGGAAGGTCTGGTTACCCGCAGCACGCGCGGAACGCCGATGGTCTCGCGCATATCCGTTTCCGAAATCGTGGAGATCCTTCATGTGCGCCGGTTGCTTGAATGCGAGGCGGCGCGGCAGGCGGCGAACGTCATTTCCCCACCTGAGGAGTGGCTGAAGTTCAAGGCAACGATCCAGAATTTCCTTGAAAATGAAAGACCTGACCGCGTTACGCACGCGGATTTCGACTTCGACCTGCATATGCATATAGCCAGGACCGCAGGGTCGAAACTGCTGATGGAATTGATCCAGGGCCTCAAGTTGAAGACCCGGATATACGACAAGGGCGAAATTCCTTCGCGCTTCGAACCGGGTGCGCGCGAGCATCTGGAAATCATCGACGCGATTCTGGCGCGCGACCCGGAAGCCGCCGAAAATGCCATGCGCCGGCATATCGACAACGCTCGCGAAGCGATCCTGGCGCATATTCACAGACTCTCCTGATCCAGTCATCGGTGAACCGCCCTTGAGATCCGCGCAAGTCACTTGCGCGGATTTTCTGTGCGTTGACAGGTGGAGTTCCGTTGGTATACCAATGGTTCCTGAAAGGATCTGAGGATGACATCTCGCTTGGAAAGACCGGCCGCGCCGGAGTTGCAGATAACGTTCCTGTATTTCCATGACGTGCCGCGCGCGCAGGAGTTTTACGAGCGAGTGCTGGGCGCTCGTCTCGCCATCGATCAGGGCTGGTCGAAGATCTATGCCCTTGCCGGTGCGGCTCATGTCGGCCTCGTTGATGAAAGCCGTGGCGCGAAACGCGCCAGTGAACACAAGCCCGTTCAGCTGTGCTTGCGCGTGCCTGATGTCGATGCCTGGCATGCCTGGGCGAGTGCGCAGAACGTCTCAAACCTGACGGCGCCGCGCGACAGTGTCCAACTGGGGATCCGGGCGTTCGTGTTCGATGATCCCGAGGGCTACCAGATTGAAATTCAGTCCGTCCTGGAAACGGCGGCTGCATAACCAGAAGGGCGGCCAACGCCTGTCATCCCACCATAATCCAGAGGGAGACATTTAACATGTCCAGAATAGCTACAGTGCTTCGTGCGCTGACGGCCTCGGTTTGCCTGTCCGCTCTTGCTACAGGTGCCGCTTTGGCCGAGAAAAGTCTTACCATCGGCCTGACGGCGGATGCCACGCATTTGGATCCACAGGCCGGCGAAGAGCTGTCCTCCAACATCATGTTCTATCATATCTATGACCCGCTGGTTCGCAGGACACCGGACCTGAGCTTCGAGCCGGGGCTTGCAGAGAGCTGGGAGCTGATTGACGACACGACGTGGCAATTCAAGCTGCGCGAGGGCGTCAAGTTTCATGATGGCGATGTGCTGAAGGCATCAGACGTCGTGTTCACGCTCAACCGGCTCAAGGAATCGCTGATGTTGAACCTTGCGGCCAACATCGAAAGCTTTCGCGCCGTTGACGACCGGACGGTCGAAATCAAGACCCCGGCGCCCTATGCCGCTCTCCCGAATGATCTTGCGGCTATCCTGATCCTGTCGGAAGACCACGTGAACAAGGTTGGCAACGACGGGCTTGAGAAGAACCCGATGGGGACGGGGCCTTACAAGCTGGTCGACTGGGTGCGTGAAGACAAGATCGAGCTGGAGGCCTTTGACGACTACTACCTGGGGGAAGCCGGGATCGAGAATGTCACCTTCCGCCCGATCACCAACCCGGCAACTCGCACTGCCGCGCTCCTGACCGGTGAGGTCGACATCGTGCAGGATCTGGCAGTTCGCGATGTGGACAGGGTCAAGAACGAAGGCGGTTTCGAGGTCGTTACCCGTCCGTCCCTGCTGAACCTCGTTCTGGCGCTCGACATGCGCGAGAAAAGTCCGACCATTGACGGTGACAACCCGATGGTTGACCGCCGGGTGCGGGAAGCCATGGCGCGTGCGATCGATGTGAGCGCCATTCAGCGGGCCATCATGGGCGGATTGTCGACACCTTCCGACCAGTATGTCCCGGCCAGCCATGTCGGATATGTCGAAGGAATGAGTTTCCGGGACATGTATCCCTATGATGTTGAAAAGGCGAAGGAACTCATGGCGGAGGCCGGTGTCGACGGCTTCAAGCTGACGCTGGATGCAACCAACAACCGCTATGTGAACGACGCGCAGATCGCGCAGGCACTGGCCGGCATGCTGGCCAAGATCGGCGTCACCGTCGAACTCAATGTGATGCCGAAGTCCAACTTCTGGGGTTACATCCGCGTGCCGACCCCCAATTCCAGCTTCATCATGTCCGGTTGGGATGTGCCGTCCGGCGATGCCGGGCCGATGTACGGCGCCCTGTTCTACAGCCGTGACAAGCGCGAAGGCTACGGACAGGTAAACCGCGGCAGCTACTCCAATGCCGAGGTGGATGCCCTTGTCGACAAGGCGGACAGCACCGCGAAAGTGGAAGAGCGGGATGCCTTCCTTCAGGACGCAACCAAGATCCTCCTGAGCGATATCCCGATGATCCCGATTCACTACGAGCAGGACATTTACGGATTGCGCGATGGCGTCAAGTTCACGCCGCGTACCGACAAGTTCCTGTGGGCCTACGACATGGACGTGGCTGAATAACCGGCAGTTGCGGGGCGTTTTTCGCGTCCCGCAACTCCTGTGGTGAACCGGGGGAGAACAGCCAGGTGCTGGGCTATATAATCAAGCGGCTCATCCAGATGACAATCGTCCTCTGGGCCGTATCCGTCATTGTCTTTCTGATGATGAGCTTTACCGGTGATCCGGTCTTCATGGTCGTTCCGATTGACGCGACCGATGCCGAAATCGCGCAGGCCAGGCGGATCCTGGGGCTCGACCAATCGCTGCCGGAACAATATCTGATTTTCGTCAAGAACATGCTGCACGGCGATTTCGGCCGCTCATACGTGTTCAGGGAGCCTGCGCTCGATCTTATCCTGGAGCGGCTGCCCGCCACGCTTGAACTCGTTCTGGTGGCAATGGCGATGTCGGCTCTGGTTGCCATACCCCTGGGCGTTTATGCCGGCGCCAATCCGAAGACCTTTTCCAGCCGCTCGATCATGTCCGGTTCGCTTCTGGGCATTTCCCTGCCGAGTTTCTGGGTCGGCATGATGCTGATCTTCCTGTTTGCCGTGAAGTGGCGGATCTTTCCGTCGTCCGGGCGCGGCGAGACCGAAGCGTTCCTGGGGGTGCAGTGGTCGATCCTGACCGCGGATGGCTGGAGCCACGTCATCCTGCCGTCCCTGACCTTGTCTCTCGCGACCATGGCAATGCTGCTTCGCATCACCCGTGCGGGCATGATGGAGGTCACCCGGCAGGACTACATGAAATTTGCCAGAGCCAAAGGCGTCTCACGGCGTGGTGTCCTTTACGGTCATGGACTGCGCAACGCGCTCATTCCGGTCGTGACCATCTTCGGGCTGCAGCTCGGCGATCTGATTGCTTTTGCAACGATCACGGAAACCATCTTCGCCTGGCCAGGTCTCGGCAAACTGCTGATCGATTCCATCTACCGCGCAGACCGACCGGTGATCGTCGTCTACCTGATGCTGGTGGCGCTGATCTTCGTGGTGATCAATCTGGTCGTCGACATCGTCTATACGCTGATCGACCCCCGCATCACGGTGAAATGACATGATGACGGCGTTCTTCTCTTCCGAGTTCTTTGCAAACTACCGCCGGAACGGTTCTGCCATCGCGGGCAGCATCATCCTGGTGTTCTTTGCAGTCATCGTTCTGGCGGGGCCATTGCTGGTGTCCCAGGACCCATACGACATCGCGTCTCTCGATCTGATGGACAGCTACAAGCCGCCGGCATGGCTCGAAGGCGGCGATCCGCGCTATCTTCTGGGCACCGACGGACAGGGCCGGGACGTTCTGGCGGCGATTTTCTATGGCACCCGGATTTCGGTCATGATCGGTGTCAGCGCGATGGTGTGTTCGCTGCTGCTGGGCACCTTTGTCGGGCTGCTGGCGGGGTATTTCGGTGGCCGCATCGACGCGTTCATCATGCGCATCGCCGACATCCAGCTGTCCTTTCCCTCCATGCTGATCGCCCTGTTCCTGATGTCCGCCTTCGGCACCGGCATCGACAAGGTACTGATCGCGCTGACGGCGGTGGGCTGGGTTGTCTATGCCCGAACCGTTCGCGGCCAGACCCTTTCCGAGGTGGGCCGCGAATACGTGCAGGCGGCCCGTGTGTCGGGCCTGCGGGACGGGAAAATCATCCGCCGGCATATCCTGCCGAATGTGACGACGCCGCTGATCGTCGTGGCGACCGTTCAGGTGGGCACCTTCATTCTGATCGAGGCCAGTCTCTCGTTCCTCGGGGTCGGTGTGCCGATTACCCAACCCTCGCTCGGACTTTTGATCAAGAACGGCTTCGATGTCCTGTTTTCCGGACTCTGGTGGGTCTCCGTCTTTCCGGGGCTGTTCATCATGGCCCTTGTCTTCGGCATCAATCTGTTCGGCGATTTCCTGCGCGATGAACTCAATCCGAGGCTCAAGTGATGCAAACCAAATCGGATAGCCTTCTGCAGGTCGAGGATCTGCGCACCCACTTCCATACGTTCGCCGGGACCGTCCGCGCCGTCGACGGCGTCAGCTTCGAGATCGGCAGGGGCGAGATCATGGGTCTTGTCGGCGAATCCGGGGGCGGCAAATCGGTGGTCGGGTTTTCCGTACTCGGCCTCATCGATCCGCCTGGCCGGATCGAGAGCGGCCGGATCCTGTTTGACGGAGAAGACATCGCGGGCGCTTCGGAAGACCGGCTGCGCAAGATCAGGGGCAAGGAGATCGCCATGATCTTCCAGGACCCGATGACGTCGCTCAATCCGGTGCAGACCATCGGTCGGCAGATGGACGAGATGCTGCGCCTGCATACCGATCTCGACAAGAAGGCGCGGCGCGCGCGCTGCATCCAGATGCTTGAAGATGTCGGTATCAGCCAGGCGGCCGACCGCCTGTCCTCCTATCCGCATCAGTTTTCCGGCGGCATGCGCCAACGTGTGGTGATTGCCATCGCCATGCTGGCCGAACCGCGCCTGATCGTGGCCGACGAACCGACGACGGCGCTCGACGTGACCATCCAGGCGCAGATCCTGAAGCTGATCAACAGGCAGGTGCGCGAGCATGGTGCGTCCATGGTTCTGGTTACCCATGACCTGGCCGTTGTCGCGGAAATGGCGGACCACGTGACCGTGCTCTATTGCGGCAAGGTGGTGGAGCGCGGCCCGACGCGCGAGGTCATCGATGACCCGCGTCATCCCTATACGGCCGGGTTGATCGCCTCGATCCCGGATCCTTCCGAACGCAAACATCGCCTGGATCAGATCCCCGGCGCGGTACCCGACATTCGCAACCTGCCGAAGGGCTGCAATTTCCAGGCCCGCTGTCCAAGAGCGCAGGCGCTGTGCTCCGAAGTCGAGCCCGCATTGTCCCGGCAGGGCGAGGGGCGACTGGCGGCCTGTCACTTTCCCGTTGAAGGAGATCCGGCATGACGGCGATGCTTGAAGTCGACAAACTCGAACAGCGGTTCAACATCGGCGGCGGTTTCCTGGATCGGCTGAAATTCGAAAAGGGACGTCTGCGCGCGCCCAAGCGTGTCGTGCGGGCCGTCAACGGTGTGTCCTTCAAGGTCAACGAAGGCGAGGTGCTTGCGCTTGTGGGAGAGTCCGGATGCGGCAAGTCGACGGTCGCCAAGACCATTGCACGGATCCACAATCCCACTGGCGGCCGTGTCTGCATCGAAGGCGAGGAGATACAGGATCTGACACCCCGGCAGCTGCTTCCGGTCCGTGCCAAGATGCAGATGATCTTTCAGGACCCTTACGCCTCGTTGAACCCGCGCCAGAAGGTGCGCGACATTGTGGCGGAACCGCTTGCCGAACAGACCGGCAGTTGGCAACAGGCGCATGAGAAAACCGAGGCCCTGCTAGCGCGTGTCGGCCTGAATGCCGAGCAGGGCGGGCGGTATCCGCACCAGTTTTCCGGCGGTCAGCGTCAGCGCATCGGCATCGCGCGGGCGCTATCGGTCAATCCCAAGCTGATCATCGCGGATGAGCCGGTGTCGGCGCTCGATGTGTCGATCCAGGCGCAGATCCTCAACCTGATGATGGATCTGCGGGACGAATTCGGTCTTGCGTATCTCTTCATCAGCCATGACCTCAGCGTGGTGCATCACATCGCCGACAGGGTTGCGGTCATGTATCTGGGCTCGATCGTCGAAACCGCGCCGTGCGACAGGATCTTCGCCAAACCGCGTCATCCTTATACGCGCGCGCTGCTGTCGGCAGCGCCTTCTCTCGACCCTGCGAAAAAACCGAAGCAGCTTGAGCTGAGCGGGGAAGTTCCCTCGGCGCTGAACCTGCCGTCGGGATGCTGTTTTCACACCAGATGTCCATTCGCCTGGGAGCGCTGTGCGGTTGAGCGTCCAGTGTTGCAGGACACAGGAGGCGGCCAGGAGGTCGCCTGCCATCTGCTGGACGAACCACAGCGGGAGACAACATGAGTATTCGCATTCTTCAGCCGCGCATCATGCTTGGTGATCCTCATGACTGTACCGATGCAGCCGATGAACTGTGCGTGCAGGGCGCGATCTACGACACGTTGATGCGCAGGGAGGGAACGGGTTTCGTCCCTGCACTCGCCGAGGCCTGGACCGTCTCAGACGAAGGCCGAACCTGGCGTTTTTCCATTCGCCCGGGCGTGGTTTTTCACGACGGGTCGCCCTGCGATGCGACAGCCGTTCAGACTTCTCTGGAGCGGATGGCACGGGAAGACAAGGGCTACACCCTCGGCTCTCCCGCTGTCTGGAGGCAATATCTCGGCGGGGCGGACTATCAGTCCGACGGTCTTGATCTGACAGTTAGTCTGGCCGAACCGATGGCCGATTTCGCAGACGTGCTGGTGCAGGGTTTCATCGTTGCTCCAAGTGCCTTCGAGGCTCTGGATAAGGGAGACCCGCTGGCACATTGCGGCACCGGCCCGTACAAACTGGCGGCGCGTTCGGACGACAGCATTCAGGTGTCCGCATCCGGTGTTCCGCATTGGCCGCGCCCGGGCAACAGCGAGCTGACATGGGTGCGCGAACCGGATGCGGGAAAGCGCCTTTGCGCGGTTGCCGAAGGTCACGCCCAGATCGCGGCCAATGTCGATCCGGCGGCGGTGACGAGGCCTGGCATGACGGTGCTGAGGTACCGCGCACCTGTTGCAATCATCTATCTTCTGAACGCGGCGAAAGGGCCGCTTCGCGATGCCCGGGTGCGCAAGGCGCTGACACTCGCCGTGGACCGGGAGGCCATTGTCCGCGACGTCCTTGACGGCAAAGGCGAACCGCTGCGCGGGTTTGTCAGCCCGGCCCATTTTGGTGCCGGCGAAGGAGCCGGAAACGGGGATGGTATTTCTTATGATCCGGAGACAGCCCGGCAGCTTCTTGCAGAGGTGGGGTATGCCGGTGGCCTGACCCTTGACGTCGATTGCCCGACCCGGCTTCCCGATGAAGCGCAGCGCCTGACAGAGGTGCTTGCCCGCCAACTGGCTTCGGTTGGCGTGACGTTAAAGGTGCATATTCACGAAGAACGCGAAGACTACGCCCATATGGTGCGCCGAAAGGACATTCGGGATCTTTGCGTCTTCGACTCCAGTCCGATGTCAACATTCCGGGTTCTTTACGAAAAGATCGACAGCCGGGTCGCCGGAGCATGGTGGCAGGGATATCGCAACGAGAACGTTGAAGCCTTGATCGACAAAAGCCGGAAAACTGTCGACACGCAGGAGCGCGAGGCGCTTTACCGCGACGCCTATCACCTGCTGCAGCAGGATCCGCCCTGGCTGACGCTCTACAATCCCATGCGCGCCATTGCTTTTGCCGGAGATCATCCCGGGGTTTCCATGCCTCTTGACGGGGTGCCGGACATGCGTGGCCTGCCTAAATTCGAAGGGACACAAAATGGCTGATCTCCTGATCGTAGGCGGTACGATCATCCCCATGGATCCGGACCGTCGCATCATCGAAGATGGTGCGATTGCGATTGAAGACGGCCGGATTCTGGCGGTTGGCCCATCGGCTGAAATCCTCAAGGATCATGATGCGCCTCGGCGGATTGACGGCACCGGCAAGGCCATCATTCCGGGTCTTGTCGACGTTCATGCCCATGCCGGGCATGCGCTTATCAAGACCATGTTCATGCATGACGGCGACGCTTGGGAAGCGCTCTGCGGTGAAGTCTATACCACCGGTTCGACTCCGGAATTCTGGAAGGCGGAAGCAAGCCTTGCCGCCCTGGAACGCATCAGGTTCGGCGTGACCTGCGGTGTATCGCTGCTAGGCGGCGGCGACACCATCATGCGCACGGACGACCCCGTTTACGGCGATGCGCATATGGAAGGGGTGCGGGCCCTCGGCGGACGCACGGTCATGGCGGTGGGCCCAACGCGCGCGCCGCATCCGCGGACCTATGCCGACGGCGGCAAGTCTGCACGCAAGGTCGACTTTCAGACCCAGCTCTCCACATGCCTGGATCTTCTTGGACGCTGGCACGGCCAGGACGAAGGCCGTCTGAACATTGCTTTGCTCTATCCGGTGCTGCGTGACGAGCATGAAGACACCATGTCCGCACATGATTATGACGCGGCCTGTACCCAGGCGCGCCGTCTTGCGGAGGAAGCGCGGGCTGCGCAAGTGGTGTTTACCCAGGATGGCCATCAGGGCGGGTCTATTCGCAGGGCGGAAAAGCTGGGCCTTCTGGGGCCGAACGCGCTTCTGTCCCATGCCATCAATCTGCATGATGACGAAATCGATATCTGTGCGCAGACCGGCACAAGGATCGCCCACAATCCATCCGCGGTTGCTTCGATAAACGGCTATTGCCCGGCTATCGAACTGATGGACAAGGGCGTAACGGTTGCGCTCGGTTCGGACGCGACGGCGCCTGACAGGTCCGCCGACATGTTCCGTCACATGCAGCAGGCCATGCATTACCACCGCCGGCACTATCGCAACCCGGGGATATTGCCACCGGGCCGGACGCTGGAGATGGCGACTATCGAGGGAGCGCGCGCGCTTGGCATGGACCGCACCATCGGTTCGCTGGAGCCGGGCAAGGATGCGGATATCGTTCTGGTCGACATGATGCGACCCCACCTTTATCCGCCCAACATGACGACGCATCGCCTAGTCTGTTTCGCCAACGGCAACGATGTCGATACGGTTCTTGTCCGTGGGGACGTTGTCCTGGAAGGCGGCAAGGCAATGAAGGCTCGCGAAGAGACTATCCTGCGGGAGGCGGCGCTGGAGACCGAACGAATGATCGAGCGGACGGGCAGCGCGGCTGGCCTGGACGTGCCTGAAAACTTCTGGAAAGCACAGCGCTATGGGAGCCGCGCATGAGCATTACCGTTATCCGCCGCGCGTCCTGGGTCATCCGCTGGGAGGGCGGTAGGCATGTTTATGCGCGCGACATCGATGTGACCTTCGATCATGACGGCATCCTGCATGTTGGACCGGAATGGCAGGGGCGGGCCGATCAGGAGGTGGACGGACGAAATCGGCTGGTCATGCCCGGTCTGGTGAACATCCATTGCCATTCCGGGGATGAACCGCTTGCAAAGGGGCTGTTCGACGATGTTGGTACGCCCGAACTCTGGGGCAACGCGCTTTACGAGTTTTCGACACTGATCGACTCCGATGCGGATGCCAAGGCAGCCTGCCAGACCCTGATGCTGTCGGAGCTGCTGAAGTCCGGCGTTACATCCTGTCTGGACATCGCTGGCGACCACGAACACTGGCTGGGTATCGCCGCGCAAAGCGGCATGCGGGTCTGGCTTGCCCCCGGTTTCCGACAGGCCAGATGGCGGCTCAGCCCGCAAAAGGCTCTAGAATACGACTGGAACGAGGCTGCGGGCGAGGCGGCAAGAGAAGCGGCCTTGTCGGTTCTGAACCGGGTTGCCGCCGACACGACAGGCCGGCTGACCGGGGTGGTTGCCCCCTCACAGATCGATACCTGCCATCCCGATTTTCTGGCCGCTGCACTTGATGAGGCAAGATCGCGCAAAGTGCCGATGACCGTTCATGCGGCGCAGACCATGGCGGAAGTGACAGAGCTTCATCGCCGGCACGGCAAGGGCGCGGTCGCGCTGTTGAAGGACATCGGCGTTCTCGGGCCGGAGGTGATCCTGGGGCACGGCATTTGCCTGGATCACCATCCGTTGACGCGCGAGCGAACGGCCATGGACCTCGAAACACTGGCAACGAGCGGGACGAATGTCGCCCATTGTCCGGTGACCTTCGCCCGATCGGGCCAGGGCATGGAGAGCCTCGGCCGCTACCTGCGCGCGGGCGTCAATGTCGGCATCGGGACGGACACCATTCCCTTCAACATGCTGGAAGAAATGCGTGAAGCGATTATCCAGTCCCGTTGCCGGTCGGGGGATTTTGCCGACATCGACACGGCGGCGGTCTTTCATGCGGCGACTGTTCGCGGCGCTCAGGCGCTGGGGCGGCCGGATCTTGGCCGGCTCTTCCCCGGTGCCCGGTCCGATGTGGTTTGCGTGGATCTGAGCGCGCCGTCGATGCGTCCCGTGCACGACCCCCTGCGCAGCCTGATCTATGCGGCCGCTGAACGGGCTGTTCGCGATGTCTGGGTTGCCGGGCGCAAGGTGCTGGCAGAAGGCAAGGCGCTGGGGCTTGATACGGACGGAGCTCTTGCAGAAATCGATGCCGCCCAGACGCGGGCCATCAAGGTTGCGGAAAGCGCGCGTGCTCAGGCGTTCAGCGTCATCGCGCCGCGCAGTCTGGAGATGCCGGAATGACCATACACATCATCAATCCGAACAGCTCGGCACATGTGACGGCTCATATGGCGGAAGCGATTGCGCCGATCACGGCAAAGTCGCCGGTCGCGCTGGCCTGCCACACCCTGCACGAAGGCCCGCCAGGCATTGAAACGCAGGCCCATGTCGACGGTGTGGTCCAGCCGCTTCTGGCCTTTTCGGACACGCTCAGGGACGGGGCCTCTGCATTTGTCGTCGCCTGTTTTTCCGATCCAGGTCTGGCGGCGATGCGTGAAGCCCATGACGTGCCGGTGCTTGGCATCGCCGAAAGCGCCTACATGCAGGCAATGCTGATGGGCCAGCGTTTCGGCATCCTGTCGCTCGGCAGGGCTTCCATCCAGAGACATATCCGTTATCTGGGCGCCCTGGGGATTTCGGACCGGCTGGCTGCCGATCTGCCGCTTGGGCTGGGCGTGCTGGAACTGGCCGATGAGGAGCGGACGCTGGCGCGGCTGGGCGAAGTCGGTACTACCCTGCGCGACCGGTTCGGGGCGGATGTTCTCATCACCGGTTGCGCCGGTATGGCGCAATACCGGGCACGACTGGAAAACATGACGGGCCTGCCAGTCGTCGACCCGTGTCAGGCCGCGGCTGCCGCTGCCGTCGGCCAGGTGATGCTTTCGGCCTGCAACGATAAAAGGGAGAAACGGGTATGACCCGACTGACGGAAAAGGCGCGGGGCGTCTATGTGATTGCCGTGACGCCGTTTACGGAGGACGGCGCGCTGGACCTGCAAAGCATCGACAAGATGGTGGACTTCTATCTTGAGGCCGGAGCCACTGGTCTGACGGCGCTTGGCATGATGGGCGAGGCGCCCAAGCTCACAGGCGCGGAATCCCTTCAGGTCGTCAAGCGGATCCTGGCGCGGCTGGATGGCCGCATACCCATGGTCGTCGGTGTGTCAGCACCCGGTTTTGCCCAGATGGCCGAACTCACCAGGGCTTCCATGGATCTTGGCGCCGGCGGTGTCATGATCGCCCCGCCGGGCAGCCTCAAGACCGACGAGCAAGTCGTCAATTATTATCGGCAGGCGGCCGAGTTCATCGGCGACACGCCTTTCGTGCTTCAGGATTTCCCGCTAGCGACCGGCGTTCACATTCCCGTTTCTGCAATTGCCAGGGTTGTGGAAGAGGTGCCGACCTGCGTCTGCCTGAAGCACGAAGACTGGCCGGGGCTGGAAAAAATCACTGCCCTGCGTGCAGCGGGGACGTTGAACCGCCGGATTTCGATCCTGTGTGGCAATGGCGGGGTGTTTTTGCCGGAAGAAATGGACCGGGGCGCTGATGGCGCAATGACCGGCTTCTGCTATCCGGAAATGATGCGCGACGTCGTGCACCACTGTTCGAAGGACGAGGGCGACCGTGCGCGCGATCTCTTCAATGCCTATCTGCCCCTGGCTCGCTATGAACAGCAGCCCGGGCTGGGGTTAGCCGTGCGCAAATACGTGCTGGCCAAACGCGGCGTGATTGCCAGTGCCGCCTTGCGGCGGCCGGGTGCAGGCCTGACACAGGCGGCGCAACGGGAAGTGAATATGCTGCTTGCGCGGCAGGAACAACGTTTGAAGGAGCTTGACTGATGGACCTGGGGATCAAGGGAAAACGCGCGCTGGTGCTCGGGGCAAGCCGCGGCCTTGGCGCTGCAATTGCGAAAAGCCTTGCAGCGGAGGGAGCCGAGGTCATCGCGGCAGCGCGCAATGAAACTGCAATTGCCGATTGGGCGAAGGACGCCGAAGGCTCGATTACCGCCCGGAAACTCGACGTGTCGGACGCGGACGCCATCGACCGGTTTCTCGATACGCTTCTGGCCGAAGGCCCCATCGACATTCTGGTCAATAATGCCGGTGGGCCGCCTCCCGGGAAGGCGACCGATCCGGCAAGGGGCGACTGGACGGCGAATTTCGAAACCATGGTGGCCAACCTGATCCACATCGCCAACCGCTGCCTGCCCGGCATGGAAAAGGCGGGCTGGGGACGGATCGTGACAATCTCGTCTTCCGGCGTTGAACAACCGATCCCCAACCTGGCGCTTTCCAATGGTTTGAGGGCTGCTCTGGTTGGATGGTCGAAGACGCTTTCAAGCGAAGTCGCATCCAAGGGCATCACGGTGAACATCGCCATGCCGGGCCGCATCCATACGGCCCGTGTGGACGAACTGGATGCAGCCGCCGCCAAACGTCTCGGCAAACCGGTGGACGAAGTCGCGGCGCAGTCTGCTGCCGGAATTCCCGCCGGCCGCTATGGCCGCCCAGACGAATTCGCCGATGTCGTGACCTTCCTGTGTTCGGCCCGCGCGTCCTATGTCACCGGAAGCAAGATCCGCATCGATGGTGGAAGTATCCGGTCGGTCTAGGCGACTGTCTGAAGGTCCGCAAAGGCGCAGTTAAACAGGGCACTTCGCGGCTTCATTCCAGAAGCGCGCAGGTTTCGACTGTGCCGTCCGATGCTGGAAAGTGACGTTGAGCATGCGCTTGGCGCTTCTTCTCCGGCATCGGATGCAGACCGGTTGCCTTCCAACCTACAACTGACCTTCGACAGGAAGCGTTGCGATGATGCCGGAGGTGACACGCTGACCCAGTGTCGACCCAGGGTCCGAGGCGAAGGTGACGATCTCGCCGTCCTGTTCGCTCTTCCAGATAATCCTGCCGTTTTCGTCGAGTTCGAGCCGGTAGCTGTTTTTCAGCGAAACACCTTCGTTCAGGAACACTGTCAGCCGGCGGGCCAGTTCCGGGCTTTCCACGTAGAGACCGATTTCCGTGTTGAGGTTTGCTGATCGCGGATCCAGATTGAAGCTGCCGACGAATATCGAGGCACCGTCAAAGACCGCGGCCTTGGTGTGCAGTCCGGCCTTCGACTCCGTGGAAAAGAGCGTCTGCTGGACCTTCGCGGAATCGGCTCTGACTTCATGCAATTCTATCCCGGCTTCCAGAAGTTCGACACGGTATTTCGAATAGCCTGCGTGAACGGCAACCACGTCGTTTGAACTGAGCGAGTTGGTGAGAACGCGAACCTTGAAGCCTCGCGCCGTGAGCTGCTTCAGTTTGTCCGCGCCTGCCTGGGTGGGGACGAAATAGGCGTTTTCCATCAGGAGTTCGCGTTTGAGCCCGTCCACCTTGCCGGCAAGCGCCTTGAGGATCTTGCCACCGCTTTTCCCCGCGATGAAATCGGCCGGATCGTCCCAGACGACAAAGGCGGGTGCCCAGACCAATTGTCTGGTGAGCGCCGACATCGATTGACGGACGGCAGCGACCCTCTGCCGGAAAGGATAAGGGTATCCTTCGGTATCGATGGTCTCTTCCAGTTTTGCCCGGGCATTTTCCAGGTCGGTTTCACCGAAGGTCCGGTTGACGCTGGCGGCGACAGGTGCCGACCAGTCCCTGTTCCAGAAATAGTCGAAGACGCTCGAGGCATCCCGCACCACCGGGCCGACCGCGGCAATATCCAGGTCGCGATAGTTGGATTCCTCTGAGACGTCGAAATAGTGATCGCCGATATTGCGCCCGCCGAGAAGCGCAACTGCGTTGTCGGCCACCATCAGCTTGTTGTGCATGCGGTGGTTCAGGCGATCGAAATCTCCGATCAGGTTGAAGACCCGCGAGGACCGGTTGACGAAGGGGTTGAAGAGCCGGATCTCGATGTTCGGATGGGCGTCCAGACTGGCGAGGATTTCATCGCGTCCGTTGACGTTGATATCGTCGATGAGAAGGCGCACGCGCACACCGCGATCCGCGCATCGCAACAAAGCCTGGGCAAGGATGCGCCCACTCTGGTCCGCATCCCAGATGTAGTATTGCAGATCGAGGCTGTGCTCCGCGAGTTCCGTCATGGCAACCCGGATGGCGAACGCGTTTCGCCCCGTCGTGACGAGCGAGACGCCCGATCTGCCAGGATGGCTTTTTTCCGCTGCCTGGAAAAGACGGCCCAGATAGGTGCTTCGATAGGCCGTGAAAGCGGTCGTCTCGACGCGTGGATAATCCGGGTTCAACGTCGAACAGGCTGTCAGAAGCAGCATTGCAAGACAGAGAAGGCTGGCCCAGGTTCTCATCGTTTCCCGCATGACAGACACCCGTTGCCAACAGCCCCGCGTTCATACCCCACGTCAAGGATCGACGCTGGAGACTGGGGCAATGACCGGGGCTATCGGCAAACTCTACCTTGAATTGTTACTTCATGATCGCACGCGGGTCCATTGTATGCATTGACAGGCGTGCCTGGATGCCCGGATTGCGGCCTTTGTCTTCATGAGCGCGTCAGGCTCGGCAAAGAATTGATTTCACACAATAACCCCTAAACAGGGGATAGCGCTCCCCCCCGACAGCGGCAAAAAACGGCTGCTGAAACAACTTGCGCCGCGAGAGAGCCGCGCCCGGCTTCCGTATCGAAATCCCGGCGCCTGGCCACACGGCGCCGCGACGAGGGGGACCGATGGACACCAACGACACAATGGCTTGCGGGTCTCGCAACACGACAAACCCGGAGCGAGCGGGCGCGTCACACGCTCTCAGGACCGCTCTCCTGCTCGGTACGGCGCTGGTTGCCGCAGCCGCCATGAGTTCCGGAACCGCTCAGGCCAGGGGAGGCAAGGGCGGCAACGGCGGTGCCTACGGCGGTATCTTTTACAGGCCCGGGCTCGGCGGCGCGGGCGGTTTAACCGGGAGCGCCGGAAACAACGGAACCACTCAGATGGGGTCATCGCAGCCGGGCAACGGCGGTGGCGGCGGTGGCGGTGCCGGCGGCTTTGCTGGCGGAGCCGGGGCCAGCAGCACCCCTGGGGGTGCTGGCGGCGATGGCGGTGCGGGCGGCACGCACGGGCAGACGGTCTCAACTTCGACAACGATTACAAGCCCCACCACGGGCAATAACGGCGGCGATGGAACCGATGGCGAGGCGGGCACTGCAAGCCCCTCCGGTGGCGGTGGCGGCGGCGGCGGCGGTGAGGGTGGCCATGGCGTCGCCGTGGACGCCGCCGTGACGATAACCAACAACACAGATATCACGGGTGGCACGGGCGGTCAGGGCGGGCAGGGTGGAGCCGGAGCCGGCGGCGGCGGCCAAGGATCCGTCGGCTTTGGCGGCGGCGGCGGGGTCGGCCTCTCCACCTCGGTGTCCGGCGTGACGGTGATCAACACCACAACGTCCACAATCACGGGCGGCAACGGCGGCGCCGGCCAGGCGGACGCCGCAGGCGGTGCCGGCGTCAGGGGCGCTGGCCTCACCATCGTCAACAGCGGCGCGATTTCCGGCGGGCTCTCCCACAGTGGCAGCACCCGCGCCAATGCCATCGAATTCACCTCAGGCACCAACATTCTGGAGCTGAGAACGGGTTCGACGATCATCGGCAATGTCGTCGCGGGCGGCACCAGCGACACGCTTGTT
>NZ_JAZDVZ010000010.1:0-271291 GCF_036350355.1 Roseibium sp. FZY0029
CTTAAATTGGGAACAGACTAACCTCAAAACGAGGAACTTTCAGGGGAGCAGGTCACAGCACGTGGATGACGATGTGAGGAGAATTGTGCGTGGGCTTGGCTGTTAATCTGATAATCGCCACAACTGCTCCCCGTTCCCACTCCCCTCAGAAATAACACGCCCTTGCTTCCGCATTCCACCTAGAGCGTGTGACACGTTGTTTTTAAGCTTCACGATGTGTGCATGGTCGTTCGGGTTATCTCCGCGGATCCTCTGCGATTTGCAACGCAATCTGACGGCTTGTTACAGGTTCTGTAGCGGTTCGGAGGATGCTTGACACCTGTCGCCATATCTCGCCGCGCTTATGCTGTTTCTTGCCTACGTTTTTGGGCATCAGAGCGTCGTAATCAGCCTCGAAGTCCAATAGGCTCAGAACTCGGTCTATCGCAGCTATCTCACTACCGGCAGTAGCCTGTAGCTTTCTTAGCTCTTGATCCTGGTGACAGAGTTCAACCCTTTTCGCCAGTAAGCCTCGTATGGTCTGATCGTAGCTTTTTAGTTTTGCGGGTTTGTAATCTGTCATAGCCTAGGCTCAGGAGGACAAGTTATAGACGAACGCCCGCTCTTTATTGCCCCTGATGCCTTTGCCGTTATTCTTGGCCTGACCGGAAAGATGTTTGGCTACGGATTGGGAAGCCGCATCCCGATGTGAACCTAGATCCAGATATTGTTCTGGCGATGTCACTGGCACCTTCCGAAGGTCTCCATTTGGGCCAGCTTCTAATAGAAAAGGCTCGCGAGGCTGAAGAGAGACTAGCTCGACATTAGCCGATTTCCAGAATTCCATGGTCTTTTTCCTTGGTGCGTTTGCTACCTAATGCCGCATCCCTCCTTTGGTCATCCCGGACGCAGCGCAGCGAAGATCCGGATCGGGGAGCCGAGGGTCGGCGAAATGGGCACCTAAAAAGGAACCTTTATCTCCCCGATCCCGGCTCGCGCTCCGCTTGGCCGGGATGACGATGGGGTTCCGAATTGCAGCCCCAACAAGCCATGTCAGCCCGGAAAGAACCCTGCTTCCAAGCGCATTCACGCGAGTAACAATTTCGAGAAAAACTGGAGAATGCGCGTTTGCGCTGCCGGGACGGTTACCGGTCCCGCAACCAGTCCAGAGACACTTGCGTCCCGTCCGCCTGGACGAGATCGAGGCGACTGGAGAGGATCAGCGACAACGCGCCCAGGTCATTCGTCTTCCAGAGATAGATCGTATGGCGCGTCGGCTCGAAGCGGGCACAAGCCGTCGCGCCAACGTCGGCAACGTAGCGCGGCGGGCCATCGCGCCGGATGTCAAAGCCCTTGGCACCGCTTGCATCGTCCGGATTGGTCAGGCAGACCGTTACCAGACGCGCGGAAATCGCATCATCTGCATCGGCGGTTTCTTCCAGTGGAGCCGGAGCCGGGGCCGGCGCACGCCCTGCTGCAGACTTCTCGACAGCCGAGCTCAAACCTTGAGTGTCCGCGCCCGTGGCTTCCTGTTTTTGCGATTCCTGTTTCGGCCCAGCGGCAGGCGCAACGCGTTGCCGCTGGGGAGCTATCTGTCCGATAGCTGGTTCGGACACACCATCAAAGCCAGCTGCCTCCTCAAAGGCGTTGTTGGAAGGTGCTGGGGCCGGCGGCGGGGAAGCCTCGACGGCAGCCTCTTCACCATCCATCAGCCGGTGCTCTGGCTCGCGCCGTTCGAGAGGTTGCGCCGGTTCGGCGGCGACCACCGGAGCGCTCTCCGGTGCAGGCACCTCGCCTTTCTGAAACCGGATCAGGTCGTTGCTGCCGCTTTCCAGGAACGTCGGCTCCGGCAAGCCGCTGGCGAGAACCGTGACAGTGGCGCAAGACAGCAGCAAGCCTCCGATGAGAAGGCTTCTGGCAGATCTGCGCTTTTGCTGGTTGCTGGTGGGCATGTGGCTTGTCGATAGGTCCTTCAATTTGCGGGCTCAAGGTAACGGGTATTCACCCATCCGGAAATTGCATCCGAACGGATTTCGCACCAGCTTCCTTCACAGCTCTCGGAAAGTTCCACATTACAGGTTCCTGCCGCAAGAGCGCCGGTGACCGCATGCCGTGTTCCGGGCCCCTTCCGCACATTCAGCACATCATCCCGCGCAATGGAAACACACATGAGCCGATTGTCGGGCGCGTCACCGGAAGACCGGAACATGGCCGGAGGCGCAGCCGATGCGGTACATACCCCTCCGACATTCTCACCGCGCGCGCAAAGCGGACTGACCTTCATCTCCAGCAGCTCCCATTCGCCCGACGCCGTGCGTATCACCGTACCCCGATAGTGTTCGCCGGACAGGCTGTCATCGAGATATCCCGTCATGACGATATCGACACTGTAGCCGCTGCCCGCCTTGCGCACCTTCAGGTCCAGAGCGGCATTGCCTTCGTCACTTTCCGGATGGCCTTGCAGAAACGGCATCAGCACATCCATGAAATTGGCCGCGACCGCCGTTCCGGGGGCAACGCGGATCTCGCGGAAACCGTCATCCTGTGCCAGCGCCGAGCCCGTCAAAAGCAGGCAGGCAACGGGTAACGCGGCAAGCGAGACGGTGGAAAATCTGAAAGAGCGGGGCATGGCAAAATCCTCTTGTGGGTCACACAAAGCAGTAACCCATGTCCGGTCGCCGCCAGCCATGGGGCCAATCCCCCATTCCGGCCGGGGCAAGCAGCCTCCCGGTCAAAGTTCCCGCGACGGATCGATCATGCCTTCCTTCAAGGCCTTGGCCATCAACTGCGGCACCGAATGCACGTTCAGCTTCTGCATCAGGCTGGTGCGATGCTTGTCGACGGTCTTGATGCTGATGCCGAGGCCTTCGGCAATTTCCTTGTTGGACCGCCCGGCGAGAATCAGGTTCAGCGTCTGCCGTTCCCGGTCGGTCAGCACCGGCGGTGCAGGCGTTTCTTCCAGGATCTTCAGAAACACGTCCGAAATATGCCGCTGCCCCCGCAGGATTCCCGGCAGTTTCTGGTAGAACTCGGCATTGTCCGAGGCTTTCGAAAACAGCCCGTCGACCCCTGTTTCAATAAGGTCGGATATCAGCCCGACTGCGGAAATGCCGGTCAGGACGACGACCCTCGTTTCCTTCGACCAGCGCCTTGCCTCGATCAGCACTTCCACGCCGCCCGCCATCGGCATGGAAACGTCCAGCAGCAACAGATCGGGCCGGTGCCTGCGCACTTCGGCAATCGCGCTCAGTCCGTCGCCGGCTTCCGCCAGCACGTTGATCCCCTCCGGTTCGATCAGGCCCGGTTTTTCCAGAGCATCGCGCAGCCCGGAGCGAACGATTGCGTGATCGTCTGCAATGATGGCACTATATCTTTGATCTTTCACGGCTCTCGATCCAGCAGCAGCAGTCCTTCTATCTGACATGCCTTAGGGGAAATGACCAGAATTCTGCACCTGTGGGTCTTCCTGTTTTTCAGTCTTCTCGTGACCGGTCTTGCCCGTGCCGAAACGGTGCGCCTTGAACCCGGCCAGGGCATTGGCGATCTGAAGCCGCATCTGGTTTATGAAAGTGACCCGTCAGCATCGCTCGCAGATATCCTCAATCGATTTCGCTCCGGCACGTTTTCATCCACGCTCAAGGCCTCACTGCTGGGAACCAACTATGCACCCGAAGCCTGGGCAGCGGTCGAAATCTACAACGCAACCCTGAACGATGGCCGCGCCCCCGACCCTTTCATCCTCACCGTGGAACTGCCGCTTGTCAGCGAGTTGGATGCTTATGTCATCCGCGAAAGCGGCTTTACGGAAAACCTGATCAACTATTCGATCTTCGAACCCTTCGCCCCCGAAGACCATTCCGTGACGCGCCTGCGCACCCCCGTATTCCAGATTGCGCCGCAAGAGCGGGTCACACTGCTGGTCAATTTCAAGTTCGGGCCGTTCCAGTCCTTCAAGATGGCGCTGGAAACGCCGGTCGAACTGGAAGCATCCGCTTTTGCGTCCGGCATCACGCACACGGCGTTCTACGCCTTCACCATTTCCTGCCTGATCTTTTTCTTCGGTTTTCACCTGGCCATGAAAAACTGGATCGGCATGCTGTATGCCCTCCAGTTCGGCCTCGGCCTCGCCTTCATCGGCTATATCGACGGTCTCTGGTTTCGCTTCTTCTTTCCCGACAATCCTGAACTCCAGTCGCCAATCGGTTTTTTTCTGCTGTTTGCGCTATCGGGCGTCGGCTTCGTCATTTCAGGGCGCTCGCTTGTCGAGGATCGGCGCGAAACCCGGCTGTCCATCGCTCTGACATCCATGTCAGCCCTCTCGGTCGCCGGTTTCGTGCTTTCCTTCTTTTCGCCCGGCACCTACGTCGCCTTTTTCGGCTACGTGCTTCTGGCCTTCATGTTTGTCTCGGTTTTCCTGGCGGGCCGCCGCTGGCGGCGTGCCGAAGGGGCAGCACATTTCAGCGGCGAACTGATATCGGCTGCCGGAACGCTTTTGGTCGTCGGTCTGATTGCCTTGATGGTGGTTGGGCTGGAGGCGGAAATCCTGCCTGTGGCAACCACGGTCAAAGGCATTTTCTCCTGCCTGCTGATTGCCACCATGACCGGGCTGACCGCCCATATCGTGGCCCTGCGCCACAAGCATGCAAACGCTGTTAAGGCTGAAATCAAGGCTCTTGAAGCGGAAGCCAGGCGCAGCCGGGAGCTGCTTGTCGCCGAGCGCAATTATACCCGCGCCCGTGACCTTGCCAGCCTGCGCCAACGCCAGCTGGCCACTGCCTCCCATGACCTGAAACAGCCGATCACGTCGCTGCGGCTAAGCTTCGACCACCTGGCCGACCATATAGAACCCCCGGTCCGGCGACGCCTTGCAGAGGCCTTCGACTACATGGAAGCCCTGTCGAATTCCTATCTGAAGGAAACGACACCACGAAGCGCTGAAGCAGAAACCGAAAACTTGCCTGACCAGAAAGCCGGCGACGAACCTCTCCAGACCGGTGTCAGGATGGCCCATACGGAACCGGCGGAAACCGAGAGCTACGAGCTCTCGCTCGTGCTCGACACGGTCCAGCAGATGTTTGGTGAAGAAGCAATCTCAAAGGGCCTGAAGCTGCGCCGGGTTGCCTCATCCCGCAATACCGCCGTGCCGGCGATCGTGCTGATGCGCATTGCCAGCAATCTGGTTTCCAACGCGGTCAAATACACCGAGACGGGCAAGGTGCTGATCGGTGTGCGCAACCGCGGCCGGACCGTGGAGCTTTGTGTCCTCGACACAGGTCCGGGCCTGACCGGGGCTGAGCAGGAAAGCTTCCTCAAGGCCTACGAGAAAGGCAGCTTGTCCCGCGGCCACGGCCTCGGCCTGTCTGTTTGCCATGACCTTGCCCGGGAACATGGCCTCGCGTTCACCTGCCAGTCCGTGAAAGGCAGGGGAACGCAATTCAGGCTGACACTGCCCGTTTCAAACTGACGGAGGCACTGGAGGGGCTCCAGTCACGCAGTTGCGCCGCGCGTGCCTGTCTCGTGGATCTCGATCAGGCTCGGCCCGGAGAGGTCCGCAAACCGCTTCAAGGCGCTTGCCAGCTCCGCCACATCGTCAAGACGGACGGACGGCAGGCCATAGGCTTCAGCAATCTTGCCGAAATCGGGTGCCGACGGGGTCACGCCTTCCGGCTCAATTCCGCGGTCCACCATGTAGGACCGTATCTCGCCGTAACCGTCGTTGTTCCAGACCAGGAAGATCACGCGCGCCCCGCAATCCACCGCCGACCCGATTTCGGCAAGCGAAAACTGAAGCCCGCCATCGCCCACCAGGCAGATCACCTGTGTTCCAGGCTCGCCGATGCTGGCACCAATCGCCGCCGGGGGGCCATATCCAAGCGCTCCGAACCCCGTTGCCGCGTTGAACCAGCCGTGTGGCCGCCCCGCTTCATAATAAAGGTTGCCGGAGTAGATGGCCTGTGTGCTGTCGCCAACGATGATGCAGCCGGGAAGCGTCTCGCGGATCGTCTCCAGAACGCCGACCTCCGCCTGCATCTTCGGGCTGAGCCACGATGTAACCGCCTCGCGGCAAGCCTTCGCCCGCGCAGCGCCGTCCGCATCCGTTTCGTGCCCTTCAAGCAGCGGCAGAAGATCATCCATCAACTGACCGACACTCGACAGCATGGGCAACGCGGCCTCGGGACCGCGTGCAAGCTGGTCCGCATCGATATCGACACGCACCAGGTTGGCAAGCTCCGGAAAGCCGTCGTCCGCATACATGTCGTAGTCGGTCTCTCCCATCTGGGTGCCAAGGGCAATCACCAGATCGGAGGCTCCGATCACGTCCCGCACGGCGGCAAGGCTCGGGCTGGCCGGGATCGACAGCGGATGACCGGCAAACATGCCCCGCGCATTGACCGTGGTGACCAGCGGCGCATCGATCTGCTCGGCCAACTGCCGGATCTTGTCGGCAGCTGCAACGGATCCGCCGCCACACAGGACTACAGGACGGCGGGCCTGCCTGCATTTTTCCGCCAGCTCGGCTACCTGAGCCTGCGCCGCCCGAGGGCCGCAGGCCTTTGAAGGATGGAGGTCGCCAAGCGAGATCTTCTCAACCATCACATCGGTCGGAATTTCGATGTGGACTGGGCCAGGCCGCTTTGATTGGAGAATTGCAAAGGCCCGCTCCATGACAGCCGGCAGATCCGCAGGTTCCAGAAGCGTGTGCGTCATCAGGGCAAGCGGTGCCATCATGGCCCGCTGGTCCGGCAATTCATGCAGCTTGCCCCGACCATGGCCGAGAGTTGCCCGGGCATTGACGCCCGAGATCACAAGCATCGGCACGGAATCCTGATAGGCCTGTGCCATGGCGGTGATCGTGTTGGTCAGGCCCGGGCCGGTAATCACCAGGGCCACGCCGGGTTTTCCGGTTACCCGGGCATAGCCGTCGGCCATGAAGCCTGCACCCTGTTCATGGCGCGGGGTAATGTGGCGGATGTCGGATGTGGCAAGACCCCGGTAGAGTTCAACCGTGTGCACGCCCGGAATTCCGAAAACGGCCTCGACGCCATTGGCTTCCAGAATATCGATCAGTGCTTCACCGACCGTTTTGGTGACTACGCCCATTTGCGGTTCCCCTCGCCTTTGCCGAGACCGTCCGCAAAAGCGGCAATCCGGTCTGTTGCTTCGCAAAGCGTTTCATCGGCAACCGTCAGCGACAACCGGATGAAATTTGTAGCCTGATCGCCGAAAGAGACCCCCGGCATGACCGCGACCTGCTTTTCCTCCAGCAGTCGCTCCGCGAAACTGGCACCGTCCAGCCCTGTGGCGCTGACATCCACCAGAAGGAACATGCCCGCTTCCGGCATCATGGGCTTCAGGGCGCCGTGACCGGACAGATGGTCGAGGATAAGCTTTGCCCGTCTCAGATAGTTCTCCCGCATGCGCTCCGCGGTGTCGAAATCTCCGGAAATCGCCATGGCGGTCATGTCCGCAATGAACGGCTGACCGCCGAACAACATGGTCTCGGAAACCGCCAGCAACCGCGTGCAGAACTCCTCCGGGCCGATGGCCCATCCGGACCGGAACCCGGGAGCGGCATGAGACTTGGAAATCGAGGACACCACAATGGTGCGGTCGGCCAGCTTCGGCTGGTCGAAGGGCGAGGCAAAAGCCCCTGAAAAAATCAGTTTCTCATAGACTTCGTCGCAAACGATCCAGAGGTCGTGTTTGATGCAGACCTCGCCGATCGCGGCAATTTCATCAGCCGTCAGCGTCGCTCCCGTCGGATTGTGCGGTGTATTGAGCAGGAGCACGCGGCTGTCCGGTGTGATCGCTTTTTCAAGATCTTCCGCCTGAAGGTGAAACCCCTTTTCCGCACGCAGAGGCACTGGAACCATACGCGCGCCTGTCGCGGCGATTACGCCTTCATAGGTGGCGTAAAGCGGATCGCCTGCCAAAACGGCATCACCCGTCTCCACCAGCCCCAGCATGACCGCAAACAGGGCCGTCTGGGTGCCGGGGAAACACAGGACGTTCTTCTCGCTCACATCCGGACGGCGCTGGCGGTATTTTTCCGTGAGCGCAGCGACGATACCCGGTTCCCCGCGTCCGTTGGAATAGCGGATGCGACCGGCCTTCATTGCCCGGGTTGCTTCTTCGAACAGGGCTTCGTCGGGCAGGATGTCCGGCTCACCGATGGTCAGTTCAATAACGGGAATACCCGCCGCAGCCATTTCGCGCGCCTTAATGTGGACGGTCCATTTTCCCGAGCCCAGATGGGCAAGGCGGTCGGTGATCGACGCATAACGCATAGTCGGTCTCTCAATTCGTTTGGGGTTTGGCGGCAAGGCTTATTCCGCCGAGCAAAGCCTCGACGGATTTGATGGCAACGCCCGGCAGGGGCGTTTCCGAAAACAGGTGACCCACAAGCGTGCCTTCGATCCACAGACCGTCGATCACGCCGTTGATCGCAATTGCCAGTTCCCGGCAGCGCTTCGCATCCGCGCTTTCTCCGGCTTCAACCAGCACATCGGCAACAAGCGCTTCCAGCACGGAGCGGAAGGCCAGATAGCTCTCAAGGTGAATTTCCGCAAAGGCCGGATCGACGCGAACATGACTGATGAACGCCGCCCAGAGCGACAACGTCCGCCCGTCGGCGACCGGCGGCGTCAGGTTTGCCACGATGAAGTCGTGCAACTTCGCCCTCGGGCTCGGCTGATCGGTATCTGCGGCCGCAGAAACGGCAGCTGTCATGCCGGTCATGACCTCCCGATAGGCGTCCTGCAGCATCTGATCCTTGCTGGAAAAATAGTGGCGTATCAGACCGGGAGTGACACCGGCCCGGGCTGCGATTTCGCGCACGGTCGCACCGCGCAAACCGAGTTCGGAAATGCAGTCCAGCGTCGCCCGGATCAGATCCTGACGCCGGACGGCCTCGCTGGCGCGATGAAACGGACGACGGCTCATACCCGGCTCCAATGCAGCGGATAGTCTTGCGTGACAAGGGGCGCAGGCATGGTTTGGCACCGTGCTGCCAACGCCTCATTTGCCTGCCGCATCATCCTTGTGTCCTTCACCTTTATCTCCGGCCACATGACGCACCGGTATCGATTTTTTCGTTATTATACGGTTGAATAATTACGAGACAAGTGCAAAGCTTACAACTGTTGCCGCAGCAGAGAGCTGACGCTGCACTGGCAAAACCGACGAGGTCAGCAGGAAACAGAAACACCAACTGCACCGGTTTGATCCGGGCAATGGCGGTAGGATGGAATCAGCGGCGCCAGCCATCGAGGTACGTGACCTCTTCAAACGTTTCGGAGCTCTTGAGGTGCTCAAGGGTGTCTCGCTGACGGCCCGGCAGGGCGACGTGATCGCGATCATTGGCGGATCGGGCTCCGGCAAATCCACTTTTCTGCGCTGCATCAACATGCTTGAGATGCCAAGCGCAGGGTCGATCACCATCCATGGTGAAACGATCGACCTCAAGAAAGACGGCCATCATGGCCTGCGCCCTGCCAACCGCAAGCAGATCGAGCGCATTCGCAGCCAGCTTGCAATGGTCTTCCAGAGCTTCAATCTGTGGCAGCACATGACGGTCCTTCAGAACGTGATTGAAGTTCCGATCCATGTTCTGGGCATGAAACGCGACGAAGCCGTCGACATTGCAGAAACATTGCTGCGTCGTGTCGGACTGCACGAAAAGCAGGACGCCTATCCGGCATTTCTGTCCGGCGGCCAGCAGCAACGCGCCGCAATTGCCCGCGCTCTTGCCGTCCAGCCGCTTGCCATGCTGTTCGACGAACCGACATCCGCCCTCGACCCGGAACTTGTGGGAGAAGTTCTCGGTGTCATCGGCGATCTGGCCCGCGAGCGGCGCACCATGATCCTGGTTACCCATGAGATGAAATTCGCACGGGAAGTCGCCAGTCACGTCATCTTTCTGCACAACGGCATCATTGAGGAACAGGGCCCACCGGACCAGGTGTTCGATGACCCGAAATCTGAGCGGCTGAAGAAATTCATCAGCTCGATCAACTAGACCGTCCCGCGAACTTTTCGCGGGGTGGTCCAGCCGGAAAATCCGGCATGAAAACTCGAAAAACAGGGGAACAACATGAAGCATATTCTGAAAACAACGCTCGCAGCCGCCGCACTGGCCACCACGGCCTTCACCGGCGCTCTGGCCGAAGAAGTGAAGGTCGGCATCGCGGCCGAACCGTATCCGCCATTCACCTCACCCGATTCCAGCGGCAAGTGGGTTGGCTGGGAAATCGAGTTCATGGACGCGATTTGCGCGGAAGCCAAGCTTGATTGTGTCGTCACGCCGGTTGCCTGGGACGGCATCATCCCGGCGCTGACCTCCGGCAAGATCGACATGATCATCGGCTCCATGTCCATCACGGAAGAGCGTCTGAAAACCATCGACTTTTCCGACAAGTACTACAACACCCCGACGGGCATCATCGGCGCCAAGGGCGACGACTTCGAAGCAACTCCGGAAGGCCTGTCCGGCAAGATCATCGGCGTTCAGGTGTCAACCATTCATGCAGACTACGCCGAAAAGCATTTCGGTGACGTCGCTGCCGAGATCAAGCAGTACCAGACACAGGACGAAGCCAATCAGGACCTCGCCGCCGGCCGTGTCGATGCCGTTCAGGCCGACGCCATCGCTCTGGATGCGTTCCTGAAATCCGATGGCGGTGACTGCTGCGAACTGAAGGGCAACGTCGAGGACGACGAGGCGATCCTGGGTGCCGGCGTTGGCGTCGGCATCCGCAAGGGCGACACGGAACTGAAGGACAAGCTTAATGCCGCGATCAAGGCGATCCGCGACAATGGCACCTATGAATCCTTCTCCAAGAAGTACTTCGACTTCGATATCTACGGCGGCTAAGCGGCCGGATCACCCTTAAAAAAGCGTCCCGCGCCTTCTGGCGCGGGCAAACACTTTTTAAAAAGCAAGGTTGACCGCTGCCGATGGCTGCTTCTCCCGTCTTTCTCAATCTCGATCTGCTTGCCCTCTCGCCACCGGGGTGGGGTGGTGTTCTTCTCGCCGGGTTTGCAGCCTCGTTGCAACTCGCGGTCGGCGGCTTTGGACTGGGGCTGCTGATAGGCATCGGCGGCGCCTTCGGCAAACTCTACGGCGGGCCGATCCTGCGGGACCTGCTTGAGGTCTATACCACTGTCATCCGCGCCGTTCCCGAGCTCGTTCTCATCCTGCTGCTCTATTACGCCGGAACTGACGCGGTCAATTCGCTCCTGATGCTTGTGGGCCTGCCAAGGGTCGATATCAGTGGCCTGGCCGCCGGCATCTTTGTCATCGGTGTTGTGCAGGGAGCCTACTCGACCGAGGTTCTGCGCGGGGCCATCAAGGCCATCCCGCCCGGACAGATCGAAGCGGCCCGGGCCTACGGCATGTCCCCTTTCAAGACATTGCGCCGTATCACCCTGCCCGCCATGCTGCCCTACGCAATTCCCGGTCTCTCCAATCTCTGGCTCATTGCCACCAAGGATACCGCCCTTCTGGCGGTCGTCGGCTTCTCGGAGCTGACACTGGTGACCCGCCAGGCTGCCGGAGCCACCAAGGCCTACATGCTTTTCTATTGCGCTGCCGGCGTGCTCTATCTCACCCTGACGCTGGTATCCAACCGCGTCATCGGCCATATCGAACGACGCGCCAGGCGCGGAATTGCGGGGCCGATGTAAGATGAGCGATACCAAAGTCACAATGCCCGCCTATGTTCCGCCACCACCGCGCCGGTTGCTGGAACCTCACAGGATCTTCCTGATTGCTCTTTTCGGTGCCATCGTCTTCTGCGCCGTCTGGTTCTTGCGCTGGGACTGGCTGGAGAAATACCAATGGAAACTGATCCACGGCATCTGGGAAACGCTGTTTCTGCTGTTTTCAACGGCCGCCGCCGGTTTCGTCCTTGCTGTAATTCTGGGCATTGTCCAGGTCACCGGCCCAAGGCCTCTGGCCATGCTTGCACGCGGCTTTTGCACGTTGATCCGAGGCACACCGCTGCTGCTGCAGCTCTGGTTGCTTTACTACGGCCTCGGCTCGGTCTTCGCGCAATATCCGGAAATCCGGCAGTCGATGTTCTGGCCCTATCTGCGCCAGGCCTGGCCCTACGGGTTTACGGCCCTCATGCTTTCCTTCGCCGCCTACGAGGGCGAGGTCATGCGCGGCGCTTTCGCCGGTGTGCCGCGAGGCGAGCTGGAAGCCGCACGCGCCTTTGGCATGGGCCGTTTCACCATGTTCCGGCGCATCTGGCTGCCCCGGGCGTTCTATCGTGCGTTGCCGACCTTGAGCGGAGAAACGGTGCTGCAGCTTAAATCGACACCGCTTGTCGCAACCATCACGGTGGTCGATGTCTACGCCATCATTTCAAGAGTGCGGCAGGACACCTATCTCACCTATGAGCCTCTGCTTTTGCTCGCACTGATCTATATGTGTCTCACCGGGATTCTGGTAATGCTGTTCCGCTTCCTTGAAAACCGTATCCCCAGCCGTGGTGCGTAAATGACAGTACAGTCGTCCAACTTTCTTCCCGAAATCGTCGCGTCGCGGCGGCATCTGCACACGATCCCGGAGATCGGCCTGTCGGAATTCAAGACGTCGGACTATGTCGCCGGCGAACTGGCTGCCATGGGCTATGAGGTCACGCGGGGCCTGGCTAAAACAGGCATCGTCGCGACGCTGCGCAATGGCACCTCCTCGAAAAGCATCGGCATCCGCGCCGATTTCGACGGGCTGCCGATCCCCGAAGAAACCGGGGCGGAGTATGCCAGCACGCATCCGGGTGTGATGCATGCCTGCGGACACGATGGCCACACGGCCATGCTGCTCGGCGCCGCGAAAATCCTGGCGGAGCGCAAGCAGTTCGACGGGACAGTACACCTGATCTTCCAGCCTGCGGAAGAAAATTTCGGTGGCGCCAGATTGATGATGGACGACGGCCTTTTTGACCGTTTCCCGTGCGATGCCGTCTTCGGCCTTCACAACGACCCAACCCTGCCCTTCGGCCAATTCGCATTCCGTGCCGGCCCGATGATGGCAGCCGTAGACGAATGCAAGATCACGGTCATCGGCTACGGCGGCCATGGCGCCGAACCGCAGGCGGCATCCGACCCGATTGTCTGCGGTGCCAGCATTATCATGGCGCTACAGACCATCGCCTCGCGCAACATCCATCCCCTGCAGTCAGCCGTGATCACGGTCGGATCGTTCAACAGCGGCATTGCCAGCAACGTGATCCCCGAACGCGCGGAAATGAACCTGACGATCCGGTCTCTGGAACCGGATGTACGCGACGAACTGGAACGTCGCATCCGGCTGATCGCCGAAGGTCAGGCTGCCAGCTATGGCATGCGGGCCGAGATAGATTACCTGCGCGGCTATCCGCCCATGATCAACCACGTGGCGGAAACCGACTATCTGCGTGATCTCGCCAGACATTTTGCAGGCGAGGAAAACGTCGCCGATCTTACCCGCCCCTCAATGGGTGGTGAGGATTTTGGCTATTTCCTTGAGGAACGGCCGGGGTGCTACTTCATGCTTGGCACCGCGAAAACCGACCGCGACCCACCCCTGCACCACCCGAAGTACGACTTCAACGACGACATCCTGCCCATCGGCACGAACTTCTGGGTCGCGCTGGCGGAAGACTTCCTGTCCGGAAAAGAACGCGGATAATCAGCACAAGTTGAACATGCCTGTGGTCGGGGCGCCTGCTGCAACTCCAGCAAACAAGCGCCCCGAACGCCGCACCGGCACACTATTCGGACGACCGGCAGCAGGTCGGCACACCCTTCCCCACCCCATTTCTCCTTGAGCTGGAAAGCCTTTTCCCGGCCCGCTGAAGCTTGTCCGGAGGCCTTTCAAACCGGAAGGAACCATCGGCTTGCCTGAAGTCGATGGGTCTGTTGTCTTCCGGCAAAACGAGCCTCGCCCGCTTGCGAGGCACCCCGTGGCGCGAATTTTCGCTTCACTAAACGCAGACACTTGGTAGGATGTTGCGTGCCGCCGACAATGCAAAATTTATCAATAACATGATGAAAGCGTCCCAGAACGCTAAGTCAGATTTAAAAATTCGGTGAGTTATGGCAGAGATTACCAAGCGCAAGATGCTCGGTTTCCTTTCATTTATTGCATCTATTTTGGTAGCCTGGCTAACAGGCGCCACAAGTTCCGCAAAGGCCAGCAATCAGGCGCTGACAGATTCCGTCAAAAACACTTCCTGGCAGCTATCCAGCGCGCGGCAGATTTTTTCCCGGAGCACCCTGTTGCCGTTCGATGAGTCATTCGACCCGGCGGCGACCGGCAGCAGGCTGGAAAGTCCCGGCGGCAAACCGATCACCATTGCGGCGTATGAGAGCGAATCCCCAAGCGTGAAGGCCGGATCCGGAAAGGAACCTGTCCGGCCGTTTTTCCTTATTCCGAAAAGCGACAGCGAACCGACCACCATCGCCCGGGAAAGAGCCACACTTGAGCGCTTCCTGAACACGCGCGTTCGTGTGAAAAATGCCTGCGAACGGTGCCAGCAGAGGGTAAAAACCGGCCTCGAACCGGTCAGGTGCATCACCGAAGTGCTGAAGGACCTGGAGAACCGGCTTGCGCGTGAGGCGCAAAATGGCAGCGCGGTCGCGCAATCCGCCCTGCCCATCGTGCGCGAAATGGTGGTAAAAGTGGAGCAGGCGGAGAGCGGCGAAGCGGCCCTTGAAGCCGTGCGCGAAGGCATAAGCAAGGTTCAACGCATTCAGATCGTCCGCTCGCAGGATACGGTGATCGCGAACCTGCAACAGCAACAACGCGCCGTCCTGACAGAGACAATTGAGGCAGTCGAAATCAATCTGGCTTCGATGATTTCAATCTGAGTGAAATGCGGTTCCTGACCATGTACGTGTTTCCCGCCCGGCGACGTCTAGAGAGAGCTTTCGTGCTGGCGGTCATCCTGCTCGCCGTCACGGTTGCCTGGTTGCCGCCATCGCGAGCCCAGCAACTCGTGCCCGACACACGCATGGCGCTCATCATCGGCAATTCCAATTACAAGGGCGAGAAACTCCCCAATGCGCGCAACGATGCAGAAAGCATCGCTGCAACGCTGCAAACCCTCCGGTTCGACGTCACGCTCCTTCTGGATGCCACGCAAGAAGACTTCCTGAAGAAAACGGAAGAATTCTCGCAGGCGGTCGTCCGGCGCAACGCCAGCGTGGTACTGGTCTATTATGCCGGCCATGGGGTTCAACTGGCCGGCAAGAACTATCTTATCCCGGTCGATTCACGCATCAGCGACATCGACACACTGGTCAGCGACAGCATCCATTTCGACGAGTTGCTCAAGCTTGTCGGGCAAAGCAGCGCCTTCAAGATGGTCTTCCTCGACGCCTGCCAGAACAATCCGTTTCAGGATCGCATCAAGAGCCTCGAAGTCGGCTTGGCACCTCCGCCGGATGTCAGCGGGTTTCTGATCGGTTACGCCACTCAGCCGGGCAAGGTTGCTTACGACGGTGCGGGAGACAACAGCCCCTACGCCTCGGCGCTCCTGTCCTACATGCACGCATCCGGCCGCGAGGTGCTGTCCGTTCTGTCGGATGTGAACCAGAACGTGCGCAAGGTCACGGGTGGTGCCCAGGTTCCCTATGTTCAGTTTTCCGTCAAACCCGATTTCTACTTCAAGCCCGGACCGGAAACGGATGGAGATCTGGAAGTGGGGCTCTGGAAGCTGTCGGCACAGCAGGAAGATCCGAAGCTGATCCAGCTTTATTTGCAGCGCTATCCGGAAGGAAGGTTCGTCGACGAGGCACAAAAGATACTCGAACGGACCCTGAAGGATACGAATGGCACGCTGCCGGCCCCTGCGATCAGTCTCGCAAGTCTGGAAGACGACATCTGGTCGAATGCACTCGCCTCCCGGAACCAGGCCCTGCTGCAATATTACATCGAGCGCTTTCCGGACGGGCAATACCTGGAACAGGCAAAAACGCTTGTCACGCAGATGGTGCCCGACAACCCGAACAACCTGACGCCATCGGAACTCTGCAGACGGTTTGCCACCCATCCCAACGATTCCACGGTCATTTACCGCGGCGTTTCGCTGAACCTCCTGGCCAAGAATTCCGGAGCGGCCATTCACTCCTGCGAGCAGGCCGTCAGGGACTACCCGGACGTACCACACTACAAGGCCCTGCTTGCAAGAGCACGCGCAGCCGCCGGCGACACGAAGATCGCCGTCGATCTTTACCAGCAGGCAGCGGCAGCAGGCGATACGCGGGCGCTTGTCAGCCTTGGCCTTCTCTATGAACTCGGCCAGGGCCTGCCGAAAGACCTTCTGAAAGCGCGCGATTTGTTCGAACGCGCCTATGCCAACGGCAGTGCGGACGGTGCGATCAACCTTGCCGTTTCCCTCTATAACGGCACGGGCGGGTCCCGCGACGTTCCGCGCGCGATCACCCTTCTGGAATATGCGTCCTCGGAGGGCGCTGCCAGAGCAACCTACAATCTCGGCGTCTTTGCCAAGGAAGGCATCTACAAGAACCCGGAAGACGCCGCTGCCTATTTCGAGCTTGCCGCGCAGCAGGGATATGCGGAAGGCGCTCTCGCGGCTGCCGCCATCTACGACGAAGGGTTCCACACCGACAAATCCCCGCAAAAGGCCTCCGAGCTGCTGTTGTCGGCCTTGACGGCAGACAGCGGTGAGACGCTGGCAAAAATATCCGCCGAAGCCCGGAGCTGGTCGCGCGATACCATCCTTGAAATCCAGACCAGATTGCAGTCTGCCGGCTATTACGAGGGCACACTTGACGGCGTCCCGGGGCCACTCTTCAACCGCGGACTGGAGTCGTGGCGGCTCTATGGTGGCTCCCCATCGTGATTTCCGGCAAGATCGATTGAAAGCTTTCGTGGGGGCAGACCGGCATATGGAGTTTGACGTCCTTTATCTGGCCGACCTGCGCTTTCCCGGCGGAACGTCCACATCGCTCAAATACGATCTGCGCGCCTGCAAGCAAGCCGGGTTGAGAGCCGGTATCCTTCCGCTCCGTTCCCCGCTGTTTTCCAGAAACCGTATCTTGAATACCTCCGTGCTGGCCGAGATCAGATCCACCGGCACCATCATCGTTCCGCTAAACGAACGGCCACGGGCCAGGGTCGCGCTGCTCTACCACCCGTCCTTGCTGGACAAACGGGTGCACTGCCGGACGCGTTTCGATGCGCAGGCCTGTTACCTTGTCGTGCATCAGACGATCCGGAACCGGGACGGGCAACGCGCCTTCCCGTCTGATCACTGGTCAACGCTCCTCACCGACTGGTATGGCCACACGCTGAAACTCCTTCCGGTGAGCGGGATCGTGCGCGAAGATCTCGCCAGAAACGGCCTCTCGCATGCCCTGCATGCCGGTAACTGGGAAAACCTGATCGATCTGGCCGATTATCCGCAGAAACAATCCAGGGACCCGAAGTCCCCTTTGATAATCGGCCGCCACAGCCGCCCGAGCGCGGATAAATGGCCTTCCCTGCCAGTTGCCACAGCGTGCTATCCGCAATCAACTGACTTTGCCTTCCGCATGATGGGCGTGCCGCAGGCATTTCTGGATCAGTTCGATGACCTGCCGTCAAACTGGCAGGTCCTGCCGTTCTCGAAGGAACCGGTTTCAGGGTTTCTTCAAAGGCTCGACATCTACAGCTATTTCCATTCCCGCGCGCTCGTCGAAGCGTTCGGATATAGCGTTCTCGAAGCTCTTGCGACCGGCCTGCCGTGCGTCCTTCCGCCCTATATGGAAGCAAGCTTTTGCGATGCCTGCCTCTATGCGGAACCGGAAGAGGCCCCCCTGGTCTATGAGCGGCTTGCTTCTGATCCTTGCCTCCTTGAAACGACCTCCCGCAAGGCACGTGGATTTGTGGAGAAGCGGTTCGGCCTCGACCAGTTCCGGGCGAAATTCGACAAGGTCGCCGACCCATCCGTCACCGCCCTACCTGCCCCCAAAAAGCATAGAGCAGCACCTGCACCGGTCGTTCTGACTGTCACCTCCAATGGCGTCGGCCTCGGCCATCTCTCCCGGCAGCTTGCCATCGCAAGAGCAATCGGTCCTCGGGCGAATGTCGTTTTCTTCTCTCTTTCCGAGGCAATCGAAATTGCCAGGTCCATGGGATACCTCGCCGAATTCCGGCCTTTCCGGCAGAGACTGGAATTGGATTTCGAGGGCTGGAACAGCTATTTCTTCCAGGAAATGCGCGAGGCGCTCAGCCACTACAAGCCTTGCCTCACCCTGTTTGACGGCAACTTGCCATACGCGGGATTCGTCGACGCGGTTGAAAGCTACGGCCAGGCCACCAGCGTCTGGATCCGGCGCGGGCTCTGGCGCACGCCCCAGCCCAACAGCATTTCCCGCGAAGGCTTTTTCGATGCGATCATCGAACCAGGTGAACTATGCGCGCCCCTGGACGAAGGCCATTCACGCCCGAACCCCAACAGCGTCGCCCGGGTCGACCCGGTGCTGATGACGGGAAGAGATCAGCTCTTTGACAAAACAACCGCGAGGCGGGCGCTGAACCTGCCGGAAGACTCGGTCCTCTGTCTGGTGCAACTCGGTTCGGAAGCCAATTTCGACATGTCCCTTCCCCGCGCCCGTCTGCTGGAGTTTCTGGACAGGCACCCCGACGTAATCGCGGTCGACGTCAGATCCCCGCTCCATTTCGAGGAACAGGCCGATTTCCATGAGCGGCTGGTGATGCGGAAGGTCTATCCGCTCGGGCAATACCTGAAGGCCTTCGATTTCGCGGTCTGTGCCGCCGGATACAACACCTTTCATGAAAATATCGCGGCCGCGCTGCCATCGATCTTCATTCCGAACAGCAACCCGATCATGGATGTGCAGGAGGCCCGAGCGGAATACGGCGCCCGGGCGGGATGGAACCTCACCGCATCTGCCGAAGATCCTTACGCGATCGAGGACCAGCTTGTGCGGATGCTCGACCCCGACTACCGCCAATCGATGGCCCGCTCGTGCCTCAGAAAGGCCGGCTGGTGGAACGGCGCGTCGCAGATCGCAGAGCTTTTGCAGGCGATCGCCCAGCTTCCCGCAAATCCCCTGGAGGACCGTTGAACCGTGTCTTTCAAACAAAGCCTTCGCAAAATTGGACTACGGGTTGCCCTTGGCAGCATTCGCAAGCTCGAGGCAAACGCAAAGCAAAATGCAGCCCTCCTGTCGGACCACCGCAGGCAGGGGACCGTCGCGCTTGTCTGGGCGCTCGATGAGGCGGAGGATCATCTTTCCAATGCCTTGAAAGACCAGTTGGAAAAGCTTGCCGAGTTCGAAACGGTGGTCATCGTCTGCCCGCCCAGGTTCTTTTCGGCACTCCGAAGCAGAGGCCTCTTTTTCGAAACCCTGCCGCCGCTGTCGGATCTTCCCCGCAGCGGCGTCTCAGCCAACTGGGATCTTTATCTGAAGCGCCGGATCGCCCGCATTCGGGAAAGCTGGGCGCCGGACTTTGAATTCACGGTCGGCTCGGCACCGGAAGACTATATCCTGTCGCTCCTGACAGGCGATCATACATAACCATCCGCTGAAAACACCTCTGGCTCGGCAAAGGCATAGTCCAGCAAGCAAGCCTGCTGAAGCGCGTCCCGAATGTGGTCGCCGTTCGCGATCGACCGGAACGGATCGGCTTCCCGCTCCTGCTTGAAATCCGGGATCAGGCTGAAGTCGAAGGCAGTGAGCGCACAGATGCCCCGATAGGTCCGCTGCAGGCTGTAAAAGGCAGTCCGGGCCGGTTGGTTGAGATCCGCGCCATAGGAAAGATGCCGAACGTTGAGCCCCGCAGCCAGTACCCTTTCCGACAGAAACTGAAACCAGTCGTCAGTGGCTCTGGCGTCTTCCAGAAACCCCTCCACCGTGATCTCCGGTTTCAGGGATGTCGTGTCGACCCGCTTCCAGCCCCCGAGCTGCCGGGCCTTGACGAGAGAGACATATCTCGCAAGCCTTTCCCGTGTGAGAAAGCTGCAGGAACAGTCAAACTTGAACAGAATGTCTTCGATCGATCTGCCGGCCAGTTGCTTCGGCAGGATCGAGTAACACAGATAGTCGTATCCAAGGCGGTCGCAGACCGTGGAGAGCGCGTTGAGGAAGACAACCGGATCTTCCCTGACATAGTTGGCGAGCGCCCTCGCCTTCCCCAGGTCGACCTCAATGCCGCATTCCTCTTCCAGCATGCCGATAAACTCCGGCGTCTGCGCTTCAAGACCGAAGGGGGACGACGGATTGAACAGCTCTCCAAGCACGACGGCCTTTTCAAGCCCGTGCCGCATCATGGTCTGGTGCAGATGCGTGCCGCTTCTTCCCGAAGAGAGCAGGATGAGATGATGCACCATCGCTTTCAGCCTTGCAGGCCCTGATCAGGTCTTTTGCCTGAACACGGTGCCCCTGAAGCGTCCCTGCGCTGAGGCGCAGGGACCAGATCATCGATGGTGACGTCCGGCGCATTCAGCACCGGGTCTTCGAGAACCAGCTGCAACGCCTCGTAATCGGCATGGCAAGGGTCTGCGACATCCACCGAATGGGATGCGCCAGCCTCTCGCTGAGCGCGAAACCGTTGGAAGAGAACGCCTGTTGCCCCAACCTGTCGCCCCAGACGAACAAAATCCGGCATCTCTGTGAAGTTCTCCTGCCGGACGCCAAACACCACCTGGAAGGTGTCTATGGCCTTCAACCTGCGCAAATGGCCCAGGAAGTACAGATTGGGCATGAGCTGCCATAACTGCCTGCCAGGACGCAGTTTGCCATAGGTTTCCGGGGTCGCGGCATCGACGGACACATGAACGCTGCCGACATGCCCCCAAAGGTCCAGCCTGTTCCAGACAGCCTCCGTCAGCAGCAGGCCATTGGTGTGAAGGTCGAGCGCCTTTCGCGGTTCTGCCTCCGTGCAATAGGTCTTCAGGAAGTTCAGAAAATGCCGGCTGGCAAATGGTTCGCCGTTGCGGCCGATGGTTATTTGATCCGCTTTCGCCAGAAAGCGCGCGTACGGGCCATTGACAATCCAGTCGAGCCGGTCGGCATCGTATTTTTTCAGTTGAACCGGCTTTGTCCCTCGCGATGGACAGGCGGTGTTGCTGCTCAGGTCGTGACCGAGGCTGGCGCGTGTTGGAGGTTTCTCCAGGTGCGTCCTGCCACTTTTGATGATCTCTCGATACCAGGCAACCGCAGGAGACGGGTCTTTTGACGACAGGATCTCCTCGCGCGTCGGAAGATCACGCCCTGCGATACGAGGGCAGTCCAGACAGCTGCAATGCGAAAAGTCGCCCTCAAGGATCGAACGCCGTATTTCCTGGGCCTTGGGCGAGTTCCAGGCGGTTTCAGGCTCGTCAGACAGGCTGCCGATGGCAGCCGGTTGCCAGGCGGCGGGACAGAAGTGAATGTCCTGGTTCGGCCGGGTGTCGATCCGGTCGAACGGATTGGAACAGAAGCGCCGACTGAGCCAGGTGTGGTCAGGCCTATCCATGCAGTCCGCCCGGAAAAGACAGGACCACGTTCCCGCGCGCGAACGGCGCTTTCTTTGACAAGTCACACAGCATGCACCTTCTCAACCTCCTTGAACGCGACGGCAACCCGATCCTTGTCGATCCCCTTGAACGCAAGATACCTGTCGGAAAGTTGCAGCTTCTCCACTTTCTCTAGTCGTTGCCGGTCGTCTTCGGCATAGTCGTGACGCATCACGGCCCCGGGTTGATACAGGAACTGCTTCGCATCCGCCTCGCCCAGCATCCGGCAACAAAGATCCATGCCTTCATGACCCGCCAGAAGCGGATCATATCCGCCGTATTTTTCGAAGGCCGACGCCTGCCAGGCGGAAAATCCCTCCGTCGTCGGAGGCGCCGGTTTCAGACTCTTGCCGAGATCGTAGTGGTTGCCTGTCAGTCCGGGACCGGACTTCGGCGCAATGCGCCCGCGTACAGCCATGGCCCCGCGCTCGATACAGGTGCCGGCAAGCAGATCAAGATCTCCCGCGCCCGTCGATGCGTCATCATCCAGAAACAGAAGGCACTCCCCACGGGCGACAAAGGCCCCCACATTTCGCGCCGCCGAACAACCGATATTCTCCGGCAAGCCGAACACCCGCGCCTTATCCGCATACGGGCCGAACGCCCCCTCCGCAGCTCCGAGCCCGTTGCCGACAAAAATCAATTCAACGTCCGGTCGACGGATGAAATCTTCAATCCCCCTCATCACCTCGCAGGCTTCCAAACCGCTTCGATGAGAAACGACAATCACCGACACCTTCGTGCCATATATGTTTTGAAGATTTTCCGTCAGGGCGAAGCGATGAATATTCGCGTAGACTTCCTGCAGACAGGCGGAAACGGCCTGCTGAGCATCAGCGAAATCGCCGTTCTCGAAATGCCCTGTCGCATTCGTGTAAGAAGCCAAACTAACGTTCCCGCTCATGTCCAATCAAGACGACCGTTCAGGAGTGCGCCCATCCGCTCAACGCAGCAGCAGGCGGCTGCCTTGTTTGAAGATGTAACCCGCACAGGACTTCCCCAAGGTTATCGACCCAAAGCTAAGCGCCCGACATCTCCCCGTCCAGCGTCGCAACACAACTTTCATTCTCACCACCTCTCCAGCGAGCTCCCAAAAGCAGCCGTTGCGGCAGGTTGAACATGTCCGGAAAAAGCGGAGAGCACGCACTTCTGGAACAGCAGGCGTTCCAAGGCAAAGGAAAGAGATCAATGCCGGAAATTCGACGCAAAGCGGTCCGGTTAGCTCTCTCGAGCGGACGTACCCGACGTGAATCGCAGAGGAACTTGGTATTGATCCGAAAGAAAATGGTGGGCCCGGAGGGACTCGAACCCCCAACCAATCCGTTATGAGCGGACGGCTCTAACCAATTGAGCTACAGGCCCACAGCAGGGCCAAGCCTTGCAAGGTCCTGCGTCTGGTTCCCTATACCATGGCCAATCTCCGGAGCAAGTGCTTTGCAACGGCAGGGTGAAAAAGGTTGGGAATTTGGTGCGGTGGAGACGCTTCTGAAAAGGGCGGGAGGGCGCTCGTGGAAAAAGCGGTTCCGTTCGCCAGCGCCATCGGGTCTAAATGAGGCAGCCGGGTCTTTGACGAGTCACCCGGTGAAAAGACCTGCCATTCTCGCCAGCCGGAGCCACCATGCGATCACCGCTTTTCACCGCCACGCTGAGTGTCCTGCTTGTCTGCATGATCGGCTGGTTGCTGGTGGTCGGGCGTTCGCTGATCCTGCCGTTCGTGATCGCGCTCATTGTCTGGTACATGATCAACGCACTGGCCCATGTCTTTGCCCATATTCCACTTGGCCGCTGGCACCTGCCGCGCCTGGTGTCGTTTTCGCTGGCGCTGTTGACGATCTTCTTTGCCGGCACCGTGGTGCTCGACATCGTGACGGTCAATCTGACCCAGCTTGCCCAGGACGCACCGACCTATCAGCGGCGGCTGGAAGAACTCTTTGTCCAGACATCGAACCACTTGCACCTGAACGATCCGATCGAACTGAAGGACCTTCTGCCCGAATCCATCGTGCCGCGGATGGTGACAGCCGGGGCAAGCCTGGTGACGACCCTCGCCGGCTCCGCCAGCCTGGTGTTCATCTATGTGCTGTTTCTGGTGCTCGAGCAGTCGACCTTCGACCGCAAGTTCGAGCGGCTGTTCCCCACGCCCGAGCGGGCAGAAGCGGCCTTTGCCATGCGGGCCGAGATCAACCGTTCGATCATGCATTATTTCACGATCAAGACCGCCGTGTCCGTCGCCACCGGTGTCCTGACCAGCCTTGTGCTGATCGCCATCGGCCTGCCCTATGCCGCGCTGTTCGGCTTCATCGCGTTCCTGCTCAACTACATTCCGACCATTGGCTCGCTGATCGGCGTGATCTTTCCCAGCCTCCTTGCCATTGTCTATTACGACACCCTGGGCCCCTTCATTGCCATTGCGACCGGCCTCGGTCTCATCCAGTTCTCTATCGGCAATCTGATCGAACCGCGCCTGATGGGCTCCAACCTCAACCTGTCCGGCCTTGTCATCATGCTGTCGCTGGCATTCTGGGGCGCGATCTGGGGCGTTGTCGGCATGGTTCTGTGCGTCCCGCTTACAGTGATGATCGTGATCGTCTGCGCCCGGTTCGAAGGCTCCAGACCGATTGCGATTCTGTTGTCGCAGACAGGCGAGGTCGGCGGCCTTTCGGGAAAAAGCAGCCTTGACGTTTAGTATTGAGTCTTGTTCCTCACGGACGATTCTTAGGCTGGTTTCCAGGCCTCAAGCGATTTTTTCGATGAACGGCTGATGAACACAACCGTCATCACGCCGCCGTAATCGCAAGCGAGTGTCCGGCCATCGAACAAACTGTTTCCATCAAGGATAAGTTCATATGACTGCACCTCTTTTTGCCTCCGTCTCCTTGCTGCGCAAAGCCGTTCTGGCCGCCGGTCTCAGCGCTGCGCTCGTGAGCGCCGCACCGGCATTCGCTGAAGATGCCCCGGCACCGGCAGGCACCATCACGATGCAGGGCCGCGGAGAGGTTTCCGTTGCGCCCGACATGGCTGTCGTTACTGCCAGCGTCCTCACCACGGGCAAATCCACCCCCGACGTGCTGGCTGAAAACAGCGCTGCAATTGCCAAGGTCATCGAAGCGTTGAAGGCAAACGGTATCGAAGCCAAGGACATCCAGACCCAGGGCTTCGGCATCTTTCCGCGTTACGATCATTCCAAGAACAGCAGCAGCCAGCCGGATATTGCCGGCTACGAAGTGCGCAACGGCGTTGAGGTCAAGATCCGCGATCTGGCTAAACTCGGCAGTGTGCTGACACTTGTCGTCGAAAGCGGCGCCAATTCGGTGGATTCCACCCGCTTCGAGGTCAGCAATGCAGACGAGGTCCTCGACGAAGCCCGCAAGAAGGCTGTCGAGGCCGCCTTGCACAAGGCAGAGATTTTCGCCGCCGCTGCCGGCGTCGAACTCGGTGCCATTGCAGACATCACCGAAAACGGCACGGAAATACCGCGCCCCTACATGATGCGCGCTGAAGGCATGATGATGTCCAAGTCCGCTGATGTGCCGATCGAGGCTGGTGAAGAAACCATCAGCGCGTCTGTCACGATCCGCTGGATGCTGAAGTAACCACGTTCACATATCAAAAAACCGGGGTCTGCTTTCCAGGCCCCGGTTTTTCTATGCCCTGATCTGGCAATCACCCGCGCAATTTGCCTGCCTGGCAGTCTGCTCACAACGTCCGGTGCCACACCTGCATCGGTTTGTCGGTCTCAGCGCTTACCCCCACATCGCGCCAGGGAAACGTCACGACGACACCGTCCAGCTTTTCATAACCGCGCTTGCGCCAGAACGGATCGAGCGGAGCATAATCCGCAGGCTTCAAGGGGTGTGTTTGCGGGCGGATCACGGCACAGAAGGCCGCTTCACTGAAGCCAAGACGCCTTGCATGCGCTTCGCGCTCGTCGAAGAAGCGGTGGCCGATGCCCTGGCCGCGATAGGCAGGGTCCAGAACGGATTCAGCCATATAGAAGATCCTGTCCGGATCGAGGCCGTTCTCCACGAAAGGTCCCTTGAAGGCATCCAGTTCGGCACTGAGAGGTTCGCCAGTCGCGGCTCCGACCAGCCGGTCGCCGTCATAGGCCCCGACGATTACGGCCCCTTCTGTCTGCACATAGCGCTGCAGGTAGCCGGCTTCGTAGTCCAGAGAGCCTTCGTAGAGATAAGGCCAGCTCCGGAAAACGGATATCCTCAGACGCGCAAGGTCGTTCAGGACAGCGGTCAGTGCATCGTCCGTCAGCGTTCTGATGTCGGCTGGCATGATGTCTCCCGTTCTTCGAAAGCCCTCCGGCGCTGAACGGAACAGGCCGGCCTGTTTGCAATTGTCGCAAAACTGTTGGAACCGTTACCAAATCGTACAAAAGAGCGATACCTGTTCCAGCCCAATCGTGGCACTAATGAGCGGCACTTCTATTGTTTGCCAGGAGCCAAAGCCCGCCATGTCCAGGACACAGCCAGCTGCCTACAGCCCGATCCACATCCTTTTGCACTGGGTGATCGCCACCCTGATCCTGTTTCAGCTGATCTTCGGTGAAAGCATGGGTGACTTGAAACACGCGCTGCGCGACGGCGGCGTACCGGACACGATGACCGCTTTTCTGGGAAATGCCCATATCTGGGTGGGTATTGCCGTTCTGGCGTTGACGGTCGTTCGTCTTCTCGTGAGGTTTAAGTTCGGCGTCCCGGCCCCGCTGCCCACGTCCCGGATACAGGAACTGGCGGCCAAGGCCGTCCATGGCCTGCTCTATCTGGGTTTGTTGCTGGCACCTATCACCGGCCTGCTGGCCTGGTATGGCGGCATCCACACGGCAGAAGAAGTCCACGAAGTCTTCAAGCCGTTCTTTATCGTACTGATCGTGGTCCATGTGCTCGGCGCGCTCTACCATCATGTCGCGCTGAAGGATGGCACCATGATGCGGATGATTTCCTCCCGCCACTAGCCGGATAAAGAAAAGCTCCGGCGATCCCGGTCGCCGGAGCCTTTTGCATGGCGTGACCAGACCTAGTCGCGTGCTTCCAGCCATACCCGAGCGGCATCCATATCCTTGCCGGTAAAGCCTTCGGCAAGCTTCTGCCCCACCACGGCGCCAAACTTGTAGCCGTGTCCGGAACAGGCCGAAACGACGGTGGCCTTGCCTTCGCTCATGGCGAAGAAGTGTTCGTCGGAGGTAAAGGTGTAAGCACAGGTGACAACGTCATCCACGCGGTATTCCTTGATCCGGCAGAAGGGCGGCGAGAAATAATCGCGCAGGGTCTCGCCCTCGCCGGCAACCGCTGTCCGGTCCTGGTTCGGCGGCGCCTTGTATTTGTGAATGCCGGCCCCAAACTTCAGCCCGGTTCCGGCCACCGGCGGCAGGATATAGCCATCGACAGGCCCGCCTGGATCGAGAATCACAGGCGAGCGTTCCCAGGCCTCGCGCAGATCTTCAGGTGGCGTCAGATAGACAACGGCTGTCCGGTAGGTCGTCAGGCTGATGTCCAGCTTGGGGAAAAGCCCCAGCGTCCAGGCGCCCGCCGTCACAATCACATGATCGCCGGAAACCGTGCTGCCGTCGGCAAGGGTCACCTTACCTGCGGAGGTATCAACGGCTGTGACTTGCGTATTTTCGCGAACATCCACGCCATTGGCGATCAGCCAGTCGCGCACGCCGGCAGCGATCTTCTGGCAGAGCAGCACACCGCCCTCGTCGCTGACAGCACCGTAGCGGATGGTCGCCGGATCGACATAGGGAAACCGGCTCGCTGTCTCTTCCGGTGTCAGGTTCTCGAACGGATAACCGCCTTCGATCAGGCCATCCCGATAGACTTCGCCGCCATCGCCCGGCTCTTGAGACATCAGCAGGAAGCCTGTCTCGACAAGATGCTTCTCGCCCAGATCGTCCCACATTTCGTCCCAGGCCGCATAAGCATCGCCAATGCGGCGCTGATATCCGCCCTGGCCGCCATAGGCGCGGCGAATGATACGGTGCTGGTCACCGGACGCCGAAAGCGGGTTGGGGATCGGTCCCTGCTCCAGAAGCGTTACAGGGACGCCTCGTTTTGTCAGGGCCCAGGCGGTGGAAAAGCCGGAAACGCCAGCTCCAACGATCACAACTGTCATGAATTTCATCCTGCGGAATGGGCGGTCAGATTATCCGCCTCTTCGGCGAGCGCAAGAGACGTTCTGACGCAAACCGCGCATGCCGGTTATGTATTTTCGGTTGCCGCAAAGAGAGAAGCCGCTACCCTCCAGCCTGATAGGTTCTGGCCATGGTCATCGTGATGCGAGGAGTGTAAGTCTTGCTGGAAAAAGACATGTCGGAAGAACAGCCTCTGGCAAGCCGCCGTCTCACCGGTTTCCCCGACTGGGGCTATCTGCTGCGGGAATTCTACGAGGCCTACCGGTTCCTTTCGTCCGGTGGCAGTGACAGGATCCGGGCACACCAGCGCGCCGTGCGCGAGGCGATAAGCCGGGTGCTGAAAGCCGATCCGGAAATGCGATTCGATGCCCCGGCCCACAAACCCGTGACGGCGCATTTGAGGCGTGCCCTGGATGAAGGCAAACAGGAGCGGACAGCACCGCTCGTTCGCTCCATCGAAAGCATCAAGGACCATCTGATCTGGCAGTATGGCTACGAGAAAGTGCCGCGCGGCCTCGACAAGACCTACGCCTATGCAGAAATCTGCGGACCGAACGGCCCGGTGCTGACGACGGATGTCATTCTGGGCCTTGTGCTGTTTGCCCCCGGCTGCACCTATCCGGCCCATGCCCATAGCGGCATATCGGAGAGTTATATCTGCGTTTCAGGAGCCGTCTCGGAAAATCACCAGGGTGTTTACGCCCCCGGGTCGATGATCTTCAACCCGCCGGAGCACATGCACCGGATCACCGTTTCCAAGCTGGAACCGGCACTCCTGGCCTGGGCCTGGATCGGCCCGCCCGAGCGCCTTGCCAACCAGAAGATGGTGTTCAGCCGCAAGAAGGGGTGAGCGGAAAGCTCCGTCTTTCCTTACAACGTCACGCGATCTCCCGGCGGATCGTGATCTCCGCCTTCTCCAGCCCGTCCGGTGAAAGCCAGACGGGCTCTGCGATCAGTTTTTCGCAGAAGATGCCGAGTTCGGGAAAGGTCAGTCCCATGGAATGGGCCAGTGCCACCCGGTCGCCCGGCTTGGGGTTGAGTCCGCAGCAGATCTCCCTTGTCCCCATCTTCAGGTGATGGGCGATGTCCCACTCCAGCACCACACCCTGATGCCGTGTCACCACCCAGCAGTGCATGTCGTCACAGCAGCCGGCCTTTTCTTCCGGGAAGAAATACCCGGTCACGTAACCGGCCTCAAAACCGGCTGCCCGCAGGCTGGCAATCAGATAGGTGTTGATGTCGACACAGGAGCCTTCCGTCAGCCCGCAGGAGAGATAAGGCACCTCATCGCAGCCCTCGTTGAACCGCACGTCCGGGTGAGCGTATCGGAACTTTTCAGCCGCCGCATTGACGAGCGCCTGGATGGCCGCATGTCCGTCCGGCTGGCTGTCGGCAATGTTGATCGCATCGAAGACAAGATCCTGGGCCGCCCGGGTGAAGCGGTTACGAAGCGGCGCGAACACTGCATCGGGGTAGCCCGGGCCTTCGTCCCTATACGCGTATTGGACACAAACGTCCGCCCCTGGATCAACAGACACCACGGCCACCCTCTGGCCCGTGGTGATTTCTCCGGCCAGGCTAAATCTGCCGCCCTCGACCTCGAAACGGACCGGCATCTGGTGCGGCGTCGGCAGACCGACGGGCACCAGCAGCTTGCGGCCGGTCTCCATCGGTCTGACTGCGACTGAAACATTGGTGTGCATCACCGTTCCTTCAGACAAAAAGCTGGAAAATCGCGCCGGACAGCACTGCCCCGACGAAACCAAGGCCGACATAGGCGGCAAAGACCTGCGGGCGCACCAGCGACCAGACAGCAGCCATTGCCGGGATCGAACTGACCGCACCTGCGATCATGAACGCCATTGCCGCCCCGGAGCTCATGCCCTGTTCCATCAGCCCGGAAAGAAGCGGCGGCGCCACATAGCTGTTGAGATAGGCCGGCATCCCGATCAGCGCCGACAGAAGGATGGCGCCCAGCCCATCCCCGCCGACCGCCCGCGCGATCATGTCCGCCGGTACATAGGTGACGAGCGCGGCCTCCAGCACGTAGGCCAGCGCCAGCCACTTGATCAGAAACAGCGCATTGGCTTTCAGCTCACTCCGGAACGTGTCGGTGCGCTCACGCTCCTGCCAGATCCGCCAGACCGGCCGCCCTGTCTTGGGGGACGCCCCGCAGCCGCAGCCACCGGTCGCCGCGCCGATCTTCGCCGGATTGACAAGAAAGCCGCTGCGCATCGCCAGAGAGACCGACACCCCGCCAAAGAGACCCAAAGCCACGGCAAAGACCGCCTTGCCGATGGCAAACGGCCATCCCAATGCGCCGGCCGTGATCAGCAGTGTGGGCGGATCGATCAAAGGGGACGATAGCCAGAAGGCCATGATGGCCGACAGCGGCGCGCCGACCGCCAGAAGACCGGCAATAAACGGTATCACCTCGCAGGAACAGAAAGGGGCGAGCCCGCCGAAGAGAGCTGCCAGCACGATTGCCTGGGTCTCGCGCCCCTCGAACGCCCGTCCGACGAAAGCCTCTGCCCCGGCTGCCTTCAGCCAGGCGATCAGCACCACGGCAAACACGATGTACGGCAACGTCCCGGTGAAAGCGGAGAACGCGAAGGTTATGAAGGCAACGAAGTGCGGCTGATCCACCAGGAGCACCAGTAAGGGGCCGCCAATAACGATGACCCACGGCGACAGGAGGTATTTCGTAATGGCGACAGATTTCAGCGACCATTTCGACACCGGTGTGCTGCAGCAGGCGGTTTTGGGCGCGCAACAGCTTGCACCGCCGCCACCGGGCTGAAGATTGTTCAAAGCATCAGACATCAGCAGGCTCCTTTTCCGCGGTAGGGCAATCGCAGCCCTTTTCGTCCACGCAGCACTCTTTCAGGATGTAATCGGCAAGGTTCTCCAGATGGCCGTAGGCCGCCCGGTTGATCACCGAACGGCCGTCCTTTTCCTGAGACACCAGTCCAGCTGAGGCGAGAAATTTCAAATGATGCGCCAGCGTCGATGCGGCCATGCCGGTGCGGGACTGGATATCCCCGACCGTCAACCCGCCCTGCCCGGCCTTCACCAGGGTCAACACCACCTGCAACCGGGCTTCCGAGCCCAGCGCGGCAAATCCTTGCGCTGCAATTTCCAGATCCATTCGCGCCTCACTCAATATAACTATATTTCTAGTTATATAGTTTCTTTGGTACTGTCAACTGCCTCCGCCGGCTGACGAGCCGCCGGATTGGCGCTTGAAACTTCAGTGCTGGCAGAAAGGTTTTGCGAGGCGGGAACGTCAGGCGGCGACGAAACGCATCACCGTTTCGCAGACATCGCCCTTGAGCGCGGCCTGACCGGTTGCCGACTGCAACTCCTGGCCAAACAGCATGGAAAAAGTCGTGGCGTTGGAGACGTTGAAGAAGCTCATGGCCGAAATCAGCCAATGGATCCTCAAGGGCGTCAGGCCACCCCGAAAGACACCTTCGGCAACGCCTTTTGCATAGATGCCGGCGATCTGGGAAATCGCCGCCTCGTTCAGGCTCTTGATTTCATCCGACTGTTCGAGATAGCGGCCGTGGTGAATGTTTTCGATCATCACCAGACGGATGAAGGCCGGGCTTTCACGGTGGTGATCGAAGGTGAACGCCACAAGCTTCGCCAGTGCGTCCTTAGGCGGCAAATGCTTCAGCTCCAATTGCTCTTCGCCCTTGCGCACCTTCTTGTAGGCCGCTTCCAGAGCCTTGAGGTAGAGGCTCTCCTTGTCGCCGAAATAGTAATAGATCATCCGCTTTGACGAGCGCGTCTTGGCCGCGATCTCGTCCATGCGCGCACCGGAAAGGCCGTTCGCGGAGAACTCCTCCAGAGCAACGGCGAGAATATTGGCGCGTACCCCTTCCGGATCCTGTTTCCAGCGACCCCGTGGAGAATTTTTTTCCGGCAGCTCTGACTCATTGATCGACATGCCTTTTTTCTAAACCAGCCAGGCGCTTGGCGCCAGCCCAAATTAACCAGACGGTACATTTCTCTTGACTGAATTAACTGGTTAGTACAATTTGATTGTGAGGAGACGATATCTCCTGCCAGACAGACCCCGAAAACGGGGCATCAGATAAGGTTTCTGGGAGGAACCTGGGTGAACGCAGCAAGCAACATCGTATTGGCCGGCCTGATCGGACGGGGAATCGCCCGCTCCAGAACACCGGAAATGCATATGGCCGAAGCGGCAGCTCAAAGCCTGCGCGGCGTCTATCGCATTATCGATGTGGATACCCTTCCCGAGAACGAACAGAACCTGAAAGCTATTGTGCACGCGGCCGAAGTGACCGGTTTCAACGGTCTCAACGTCACCTACCCGTTCAAGATGGAAGTGATCCCGCTGCTGGACCAGTTGTCGCCCAATGCGGCCGCTGTCGGCTCGGTCAACACCATCGTGTTCCGGGATGGAAAGCGCATTGGCCACAACACCGACCTTTGGGGATTTGCGGAAAGTTTTCGCCGGAACATGATCGGCACATCACTGAAGACGGTTCTTCTCATCGGCGCCGGCGGGGCCGGTGTTGCGGTTGCCCACGCGCTGGCGGACTGCGGTGTCCAGCACCTGAAGATCTTCGACGTCGACACTGCGCGCGTGGAGCAACTTGCCCGGCTGGTTCTCTCAAACCGTCAGGGACTGACCGTCGAACCTGTTGCCACACTTGATGCGGCAAGCTGCACAGGCCTGTCCGGGATCGTCAATGCAAGCCCGGTCGGCATGGCCAAGACACCTGGAACACCGTTCCCGCTCGCACTGCTCAAGCCCGACATGTGGGTTGCGGACATTGTCTACTTCCCGCTGGAAACGGACCTTCTGGCAGGGGCAAGAAAGCTCGACTGCCGGGTTCTGCCTGGCTCGGGCATGGCGGTGTTCCAGGCCGTACGGGCCTTTGAACTCTTTACCGGCCGCCGGGCCGATCCGGTCCGGATGAAGGCGGCATTCGACGCCTTTGATGAAATGCCGCGGGCAACCGCGGACGCTTAACCCTTCCGGTTTCACATCATCACGAAAACGGAAATGGTCTTTTTGAAAATGTTACGCAAACGGGAGGAAGTCATGCGTTTCAAATTCTCATCCCTGGCAGCTACTGCCCTTCTCACAGTCGGCCTCGCCGCCGCGGCCCAGGCTCAGACTATCCGTCTGGCCCATGTCGATCCGGACGAATGGACCGCATCCAAGAAGGGCGCTGCCGCTCATATCTTCAAGAACATCGTCGAAGGCGAGACCGACCTGACGGTGGAACTGTTTCCGGCCGGCGCGCTGGGCAACGAAGACGAGCTGGTCGCCCAGGCCCAGGACAACCTGACCCAGGTCGTCCTGGTGTCCGGCGCCATGTCCAAGGCCTGCCCGGCAGCGTCCGTTCTGGACATTCCCTACACCTTCTCTTCGGCAACCATTGCCTGGGACGTGCTCGACGGTGATTTCGGTGATGCCCTTGCCGAACACTGCCTTGCACAGACCGGCCTTCGCACGCTGGCTTATGGTGAAACCGGCTTCCGGAACTTTACCAACGGCACCCGCGAAATCCGGACGCCTGCGGACATGGAAGGCCTGAAGTTCCGTGTGCAGCCGATCCCGCTCTACGTCGAAATGGTGAAAGGCCTCGGCGGCGAGCCGACCCCGATCGCCTGGACCGAACTTCCCAACGCATTGTCCACCGGTGTCGTTGACGGCCAGGAAAACCCGGTCGGCGTGATCTACAACAACGGCCTGCACAAGCTGCAGAAATACATGACCCTCGACGGCCACGTCTATGCCGCCGACTTTATCCTGATCTCCGACGAGTTCTACCAGTCGCTCACCCCGGCTCAGCAGGCCGTGGTCGCCCGTGCGGCTCGCATTGCCGGCAACATGGGCCGTTCCATCCAGCAGTGGAGCACGGCTGAAGGCGTCAACAAGGTTCAGGCCGAAGGCATGCAGGTCTACTCTCCGACGGCTGACGAAATCGCAGCCTTCGCTGAAAAGGCCCAGCCGGCGGTTGTTGAATATCTGCGCGGCGAACTGGGTGAAGACGCCGTCTGGATCGACCGCCTGCAGGAATCCGTTGCTGCTGCAAGCCAGTAAAGCGCTCAAGACCCCGGGCGGTTTGCCGCCCGGGGTTCTGGACTGTTGGTAAGGATCAGCTTTTGGCTGTTCAATCAAAGTCAGTTGAATAGCCAAAAGCTGAACAAGCAGGACCTGGAACATGAAAACGGTCAACGAATTTGCCCGGCGCCTCTTTGCGCTCGGAGCCGGCCTGTCGATGGCCCTCGTCTTCGCCATCATCTTCGTCAATTCGCTGCGCCGCTACACCGTCGGCCAGTCGGTTTCCTGGGGCGAGGAACTGCCGATCTACCTGACCATCTACGGGGTCATGTTCGGCCTTGCGCTTGCCTATCTGCAGGACAGGCACATCCGCTTCACGGTGCTGACAGATTTTCTCTCCGTGTCCGTGCGAGAAAAGCTTTTTGCAGCCGTCGACCTGGTCAGCTTTGTGACTGGTGTCGCCCTCGCCTTCTCCGGGCATGCTTTCGCCGTTCGACGAGGCAATCTCGATGCTTCGGGCCTGAAATCAGCAGGTAACTGGCTTGCGGAAACCACCGGCATCGACGCACTGGTTTGGGTCGCCAAGGTGGGCACCTGGCAATATGCCATCGCCATCGGCGGCGCCTTGCTGGCCGTCGCAGCCGCTCTCAAGTTCTTTGAACGTATCTCGGCGATCAAGGCGGTGCAGGCATGATCTACGCAATCCTCCTCATCGGGCTCGCCACCGGTGTTCCAATCGCTCTTGCCATCATTGCGGCCTTGCTGGTGTTCATGGGCTACGGCGAAGCGCCCTATTCCCTGCGCGTGGTCGCGACGGAAATGTTCAAGGGAATGAACTCCTTTCCGCTGCTTGCCATTCCACTCTTCGTGCTGGCAGGCGAGGTCATGAACGAAAGCGGCATCACCAGCCGCATTATCGCCTTCGCCAATGTGCTGGTCGGCCAACTGCGTGCCGGTCTGGCGCTCGTCAACATCTGGGCGTCGGTGATCTTCGCAGGTCTTTCCGGCTCCGCCGTTGCCGACACATCGGCCATTGGCCGAGTGTTCATTCCCGAGATGGAAAAGCACGGCTATTCCCGTCCTTTCGCAGCAGCGTTGACGGCGGCCTCCTCCGTCATCGGGCCGATCATCCCGCCATCCATCCCGGTCATCATCTACGCGCTGATCGTCTCCGGTGTTTCGGTACCGGCGCTGTTTCTTGCCGGCATCGTCCCGGGCATTCTGCTGGCGATATTCCTCTCCGTCTTCGTGATGCTGACCGTGAAGGTCGATCACGGCGATCAGGCAGTAGGACTGACAGTCGAACCGGCCAGCCAGGCTATCTTAGGCGGCATCCTGCCGCTGCTGATGCCGGTGTTCGTCGTCGGCTCCATCCTGCTCGGTATCGTGACGCCAACAGAGGCGGCAAGTTTCGCCGTCGCCTATGCGCTTTTCCTCGGCATCTTCGTCTACCGCAACATCAAGCTGTCTGCCCTGCCGCGCCTTTTCTCCGAAGCCATGCGCGACAGCGCGGTCATCCTGATCATCATTGCCGCGGTTTCCGCCGCCAACTGGCTGCTGACCTACAACCGCGTTCCGAACATGCTGACCGACTGGGTGCTACTGAACGTGGACAGCAAGACCACGTTCCTCATTGCCACCATTCTGCTGTTCCTGTTTGTTGGCCTGTTTCTGGAAGGCATCGCCGCCATGCTGGTGCTCGTGCCGATCCTGCACCCGATTGCCGTCGGCATGGGCGTCGACCCGGTCCACTTCGGCATCCTTGTCATCTTCAACCTGATGATCGGCCTGATCACCCCGCCGCTCGGCCTCTGCCTGTTCGTTGCCGAAGGCATTGCCCAGGTCGGGATGGCGCGGCTGACCATGGCCATCCTGCCATTCTTCTTCGTTGAGGTGCTGGTGCTGCTGATCCTCACCTTTGTGCCGGAAACGGTCATCTGGCTGCCCCGCGTTATGGGCTACTGAAACCACGGAAGGTCCTCATGAAAACCGCCATCGCCACCGTCTCCATCGCAGGTGACCTTGCCGAAAAGCTCAGCGCAATCGCGGCAGCCGGCTTCGATGGCGTCGAGATCTTCGAAAACGACTTCCTGGCCTTCGATCGCAGCCCGAAGGACGTCGGCCAGATGGTCAGTGACCACGGCCTGGAGATCTCACTATTTCAGCCCTTTCGTGACTTCGAGGGCATGCCCGAGCCGCAGCGCAGCCGGACCTTCGCCCGCGCCGAACGCAAGTTCGACCTGATGAGGGAAATGGGTGCGGATCTTGTGCTGATCTGCTCCAATGTCTCTCCCATCGCGCTTGGCGGCATCGATCGCGCCGCAGACGATCTTGCAGAACTTGGCGACCTTGCCGCCAAAAGCGGTATCCGCATCGGCTATGAGGCCCTCGCCTGGGGACGTTTCGTCAACGATCACCGTGATGCCTGGGAAATCGTCAGAAGAGCCGACCACCCCAACGTGGGCCTGATCCTGGATTCCTTCCACACCCTCGCCCGCAAGACGGATCCGGATACGATCCGGGCCATTCCGGGCGACAAGATCTTCTTCGTCCAGCTTGCCGACGCGCCGAACTTCAACATGGACCTGCTCTACTGGAGCCGCCATTTCCGTAACATGCCCGGCGAAGGTGATCTGGACGTGACCGGCTTCATGCGGGCCGTGGCGGCAACCGGCTATGACGGAGTGCTATCGCTGGAGATCTTCAACGATCAGTTCCGCGGCGGCTCGCCGAAGTCGATCGCCGTCGACGGCTACCGCTCACTGCTCTACCTGATGGACCAGGTTCGGCGCACCGAACCCGGCATCAGGATCCCCGTACCGGACATGCCCGACCGGGTACCGGTTGCCGGTATCGAATTCGTTGAATTTGCCGCCGACCGAAAGGAAGCAAACGACCTGTCGTCCATGCTGACGACGCTCGGCTTCCACAAGTCCGGAAAGCATGTCTCCAAGGACGTCGAACTCTGGCGGCAGGGCAGCATCAACATCCTCATCAATACCGACCCACGCGGCTTCGCCCATGCGTCCTACATCTCCCACGGCACCAATGTCTGCGACATCGGCCTGAAGGTTGCCGACGCTTCCGCAACCGTTGCCCGCGCCGAGGCGCTAGGGGCCAAGACCTTCGAACAGCCGGTCGGTCCGGGCGAATTGAAGATCCCGGCGATCCGCGCTCTTGGCGGCAGCGTCATCCACTTCGTTGACGACAGCAAGGATCTGTCCCGGGTCTGGGAAATCGACTTCGAGCCGATCGGTCAGGGCGGTGCAACAGGCGGTGCCGGCTTGATCCGCATCGACCACCTCGCTGAGACCATGAACTACGACGAGATGCTGACCTGGCTGTTGTTTTACCGGTCGATCTTCGACACCGAAAAGACCGCCATGGTGGATGTCATCGACCCGGCCGGTCTCGTCCGCAGCCAGGCCATCGAGAACGACGACGGCAGCCTGCGGATCACGCTCAACGGGGCGGAAAATCGCAAGACTCTCGCCGGGCACTTCATCTCGGAGGGTTTCGGCTCAGGTGTGCAGCACATTGCCTTTGAAACCGCCGATATCTTCAAGACAGTGAAAGCCCTGAAAGCCTACGGCTTCACACCGCTGGTGATCTCGCCGAACTACTATGACGATCTGGACGCCCGGTTCGGGCTGGAGGAAGACTTCCTCAACGACCTCAAAAGCTCGGGCATCCTCTACGACCGGGACGAGAACGGCGAGTATTTCCAGCTCTACAGCCCGACCTACGGCGAAGGCTTTTTTTTCGAGATCGTCGAACGCCGTGGCGGCTACAAGGGCTATGGCGCCGCCAACGCCCAGTTCCGCATCGCCGCCCAGAAACGACATTTCCGCGCGAAAGGCATGCCGGCAAGGTAGGTCAGTCCCGGAAGGAACGCGGGGCTGGTGGAGTGACACGAGCGACAGTCAAACATACCCACCGCAGCCCCACACACACGACCTCATCCTGAGGAAGCGCGAAGCGCTGTCTCAAGGGATGGGATGCTTGTTCCGGAGTGTGCCGCCCATCCTTCGAGACGCCGCGTTCCGGCTCCTCAGGATGAGGTTTGGGTTGGTTAGAGCATACGCCCCCCTACCGCCCTGTCTTCTGCCGCCAGGCTTCGTACTTCTGGACGTTCTCTTCCTTGGTCGGCGGATAGAGGCCGATGATCGGCGTTCCGGCCTGAACTTCCTCCAGCACGAAATCCTCAAAACTCTCCATCCCTGTGCATTCGTCCGCAAGTTCGTCGGCCAGATGTGCCGGGATCACCATGACGCCGTCCTTGTCGCCGACCAGCACATCCCCCGGAAACACCGGGGCATCGCCGCAGGAGATCGGCACGTTGATGTCAAGCGCTTCATGCAGGGTAAGATTGGTAGGCGCGGACGGCTTGGCGTAATAGGCGGGCATGTCGAGCGCGCCGATGCCTTCCGCATCCCGGAACCCACCGTCGGAGACGACACCGGCGGCACCGCGCAGGGCCAGCCGCGTGATCAGGATGGAGCCTGCCGTTGCCGCGCGGGCATCCTTGCGGGCATCCATCACCAGCACATGACCCGGGGGGCAGGTTTCCATGGCGACCCGCTGCGGATGGTCCGGATTGCGGAAGACCGTGATCGGATTGCGGTCTTCCCGCGCAGGGATATAGCGCAGCGTGAAGGCCTGACCGACCATGTTTTCATCTTTCGGGGCCACAGGCACGACACCCTGGATGAACTGGTTGCGCAGGCCGCGCTTGTAGAGCGCCGTCGCGATGGAGGCGGTCGAGACTTTTTTCAGCTTCGCGCGGGTGTCGTCGGAAAGAGTGTAGTCGCTCATGGTGTCCTCAGAAGATATCGGGTTCGCCGGCGGTCCGGCCGAAATCGGATTGCAGGAAGTCGAAGTCGCAGCCCTTGTCGGCCTGGGTAACATGCCGCTGGAAGATATAGCCGTATCCGCGTTCGTACCGCGGCACGGGCGCTTGCCAGGCGGCCTTGCGGGCATCCAGTTCCACCTCGTCCACCATCATGTCGAGGCGACGATTGGCGAGATCGAGACGCACAGTGTCGCCCGTCCTCAAAAGCGCCAATGGCCCACCGACATAACTTTCCGGCGCCACATGAAGCACGCAGGCGCCATAGGAGGTGCCGGACATGCGCGCATCGGAGATCCGCAGCATGTCGCGGTGGCCCTGCTTGATCAGCGCTTTGGGGATCGGCAGCATGCCCCATTCGGGAAAACCCGGCCCGCCTTGAGGCCCTGCATTGCGCAACACCAGGACATGATCGGGCGTGACCTCAAGGGTCTCGTCTTCAATGGCCGCCTTCATTTCCGGATAGCTGTCGAAGACCAGCGCCGGTCCTTCGTGATAATGGAACTTCGGGTCGCAGGCCGCCGGTTTGATCACCGCACCGTCCGGGCACAAATTGCCGCGCAGAACGGCAAGCGAGCCTTCCCGGTAGACCGGGTTGGACAGCGGACGGATGACGTCGTCGTTATAGACAACCGCCCCTTCCAGGTTCTCACCCAGTGTCTTGCCGGTGATGGTCAAGGCGGAAAGATCCAGCCGATCCTCGATCTGTTTCATCAGCGCGCGCAGACCGCCTGCATAGAAGAAATCCTCCATCAGGTAGTCCTTGCCGGAGGGCCGCACATTGGCGATCAGCGGCGTCACCCGGCCAAGGGCATCCAGATCATCGAGGGAGAGATCCACGCCGGCCCGGCGCGCCATGGCAATGAGATGGACAACGGCGTTGGTGGAACACCCGGTTGCCATGGCTACGACAGCAGCGTTCCGGCAGGCGGCATCCGTGACGATACGGTTCGGCGTCAGGTCTTCCCAGACCATCTCGACAATGCGCCGGCCGCAGTCCGCACCCATCCGCTGGTGGCCGCTGTCGACAGCCGGGATGGAAGACGCCCCCGGCAAGGTCAGTCCCATCGCATCGGCAATGGCCGTCATCGTCGAGGCCGTACCCATGGTCATGCAGGTACCGGCGGAGCGAGCGATACCGCCCTGGATGCCCAGCCATTCCTCGTCGGAAATATTGCCTGCCCGGCGTTCGTCCCAGTATTTCCAGGCATCGGAACCAGAGCCCAGGATCTTGCCCGCGTAATTGCCGCGCAGCATCGGGCCGGCCGGCAGATAGACCATCGGAACGCCAGCCGAAATCGCCCCCATGACAAGACCGGGTGTGGTCTTGTCGCAGCCTCCCATCAGCACCACACCATCCAGCGGGTGCGAGCGGATCATCTCTTCCGTCTCCATGGCCAGCATGTTGCGATAAAGCATCGAGGTCGGCTTCGTGAAGCTTTCGTCGACCGAGAGCGACGGCATCTCGACGGGAAAACCGCCTGCCTGAAAGACACCGCGCTTCACGTCCTGAACCCGCTCCTTGAAGTGGGCATGGCATGTATTCAGCTCCGACCAGGTGTTAAGCACACCGATCACCGGCCTGTCGCGGAAGTCGTCTTCCGAATAGCCGAGTTGCATCAACCGCGAGCGATGACCGAAGCTGCGTAGATCGTCTGGAGCGAACCAGCGCGCGGAACGTAAGTCTTTTGGGGCTTTGTGCGTCATGATTTTATCCGGTGAAGGCAAAGGTCAGCCAGATGACGATGAGGGTGAAGACGAGACCGGCAACTTCCGGCCAATTGCCGAACCGGTCGTCGCCGCGTTCTTCATCCGCGAAGTCTCCCGGTGCGATGTCCTCGTCCTGGCGGGTAAGATCCTTGTCTGTGATTTTCATCTCACCCTCCTCAATCCAGCAGGTTCGGCAGCCACAGCGCCAGATCTGGGAAAAACAGCACCAGGAACAGACCGACAGCCTGCAGCGCGATGAACGGCAGCACGGCAGCGAAGATTTCCTGAAGCTGGATGTCCTTTGGCGCCACCGACTTCAGGAAGAAGCAGGCAGGCCCAAAGGGCGGCGACAGGTAGTAGATCTGGATGTTCATGGCAAAGAGTACCCCGAACCACACCGGATCGAACCCGAGATCCACGACCACCGGTGCGAAGATCGGCACGGTGATGAAGATGATCGCGATCCATTCCAGGAACGTGCCGAGCACCATCACGATCAGCATCATGACGACGATGACCAGGATCGGCGCGATATCGAGGGAAGTCAGCAGGCCGCGCAGGAATTCGCCGCCGCCGATCCGGTTGTAGATGCCGATCAGCGAGACAGCTCCCAGCACCAGCCAGATGATGGAACCGACTGTCAGCACGGTCTGCCGCATGGCATCGCGAGCCATCTTCCAGGTCAGCTCATTGCGGATGGCGGCAACCACGAGCGCACCGACAGCGCCAACCGCTGCCGCCTCCGTGACGGTTGCAACGCCGGAATAGATCACCCCGAGCACAGCACCGATCAGAAGCCCCGGAAGGACGACGCCCTTCAGAAACTTGACGCGCTGGAACAGCGGCAACCCGGTTTCGGGAATATCGTAGATCGGCGCCAGCGCCGGATTAAGGCGGACCCGGATCAGAATATAGGTGATGAACAGCCCGGCGAGGATCAGCCCCGGCACAGCAGAGGCGGCAAAAAGCTTGGTGATCGACACCTGGGCCGCAAGGCCGTAGACGATCAGCACGACCGAGGGCGGGATCAGCGTTGCCAGGGCACCGGCCGCGCAGATGATGCCGATCGAGAGCTTGCGGTCATAGCCCAGGCGCAACATCTGCGGCAGAGCGATCAGACCCAGCATGACGATCTCGCCGCCCATGATGCCGGACATCGCCGCCAGCACCACCGCAACGACACAGGTCTGCACCGCCACCGAACCGCGGAAGCGCCCACCCAGGATAGCCATACTGTCGAACAGCGACTGCGCGATGCCCGATCGTTCCAGAACGTTGGCCATGAAGACGAAGAAGGGAACGGCTATCAGTTCGTACTTGTGAAGAACCTCGCCGACATTGGCGGCAACGATAAAGAAGCCGGCGCGTTCGCCGAAATAAAGGATCGCAGTTGCCAGTGACACCGTCAGCGTGGTTATGCCAAGCGGCACGCCCAGCGCCATCAGCGCCAGCAGCGCAACGACGATCAGAAGGGTAATGAGTTCAATGCCCACCGGCGATCTCCCCTTCGGTGCGCTGGAACCAGCGAATAATGTTGGCGGCAAGCTGGAGGATGTAGAGAACGCAGCCCACCACAAGCAGTATCTTCAGATAGGTTGGCTGGATCGAGTTGAGGGCAGTACCGGAATGCTCGGTGCGCTTCAGCACCTTCACCATAGGGTCCCACAAGGCCATGGTCAGAACGATTACTGCACCTGCTGCGATCAGCATCTGCAACAGCCGCATGATGCGCCAGACACGCGGGCTGACCAGCGTTTCGATCATGGTGATGGAAATATGCCGCTGTCGCTGAGTGACATAGCCAACGGCCAGCACCCAGGCCGAGGCACAGAGCGTCATGGCAAGTTCCGTCGACCAGACCGTCGGCCTGTCAAAGCCGTACCGCATCACCACCTCGAGGGCCGAGACTGCAATACACGCAAAAAACAGCACGGAGCAGCCATGGCCGATGAACACGCTGACGCTGTCCATGATATCGGCATAGCGCGCGAATAGACGTTTCATCTTCTCTCCCTGAATGCAGACCTTGCGGGGCACGTCAGACGCTCCCCGGCGCTGGGCTTCGAGGCTTTGTCCGGCCCAACACCTCGGCGACAAAACCGGATGCCCTCACCTCATCGACGGAGGGCAAGGGCACGCGGTGTTGCGATCCGTCCTAGTTTTTGAAGAGACCGATCTCGGTCATGTAGGAAATGTTCGCGTCCAGAGCTTCCTTGGCGAGGTCCGACTTCTGTGCGTAGGCTTCCCACTCCTTGCGGGCGATCTCGCGCAACTGGTCGCGATCTTCCTGCGCCCAGTTGATCACTTCGATCTTCTCGCCCTGACTGTCTCTGGCAGCCAGTTCCTTGTCCTTCTTGTCGACCTCAGCCGCCATTGCGAACATGGCGTCATACCACCAGTCACGCAGGGCCTTCTGGTCCTCCGCGCTGAGCGCATCCCACTTTGCCTTGTTGATGGTGAACTGCATCGACGGCATGGAATGGATGCCCGGATAAAGCGGGTATGGCGCAACGTCATGAAGACCCGTCGCGTCGTTGTTGACATAAGCCGAGGCATCGGCGGCATCGACAATGCCCTTTTCCAGCGCGCCATAGACCTCGGAGAAGGGAATGGAAACCGGCGATGCGCCAGCAGCCTGGAAAACGGCTGCGGCAAGCCCTTCCGGAGAGCGGATCTTCTTGCCGGCCAGATCTTCGAACGTGCGGATCGGCACACGGGCCGGCAGCGCCTCACGGGAATAAGGGCCGCAAGCCACAACCTGCACTTCCCCACCGGTGACCGCATCGGCGGCCTTCTGCATCACGGCTTCGCCGCCGCCATCCTTGCAGAAGCCAAGCATCTGCTGCGGCGTATCATAGCCGGAAATGAGATCGCCCATGATTGCGTAAGCCGGCTCGCGGCCCGCGAAGTAGTTCACGGACGTAAAGTCGCCGTCCAGAACACCAGCGGCAACAGCATCGGGTGTTTCCCTCGCCGGAACCACGGACCCGTTCGGCGTCAACTGGATCTCGACGCGGCCGTCGGTCATTTCCTTGATCTTCGGCAGCCAGGTTTCCGTCAGATACTGGGTGGAAAAGTCCCCTGCGTTGAATGAGGTCTGAATGCTGAACGTCTCTGCCTGCGCGATTGTTGCGATGACGGAGACCGAAGCTGCAAGGGCAGCGGCGGTGAATTTCATGGTGTCCTCCACTCGATTGCGCGGGGAACTCCTCCTCCCGCTATCTGATGCATTAATATATTAGTGCATTTCCCGCAAGTGTGTTCTATCTTCCTTTGAGAGGAATCGTGCATTCGAAGAAGAGGATCAGCGATGACGATTGAACTGGATCAGATGCTGAATGACTCGGGCAAGGTGTCAGACACCGGTAGCGGAGAACGGATTCGCCGCATCTCCGTCAGTCAGCAAATCCAGGAATCGCTGCGTGCACGGATCATCTCACTAGAGCTCAAGCCCGGCCTAAGCCTGTCACGGACAGATCTCGCCTCGCACTACGGCGTCAGCCAGACGCCCGTGCGCGACGCCATGATGAAGCTGGAAGAAGAGGGATTGCTGACCATCTATCCGCAATCCAAGACCGAAGTGTCGAAGATCGATGTCGCCCACGCCCGCGAGACCCAGTTCCTGCGCCTTTCGCTGGAACTGGAGGTGACCCGAACCCTGGCAAAACAGGAAGACAAATCGTCGATCGCACCGGCGCGGCAGCTCCTCCGGCTTCAGGAAACAGCCCTTGCCGAAGGCGATCTCAGCCTCTTTGCCACCTTCGACAAACAGTTTCACCTGTCCCTGTTCAAGGCCGTCGGGCTTTCCAGCCTGTCTCAGCTGGTTGCCTCGCGCTCGGGCCATATCGACCGCTTGCGCAACCTCAACCTGCCGGATCCCGGCAAACCGGCCAGCATCCTGCGATACCACGCATTGATCCTAGATGGCATAGAGGCAGGCTACGAAACAGCAACGGAAGCTGCCGTGCGCGAACATCTTTCGGGCACCTTGAAACAGGTCGACCAGATCGTCGCCCGAAATCCTGAATTCTTCTAGGGCGTTACCTCATAAATGAAGATGAAACGGCGCCGACCTTCAGGTGGCCTGACTGGCCATTGCCGACGCCACCAGGGCCTGCGCGGCCTCTCCCGCAGCTTCCGCATATGCCGGATCGCGGTGAACCAGGATCGTTGAAAACGCGCCATCCAGCAGCAAAACGATATGCCTGGCAAGGTCCGGCGCGCTGCCAATACCCGCGGCCTCGAATTCTTCCGTCATCCAGGCCTCGAATTTCTTCTTGTGCCCGGCGCCGACCTTCATCGCCGGGTGCCCGGGCATATTGGCAAGTTCCGCTGCGGTGCGCAGAAAGCCGCACCCCTTCCACTTTGGATGCCTTGCAGAGACCGCAATGTGCCGGAAGATCGCCTGAACCTTGTCTGGAAGCTCACCTTCGGCCTCACCAAACCATTTGCGGAACTGATTGAGGTTCGGCTGATCGCGCGACGCCAGATAGGCTTCAATCAGGTCGTCCTTGCTCTTGAAATGATAGTAGACCGTCTTCTTGGTGATGCCCGCCTTTTCCGCGATCGTATCGAGACTGACGGCGCGAATCCCCTCTGCGTAGAAGAGCTTGTTGGCAGCGGTCAGGATGCGCTCTCTGGCTGTTTCGGCTGGCTTGTTCATCCGCGAAGTATACTCACCAGTGAATATACTTCAATGCACCTCACCGCTAGCGTCCTCCTATCGACATCAAACCAAGGACACAGCCCATGACCGCTCCCGTTCTTCTCGACCGCCACGGCCCGATCGCGCTTCTGACGATCAACCGGCCGGAAAAACTGAATGCACTCGACTACGCAACGAACGACCTCCTTCAGGCTCATCTGGACGAGCTGGAACCGGACGACGGCATCGGTGCTGTTGTCATCACCGGCGCAGGCAGGCGCGCCTTTTCGGCCGGCGGAGACATTCACGAATTTTCACGCAGCATTGCAGACAGCATAGAGGCCGCGGTACGTGACTTCTGCCAGCGGGGGCAGCGCATGACCGCCCGTCTGGAAGATTATCCCAAACCGGTTATTGCCGCGGTCAACGGTCTGGCTTACGGCGGCGGCTGCGAGATTACCGAAGCGGTTCATCTTGCCGTTGCCTGCGAAAGCGCGCTGTTTGCCAAACCGGAAATCAATATCGGCATCCCGCCGACCTTTGGCGGCACACAGCGCCTGCCACGCCTGGCAGGCCGCAAACGGGCCCTAGAGTTGCTTCTGACCGGTGACAGCTTCTCCGCGGCAAGAGCGTTTGACCTTGGCCTGGTCAATCAGGTTGTCGCTGACGGCAGGGAACTGGACGCAGCCTTCGCCCTGGCAGAGCGCATCCTGCGACACTCTCCCCTCGCCGCTTCCAGGATCCTGACCGCTGTCACACGCGGCCTGAATACGACCATCACGGAAGGCCTGCGGATCGAACAGGAACAGTTTGCCCGCATGGCAGCCACGAAGGACGTTCACGAGGGTCTCACCGCCTGGATCGAACGGCGCATGCCGGACTACCAAGGCGCTTGAAGCCGGCGGGACAAAAGCGGCCAGCACGCCTGAGGTGTGCTGACCACGCATATGTCAGAAAAGTTTTACAAAAAAATACTTCATACCTGACAATGCCTTACAAGCACACTTTCGGATCATGCCCGATTTTTCCCGCACCCGCTGTTGTAATGACTCAGCTGTTTGGTAAGGTCTCGCCACCAAATGACTGAAAGGCGCGCGCCGCTTCGACAGCGGATGAAACGGGCACCAGACAGCCCATCTTCCGCATCTGCAGCACCCTTCTGCTGCCTAGCGTGCCTTCCAGAAAAGTCCGGCATTCGACCCTTCGCGCAAGGGGTCGGCTAGAATCCGTCCAGTGCACCCTCGCACCACCTGCCGGGCTGGATACAGACCATTTCCGACGCTCGCTGCCCGACCTCCGGGCGGTGCATGAGCGCGTGCACGCCGCGGCCCGTTCCGTGCGGCATCGCTCGACCTCAAAAAGGAGACGATATCCATGCAGGCTGAACAGCTGGCGACCAATGCCGAGTTGCAACTGGATGAACAGGCTTATGGCCAGGATCCGATTGCAGACCGTGAAACGGATCTCTATCGCGGCGAATACATCATGTCATTCGTGGAAAAGTGGGACGAGTTGATCGACTGGGACGCGCGGGCAGACAGCGAGGGACAGTTCTTCATGGACGTGCTGCGTGCACGCGGCAAGGAAACCGTTCTCGATGTCGCCACCGGCACCGGCTTTCACTCGGTACGGCTGACCCGCGCCGGTTTCAACGTCACGTCGGCCGACGGCTCCGCCGCAATGCTGGCCAAAGCCTTCCAGAACGGCCAGAAACGCGGCATGATCCTGAAGACTGTTCAGGCAGACTGGCGTTGGCTCAACCGGGACATCCAGGGCAAATACGACGCCATCATCTGCCTCGGCAACTCCTTCACGCACCTGCATGACGAACTGGATCGCCGCCGGGCGCTTGCCGAATTCTACGCGGCGCTCAAACACGACGGCATCCTGATCATCGATCAGCGCAATTACGATGCGATGCTCGACCATGGCTATTCAAACAAGCACAAGTATTATTACGCAGGCAAGAAGGTGAAGGCCGAACCGGTGCATATGGACGACGGCCTTGCCCGGTTCAAATACAGCTTTCCCGATGGTGCCGAATACACGCTCAACATGTGCCCCATCCGCAAGAACTACATGCGCCGGCTTCTGTCGGAAGCAGGCTTCGAGCGGGTCCGCACCTATGGCGACTTCCAGGAAACCTTTGCCGAAGACGATCCGGACTTCTTCATCCACATCGCCGAAAAATCCAGCCTGCACCTGGTTCGCTGGGGTGGTGCTCGGCTTGAAGACGGCTCCAAGGACATCCGTGAGGTCGCCGAAAGCTATTACGACAGTGACGACGCCGACACCTTCTACAGCCTTGTCTGGGGTGGTCAGGACCTGCACATCGGCCTCTATGACACAACCAGCAACATTCGTGAGGCTTCCGATCTGACCATCGACGAGATGGCCGGCATGCTGCCCAATCTCGGTGCGGATGCGAAGGTACTCGACATTGGCTCCGGTTACGGCGGCGCGATGCGCAAGCTGGTCAAAGCCAGCGGCTGCAGCGCAGTTTGCCTGAACATCTCCGACGTCCAGAACGACACCAACCGGCACCGCAACATTCAGCAAGGCTTCAAGGACAGGATCCGGGTCCAGCACGGCGTCTTCGAGGATATCCCGGAAGAGCCCGAAAGCTTCGAAATCGTCTGGAGCCAGGATGCAATCCTGCACTCCGACCAGCGTCACAAGGTGCTTCAGGAAGTCTACCGGGTGCTGAAGCCGGGCGGCTATTTCATCTTCACTGACCCGATGCAGGCAGACGACGCAGATCCGAAAGCCCTCCAGCCGGTTTATGACCGTCTGCAGCTCAACAGCCTGGGCTCGATGCGCTTCTACCGTGAGACGGCCGAATCCCTCGGCTTTGAAACCGTTGAACAGCAGGACATGACGCAGCAGTTGCGCAATCACTATTTCCGGGTGCGTGAGGAACTGCTCGCCAACTACGACAAGCTACGCAGCGAAGGTGCTTCTGCGGAATACCTCGACAAGATGTCCATCGGGCTCATGAACTGGGTCAACGCTGCGGACGCCGGGCAACTCGCCTGGGGCATTCAGCTGTTCCGCAAGCCTGCCTAATCCCCTGCCTTTTAGATCTCCTGCCCCGGTGCATTCAAGCACCACGAGGCAGGACTTTCCTTTCCAAAAACGACAAGGAGCGCGCAATGACGCAAAGATCCTGGCTATTCACCAGTGAATCCGTTTCCGAGGGACACCCGGACAAGGTCTGTGACCGGATATCCGACACCATTCTGGACGCTTTCCTGGAACAGGACCCTGACGCACGCGTTGCCTGCGAAACGCTGACCACCACCAATCATGTCACCATAGCGGGCGAAGTTCGCGGGCCCGATCAGGTGATGGACAATGTGGAGAACCTGGTGCGCGAAGCCGTCCGCGATATTGGCTATGAGCAGGAAGGCTTCCATTGGGAAACGCTGGAGGTGATCAACCGCCTGCATCGCCAGTCGGCGGACATCGCCATGGGTGTCGACGAAGGCGACAAGGGCGAGGAAGGTGCCGGCGACCAGGGCATCATGTTCGGTTACGCCTGCAACGAGACCGAAGAACTCATGCCCGCGCCGATCCTGCTGTCACACAAGATCCTGCGCACCATGGCAGATGCCCGCAAATCCGGCCGTGAACCACGCCTTGGCCCGGATTCCAAAAGCCAGGTAACACTCCGCTACGAAAACGGTCATCCGACCGGCATCGATGCTGTAGTCGTCTCCACCCAGCACGGCGAGAACGTCAGCCAGGAAGACGTGCGCGAAGCGGTCTTGCCGTTCATCCTGCACGCCCTGCCCGTCGGCTGGTCCGTTCCCGACAACCGGATCTTCATCAACCCGACAGGCCGTTTCGTGATCGGTGGACCGGATGGTGATGCCGGCCTCACCGGCCGCAAGATCATCGTCGACACTTATGGCGGCGCGGCTCCCCATGGCGGCGGTGCCTTTTCCGGCAAGGATCCAACCAAGGTCGACCGCTCGGCCGCCTATGCATCGCGCTATCTCGCCAAGAATGTCGTAGCCGCCGGACTTGCCGACAAATGCCTGATCCAGCTGGCTTATGCCATCGGCATGCCGGAGCCGGTCGCTGTCTATGTCGACACACAGGGAACCGGCAAGGTTGATGAAGTCGCCCTCGGCAAGACCTTGCGCGAGATGGTGCGCCTGACGCCGCGCGGCATCCGCGAGCGCCTCGGCCTGTCGAAGCCGATCTACGCCCGCACGGCTGCTTACGGCCATTTCGGCCGCGCGCCGGAAAAAGACGGCGGTTTCGGGTGGGAGAAAACCGACCTCGCCGATGAACTCGCCCGGCACTTCGGCGCCCGGGCGGACGCCGCAGAATAAGCAATCAAAACAATACCGGCGCGGCAGCAGTCGCGCCGGGTGTTTTTCTGGTCCTGGTTGACCCTTTTCCTCAGAACCTTTCCACGCTCGGCCGCAGCTCAAGTTCGGATGTCCACGCGCTCTTGTCCTGCCGCGAGATCTCCAGGTAGGCTCGCGCGATTGCATCCGGATGAAGCGTCTTGTCCGGGTCGTCATAAGGCGCGCCACGGTCTGGATTGTAGATCACCCCGTCGATGACGAAATGAACCACGTGGATGTTCTGCGGCGACAACTCCCGGGCAAGCGACTGGCACAAGCCGCGCAAGGCGAACTTGCCCATGGCGAAGGGTGCCGATTGCGGAAAGCCTTTGATGCCGGCTGAAGCCCCGGTGAACAGCATAACCCCCTCACGCTTCGGCACCATCCGCTTTGCCGCCTCATGAGCGACGGCCAGAGCACCGAAGGCGGTCACATCCAGTGCGGCATGAACGTCCTCAAGATTGAGTTCGGCAACCGGCCCGCGCACACGGCCACTGGCGTTGTAGACCACAAGGTCCGGTGTCGCTCCCGCGTTATCGAGGTCCTGAAACAGGCGTGCCACACTGGCTGCATCGGCCGCATCGCAGGCATGAGCCGTTGCCCCCGTTTCCGAACATAGCCCCTCCAGTTTTGCAGGGTTTCTTGCGGCCAGGGTCACCGCGTAGCCTTCTTCCGCGAAAACCCGTGCCAGAGACGCGCTGAGGCCCGCTCCGGCACCGACGATCAGGGCGTTGCCGCTCACGACGCAGCCCCCAGATAGACAGGTTTCAAGCCGCTCACCAGTTGCGCCTGGATCGGTGCGGTCGCTTCGTTAAGGGCGGTGACGCCCATGTCCTGCCCGACTTGCGTGCGGATCGGCCGCGGCCCGTCCATTGCAATCAACTCGAGGATCTTGGTCGCCACATTGCCGGCATCGGTGATGGCATCGCCCTGATCGAACATGCCCTGGAACATGCCCAGCAAGCGGTCGCGTCCCTTCGAATAGTCACCATATTGCCCGACCCGCACGGCATCGCCGGGTGCCGGAGCGGAGCTCACGAGATCGGTGCCATGGCCACTTGGCTCAACCAGCACGGATTCGACGCCGAACGGCTCCAGTTCGTAATGCAGCGACTCGCAGTAAGCCTCCATCGCCCACTTGCTGGCGCAGTAAAGACCGAAGAAGGGCATGCCGAACCGGCCTGCAACCGAACTGAGGCTGATCACGAGACCCGACTTGCGCGCCCGCATTGCCGGCAACACCGCCCGCGTCAGATGCATCACACCATAGACATTGACGTCAAACAGATCCTTTGCCTGCGCCATGGTGAAACCTTCGGTCAGCCCAACCGGCATGACGCCTGCGTTGTTGATCAGAACGTCTATCGGCCGCTCCGCCTCGATCGCCGCAACAGTCTGCTCGACACCTTTTTCGTCGGCCACATCCAGGTTGACCGGAACAAGTTTGCCCGCAAGCCCTTCGGCAAACAGGCTGAGTGCCTTGGCGGCGTCTGCGTTCCTGCCATTCACGTCACGCATGCCGGCATAAACGATATGGCCATCCTGCACGAGTTTCTGGGCGGTCAGAAAGCCGATGCCCCTGCTTGCGCCGGTAATCAGGATTGTCTTTTGGGTAGTCATCATCATTTCCCTTCTTTCTTGAAGATTGTGCGCATGAACAGCGCCAGGGGTTCGTCGCTGCGGCTTGCCTTCATTCTTGTCAGCGCGCCGCTCCACGAATTCATGAGCCAGTCGGCTGCCTGTGCCGGGGAGAGATGAGACAGTCCGATCCGCGACAGGTCCGTTTCCCGCAGGCAGATCTCCAGTTCGCCCGTCAGCGCCTTCCAGTGGCTGTCGAGCTCTGACTGAAAGACCGGTTTCTGGTCGGCCAGCTCCGTCGACAGGTTGCACATCAGGCACCCCTGGGTGTAGCCGCGGTCTTTCATCCCTTCCCGGGCACCGGAGAAAAATGCTTCCAGACGTTCCACCGGCGAGCGTTGGCGGTCCGAAAGGCAGGCCTTTGCAAAAGCGAGCTGATCCCGGTGGTAGTGACGCGCCACTTCGAGACCGAAGTCCTCCTTGGTGTCGAAGTAATGGTAGAAAGACCCCTTGGGCACGCCACTTTCCCGCAAGACGTCATTGATCCCGATCCCGTCGAAACTGTTCTCCCGAATGAGCGTCATGCCGACATCCAGAAGACGGGTTTTCGCTGTCTCATAGGCAGCTTCATTGCGCGTCCTGGCCAACGGATTTCCTTTCGTTTGTCGTTTCGCGGAACCAACCCTCAGGGGTGCCTGTCTAAATTAAAAGTAGACTGGTCTAATAATTTTCACCAGTGAACTGTGCTTCACGGTTGCGTGTGCGCCGTAACCAACCAGGCGACCGTTCGTTCCGGACATAAAAAAGCTCTCCGCGGAACACCGCGGAGAGCTGACGGGTCACCTGTGATTTTGTGCGTTCGGCGCTGTTAACGCAGCCCGGCGCGAAGACTCAAGCCTCTTCAGCCACCGTCTCTTCCGCACCTTCCGACACCTGGTCGATCCAGTCCTGAAGGTTGTAGTAGGTGGTGATACGGGCGATCTGGCCGTCGCGGATCTCGAAGAAGCTGCCTGCGGGCAGCTTGTAGGTCTGGCCGTTCGCAGGCGGCAGGTCGTTGTCGGAGCCGATATAGCTGCCGTGAACGATGAACTCGGCGGCGGCCCGTGTGCCGTCCTCGTTGACGAACAGCACGATATCGCTGAGGCGCTCCTTGTAGCAGCGCGTCATGTGAACGTTGAAGGACCAGAATTTGTCCTTGCCGACACGGCGTTCGCCCTGGTTGACGTCATGGATCAGATCGTCGGTAACCAGGCTCTCCATTTTCTTGGTATCGCCGGCATTGAAAGCGGCGAAATAGGTATCGATCAGAAACCGGGACTGTTTGTTGGCCATAGGTCCTCGCAGGGGCGGAAACACAATCTGGCCGGAAGTTTGCCCCTGCCGCCTTACCGGCGCAAGAGGCAGAGCGGATTGCGGTTTACGGTTCTTCACCGAAACCACTTCAAACCAAACAAAGTCCTTTCTCTGGCTCGTCCTGCACCAAACAAGCAACGTTGCTCAAATGCAACATACTGTATCTTATGAGCAACAATTACCTCCAACATTAGAATTGACTGTTGCATCGAGCCCTGAACTCGCAGTATCAACTCCTCGCCGGTCACTGACCCGAAACAGACATCAACGGTTAGGCCATTTTCACCACCCGCATGATCAGGCCCTGCCCACTCATGTACGGATGCTGTTCTGGTGGACCGAGCACCATCACATGTAGCTCAGCGGTTAGAGCGTCAGGCAAGTTGCCTGAAAGTCACAGGTTCGACTCCTGTCTTGTGAGCCATGGATAGCTCAATGGTAGAGCATCGGACATTTAATCCGACTGTCGCGAGTTCAACTCTCGCTCCAAAAACCCGGTTTTGAACGCCGGACTGGCCTTTCACGCCAGCAGCTATGCAAGCTGTCCCACAAGGGACCTGAAGAGAACTTGCGAACGCGGACTGCGCGTCTTTTGCCTTCGGGCGAAAGAGCCTGACCGCCACCGCCAGGTCGCTTCGCCCGGCCTTTGGCAAAGGCTCCGCCGCGGCTTTGCCGGAACTGCCTGTTCTCGAACGGGCGGAACCCGCGTTGCCGCCGCGCCGCCCTCTGGCCAATGGCCCGTCGGGAGACCTCGTGCTCTCTTCAGGTCTCATAATTTCGCCCCGGTTGCTCCATGACGAGCGGCCGGTTTTCCTAACCTCCAACCATCTTCAACACCGGAAAGGACAACCAAGTGCCTTAGCGCTATGGAAGGATTATCGAAATGACGACTTTTCTCGACAAGATCCGCGGGCGAACCCGCGTAGTGATTTCTGAAACGGAACGGGCTCTCCACATCTGCAAGGGAGAGCTCCAGGGTATTCTCGGACCAGGTGAACACAGCCTCCAGAACGGCCGTGGCACACTGGTGGTCGAGCGCCAGTCCATAACGGCGATGCCTCAGTTCCGGTCGACCTACGAGAAGGCGCTCTTCGATAAGCTTCCACAAGTTGCCGAAGAGCACCTGACCGTTATCCGGACCGGACCGGGGGAAGTGGCCGTTGTGGAACGCGACAACCGCATCCACACCGTGCTTGGCCCGGACGAGCGGCTTGTCCTTTGGACGGATGCCGGTCCCTGGACCTTCGAGGTCATCGACACGGCTGCCGACCCGGCCCTCACGCCGAAGCTCATGCGCCGGCTCGGGGATGCCCGGCAAACGCAGCAGTTCGTGATCGTGCCGGTAACCGACGGTAGCGTTGCCCTGCTCTTCATGGATGGGGTGCTCACCAAGGTGCTTGAAGCCGGTGTGCATGCCTTCTGGAAGGCAGGCCGGACCGTGACGCAGAAGGTCATCGACCTCAAGCGTCAGGCGCTTGACGTCACCGGTCAGGAAGTCCTGACCCTCGACCGCGTCACCATCCGGATCAACCTGTCCGCGGACTACCGCGTGGTTGACCCGGTAAAGGCCGCAACCGAGGTGAAGGACTTCACCGACACGCTCTACCGGGCCCTGCAGCTTGTGTTCCGCAAGCAGCTCGGCGCGCTCAAGCTCGACCAGATCCTTGAAAAGAAAGGCGAGGTCAACGCGGAAGCCGCCGAGAAGATCAAGGCCGACATGGCCGAGATCGGTGTCGAGGTCTCCGACATCGTCCTCAAGGATGTGATCCTTCCGGGCGAAATGCGCGAGATCCTCAACAAGGTGGTGACGGCTGAAAAGGAAGCCGAAGCCAACGTGATCCGGCGCCGGGAAGAAACGAACGCAACCCGTTCGCTTCTGAACACGGCCAAGGTGATGGCTGAAAACCCGGTCATGCTTCGGCTCAAGGAGCTCGAAGCGCTCGAAGCGATTGCCGGCAAGGTCGACCGGCTCACGATCCACAACGGAACCGTGGGCCTGATGAACGACCTCGTCCGGCTTCGCGACGACAACGCGGCATAAAACGGAACGGCGCGGGGTAACCTGCGCCGTTTCTGTTTCCGCGCGGCCCTGCAAGCCTTAACCGGTCACGCTGCCCCCATTTGCTGAATGCCTCTCAAACCTCGTCACCGGCAATCACAATTGATGTTGCGTTCCCGCCTTCCCCGGGACCGCATTTTTTGAAAAACACCATCCATCTGAAGAAAAAGACAATGAAAACAGACACAAGGATCTCAAAACGCCTGTCCTTCTGGCTTAGACACAAACCGGAAGACGCTGGTTTGGAACTATCAGACGACGGCTGGACTGACGTTGTCGCTGTCCTGAACGCCTTCGGCGCTCTTGGCCTTGAGTGCAACAGGGATCAGCTGGACAGAGTGGTCGCGACCAACGACAAGAAACGCTTCGAGTTTTCCAACGACGGCAAACGCATCCGTGCGCGCCAGGGACATTCGGTTAACATCGACCTCGGCCTGACGGCCTTGACGCCTCCGGAAATCCTGTTCCACGGAACCGCGACCCGCTTTCTTCCGCTCATTCTGGCTGAAGGCCTGAAGCCGATGGCTCGGCACCATGTGCATCTGTCACCGGATCGCGAAACCGCGCACAAGGTCGGCAGCCGTCACGGCAAACCTGCCATCCTTCAGGTCGCGGCAGGGGCCATGCAGGCGGACGGGCACCGGTTTTACCGGACGGACAACGGCGTCTGGCTGACGGATGCAGTTCCCACCACCTTCCTGACGATGTCCGAAGTCTCCCCATGACGGTCTTCTGCTCAAGGGCTAAGCCCTCGGGTACACGGGTTTGGTCGACGTGAACCTCGGGGATTCCATGGCTTCGTCATCACTCCATACGGCCAGGAAAATAAAAAAATAAAAATCTTTCTTTATTTTCTTGCCTCACATATAAAAAGAATATCCTTTCTTTATTGAGGCTCCCATGTCCGTCACTTCGCCAGCGCATGTGCCTGCCAGCAATTCACTCTTCGCGCCGGAACGTCTCACCGGCACTCTTGCGCTTGTGCTGGGGGTCGGGTCACACGCCATCAACGGGTTTGTCACAACCGCCGTCCTGCCGGATATCATCCGCGATCTCGGCGGGCAGGATCGCGCCTTCTGGGTGTTTTCCTCATTCGAGATGATGGCGATCCTGGCCGGCTGTCTCACCGGGGCGGCGAAAGTCCGTTTCGGTGCCAGGCATCCTTTCCTGCTGGCGTCCTTTCTGCTTGCCAGCGGCTCCGTTCTGGCCGGGCTGTCGACATCGCTGGAGGGGCTGATTGCCGGGCGCGCCCTGCAAGGGTTCGGCGAAGGCATGATCATCGCACTGTGCTACTCGCTGATCCCGGATCTCTTTCCCAGCAACATTGCCCCGCGTGTCTTTGCCATGCTGGCGGCCGTCTGGGCCGTTGCGGCTGGCATAGGTCCGGTTTCAGCCGGCATCCTGTCCGAACTCTGGTCGTGGCGCGCAGCCTTCCTGATCAACATCCCGCTCGTGCTGCTGCTGTTCGTTCTAATGAACAGTGCCCTGCCCGCAAGCGCTACCCGTCCGGCGCCGCCAAGCAACGCCACAGCCAGAAAAGCCCCGGTCCGTCTGCTGGTCCGTCTTGCTCTGCTGGCTGCCAGCATCTTTTTCCTGACCGTTATCGGCGAACTGCACGCTCCGCTGCCGCTTGCCCTGACGATCCTGGCAGGCCTCGCAACTGCAGCGATCCTTCTGACCTACGATGCCGCCAGCCCGCAGCGTCTCTTCCCGCGTGATGCCTTCCGGGCACACACCCTCATCGGTCTCGGCACCTGGATCGTGTTCCTGATCTCGGCAGCCGCTGCCGTGCGCGCGGTCTTCGTGACGACGGTGGGTCAGGTCTACTGGGGTCTCAGCGTGACACAGGCAAGTTATGTCGCCGCAGGTCTCGCCTTCTCCTGGTCGACCTTCGCCTACATCTCCTCCCGCGCGCCGTCCCGCCAGCGCGAGCTGACCTATCTGACGACAGGGCCTTTTCTGATTGCCGGCGGTTTGACCCTGACCGCTCTTGCCATAACCACCGGCTCGCTGCCCCTCTTTGCGCTTGCCGCCGTTGTGGCCGGAGCAGGTCACGGGCTGTGCAACCAGATCCTGATGCGTTCGCTGATGTACACTGCCGAGGGTGAAGACCAGAACCTCGTCTCCAGCATCCTGCCGACGATATCTTCCGCCGGCATCGCCATAGGCGGCGGCCTTACGGGATTGATCGCCATTGTCACCGGGCTCGTCGCGCCGGGGTCGGAAGAGTTGCTGACGCGTGAAGCCGTTGCCCGGTCTGGGGCTTCCATCTTCTACATCAATGCGGGGCTGACACTGCTTCCGGCGCTGGCGATGCTGGTGCTCCGTCAGCGGCTGATCGCCCGGGAGAGCGCCGGTCCGGAGGAATAACCCGGCTCGGCTGATTATCCGAGATCGGCCCCTCGCGTTTCAATCCGGTAGACCCAGGTCACCGCCGCCCCCAGCAGCGAGGTGACCACGAGACCGGCAAGCAGAACATCCGTACCCAGGTCCTTCAGCAGCACGGGAAACAGGAATGCAGTGAGAACCGCGCCGATCTTGGCGATGGAGGCTGCAAGGCCCGCGCCTGTGCCGCGATAGGCGGTAGGGAACACCTCACCGGCAATCAGATAAGTCTGTGCGTTCGGTCCCATGTTGGTCATGAAATTGAACAGCATGAACCCGGCGAAGATCAGCGGGACATCCCAACCGGGCCCGGCATGATTTCCCGAAGCGGCAATCGCCAGTCCGGCGGCACAGCCGATAAACCCGATCACCTGAAGACGAACACGGCCTATCCGGTCGGTAAACAGCACGGCAAAGACGATGCCGACAATCAGCAACACGTCGATGAGAGCCGCTCCCTTCGCCGCCAGCAGATCGTTGTAGACCAGATCGGACAGCGACTGCGCGTGCTCGCGCTTGCTGCCGATCGAACTGGCCAGAATGATCGGCGTGAAGATGCCGATTCCATATGTCCCGAGATCCTGAAGGAACCAGGGAACCGAAGCAAAGAGGGTCGCCTTGCGCAGTTTCCTGTCGGTGAGAAACCGCGTCCATTTGATCTTGTGCGCGTCCGGTGCGCTTCTGGTTGCGGTCTTCAGCGAAATCGCGCTCGGATATCTCGGGCGTCGGTTGAGCAGCCTTAAGAGAGCGTTTTCCGCCTCTGCCACACGCCCCCGGACGATCAGCCAATTGGAACTCTCCGGTACGAAGAAACGGCCGGCCAGAATGAGAACAGCAGGCGGAACGGCAGTCAGATACATCCAGCGCCAGGCTTCAGGGTTCGGGAACCAGGTCAAAGTCAGATAGGCCAGTCCTGTACCCGAAAGGGCGCCGACGGCCTGGAAACTGAACGCGCCAAGAACCATTCGCCCACGGGCGCGCGCCGGAATATTCTCCGAAATCACCATATGCGCCGTCGGATAATCGCAGCCGAGCGCAAGGCCGATGCCGAAAAGGGCGAAAAGGGTAATCGAAAGGTTCGGCGCGACCGAAAGCACCAGCAGAAAGGCGATGAAAAGCGCCAGCTCGACGATGAACATCGCCTTGCGGCCAAAGTGATCCGCCAGCCCGCCAAGCGCCGTTGCCCCGATCAGGATGCCAAACAGGATGGCCGAGCTGACAAGGCCATGTTCCAGCGCGGTCAGGTTGAACTCGCGCCCGATCAGCGGCAGGGCGATGCCTGTCATGAAGACCACCATGCCTTCGAAGAACTTGCCGGCGCAGGCCAGCCACCAGATGCGCCACTGCATGTCCGTCAGCACAGGGCTGTCGAGATCCGTACCATCCCGCCACACCGGTGTTTCTTCGATATAGCCCTGTGGACTGTCTGGACCTGTAGCGGATACGTTGGAGAGGGTCTTCCGGACGTCTTTCATGAATTTCCTCCGTTTGCCATTCGGGGAAGCCTGCGAAGGATAGACCAACGGTTATGAAATTCTGGTGATTGTCGTAACGTAAACTTTCACTCGACGAAAACCATCTGCTCAACTCGCGTAACCTTGGCCGTTCTGCCGTGACGAAAGTCTTTTTCAGGCACGATCTGTCTCCTTGTCGCAATACGCAGTATTGACAGCGTGAATCAACTTTCCGATGATCCGGCAGTTTTATTAAGTCCGGTTCATTTATGGGTTTTCCTGCCGCTCGTCTCACCGACCTGCACACCTGCCCCATGTGCATGGGCGTTCCCGCACCAATTGCCTGGAAAGGTGCCTACACCGTGCTTACCGGCAAGCTGCCGCAGGCACGCGTCGGCGACATGTGCGTTTGCGTCGGTCCGCCGCCACCGGCCGGTGGTGATCCTATCATCACGGGTGCCTGGAACGTTCTGGTCGAAGGCAGCCCGGCAGCGCGCATGACCGACCTGACAGCAAAGGCCGGTACGATCATCACGGGTCTGCCGACCGTGCTGATCGGAACGCAAGGTGGCGGCGGTGGAGGAGGCGGAGGCGCGGGCGGTTCGGCGCCTCCTGCGAAAAGTCCGCACAAGTTCTCTGCCGGCGCGGAGAAAAGCGGCGAGAAGCCGTACAAGGAAAGATTCAAGAAAAAATACAACTCGAAAGGCGTTGAGAATCCGGACAAGGAACAGCGTTCACTGAAGGACCAGCTGAAGGACGACGCCGAGGTCAGCGCCGAATACGAGTATGAGCTGTTCAGCAAGGAAAAAACCTTCTGGGAATCGGAAGGCGGTCATTTCAAGACCGAAGCGAGCGCGGAGGCAAAGCTCGGCATCTCCGGCAATCTCGATGGAGACTTTGCCGCTGGAGCTTATGCAAACGCGAAGGTCGCCGCCATCACCGGAAAGGCCGAAGGCAAGACACTCAACGGGCTAGTCGGTGGCAAGGTGGAAGGCGAAGCCTTGTCCGCGTCAGCCGAAGCCGGTGCCGGCTTCAGAAAATCCGAAGATTTTGCGGGGGTGGAAGGCAAAATCGGGGGTGAACTCGTGCTCGTACAGGCCAGCGCTGAAGGCACCATTAACATCAGTCCCAAAACCCTGTACGACAACACCCTTGGCCCGTTTTTGAGCTGGGTGAGCGGAGATCCGGCAAAACGAACGCTCGACAGTGCCTATGACCACGGCCTTCGAATCGGAGGGCGCGGAGAAGCCGGCGTCGGGGCCGCAGCCGGCGCCAGCGCGCAGGCAGGAAAGATCGGTGGCGCCTATGGCGTGACTGCGGAAGCCAAGGCAGGGGCAGGTCCGATGGCGGGCTTCAAGGTCTTTGTCGGAGTTTATTAGACAGGCGGTTTTACACTCGAAACCGCCGGCAACAACACCCAAGGGTGATGATCGGAATGACCACTGAGGACTATGTCGCCGCCGAACTGACCGCAATCAGCCCGGCCCCGTTTGCGTTCCAGCTGCTGCTTCCGGGAAGCTGGGAGGTAAAGCAGGTCAACGAGCAGCCCCTGACGGCGGACAAACCCACCATCATCGCGGTCTTCGAGCCACCCATGGCGACGAATATCTCCGTCCAGGTGATCGGCATTCTCCTCAACAACGAGATCTCGGCCGCACACTGGCTCGAATACTACTGCTCCCTGTCGTCCTGGCATGTCGACACTCTGCAGCCGATCGATCCCCGGCGCGCACGCGCAAGCTGCTTTGTCCGGGCGGAAGGCCACGAACTGCGCGGCCTCGTCACCGTCACGGTGAACGGCGACACGCTGATCCTGATCCAGGCCTTTGTCCCCTCCAGCGAGTTCCCTGCCCTGTCCGACGTCGTCAACATGGCCGTCAGGTCGTTCCGCACCGAACAGGTGAAGCGGCCGAATGTGATCGAGGACTGGAGCAACTTTTCCCTGTTCCAGGACATCGGCTTCTTTTTCCCCGCGTCTTGGCATGTCAACCAGCCGCAATCCGGCCAGGCGGACCGCATGGCCATTGATTTTGCCCGCACCGGTTCCAACGGAGAGATACTGGGGTTCGCCAGACTGAAGGCCATCAACGCACAGCAACCGGTGGACCTGGTTCAGGAACTGGGCAAGACCAGACGTGAGTTCGAAGGCTCCAACATCGTGTTTGAGGCCGGAGCCTCCTCAAAAGCCGTGACACTCGACCCGCCGTTTATCGAAGCCACCGAAGTGACCGTCGGTGCCCACACGAGCGAAAGCACCGATCCGCTGGAATTCACCGCCCTTGCGATGAAAACTCCGTCTCACGTGATCATCAGCTCCATCCTGGGACCGGATCGCAAGACATCGTTCTACAATTGGGCGGTCAACAGGCGCGCGCATGAAATCGCCAACGCGTCCCTGCAATTCAAGCATCAGTCTTAGGGTTATCCGGCAGACGGGTTTCAAAAACCCGTCAGGCCCCGTTCCAGCCACTGGCTTTGCGGGATCTCCTTGCCGATCTTGAACGAGAACCGTTCGACACGCGTCACCCCTTCGTCCGTTTCGCAGCGGAAGGCAACGTCGAACCAGCGTCCGAGACTGCGGAAGGCTGCGATACGCGGCTGCAGCACGTTGCCGCCGCGAGGACGGAAAGACGGCAGCAGCTCAGGCGGCAAGGCACTGACGGAGGCAATCTGCTCTCTCAGCTCGGTCATGCACAACAGGTTCAACCGCTGGCCCTCGGTCATGCCGCGCATGGCTGTGCGTGCCTGCGGATCGTCCAGAATATCGCGGGAATAAAGTTCGCGCGCCGCGATCATCCCGGCCGGCGGCCCTTCCGAGCCGCCTGAAGCCCCGCCTCCACCGCCCTGGCTGCGACCCGGAGAGGTCACTGGTTTCGGCGGCTTGGGAGCTGGCGTCTTGTTGGTAGCAATAGGCCCGACAACGCCGAAGTCTTCTGCAGGCAGTTCCCCGGTTTCACTTGTGTCCGTTTCCGCCCCTGTTCCGGCGGTCTCCTCGGGCGCGGCATCCGGTTGTTCGGGTGTTTCGGCAACATCCGACGCTTCGCTATCATCGGCAGTGTCGTCGGGAGCAGTGTCTTCAGCAGCCGTATCCTGCACATCCTCCGGAGCATCCTCCTGCGGCGCGTCAGTTTCGGCAGCGTCAGCCTCCTGGCCTTCGCCCGCACCTTCCCCTTCACCAGCATCCGTTTCGCCCACCTGGGCGTCCTCCGTCTGCGCGTCGGCTGCCGCCTGCTGCTCACCCTCGGTAGTCGTGCTCTCTGCAGACGCCGGCGGCGTTTCTTGTTCCCCTTGCAGACCGGTATCTTCTTCGCCGAATTCAGTCACTTCCTGCAGAACGGAAGGCTCCGGCGGAGCTTCCGGCGTCTCGGCAAGATCCTGGCTATCAGGTGACGGAGGTGGGGGTGGTGGAGGAGGCGGAGCTTCCTGCGCCTGTTCCTGTTGTGGCTGCTCGGGCTGTTCCGGGGTTTCCACCTCTTCCTGCTCAGGCTGCTCCGGTTCGGGCTGCTGCAGGTCTACAGGCGGTGTCTTTTCCTCCTGCGGTGGCGGAGGCAGCAATTCGACTTCGACGACATCCTTGAGGGGCTGGGTCGTGTAACCAGACACCCCTTCGAGCAGCATCAGAGCCACCAGCGCATGCAGAACCGCCGAGACACCAAGGCCCCACAGGAAGAGCCGCCGGTCGGCAGGCTCGATCCCGGCCACGTTCCGGTCCATGTCGGCGGTGATGGCCAATAGAGCGCCCTTAAAGCAGAGTTGCCGGTTGGTTTCAGGTTCGAAGTTTCAAAAAAACCCGGCGTTTCCGCCGGGTTCTTCGATGTTTCTAGCTCTTCCCGGCAGCTTAGCTGTCCAGGAACGAACGCAGCTTGCGAGACCGGCTCGGATGCTTCAGCTTGCGCAGCGCCTTCGCTTCGATCTGGCGGATACGTTCGCGGGTCACCGAGAACTGCTGACCGACTTCTTCCAGTGTGTGGTCGGTGTTCATGCCGATACCGAAGCGCATGCGCAGCACGCGCTCCTCACGCGGGGTAAGCGAGGCAAGCACGCGGGTGGTCGTTTCGCGCAGGTTCGACTGGATGGCCGCATCGATGGGCAGAACAGCGTTCTTGTCCTCGATGAAATCGCCCAGGTGCGAATCTTCCTCGTCGCCGATCGGCGTTTCGAGAGAGATCGGTTCCTTGGCGATCTTCAGAACCTTGCGGACCTTCTCCAGCGGCATCTGCAGCTTTTCAGCCAGCTCTTCCGGGGTCGGCTCGCGTCCGATTTCATGCAGCATCTGGCGCGATGTCCGGACGATCTTGTTGATCGTCTCGATCATGTGTACCGGAATACGGATGGTACGGGCCTGATCGGCGATCGAACGGGTGATCGCCTGCCGGATCCACCAGGTCGCATAGGTGGAGAACTTGTAGCCGCGCCGGTATTCGAACTTGTCCACCGCCTTCATCAGGCCGATGTTGCCTTCCTGGATCAGATCCAGGAACTGCAGGCCGCGGTTGGTGTATTTTTTCGCGATGGAAATCACGAGACGCAGGTTCGCCTCGACCATTTCCTTCTTCGCGATGCGAGCTTCACGCTCGCCTTTCTGCACCATTGCAACGATGCGGCGGAATTCGGTGATTTCCAGACCGGTTTCGGTGGCCAGCGTCTGGATGTCCTGACGCAGCTCGCGAACCGTTTCCTTTTCCTTGGCGATGAAGTTCTTCCAGCCGCGTGTGGAAAGGTTGGCCACCTTGCGCAGCCAGTTCGGATCAAGCTCGGCGCCCTGATACTGCTTCAGGAAGTCCGTGCGGTCGACATTGTAGCTGTCGGCCAGACGCAGCAGACGGCCTTCATAGCCCATCAGGCGCTTGTTGATGTCATAGAGCTGGGCAACCAGGGCGTCGATACGGTTCTGGTTGAGCGACAGGCTCTTCACATCGACAATGATGTCTTCTTTCAGCTTCTTGTAGCGGCGCTCCTGGCTTGGCGATAGGGTCTTGTTGGCCAGCTTGTTTTCCACCAGCTGATCCTGCAGGCGGCGAAGCTTCTTGTAGTTGTCGGCGATATTGTCGAAGGTTTCCAGGACGCCCGGCTTCAGCTCGGCTTCCATGGCAGACAGGGAAACGTTGGATTCGAACTCGTCGTCGTCGTCATCGCCGTCCCCTTCACCGTCTTCGTTCTCGGTGTCTTCGGACGCTCCGCCGGAATTTTCCGAATTGCCTTCGCCCGGTGCCACGTCGTCATTGGCAACGGCCGGGCCTGCCTTGGCATCGGGCCCGGCATAGGTTGCTTCCAGATCGATGATGTCGCGCAGCAGAACCTGGGCTTCGTTCAACTCGTCGCGCCAGATGATGATGGCCTGGAAGGTCAGCGGGCTTTCGCAAAGACCCGCGATCATTGCCTCACGGCCGGCCTCGATGCGCTTGGCAATCGCGATTTCACCCTCGCGCGACAGCAGTTCGACAGAACCCATCTCGCGCAGGTACATGCGCACCGGATCGTCGGTGCGGTCAGCCGGCTCTTTCGCGGTGCTCTTGGCAAGTGCCGTCGTGCTGGCGGCCACCAGATCGCCGCCATCGACTTCTTCCGGGCCTTCTTCGGCTTCGTCGGAATCGATCACGTTGATGCCCATGTCGGACAGCATGGACATGGTGTCCTCGATCTTTTCCGATGAGACCTGCTCGGAGGGCAGAACCTCGTTCAGTTCGTCATAGGTCACATAGCCGCGCTTCTTGGCGGCTTTGATCATCTTTTTGACAGCGGCATCCGACAGGTCCAGCAGAGGGCCGTCAGGGCCGTCTGTGCTCTGCTCCTGTGTGTCGTCTGCTTGTGTCGCTTTGGCTACCATATTGTGCTCCAGTTCGCGGCCGGTCCGGCTACGCCGCGCCCTTATGTTTGGCTTCAACCCAATTCAGCCTCAGCGCGCCAGCAATCGTTGCGGCGGCGTCTGAAAGAATCACTGTTGAAAAGGTTGTAAGCCGTGTCCCTTAAGTCCCAATTAACCGTACACTTTTCGACATTGGCATATTTCAGCATCGACGCAGCACACGGCCTTTTCTGTCGGCATCCGGAAACGGATGCGTAAAAGGTGTTCATTCGGGTTGCAGCGATATTTAAGACTTTTGCCGCGAGCAGGCTTGGAAGCTCCGGCGCTTGAGGGCTGCAAACGTTCTATTTAGCTCGGCTCACGCGATTCGCAAGTGTGATTCGTCACCGGTCAATTGGAAAATGCCATTTTTGTGCCGTTACGGACATCAAAGAGAGCGATTCCCGACCTAACGCCGACCAGCCCCCTGAAAACGGACTGCCGCTCCGAAAGTTCCCTTCCCGTCAAGCCCGCGCAGTGTTGTCACCACATCAAGCAGCCGTCAACCGCTGCGCTTTAATGCGCCGCAACTGCAGCCGGTGGTGCCGTGCGGATCTTTTTGGCGCGTTCGGCGAGATCGGCTTCGTCCCGCGCGCATTCCTCGCGCCGCCGGCTGAGGTCCTGTGTCAGCGCCTGAATGCGCATCCAGGAATGTTCATCGAGCTGCTCGTCCGCGGTTGCGAGTTCCGACGACAGTTCCTCTTCCAGAGCATTGAGTTCCAGAACGTCGAGAAAATGCAGATAGGCCGCTTCGATGAAATCCTCCGGCGGATTGGATTTCAGAAGCGGAAAGCGGTGTGTCAGCGCGGAAAACTCCGCCCCACGTTGCTGCTGCATGCCGATGGTTTCGAGCATCATTTCGCCCATGATGTTTCGAAGCGGCTCCTCGAAGGCGCTGGTCAGCTCAGCTATGGGGGTGGCCTCCAGATCATCGACGATGCGGCACAGGATATCGCGCAGCTCCCTGTGCAGATCATTGGCGAAAGGCAACCGGGAAAACCGTTCGAAGTTCCGGTCGAGCAGATGCGGAAAGCGCATGCTCAAACCAAGCACAAGCCGTTCCGTCCCAAAATCATGGGTGGCCGAAACCCGCTCACGCGCCATGCCGAGCGGCACCGCCGCTTCGACTGCTCCGCCGGGTCGTCCGCCTTTGCCACCCTGCCGGGACTGACGGGCCTGCTCGAAGAACAGGTTGGACAGTTTGAACTTCAAATCGAGCTGGTATCGCCTGCGCACCCGTTCATCGCGAATGGTGCCGATCAGATCGTCGAACCGTTTTTCCAGCGCGGCCTTGCGTTCCGGCGTGTCCAGCCGAGACACGGAGATCTCCCGATCCCAGACCACATCGAACAGGGATTGCGCCCGCCCCACCTCGTCATGAAAGCCGGCAACCCCGCGCTGCTTGATCAGGTCGTCAGGGTCCATGCCGTCCGGCAGGAAGCAGAACTGGAAGGAGTAGCCACTCTTGAGCACCGGGAAGATCCGGTCGATTGCGCGGTGCGCCGCCGAAACCCCGGCGGCATCTCCGTCAAAGCAGATCACCGGTTCAGGAGCAAATTTCCAAAGCCGCACCACCTGGTCTTCGGTAAAGGCCGTTCCCAGAGAGGCGACCACGTGGTGGATGCCCGCCTGCCAGAGAGCAATCGCATCGAGATAGCCTTCCACCACCACAGCCTCGCCGCTCTTGAAGGCGGGTTCGCGTGCGCGGTGCGCATTGAAGAGCATGACACCCTTGTGAAACAGGGGCGTTTCCGGCGAGTTCAGATATTTCGGCTGGCCCTCGGGAGACAGCGTCCGCCCGCCAAAGGCGACAACCCGGCCGCGGTCATCCTGGATCGGGATCATCAACCGACCACGAAAGCGGTCGTAGGACGGGCGCCCATCGTCCGGCTTGATGATCAATCCAGCCTCTATCATGTCAGCTTCGGGGATCTCGCGCGCAGCCAGATATCCCTTCAGCGCGTCCCTGCTTTCAGGGGCGAACCCGAACCGGAACTCGCGCAAGGTTTCCGGTGTCAGGCCACGTTTGTTCGTGTAGGCGCGGGCGGCATCACCGCGCGGGCCGGCAAATTCGTTCTGAAAAAACTGCGCCGCCATTTCGCAGATGTCGGCAAGCCCTGCCCGCTTCTTCTCGCGCCGCGCTGCCTGAGGATCCGGCGCAGGCAGGCCGACGCCGGCCTGCTCGGCCAGACGCTCGACAGCCTCGGGAAAACTCAGTCCCTCGGTTTCGCACAGGAAGGTGAAATGGTCTCCGGACGCGCCGCAGCCGAAACACTTGTAGCGGTTGCGCCGATCATCGACATGGAAGCTCGGGCTTTTTTCCTGATGGAACGGACAGCAAGCCCAGTAATCGCCCTTCCCGGGCTGCGTCTTGCGCCTGTCCCAGGTCACACGCCGCCCGACGACATCCGACAAGGTCAGACGGGCACGAATTTCATCGAGAAGGCGCGGTTCGAAACGCATGGAACAGTGTTCGGGTCCGGATCACAGAAAACGGCTTCCTGCCGCCGGCACACTCAGGCACCGCCGGTCAGTCCGCCAAAATAGAATGTCTTTGAGGCTGTTTCCAGTGGCGCCCGACCACCTGCCCGGCTTCTGGAAACTTTGTGCATAAGCCCCACCGGCTGGGGTGACGGCTCAGTCCTGTTTTCCGGTGCCGCTGCTGGCCTGCTCACCGCCATCTGCCCGCAGCATGTCCTTTACCAGACAGGAGGCCTGCACGAAGTCCATTTTCCCCGGATAACGGCTTTTCAGCTCGTTCATGCAGCGGCCGATGTCCCGCAGACCGTGCGCGTCGATCTCCTTGACCGTCTCCTCGCAAATCTTCTGCATTTCCTCTTCGCTGAGCTGCACGGGCAGGAATTCGCGAATGATTTCCTGTTCTTCGCGTTCCTGCTCGGCCAGATCGAGCTGCCCACTGCTTTCGAACTCTTCCGCGGAGGTTTCCCGCTGACGGATCATTTTCTGAAGGATCTCAATCACTTCATTTTCGTTGACGCCGTCCTTGCCGTTTTCACGGGCAGCGGCCTCACGGTCCTTCACGGCGGTCTGCACCAGACGCAATGTAGCGCACCGGCGCTTGTCACCCTCGTCCTGCGCCGCTTTCAGGGCAGCATTGATTCTTTCGCGCATGATGTCGCGCATGGTTCACCCTACCCCTGCCGCGCTGAGACACAGCGCTCAGGGGCGCCATTCCATTTTCTCAGCCAAGCCATTGAATTTTAAAGATCTTTTTTCAGAGGATCAATATTGACGATCCAAGCCGCTTCCCATAGAGTCCCGCGCTTAATGCAGGCGGCCTTTTGCGGGCTTTTCGGCCCGCCGCAGACGCCCTTCCTGCAGCGCATGATGTCACCAACAAGATCTGGAAACAAGACATGACGACTGCAGACGCATGGTCTGAGACCCCGGCGACCGCCCTGCTTGTGCTCTCCGACGGCAGTGTAATCGAAGGACAGGGCCTTGGCGCAACCGGCCAAGCCGTTGGTGAGATTTGCTTTAATACGGCAATGACGGGGTATCAGGAGATCCTGACCGACCCGTCCTACTCCGGTCAGATCATCACCTTCACATTTCCGCATATCGGCAATGTCGGCACCAACGATGAAGACATCGAGACCGTCAACATGGCCGCCGACAGCGGCATCCGTGGTGTCGTGCTGGCAGCCTCCATCACCGATCCGGCCAACTACCGGTCTGCGAAACACCTCGACGCCTGGCTGAAGAGCCGCAACCTGATCGGCATCAGCGGTATCGACACCCGCGCCCTGACCGCGCTGATCCGCGAAAAAGGCGTGCCCAATGGCGTGATCGCGCATTCGCCGGACGGCAAGTTCGATATCGACGCACTGAAGACAGCCGCCAAAAACTGGCCCGGCCTCGTCGGCATGGACCTTGCCAAGGACGCTTCCACCTCCCAGTCGCACCAGTGGCACCAGACGACCTGGAAATGGGACGAAGGCTTCGGCGAAGCGCAGGGCGGCAAGTTCAAGGTTGTTGCCATCGACTACGGCATCAAGCGCAACATCCTGCGCCTCCTGACCGATGCCGGCTGTGAGGTGACCGTTCTTCCGGCAACCGCAACGGCCGAAGACGTTCTGGCACATGCGCCGGATGGCGTGTTCCTGTCCAACGGCCCTGGCGACCCTGCCGCAACGGGGGATTATGCTGTTCCGATGATCCGGAAGATCGTTGAAGCAGGCGTCCCGACGTTCGGGATCTGCCTCGGTCACCAGATGCTTGCGCTGGCGCTTGGTGGCAAGACCCTCAAGATGCACCAGGGACACCACGGCGCCAATCATCCGGTGTTCGACCACACCACCGGCAAAGTCGAGATCACCTCGATGAACCACGGTTTTGCGGTTGATGCGGACAGTCTGCCGGACAACGTTCAGCAGACACATGTCTCCCTGTTCGACGGCTCCAACTGCGGCCTGGCCATGAAGGACAAGCCCGTGTTTTCCGTCCAGTATCACCCGGAAGCATCGCCCGGTCCGCGCGACAGTCATTACCTGTTCAAACGGTTCACCGATCTGATGGATAGCGCGAAGTCGGCAGCCTGAGTTTGGATGGCTGCGGGAAACGGCGGCCATTGCGCCGCTTCCCGTCCAGCAGGCTGAGCCCGCCGGCGGTCAATCCGCTCCGCAAAAGGCAGCTTCTCAAACAAAAAACCCCGGCGAGCAACGCGCGCCGGGGTTTTTTGATGGCTCAATGCCGGTGGTCCTTATTTGACCAATTCGTCAAACGCCGAAAGGATTTCCCCGACTTCCGCAATCTGCTCGTCGAGCATCTGCTTCTGTTCGGCAAGAATGTCCTGCTGCGCCAGGCAGATTTCCTGAAGTTCCTTGAACTGGTCTTCGCGTTTGTCGTTGCCCTCCACCAGCTTGATGACGCGGCGGATCTCGGCAAGCGTCAGGCCGATCTTCTTGGCCTGCAGGATGACCCGCATGCGCGAAACGTCACGCGGACCGTAGAAACGGCGCGCACCCTTGCGAACCGGATTCAGGAGGCCTTTTTCTTCATAAAATCGAAGAGTGCGGAGAGTGACGTCGAACCGTTCGGACATTTCCGAGATCGCAAGATTGCGATCGTCCAGCATCACTTCTTCTCCAGGCCCGGCGATATCCGGCACCACGACCATTTTGGTTGCTACATTGTTCATTCTTTTAAGCCCGATCTTGTCTTTCTTGTTCCAAGTCTGGCCGGGTCTTGCCGCACTCCCGACTCGCTGGTCCCACCACCGGCTCATCAGGTCCCACTAGCACCGCAATTACAGCCCCCTAAGCTTCGAGCGTTATGCTCGGCACTTCAGAAGCTCCCAACGCCAAACTCATAGGAGACTAAGCAATAGTTTAATACACCGGATCGACAGTTAAAATCTACGCCAAAATTAGGAATATTGACCTGTTTTTATGAAAGTTTCAGTTATGCGAAAACCAAATCTAAAAAATAACCAGAAAGGACACGTCTCTATGAATGTTTATTCAGTGAGAATTAGTCAAAACACATACAAATATTAATTATCGATAATCTGACTATGTCGTCGCTGCTTTTCTTGAATATAGGAATCCACTATAAATTTTCTTTACCTGACGGCAACGGCCAAGGGAAAAATACTTACCTCCCTTAATCCTAACCCTGCGGTTTATTACGATTGGTGAAAATAACCTAGATACTATCTAGGCAAAAAAGTTCCAAAATTGTCGTTCTCCAGACGAAAATCGGCAGCGTTTGAGCAACAATACCCGTAATGCGCGAATATCAATTCAAGATTACGCCCCGCAGAAAAACGAGATTTTTCCTTGTATTTACGCTAAAATTGCTGTCGAGGGCAGCGACTAAGAAGTGTATCAATTTTTTGTCCACACGGTCAATTATGCATGAGCTTTCAACCATGCAGGCTGATGCAAAAGAGCACATTGTGCACTTCCCGATTGACAAGCGATGACCAAGGTTATTTCTGTCACAGGTACCGGACGGGCAAAACCGCATGAGGCTGCCCGCAACCAAGGTATTCTGGAATAAGACGAAATGGCCGATTCAAAATCAAAAGACAACGCGACTGGCATGACCCCGCAGCAGTTCCGCCACTGGCGCCGGGCACTCGGGCTCAAGCAGAAGGATGCCGCGGACCGTCTCGGCCTGAAGAAGCGCATGATCCAGTATTACGAGAAGGGGAATCGCGATGGACGGCCCGTCGAAATTCCAAAGTCCATCCGCCTTGCCTGCTATGCATTGTCGGAAGGGATCGCCGACTTCGACGGCCAGACAACGATCGCTTTGCCCGCCGAAACCACCAAGCCGGAATAAAGTCGTGATTTTAGGCCGCAAAAGGTCGACTTTCACGCCCTGGCGGGGTTCCCTCCTACGCAGCTTTTCCCTATAAGACGCGCTCAGCCAACATAGTCATACCTTCATGTACGAGCCAGACCGAATAGCGGCCCCGCTATCCGGAAAGGCCGCTGCGAGCTGCGAGCCGAGATGCCAAAACGCACAGATATCTCTTCCATCCTGATTATTGGTGCCGGTCCGATTGTCATCGGTCAGGCCTGTGAATTCGACTATTCGGGCACCCAGGCCTGCAAGGCGCTGCGCGAGGAAGGGTATCGTATCATCCTGGTCAACTCGAACCCGGCGACGATCATGACCGACCCGGACCTGGCTGACGCGACCTACATCGAGCCGATCACGCCGGAGCTGGTGGCCAAGATCATCGAGAAGGAGCGCCCGGACGCGCTCCTGCCGACCATGGGTGGCCAGACGGCGCTGAACTGTGCGCTCGACCTGGAACAGATGGGTGTTCTGGAAAAATACGGCGTCGAAATGATCGGTGCCCGCGCCGATGTCATCGAAAAGGCCGAGGACCGCGAAAAGTTCCGGGCAGCGATGGACGTCATCGGTCTGGAAAACCCGCGCGCAGCCATTGCCTCCTCCCCGGCGATCCACGACGAAAACGGCCGGATCGTCGGCTACGACCGCAACGCCGGTTATCTGGAAGCCATGCGCGCCATCGACGAGATCGGCCTGCCGGCCATCATCCGGCCTGCCTTTACCCTTGGTGGCACTGGCGGCGGCGTTGCCTACAACAGGGAAGAATTCGAGACCATCGTCCGCTCCGGAATCGATGCATCGCCGGTCGGTCAGGTTCTGATCGACGAGAGCCTGCTCGGCTGGAAGGAATATGAGATGGAGGTCGTCCGCGACAAGGCAGACAACTGCATCATCATCTGCTCCATCGAGAACGTCGATCCGATGGGCGTGCATACGGGCGATTCCATCACCGTCGCGCCGGCCCTGACGCTGACCGACAAGGAATACCAGATCATGCGCGACGCCTCGATCGCGGTTCTGCGCGAGATCGGCGTGGAAACCGGCGGATCGAACGTGCAGTTCGCGGTCAATCCGGACAACGGCCGTCTGGTCGTGATCGAAATGAACCCGCGCGTGTCGCGCTCCTCCGCCCTGGCTTCCAAGGCAACAGGCTTCCCGATTGCCAAGATCGCGGCCAAGCTGGCAGTCGGCTATACGCTGGACGAGCTGGAGAACGACATCACCGGTGGCGCGACACCGGCATCGTTTGAGCCGACCATCGATTACGTCGTCACCAAGATCCCGCGTTTTGCTTTCGAGAAGTTCCCGGGCTCCGAATCGACGCTGACCACTGCCATGAAGTCGGTTGGTGAAGTGATGGCCATCGGCCGGACCTTCAACGAAAGCCTGCAGAAAGCCTTGCGCGGTCTGGAAACGGGTCTGAACGGCCTCGACGAAACCGACATCCCCGGTCTCGACCAGGGTGACGACCGCAACGCCCTGCGCGCTGCCGTTTCAGCGCCGACGCCGACCCGGCTGCTCAACGTCGCCCAGGCCATGCGCCTTGGCATGACCGTTGAAGAAATCTACCAGGCCAGTGGCATCAATCCCTGGTTCCTGGAACAGATCGAAGCCATCCTGGAAATGGAAGCGAAGGTCCGCAAGCTTGGCCTGCCGAAGGATGCGGTGAACCTGCGCAAGCTGAAGGCCATGGGCTTTTCCGATGCGCGCCTGGCAAGCCTTGCCGATCTCGACGCAACGGATGTCGCCAAGCTCCGCAAGGAGCTGGACGTACACCCGGTCTACAAGCGTATCGACACCTGCGCCGCCGAATTCGCCTCGCCGACCGCTTACATGTACTCCACCTACGAGGCTCCCTTCATGGGCAAGCCTGCGTGCGAGGCCAACCCGAGCGATCGCAAGAAGGTCGTCATCCTGGGTGGCGGTCCGAACCGGATCGGCCAGGGCATCGAGTTCGACTATTGCTGCTGTCACGCCGCCTTCGCTCTGGAAGACGCCGGCTACGAGACCATCATGGTCAACTGCAACCCGGAAACCGTCTCGACCGATTACGACACGTCCGACCGTCTCTATTTCGAGCCGCTGACCCCTGAGGACGTTCTGGAAATCATGCGCAAGGAGCAGGAGAACGGCACACTTCACGGCGTCATCGTCCAGTTCGGCGGCCAGACCCCGCTGAAGCTGGCCCAGGCGCTGGTCAAGGCCGGCGTGCCGATCCTCGGCACCTCTCCCGACATGATCGATCTTGCAGAAGACCGCGACCGGTTCCAGAAGCTGCTGATCAAGCTCGACCTGAAGCAGCCGGAAAACGGGATTGCCTATTCCGTCGAACAGGGCCGCCTGATCGCCGGTCAACTTGGCCTGCCTCTGGTCGTGCGCCCGTCCTACGTTCTGGGTGGCCGCGCCATGCAGATCATCCGCGACGAGGAAGCGCTCAACTCCTACCTGCTCGGCACTCTGCCGGAGCTGGTCCCGGCCGAAGTACGCGCCAAGTATCCGAACGACAAGACCGGCCAGATCAACACCGTTCTGGGCACCAACCCGCTGCTGTTCGACCGCTATCTCGACGGCGCCATCGAAGTGGACGTCGATGCCCTTTGCGACGGCAAGGACGTGTTCGTCTGCGGCATCATGGAGCATATCGAGGAAGCCGGCATCCATTCCGGCGACAGCGCCTGCTCTCTGCCGCCCTTCTCGCTCGGCGAAGACATGCTGGAAGAACTCAAACGCCAGACCAAGGCGCTGGCTCTGGCACTGGAAGTCGGCGGCCTGATGAACGTGCAATACGCCATCAAGAACGGCGAGATCTTCGTTCTGGAAGTCAACCCGCGCGCCTCGCGCACCGTGCCCTTCGTGGCAAAGACCATCGGCGTACCGGTGGCGAAGATCGCCAGCCGGATCATGGCGGGCGAAAGCCTTGCCTCCTTCGGGCTGTCGGAAAAGAAACTTGACCATATCGCAGTCAAGGAAGCCGTCTTCCCGTTTGCCCGTTTCCCTGGCGTCGATACGATCCTAGGCCCGGAAATGCGCTCGACCGGCGAAGTCATGGGCCTGGACACCGCTTTCGGCAAGGCCTTTGCCAAGTCCCAGATCGGCTCCGGTACGGGCGTTCCGGACAAGGGCACCGTCTTCGTTTCCATGCGCGACGAAGACAAGGCCGGCGTGATTGACGCCGTCCGCAGCCTGGAAGCCGGCGGCTTCACCATCATCGCAACCGGCGGCACCCAGAAATTCCTGGAGGAAAAGGGGATTGCGGTGAAGAAGATCAACAAGGTTCTTGAAGGCCGGCCGCATATCGTTGATGCTATCAAGAACGGTGAGGTTCAGCTCGTCTTCAACACGACCGAAGGTGCGCAGGCTATATCCGACAGCCGGTCGATGCGCCGGGCAGCTCTTCTGAACAAGGTTCCGTATTACACGACCCTTGCAGGATCAGTGGCTGCAGCCAAAGGCATTGCAGCCCATAAAGCTGGGAGCCTTGAAGTAAGACCTTTACAATCCTACTTCGGCTAAGGCTAATATACTCGTGACCGGCCGGGAAAGCGCGCCTTTCCCGGCTTGGTTTGTTTTTGTCAAAGCGCGGTCCTCGGAGATTAGGGGGACCCAATAAGCTGAAGGTCTGAGACCAATGGAAAAAGTTCCGATGACCTCCGCCGGGTACAAGATGCTTCAGGATGAGCTGAAGGAACGTACTTCGGTTGAGCGCCCGCGCATCGTTGATGCGATTGCAGAAGCACGTGCTCATGGCGACCTGTCGGAAAATGCGGAATACCATGCGGCCAAAGAAGCCCAGAGCCTGAACGAAGGCCGTATTTCGGAACTGGAAGACAAACTGTCCCGCGCTGAGATCATCGACGTGTCCAAGCTTTCCGGCGACGTCATCAAGTTCGGCGCAACCGTCACGCTGATCGACGAGGACACCGAAGAAGAAAAGAAATACATGATCGTTGGCGACGTCGAATCCGACGTGAAGCACAACAAGGTCTCCATTTCTTCTCCGATCGCCCGTGCGCTGATCGGCAAGTCCATCGGCGACAGCGTCGAAGTAGCCGCCCCCGGCGGTGCCCGGTCTTACGAGATCGTGGACGTCCGTTTCATCTGATTCCCAGCCTTTCCGGATTTGCCCTCGGGCAAGCGCCTTCCAGCCCCGGGGTCCCGGGCATTCGAGCCTGACCGGTTGAATGTCCTGGATCCCCGAGGGCCAGGAAACGGCTGACATCAGACACTTGCCGGCAACGTAGGCGCGTCCGGTAACGGTCCTTAAGTCGCAGCAAAATCTGTGCTTTCCCCTTTGACGTGCACACCAGAGCCGTTAATCTGACAACCAGAAAGTGTCGGAGGGTTTGCAATGGTCTTTAACGCGATTGCCATATGGCTGCTGATCGCGTCGGTCCCGCTATGGATTTGCCGCTGGGTTCTGTTTTCCAGGCTCACAGACCGCGAACGCCTGATGTTCAAGCGCCTTGTCGCACAGCGCCACGAAACCGCTTTCATGTTCGCCGTACGCATGGCCGGTTATCTGATCGTGCTGGCGTTTAGTATCTTTGTGGTTCTCTTTGGGCTCCGATATCTGAAAGACGGAGACCTGGGCATCACCACCTACTCCGACATGATTCGCAGCCGGCTCTATTCGGGCATCGGACCGGTCGACAATGCACTCGACAGTTTCTACTACGATCAGATGCTGCCCGTCGCGGCGCTGACGACCATTGTGTTCCTGACGGTGTCCTTCACTCTGGCGACCGCAGCCCTCAGGGATATTTCCCTGATACGCCGAATGCAGAAGAAGGTCAGGAAAGTGACGCCGAGAGCTTGATCGGATTGCCGGCCCGCCAGGTCGGCAGGCGCAGCTTCAGGCGTGCTGCAGAATATTCACAAGCCGCCCGAACGGGTCGCGTACAAAAAAGCGCCGAACACCCCAGTCTTCATTCGCAGGCCCGTACTCGATGGCAAGGGCCTTTGCCCGAACTCTTTCCAGTACCTCTTCAAGGTTGTCGACTTCGATCGACAAATCGGGAACGGGCGTCCCTGCCCCACCTTCAGCGGCAATGTTGACCTGAGCCATCGCACCGCGTTCCCCGGCAAAGGTAACGATCCAGCCATGATCCATCACGAGGTCCATGCCCAGGACATCGCTATAAAAGCTTTTCGCCTTGCTGGTGTCAGGCGAAGCAACATTCGCAATGATCCGTTTCACGGCCATGGCGAATTATCCCTTCATGCTCCCAAGCCGGTCGTCAGTCGATCGGAACGACCGGCTCATCCTTGGTGCGGCGGATCGTCAGAGCCGTGCGCACGCTGTCAACATTCGGCGCTGCGGTCAGTTCGCGAATAATGAAATTCTGGAAGGTCTGCAGATCCGGCGAAACGCATTTCAACAGGAAATCGACCTCACCAGACAACATGTAGCTTTCGCGTACCAGCGGCCAGTTCTGAACCGTCTGCTCGAAGGCAATCAGATCCGCCTCGGTCTGGCTATGCAGCCCGACCATCGCAAAGGCGGTGACATCGTACCCGAGCTGCTTTTCGTCGAGCAGGGTCCGGTAGCCAAGGATAAGACCGGCCTCCTCCAGCGCGCGCACCCGGCGCAGGCAGGGAGGAGCGGAAATGCCGACCCGACGGGCCAATTCCACATTGGTCATCCGTCCGTCATCCTGCAATTCTTTCAGGATCTGCCAGTCAATGGCATCGAGCCGCGCTTTCAAACCTGTCTCCTTCGCGCTTCGCATGAGGCGTCATGCTGTGGGCATCCGGGCCTTTCACAAGACTGTCGCCTTGCCCGATACCGGAATCCCAAGCTAACCTCTATTTGTGTGCCGAGTTATGATTTTTTGCGCGTTTGTGCAAGACTATAACAAAATTGCGCACTATTTCGAAAGATTACGATAGGGGAACGTCTCCGAAATATGCCTTTATCGCTGGAGAAAGCCCCTTCCTCCCTCTGGATCCTGACAGATGGAAAGGCAGGCGATGTCGCGCAGTGCCGTGGTGTCGCCGAAGCCCTTGGCGCCCCTTTCGAAGAACGCCAGGTTGCGCCACGCGCGCCATTTTCCTGGCTCATGCCCTTCGGACCGATCGATCTTCGGGAGCGGGAGACCGTCCCCGGCAGCCCGATCGCCCCGCCTTATCCGGATATCGTCATCGCCTCAGGTCGTCGGGCCGTTGCATACCTGCGCCGCGTGAAACGCCTGTCCGGCGGACAGACCTTTACCGTGTTCCTCAAAGACCCGCGCATAGGGCCGGACGCCGCGGACCTGATCTGGGTTCCTGAACACGACAAGCTTCGCGGACGCAATGTGCTGGTGACACCGACCTCACCGCACAGGTTCTCTGCCGAAAAACTGGCCGAACTGCGCAATCAGCAGACTTCAGATATCGACAGCCTGGCCCGGCCCCGTGTTGCGGTGCTCGTCGGGGGCGATAGCCGGCATCACAGCTTTTCAGAAGACGACCAGACCCGTCTGTTGAACGGCCTTCGCGAACTGGCGCACACCTCCAATGTGCATTTCATGATTACGGCCTCCCGCCGGACACCCGCCGGGCTGGCCTATGGTTTGGCGGGACTGGCGAAATCCGGAGACCACCTTTACTGGACCGGTGAAGAGCCAAACCCATACGGTCTTTATCTCGCCAAAGCCGACGCCATCATCGCAACCGCTGATTCCACAAACATGATCGGCGAGGCTACAGCGACCGGCAAACCGGTCCATGTATTCGAACCGGGCGGTGGTCACGACAAGATCACCCGGTTTTTGGGGACTTTGCGACGCCTGGGTGTCATTCACCCCTTTCCAGGTCCGCTGAAAACCACTACCTACGAGCCGATAGATGCCACGCCCGTGATCGCTCAACGCATCTTGAGCGATTTTTCGGCCTTTCGGCAAAACCAGAACAACGCCCCAATGGGCCAATCCGGCCATGCCAATGCCGGAACTTGAAGACAGGATAAAGGTGCGCCCATGAGCACGGAACACAGCAAACTTCTGATCATTGGCTCCGGTCCGGCCGGCTACACGGCGGCGATATACGCTGCGCGCGCCATGATGGAGCCGACGCTGGTGGCCGGTATTCAACCGGGCGGTCAGCTCACCATCACCACCGATGTCGAGAACTACCCCGGCTTCGCCGATCCCATTATGGGCCCGTGGCTGATGGAGCAAATGCAGAAGCAGGCTGAAAACGTCGGCACCAAGATGGTCTATGACACGATCGTGAAGGCTGATCTTTCCCAGCGCCCGTTCCGCCTGGAAGCCGATAGCGGCACCGTATTCACCGCGGATGCTTTGGTGATCGCCACCGGTGCGCAAGCCCGCTGGCTGGGCCTGACTTCTGAACAGGATTACATGGGCGCCGGCGTTTCGGCCTGTGCGACATGTGATGGCTTCTTCTATCGCAACAAGGAAGTTGTGGTTGTCGGCGGCGGCAACACCGCCGTGGAAGAGGCGCTTTACCTCGCGAACCTGGCGTCCAAGGTGACACTGGTGCATCGCCGCGACAGCCTGCGGGCGGAAAAGATCCTCCAGGACCGTCTGTTCCAGCATCCGAAGATCGACGTCATCTGGGATCATCAGGTGGATGAGATCCTTGGCGGCGGCATGCCGAAAGCCGTTACAGGCGTGCGGCTGAAGAACACCGGCACTGGCGAATTCCGGGAGATTTCCACCGATGGCGTTTTCATTGCCATCGGCCATGCCCCGTCCGTCGAGCTTTTCAAGGATCAGCTCACCCTGAAACCGAACGGCTACCTGGAAACGGCCCCGGATTCGACCAAAACCTCCATCCCGGGGGTGTTTGCGGCCGGTGATGTCACCGACGACATTTACCGTCAGGCGGTCACCGCCGCCGGCATGGGCTGCATGGCTGCCCTTGAAGCTGAAAAGTTTCTGGCCGAACATGAAGCCACGTCGACAAAACAGGCCGCCGAATAGGCTGGCATGACTGTCCTGCGGAGGGGCACGCATGGATTGGGACAAACTGCGCATTTTTCATGCGGCCGCACAGGCTGGCAGCTTTACGCACGCGGGCGACACTCTGCATATGAGCCAGTCCGCCGTGAGCCGTCAGGTCAGCGCACTTGAGCACGACCTGGGCGTTCCCCTGTTTCACCGGCACGCCCGCGGGTTGCTGCTGACCGAACAGGGGGAACTGCTCTACCGGACTGCCAACGACGTGCTGATGAAGCTGGAAGCGGTTCAGTCGAGCCTGACGGACAGCAAGGAAAAGCCGTCCGGTGCCTTGCGCGTGACGACCACGGTGGGGCTTGGCTCCACCTGGCTCACTTCGCGGATCAGAAGCTTCATCGATCTCTATCCGGATGTCGACCTGCACCTGATTTTCGACGACGACGAGCTGGATCTCGGCATGCGCGAAGCCGATGTTGCGATCCGCTTGCGCCAGCCAACCCAGCCCGACCTGATCCAGCGCAAGCTGTTCACCGTGCATTTCCATGTCTATGCGGCGCCGGACTACCTGCAGCGCTTCGGAACGCCGGTGACCATAGATGATCTCGACAAGCACCGGCTGATCACCTTCGGCGAACAGGCCCCGGCCTATCTTCGTTCGATGAACTGGCTGGAAACGGCCGGACGCGTCACGACAAGCCCGCGCAGGTCTGTGCTGAAGGCCAATAACATCGTGGCCATCAAACGGGCGGTTCAGTCTGGCGTTGGCATTGCCATTCTGCCGGACTACATCATCGACAAATCGTCGAACCTGGTGCCGGTGATGACAGATCAGGAAGACAAGGTGCCGTCTTTCGACACCTATTTTGTCTATCCCTCGGAACTGAAGAACACCGCGCGTGTCACTGCCTTCCGCGAGTTTCTGCTGGCAAACGCCGAAGGCTGGGTTTTCTAGGCCCCTTCAAGAGCAGATACCCGTCGTTGCGATTGCCACAAGGCAGTCACCCGTGAAGCAACACCAGTGTCCACGGATCAGGCGCCAAGGTTAAGGCCAAGCAATCACAGTATGCCGTCTTTGCATGGCCTGGGCTTGTCCGGATCTCTACATAGCTTACAGACACGGCACTCCCCGGCTGAGGGGCTGTGGCTTGCAATCAAGCAGGTTGACCATGGCGTGCCATCCTCATGGTCCGTACGCGCAAAAAATGATGCCTGATTTCAATTTCCGCAGCCCCATAAAGGTCAATCTCTAAGCGCGTGCTAAGAGCGTCCCCTCGCCTCGTTATTCAGGTGAACCGGCGAAAACGACGCCTGGCCCTTGAGGCGATCCGGTTTCTCAAGAAGGCCGGCGTTTTTTCCGACTCAAATCCAAATAAGCCCAATATTTGGGCACTGAAATTTTCGCACAAAGAGGAGGCATTTTCACAAATTCCGGTGACTCAATGGATCTTTTCACCCGGAATTAAACTTTTTTTCGAGGGCTCCCGACAAAACCTGACTAATTCAATCTGTTGAAATTAAAGGATTTTTCTTATGATTTTTGACCGTCTGGTCAAGCTCTGCGGAAAACGCATAGCAGATCTGCGCCCCTGCCTCTTGTTTATGCAGCTTGTGCACTGCATATAAGCATCACTGTTGGTCACACGGACATCACGTCCTCCTCCCAGTGATGTTCGACCAGCTGTTCCCCTCTGGAAGGTGATTCCACTGTTTTCAGTGAATCAAAATAAACTGCCGGGTCTTTTAAGACCCGGCTCTTTTTTTGTCTAAACGTTGCTGCAATGCAGCATGACGTTATGTCACCTCACATGAACAGGCGTTCGTTGCCCAGGTCCTTGTAGAGGCCGGCCACCTGCTCCTCGTAGCCGTTGTAGAGAAGCGTGTTGCGGCGTTCGTCCGTTCCGAGCAGTCGCTCGGATGCCTGTGACCAGCGCGGATGCGGCACAGACGGGTTCACGTTCGCCCAGAAGCCATATTCCGAAGACTGGATCTCCTCCCAGAAGCTGACCGGCCGCTCGTCGGTGAAGGAGATCTTCACGATCGACTTGATCGATTTGAACCCATATTTCCATGGAACCACCAGACGGATCGGCGCGCCATATTGCTTGGCAAGCGGCTTGCCATAGATGCCGGTCGCGATGAAGGCCAGTTCGTTGGTCGCCTCTTCCAGCGTCAGCCCCTCCACATACGGCCAGGGATACCAGCTCTGCTTCTGGCCGCTGGCAACCGACGGATCGAGGAAGGTTTCAAACCGCAGATATTTCGCACCCGTCTGCGGCCCGGCAAGCTTCACCAGTTCGGCCAGCGCAAATCCCGACCAGGGCACAGCCATCGACCACGCTTCGACACAGCGATGGCGATACAGCCGCTCTTCCAGTGGCATCTTGGCCAGAAGATCATCGATGCCGATCTCCTGCGGATTGTCGATCATGCCATCCAGCACGACCGTCCACGGGCGGATCTTGAGATCCTGCGCTGCCGGCCAGATCTGCTTGTGCGTGCCGAACTCATAGAAATTGTTGTATTTGGACGTGAACTCTTCCGGGGTCACGTCCCGATCAAGCGTAAAGGCGCCATTCCGCTCGACGGGATAAAGTCCCGCGCTCGGATCCTCTTCGGCAAAGGCGGGCCGAATTCCAAGCCCAGTGCCCATCAGCACCCCGGCCCCGGTAAGGCCGGCAAGGATCTGTCGGCGGTTCATGAAAACCGCCTCCGGCGTCGCCTCACGCTCAGGAATCTCCCAACTGCGCTTCTTCACTATATTCATTGTCAGTCTCCCATTTGTTCCGAAGGAAACCGGAATCGGCATTCAATGGCAAATAACGCCCTGGTGACCAGACGCAACGACAAGGTGATCAAAAATGTGCGCAAAGGAGCGCAGCGAACACAATAGAGGGGCCCGCCGGCCCCTCTGAAACCGCATTCAGGCGGTCCCCCTCACGCAGCCTGCTTGCCGGACCTCTGCAGGGCCAGGTCGGCCGCCTTGCCGGACAATTCGGCCATATGGTCGAATTCTGCGGTATAGCTGGCGACACCCGCCGTCGCCGAACGCAGTTCGACGATCAGATCACCGATCTCCGCCTCCGGCATAAGCGCCTGAACCTCATCCCAGCCGTTCCAGTCCGGGCGGGCGTCGAAGCCAAGCAGTTGTCCACGCCGCGCGGAGACGATCGCATTGACGCGCGCCGTCGCATCGCTCGGGCAGGCAATCACCACCTTTTGGATCGGCTCCAGCAACACCGGCTTGCACTCCGGCAAACCTTCCCGGATCGCCAGGATACCTGCCATCTTGAAGGCCTGGTCGGAACTGTCGACCGAATGATAGGACCCGTCCGTCAGACAGACCGACACATCCACCACAGGGAACCCGAGCGGGCCCTGCCCCAACGCGTCCAGCACACCGTCGCGGACGGAGGGGATATATTGTTTCGGCACGACGCCCCCGGTGATCGTATCGGAAAACTGAATGCCCCCGCCGCGCGGCAGCGGAGATATCTCTATCACCACATCGCCGAACTGGCCGTGCCCGCCCGATTGTTTCTTGTGTCGGCCGCGAACCCTGGTGCCTGACCGGATCGTTTCCGCATAAGGCACATGCGGCGTATGGGCCGCGATATCCAGTCCGTATTTGCCGGCAAGCCGTTCCTGGGCAACACGCAGGTGCATCTCTCCCTGCCCTGCCAGCAAGGTCTCTGCCGTCGTCTGGTTCTGCGAGACAATCAGCGAACGATCCTCTTCAACCAGCTTTGCCAGCGCCGCCGACAGGCGGACTTCATCCTTGCGCTGATTGGCGGCAATCGCCGTCGCGAGGACAGGCGTACGCCGTTCCGGCACCTGAAGACTTTCGATCTTTCCGTTCTCGAAACTCAGAAGATCGCCCGTCTGAACATCATCGAGCCGCCCGAGCGCGACCAGATCGCCCTTGCTCGCGGTCGCGATCTTGTTTGACTGCTGGCCGAAGAGCGAAAACAGGCCGGATACCTTCACCTCGCTGTCTCCGTTCACAAACAGACTGTCGCCATCGGAGACCACGCCTTCCAGCACGCGGGCAATCGACAGCTTGCCGCCGTGCTGGGTATGCAGAGTCTTGATGACCTGCAGCATGGCGCGCGACTTGGTGCCGAGCACCCGGCGCGACAGCAGGTCGACTCCCGGTACCTCATGGCGCAGGGCCTTGAGCAACCGGCTGACACCATTGCCGTGTTCGGCGGATCCGAAGAAGACCGGACAGATAAGCCCGTCCTGCATTTCATTCACGAGATCGGCAAACACCTGGTCGCGATTGGGCGCGATATCCTCGAGCAGCGCCTCCATGAGGTCGTCATCGTGATCGGCCAGATGTTCCAGCATCGTGAAACGGGCTTCATGTTCGCGCGCCAGATCCGCATCGGACATGTCGATTTGCGTGCTCTCCTCCTTCTCGTGATAGACGTGCGCCCGTTCCAGAGCGAGATCGATGAAACCGGTTGCCAGACCGTCTTCCCAGATCGGGATTTGCCGAAGCACCAGCGGCACGGCGGAAGCCGGTTGCAGCAGGCCCAGGACATCACGCACCCGCCGCGTGCTCTTGTCGATCTTGTTCAAAAACAAAACCCGCGGAATGGCGCGGGCTTCAAGGGCTTTGAGGATAAGCTGCAGGGCCGGAACCTTGCGCTCGTCGTCCTCCGCCACCACGACGGCCAGATCGGCACCGGACAGCGCCCCGTCCATTTCGCTCAGGAATTCCACCGATCCGGGGCAGTCAACGAACACGAAGCGGTCTCCCAGAAATTCCGCGTCCGCAATGTTCAGTTCCACACTCATGCCGTGGGCACGCGCTTCCGGCGAAGCGTCGCCCACCGTATTGCCGCTCGCGACGGTTCCTTGCCGGGCCACCTTGTCCGTTCGCGCCAGCAAGGCTTCCAGAAGACTGGTCTTGCCGCTGCCGAACGGACCAACCAAGGCGATACAGCGCGGAGCGCTGCCCGCAGCAGATCCTTTTCCGTTTGAACTCATTGCCATGCTGAGCCTCCCGTTAGTTCGAGGATACCTCGTAACAACGCGGCAGGGCCGGCTGGGGAACGCGGCCTGCCGCGTTTCGCCCGGATGGGATCGAAGGCCTTAAGCCCGGTACTCATGCACCAAGCCCCAAACTGCGGCCGATCGACCAGGGGCGGACACCCATCGTCGCGCCGATGTCGGCGGCAACGCAAGGGAATCTTACGCGGCAGCGCAGCATTTTGCCTCCAAGGAGCTTCAGAGGGTGGCTCACCGGGCGCTTGATGCCGGGTCGAGATCAGGTCACGGAAAACCCGATGGCAGCCATCCCCGGCGCATGAGTGGGCTTTATACAACAGAGACCTGATGTACCTGGCAGTGGCGGCGCCCCGAACCGGTATTTCAAGAAGCCCATTTCGGACGCTCCACCGGAGGTGCCTTTGCCCTGCCGGATTTGGCAGATAGTGAAATTGAAGCGCGGCAACCTATGTAAACTGTGATGAACCGCCTTCGGGCACAAGGAGCATGCTTGACCAAGACCCTCATACTCATCGCAGCCATTGTGGCCGCAGCACCGGCCGTTCCGGCGCAGGCACAGTCAAACCAGCTGCGCAGTCCCCCCATGGCGACCTCGCCACGGCTGCCTTCGGCCGGACAGCAGCTCAACCAGAACCTGAACCGTCAACAGTCCGGCTTCTCGACCCGTCAGCAGATTGACGGTGCGGTTCGCCTGAACCGCACCGAGCAGATCAACCGGCAGAACATGCAGCCGGACAAGGTGGAAACACCCTGTGCCGGTGCAAATGAGAGCTGCCGCGACTGAAGCTGAGAGAAGATATGGCGGTTGCCGCAGAGGCTTAGTTGATCAGTTCCAGCGTCATCTTGCTGACACCGAGGGTCAGATTGGTGCCGGTCTGGCTTTCCAGACTGAAGGGGTTGAGCGCGATGGACCGGTCCAAACCACCCACCAGCGCATTCGCCTTCAGCCCCGCACCAACGCTTGCACCGGCGGTCAGCCCGGCATAGGTGCCCGCCAGAAGGCCAGGCTTGCGGTTCGCGGACGGCGCCAGCACGCCCCAGACCAGCGTGGCCTGCTTGGTGTTGCCGATGTCGAGCCCGTAGTCGCGAACGGTTCCCTTGTAATTTTCGACCGCGCCGCCGTCGACCGGCGAAAAGCTGCATCCAAGTGTTGCCGAAGAACCGACAATGAAGCTGTGCTCGCCTTCCACCAGGCAGCTCAGTTTGCCGATTTCAACCGTTGGGCTGTCTTCGGAGGCAAGGGCCGGAATCGCCATGGCGACGGCCACGGCGGCAAGAACCGGTTTCAGAATACGCATGTAGTGAACTCCCGTTCGGCTGCGAATATCCGCTTTCAACAAATGCGCGGATCACGTCCGTGATATGGCGTGCCAAGACGTCAAAATCGCGGCAAGAGCAAAAGGCCTCATGTATAATCTTCGGTAGTGTCCGACGCGCCAGCCAGCACAGGCACGAGCACGATGCCGTTCGCAGACTTTTGCGGCAGACCGGCAATCAGAAACCGGCGGCCGCCGATCAGCAGGGTCAATGTGGCAACAACCGGCAAAATGCTGTTATCCGGTGCCCAGCAAGCCCAAACCGCGCCGGCCAACGACACGGCAAGCATCAGCAAGGACAGCCGATACCGCTGATGCCGGGGCAAGCCGGGGACACCGACAAACCCACCGCGCGAGAACAGCGTCAGGACGCCGCCGGTGACGGCCACCGTCAACAGCACGGCGCTGTAAGAGTGTCCGTCAGAAACTCCGCTAGAGCGCGATCGCCAAACCTGTAGAAGCCGACCAGAACCGGCGTCACCAGCAGGATGTGCAGATTGATCCCAATCAAGACGGGATGTATTCGCGCCTTGAGCAGCACAAGTCCGGCAAGAACGAAAGCTGCAAAACCGCAGCCGGTCCAGCCTGCCAGTTCCAGGTTACTCGTCTGCCGCCAGAGCAGAATGAAAACAATCGACGGCAGGCTTTCGAACAGATCAAGAAGCAGCTGTTGTTGTCGCGCATTTGCCATCATCCGTTCCTCGATTGCTCGAAAAGGCTAGGTCCTTTGCACTGTGATGTAAACCGCGCCCCACTCAACCTGGAATGTACCCGGCAACAAAAAGGGCGGCCAGTGGCCGCCCTTTCGAACGTCTTTCAGAAAGTCGAGAAGCTTATTTCAGATTGCCGCAGAAGCGCTGGATGCGGGTGCAGGCTTCTTCCAGAGCTTCAGTCGAAGTCGCGTACGAAATGCGGAAGTTCGGACCGAGGCCGAATGCGGACCCATGAACAACGGCAACGCCTTCAGCTTCGAGCAGCTCGGAGACGAAGTCTTCGTCGCTCTCGATCACCTTGCCGGACGGTGCCGTCTTGCCAATCGTGCCGGCACAGGACGGGAACACGTAGAACGCGCCTTCCGGCACCGGGCACGTGATGCCGTTTGCCTGGTTCAGCATGGAGACGACGAGATCCCGGCGTCCCTTGAACACTTCGTTGTTCTTCGGGATGAAGTCCTGAGTGCCGTTCAGTGCCTCGACCGCCGCCCACTGGGCGATGGAGCACGGGTTGGAGGTCGATTGCGACTGGACCTTGGCCATGGCCTTGATCAGATCGGCCGGGCCGCCGGCGTAGCCGATACGCCAGCCGGTCATCGCATAGGCCTTGGAAACGCCGTTGACCGTTAGCGTGCGCTCGTAAAGAGCAGGCTCCACCTGAGCAGGCGTGGTGAACTTGAAGTCGTCATAGACAAGGTGCTCATACATGTCGTCGGTCATGACCCAGACATGAGGGTGCTTCATCAGCACGGCGCACAACGCCTTCAGTTCAGCTTCCGTATAGGCCGCACCGGACGGGTTGGACGGAGAGTTGAAGATCAGCCACTTGGTGCGCGACGTGATTGCCGCATCGAGCGCTTCCGGAGTGATCTTGAAGGTCGACTTGTCCGCTTCCACGATCACCGGCTCGCCACCTGCAAGCAGCACCATGTCCGGATAGCTCACCCAGTAGGGGGTCGGAATGATGACTTCGTCACCCGGGTTCAGCGTTGCAATCAGGGCATTATAAAGCACCTGCTTGCCGCCGGTTCCCACGGTGATTTGGTTGGTTTCGTAAGTAAGGCCGTTTTCCCGCTTGAACTTTTCGACGATAGCCGCCTTCAGTTCCGGAATACCGTCGACGGCTGTATACTTGGTCTTGCCGTCGGTAATGGCCTTGATGGCGGCTGTCTTGATGTTTTCGGGGGTATCGAAATCCGGCTCGCCAGCTCCGAGACCGATTACATCGCGGCCCGCGGCTTTTAGCTCGCGTGCCTTGTTGGTGACGGCGATGGTCGCAGAAGGTTTAACACGCGCCAATGCGTCAGCAAGAAAGCCCATAATGTCCTCCAGGGGAAACGGGATTAACAGCGCGCGGACCCTAGATCCGTGCGCTGCGGAAGACAAGACCAAATCCGGACAGGATCAGGAGTTTTCAGGCTGTTCGCACCTGTTTGCTGGCGTATCTTTCAGTCATCTCGGCATAGAGCAGCCGGGAGCGTCAGGCTTGGAGGCGGTTTGTTCCCTCAACAGCACAATTGTGTGGCAAACAAGGGCGCCTCGCTGCGGCTTCAGGATTGATCAGCTTCGCGTTTCAAGGATCAGCTTCGGCTCGTCCTTGTCCTCGTCGATGATCGTGCACTTGAAGCGCTTCTTCTTGGTCTGGCCGTTGAGCACAGTCACCGGCACCGACAGCGGAACATCCGAAGCGTCTTTGGCAGAGGTCAACAGGGAAGCATAGTTGCTCGGGTGCAGCAGCATCTCGGTGATCGGACGGCTGTCGAGAACGTCCGACGTCAGGTGGTAGGTCTTCATTGCCGCGTTGTTCGCTGCGATGATGATCTTCGTATTGATGTTCACTACCAGGATCGGCGCACTGCAGGCTTCGAAAACCCTTGCGAAATCGACATCGCCGCCCGCATGGCCTGCCGAGAACAGCACACCGCCCACCGTGCCGCCAACGCGAAAATACATGGCATCATATTTCAGCTCGACGCTGTCGTTGGATGCCAGCAGAAACTTGCCACGCCCGGTCGCGCTGGCCCGGCGTGTCAGCGCCGCTATCGTCAGGGAGACGATTGTCCGGCCAACACGGTTCTGGATGTGGGCGATGTTCCGGCCCAGGATCAGACGCGCGTCTTCGATCTGGAATCTCTTCAGGAAACCGTCGCTGGCAAAACGCACGTAGCCGAAATTGTCGACCAGCAGCACCACGCGCGTCGACGACGCCACGAAATGCTGGAGGATAGGTGCCAGCCCCAGGATGACCCGACCCGGATTGCTGTCGCTCTCGCCGATGGAGGGAAAACAGATGGCGAGGATCTTGCCGTCCGGCAACTCGTAACGATAGGCAACGATCGGAATGCCCGGAATACGGTGATCCGGCCCGCCGCCAACGTCAAACGGTCCTGCCTGCCCTTCCCGGATCGCGCCCTGAACCAGGCGGAGAATGGTTTTCCGGTCTTCCGGTGACAGATAGCGCAATGCCTCGTTGGAAGGCGCCTCCTGCAGGTCGCGCACTTCACTGTTGAAACTCTGAGAGCCGATCTCGTGCCAGAGGATGGTTTTCTTGCTGATGTCGGCAATGAAAAACTGGATACCCGCCAGCGACAACGCCGGCGGTTCACCGGCCTTTTTGACCGGCGGTTCTGTCGACGTTACTGGGTCTGTCGGCTTGTCCACCGTGGCGCTCTGCGCAGCGTTAGTCGTCATTCCATGCCTGGTATGTTCGTCGCGGATTTCCCTGCGGCCAAGCATGCTTGGGAAATGCAAACAAACACTAAAACTGCATCGTAAAATTCCCGAGCTACGTCAATTTTTACAGTATTAAAAAAATGAAATACAATTTAATGAGAAGTTTTATTGTCAATTTTACGAAAGCTTAATTTGCGGACTTGCGGAATTTCCAGCTTTTCCGGAACGCCTTGCCGGCACGGAACTGGCGCTGCAAAAACCGGAACGCCTTCACCTTGTTCGACCCATCGACGGGCGACGGCTCGCTACCTGTTGCGGCACTTTCAGCGGGCGACACCATAGATCGAATTTGCCTAAAAATTGTCACGAAAACACACAGGCCATGTCTAATTCGCGTCTGCGTGCCGGCGCAATTTCCGTCGAGATTGAACTCATCCAAGCGGATGGAGGAGCCGATGGCCCAAGCAACGATAGTTCAGCCGACGATTAAAACGCAGAACGCAAGCTTCAAACCTGTTTTGCTGTTCATAGTGGCAGCAGGCTTGTTGATGTTGATGTCCGCCCTGGAGCCGTCATTGGTGCTGCCGATGGTCGCGTTCCTGTCCATGGCTGCCGTCACCTGTCTGATGGCCCGCCGCCTGTTTCAGGACCTGACCGGCGCAGATGCGCAGGCAGACTGACAGCAACCACCGTACAATCGCTCAAACCTGACTGATTTTGATCATGGCACGCGTCGAAAACCAGAAAACCCGAAAATCCGCTCCCTTGAAAAGCGACCTGCATGAAGCACGGCCGCTGTTGCAGGCGATCTTTCTGGGCATGCTGCTGGCGACCGCCCTGGTCGCGGCGGCGGCAATGGCAAACCCAGCCAACATGCAAGGTGGTCCAAAGGCAGAACCCGTCACTCACACCGCAGTCGGAAGCGCGCCGGTGGTTCCCGGTCATCCGGGTCAGACATCAAAGTCCGTGTTCTGAAAACTTAACCCGCAAGAAAGCCGAGACCCGGCCTCATGCTTGGCATGAGTGCCGGGCCTCAGTGCCCGGTCCGCCCCCGGAAAAGGTCTCCTGTCCGCTGCCGGCACCTTTGTTGTCAGGCTTCCAGACCATTGCAGCAGCATGCGCTGCAGCACGCCCTCAGCCTGACCACCCAGAGCTTATCCGCTAGTTGCGCCCGCTGTTGATCACGGTCAAGGACAGGAATTTGTTCGTCAGCCAAGTAAAGCAAGAACATGTTCTGCCTGCAAGACCGAGCACGGTTCCAGGCTTGCATTGGCCGCAAATAAAACCGAGCAGCGGTGCACAGCCTTGAATACCGGGGATAACCGTGGGTACGGTATTTGCGAGTGTCCCGGAAGGCATTGCCAGCATACGTGGAACAAAACCGGCAACGGGGCATTTAACCCTCGACCGGTGATTATCGCCGCTGCAACGGGCGGCCAGAGAGGGATTTCCAATCATGACCATTGCCAACGGCGAAAAGTGGATCGATAAAGAAACGAAGGGTTTGTCGGAGGCATCAATGGACATCGACCTCACACTTTCAGCGGACACGATCCGCCTGCTTGCCCAAAAGGCGCGGGCCGTTGCGTCGTCTCTTCAGGACTCGTTCGAGGACGGTCACGAGGGTGACGTCGAATTCGATGCCGACGCGCTGGAACAGAGCCACGGTCACGATGGCTTGGCGGAAGAGGAAAACGACGACCTCTCCGATGAAGAATTGCGGGAACTGATCGAGGACCTGAATGTCGATGAAGCCGCCGAACTGGTGGCCATCACCTGGATCGGCCGAGGTGACTTTGAGGCAGAAGATTTCCAGCAAGCGGTGGACGAAGCACGTGAACGTGCCGTTGGCTCAACAGCAGGCTACCTGCTCGGCATGCCGCTTCTGGCCGATCACCTGGAAGCCGGTCTCGACGCGCTCGACCTCTGATGAGCTTCGTCGGGCGCCCTTGGTTTCCGGTCTTCAAAGGCATCGCAACGTCAGGACGGCTAGGTCAATTTTGCCGGGTTTTCCAGATCTGTTCGTTTTCCTTGGGAAAACCCGTTAGCAATTGATTTACCGTCTTTCGGCAACCGGGCAATTGGCTCACTCTTGCCTCACTTCGTGGTGGGACAAGGGAGTGAGGGCATGCTTCAGGATCCGGCGAACCAGGACGTATTCACCGTCCATCGTCCGTCTCCATGGCCATATGTCGGGGCAATGATCGCTGCATCGGCCCTGATCACGACACTGGTCGTCGCGTTCAGCAGCTAATCCATACCGGCTCAACCGTCCGTATACGGCCCGGTTTTCGTTCAGAGAGTTCTTTTATGCGTTCAACGCGTCTGGCCGTGCTCGATCTTGCCCGCGGCCTCGCTGTTGTCGCCATGGCAATCTACCATTTCTCCTGGGATCTTTCCTGGTTCGCTTATGTCGACTGGCCCGTCGCCCAGGGTGCCGGATGGCGCATCTTTGCTGCATCCATCGCCGGCAGCTTTCTGTTTCTGGCCGGCATCAGTCTCGATTTCGCGCATCACACGGGTATCCGCTGGCAGGCCTTCTGGCGCCGCCTTGGCGTGATCGTTGCTGCGGCGGCAGCGGTGTCTGCGGTCACCTATTTCACCTTCGGCGATACGTTTGTCCGCTTCGGAATCCTGCACTGCATTGCCCTGTCCAGCTTGATCGCCCTGCCCTTCACACGTCTCCCCGTTGTCCTGGCAGGGCTTGCCGCTTTGCTGGTTTTCAGTCTGCCCTTTTGGGCTGCTTCTCCGGCATTTGACGGGCAGTTGTGGCTGTGGACGGGTCTTGGCACGCCGGGTTTTGCCAGCGTCGACTATGTTCCGCTTGCCCCTTGGGCCGGCGTAACGCTCGCCGGCGTCGCTGTCTCGAAGATCTTTCGCAAGCTCAACCTGTGGCAGAGGCTGTCCGGCCTGACCTTTTCCCACCGTCCGGGCCGTCTGACACGGTTTCTCGGCCGTCATTCCCTTGCGGTCTATCTGCTGCACCAGCCTTTGTTATACGGCCTTGTGTGGACAGCAGTGCAGGTCGGCCCCGAAATGGACAGGTCCGCAATCGCTTTCGTGCGCAACTGCACGGTTTCCTGCCAGGGTACGACCGCCACGCCGGACATCTGCCAGGCAGCTTGCGGATGCACGCTCGACTATCTGAAAGCGGACGGCATCTGGGAAAAGCTTCTGGCAGAACCAGACAACCAGTCGCTGCGGAACCGAATGTCCAACAGATACAGCCAGTGCCTAGCCGACCCGGAGCGGCAGGCTCCGCTCAACTGACTTCATGTACCAAGATGTCGGGCCTGTTTCCAAGGCCTCACGTAAGCACAGCCAGTTGTTGAAGCGCGCGCTGCCGTCTCTGCCGGGCAAAGGGAAGAAACACCGCCTCGTCGCGCCCTGCAGCCACCTGCTCCAGGGCCCAGAGAGCCGATACCGTGTCACATTTGGCTTTCATGACACCGAGACGGGCAGCATCAGGCAGGTCCGCCCCGGTGGCCGCATAGGCCTGCAGAAAAACGTCCTCCTGATCTGGCCTCATCTGATGTTCGAGAACAGCATAGGCAAGATCCCAGGCCGGGTCGGACATGGCTGAAAATTCCCAGTCGATCAGCCAGAGCCGTTCATCCGTCATCAGGCAGTTGCCGGGAGACGGGTCGCCATGGCTCGGGACATACCCGAGGCCAGCGCTGCCAGACATGCTGGCTGCGCGAAGCTTCAGCACCTTTTCCAGCCCGTCCATTTCCGAATGAAGGTCTGACATATTCCGCAGCCCGTGCCATTGAGCCTCAAGCACGCAGTCCGGATCGAGCCGCCCTTCAAAAGCCGCGCCGGACCCATGCAAACGCCCCAGCACCTCACCAAGAGCCTCAGCGAGAGCTTGCGGCGGCTGGCCCCGATGGGCGGCTTCGGTGTGAACCTCGACCGCCCGTGTCACCAGAACACCCGTACATGGATCACAGAACACCGGCGGCACGGCGAGCCCGGCATCAGCGGCCAGCGTCAGATTTCGCGCTTCCGCTTTCCGGTCGATGCTGCCTGCCGCCTCCCGGCGCGGCAGCCGCAGAAAGAAGGTGCCTTTCTCGGCATGCAGCTTGAACACACGGTTGGTCAATCCGGGAAACGCCATGGCTGTCAGAGGCGCGCCGCACACTTCGTGCAAATGATGATGGGTCTCAAAGGTCTCCAGGATGGCTGGCAAAGTGGCATCTGGCGCGTCGGAGGAAAGCTGTGGCACAAGCAAGGACCATAAAGTGAAACAGAGGAGCCGGCCGGACGCCATGACGAACGTCCCTTCGCCCCATATCATCATCACCTATTGCCGCCAATGCAATTGGCTGTTGCGGTCCGCATGGATGGCTCAGGAGATCCTGTCCACCTTCTCTGAAGAAACAGGGGCGGTTACGCTTGTTCCTGGCACCGGCGGCATCTTTACGATCGTCTGCGACGGCAGAACCGTCTGGGACCGCAAGACGGATGGCGGCTTTCCGGAAGCCAAGGTGCTGAAACAACGGCTCCGCGACCAGCTCTGGCCGCAGAAGGATCTCGGTCACAGCGACCGGCAGGACAAGCAGCACGATCCCGGAGAAGTTTGATTGGATTACGCTTCTTAAACCTGCGAAACGCTATCATAATCCTCTGAAACGAAGCTTTCGGAAGAAACACAAGACAAGCCGCATGAACCGGAGCCTTCATGCACATAGGGTTATCAGGATTATTTCTGGCAATAGTATTGCTCGCAGGAACAGGCGTTTTTGCAGCAACAGACAATACGCGACCAGAAATTGTCATTTACACCGAAGACTACAAACCCCTTTATTTCCCCCATGAAGACGGGCGTATCGACGGCTCCGTTACCAGACTTGTCCAAAGCCTTGCCGACGAAGCCGGCATATCGGTTGAGATGCATATGCGTCCTTTCAAGCGCGGATTGAACGCGGTCGAAAGCAACGCCAACCACTGTTTCATGGCGCTGTGGCGCACAGAAGCCCGCGAACCTAATTTCAACTGGGTCGGACCTTTGGAAATCGACGGCTACGGCCTGTTTGCCCTCAAGGACAGCTCGATCAGACTGTCATCCGTTGAGGACAGTTTCGGCTATGCGACGGGGGCTGTTGGCGGCTGGACCAGTACCAACGAACTACAGGATGCGGGTCACCCCAATCTGGTTCTGGTGTACGAAGACAAGCTGAACGCAAACATGCTGAAGACCGGTCATACCCAGCTCTGGCTGGGCGGCCTGATATCATCTCCCTATGTCGCTGCTCAGGAAGGCGTGGAAATCAAGAAACTGCTGACCCTCCAGACAGTGGAGCTTGCGCTGGCCTGCAACCGGAAAACAGATGTGTCACTCACCAACCGGCTGCAGGCCGTCCTCAATTCCCACCTTGAAAAGAAACCGCAAAGCAACCCCAAGCGTTTGACGCAATAGGAAACTTCCTTTCGTAAAGAGGTTCTTTGCTTAGCGGGGCCCAGCAGAGAATCTTTCCAAAGCCTTACCTGCACAACAAGCGTACAAAAGTTCGCCCATAATTAATGCAGCTCTCCTTCGGTTCTTCTTAAAACTTTCCGCTCAAAATGCGTCCGGCTAGACAACCTCCGGAGCTCAAGAATGAAGTTCGTAAACCTTCCTTTCCGGAAGACTGCAACCAGCGGCACACCCAAGAGGATCAACCGTACCGGGACTGCGGCACGGCCACGCGTCTTCTTCGACTGGCCGATCAAGACCCAGTTGCAGATCGGGTTCGGCGCCATGCTTTTGTGCGCGATCGGGGTCGGCGCGGGCGGCCTGTACGCAGGCTCGGAGGTCAAGAACTCGGTGACGGTCGCCAAGACGGCCAACGAACTTCTCGGCAGCGTTCCCCGCTTGCTGACCAACGCCCAGACCTTCGGCCGGGAAGGAAGCAGTCAGGCGGCAGAGGCTGTTGTCGCCGATATTGCCTCGATTTCCCGCGAAAGCCTGAACCTCTCCGAAAGCCAGCCCCAGGCAGCAACGCAGCTTGCGGCAATCGTCGGCGAACTGGAGACCGGATTTGCGACGCTACGCGACAAACGGCAGAGCCGGGATACGGCAGCAGCCAGTCTCGACACGCTGACGTCCGAACTGGTGGAAACCACCAACAAGGCCTTCGAGGACTATACGGCTCTTGCCGCTTACAGATCCGCCCTTGCCATCACCAACGAAGGCAAGATGAACAACCTGTCCAACGTCAGCCCTCGGCTCAGCAACATGCGCATCACAACGGTGGTGCTGGCGCAGGAAGCAGAGACCTTTGCCGCGGCACCGGACAAGGGCCTGGCAAAGAAGCTGGCCGAGCGGGTGGATGCCCTGGACAAGGATGCCAAGGCCGTTCGCCGTACGGTGAAGACGGACACGATCAAGGACAGCGTCAAGGCTCTGACGCAAAGCTCCAAATCCTTTGAAAAGCTGCTGAAGGCGCATCTGAAGTCTCCGGACCCGAACGCCTGGCAAAAGCAACTGGAACCGGCCACTCGCGAGCTGATCACCCTTGCCGACACCATCATCAAGGCCGCCGAGGAACCCATCAACGACCTGACCAAGGAACTGCGGGAATTCGACAAGGCCAGCGCCGACATTGCCCTGCTGTCGAATTATACCCAGAGTGTCGCCCGCAGCGTGCTTGGCGTCCGCAGTGCCTATTCCGACTATCTGAACACATCGTCCCAAAACGCCGCCGATACATTCCAGATGTACTTGGCCGATGCCCGAACGGAACTGGGCAATCTCGACACCGTGCGGACCTCTGCCGGCAAGAATACCTCCGACAAGGCCCTGACCGATCTTCTGAACGGTCCCCTGAAGGCGCTCGTTACGGCCGGTACGGACGCTTTCCCGAAACTGGAAGCTACATTTGCCGAAGTCGTTGCCTCAACAACGGCACTGCGCTCAAGCGAACAATCCTTTGCCGCGGCAGCCGCCTCGCTGACGGATCAGGCGGAAGTCATCAGCGCCAACTCCGAAGCGACCGCTCTTGCAAGCGCCGTTGGCGCACAGACGCAGATCACCGTCACCCTGGGTCTGGCACTGCTTCTGGGCATCGCCTTCGTCGTACTGCTTTCCACGGCCATCATCCGCCCCATCCGGGGGCTGACCGGCGCCATGCTCAAACTCAAGGACGGCGATACGGATCTCGACCTGCCGGCAGCAAACCGCAAGGATGAAATTGGCCATATGGCCCAGGCCGTCTCGACCTTCCGCGATCGGGAAATCGAACGGATGCGACTGGAAGAGGAAACCCTTGCCAGCCAGGAAGGTGTCCGCAAGCGGCAGGCGACCGTTGACGCCCTTGTGGCCTCGTTCCGTCAGGACATCGAGGAAGCCCTCGCCACGGTGACCGGCAACATGCAACAGCTCGACAACACTGCCGAGCAGCTCTCCGAAATCGCCCGCACGACCACGGGCAAGTCCGAAGATGTCAGCACGGCCTCCAGCCAGGCCAGCCAGAACGTCCAGACGATCGCAGCCGCCACGGAGGAACTCAGCGCCTCGGTTCAGGAAGTCGGGCGGCAGGTCAATGATACCCTGCTGCGCGTCGAAGAAGTTGCAGGGGCCACCCGCACGTCCAACCACCAGATCAAGGGCCTGTCCGCCGCTGCGGAGCGCATTGGCGCCGTCGTGCAGCTCATTCAGGAGATTGCCGAGCAGACCAACTTGCTGGCACTCAACGCCACCATTGAAGCCGCCCGCGCCGGTGACGCCGGGCGGGGATTTGCCGTGGTGGCTTCCGAGGTCAAGTCGCTGGCCGGACAGACGGCCAAGGCGACGGAGGAAATCTCCAGCCAGGTGTCGGAAATCCAGCAGGCCACCAACGGTGCTGTCGAAGCGATCAGCGCGATCATGGACATGATGGAATCCGTCAACGAAACGGCGGCCGCCATGGCAAGCTCCGTGGAACAGCAGGCCGGCGCAACGGCCGAAATCTCCACCGGCGTCTCCCAGGCGGCCGGTCAGACCGCCAGCGTGTCGGAAAATATCGGCGACCTCTCCCGCGGCTCCAGCGAAACCAGCCTTTCGGCCCGCGAGGTGGAAGAAATCACCGACGCTGCCACCCGGCAACTGGCTGAAGTCACCACCCGGATCGACAGGTTCCTTCAGGACGTCGCTGCGGCCTGAGTGGGGACTTTCTCCTAGTTCTCGGGGTCATCCCGGCCAAGCAAAGCGCGAGCCGGGATGACGATGGAGAGACAGCCGGGGATCTGTCTCGCAAGTGGTATCATGAGGTCCTCAGGCCGCATCCTGAGCCTCGAACACCTCCCGTGCCGCATTGAGGCCGTTGATGGCTGCCGGCAGGCCGCCGTAGACGGCCATCTGCCAGATCGCCTCGATGATTTCGGTGCGGCTGGCCCCGGTGGCCAGCGTGTGTTCGATGTTGATCTTCAACTGCGGTGCCGTCTGTCCACCGAGCACGGTCAGGGCGGCGATGGTGCACAATTGGCGCGTTTTCAGGTCGAGGCCCTCACGGGCGTAGTGCCGGCCATAAGCCCATTCGATCAGGCTTTCGGCAAAGCCGGGCAGAAGATCGTCATAGCCCTTGCTGAGAACGGCTTCGAGATCGGGATTAAGTTTCTGCGTCAGCGCGCGGCCGCGTTCCAGGGCGGTGCTCATCTTTCGGAACTTCCTTGCTTGGCGGCGCAGCGTGTTCGGTCCGGGCGCAGCTTTCGAAGGTGGGGTCGACGGTCTCGCCCGCTTCCATCCTTCTGTAGAGATCAATCTTATCGTCCAGGACATCCAGCATTTCGGTGAGCCTGACGATATCGCCGGCAACCTTCTGTCTGTGCTGTTCCAGCAATTCACGGCGCTCTGTTAGAGAGGCCGCACCCTGTGTGCGCAGGTCCGCATAATGCAGCCGATCCTTGATGCCCATGCCGGTTGACTTCAGCCGGTCCAGGAAATCAATCCATCTGAGGATCGCCGCATCGTAGACCCGCCGTCCACCACCGTCCCTCAGGGGCCGAGGCATCAGGCCGATCTTCTCGTAGTAGCGCAGGGTATCGGTCGAAAGTCCCGATTTCTCGGCCAGGTCACCAATCAGCATTTCAGTCTCCGAACGGAACGATTTCTTTCAGCTACCAGTTGGAGTGCACTCCAGGTCAAGCATCTTTTCAAAAAAAACGGCCAGCGGAACTTGCCCGGCCGGCCGTTGGAAAGGCTCCCGATGGAGCGCTTTGAAGATCAATCCGGCGAGGCGGGTTCCACCGCCTTCGCCTTTACGGCTGCAGAAGCCGCCTTGGGACTGTTAGGCGAACCACCAGCGTTCGATGGCCCGGAAGCCGTCGAGGGTCCAGTTGGCGCCCACCACTTCCGGATGGGCAACGCTGTTGGTGTGCGCCATCACGTAGCTGGCGAACATCGGCACGATCACGCCGCCTTCTGTACGCAGGATCTGCTGCATTTCCTTGTACATCTCGGCGCGCTTGGCCTCGTCCAGTTGCGAACGGGCCTCGACCAGCAGCTTGTTGAAGCGCTCGTTGTCCCAGAAGGTATCGTTCCAGGGAGCACCGGCTGCATAGGCAACCGTAAACGCCAGATCCTCGGTCGGACGGCCGCCCCAGTAAACGGCGGAAAACGGCTTCTTCATCCAGACGTCCGACCAGTAACCGTCGTTCGACTCGCGTACCGGCTTGAGGTTGATGCCGGCCTTGGCGGCGCTGTTGGAGAAGAGGACCGCCGCATCGACTGCGCCGCCGAAGGCAGCGTCAGCTGCCGACAGGCTGACATCGAGAGAATCGAGACCTGCCTGTTTCAGATAAAACTTGGACTTGTCCGGATCGTAGGTAGTCTGCTCGATATCGTCGGCATAGTAGCGGTAGGACGGGCTGATCGGCGTATCGTTGCCCACCGCGCCATAGCCGAACAGGATCTTGTCGACCAGTTCCTGCCGGTCGACGGCATATTTCAGCGCCATACGCACATTGTTGTCGTTGAACGGCGCCGCGCGCGTGTCCATGGCAAAAGTGTAGTGCTGCGTGCCAGTGACCGACAGAATCTTGACGTTCGGCGCGCGCTGGAAGAGACCGACTGTCTTCAAATCGACCTGGTCGATAGCATCGACGTTGCCCGTCATCAGCGCCGACTGGCGCGCAGCCGCATCCAGGATGGTCAGCATCTTGACTTCATCGAAGTGGGCGCGGTCGGTTTTCCAGTAGTTCGGGTTGCGCGTCAGCTCGGCAATCACGCCAGGATCGTAGTTGACCACCTTGTAGGGACCACAGCCGTTCGGGCTTCTGGTATCGATGGTGCCATCCTTGGCGGGCATGATCGCAAGGTGATAGTCACTGACGACATAAGGGAAGTCGGCATTGCCTGCTTCCAGAGTGAAAACGACCGTATCGCCGTTCGCCTTGACGTCCTCGATCTGCGCGACAATCGGTTTCGCTGCAGAGGTACTCTTCTCGCCGCGATGATAGTTGATCGAGGCAACGACATCGTCCGCCGTTACCGTGCCGCCCTCGTGGTATTCGACACCCGGGCGGATCTTGAACGTCCACTCTTTCGCGTCGGGCGATGCTTCCCAGCTCTCGGCAACTTCCGGCACGAGTGAGCCATCGGCCCCGATTTCAACAAGGTAGCCGTGACGTGCGGTCGCGAAGGTCTGGGAGTAGGCGTTGTCCCATGTGCCCGGATCGTAGTTGTCGTTGGTGTTGCCGCCGGCCATGCCAACCCGGAACGTGCCGCCCTTCTTGGGCTGTGCGGCTGCCGGCCCGACGCCGAACTGGCCTGCGAACGCCGTTGCGCCGATCGCTGCCGTTCCCATCAGAACGCCGCGCCGGGAGATCCCCGATTGTAAGAGTGGCTGGTTTGGAGTCTTCATATACCTGTCCCTTCTTTCTTGAGGCCAAGCTGGCCCGGCTGAACGGCATAACCTGCACACATAGGTAAAATGTGCAAGTTACGTCGTTTTAACGACATCTTGGGCTGGTGAAAGAGGATAATGAATTTGATTGATTGCTCAATCAAAAAAACGCTAGGACTCTGACAACCTGTCCTGCATTCCGTTGGAGAAGCTCTATGACCAAGCGCAAGAACATCCTGATTTTGATGGTCGACCAATTGAACGGAACGCTTTTTCCGGACGGACCGGCGGACTTTTTACATACGCCCAATCTCAAACAACTGGCGGAACGGTCGGTCAGGTTCGAGAATGCCTACACCGCCTCCCCGCTCTGCGCGCCGGGACGGGCGAGCTTCATGTCGGGCCAGTTGCCGCGCCGTACCGGCGTTTACGACAACGCGGCGGAATTCGCCTCCGACATCCCGACCTATGCCCACCATCTGCGCCGCGCCGGATACACAACCTGCCTGTCGGGCAAGATGCATTTCGTTGGCCCGGACCAGATGCACGGCTTCGAGGAGCGCCTGACAACCGACATCTATCCGGCCGACTTCGGATGGACGCCGGACTACCGCAAGCCGGGCGAGCGGATCGACTGGTGGTACCACAACATGGGCTCGGTCACGGGCGCAGGCGTTGCCGAGATTTCCAACCAGATGGAATATGACGACGATGTCGCCTTCCAGGCCGTGCGCAAGATCCACGATTACGGCCGCGGCAAATACGACAGGCCCTTCTGCCTGACGGTGAGCTTCACCCACCCGCACGACCCTTATGTCGCCCGCCAGAAATACTGGGACCTTTACGAGGATTGCGAGCATCTGCTGCCGCAGGTTCCGGCAATGGACTATGACGACCACGACCCGCACGCAAAACGCATCTTCGATGCCAACGACTGGCGCAATTTCAACATCACGGAAGAAGACATTCGCCGCTCCCGCCGGGCCTATTTCGCAAACATCACCTATCTGGACGACAAGATCGGCGAGATCCTGCATGCGCTCGACGCGATGGACCTCAGCGAGGAAACGACCATCCTGTTCGTCTCCGACCACGGCGACATGCTGGGCGAGCGCGGTCTGTGGTTCAAGATGAACTTCTTCGAAGGCTCGGCCCGCGTGCCGCTGATGGTGGCCGATGCGGATCTCCTCCCGAAGCACATTTCCGACCCGGTCAGCACGCTCGACGTTCTGCCGACCGTCTGCGATCTCGCCGGTATCGACATGAGCGAGATCATGCCCTGGACCGACGGCACCAGCCTGGTTCCGCTGGCAAAAGGCGAAACCCGTACCGCACCGGTGCTGATGGAATATGCCGCCGAAGCCTCCTACGCCCCGCTGGTCGGCATCCGCGAGGGCGACTGGAAATACATCCACTGCGAACTCGACCCGCCGCTGCTCTTTAACGTGACGGACGATCCTAACGAACTGACCAACCTCGCCGCCGACCCGGCCCATGCCGCAATGGCCGTGCGTTTTGCCGAAATCACCGGAAAACAATGGGACATGGCCGCCTTCGACGCCGAAGTCCGCCAATCCCAGGCCCGCCGCTGGATCGTCTACGAAGCCCTGCGCAACGGCGCCTATTTCCCCTGGGACTACCAGCCCCTGCAAAAAGCCTCCGAACGCTACATGCGCAACCACATGGACCTGAACATCGTGGAAGAAAGCCAGAGGTATCCGAGGGGAGAGTAAGGGGAAACGCACCTATTTTTCTCAGCCCAGGCCCCACCACACCCTCCTTGTCATCCCCGCGTAGGCGGGGACCCAGTACGCCTCTGACCTCTCGAATAACCACTTACCGCTTCCACGGAATACTGGATCCCGGTCCTGGCTTCGCCAAACCGGGATGACAACTGAGAGCGAGACAGCCCTGTCAGCCTCTCGGACCCGGACCCACCACACCTTCCTTGTCATCCCCGCGAAGGCGGGGATCCAGTACGCCACTGACCTCAAAATTTTCCAGTTTCCTTCGCCTCGGACACCGCGATCCCCAGTCCCGGCCCCAGCTAAGGGGGATCACACCGTTCGAGAAACCAGTTCACACGGAACTTCCCGGTCGACACGCGGCGACGGGTAATGGAAGCTGCGGAGGATCGATTGCCTACGGAGGTCCCGATGCGATTGCCGATATCACTTGCCGCGTTCTTCTTCCTGCTCGTCGCCCTTCCCGCCGGTGCCCAGACCTACAACGTCGAGGCCGGGCCGATCTGGAACAATGGCGATGCGCAGGCAAAATGCCCGCGGGTTTGCGGTGGGCTGGGTACGCGCTGGAACGGGCAGTGGCATACGACGGTGCAGGGGCAGATGTCGGTCTGTTCCTGCGAGAAGGCCAGTCCCGGGCGGGACATCGACGCCGGCCCCATCTGGAACAATGCCGATGCGCAAGGCAAATGCCCCGGCATCTGCTTCGGCAACGGTCTCAGTTGGAGCGGCCAGTGGCGCACCACCGTGCAGGGCCGCATGTCCGTATGTGAGTGTCGCTAGACGACACGTGATCCCGACCGGAGCCTACTTGGTGCAGCCGTTGACGTCGGCAGCGCAGTAGAACCCATCTGAAGAATTGCCGCAGCAATAGAGGAAACCGGGCGAGTCGCAATAGTATTCGGACGATCCGCAACGGCCGGCAACCCGGATCAACGGCCCCTTGTCGGTTGAAGAACCCGGCAGATCCACCGCACCGGACAGGCGTGGCGACATGTTCGGCATCGGCGGAACCTCAAGCCCCTTGTCCAGACTGGCCAGAACAACCTTCGCCGCGCTCAGGTCCGGCTGATGTGTCAGGTCCAGCGGATCTGCACTGGCAGGAGAAGCTGCGTAAAACAGACCCGGCATCAGCGTAATTTTAACAATAGAAATCAGCCTCATCTTTCGCCTCCTCCGCGCAAGATGCCATATGCTTCACTTTGAACTGATGGACCCAATTATAGCACGAAACAGAACCGCCGAATATTCAGCAAACTACGCAGCACGTATAAGATTTACGGATCAAAACAACAGCTTTACGTCGGCCTGCCGATCTTCAATGCCCCCTCTGACGGGCCCAAAAGGGGGCACACACAAACTCCTGCGACTGGCCCGCAGCACCTGTCTCAGGCGAGCATTTTTTCGGATCACCGCCACTCTCCAAGAGCGACTTCCTGACAACCTTGTGTCAGGAGACTGACAGGAAGTGGCAAAAAGCGGAACAAACCCGCAACCACCCCCTTTCCTCGCGCGCGGAACCGAACCATATTGCGCCCATGAGCAAGCGCCCGACCAAATCCTCCCCTGACGACACGACCTCTTCTGACGGCTTCGGCGAAGCGCCGCAGAGCCCCTTTTCAGGTGCGCCCCTGTCCGGATCGATCAGCGATTGGGCAGCCGAGATTTCGCAAGAGGCAGACAAGCCGGAGCCGAAAAAGGCAGCACCGCAGAGCGCTCGTGAGGGAAAAAAGGCTCGGGCCGACGACGCGCCCGTACGCAAGTCAGGCCGCAAGGCCGGTGCGACCGCAAGCGCGAAGAAGGAAAAGCCGACCAAGTCGTCGCGCGGAACATCCATCGGCAAGGCGGACAGCGCGCGCGAACGCGCGGCTGGCGGCCTCAACCCGGTGGCCGGTCTCGACATGTCGCTGGAAGAGGCCGAAAGCCTCGAAAAGCAGCTCAAGCAGCACCAGAAAGACAACAAGAAGAAGAACAAGGAAAGCAAATACGGCGAGCTGACCGGCAACCAGGGCGCCACGGCGACGGTGGAGGCGCTGTCTGCGCTGATCGAAAGCGGCAACCCGCTGCACAAGAACGGCGAGCTCTGGGTGCCGCACCGGCCCGAGCGCCCGGAGAAATCCGAAGGTGGTGTGCCGATCGTGCTGAAGTCGGCCTATGAGCCCAAGGGCGACCAGCCGACTGCCATTGCAGATCTGGTGGAAGGCATGGAAAACGGCGAACAAACCCAGGTTCTGCTCGGCGTCACCGGCTCGGGCAAGACCTACACCATGGCGCAGGTGATTTCCCGCACCCAGCGCCCGGCGCTGATCCTGGCCCCCAACAAGACGCTGGCAGCCCAGCTGTACGGCGAGTTCAAGTCCTTCTTCCCGGACAACGCGGTCGAGTATTTCGTTTCCTACTACGACTACTACCAGCCGGAAGCCTATGTTCCCCGCACGGACACCTACATCGAGAAGGAAAGCTCGATCAACGAGCAGATCGACCGGATGCGCCACTCCGCCACCCGCTCGCTGCTGGAGCGCGACGACGTCATCATCGTCGCCTCGGTGTCCTGTATCTACGGTATCGGCTCGGTGGAAACCTACACGGCCATGACCTTCGCCATCGAGGTGGGCGAGCGCATGGACCAGCGCCAGTTGATCGCCGATCTGGTGGCCCTGCAGTACAAGCGCAACGACGCTGCCTTCCAGCGCGGCACCTTCCGGGTGCGCGGCGACACCATTGAGCTGTTTCCGGCTCACTATGAGGACACGGCCTGGCGCATTTCCATGTTCGGTGACGAGATCGAGTCGATCACCGAATTCGACCCGCTCACAGGGCAGAAGTCGGGCGAGCTGAAAAGCGTCAAGATCTACGCCAACTCGCACTATGTCACGCCCAAGCCGACGCTGAACCAGGCGATCAAGTCGATCAAGGACGAACTCAAGCACCGGCTTGAGGAGTTGAACCAGCACGGCCGCCTGCTGGAGGCGCAGCGGCTGGAACAGCGCACCATGTTCGATCTGGAAATGCTGGAAGCCACCGGCTCCTGCGCCGGCATCGAGAACTATTCCCGCTATCTCACCGGCCGCAAACCGGGCGAGCCGCCCCCCACCCTCTTCGAATACCTGCCCGACAATGCCATCGTCTTCGCCGACGAAAGCCACGTCACCATTCCGCAGATCGGCGCCATGTACCGGGGCGACTTCCGCCGAAAGGCGACGCTGGCCGAATACGGCTTCCGCCTACCGTCGTGCATGGACAACCGTCCGCTGCGCTTCGAGGAGTGGAACGCCATGCGGCCGCAGTCCATCGCGGTGTCGGCAACGCCCGGCTCCTGGGAGATGGACCAGGCCGGCGGCGTCTTCGCCGAACAGGTCATCCGCCCCACCGGGCTGATCGATCCGCCGGTAGAGATCCGCCCGGCCACCAGCCAGGTCGACGACCTTCTGGGCGAAGTGCGCGAGGTGGCCCAGAAAGGCTACCGCACGCTGGTGACCACGCTCACCAAGCGCATGGCCGAGGATCTGACGGAATATCTGCACGAGAACGGCGTGCGCGTGCGCTACATGCACTCCGACATCGACACGCTGGAACGCATCGAGATCCTGCGCGACCTGCGCCTGGGCGCCTTCGACGTGCTGGTCGGCATCAACCTTTTGCGCGAAGGCCTCGACATTCCCGAGTGCGCGCTGGTCGCGATCCTGGACGCGGACAAGGAAGGCTTCCTGCGCTCCGAAACCTCGCTGATCCAGACCATCGGGCGCGCGGCGCGTAACGTCGACGGCAAGGTGATCCTCTACGCCGACAACATGACCGGCTCCATGGAACGGGCAATCGCCGAAACCAACCGGCGCCGCGAAAAGCAGCTCGCCTACAACGAGGAAAACGGCATCACGCCGGAAAGCGTCCGCCGCTCCATCGGCGACATTCTGGAAAGCGTCTACGAGCAGGACCACGTCACCATCGACGCCGGCTTCGCCGAAGAGGGCAACCTGGTCGGCCACAACCTCAAGGCCCACATCGAGGATCTGGAAAAACAGATGCGCGACGCCGCCGCCGATCTCGACTTCGAGACGGCCGCCCGCCTGCGCGACGAGATCAAGCGGCTGCAGGCAACCGAGCTGGCCGTCGCCGACGACGCCATGGCCCGCCAGTCCGACGTCGACGGCAAGACCGGCGGCTACAAGGGCGACCGCAAGTTCGGTGCCGGCGGAACCAAGGAAGGCGCGAGCGGCAAGAAGAAACAGACCGCCCGCGACAAGGCCCAGGCCGCCAAGGACCGAAACGCCCTGCCCGCCCCCAGCGCCAAGGTGCGCAAGAACACCCTCGACGAAATGACCGTCGGCCGAACCGAAGTCCCGCTCGGTTCGTCAGATCCGGTCAAACCACTGGTGCGGGCAAAGATCGGCACTGGGTCATATGAGGATCCGGCTGAAGAGAAGCGCAACCGCGGACGGCCGAAGAAAAGCGGGCGTCCGGGGCGGTAAAGACAATCCCACTGTTGGAGGGCAATCAAAGGCTCGACAGCCCGGGATGACAAGGCTTGGATTGTTCGCAACGGCCTGCGTTAACGTCATCCCATGGCTTGACCATGGGATCCATGTCGTAACGCGAGCCACCCTGAGAGACCTCGAGTGTCTAACAGACATGGTATGGATTGCAGGGTCGAGCCCTGCAATGACGGTGGAAATATGAAACTGTGAGGCGACCGCAGCCTCTCCTCCCCCACTGTCATTCCGGACAAGTGCAGCGAAGCTGCGCGACGATCCGGAACCCAACGCATCAGCGCGAGCATAGCTCGCACCTCAGTCACCTTCTCCATAGGAAATGAGCGCGCCTGCGGCGCAGACTATGTCTGGATCCCGGATCTGCGTTCGGCTTTGCCTTACTTGTCCGGGATGACGAGGTGGGTGGGGCTGGGGACAGGTATCTGCGACGATAGGGTCAGTGGTAAGGTCAACGCCGCACCTCTAACGCCTGCTGCTCGTGAAGCCTCGGGAAACCGGCAAACCTCTCCTCCCCCACTGTCATTCCGGACAAGCGCAGCGAAGCTGCGCGACGATCCGGAACCCAGCGCATCAGCGCGAGCACAGCTCGCTCCTCAGTCCCCTTCTCAATGGGAAATGAGCGCGCCTGCGGTGAAGATTATGTCTGGATCCCGGATCTACGTTCGGCGTTGCCGCACTTGTCCGGGAGGACGGGTGGGGGGGGGTTGAGGCTGCGGGTATCCAGGAGATCCGAGGGGGCTGCGTGGCGCTTTACAAAAGCGCCGACGACGATAGGTCCAGCCATTCGGGATTGTTGCTTTCGATGAGGTCGATCTTCCAGCTTCGCCGCCATTTCTTGAGCTGCTTTTCCCGGTAGATGGCCTCGTCTATCCGGTCGAACGTTTCGGCATGGACGAGCCTGGTAACGCCGTATGTTTTCGAAAAGCCGTCGATCAGGCCGTTCTGGTGCTCGAAGAGGCGGCGCGGGAGGTTGGTGGTCACGCCGATATAGAGCGTGCCGTTCCGGTTCGAGGCGAGAATATAGACGACGGCAGGCATGGCGCGACTATTCCGTGCATCACCAAGCCTTGCAAGAAATAAGGTCATGCCTTTGGCATGAAATATGTCTGGGTTCCGGATCGGTGCGTAGCTGCGCTACGCTTGTCCGGAATGAAGGGTGGGTGTGGCGAGCTAGGAGTGATTCTGACGGTAAATCCGTTTTCAAAGCTGCGCCTCCAATCCCACACTCGGGCTCAGAAGCCTGAGAAGAAGGATAAGCCTCTCCTCCTCATCGTCATTCCGGACAAGTGCAGCAAGGCTGCACGCAGATCCGGAACCCAGCGCATCAGTGCGAGCGCAGCTCGCTCACCGTCCGCCGAAAGACATCAGGCTCAGATGCCCTTGAACAGCACACCGGCGGCAAGCACGGCCCAGGAGCCGATCAGCAGGTGGACGGTGGAAACGCCGATGCTCGGGATGGCGACGCCGAGCATCGGGAGAACTGCGACAACGAAAAGGGCCAGGGAAACGATGAAAACGATCAAGGAGGGAGGTGTCAGGCGCATGAAGACCTTCTTATCTGGTTCTGTTTTTCGGTCCGCCTTGCCGCGACTCATTGGAGGGCGGGCATTGCGGAGCGGGTCGATCCTTGACCGTCCGGAGCTGGTCTGCCCGGACGGATCGGAGCGGTCACATGAGCCGTGGCGTCAGGGATTGTCAATGTCAGTCAGGGCAAGGGCAATGCCTTCCCACATCTGACGTGGTGGTCCGGACCCGAGGCGGGAAACGCGGCGCCGCAAAGCCAGCGCCGCGCCGTTTGCCTGTTACCTGCGTGCGCTCAGCAGCGGCGTGATGTTGCGGATCGTCACGCGGCGGTTACGCTCTTCAGCACCCTGCGTATCGATCTTCAGATAGTCCTCGCCATAGCCCTGAACGACCATGTTTTCCGGCGCCACGCCATAGACGTCCGCCAGAATGCGGGCGACGGTTTCCGCGCGGCGGTCGGAAAGTGCCAGGTTGGAGACATCCGAACCGACCGCATCCGTGTGGCCCTCGATCAGCAGCACCGTCGTCGGGTCCTGCTCGATCAAGGCCTGGGACGCACGGGCGAGATCTTCAAGCTGCGGCACCTGGCTCTGGCGCACCACAGCGCTGCCGGTGTCGAAGGTGATGGTGTCCAGATCCACCCGGCGCACCTTGTCGCGCAGGCGTTCGCTTTCGCGGATGTCACGCAGGGAATAGGCCTGCTCCACCTGCTCCACCGGCGGGGCGGTGAACGTCTGGTAGATCTCGTCGTAATTCGCCCGGCCTGCCGGCACGATGTAACGATCGCGCGGGATGCCGACCTGCAGCGGCGGCAGCTCGCGGTCGTAGTTGCGGCGGCGATGATCGTACTGGCGATTGTCGATCAGCACATATTTACGGCCATCCGGCAGAAGGCGCGAGCGGTAAAGCACATAGCCGCCCTCGTCGCGGATCGTGATGATCTTCACACCGTTGCGACGGGTGACGGTCTCGCGCGTACGGCCACCGCGAAGACGCTCGGCACGGAACTCGTCATCGCCGTAACGCAGCAGGCTGCTTTCATCCTTGCGCACGAAATATTCGCCGTCCCGCTCAACGATGATCCGGTCACCCTGGTCCTCGACCACCTTGCCGCCAAGGGCGGGGATCAGCATGCCGACGCCGACACCAACTGCGGCAGCGCCGAGCAGTTCGAGCCTGCGGTCGCGGGCCTTGTCACGGCGGCGTTCTTCCTTCGCCTTGACCTCAGCCCGCTGGGCTTCGGTCGCATCGTCCGAAACGACGGCCGCCGGCTCTTCCGCAGGCGCGGCGGCCTGGGCCTTGATCGGCTCACCCGGCTCCTCAGTCACGGTCTCATCTGCCGCCGTAGCTTCAACCGGCGCAGCATCTGGCGCAGCGAGCGTCTCGGCCTGTGCAGGGTCTGTGGTCTTCTGCTGAGCGTCCGTCTGCTGCGGGGCTGCTTCCTCCGGCGCAGGCTCCGCAGAAGCGGCTGCGGGCTGTTCTGCGGCAGCAGCAGGCTGCTCTTCGGCAGCCGGCTTCGGCGCATCGGCCTGCGTCTCAGGGCTTTGCGAAGTCTCTGCCTGCCCGGTTTCCGTGCTGGTTGCCGCATCTGCGGGCGGCTCTGCCGCCGGCTGTTCGGCGGTGGAGGCCTCCGGAGAAGGGCTCGCCTGATCGGCTGATGGCTCAACCGCAGTCTCTTCTGCGGGAACAGCTTCTTCAACCGGCGCGGCTGGCTTTGCTTCCGGCGCTGCGGTCTCTTCTGGTGTTGTCTCTCGAGTGGTCTGGGGCTTTTCCGCAGGTGCGGTTTCCTCAACCGGAGCGGCCGGCTTCTCGGCGGGCGTCGCTTCCTCCACAGGGGCAGCAGGCTTTTCCTCAGGCTGCGCGTCCTGCGTCTCGGTGGCTTCAGCAGGTTCTGCGCCCTGGCCGGCTTCCGGAGCAGCTTCCGGAGCAGCTTCCTGGGCAGCTTCTGGGGCAGCCTCCTGGCTAGCCTCCGGGGAAGTTTCCGGGGAAGATTCCGGGGCAGCCTCTTCAGAGGCCGGTTCGGAAGGCACTTCGCCGGCGCTTGCTTCCCCAGCAGGGGCAGCCTCCTCCGTCCGGCAGGCCTCCTGATCCGGATTGGCGGCACAATCCACCGCCGTTTCCTGGGCGCGGGTCAGGCCCGGCTGCAGCGGCAAGCCGATGGCCAGCACGAGGGCCATGGCCGTTGAATTTCGAAGCAATCTAGACGTCATTCGTTCCATCCTCTCGCCCCCCCCGGGCGAACGTTCCCGAACCGGCGTCGGCCGGGTGCGCTCGATGGAAAACAAGTAACCGGAGCTTTCGTTCCAACGTTCGTTCGCTTGAACGGCGCCAAAACCGCCTTTCGCATTAAGCACCCTGTTTCCGTCCTTCACACGATTGACTTCAGGTCGTGGAACGCCATGGTGGGGTGGGGACCGGCGAAAAGCCGGTACAGTCAGAGGGGGCTGACGTGACGAAAAGGCTTATTTTACTTGCATCTCTTTCGCTGGTTCTTGCCGAACCGGCGGTCGCCGAACTTGAGCGGACCGACTTCGGCGACTGGTCGGTACGCTGCAACGAGAAGAGCTACTGCATCGCCGAAACCGGTGGCAGCGGCTCCAATGGCGAACCGTTCCGGCTGAAGGTGGAGCGCGGCGCAAAGCCCGGTGCTCAGGTTTACGTGACCCTGCGTCCGAAAACGCCGCTCGAAACCGGCCTGCGTGCCCGGATCGAAATTGAGGGCGACGAGGACAATGTCGGTTTCTTTGGCAAGGCGGCCAAGATCTACACCGGCAATGAAATGACCTTCGGCGGAGACGCCGACCGGGACCTGATCGAAAACCTGCGTCTTGGCCAGGAGGCGTCGGTCCAGATCGAGTATGGCGGCAGTACCGGCACGATCACCTACGAGGTCTCGCTGAGCGGCATCACCCACGCGCTGTTGAAGATCGATGAGGTTCAGGGCCGTATCGGCCGGCAGGATGCCATCGTGGCCTGGGGCGGCCTGCCACCGGAAGAAACAACCGGCATTGCGGCCGCCCCGGCGTCTGCCCCTGCCCCGGCTCAGCCTGCGCCAGCCCCGGCACCGGCCCCGGCCGACCCGGTGGCACAAGCGCCTGCAGACGATCTGCCGCCGCCGATCATGCCGTCGCAGGAGACCAACAACAGTGGCCTGGACAGGGGCGCACGCGGCCAAGTCTATACAGTCAACGAGCTTCCGGACGAGATCCAGATGATGGGTTACCGCACGCTGAATTGCCAGCTTGCGGAAACCGTGCCTGCCTTCGGCGCGCAATACTACGCGGAAGGGGACGTCGAAACCTGGATCGTTCCCTGTCAGATGGCCGACGTCAACGTGCCCTATTACATGGCGACCCATGTTCCCTACGATCCATCGCTTGACGAGTGGAAGGAATTTGAAACACCTCCCGGCTTCAACCAGCCCAACCATGCCCTGGTCAACAATCTGTTCTTCGACCCGGACAGCGGCCAGGTGACGGGCACCACCTACGCTTCGCCCAACTATGACTGCGGCACCTTCGAACGCCATGAGGTCGAGGCGGAAAGCGGCAACTACACCTTGATGGAATATCTCGAAAAATCCGACTGCGACGGCATCACCGGCCCTGCCGAAGGCTGGCCACTGAGCTGGACGATTGACGAGATGGGGGATTAGACCCTTCGCTGGAGAGAGCTTCACGTGCTGGCATTTGTGACTTCCGGGTCTGCATGAGGCCAGCGACCCGGAACACCACCGTCATTCCGGCTCTTCGCGCGGCTTTGCCTCGCTCCTCCGGAATGACGGTCTGATCGATGCTTTGAGGCCAGCCTATTGCTTCTCCGGAAACAGCCCGTGAAACACGGCGCACTGGATCATCAGAACGCCGTTCATGGTCTGGGCGTTCATGTCGACGACGATTTCGGCATAGGCAGACGTTGACCCGATGATGGTTTCAAGCTGGAGCTTGCATTCTTCAATGTCACCGTCGGTCTCGATCGCCAGACTGGTGGCCTCGCCGCTGCCGATATTGAGTTTCAGCATCAGGACGAGTGGATCTTCTTCGACGTGATCGCCTTCGCTCACCTCCAGAATGTCGCTGCCGGCAATCCTGTAGGTGTAAAACACCTGATAGGCGGAAGCGGGCTGGAGGAGAAACGAAGCCATGACCAGGAAAAGGCCCGGCAAAACTGCCTTCTGAAAAACGTGCATGATTATCTCCCCGGACCTCATCTTCAGCCCCATGCATTTCGACCAACCCCTGATGCAACGTCAAGCGTCCTCTTAAGAGCGCACGAACATCGCGGCCCAGAGCAGCCCGGTAACGATCAACCCGGTATAGCCGGCAGGACGAAAAACAGCACAACGGCAATTGCGAAAGCCGTCAGCGCCAGAAGAAAGAGCCGGGCAATGCGGCGGCGCGCCGGCTCGGCCTCGTCACCGAAGCTGCCACGCGTGAACAGGCGCTTCCAGAGCCAGACGCCTTTGACAGGGGAAAGCGCGGCCTCCTCCAGAAGGTTCTGACGGTTGATGAAGAGGAGCGCGCTCACATAGCCGGCAATCATCAGGAGAAATGCCAGTGTCATGAAGGTCATGAAGATCAGATAAGCGGGTGTCATACCGTCCTTTCTTCGCGCTCTCGACCCCGCTGGTCATCGGCCTGCGCGGGCGACACGGCCCATTGCGCTTGGGCCCGAATGTTAACCATAGGTGCAAATCCGTTAAAATGCCGGGGATATCTGTCTTTTAGGGGTAACACTTCACACTGTATTCTGGGGTCAGCCTCCCCTGAGTCGTTGAAACCGCCAGCGCTTATGGGTTAATAAAGAGTTAAAGTTTTGCGTATCTTCCGCCGGGCGGCGCCGGTGGGAAAATCAGGAGACAGGAATGGGCATTTTCTCGAAATCCTCGCGCCCCGGCGGTGACCAGGAGCAGCGGGTCGAGACGAGGACAGAGGCAAGCGATGTTCAGGAAACCATGCAGGTTCCTGAAAAGAGCAATATTGAGCATCTTTCCCCGTTTGCCCTGAAGATGCAGGAGAAGATGAACCATCTGGACGGGCTCAAGTCCCGCATCGGTGGTCTCAACCAGACCTTCGAACAGATGGCTGCCTTTGCGGCGGAAAGCCAGACCTCCATCCGCATGATGGCCGAATACCTTGAAGGCTCCCGCACGAGCGTGGAGACCGAGGTGCGGCTGAAGTCGGAAAACGCCAAGATCTCTACCGACCTGCTCGACGCCGAACACAAGGTCCGCACGCTCACCACCCAGCTGGAAGATGCCCAGGCTGAGGTTCATTCGCTGCGCAAGCGCGCGACCGAGACCCGCACTGCGCTGGAAACCGCGCGCAACGACATCGTCTCCATTCGCGACAACAACAAGAAGGTCAACGAGGAATATCGGCTGCAGAGCGCCAAGCTGGTGGAAGCCAATTCCCAGGTGTCCGACCTCACCGGCAAGCTCAACGACCTTAAAGCCAAGTTCGAGACGCTGGAAAAACACGCGGAGAGCCTCGGCTCCGATCTGGAAGCCGTTCGTCACCGCGAAAAGGAACTGCAGCAGAACCTGTCTGAAAGCGCCAAGCTGCTGGAAGACGAAATCCGCAAGAACAACCAGGTCACCAGCGAGCTGGAAGCGGTCAAGCGTGAAGTGGCCGAGTTCCGTAACGACAACATCGACCTCAAGTCCCATCTGGACGTCGCAAATCAGGAACTGCTCTACGCCAAGAATCGTCTTGAGGAAGAACAGCGCAAGCACGACAACGAGGTCTATGCGCTGAATGCGGAAATCGAGAACCTCTCGTCCCAGCGCCGCATCGGCGCCCAGTCGCTGCAGGAAATGGCGCGCGAGAACTCCACGCTGAAGGAACGCAGCCGCGATCTTCTCAAGCGCATGCAGGAAATCGAACACCTGCTCGACAGTGCGCAGAAAAACCACGAGAAAGACCGTAACGAGCTGATGGCAACCACCGCCAAGCTGCGTGAACTGAACCTGCGCTACAATTCGGCCCTGACGGATCTGAACCACCAGCGCAACCAGAACCAGAAGTATGCCGACAATCTGGAAGACCTGATCGAAGAGAACAAGCGTCTGCAGCGCTACAAGATCCAGGTCGATACTGCCAACGAGCAGATCGTCCAGTTGAAATCGGTCATCGTGAACTATCAGATGGCAATGGAAGGCCGAGGCCCGGCAGAAGAACTCGGGCTGACCGAAGGCTACGATCCGGCTGCCGAACTGGGGATCACCGAACCGCTGCCGGGCAAAACCGAGACAGTGGATGTCGATGACGGCGGTTCCGACGATGACGGACCGGACGGTAACACCCCGGGCGGCACTGACGACAAGATCGTGAAGCTGCGCGACTGACGCGGGACGCTGGACCGGCGTTTTTCCCGGCCCCCGCCTCACTGCTAGGATTGGATAAGGCCCCGGCTGTCAAAGTCCGGGGCCTCGTCGTTCCAGGAAAGGGATTCCATGGCGTTTCCCACCAGACCGTATCGTTTCTGCTCAGCTTCCCCCGCATGTCGATGAATTGATGACCAAGGTTGTTGCCGCCGTTTTCCTGATCCTGCTGTCGCCGCTCTTTGCCGGCATTGCTCTTCTTGTCTGGCTGACCGACCGTCAGTCACCGTTCTACATCGCCCGGCGCGTCGGCCTGGGGGGTGGCACCTTCGCCATGGTGAAATTCAGAACCATGCGCCCCGGCACAATCAAGGCCGACGCGATCACTGCGGTTGGCGACAGTCGCATTACCCCTATCGGCAGGTTCTTGAGAAACACCAAGCTGGACGAACTGCCGCAGCTTTTGAACATCCTGCGGGGAGACATGGCGTTTTTCGGACCGAGACCGGAAGACCCGGGCATCGTCGCCCGCTACTACGATGAAGAGATGCGGAAATCTCTTCTCTTCCTGCCGGGCCTGCTCAGCCCAGGCACCCTGTGGGCCTTGAAAAACCTTCACCGGATCGACGGCGCCGCCGATATCGAGGCGGTTTATGCACGCAAGATCCTGCCGGAAAGGCTTGCCCGCGACACCGCCTACTTCGAACGGGTCGGGGTCATCTCTCACTTTCGGCTTGCGGTGACCACACTGGCCGTCCTGCTGCACCGGGCGGTGTCGGCCAAACACCGGGAATAATCAGCCGCTTCAGCTCAGCTCCGCTTGCAGGAAGTCGCAGATCCTGGACGCTTCGCCGGTGTTCAGGTCCATGTGGACCGGCAGACGCACCAGCCGGTCCCAGGTGCGCTCCGCACCGGGACAACTGCCTGCCAGATTTTGCCCGGCGAACCGGGAAAGATGCAGCGGCTTGTAATGGGACTGCATGCCGAGCCCCAACATGGCTGAGCCCTGCAGCAGCCGTTCCGCGCTTTCACGGTCCTGTGCGAGAAAGGCAAAGGAATAGCCGTTGGCCTGCGTCCCTTTTCCCGGCCGCAGGATCTCGACCGGCAAGTTCCGAAGCGCCCTTTCGTAATAGGCCCAGATCGCACGGCTTTTGAAAAGGATCTCCTTTGCGTGCTCCAGTTGGCTGTAGAGCAAGGCCGCATTCAGATCCGGCATCTCGAAGCTGGAAGAGACGGAGGTCCATTCATAATGGTTCACCTCCCGCCGGGCGAACGCGGGAAAATTCGTGCCGCGCGCCAGCAGTTCATCAACGCGTTCGCGCAGATCGGGATTGCCACTGTTCAAGACCAGCGCCCCACCGTGACCGGCGCTGATGATCTTGGTTTCGTGGAAGGAATAAGCGGCAAACAGTCCACATGTGCCGACCGCCCGGCCATCCTGTTTCGTGCCGAAAGCCTGCGCCGCATCCTCGATAATGACGATGTTGTGCCGATCGCACAGATCCTTGATTGCCGCCATGGGAGCGGCGGCGCCGCCATAGTGCACCACCACGACAGCCCGCGTCCGGCTCGTCAGGCGCGCTTCCAGCGTCTCGGCCGTCACCATCATCGTTGCCGGATCGATGTCGGCCAGCACGATCCGGGTGCCCTTGCGGGCAAAGGCGGATGCCGTTGCGCAGAAGGTGAACGTGGGAACGATAACCTCGTCCTCCGGTCCAAGATCGAGCGCCAGCGCCGCGATCTCCAGTGCAGAGGTGCAGGAATTGGTCAGGAACACACGGTCATGGCCGACATGCCGGCTCACCAGCGCCTTCGCCTTGCGGCTATAGCTGCCGCCAGCACGCAGATGTTTGCTGCTGAGCGCCGTTGCGACCGCATCATAGGTGGCGGGCGGTATGTGGGTCGAATGGAAACGGATAGGCTGAGGCGCCACCGCGACCGGCAGGTCCAGCATCAGAACCGGTCCTCATCGGCGAAGCGGCGGACGCGGGAGCGCATGTCCCGGCAGATCGCACGCAGTTCCTGATCGACCGAGCTCTTCTGGCGGTATCCAAGCGAGCGCAGCCGGCTGTCGTCAATCCGGTAGGCCGGATCGTTGGTCTGGCGGTCCGGAATGAAATGCAGGCCGTTGGAAACACCCGTTACGTCGGACACCCGGCGGGCAACTTCAAGCACCGACAGATCTTCTTCCCCGGAGATGTTGAAGATCTCCAGCGCTTGTTCGTCCTGTGTGTTGAGCAGGAGGCCGATCGCGGCGGCAAGATCGCCTGCGGGCAGGAAACTGCGCTCCTGAGCCCCGGTGCCCTCGATCGTAAACCGCAGTCCCTTCAAAGCCTGCATGACGAAACGCGGAAACAGTTTTTCCGGGTTCTGCCCGGTGCCGACGGCATTTGTCGGCCGCAGGATGGTCGAGCGCAACCCGCTCTGCGCCGCCATTATGACGGCTTCCTCGGCCATGGCCTTGGAAGTCGCGTAAGGGGTCGTCGGCCGCAAGGGAGCCGTTTCGCGAACCTCCTCCAGCGCAGGTCCGTAGACCTCGTCCGTGCTGATGTGAATGAAGTGCTTCACACCGGCATCGAGGGCCGCATTCAAGAGCACCTCAGTGCCCGTCACATTGACGTCGAAAAACAGCTCCGGAGCGTGAAAAGATCGCGGCACATGGGTTTCCGCCGCCAGATGGATAACGGCATCACATTCATGCAGCGCCGCCGCCACGTCGATCGGCGAGCGGATGTCACCGCGTATGACCGGAAGGTTGCCTGCTTCTTCGACGGGAGCGAGCCGTCGGAAATCGGCCGCATAGGAAACGCGGTCGAGGATCACGGTCTCGGCGACATTCGCCATCCGGGCAACACGCTTGAAAACCTTCGACCCGATAAAACCCAGGCCCCCGGTGATAACGATCTTGCGAAAGGAAATGTTCTGTTTCGGAGCAATTGTTCTTGCGCAACGTTCCATATTGGCACGAATCCTGATGTCTGCAGCACTTGAGTGCAACATCAGCAGAATTCATGCCAGCGGCGTTCGGCAAGATGGTGTGCAAAAGTTGGAAACAGTCCACCCGGTGAAATGCTGGCCAGCGAGATGTTGGCCAGCGAGAACGCGGCCAGTGAGAACCAGGCCAAAGAGAGCTTGGCAGGTGACAATCTGCCGGCATCTGTCTGGCCGGTGAAAGAGCATCAGCAGCTTGCGGTGTCACTCCGGCTCAACGGTGAACTGCAGCGGATAGCCAAGTCGAACCGCCGCATCAATGGCACGAGTGGCCTTGGTCTCGGCGACGTCCCTTGGATAAACGGAGACGACGCAGACGCCCTTCTGGTGCGCAGTCATCATCACGACCTCCGCCTGGGACTCGTCCAGACGGAATTCCGCCTTCAGGATCAAAACCACGAATTCCCGCGGCGTGTAGTCGTCGTTCAGCAGCATGACCTTGTAGAGTTTCGGCCGCTGTACTTTCGTCTTTTGCTTCAGTTTCGGTTTGAAATCGATCTCACTCATGACAATCGTCCAAGCTGACGCTTTAGGGTCCGCGTGATGCGGTCTCACCTGATAAATGGAAAATGTGCCGGTTATTCCTCCGGCGACGTGCTTGCGGACCTGTTCAGCTCCCGATGCAATCATCTGACATGACGCAGCGTCCGCAGTCGGCCCTTGCTTTACCCCACTATACTGCATCGCGAAATCGAAGAAAACATGACAGCCGGAAATCTTGCGATCACAAAGCGGAAATAAGTGGCAGCAAGACGCCCGACGACGATCGTCTGCCGGCGACATGCCAGATCTCCCCGTGAAGCCAAGCCATCGGGAGCGCCTGCCAACCGCAACCAACAACAAAGGCGCACGCCACTAATCCGGCTGCAGCGTTCCCTCGTAGAGTGTTTGTGGCTGGGCCCCATGAGATGGTTTTCGGAGGATTGTTCGATGGTTCGTCAATTAACGACACACAGGTTTCGGTGGCACGGACTTGCCGCCGCACTGCTCCTGGCTTTGACCGTGACCCTACCGGCTGGCCCCGCTCGCGCCGATCTCGGTTCGGCAGCCAGGCTGATGTCCTCGCCAGAACTGGTTGGCAAGGGAAGAATGACCTTCCTCGGGTTCAAGGTGTTCGACGCCGAACTCTACGCCCCAAGGGGTACCTACAATCCTTCGGCCCCATTCGCCTTGAAGCTGACCTATCTGCGAAGCTTCAAGGGCAAGCAGATTGCCGAAAGCTCGGTCAAGGAAATCCGGCGCCAGGGCGGCGTATCGGACGCACAACTGGCAAAGTGGCAATCTCAGATGGAAGCCATTTTTCCGAGTGTGACGCCCGGCCAGTCCATCACGGGTGTCCGCAACAGCAGCGGTCATGCCGAGTTCTATCTTGGCAACCGGAAGCTTGGGACCATCGCCGATCCGGCCTTCACAAAGAAATTCTTCGCGATCTGGTTGGGCGGCAACACGCGTGACCCGCAGTTGCGCGCAAAGCTGGTCGGGTCCGGTTCGTGAAGTCACGCTCTTCGGGCAGCGGAGCGGCACATCGGCAAGCGGAAGACGATGCTGGAAGCGTGACGCTTTCCAGCCTGGCTACCTATGGGGCGATGGCATTTCCCCTCGCCTTCGCCGGTTTGCCGATCTACCTCCACGCCCCTGACTTTTATGCCGTCACATTGCAACAGCCGGTTGCGACGCTCGGCGCCATTCTGCTCGTGCTGCGCCTGTTCGATGCCGTGCAGGATCCTTTCATCGGCAGTCTCAGTGACCGGTTCCACCATCTGCGCGGCGCGGTGCTTGCTTTCGGAGCGATGATGCTCGGTGCAGGCTTCTGGATGCTGTTCCATCCCGTCGAAGCCGCCCCGCTGGTCTGGTTCGCCGCTTCCGTGCTCATCTGCACCACCGGGTTTTCGATCGTCACCATCAACTACCAGACCCTTGGCGGCCTTTGGAAAATCAATGCATCCGACAGAACGCCGGTGACAGCAGCGCGCGAGGGCTTCGGCCTTGCCGGCCTTCTGGTCGCATCCGTCTTGCCTGCGGCCCTGGCAACCGTGACCGGCCTCGAAACAGCCTTCCTCTATGTCACTCTCGGCTACCTGCCACTCCTGGCAGTCTCTCTATGGTTGCTGCTGCGCTGGATGCGATCGGCGCCGCTTGAAACCCCGCAAACGGACACCCCGGTCATGGGCTGGTGGGCCCTTCTTCGCAACCGCTGGCGGCGTCTCTTCTTTGGACTTCTGTTTCTCAATATTTTCGCCAGCGCCATTCCCGCCGTCCTGGTGATGTTCTTCATCCGCGACAGGCTTGGGGCAGAAAGTTACACGGGTCTGTTTCTGCTTGTTTATTTTCTCTCTGGCGTGATCTCCATGCCGCTCTGGACCCGGCTTGCCCGCAGCTTCGGGAAGGTTCGCGCCTGGCAAATCTCGCTTGCCGTCGCCATCCTCACCTTCTGTTGGGCCGCGCTGCTTCAACAAGGCGACCTGCTCGCCTATGGCCTTGTGTGCGCTCTCTCCGGCCTGGCACTCGGCGCCGACCTTGCCCTGCCTCCTGCCATTCTGGCCGACCACATCGATGAAGACCGCCGTCAGGGGGAAGCGTCACGCCTGTTTGCAGTCATGGCGTTTCTGTCCAAATCCGCCTTGGCGCTGGCAACAGGTGCTGCCTTGCCGCTGCTCGGCCTCTTCGGATACCAGCCGGGTATTGAAATGACGCCAGAGCTGAATTTCATGCTCAGCGTCACCTACGCAGCCTTGCCATGCCTGCTGAAACTGTTGGCCTTGTGCGGTCTATTGCTGTTCGAAAAAGACCTTGCCCTCAACCGATCCACCGTGTGACCCTGCGCGTGTCATTGCCCTCGTGCCGGAACACTGCAGCACCACCTGAAGACATGACCCTACGCCCACCTCAGTTGATCAGCCCCGCCGACAAGGACCCGCTCGCAGCAGCGCTCGAGAATGAAGTCCTCAACGAGAAGGCCTCAACACTTTCCCGGCTCACCAAAAAGCTGGAAAAGGCTCTCGCCGATTTGAAAGCGGTGGACGAAGCCCCTGAAACGGACACCGAAGCGCGTGAAAACCGGCTTGCCGAAGCCGGTGAAGCGCTCTGGCACGTCACCATCCAGCGGGAACTGTGCGGCTTGCGGCAACATAGGGCTTTTTATGATTTCCTGGCTGTTCCGAAGGCGGTTCGCCTGCGCATGGGACCTGCGTCGGCTTTCCGATCCAAGCCGGGCTCCTGACAATCCGCACGCCTGTGACCGGCGTCACTTCTTTGTTGATGTCCCTGCCCTAGAGACAGGAACCGGTTGCATCTTCGGTGCTGCGGTGGTTTTTTCTGGGGGCTTTTTGCAAGATGAGTTATTTACAGTCACATCCGGCGAGCTATGTGAAACAGCTAAAGTTCGCAGGCATGACCGCATTTGGTCGGCAAGAAACACAAGATAAAGCCAGGCGCAGAAAAACTATGGTGTGCAGGAAGACCCGTCATCTCGGCCAAATTTCCAGACTGGTGACTGGATGTCTGATTTTTGGTCTGCTTCTGGCCCCCCTGGCGTTGCCGATTGCGACAAGCACGACCGCGCAAGCGCAGTCGGTGCGGGTGGTTCCGGAAGGAAACCGGCTCAAGAACCAGCCGAAAATCCCCTTTGCATCCTCCCGCCGCACCGCCGCCTCGAAGTCATCTTATGATGCCAAATTCGACAAGGTTCTGGCTGTTTTGAAGCGTGACCGCCGCCTGATGGGGTCCATCAAGCGCGTCTCCTCGCGTTACGGCATCGACCCGATCCATATCATCGGCGCCATCGTTGGTGAACACACCTACAACTACGACACGCTCGACAGCGCGCAATCCTACTATGTGAAAGCGCTGTCCTATGCAGGCATCCGCTTCGAGTTCGAACTGAACGGAGAGCATGTCGACACCTTCGTCGAACGTCCGCAGTTCGACAACTGCCGCAAGGAGCATATCCAGAAAAGTTCGGACCGCAGGTGGTCCTGCTATGAGAGCGTCTGGAACAGCAAGTTTCGCGGCCGGTCGGTCGATGGTGTGCGCTATCCGAGAAAGAATTTCAACGAAGCTTTCTTCCAGCCGCTCTATTCCGGCCAGAGTTTCGGTCTTGGCCAGTTGAGCCCGCTCACGGTGCTCAAGATGACTGACCGCGTTTCCAGGACAAGTAACTTCCGCAAGCTGACCGCAGCAGATTCAGAAGCTGTCTACAAGGCGACCATGGACCCCAATATCTCGCTGCACTACATGGCCGCGATCATTCAGGACGCCATTGCCGCCTATAAATCCGTTGGCAAAGTGGACATCTCGAAGAACCCCGGCCTGACCGCGACGCTCTATAACCTCGGAGATCCCTGGGGCCGGGCTGCAAAGTTCCGCCGCAGCGGCCAAACCTGGCCGCAGGAAAACTACTACGGCTGGCTGGTCAACGACCGCATCGGCGACTTGAGAGGCCTGCTCTGAAGGCTCTGGCCGCCTGAGCGGACGTTTCGGCACCGCGGCCGAACCTCCACCGGCGGCAACTGTTTCTTTTCAGGCATTGCAGCGCAGACTGCGCTGCTCCTGCAGCGCGGTTCCACCCGACTGCCTCCCCCTCACGTCAGGAACGGATTGGTTTCGCGCTCGTGGCCGATGGTTGACGCCTGGCCATGTCCCGGCAGAAACGCGACATCATCCCCGAGCGGCAGCAGCTTTTCCCGGATCGACTTGATCAGGGTCGCGTGATCGCCCCCCGGCAAGTCCGTGCGGCCGATGGAACCGGCGAAGAGAACATCGCCGGAAATCGCGAACCGCAGTTCCTTGTCGAAAAACACCAGGTGTCCGGGCGAATGACCGGGGCAATGCAGCACATCGAACATGCGGCCTGCGATTTCCACCTGGTCGCCCTCAACCATCCAGCGATCCGGTGTCACGGGCTTTACACCCTCGACGCCAAATTGCACGGCCTGATCGGCGACCCTGTCGATTAGCATCTGATCGGCTTCATGCGGGCCTTCCACCGGCACCTTGAGCGCTTCGGCAAGGTCTGCCGCGCCACCGACATGGTCGATGTGACCGTGCGTCAGAACGATCTTCTCAACCTTGACGCCCTGCTTGTCGACAGCCGCCATGATCTTGTCGACATCGCCGCCCGGGTCGATCACTGTCCCGCGCATGGTCGACGGGTCCCAGATAAGCGAACAGTTCTGCTGAAAAGGTGTCACGGCAAGCACCATGACCTGGATCGGCGGCATACCGTCTTCGTGATCTTCACCACCGCCTGAATTCGTAGTGTCTTGCGCCATGGCAGCCTCCTTTAACTGCGGCCTTCCACGGCCCAATGTAACAAATACGGGACAACGCCGTCCGGCGTCGTCTTTCTGATCAATCGCGGCTTCACCTGGCCGCGTGCATTTCGTACAAGATGTATGGACCTGTTGGAAGATGCCAAGCACATTCGGATAGCCGGAGCTGATGACGCCACGACTGTTAACACTGCTGATGACTGTTGCCGCAGCGCTTATGGGCGCTTCAAGCACAATGGCGCAGCCCGGCCGCACAACACCCAGTTTCGAAAGCTGGACGGTCGATTGCGGCAATACGGGCGTCTGCTTCGCCTCATCCTTCACCCGCAGCCAGTCTGTCTGGGTCGATGTGCGCATCGTCCGCGACTGGCAGGCCGAGGCACAGCCGCTCGTCCGCGTGACCACCAACACCGAACTGCCGCAGGACGGTACGCTCAAGTTCGAAGTGGACGGCGCACCCATCGAAGCCCTGCCGATCGAACAGCTTCGCGAAATGCAGCCGGCGGTCAATCCACCAGCCGGCTTCCGCCCGCTGGGTGGAGAAGGCTTCTGGTATCCGACAGGACCGGCAACAACGACACTGCTTGATGCCATGCGCATGGGCAAGGAACTGACCATCCGCCTGCCCGCTGCTACCGCCACCGGCACCGAACCTGTCGCCGTACCTGTCTCTCTGCTTGGCCTCAAATCCAGCCTGCTCTGGCTCGACAACCGCCAGGACCGTACCGGCACGGTTGCTGCCATTGTCGCCCCCGGCACCGACCCTGCCAGGGACGCCCCGCATGCCATTCCGCTGATGAGTGCCGACCAGCTCCCCCCGGAAGTCGCCGCCGTGTGGTCTGCCAACCGTCTGTGCTCGGAAATCGACCCGACCATCTTTGCCAGCCTGAATGCGGTCCGTGTGCCGCTCGCCGACAGCGCCGCGCTCTATATCATCCCCTGCGGGGCTCCAACCGCCTACAACAGTCCCTATGTCGCCGTGCTTTCCGGCAAGGACGGCGCGGCCCGTCAGGTTCACGTCGCTCGCATGTCGGAAAAGGGCCCGATAGCAACAGATCTCATCTACAACGCCAGATGGATCCCGGCCGACCAGCAGCTTGTCAGTTACTTCAAGGGGTCGGGCGTTGGCGAATGCGGCCTGTGGAACCGCTGGGTGTGGAACGGCACCGGCCTGGTCCTGCTTGAGGAAGCCTCCAGGAAGACATGTGACGGTACGGAACCTGACTTGTCCAATTGGTCAAACACCTGGCCGCTGAAAAACGCCTCCAATTAAGGCTTCCACCAAGGATTTTCTTGCGATTTTCCCTGTCCCGCCCTTATGATGATAACGCAGCGGCTGGAGAGGGATGTGACAGGTTTGCTCAAGCCCTATCCCAGAATGTTGATCAGGCGCACGGAGTGCGTTTGAGTGTGGTGACTCGACTGTGAAGGCGGGTGAAGTTGGTCGTTATGTGCCGAAAGGGCGCAACAATTAAGGTGATTCGGTAATGCACGATGGTGATTCGGACCGGCGGTCGCGTGGTCGGCGCGGCGGCAAGCGCGAGTTTGGCGGTCCGCAAGACTTCGGCAGTGATTTTGGCGGAAGCGAGTTCGGTGGAGACTTCTATGGCGGCGGCCGGGATGGTGGCTACCGCGGCGGACGCGACAATGATTTTGGTGGCGGCTACGGCCGCGACGACAATAAGGAAGGCGGCTACGGCGGCGGCCGCGGCGGTTACGGCGGCGGTGGCGGTGGCGGCCGTGGTGGTTACGGCGGTGGCGGCGACCGCGAAGGCGGCGGTGGTTACGGCGGCGGCGGCGGACGTGGCGGCTACGGCGGCGGCGGACGTGAAGGCGGCGGCTATGGCGGCGGTGGACGCGAAGGCGGCGGTTATGGCGGCGGCGGTGGTCGTGGCGGCTACGGCGGCGGCGGACGCGAAGGCGGCGGCTATGGCGGCGGTGGACGCGAAGGCGGCGGTTACGGCGGCGGTGGACGCGAAGGCGGCGGTTACGGTGGTGGCCGCGGCGGCTACGGCGGAGCCCCGCGCGAAGGTGGCGGCGAAGGCGACGGCGGCTTCCGTCAGCAGCGCCCGCGGCGGGACATGCCACCGGTCGAACGTGGCCCACGCCAGTCTGGCACTGTGAAGTTCTTCAAGAACGACAAGGGTTTTGGCTTCATTACTCCGGACGAAGGCGATGCGGATGTGTTCGTGCACATTTCCGCGGTCGAGCGGTCCGGATTTGCCGGCCTGGACAGCGGACAGCGTGTGTCTTTCGAGACCGAACCGGATCGTCGCGGCAAGGGACCGAAAGCGGTCAACCTGCAGGCGCTCGAAGACGGTGACGCACCGCAGGAAGACGACGGCGAACCGGCCGAAGAATAAACTTCGGAACGCCCAGCAACGCGGGGCTTCGAAAGTATGATGCCAGTGGGCGCAGCCATGCTGCGCCCACTGTCTTTTCACCAATTATACCGACACTGCCTCCCTCGCCCCTTTTCGAGTTGCCCTCAGCAGCAGCCCGATCCTCCGCTCTTCCGGCGACCAACGGATCCAGCGGACGTCTTTTCACATCCTGCCGAAGTGCCTATAAGGCCCATCCGAATTCCATGTAGGTGCCCAATGCTTGCCGTTTCATCCGATACCCTGTCCATCCGACCCTTCCTGCCGGGCGACCTCGGCGCGCTGCTTCCGCTGAACAATGCTGCCGTGCCGGCCGTGAACGAACTGACCGCCGAAGAACTGCTCGACCTCGTCAACTCGGCCCTGATCTGCCTTGTCGCGGTCGTGGACGACGCTCCTGCAGGTTTCCTGCTGTGTCTGGGAGACGGCACCGACTATGACAGCCGCAATTATCAATGGCTGTGCGAACGCCTGTCCAACTTCGCCTACACTGACCGTATCTGCGTCGACGAAACCCTGCGCGGCAGGAAGATCGGCGATGCCCTTTACAACGCCCTGTTTGAACGGTTCGCCGGCACCGGCCGCGTGTTCGTTTGCGAAGTCAACGAACGGCCCGCCAACCCAGGGTCGATGCGCTTCCACAGCCGGCTCGGTTTCACGGAAATCGGCAAGGCCGACCACGGCGAAAAAGCTGTGGTTTTCTTCAAGCGCGAAGCCGAACCGGCTTCGGGAACCAGGACAGAATGAACTACCGCCACGCCTACCACGCTGGAAACATCGGCGACGTTCTGAAACACGTCGTTCTGGCCCGCCTGATCGCTTATTTCCAGCGCAAGGACAAAGCCTTCCGCATTCTGGATACCCACGCGGGCATCGGTCTCTACGATCTCAACTCGCAAGAGATGCAGAAGACCGGAGAATGGCAACTGGGCATCGGCAAAGTGCTTGAAGCGGAAATTCCGCCGCAGGTCGCGGAATTGCTTGCCCCCTGGCTGACGGCAGTGCGGTCGCTCAACGACGGCGACACACTGACGGTCTATCCCGGCTCGCCGATGGTTGCCCGGCAATTGATGCGCAAACAGGACCGCCTCACGCTGACGGAGTTGCACCCGGCCGACTTCAAGACGTTGGCGGAGCGGTTCGCAGGCGACCATCAGGTCAAGACGATCCACCTGGACGGCTGGCTCGCCATGGGCAGCTTTCTGCCGCCCAAGGAAAAGCGCGGCCTCGTGCTGATCGATCCGGCCTTCGAAGTGACGGACGAATTCTTCCGCATGACCGATGCTATTGTGAAGGCCTACAAGAAGTGGCCGGGCGGAACATATGCCCTCTGGTATCCCATGAAGGACGCACGAGCGATCCGCCGAATGCACGAAGACTTCGCGGAAGCGGGCCTGCGGGACGTGCTGAGCCTCGACCTCAATGTCGGCAAAAGCGGGCCGGACACAAGGATGCTCGGGTCCGGCATGACGCTGATCAACGCCCCCTTCACGTTGGCGGACGAAATGCGTCTGGTCCTGCCCTGGTTGTGCGACATCCTGCATCAGGGCCCTGGCGCAAGCTGGAACGTGACGCAGTTGATCGGCGAATAAAGCCCCTGCAGTGACACTTTTACCGGGATGGAACCTTGACCTTCCGACCCGGCTCCCCCATCGTCTCCCTCACAGTTTGCTTTCCGGAGTTTATGCCGTGCGTATTGCCCGTACCGTCTGTTTGACCCTGTCAGCCCTCGCCTTTTGCGCAAGCTTGGCTGCACCGGCTGCCGCGAATGACGACCGTGTCTATTTCTCCTTTGGCAGCGACAATGCCAATCGCCTGCCGGATTGCACGGCCGCGTCCGTTCAGAGCGCCGTGGCCGGCACCGTCGCCCGTGCCCGCAAGGATTATTACGGTGGCCGAACCATCTTGAGCATCGACGCCATCAGCGAAGTCAACGGCCGCAGCAACGGCATCAGCCCGATCGAACGCCGCTACTGCAAGGGCACCGCCAGCCTGTCCGATGGCACCATCCAGGCGGTCCACTACATGGTGGAAGAGCACGCAGGCTTCGTCGGGCTGGGCTGGAACGTGGAGGCCTGCCTTGCCCCGCTCGACCAGTGGCGTGTCTACGGCGACCATTGCAGCACGGCACGGCCGCACTGAGGCTCCGGCCTTGCCCCTAGAAGGTTGATCCATGGCGCTGCTCGGCTGCATCGGAAGACTGTCCGCCTGTCTGCTGGCGGGGCTCTTGAGCCTGCCTGCCCGGGCCGATGAACCCGGCAAGTTCGATTTCTACGTCCTCGCCCTGTCCTGGTCGCCGACCTATTGCAAGCAGGAAGGCGCGGACGCCAACCCGCATCAATGCGACGTCTCCAAACCGTTTCGCTTCGTCGTGCACGGCCTGTGGCCACAATATGAGCGCGGATTTCCGGAAAGCTGCCCTGGCGCACCACAGCGCATCGACCGGCAGATCGCCGTTTCGATGGAAGACATCATGCCAAGCCACAATCTCGTTTTTCACGAGTGGCGCAAGCATGGCACCTGCTCCGGCCTGACGCCGGAAAACTATTTCGCCCTCACCCGCGAAGCCTACGAAAAGATCACCATTCCAGGGGCCTTCCGCACGCTCGACAAACGCGGCAAGGCCGCGCCAGACACCGTGGAAAAAGCCTTCCGGCTTGCCAATCCGGGCCTCACGGAAGACGGTCTTGCAGTCACCTGCGACCGGGGTGAGCTTGAGGAAGTGCGTATCTGCCTCACAAGGGATCTGGAATTCAGGTCCTGCCGCGAGGTCGACAGATCCGGCTGCCGCGCCGGCGGCATGTCCGTGCCACCCCCCGGCGCCCGCTGACCGTTTTCGACATACCAACCGCCCAAGTCTTTCAGGAGTTCGGCCCCATGATGAAACTTCGCTCGTCTGCCCCTTCGCCTTTCGGCCGCAAGGTCAAACTCGCCCTGTCCATTCTCGACCTCAAGGGCAAGGTCGAAGTCGAAGACGCCAATACCGCCGACCCCTCCGACAGCCTGCGCAGGCAGAACCCCCTCGGCAAGATCCCGGCACTGGTTCTGGAAAACGGTGACGTTCTCTACGACAGCTCCGTCATCCTGGAATATCTCGATTTCCTGGCCGGTGGCGGCAAGCTGTTTCCCGAAGGCGAAGCCCGGTTTCCGGTCCTGCGCGACCAGACGCTGGCTGACGGCATCATGGATGCGGCCATTCTCCGGGTCTACGAGAAGCGCTTCAAGGAACAGAAGTACCGTGATCCGGCCTGGGACGCCTATCAGGCAGGCAAGATGGAACGTGGCCTGAAGCACTTCGAAGACAACACACCGTCCGCCCCGGCAACCGCGGCAGACGTCAACGCAGGTTCCCTGACGCTCGCCTGTGCGCTCGGGTATCTGGACCTCCGCTTTGCCGGTAAATGGCGCGAGACCCATCCGAAGCTGGCGGCCTGGCTGAACGCCTTCGAAGCGGCCGTGCCCGCCTTCACCGACACCAGGGTTGCGCCGACACCCGTTCCGGAAAACGACCCGGCCCCGCTACGGTAATTACCAGAGCGCAGTTGCCCCAATCAGCCAGCCCGCATGACGCCGGGCTGGCTTTTTGTTTGGTCCAGGCTTACCGGACCCATTCCAAGAACCAAGGCCGCGCCAATTAACGGACACGCGACTTGATGCTACAGTTCTGATGCCAGCGGAATGAGCACAAGGGACGCGCACCTTGGTCGACATGATCTGCATACCGGCTTCACCGGCTGAACTCATCGACAAGATCACCATCCTTGAAATCAAGGCCGCCCGCATATCCGCTCCAGACAAACTCGACCATGTCCGCTACGAGCTGTCTTGCCTCAAAGACGTTTTCGACCGGCACCTCCCGAACTCGGACCAGATCCGGACCTGGAAGGCCCGGTTAAAGAGCCTCAATGAAACTCTGTGGTCGCTGGAAGACGACATACGGAACTGCGAGCGCAGACAGGATTTCGGTGACGGCTTCATCGATGTGGCGAGGCGCATCTATCAGAGCAACGATAGACGTACGGCGCTGAAGCGGGAGATCAATACCGAACTCGGCTCGCGCATTATCGAGGTGAAATCCTATGCGGGTGGCTGTGCTCTTCCGGACGAAACATCAGCTTTTCAGGACAAAAACAAAGTTTGAAAACTGGAAGACGTTCGACAGCGGATCTCTCGGATCCCGCTGCACCCAGCCATCTGGAAGCAACTGATAGACGTCATAGCCTGGCAGCATCTCGGCGAAATCGTTCAGCGTCTTGCTGCGAAACATCTGATGCCAGTTGAATTCCATCTGGACGAACCGCGGTTTGACCTCTGAAATCACCCGCGCTGCCCCGTCGAGCACTTCGGCTTCAAAGCCTTCGGTATCGATCTTGATGAGGTCAATCGCCGTGATGCCCCTTTCCTGGCAATAGCTATCAAGTGTGACGACGCTGGCCGTCACGGTCTCCCCGTTGGTGACATAACTCACCCTCTTCACCTCCTCAGCGAAAGAGGCCAGAACAGAGTTCGACGAGTCGAAATGCAGCGCCGCCTCGTCGTTGAAATTTCCGACGCCTGCGTTCTCACAGTGGATTCTGCCGCCAAAACGCAGCGTATTGTGCACCAGCTCCGTGTAAGAGCGGATCAACGGTTCGAAGGCAATTACATCCGCCGACGTGAACTCCAGCAGATCAAGACTGTACCGGCCAACATTCGCGCCGATGTCGATACAAAGCTTTGGGTCGCAGGTGGCCAGCACGTCCCTTATAAAGAAACGCTCGCCACTTTCGGCATTGTTGTACCCCCGCGCAGACAGGGCAGCATTCAGCAGATAGTCATTCAGCTCGGCCAGATCCGGCCGATGCCGGTTGGCGATGTACCAGTCCAGAAACGCGTCCGTCAGACCGGCGATCGAGTCTTGGTTCGTCATTTCTGCCGTTCCTCCAGTCTGTCCGGCATGAATGCCCACGGCACCGGGATGATCAAAGATTTTGATTTTGGTCAGCCAGCCGATCTAACGTAAGGTAACTCAAGACTAGACTTGAAGCATTCAGTTACGCGCCATTGTCAAATGACTGAGGACCCCACCGCCTCATGACCACGCCGGAAATCTACAGCACGTATCCCCGGGAAACCTTGACCGACTTGCGGGAAACGCTTTCCGGGCAGCTTGAACATGTGTTTGGACCGGTCCGGGGTGGCCTGCTGCACGAGCTTTGGGTTGTGGAAAAGGCTCTGGGGATGCACGCTGCGTATTTCAGCAATTCCGGCCAGGACAAGTTTCTGAATGATACTGTTCTGAACAACCGCGAGGGCGGCGTCTTTCTGGAACTGGGCGGCTATGACGGCATTACAGGATCAAACACTCTTTTCTTTGAAAAGGAACTTGGCTGGACCGGGCTTCTGATAGAACCCGTACCTTCCAACCATGCGCAGGCAACTTCCGTGCGCCGCTGCACTTGCCTCAACACCGCGGTTGGCACCCCGGCACCTGAGGCGGCCTTTCTTGAAATCCGGTCCGGCTATACCCAGAGCGGTGGACTGATAGACAGCATCGCGCCGGATCTTCTGGAAAGAATCCGTCAGCACCCCGAGCACGACGAGCGTATTGCCAGAATCCCCGTGCGCTCGATCCGGGATATTCTCCAGGAGGCAGGCATTCACAGGATCGACTATGTGTCTCTGGATGTCGAAGGCGGCGAGATGGCGGTCCTCAAGGAGTTTCCCTTCGAGACCGTTCCGGTCGAAACCTGGAGCATCGAGAACATTTCCGACAGCCCCGAGATCCCATCCTTCATGGCCGGGAAAGGATACGAGGTGATCGAATTCATTGGCATCGACGAAATCTACAGAGCCACGTGAGCGGGTGTCGGCGGCAAGAACCACATGACCAGGGATCCCGGCCATCTGACGGCAGACGACTTATACGCCATGGCTCTGCGAAGCTTCGGCCGGGAGCAATGCGCTGCGGCAATCGCCTACGCAGATGCCTGTCTGGAGCTTTGTCCGGATCATCTGGACGCCTGGCTGCTCCAGGCTGAAGTTCATAGTCTGGAGCAGCGGCCGACGGCAGCCCTTGCGTGCCTCACCCGCGCCGCTGCCATAGAGCCGGCGAGCGCCACAGCCCAACACCGCCTTATCGCGCACTATCTGCGCCTCGGGCGCCCGGGGGACGCCTTGCACGTAGCGGAACAACTCAAGAGCCAGCAGCCGGACGTTCCGGAAATCGACTATGTCCTCGCCGTTGCCCGCTCCAGGACAGGCCAGCGCGACGAAGCCCTGGCCACCTTCAGGGAGCTGTTGCGCCACAATTCGGACGATGCCGGATCAGCCATCGAAGCTTCCTGGCTGGCTTTGGGACAACGGGACTATCAGGCCGGTTGGCCACTTTGGGAGCACCGCTTCGGCTTAAACGCCAGCCCGGCGGCATCACAGCACCTGCCCTTCTGGGACGGGTCTCCGCTCTCGGGAAAGAAAATTCTCGTCCTGCCTGAGGGTGGCTATGGCGACATCGTCTGGGCGGTACGTTTCCTGCCCGCACTCAAGGCCACCGGTGCCAATGTCCATTTCCTGTGTCCACCTGCCCTTTTACTCCTCCTGCGTTCTATGGAAGGTGTCGACGAATGGGTCGATGATGCCGAAGGCCCGCATGGATGCGCGCTTCAGGTCTCGCTGCTGTCACTGCCCTCACTCTTGAACGTCAAGGACCCGTCTCTTCATCCGCCCCCGCGCCTCCAGGGAGACCCGTCGTTTGCAGAAAGGCGCGACAGTTTATTGGCAAGGGCAAGAGCGCCGCTGCGGGTCGGCATCATCTGGTCGGGAAACGTGGACTATGGCGGCAACGCGGACAGGTCTGCACGGCTCCAGGATTTTCTGCCGCTTGCCGAACTCCCCTTCGTCCAGCTCTTCAGTCTGCAGAAAGGCCCGCCGCAACGCCAGCTGATCGAGGGCGGGCTCGGGGATCTCGTGATCGACTGCGACGATTTCGATTTTGCCGAAACTGCCCTCCTGATCCAGGCGCTGGATATCATCGTGATGACCGACAGCGCGGCCGCCCACATCGCGGGCGCGGTCGGCACGCCGGTCTGGGTACTGCTCGACACTTTTCCCCATTGGTACCATTGCTTTGAAGGGGAGAGATCGGACTGGTATCCGGGCATGCGCTATTTCCGGCAAGAGAAATCGCGCAACTGGACCGATGTTGTCGGCAATATAAGGGAAGCTCTGAAAAGAGTTGCGAAAAGCAGAGGTATTTTGTAACTTTATGTCAGTTTTAGAATTAAATCTTCAACATTATTAGGATATTGAGGGAAAAGCTTTGGTCGACCGTAAGAAGCCGGGAATCGATCAAGATCTCGCAAAGTTGGGTGCTGGTCGAAAGCCATCCGCCGACAGCTCCATGGGCAGCCGGCCGGGGCAAATGCATTCTGAAACGCTCACCGCCGGCCCCGCTGGATATGCTCCCTTCTCCAAACGGCCGGCGATGAGCACGATCTATGCAGGGCATCCGGGCGCGCGGCGACCGGTGATGGACACCCTCTATGGAGGGCACCCCGGTTCATGGCGGCCGGCGATGAACACGATCTATGCAGGGCATCCGGGCGCGCGACGACCGGTGATGAGCACCATCTACGCCGGCCATCCCGGCACGCGGTTGCCGGTTATGGACACGATCTATGCGGGGCACCCCGGTTCCAGCGCACCATCGGCAAATACCGCCTTTGCGCCGGGCTATCGCGGTTCGCAAATTCTGACGCGGCAGGTCACCAACCCCTTTACCCGCCAGCCGGAGACCGTTTCCTACAACATCGTCACCGGCCTTTATCTGGACAAGAGCCTCAACCGCTGGCTCCCAGCCCCGCCCTGGATCAGTGCACAGTTCCGGCGGTAACAGGGGCGGCCCGCCCGTGCTGAGTTTCAACGTCAGCGTTGACGTGCACGGCGGAGACGGCGAAGAAAGCGGCCCGGCGACAATCGGGTGGCTTCTGGCGGAAAACGAATCCCGATTGATCTACAAGCCGCCGCAAAGGCTGAAACAGCCTTCGCCCTCACTCCCGCGAACCCATGCAAAATCGGTGACTGCGTGCCCGGCGGTTCTGGGGCTCGAAAGCCGGTTGTTCGAGGTGCAATGTCCCTGCGACCTGACACTTCGCATGGCAGAAACCGACTTTGGCGAACCTGCCGTTGTAAATGCCGACGGCCCTATGTCCACGGTTCGTGACGATGTCTTTGCCCATCTCATCATCCTTCATCCGCGTGAGGAATGGCGCGACCCCGGCAGGCCGATCCTGCAGATGCGCCTGCCATATATCTTCATAGCGGACGAGCCCACCTACATGTCGCAGCTTCCGCCCTTTCAGCATCTCAGAAAAACGCCCCTGCCCGGTCTGATGATCCCTGGACGGTTTCCGATCAACGTCTGGCCGCGAACGCTGACCTGGGCTTTCGAGTGGCACGATATCTCGGCACCTCTTGAACTGCGGCGCGGCGACCCACTGTTCTATGTCCTGTTTGAAGTCTTGCCCCAGTCACGGGCAATCCAGCTGGTCGAGGCGGAGCGCACACCGGAGCTGGAGGCCTATCTGCAGCAGATCAACGGTGTTGTCGGCTTTGTGAACCAGACATTTTCACTCTTCAAGGCGGCGGAAGAGCTGCGGCCGGCGCACCTCGTTCAACCGAAAAAGAAACCCTAGAAGACCGGCGCCCCTTGCGGCTGCAAAGGCGCTGCGGTTCGAGCCAACCGCTTTCCGAAGAAGGAACAGGAAATGGCGAACGAGGCTGGCGAAGCAACTCCACTCGTCATCATGATCGCGATGCCGACCCGCGGACAGGTCGAACTGCCGACCGTTCGCTCGCTCATCGCGCTGACACAGGAGTTTCAGCGTCACGGACTGCCCTTTGCGTTCGAAACCTACGGCGCGGCCAACCTCGTCATCAACCGCAATCACCTGATGAGCAAGTTTCTCGCTCACAAGGACTTCAGCCATATGCTGATGCTTGATTCCGACATGGAGTTTTCGCCCGAGGCCATCTGGCGGCTGATCGCCTTCGGCGATGATTTCGTCAGCGCGTCCTACCCGCAGAAATATTACAACTGGGACCTGCTCCGGCACCTCATTGAAGCCGAAGCCGCCCTGCCGGAAACCGAGCGAACCCCGATGGAACAGCTCATCTCCCGCAGCACGACCTACAACCACCAGCTTCGCGACTATGACAACACGGACTGGCAGCCCGAGCACCGGGATGGCTTCATCTCCATCCCGGCAGGGGGCCAGGGCCTGACACTGCTGAGCCGCAAGGTGCCCGAAACAATGGTGGCACGCGGCGTCGTCACCCACTATCCCGATATGTCGCTGATCCCGGCCCATGCCGGTATGGAGTATTACGACTTCTTCGGCCATCTGCCGACGCCGGACGGACGGCTGTTCCTGCACGAAGATCAGAGCTTCAGCCTGCGCTGGGTCCGAGGTTGCAGCGGCACAATCTGGCTCGACTGCCAAACCACCATCCGCCACGCAGGGCAACACACGTTCGAAGGCAGATATGCCGACAAATTGCACGACGACTTTCCTTCGCTTGAGGTTTGACAACTGGCGGCCCGTTCAGAAAAAAGCGGAAGGGTCGCAACCAACCAGCGTTCGCCCCTGAGGAGCTGTCTGCAACTGCCCGCCCAAACGCGAAAGGCCGCGCCTGAAGGCACGGCCCTTGTTGCAACAGTTTTTCGCTCGGGTCAGGCGACTTTCTTGCCCGACATGGCATGAACGTCCGCAGCTCCCAGGCGCTGGCCGCCAATCGCCCAATCCCCCTGCTCGACTTCCATAACGCGGACCCAGGTGACCGGGCGCATGGCTTCGCCTTCGACCGAGACCATGGCTTCGGTTACTTTTTCGATCAGCTGGTGCTTCTGTTCGGGGGTGAAAACGTTCTTGATGACATCAATCGTTACCAAAGGCATTTCATATCTCCTGGTTCATGTCTCAGTGCTTCAAAACTATCGGTTGCTCCCGATGAACAAGAGATACGCCTTCCCCTGCGGCAATGCTTGACGGGGACGTGAATATAACTGACCTTTTCATGAAGACTTTCGGGAAAGGGGAACATGTGCCGCAAGCCGACGCCCTGGTGTTTACCTTCGACGGCTTTGAACTGGACGGGGCACGTTTCGAATTGCGCCGCGGTGGCGAACGCGTGGCGATTGAGCCGCAAGTCCTCTCCCTTCTCTTGCTGCTGGCGGAAAACCGCGACCGGATGGTCAGCAAGGATGAATTGATCGAGCATATCTGGGACGGACGGATCGTCTCCGAAACTGCTGTGGCGGCTCGGATCAAGGCGGCGCGCAAGGCAGTGGGAGACACAGGCAGCGCGCAGAAAGTCATCCGGACAATCCATGGCAAAGGGTTCCGGTTTGTTGCGGACACCGAGGTCAGCGGTGATCTGGAGAAAACGCTCTGCGTGAAATCCGCCCTCATGACCGAGGAGCAAGCCGCCCCGGCGATTGAAGACATGCTGAAGAACGCACGCGATGGCCGGCCCTCTATCGCTGTCTTGCCCTTCGAGTATTTCGGCGAGCCGGGCCAGCAAGAAATCGTGGCCGATGCCCTGCCCGCCGACATCATTGCGGATCTGTCGCGCCTTCACTGGCTATTCGTCATCGCACGCGGATCGAGCTTCCGCTTTCGCGGGCCCGACGTGGACCCGCTGTCCGCCGGTCGGCAGCTCGGTGTTCGCTATGGGCTCACAGGAACGGTCGAATTGTCGGGTGAGCATGTCACCATCGGCGTGTCGCTGATCGACATGACCAGCAGCGGAACGATCTGGGCAGAGCATTATCGCGGCGGCCTTACTGAGTTGCAGCAACTCAGGTCGGACATCGAAAGCCATGTGGTGGCCAGTCTGGCGGTCCAGATCCCACAGAACGAAGTGCGGCTCGCCCGCAGGCGTGCGCCGGGAGAACTCGATGCCTGGGCCTGTTTCCACCTGGGCCTTGACCACATGTACCGCTTCAACCGGCAGGACAACGCGAGAGCGGCCGCGCTGTTCACACAATCTCTGGAGCGCGATCCCTATTTCTCCGGTGCCATGGGTGGGCTGTCCTTCACACATTTCCAGTCAGCCTTCATGCGTTTTTCAGAAGATCCCGCGGCGGAGGTCGAACAGGCACGGGTGCTGGCGCAGCAAGCGGTGGAGACCGACCGGCTCGATCCCTTTGCCCATTTCAATGCCGGGCGATGCTCCTGGCTCGACGGCCAGCTGGAGGATTCCATCGCCTGGTTCGACCGGGCAACCAGCCTCAGCCCCAGTTTTGCGCAGGGCGTCTACACACGGGGCCTGGTGAGCGTGATGGCAGGGCGTGCAGTGCAGGCCGATGTTGACCTTGCGTTGGCGCTGGACCTCAGTCCGCTCGACCCGCTCGCCTATGGCATGACATCGGCACGGGCGCTGGTGCAACTTCAACTTGGCAACATTCCAAAGGCGCAAGAGCTTGCCGTGAAAGCGGCGCAGATGATCGGTGCCCACAAGCATATCTCGCTGATCGCGGCGCTGACATCACACCTTGCCGGCAAGGATGCCGAAGCCCGGCAATGGCTCGCACGGGCAAAACAGGCGGATCCGGCCATCAGCTCGGAAGTCTTCTTTGCCTCCTTCCCCTTTGCCGAGAACAGTGCTCGCGAAACCATAGAAAAAGCCATGCGGGATCTCGGCGTGTGACAAGGCTTTACACCCGCAACACCGCCGAAAACCTGCCCCACATCAACACCGGAATTGTGTGACGGCCGCTATCTGCTTGGAGCCGAAGGCCGATTTCAGACGCTATACACGTCCTCATTTACAAACCTCCAAGATATTCTCTGCGCCTCTCCGATCATTTCAAGTCTCCTTGTGTTGATCCTTCGGCGCCCTCAAGGTTCCGGATGTATCGCCTTCCACCACGGGAATGCGACACAAAGCACTTTCTGAAATTTCAATCGATTAGTCTTCAAACTGCTTATGGACATTGCGTTTGCACAAGAGCTAAACACCCTGCGCAGGCTGAAGACTTGCCACTCATTGCGCTGGAAAGACCAAAAGGGAGTTTTGTGTATGGCGGCCATGGATAATCACTTCGAGAACTGGAAGGAAAAACAGTCCGCCGCCGAGCAGATGATCCCACTTGTTGGACACCTCTACCGTGATTTCGGCATCAACATCCGGATTTTCGGGCGCCGCCTGCTGAACAACTCCGCCATCGAGATCATCAAGGCACACCGCTATGCTTTGCAGATCACCGGGCAGGAGCTGGAAGTCTCCAAGAGCCTTGAAATCGTCAAAGCAATGCTCGAGATGGATCTCGCCGCCTCCCGCGTCGACCTCGGCAAGCTCTGCCACCGCTACATGGAAGAAGGCGGCGACGTTAAGAGCTTCCTTGAAAAGCAGCTTGCCAGCATCAACACCGGCAAGACCTCCATTCTGCAGGAACCGCAGGACGTCGTTCTTTACGGTTTCGGCCGCATTGGCCGTCTTCTCGCCCGCATGCTGATCGAACGCGTCGGCGCCGGCAACAAGATGCGCCTTCGTGCAATTGTCGTGCGCGGCGGCAAGGAGGGCGACCTCAAGAAACGCTCAAGCCTGCTGCGACGGGACTCTGTCCACGGCGCATTCAGCGGTTCCATCACCATCGATGAAGAGCAGAACGCGATCATCGCCAATGGCAACTACATCCAGGTGATCTACGCCAACTCCCCCGCTGAGGTCGATTACACCAAATACGGCATCCGCAACGCATTGGTGGTCGACAACACCGGCATCTGGCGCGACGAGGAAAGCCTTGGCCAACATCTTAAATGTCCGGGCGCGTCGAAGGTCATTCTGACCGCGCCGGGCAAAGGCACCATCAAGAACGTCGTCTATGGCGTAAACCATGACGACATCACGGAAGACGACAAGATCCTGAGTGCCGCCTCCTGCACCACCAACGCCATCACACCGGTGCTCAAGGTGATCAACGATGAGTTCGGCATCGAGAACGGCCACGTGGAAACCATCCACGCCTTTACCAACGACCAGAACCTGATCGACAACTACCACAAGGGCGATCGCCGCGGCCGGGCGGCACCCTTGAACATGGTCTTGACGAGCACAGGTGCAGCAAGCGCCGTCGCAAAGTGCCTGCCGGAAATGAAGGGCAAGCTGACCGGCAACGCGGTTCGGGTGCCGATCCCCAATGTCTCCATGGCCATCCTGAACCTGAACCTCAAGCGCGAGACGACGGCCGAGGAAATGAACGATTACCTGCGGGGCGTTTCCGTACAATCGCCGATGCAGGACCAGATCGACTATACGGCCTCGACCGAACTGGTCTCCTCCGACCTCGTCGGCTCCACCCACGCCGGCGTGGTCGACAGCCAGGCCACCATCGTCGACGGCAACCGCCTGGTCCTCTACGTCTGGTACGACAACGAGGCGGGCTACAGCACCCAGGTCATCCGCCTGATGCAAGCAGTCGCGGGCATGAAATACCCGACAGTTCCCGCGTAACAGCGGCCTCAACGAAACGGCACGGGGCCAAGCCATGTCTTGGCCCCTGCCTATCACTGCCTGGTTGCCTTGGATGCTCCCCCCATCGACCTGCGGGAAAAAGCGCCCCTGGTTTGCTACTCTGCCCCGGCTCTTGACAAGAACCAGACCGGAGACCGGGCTGGATTGATAAATGAGATCCAGGTGTAGCAACAATCCCCTGCCCCGGTTTTCGATGTTGATCGAACGCCTGCCATCCAGTTACAGCCCGGAGCAGATAGTCGGCCCAGGCAAACAAGCCAGGTCAGCATAGTGCGAGCAAGGCGTCGCGTTCACGCCGGGCTTATGACTCCTGAAAGCAGACACATCGCATTCCGTTCATACCGGTTGCGGATTACGTTCGGGGAAGGCGCGTTGATGCCAATATGGATAGGGAACGGGGGTGGCACTGGCCTCGTCAAGCAGGCGTTGGTGTTCCGCATCCAGCACCCAGTCGGTGGCCCCGATATTGTTGCGCAACTGGGCTTCGCTGCTAACGCCGATGATCAGGCTTGCGACGGTGGGTCGCTGCAGAAGCCAGTTCAGCGCAACCTGGGCTTCGCTTTTGCCAGTGTCACGGGCCACGTGCCCGAGCGCGGCAAGTACGCGCTCCAGAAGAGTTTCGTCGTTAAGAGGCGGTGCATAATCCGGAGCCGCTTCCTTGTGCCGGCCCGCCGAGACATGCCTCGTGCCTCCCTTCAGACGGCCCCACCCCAGAGGACTCCACACCAAAGCTGAGACGCCTTGATCCAGTCCCAACGGCATCAGCTCCCATTCGTAATCGCGTCCGATCAGAGAGTAATACACCTGGTGCGCGACCAAGGGCTGCCAACCGTTGTACCGTGCCGCTGCCTGGGATTTCATTAGCTGCCAGCCGGTGTAGTTCGAGACACCCAGCTGCCGCACCTTGCCTGCTTTCACCAATCCATCCAGCACCTCCATGGTCTCTTCCACTGGTGTCATGGCGTCAAACGCATGGAGCTGGAACAGATCAATGTAGTCGGTGCGAAGGCGGCTCAGCATACCGTCGACAGCGGCCAACAGGTGGCTGCGTGAGCTCCCCACATCGTGTTCGTTGGGACCAGTACGAAGACCTGCCTTCGTGGAGATGATCACCTTGTCTCGGCGCCCCTCGATTGCCTGCCCGAGAACCATCTCGGCTTTTCCGCCGGAATAGACGTCCGCGGTGTCGAACATATTCAACCCCTCGTCGAGACAGATGTCGACCAGACGCCGGGCTTCGCCCGCATCATTTCCAGACCATGGCCCGGAGGTGAAACTCGCCGTACCCAAGCTGAGTACGGGCACAGACAAGGCGCAATCGCCCAGCCAACGACGGTTCAAGGCGTGTCTCCTTTTACGTTTGATTGAACTGACTTTGATCAAACACTTTTCTGGCCCGATGCCGGAAATGTGTCAGATGTTCTCGTGTGGATGTGAGCTTTGCTCCAGTACATCGTTGCACGCCCAACCTCACACCCGCCCACCCGAAAGCGGAGCCCGGCCGCGGGCCTTGAGCAGGCGCTTGCCGCTGGTGATGGATTGGCCGAAGTCTTTCTGCACTGCCAGCAGGGCGGGCACCAGCAGGATGACCAGGAACAGGCCGACGCCCAGACCGTAGGCAAGCGTGATGACCGTTGGCAGCAGGAACTGGGCCTGCCGGCTGGTTTCGAACAGGAGCGGGGCCAGGCCGAACACCGTTGTGGCCGTGGTCAGCACGACCGCGCGCAGCCGATCGCAGACGCCGTTGACCACGGCTTGCCGGAAGGGGTGGCCCCTGGCGTATTCGTCGATTGTGGTCACCAGCACGATGCTGTCGTTGATGATGATGCCCGCCATGCCGATGAAGCCGACAACGGAGAACATCGACAGCGGCACGCCGTGCAGATAGTGCCCCCAGATCATGCCGACGCAGCCGAAGGGAATGATGATCATGATCATCAGCGGCCGGGTCCAGGATTCGAAGATCCAGCACAGGACCAGGTAGATGCCGGCCAGGCACAGGGCAAAGCCGATCAGGGCATCGGAGAGGAACGAGCGTTCCTGTTCCGCCAGCCCGCTCATCTCGCTTTCCACGTCGTAATCGGCGGCAAGCTGCGGCAGAAGCTCGGATTGCAGCACCTCCGTCACCCTTGCGGCAGCTTCCGGGTTGTCCTCCGACACATCGCCGTAGACGCGCAGCGTGCGCAGACCGTCGCTGCGTCGGACCGAGGCAAAGCCGTAGGTGCTCTCGACATTGACGATCTCGCTCAGGGAAACATAGGTTCCGGCATCGGTGCGCACCCGCGTTGTGTAAAGAAAAGCGGCATCCGTCTCCTCGTCCGGCAGCAGCACCTTTACGGTGGCCGTCCGCCGGCCGATCGGGAACTCGGCAACCTTGATGCCTTCCAGACGGTTGCGCAGAACGCGGGCGATTTCGTCCGTGGTGAAGCCAAGGGCTTCGCCGCGCGGTGTCAGCGTCAGGTTCAGTTCGGGCTTGTCGTAGGCCAGCGTATCTTCCAGCGCGCTGACGCCCTCCATCGCACCCAGCGACTGCTTCAGGCTTTCGGCGGCGGCCTTCAGGTTTTCCGTGGAGTTGCCATAGAGCTTGACGTCGATGGCATCGCCGCCGGGGCCCGAGCGCTCTCCTCGCAGGGCCAGCGTTTCCAGAAGCGGCGGCTTCCTGATTTCCTCGCGCCAGTCGCCAATGAACTGAAAGGCCGAATAGGGCCGAAGGTCCGGGTCGAGCAGTTCTATGGAAATACCGCCGAGCTGGTCGGCGTCCTTGGTATCTGCGCCGCTCAGGCCGCGTCCGGCGGTCGCGCCAACGGTGGAAAGCGCGAAAATGACCGGGTCGGCGCCGTATTTTTCGGTATAGCGTTGACTGACCACGTCAAGCGCCCGTTCCATCTCCGCGATCATCGCCTTGGTGTCGTCGCGCTTTGCCCCCGGCATCATGGCAATACTGGCGGAAACCACCGCCTGCTCCGGCGCATTGAAAAAGCGCCAGCGCACGGATTTGTCCAGTACCAGCGTCAGCGACAGCGCCAGGATCATCAGCGCAAAGCCGATTGCCGGATAGCGCACGGCAATGACCCAGGTGACGAACCGGCGGAACAGCTTTTCCCGGAACCAGACGAAACCCCGATTGAACAGACGGTTGGGCAGATCGAACCAGTGCTTTTTCTTGCTGGCCTTCAGGGCGTGGTTCATGTGCGCCGGCAGGATGAGGAAGGATTCCACCAGGCTGGCGATCAGCACCACCGACACCGTGAAGGGAATATCGGCCACAAGACTGCCGAAGCGCCCGCCGATGGCCACCAGCCCGACGAAGGCAATCAGCGTGGTGATGGAAGCGCAGAAGACCGGCGCCGTCATGCGCCGGGCGGCCAGGCTGGCGGCTTCCGCCGGCGAATAACCGCGCCGGTGCAGGAAGTCGGCATGCTCGCCCACCACGATGGCATCATCCACGACGATGCCGAGACAGATGATCAACGCAAACACGGAAATCATGTTCAGCGTGATCCCGAAGAGATACATCAGCCCGACAGTGGCGGCCATCGCCACCGGAATGCCGGCCGCCACCCAGAAAGCCGTTCGCGCCGACAGGAACAGGAACAGGAACAACAGCACCAGGGCCAGCCCGAAGATGCCGTTTTCAACCAGGATATCCAGCCGGTCGATGATCGCCTGCGAGCGGGTGTTGGTAAGCTGAACGACAACCCCTTCGGGCAGTGTGTGCTGGAACTCCGCCGTGATGCGTTCCACCGCCCGCTGAACCTCGATGGTATCTCCCTGGGCGCTGCGGCTGACCCTGAGAACCACCGCCGGCTGGCCCTTGTGATAATAGGCCCTGCCGCTCTCCACCCCTTCGGTGACGATGTCGGCGACGGACCGAAGCTGCAGCTTTTCTCCTTGCGAGGGCGCTTTCAGAACGATCTCGCCCAGCTCCTGCTCGCTGCGCCGGGTCTGCCCGGTGCGCAACCGCGCGGAACTGCCGGCGACATCGCCCGCGGGCGTCGTTTCCATTTCGGCCGACACCACGTCGGCGATCTCCGCAAGCGTCAGCCCGTGCCGCACCAGCATGTTCTCGCCGACATTCACCCGGATGATCGGGTCTTCCAATCCGCGAATGGAAACCCGTGTCACACCCTGGCGGAAAAAGACGGTCTGAAGATCCTCGGCAAAGCGGGCAAGCTGGTCGATGTCGACCGGCCCGTACATGACGACATCCGTCACCCGGTCGGAATAGACGCTTCTGGTGACAACGGGCTCGTCGATGCCTTCGGGCAGGCTGGAGCGAGCCTGATCGACGGCGGCCTTCACCTCGTCCGTCGCCTGGCTCATGTCCCAGCCATCCTCGAACTCCAGTTCGATGCTGGCTCTGCCCTCGCGCGCGACGGACGTGGCTTCGTCGACGCCATTGATGGCAAGGAGCTGCGGACCCAGAATTTCGACCACGGCCCTGTCGAGATCCTCGGGTCCGGCGCCTGACCAGTTGACGACGACTTCCACTTCCTCGCGTACGAAATCGGGAAAGAACTGTGTCCGGATCTGCGTCGAGGCCGCGAAACCGCTGATCAGCATCATCGCCAGCAGCAGGTTGGCCGCTGTACGGTGCCGGACCATATAGTCCAGCAGCGAGGCAAATTGCGATCCGCCGGGAGAACGCATGTGGGAACACTCCAATCAGGGTATCGGGCGGGACGGGACGAAAGACATCAGCTCTGGTCAGCCGCTGTTTCCGCCGCCATGCTCCAGTCGTTCGATCAGCTCTTTCGGCACCATCGGCTTGTTCAGAAGGGCAAGAAGTCTCGCCTTGCGGTTTTCCGGCATGTCGGACCTGTTCAACTGATCGATCAGGGCCGCACGCCGCTCCGGTTCCAGCGCCACCAGATCGCCGGAGAGACGCGTTTCGCCATTCTCCGGCGCCCCGCCATTTGACACCTGCGCATCTGGTGCCTGCACACTCGCCGGTTCGTCCGCCTGCGGCGCATCCGGCCCGCCGTTGCTGCGCCTTGGTGAAACCTTCAGCCCGGTGCCGAGCTGCGGCAGGCGCTCGCGCACATAATCGGCTCCGAAGGGGACATTGGCCACAATCACGTCATCGCCCATGCGGCGCAGGATCGTTGCCTTGATTTCCTCGATCCGCTCGTCTTCGCCGACAATCAGCATGCGGCCGTCTTCCGTCACGGCCGCCGAGGGGACCAGGGCAACCCGGGCAAGCTCCGGCTCGCGCACCTCAACCTTCACGAAATCGCCCGGCCGCAGAACCGTACCAGGCTCCAGATCGAGCGCGGCAAACAGCGTCCGCCCGGCCTCCCCTTCGGAAACGACAGCCGCGGCCCTGTCGATGGTGCCCGGCACTTCGATGGAGCGGCTGCCCAGTTGCAGGACGGCAGTCACGGGCGCTTTCACCAGATTGCCGCTGGTATCCAGCAGCCGCGAGAACTCGTCGGTCGACAGGGAAAACCGGACTTCCAGCGCCGCCGGATCGATCAGAAGGGCAAGGGTTTCGGAGGAGCCAACGCGCCGCCCCAGCGTGGCGTTGACCTCCGACAGGTAACCGCTGAAGGGAGCCGTCAGGGTGATTTCTTCCAGGGTGCGCCTGGCATCGTCCAGCGCAAGCCGGGCGCGCTTGACCGTCAGGTCCATGCGCTCGATCCGCTTGCGCGCTGTGATGACCGATTGCAGACGGTTGCTGAGCGATTGTTCCAGCGAGGCGACGGCCAGTTCCTCGGTCTCAACCTGCACGGCCGTGGAATAGCCCTTGTCCCTCAGTTGCTGCTGGCGTTCGAGCGCCTGTTTGCGCAGCTCAAGCTGGCGGCGAGCCGCTTCCAGCTCCTGCTCCGCCCCGACAATCGCTTCCGCGGCCTCTGCTTTCTGGGCCTCGGCATCAGCCAGGGCCGCCTCCGCATCCAGCACCTGAAACTCCGCATTGGCCGGATCGATCCTGAGCAGCAGTTCGCCCTTGGCGACAGCTGCCCCATCGCGAAACTTGGAGGCAACCTCAACAAGCCGACCTTCGGAACTTGCCCTCAGTTCCAGCGTCCGCCAGCTTTCCACCTGGCCGTAGGCGGTCGTCACCGGCGCCACCGTCTGCGGTGTCAGCTCGGCGACATTGACCGAATAACTGCGTTCCCGGGCGGGCCGGCTCTGCGCGGTCTCTTCCGCCGTCATCGCATTGTAAAGACGGTAACCGCCAAAACCGGCAAAGCCGATCATGATCGCCATCAATGCCAGACCGGCAAGTCCGCGCATCAGAAACCGCATTCGCCTCTCCACATGAAGGCCGGGCAATCAGGCAGAACAAAACACCCGCAGCACCGGCACCTTACGTCAGATGCCATTCCTAGCACGGTACTGGGGCGAAATTCGGAAAAGCTTGTAACGACTTGTATCGGACCGTACCGTTTACAGCGGAAAGCGGACATGCCGCGCTGTCAGCAGCTTCCCTTTGCCGCAGCCACCCAAAAGCCGCACCTTCACCAAAGACCAAACGTAAGGCAGCCATGAAAAAACCCGGCACCTCTCGGTACCGGGTCTTTCCGCATCGGTTGCGGGCTGGCTTAGAACTTGTAGCCGATACCCATACGAACCTGCGAATTGTTGAAATCCGAGCTCACGCCGGTTCCGTTCAGGTTGAAATCCTGCTCGCCGAAGTCCTGGTAGACGTATTCCAGCTTGGCGGTAACGTTGTTGGTGATGGCTGCTTCGCCACCTGCACCCAGCGTCCAGCCGAGGGCCGTTTTGCTGTCGGTGTCGCCATTGCCGGAAACTTCCAGATCGGCAATCGCCAGACCGCCGGCACCATAGACCAGGTAACGGTCGAAGGCGTAACCGACACGGCCACGGAAATTGGAGTTCCAGTCAGACTTGGACCGAAGGGTCAAGCCGCCGTTGGACTTGGATTTTTCCAGGTCGGTCAGGCTGAAGTCGGCTTCCGCACCGACGACGATGTTCGGCGTCACCTGGAAATTGTAACCGGTGTAAAGACCGCCGGCGATGCCGTTGGCATCCACTCCAAGCCCGGTGTTGTTGCCGGCCTTGTTGTCGAATTGGCCGAACGCCCAGCCGAGATTGCCACCGACATAAAGGCCGGTCCAATCGATGCTTTGCTGCGGAGCCGGAACCGCCTCATAGGCCGGTGCCGGCGACTGCGGCAGATCCGCAGCCAGGACAGGCGCCGATGCGGTTGCCGCAGCTGTCAGGGCCATGCCAGCAAGTGCAAGACGTTTCATTTGAGTACTCCAGATCCACTTTATCCATTAGTGCTTAGGCCGGTAATCAGCCGGCCATGTGCGAGTTGGACGGGACAATAGCCGCGCCCTCACTCTCCCCCATCACAAAGATATGGAGATCGTTTGTGGCGGATCAGGATTGAGAATGGGGAGTTTTGATGACGAATGGAGGCAACATTCTGACAGGATGAAAGACCCGTAAAGACAATTGCAATTTGCATGCACAAACCCCATTTGGCCGGTAGAAAGATCCTTGTCCGCGGCTTTCCCCTCACCGATCTATTGCGTATAAGGCGCCAAGTTGAACTTTGGCGCTGCCACATTGAAGCCGCCTTTGACGACTGAACCTGACCCGAACCGGAATTTCGTAAATGCTCTTTGACTACATAAGCCTCGCAGGCGGACTTGTTGTTCTGATTATCGCCGGCGATGTCTTGGTCAGGGGTTCTGTCGGAATTGCCCAGCGTCTCGGTATTCCCAATCTGGTCATCGGCCTGACCATCGTCGCCTTCGGCACATCGGCTCCCGAACTCGTCATTTCCCTGAAAGCAGCCTTGGAAGGCGCAGGCGGCATTGCCATCGGCAACGTGGTCGGGTCCAACATCGCCAACGTGCTTCTGGTTCTGGGCATGCCCGCGCTGATCGCGGCAACGCCTTGCGGCGAAACCGGGGCAACGCGCAACGCACTGTTCATGGTGGCCGTCACCATCGTTTTCATGGCGCTTTGTTTCTTCACCCCCATCGGCCTCACCGCCGGGGTCATTCTTCTGGCACTGCTCGGTGTCTTCCTCGCAGCCTCAACGATGATGGCGCGCAAGCACAGAAAAGAGCAAATGGCGATTGCCGCGGCCTCCGCAGGTGCTGCGGCCGCTGAAATCGAGGTGGAGGACGACGACGGCCTGGACGATGTCGAGGACGTTCCGGACTCCATCTGGATCGCGCTGGCCTATATCGTGCTCGGCCTGGTTGGCCTGCCGCTCGGTGCACATTTCACCATCAGTGGGGCAACGTCGATCGCAACCTCCTGGGGCGTCAGTGAAGCCGTGATCGGCCTGACGGTCATCGCGCTCGGCACGTCCCTGCCGGAGCTGGCCACCACCGTCATGGCGGCCATCCGTCAGCATGGCGCCGTCGCCATCGGCAACGTCATCGGCTCAAACGTCTTCAATCTTCTTGCGATCATAGGCATCACCGCGGTCATCGTTCCCATCGACGTGCCACAGGAAGTTCTTAAGCTGGATATCTGGGTGATGCTGGCCTGTGCGATCCTGCTGACAATCCTGGCCGGAATGCGCATCTGCCTTGGTCGCGTCTCCGGCGCCGTCATGACGACGGCCTATTGCGCCTATATCGCCACCGTTTATGTGCTGGGGCACACCTCCTGAAAGCCCTTTTTGCAGCCTTGTTGGCAGCAGAGCCGCGCTTCGCTGCGCCCGCCTCTTTCCCTATTGCCTTGCGCGGCTTAAATGTCTGGCATGCAGGACGATACTGATTCTGAAAAAAGCGCCGTAGCAGCGCCGGAGACCGGCAAAGCCCCCGCACGCAAGGGCGTCGAGGTCATCGCCGACGAGGTCAAGCGGCTGCCCAACGGACCGGGCGTCTACCGGATGCTGGACGAGAACGGCGAGGTTCTCTACGTCGGCAAGGCGCGCAGCCTCAAGAAACGGGTCACCAGCTACACACGCCTGCAGGGCCAGTCCAACCGGATCATGCGCATGATCCTGGCGACAGCGGCGATGGAATTCGTCGTCACGCAGACAGAGCCGGAAGCGCTGCTTCTGGAAGCCAACCTGATCAAGCGTCTGCGCCCACGGTTCAACGTGCTGCTGCGCGACGACAAGTCCTTTCCCTATATTCTGGTGACCGGCGACCATGAATCCCCCGCCATCGTCAAGCACCGCGGTGCGCGCAAGCGCAAGGGCGACTACTTCGGCCCCTTCGCCTCCGCAGGCGCTGTAGACCGCACCATCAACGCGCTCCAGAAGGCCTTCCTGATCCGGACCTGTTCGGACAGCTACTACGAGAACCGTTCCCGCCCCTGCCTGCAGTATCAGATCAAGCGTTGCGCCGGCCCCTGCACCGGCGAAATCGATCCGGCGGATTATGCCGGCCTCGTTTCCGAGGCCAAGGCGTTCCTGTCCGGGCGCAGCCAGTTGATCAAGACCCAGCTTGCCCAGCAGATGGAAGCCGCCTCTGCCGATCTGGAGTTCGAGCGCGCCGCCATCTACCGGGACCGCCTGTCGGCGCTGTCACACATTCAGGCGCATCAGGGCATCAACCCGCAATCGGTCGAGGAAGCCGACGTTTTCGCCATCCACCAGGAAGGCGGCCAGACCTGCGTGCAGGTGTTCTTTTTCCGCACCGGCCAGAACTGGGGCAACCGGGCCTATTTTCCCAAGGCCGACAAGTCCTTTGAGGAAGCCGATATTCTGGAAAGCTTCCTGGCGCAGTTTTATGACGACAAGCCCGCGCCCCGGCAGATCCTGCTGTCCCACGAACTGAGCGAACAGGACCTGCTTGCCCAGGCTCTCACCGAAAGGACGGGCCGCAAGGTCGATGTCGCCTGCCCCAAACGCGGGGAAAAGAAGGAACTGGTCGACCACGCGCTCACCAATGCGCGCGAAGCTCTTGGCCGCAGGCTGGCGGAAACCTCCAGTCAGGCTCGTCTGCTGAAAGGCGTTGCGGAAGCTTTCGACCTGCCCCAACCGCCGCGCCGGATCGAGGTCTACGACAACTCCCACATCATGGGCACCAATGCGGTGGGCGGCATGATCGTCGCCGGCCTGGAAGGCTTCGCCAAGGGCCAGTACCGCAAGTTCAACATCAAGTCGGAAGATCTTGTCCCCGGTGACGACTACGGCATGATGCGCGAAGTGCTGACCCGTCGGTTCTCCCGGTTGTTGAAGGAACACGCCCGCGAAGACAGCAAGCCGCAGGCGGACGATTCCGCCCTCGAAGACGGCGAGGACAGCGATCTGGAAACGGCCCCCACTGACACCGGCGTACCGGCCTGGCCGGAACTGGTGCTCATCGACGGTGGCCAGGGCCAATTGACCGCAGCGCGCGAAACGCTGGAAAGCCTCGGCATCACCGATGTCCCGCTGGTCGGCATTGCAAAGGGGCCGGACCGGGATGCCGGACGGGAGAAATTCTTCATCCCCGGCCGTCAGTCCTTCATGCTGCCCGAGCGTGACCCGGTGCTTTATTTCGTCCAGCGTCTGCGCGACGAGGCCCACCGCTTTGCCATCGGCAGCCACAGGGCCCGCCGCAAGAAGGACATTACCAAAAACCCGCTCGATGAGATTGCAGGCGTTGGTCCGACGCGCAAAAAGGCGCTTCTGCGTCACTTCGGCACGGCCAAGGCTGTCTCCAAGGCGGGCGTCGATGATCTTGCCGCCGTACCGGGCATTTCCGAAGCGATTGCCAAACTGGTCTATGACCATTTTCATGAATAGGACGCCGCGCCGGCCTTTCCGCCCTGCTAAAGAATTCGCCAAAGCCAAGGAAGCCTTAGAGTGTCAAACCCGTTGGAAGCCGCGCTTCGGTGCATCGACGCGAAGGATTACGGCATGGCGCTGGAGATCCTGACCAATCTCAATGCAGCCAACCCGCGCGACCCGCAGGTCAACCACTGGCTTGGTGTCATCTATCTGACCCATGGACACGCCGCCCGGGCAATCGATCATCTTCAAGCCGCCGCGAAAGTCGCCAAGAAGGAAGCCGTGATTTTCGCGACGCTGGCGGATGCTCTCACCCTCGACAACCGCTTCGAGGAAGCCCTCCCCCATGCGCGCAAGGCGGTCGCCCTCGACGGCAAGTCCGAATTCGCCCACCGGACCCTGGGCGAGATCTACGCCAGGCTGCGGCGGCCCGTCATGGCCGAACATGCCTTCCAGCACGCGCTTGCCATCAACGAAGCATCGGCCATCGCGCACCTGGCGCTCTCGCGGCTGAAGGTCTCGCTCGGCAAGATGGACGAGGCCGAAACCCATTTCCGCCGCGCGCTGGAGCTTGCCCCCGAAGAACCTTCCGTTCTCATCAGCGCAAGGGACCTCTCCGACATTGGCCTGAAACGGGAAGCGCTGGAAAAGATCGAGCCGTTGCTGGATGATGCAGACAAGCCGATGGCCACGGTCGAGCGGGCAAGGCTCGCCTTTACCGCCGGCAAGATCTGCGACGACACCGGCGACATTCCCAAGGCCTTTCATTACCTCGGCCTGCATCGGAGCGAGCTTTACGGCCACTATGATGCCGGCCGGCAGGAACGCCATGTCGAAACGTGCCGGGAGGTCTTTTCAAAACAGTTCTTCGACGACCGCAAGGACTTCGCCCTCACCAGCGACAGGCCCGTCTTCGTCTTTGGCATGCCACGCTCCGGCACATCGCTGGTGGAGGCCATCCTCTCTGCCCACCCGAAGGCAACGGCCGCAGGCGAACTCAGTTTTTTTGACGAACAGATCGACGCTCTGACGGCGGGTCTCGCCGGCGACACCGCCTTCTTTGACGCCGCCATGGCACTCGACCGCAAGACCGCCCAGCGCATTGGCCGCAAGTACCTGACGATGCTCGACGGCTTCAGCAGGAAAAGCGCCCGCGTGATCGATAAGATGCCTCAGAATTTCGAGCATCTGTGGTTGATCGCACTGCTGTTTCCAAATGCGCATTTCTGCCATGTCAGCCGCAACCCGGCCGATACCTGCGTCTCGATCTACATGACCCCTCTCCCCGGCAAGCACGGTTACTGTGAAAGCCAGCAATCGCTCGCCCACTACTACGGGCAGTACAGGAAACTGATGACGCACTGGGGGGATGTTCTGCCGGTCGCGATCCGTGACCAGTCCTACGAGGCGCTGGTAAACGCCCCGGACCAGGAACGCCCGGCCCTGGTCACCCACACCGGGCTGGCCTGGGACGATGCCTGCCGCCATCACGAAACGAACGAAGCGCAGGTATTTACCTTCTCCATGGCCCAGGTCAGGCAACCCATTCATACAGGGGCCGTGAACCGCTTCGAAAAATACCGGGATCACATCGGCCCGCTTCTGGAGGGACTTGCAGGGATCGAAACCTGACACCGAAGGGTTGCATCTTCTGGCTGGTTTATCACAAGCTGTAGCGATCAACCGGCACCCGGCACGCCTTATACGCGTACAGGAAACGGGTGCATTCGCGATACCAGCCGCCTGCGCGGTGCAAGCCACCGGACCAAGATGCACGCAGATCCCACCGATCAAGCTTTTGCTCTTCTTCAAACTGGCCAGTTCAGCCGTGCGCAGGCACTGCTTCAGGCTTTGCTTGCGAAAGAGCCGCACAACGCCCGCGCACGCTACGGCCTTGGCCTCGCCTGCCTTTCCTTCGGCGAGACAGCGGCGGCGATCCCTCATCTGGAAAAGGCCGCAAAATTCGCGAAAAAGGAGGCAGTGGTGCACACCACGCTTGCAAGTGCGCTCAACATCGAGAGGCGCAGCGAGGAAGCCTTGCCGCACGCTCGAAAAGGAGCGTCTCTCGCCCCGGGATCGGAATACGCGCATCGCGTCCTGGGCGAGGTCTATGCCGACCTTCGACGCTCCGAACCTGCCCGCCAGGCCTTCGCGCAGGCGCTCAAGGCCGATCCGCAGTCGCCGCGTGCACACCTCGGCCTGTTTGAACTGGAAATGACGCTTGGCAATCGGGATCTTGCTGAAAACCATATTCGCGTCGCCCTCTCGAAGGCGCCTTCCGATCCTGCAATCCTGACCGCGGCCTCCGAGGTTGAGGACGAAACCCTGAGGGAAAGGGTCCTTGAGGGAATCGAACGGCATCTTTCGGAAATGCCTGAAGGTACGGCCTCCCCGGAGGTCACCCGTCTTGCCTTTGCCGCAGGCAAGATCTGCGATGCTGCAGGCGACACCGGCAAGGCATTTTCCTTTTTCGACAATTACCGGACGGGCCTTTATCCCGCTCACGACGCGGACGTCCAACAAACCTTCGTGGAAACCTGTAAAACCGTCTTTGACCGGGACTTCTTCGAACAGCGAGAAGACTGGGCGCTTTCAAGCGACAGACCGGTTTTCGTTTTCGGCATGCCCCGCTCGGGCACGACCCTTGTCGAGCGGATCATCGGCCGGCATCCGGCTGCCCGGGCCGCAGGCGAGCTTCAGTTCCTACCGGATCGGATTCATGACCTGACAACCGGCCGGAGACACGGCCGGCACCTTTTCGAAGCTGCCTGTCAGATGACACGGCAGGAGGCTCAGCGCATCGGCCGCCGTTATCTCACCCATCTGGAGGATATCGACAAGAGAGCGCACCGCGTGATCGACAAGATGCCCCACAACTTCGAAACGCTGTGGCTTCTCGCCCTTCTTTTCCCGAAGGCCAGCTTCGTGCATGTGACGCGGGGCGCAGAAGACACCTGTCTTTCGATCTACATGACACCGCTTCCGCCACACCATTCCTACAATGAAAGCCAGTCCTCGCTTGGCGGCTATTTCAATCACTACCTTGCTCTGATGGCCCATTGGTCAGAGGTTCTGCCGGTTGCCTTGAGGCATCAGTCCTATGAAAGCCTGGTGAGCGACACGGAACCGGAAAGCCGGGCATTGATCACCCACACCGGCCTGGACTGGGACGACGACTGCCTGACGCCCCCTGATGAGACCACCCAGATCTTCACCTTCAGCCGCGAGCAGGCACGCCGTCCGGTCTATGCCTCTTCTGTCGGCCGCTGGAAGGCTTATCAAGCGCATATCCAGCCGCTTCTGACAGCGCTGGAAGCCGACGGAACCTGATCTCACGGCAAAACAGGTCGCACCTTTTGCGCAGTCCGTGCTAAGCACAGCCGCCTACTCAAGAAATCGGACACAGGCTGCCATGTTTCGAAAGCCCCAGGCTAAACCGCGTTCCGTGATCCACAGCGCACTGTCCCTGATCGGGTGGTGCGGCAGCCTTGGTGCCATTGCGGTCTGCGTGCTGGGTCTGCTGGCGTTTCTGGCGCCGGACATCTGGTTCGCAGACAACATGAGCTTTTTCCTGCGGCAGTTTCTGGCCGCTGGCCTCGCTGGTTGCCTGGCCGGTGCGGCCGGTTTCCTGGTTCGGCACCGTCTCCGTCTGATCTACCGGGTAACCTGGGTGCTGGCTCTTGCCGCCTTTCTCAGCCTTGCCGGGCTGACAGGCGCACGCACCCTCGCCAATACCAAGCCTCTCGGCCCTGCCGCTCCGGGCGACCGCCCGCTCAAGGTCGTCTCGATTAATCTCGAACATCTGTTTCTGGGCGACAAGGTCTTGCAGGCCTTTCTGGAAAAGGAGCAGCCGGACGTTGTGGTCTTCCAGGAAGTGCTGTGGTGGCTGCAGGAACGCCGCTGGCAGCGCCTCGGCCTGCCGGTTGGCGGAGCAGGACAGAACGGATTCCCAGACTATCTGAAAGTGGGTGATCTCGGCGGTCTTGCCGTCTACTCCCGCTTTCCGGTGTCCGACGAGGAAACCCGCGTCATCTCCGGCGATGTGCCTCCCGGTGCCAACGTCTATTACGACGGCGACAGGGAGCTTCTGTCGCTCTCCCTCGACACGGGGGCTGCGCCCCTGCATCTGCTGGTCATTCATCCCGACAGCCCGCGCTCGAAGACCCGCTGGGAAAACAAGCGCCGCTATTTCGATGAGGCCGACGCTGTCATCGACACTCTGAAGGCCGGCAACGGCACCAACATTCTGGCAATCGGCGACTGGAACAGTTCGCCCTGGTCCGCACGGTTCCAGCAGACCCTTGAACGCAACGGGCTGAAGACCGCCTATCCGGATGGCTGGCCCCAGACAACACGTTTCTTCTTCGACTACAGCCTGCACTGGATCCTCGGCGCACCCGTCGACCAGTTTGCCGTCTCCAGGGACATTCAGATCGTCAACGTGTCCCTTGGGCCCGATATCGGTTCCGATCATCTGCCGCTCATCGTGGAGATCGCCCAGACGCCAGCGAACTGAATCCGGCAATCGGCCCCGGTACCTGAAATTGAGATATTGGCTGTGACTTCAACCGGAAAGTGTTTGAGGCCTCGGGTTGTTTCCTGAAAACTGCCCGAAACTTCAAGACCGATTCACAAAGTTCCGCATGGCCAAACTCTATTTCAACTACTCCTCGATGAATGCCGGCAAGTCGACCGTCCTGCTGCAGGCTGCCTATAACTACGAGGAGCGCGGGATGACCACGCTGCTCCTGATCGCCGCCTTCGACGATCGGGCCGGCAAGGGCCGGATAGCCTCGCGCATCGGGTTGGGGGCGGATGCCGATGTCTTCAACTCATCCGACAATGTGTTTGAACACATCCTGCGTGCCAACGAAGCGCAAAAGGTCGATGCGGTCTTCGTCGATGAAGCCCAGTTTCTGACGGAAGACCAGGTCTGGCAGCTCGCCCGGGCGGCCGACATGCTGCGTATACCGGTGATGTGCTTCGGTCTCAGAACGGATTTTCAGGGAAAGCTGTTTCCCGGCAGCGCCGCTTTGCTGGCGCTTGCCGATAATCTGAAGGAAATCAAGACCATCTGCTGGTGCGGGCGCAAGGCAACCATGGTTGCCCGGTTGGATGCGGACGGCAAGATCGTCGAAGAAGGCGACCAGGTCGTCATCGGTGGCAATGACAAGTACGTCTCGCTCTGCCGCCGGCACTGGTCCGAGCGGGATCTAGGTCCGGCCTGACCCTCCGCGCCCGTTCAACCCAGGTCTAAAGGCTGGCGCTGTCCCCTTCGACAATACGGCTGACCAGATCCCGGCTGTTGCGGGCCTCGTAGGCTGCAATCCGCTCGATGAAAGCCCGCAGCCTACCGGTCGCGGCAGTGGCATCGACGGCAAGATCGTGCATGTGCCAGCGCACCATCCGCCAGTAGCTGGCGGAGAAGGCATCCTGGAGAATGGGGTCCGGGATCAGTCCGGACAGCAGGCCGTGCAGCCGGCTTTTGACATCGTATTGAAGGCCCCGGTCGTCCTCGCCGACCATCGAGGCGATGCCGCCCAGCGCCAGAATGTCGGAATGCTGCGCAATCGACAGGTCTGGCAGGTCCTGCAGCAGCGCCGCCTGCAGGATGCCCTTGTGTGTCAGGGTATCGCGCTTGCGCTGTGCTTCCTGCAGGGCGACGACGACCGTTCCGACACCGCTTCTGGTTTCCACCAGCCTCTCGTAGGCCAGTCTTTGCAGGATCTGCCGGATCGGCGTTCTGGACATGCCGTATTGCGCCGTCAGGGCGGTCTCGTGGAGCACCAGGTCTTCGCCGGGCTGCGCCATGCAGATGTTCCGCCGCAGGTCGTCGAGTGTCCGGGTGTGTTTCGTATCGAAATGGGAGGACTGGTTCATCGGGTCATCATGTCCAATTGGTATAAAGCACGGTTTACGTCGCATCGATATACCTGTATACAAGTTTGGTAATCTCACCAGTATACATGCAGGATCATGATTCCACCAAGCCCACCCCCTCCGGCAGAGAAGCACCTGCACCTCTCGGACATCGCCGTGGTCGGAGGGCTTGTGCTCGTTCTGGCACTGGCGGTCTTCAACGTTCTGGCCAATATGGAAGCCGCCGGGGTCAGCCCCGGCTTCGGATTTCTGGTCCAGGAAGCCGGGTTCGACGTCAGCGGCTCGCTGATCCCTTATTCCCCCGGCGACAGCTATGCCCGCGTCATCCTGGTCGGATTGGCAAACACTGTATTCCTGGCGGCTGTCTGCCTGGTTCTTGCGACCGTGATCGGCGTTGTCTTCGGGCTTGTCAGCGTCGGCCCCAGCCCGATCGGACGCGCCCTGGCTCTGGCCTATGTCGAAGTCTTCCGCAACCTGCCCAAGCTGCTTGTCCTGCTGATCCTGTTCGTCCTGGCCGTCAACGGCCTGCCGCATGTTCGCGAGGCGATCTCGGTGGGCCCGTTCCATCTCTCCAACCGCTCCGTCAATTTTCCGGTCGTGGTCTCTAACCAGAGAATGTGGTTTGCCGTCGCGGCGGCTGTTTTCGGACTGGGCATCGGCTTTTTGTGGCGCGCGCGTCAGAAACTGGCGGGCCGCCGGAGTGGAGCGGCGGAAACCGTTGCGATCAACCTCTTGCCAATCGCCCTGCCGCTGCTGGCGATCCTTGTCTTCCAGGTCCCGGTAACGGTGTCCGTTCCCGAATTGAAGGGATTTGATTTTCAGGGCGGCGGACGGCTGTCGCTGCAATTCGTGGTCATCGCCGCTACGCTCGGCATCTACCACGGCGCCCAGATCGCGGAAGTGGTCCGCGGCGGCCTTCTGGCCATTCCGAAAGGCCAGACGGAGGCTGCAAAGGCGCTGGGCCTGACGCCCTGGCAGTCGATCCGCCTGATCGTCCTGCCTCAGGTGATCCGGATCGTCATCCCGCCAATGAACAACCAGTATGTCAATCTGGTCAAGAACACCTCCATTGCCATCGCGGTCGGTTATTCCGATCTGATGTCGGTCTCCGGCACCATCATCAACCAGAGCTTCAAGCCGCTGGAAATGATGCTGATCACCATGGGGCTCTACCTTGCCCTGTGTCTCGGCCTGACCACTACCTTTAACCGCTACCATCGTCGCCTGACCAGGCGCGAGACAAGGTGACCGAATGAACTTCACCTTCGCGGCGCATCTGCGCACTGGCCTCAGGGAGGGGTTTTCGTCACCGCTGGCAGCTGCCCTGTCCCTGTTGACCGGGGGTCTGATCGCCGCAATTGCCTGGGTCTCGATCCGATGGCTGTTGCTGGAGGCCGTCTGGCCCTGGCAGGAGGCCGATGCCTGCCGTGAGACGGCAGGTCTCTGCTGGCCCTTCCTGACGGAAAAGGTCCGGCTTATTCTGTTCGGCACCTACCCCTACGACCTGCAGGCCCGCCCGGCAGCCGTCTCTGTGATGTTATGCCTCCTGGCCATCCTGACCTGCCGGCAGATGGTCGGCAAACCGCCCCGGCTCAATGCCGGGCAACTGGCAGCGATCTGGGTCCTTGTCATCGGATTGTCCTTCGTCCTAATGGGCGGCGGTGTTTTCGGCCTTCAGGCCGTCGACCCGGTGCGCTGGAACGGCTTGCCCATTCTTCTGATCCTGTCGATCGTCGCCGTTGCGCTTGCCTTTCCGCTTGGCGTCCTGCTGACGCTCGCCCGCGTGCAGACCTCCCATCCGATCCTCGCACTCCTTGCCTCTTCCTATGTGGAGATCACCCGCGGGGTCCCGATGCTGACGGTGCTGTTCGTCGGCATTTTCGTGCTGCCTCTGACGCTGCCGGCAGGCGTCAGCATTTCTCCGGTCATGGCAACACTGGTGGCACTGGTGTTCTTCCATGCGTCCTATTTCGCGGAAGATATCCGCGGCGGTCTTCTCTCCCTGCCTGCTGGACAGGGCGAAGCGGCCAATTCGCTCGGCATGACCTACTGGCAGGCCACCCGGCTTGTCGTGCTGCCACAAGCCATCCGCCGCAGCCTGCCCTCTCTCGTGAACAGTCTCATCGGGGCCTACAAGGACACCTCCCTCGTTGTCGTCGTCGGCATTCACGACCTGACCGCGACCGCCCGCATGTCCTTCGGCGATCCGGAATGGCGGGACAACGCCCTGGAAGCCTATGTGCTTGTCGGCCTGTGGTTCTTTCTGTCCTGCGCCTACCTGTCCGGCATCGGCCGGCAGCTTCATCGCAATTCCGCTTCCTGACGATCTATCCGCAAAGGCGATAGCCGTCTGGTTGCCAGCAGAAAGTCTTTCTTCTGTCCCGTAGACAGACGTCAAGAAACTGTTACAATGTACCTGTATACAGGTATTGAGGTATAGAAATTTCTCGACCAGTGTGAAGGGATGACCGCAATGAAAAATCTCCTGTCCTCAGTCGCCGCACTCACGGCGGCCTTTTTCGCAACTCCGGCTCTGTCCGGTCCGGTACTTGACGACATCATCGCCAAAGATAAGCTGATCTGCCTTGTAAACCCGAATTCGCCCGGCTTTTCGGTTCCCGACAGCCAGGGCGTCTTCCAGGGATTCAACACCGACTTCTGCCGCATGGCCGCCGCCGCGATACTCGGCGACGCCACCAAGGCCGACATTCGCGGGATCGGCTTTTCCGACTCCATGAAGACGATTGTTGCCGACGGCGCTCACATGGCCTCGCGCTCGATCACCGCCACTGGCACGCGTGACGCCGACCCCGGCCTGGCCTTCGTCGCAACGACCTTTTTTGACGGTCAGGGTTTCATGGTGCCCAAGACGCTCGGCGTCTCCAGCGCCACTGAGCTCAACGGTGCGACGGTCTGCGCCGAGGACGGCTCCACCACGCTTCTCAACATCGCCGACTGGTTCGGCGACCGCGATATCCAGTATCGTGTCGAGAACATTGCCGACAAGACCGCCCGGCTCGAGGCTTTCTTCTCCGGCAAATGCGATGTCTACGCCTCGGATGTGACCGCGCTTCTCAGCGACCGCCTGCTGTCCGACACCCCGGAAGCCTACACGATCCTGCCGGAAGTGATCTCGGCCGAACCGCTGACGCTGGTGACCCAGCCAGATCAGGCTCTCGAGGCAGCCGTCTTCTGGGCGTTTCAGGTCATGCTGAATGCCGATATCCTGGGTATCACCTCGAAAAATGTCACGGCAATCGTCGAGGGTCTGGAGAGCCAGCCCAAGGCGGTTCAGCGCCTTTTTGCCGAAGACAGCGCAGCGGCGGAAATGGCCGGCAAGCTGGGCTTGCCGAAGGATTGGGCCTTCCAGGTCATCAGCCAGGTCGGTGCCTATTCCGAGGTCTTCGAGCGTCACCTGGGCAAGGAAACCCCGTTCGGGATCGACCTCTCGGAAACCGCCAATGCCCTGGTGAGTGACGGCGGCCAGATGTACGCCTACCCGATCCGCTAAACAAAATGCCGGCGGGTGCGGAGCTGTCATCCGCCGGCGATCGTCACAAGCATGACAGGAATGCTAGGATAACCACGGAAAGACATTGATGGAAAAATACCCCCCTGACCTTCGAGCCCGGCTGATGGAGGACGACACAAGCATTCGAACCGTTATTGCCTGCCCCGGCGGCGGGCATATTGCGACGCTCGGATTTCCCGGACTGGCCTTCGACGTTCAGGGCAATGCCTATGTTGACAGCGAACGCATGGCCGCGACTCTGTCTTCGCCCGCGCTCGCCGCCTGCGGCCTTCTGATCGTGCTCGTGGAATTCGGGGAAGTGCCTGAAGAGGCCTGGGGACTGCTGACGCAGACAGCGGCTGCAAGATCGATCCGGATCGTCCATCTGCCGATCAAGGACTACGAAGCACCCGATGGAGCTTTCATGGACCACTGGACCGAAATCGATCCCGAGATCCGCGCCCTGCTGACATCCGGAGGAACGGTGGCCCTGTCGTGCCACTATGGCGCTGGCCGCTCCGGAACGGTCGCTGCCAGCATGCTGATCGAACGGGGCCTTTCCCCGGCAGATGCCATCAAGACCGTCCGTGCCGGATTTGCCGATTCCATCGAAAGCGAAAAGCAGCTCCAGTGGCTGCACGGAAGGGAGCGCGCCGCCTGACCCGCCGCCCGCAGAAGACAGGCTTCACTTTGTTATGGACAACAGCCACCTGACCGGGAAAATCGTTAAGCCCGTCAGGAAGCCCGGCCATTTGCATATCCGCCGGGCCATCCCGGACGACAGGTTCGGTATCAGGAAAATTTGAGGTCAGCATATGCTTCAGGAATTTCGGGACTTTATCGCCAAAGGCAACGTCATGGACCTTGCCGTCGGCATCATCATCGGCGCAGCCTTCACCGCCATTGTCACCAGTCTGGTCAATGACCTGATCAACCCGATTATCGGGCTCATCATCGGCGGCATCGATTTCACGTCGATGTATGTCGTTCTGTCGGGAGACGTTCCCGCAGGCACCGGCCTTGCCGCCGCTCGTGAAAGCGGTGCCGCTGTGTTCGCCTATGGCGCCTTCCTCACATCCTGCATCAACTTCCTGATCATCGCATTCGTCGTCTTCATGCTGGTGAAGTCGGTCAACCGGATCAAGTCGATGGCGGAAAAGCCGGACGACGTCGAGCCGGAGGTCAAGACCGGCCCATCGGAAATCGATGTCCTGATTGAGATTCGCGACGAGCTGAAATCGGCCAAGCCGTCGGCCTGACAGCGCCCTCGCAACGCGGCCGCGTTGCCGCTACGCGTCGTCGTCCCGGTATTGCCGGGGCGAACGGCCGAATGCGTTTCGAAACAGCGTCGAAAAATGCTGCAGATTGTTGTACCCGCAGCGGATCGCGATTTCGCTGATCGACAGCGCTGCAAATCGCGGATCACGCAACGCCGCCGCAACGACCTCCAGCCGTTTCTGACGGATTTCTCCCGCAATGGAAGAGCCTTCGCACTGGAAGATCGCGTTGAGACGCCGCACTGAAAGTCCGGTGGCCAACGCCACCTGGTTCCGATCCAGCTCCGGATCGTGAATATAGTGCGCAATGAAACTGCGCGCCCGGAGCAGGATCTGCCGATCGAAAGAGGACAGCGACAGCTCGCTCGTCCGGCTGCCGGCCAGCCCGGTCGCCACCAGATCAAGAAGTGTCTCTTGCAGTGTGGCGGCAAAGATCGGCGAACTGCTGTTCAGATGAGCGGAAAACGCCAGCATACTTTCCCGCACCAGACGGCCAATGTCACTTTGGCCATCGACCCAGGTTCCGCCGAGCGTTTCGGCGAAAGGCAGGCGGGAGAGCAGACTTGCCTTCGAAAACTGCAGCACCGTCTGCGAAAAGGGCTCCGTCAGATCCAGGCAATAAGGCTGGGTGCTGTCGTAGATCACCATGTCACCAGGACGGAGAACCGAGGTTTTTCCGAACTGTGTCAGACGCGAAGTATTTGCGGTCTGCAGACTGACAAGGAAATCTGCTTCGGAGGCAGCGCGGATGTCGCTCGGACGCCGTATCACCCTGTGCGGTGTTCCCGACACCCTGGAGACGGACAGGGCCGAATGACGCTCGATATCCAGACTGCCTGCAAAGCCCGGGTCGTCTCCGGCTTCACAGCCCAGTTGCACATACGACGCACAGACCGCTTCCCGCCAGTAGGCGAACCGATCGCGCGGTGCGATATGCGCAGTGCTGTATGAGGCCTGGCCGCTCATATGCGTTTCCATGTTCGACCGGTCGATTTTCGGCAGTCCGCCCAAAAACGCAAGTTTTTTGGCTCAGGCACAAAAGTATTCCTGCTGTCACTCCGGCAGGCTGGCAGGCCTAGGAGGACATCACATGACCAAGCAATTCAAAGTCGCGGCCGTCCAGGCGGCCCCCTGTTTTCTCGATCTGGAGGCAGGCATCGACAAAGCCGTCCGCCTGATTGGCGAGGCGGCGTCCGCGGGCGCCAGACTGATCGCCTTCAGCGAAACCTGGCTGCCCGGCTATCCCAATTATATCTGGCTCGGGCCAGTTGCCTGGCAGATGCAGTTTGCCGGTCGCTATTTCGAAAACTCCATCGTTGCCGGCTCGGACCACGAAAAACGTCTTGCCGACGCCTGCCGGAAAAACAACATCCAGCTCTCCATGGGCTGTTCGGAACGAGACGGCGGCTCGCTCTATATCGCCCAGTGGCATTTCGATGAGACCGGCAGGGTCGTGAACCGCCGGCGTAAACTGAAGCCCACCCACGTGGAACGCACGGTCTATGGCGAAGGCGACGGCTCAGATCTTGCCGTGGTCGAAACGTCACTTGGCCGCATCGGGCAACTGGCCTGCTGGGAACACCTGCAGCCGCTGTCGAAATACGCCATGTATGCCCAGAACGAGCAGATCCACTGCGCTGCATGGCCCAATCTCCACCTCTACAAGGGCATGGCCTACGCCCTCGGCCACGAAGTCAACAACGCGGCATCGATGATCTACGCGGTCGAAGGCAGTTGTTTCGTTCTTGCTCCATGCTCGCTGGTCACCAAGGACATCCAGGATGAGCTCTGCCAGGGTGATCCGGAAAAGGAGGCCCTGTGCCCGCTTGGTGGTGGTTATACCCGCATCTACGCCCCGGACGGACAGGAAATCGGAACGCAGATTGCCCAGGACGAAGAAGGTCTCGTCTATGCGGAAATCGACCTTGGAATGATCGCCTTCGCCAAGGCAGCCGCCGATCCGGCGGGACACTATGCCAAGCGGGATTCCACCAGACTGCTGCTCAACCGGAAGAAACAGCGCCCCGTCGTCGCCTTCGATGACGCGGCCGGCTGGGAAGATGCAGGCGAGCCTGCAGCAGCACGGCTGAGCCAGAAGGAAGAGCCAGCCGAATAACCACAAACGGGCCGGTGCGGGCTATCTCCGCACCGGCCCCTTGTTGCACGTGTCCAAATTCCCCTGCGCCAATTCCTTGCCCCATGCCTCGCACACACTTTGGGACAACTCCACAAACGGCAATTTGCGCCTTGTCCAGGCGTGGCGGGCACGGCCAATATCAGTTCATGACAGACGAAGACAGCAGCCCACGCTTCCGCATCCGGCTCGTGTTCGGCCCGGACGGAATGATCGGCCCCGGCAAGGCGGAGCTGCTGGAACGAATCCAGCGCACCGGATCGATTGCGGCCGCGGGCCGCGAAATGGGAATGAGCTACAAACGAGCCTGGATGCTTGTGGAAACCCTGAACGCCATGTTCCGCTCCCCTCTGGTGGAACGCAGCCGCGGCGGTGTGAAGGGCGGAGGGGCGCAGATTACCGAGACAGGACTGGCGGTTCTTGAGGAGTATCGTGCGATTGAACTGAAGGCACGTGCCGCGGGAGAACCGCATATCGAAAAACTGAAGACCATGCTGAGCGATATATCCAGCGGAAAATAACGCTTGCCTTCCAGGGTATTTACCCGCGATATTTCCGGAGAAACATATCGAAAGTCCAAGGACCTCGCCGCATGTTCAAGTCCAGTCTAAAAACCCGCCTGCGCTCGCTGGCCGGTGCGGCCGTTCTTGTAGGCCTTGCAGTGGCGCCGACAGTGGCCGCAGCAGACCAGATCACGGTTTTCGCAGCGGCAAGTCTGGCTGACGCCCTCAATGAAATCGAACAACGTTTCGAGGCCGCCACGGGTCACGATCTGGTGATTTCGCTGGCCGGTTCCTCGGCGCTGGCACGGCAGATCCAGCAGGGCGCACCGGCGGACATCTTCATTTCGGCCAACCCGGACTGGATGGATGTCCTGGAGAAAGACGGCCTTCTGAAACCCGACAGCCGGTTTGACCTCCTGAACAATGCCCTCGTCTTGATAGCCCATGGCCGGGAGGCTCAACCGCTCGATATGACTGACCTGGACCTTGCAGGGCTTCTCGGCGACAACCGCCTTGCCATGGCACTGGTCGATGCGGTCCCCGCAGGCATTTACGGCAAGGCGGCGCTGCAAAATCTCGGACTGTGGGACGCAGCGGAGCCCCGGATCGCGCAATCCGACAATGTCCGTTCCGCACTCGCGCTGGTCGCCACGGGCGAAGCCCCCTATGGCATCGTCTATGCCACGGACGCCGTTGCAGAGGACAATGTGACTGTGGTCGGAACCTTCCCGGCAGACAGCCATCCGCCCATCGTCTACCCGGTGGCAGATCTCGCCAATCGCGATGGCTCTGCCGAAGCGGAGTTTCTCACCTATCTCCAGGGACCGGAGGCGCGCGAAGCCTTCGAACGACAGGGGTTCGTCGTGCTCGATCGCTAGGGTGAGGCTCTTCAAGAGGCGCCTACCGAAAGCCCTGGCACCGCCCCCCGCGCTCCTGAGAATGCAATTTCCCGCAAGCTTCACCCGCCTCTCCCCTTGAAGCGCTCCCCCGCCCCTCGTAAAAGGGGGCAAATGAAACGGATTGAGGCCTCAGATGCTCGGCAAGATGTTCAAATCCCTTTTCGGCTCTTCCGGAGACGGTGGCAAAAGCGCGTCGAAGGCAACGACGGTGGACTATGACGGCTATCTGATCGTCGCAGAGCCCCAGCAGGCGAATGGCCAGTGGCAGGTCTGCGGGCGAATTGAAAAACAGGTCGGCGACACGACCAAGGTTCACACCTTCATCCGCGCCGATACGCTGCCGGATGAGGAAGGCGCGAAAAACGAGATGATCCGCAAAGCCAAAATGATGATTGACCAGGTAGGCGATAGCATATTCGATTGACCTGAAAACCGGACCATCTTTGGGGACAGACGTTCCAGGTGCTGCCGCACGGTGTCTTGCGGAGCCTTGTCGCCGGGATCACCCCGAAATCTGAAAGCCGACATGAAACGAAATATTGTCCTGAGCCTGCCCAATCTCCTGACCTATGGGCGCATATTGGCGGTTCCTGCGGTTGCGGTCTGTTTCTATTTCGAAGGCAACACGGCCCGCTGGGTCGCGCTTGCATTGTTCGTTCTGGCGGCGATCACCGATTTCTTCGATGGCTATCTGGCGCGGGCCTGGCAACAGCAGTCCGCGCTCGGGCGCATGCTCGATCCGATTGCCGACAAGCTGCTGGTGTCCGTCAGTTTGCTGATGCTGGCCGGCGATGGAACCATCTATGGCTGGACCATGATTGCGGCGATCATCATCCTGTGCCGGGAAATTCTGGTGTCGGGCCTCCGTGAGTTTCTGGCTGAACTGCAGGTCAGCGTTCCGGTGACCAAGCTTGCCAAATGGAAGACAACCGTTCAGTTGATCGCCGTCGCCTTTCTGCTGGCCGGCCCTGCGGGAGACACCGTGTTTGCCTATACGACGCAAACAGGCCTCGTCGCACTTTGGCTCGCCGCACTCCTCACCCTATATACGGGGTACGACTATTTCCGCGCCGGCATCGGCCACCTGATCACGGAATAGGGCCTTCGGTCCGTCCCTGACAGAACACCACCTGGAGGTTTCATGAACATCCGCTATTTCGCCTGGGTCCGTGAACGGGTCGGCGTGGAAGAGGAAACCATCGAGCTTCCGGCATCGGTCGCCACCGTGGCCGATCTGATCACGCATCTGAAGACGCTCGACGACAACCACGCCGCCGCTTTCGAGGAAGAAGACGCTATTCGTGTCGCCCTCGACCAGATGCACGTTGAAACGGACGCTTCTCTTGGCAATGCCCGGGAAGTTGCTTTCTTTCCGCCCATGACAGGCGGCTGAACGATGCCTGTCACGCCGCTCGTCCGCGTCCAGGCGGAAGACTTCGACCTTCAGGCGGAAAGCCTGCGCCTGACGGAAGGCCGCAAGGACGTTGGCGCATTGGTCACCTTCACTGGTCTGTGCCGGGACGAAGCAGGCACCCTGGCAGCGCTGGAACTGGAACACTACCCCGGCATGGCCGAAGCCGAACTGACCCGGATAGCCGGGGAAGCGGCAACCCGCTGGCCACTGACTGGCCTCACCGTGATCCATCGTTTCGGCAAGATCGCGCCGGGTCACAATATCGTGCTGGTGATCGCAGCCTCCTCCCACCGCAGGGCCGCGTTCGAGGCAGCAGATTTTCTGATGGATTACCTGAAGACCCGCGCCCCTTTCTGGAAGAAGGAACACCCAGCGGAAGGTGGCAGCGGCACCTGGGTCGAAGCGAAAACCGAAGACGACGCGGACGCCGCACGCTGGACCTGAGCCGCCCAAGCGAATAGTCTGCTATTGATTCAAAGGCCGCTCCGCCGCCCCTTTCCCATTCTCAAGCTTTGCGGTTGCCCCGGCAGCCCCGTTATTTGTATTGGTCCCGACCCCGTGAAACACGACAGTGAATCCTCTGGCAAAGCCGCTGCGACGCCGGCGGCAGAAAAGGGCGCTTCCGGCTCTTCCTCCGAAGTTCTTCGGGATCCCGGCATTCCCTTTGCCGAGTTTGTGGCCATCATCGCGATGATCATGGCGCTGAATGCCATGGCAATCGATGTCATGCTGCCGGCCCTGCCCGCCATCGGCGATGCGCTCAACATCGTTGAGGAAAACAACCGCCAACTGGTGCTCCTTTCCTACCTGATCGGTTTCGGCAGCGCGCAGCTCTTCTTCGGCCCGGTGACCGACGCCCTCGGACGGCGCGGCGTCCTCGTCGGCGGACTGGCGCTTTACAGCCTTGCCAGTATCGGCGCGATCTTCGCGATGGATCTCAACACGCTTCTGATCGCCCGCGTGCTTCAGGGCATCGGCTGCGCTGCCGCCCGTGTCACCGTGCTGTCTGTCGTCCGTGATTGTTACACCGGCAGACGCATGGGCAAGGTCATGTCACTGGTGATGATGGTGTTCATGGCTGTTCCGGTTGTCGCGCCATCCATCGGCCAGGCAGTGCTCCTGATCGCCGGCTGGCACTGGATCTTCGCGCTTCTGCTGATTTCCGGTGTCACGATGATGATCTGGTCCGCGCTCAGGATGCCGGAAACCCTTGCGGTCGAAAACCGCCGTCCGATGGAGGTTTCCACCATCGTAAGCGCCTATATGACGGCGCTGACCACGCGGGTAAGCCTTGGGTACACCGTCGGCACGGCCTTCATTTTTGGCGGCCTGTTCTCGTTCCTGGCCATGTCGCAACAGATCTTCGTCGACATCTTCGACCTCGGAACCCTTTTTCCGATCGTCTTTGCCGCCATTGCCATCACCATGGCAGGCGCCTCCTTCACCAACGCGCAACTGGTGGAAGCCATCGGTATGCGCCGGCTGTCCCATGGCGCGGCGGTGGTCTACACCGCACTCGGATTTGCCGTCTGGCTTCTGGCGGCGCTCGGCCTTGAGAATTTCTGGGCCTTCATGATCCTGGCCACGCTGATCATGACCAGCTTCGGCTTCCTGGGGGCGAATTTCAATGCCATGGCGATGGAACCGCTTGGTGCCATTGCCGGAACTGCCTCCTCCGTGATCGGCACCATTTCGACACTTGGCGGCGCGATCCTGGGCTACATCATGGGCCAGCTTTTCGACGGCACCACCCAGCCGCTCGGCCTCGCCTACACAATCTATGGCCTGTGCGCCATTGGCTGCATTCTCTACGCCGAACGCGGGCGGATGTTTCATGCCATGCACGAAAAGCATGCGCAGCCGTAACAGGGACCTGCCGGCGCTTTACGCGCCGACATCTATTGCAATCTTGCCCACGAAGGATTTTTCCAGAAACTTCTCCTGGGCCGCCTGCAGCTCGCGCAAGGGGTAGGTTTTCGCGATGACGGGACGGATCTCGCCCGCCTCGATGTAGCGCACCAGATCCTGGAAGACGCTGTCCGGCTGATAGGTGCTTCCGATAAGCGTCAGGTCACGCAGGTACAGCGTCCGAAGATCCAGTTCGACAATCGGACCGGCAATCGCACCGGACGTGACATAGCGGCCCCGGTTGCCAAGCGCGTCGATCAACCGGCCCCAGGACGGACCACCGACGAGATCCAGCACAACGTCAAACGACTGTTCGGGTGGAACAGCATCCCGGTCCAGTGTCTCGTCAGCTCCCAGACGCTGCAACTCTGCTGGTTTTTGCGGGCTCGTGACTGCCGTGACATGAGCCCCTCGCCGTTTGGCGAGCTGGATCGCGGCAGAGCCGACACCACCGGAGGCACCGGTAATCAGCACGCGCTCGGCCGTGACCTCACCGCGCTGCAGCATTCCTTCAGCCGTCGAAAAGGCACAGGGAAACGACGCCAGCTCGGCATCGCTCAGGCCGGAGTTGACCGCAAGCGCATCGTGAGACCTCGCCGTCGCATATTGTGCAAAGCCACCTGCGCATTCGGATCCGAAGGTCCAGATCGCGGGATCCCCACCGCCGGTTTCCATGGATTGAAGGGCCCGGACCAGCACCCGTTCGCCGATCCGCTCTGCCGGGACGCCATCTCCGACCGCGACCACTTCTCCGCAACAATCGGCCCCTTGAATATGCGGAAAGGTCAGCGGCTTGCCCGTCCAGCTCCCCTCTGCGCCGGAACCGTCCGTATATCCGCCGGCAGCCCCCGAGGCGGTGTCCCCGCGCACGGCCTTGGAGTACCAGCCCGTACGCGTGTTGACATCGGTATTGTTCACTGACGACGCGCCGACACGGATCAGCACCTCGTTCTTCCCGGGAACGGGAACAGGCAGGTCCGTCCGCCAGACCAGTTTTTCAAGTCCCCCGTGCCCCGTCAGCACGACACCGTTCATTGTCTCGGGGATCGCCATAAGCCTTCCTTTGGTAGAATGATCATTCTACCTGCTTATGTAAGTCGATCATTCTTCACACACAAGGCGATCGGCTAACCGCGCCTTGTCACTTGGCCAGCTGCTTTTGAATTCGCACAAGACCGCCGCTGAAACTGAAAAAGGCGAGCCGAGGCCCGCCTTTCCAAACATTCCGTTTGCCGAGACCCTACCGGCCCGCTGCGGCCTGCAGAGCCGGCGACTGCGGACGCACGGCGGCGTCATAGTCCTGCATCAGTGTCTTGATGATGTCGCCGACCACGAAGGAGTTGCCGGCGATCTCGGAGACCGGGGTGACTTCCGCGGCCGTTCCGGTGACAAAGCACTGTTCGAACTCCGGCAGCTCTTCCGGCATGATCACGCGCTCGACAACCTCGATGCCGCGATCCTTTGCCAGGCCGATCACCGTCTGACGGGTAATGCCGTTCAGGAAGCAGTCCGGCGTCGGTGTATGGATCTTGCCATCCTTGACGAAGAACACGTTGGCACCGGTTGCCTCGGCAACCTGGCCACGCCAGTCCAGCATCAGCGCATCGGTGTAGCCCTTGGCTTCCGCGGCGTGCTTGGAAATGGTGCAGATCATGTAGAGACCGGCGGCCTTTGCCTTGTAGGGTGCCGTGGCCGGTGCCGGACGGCGGTATTCGGCCATGTCCAGGCGAATGCCCTTCAGCCGCTCTTCCGGCTTGAAGTAGCTCGGCCATTCCCAGGTGGCAATTGCCAGGTGAATGGTGTTGTTCTGTGCCGAGATGCCCATCATTTCGCTGCCGCGCCAGGCGACGGGGCGAATGTAGGCATCGGTCAGGTTCATGCGTGCCAGGGTTTCTTCCTTGGCGGCGTTGATCTGTTCAGCAGTGTACGGGATCTCGAAACCGAGCATGCGCGCCGAGGCAAGCAGGCGTTCCGTATGCTCTTCGGACTTGAAGATACGGCCGCCGTAGGCACGTTCGCCTTCGAACACGCTGCTGCCGTAGTGCAGTCCGTGGCTGAGAACATGCAGTTTGGCTTCCGACCAGGGCACAAAGGTGCCGTCGTACCAGATATCACCACTGAGCTGATCAAAAGGCGTTCCAGCCATCTTTCATCTCCCGCTCGCTCTATGAGCGTCTTTTTGTTTTCTGTTCAACAGAGGCAAATGACACCAAAGACTTGCGCCTTTTTTACCGCTGTATTTTTTGCACAGCACGCCAACTATCGGTATCCTGATGGCCGCGGCGACGATGATAGGATTCGTTTATCATCTGATGCGTAAAAAAGCATCAGAAAGACCGATCATTTCGTACGCGACCGGATAGAAGTAACAATCGATCAGAATTAAGTCAATATGACTGACGTAAATTTCAAACCGGACCAGCCGCCCCTTAAACGCGGTGTGGACATATCCCGGACGCAGCAACCCGAAGGGTCCGAAACGGATGGCGCCGACACGCTGTCTTACGACCTGATCGAGCTTCTGTTTTTTGCCTATCGCGACTTCACCGGTGATCCGGACGACGTGCTTGCCAAATACGAGTTCGGCCGCGCCCACCACCGTGTTCTGCATTTCGTGGACCGAAATCCCGGGATCATGGTCACCGATCTTCTCGGCATCCTGCGGATCACCAAGCAGAGCCTTGGCCGTGTGTTGAAGCAACTGGTGGACGCCGGCATCATCGAACAGCGCGAAGGCCATCACGACCGGCGGCAGAGGCTGCTTTACACCACCGAACGTGGACATGCCCTGGCTGTGGACCTGACCAGCCTGCAACAGAAGCGCCTTGAACGTGCCCTAATTGGATTGCCAGATGGCAGCGACGAGATTATCCGCAGGTTTCTGCTGCAAATGATTGATCCCGAAGCACGGCCGCAGATCCTTCAGTTGATACGCAGTCTTTACAACCTGAAGGATTGACCGGCATACGGTCACAGAAGGACAACAAAGCCGACATGAATGCCCAGGTGCCTGACGACAACGCCAACCACATTCTCCTGGTAGACGACGACAAGCGTATCAGGGACCTCCTGTCGAGGTTGCTCAAGGAGAACGGCTACCGTGTGACGACCGCCGCCCATGCGGCCGAGGCGCGCACCTGTCTTTCCGGCCTGGAATTCGACCTGATCATTCTCGATGTCATGATGCCGGGAGAAACCGGTCTGGAACTGGCCGTTTCGCTTCGCGAGGAGTCACCCGTCCCGATCCTGATGCTTACCGCGCGCTCCGAAGCCCCGGACCGGATCGCCGGGCTTGAGGCCGGCGTCGACGATTACCTGTCGAAACCATTCGAACCACGCGAACTGATGTTGCGCATTGCCGCCATCCTGCGCCGCGGCAACCAGCAGCCGGTCATCGTCAGCGAAGAAATCCGCTTCGGGCCGTTCTCGTTCAACTCCGCGCGCGGTGAGCTCAAGAACGGCGAAGCCATGGTACGCCTTACCGACCGGGAAAAGCAGATCCTGTCGATTTTCGCCGAACAGCCGGGCGCGACCGTTCCCCGCCACAAGATCGTCGGCGATGACAGCGGTCTGGGAGAGCGCACGGTGGATGTTCAGATCAACCGGCTGCGCCGCAAGATCGAAACCGATCCCGGGAACCCGATCTACCTGCAGACGGTGCGCGGCATCGGCTACAGGCTTGCGTGCGACTGACCGGACCGCAATGGCCAGATTAGACAGCTTCCTCCGGCGCTTTCCCCTGACGGTGCCCCTGAAACCGCTTATGGCGGTCTACCGCCAGGCCTCCCGGCTGATGTACCGGGTCATGCCCAAGGGCCTGTTCACCCGGACCTTCCTGATCATCGTGACGCCGATTGTGATCCTCCAGTCGGTGCTCGTCTTCGTGTTCATGGAGCGGCACTACCAGCTGGTCTCGCGCAGGATGTCGGAAGCGGTGGTGCGCGAGATTGCAGCCGTCGTCTATGTGCTGGAGAACTATCCGCAGGACCCGGATTACGCCAACATCGAGGAACTCGCCTCGCGGGCGCTTGGCATGTCCATGACGGTAACGCCGCTGGAACCCCTGCCACCGCCCACGCCCAAGCCGTTCTTCGACGTTATCGACCAGGAACTGAGCCAGGCCATCGGGCAGCGCATCGGCAAGCCGTTCTGGATCGACACGGTCGGCCGGTCCCGCTTCGTCGAGATACGCATCCAGTTGAAGGACTCGATCCTGCGCGTCTTCACCCGGCGCAGCCAGACCTATGCCTCCAATTCGCACATCTTCCTTGTCTGGATGTTTTCGACCTCTCTGGTCCTGGTGATCATCGCGCTGTTGTTCCTGCGCAACCAGATACGTCCGATCATCCGGCTGGCCAATGCGGCGGAAGCTTTTGGCCGTGGCCGGCCGGTGGAGAACTTCAGGGCAAGCGGTGCCCGTGAAGTCCGCCGCGCGAGCCTGGCCTTCATCGACATGCGGCGGCGCATCGAACGGCAGATCGAGCAGCGCACCACCATGCTTGCTGGTGTCAGCCACGATCTCAGAACCATTCTGACGCGCCTCAGGCTGCAGCTTGCGTTCCTCGGCGGCACGCCGGAAAGCGAGGCGATGCGCAAGGATGTCGACGAGATGAGCCATATGCTGGAGGACTACCTCGCCTTTGCCAGCGGCTATGGCGACGAGGACATCCAGAAGACCGACATGTCCCTGCTGCTGGAAGAACTGGAAGAAGAGGCCGAGATCTCCGGCCACGACGTGACGACACGCTTCGAGGGGCCGCCGGACGTGGAGGTACGCCGCCTGTCCATGAAACGGAGCCTTTCCAACCTCGTCACCAACGGCTGCAAATACGGCAACCGGGTCGAGGTGCTCGGCCGCATCGAGAATGGCTGGCTGACGATAACGGTTGACGACGACGGCCCGGGCATTCCCGAAGACCAGCGCGAGATTGCCTTCCGGGCCTTTCACCGTCTGGACCTTGCCCGCAACATGGACGAAACCGGCAGCGGGCTCGGCCTTGCCATCGCCCGTGACATCGCCCGCGCTCACGGCGGCGACCTCTACCTGGAGGACAGTCCGATGGGCGGATTGAGAGCAAGGTTGCGGATCCCGGCATAGGAAGACCCTGTCTTTCCGAAAAGGGAAACATCAACCAATCCAGCCGAAAAGCTTGTCTTTCCGGATGACGATCTGTTTCAATTGAAAGTCTTTCAAGTCAGCGCAAGACAATCGCAACCCGATTTCCGGTTGACGGACCGAACATCAATTTTCTACCTAGTTGCCGGCTGGTTCTTGCCCCCGTTTTCCACCAGCCGAACGCATTCCGATGAGACGGGGACGCAAGGAATGCACGATGACCGAACTTCTTCTGAAAAATGCCGATACCGTCCTGACGATGGATGACGACCGCCGGGAACTGTCGGCCGTCAACATTCGCCTTCGCGACGGCGTGATCACGGAAATCGGCACGGATCTGGAAACCTCCGGGGAAACGCTCTCCGCCCGTGGCTGCGTGGTAACGCCCGGCCTCGTAAACACGCACCACCATCTTTACCAGAGCCTCACAAGGGCCGTCCCCGGCGGTCAGGACGCGCTGCTTTTCGGCTGGCTGCAGACCCTTTATCCGATCTGGTCCCGCTTCGGCCCGGAAGAAATGTTCGTGTCCGCCCAGATCGGACTTGCCGAACTGGCACTATCCGGATGCACGCTCAGCTCCGATCATCTCTACCTTTATCCCAACGGGGCGCGGCTCGACGACACCATCGCCGCCGCAAGAGAAATCGGCCTTCGCTTCCACCCCACCCGCGGGTCCATGAGCATCGGCGAGAGCGACGGCGGCCTGCCACCCGATAGTCTGGTGGCACGGGAAGCCGACATTCTGGAAGATTGCATCCGCGTCGTCGACGCCTTTCACGACTCGTCCGAAGGCGCAATGGTCCGTGTCGGCATTGCCCCTTGCTCTCCGTTTTCCGTCAGCCGGGAACTGATGCGGGACGCCGCTCTGCTGGCACGCGACAAGAAGGTTATGCTGCATACCCATCTTGCGGAGAACGACGAGGACATTCGCTATTCGCAGGAAAAATTCGGCTGCCGCCCGGGGCAATATGCCGAGGATCTCGGCTGGACCGGGCCGGATGTCTGGCACGCCCATTGCGTCAAGCTGGACGATCGGGAAATCCGGCTGTTCGCGGACAGCGGCACCGGTGTTGCCCATTGCCCCTGTTCCAACTGTCGGCTTGGCAGCGGCATAGCCCCCGTCCGGGCGATGCGTGACGCCCGGGTGAAGGTGGGGCTCGGCGTGGATGGTTCGGCCAGCAATGACGCCGGCAATCTGGTTCTGGAAGCCCGTCAGTCGATGCTGCTGCAAAGGGTCGCCAACGGCGCGGATGCGATGTCCGCCCGAGAAGCCCTGGAAATTGCCACCCGTGGCGGAGCCGACGTGCTGAACCGACCCGATTGCGGCCGACTTGCCGTCGGCAAACGCGCCGATATCGCGCTTTGGGACGTTTCCGGTGTCGAGAGTGCGGGAAGCTGGGACCCGGCAGCCGTGCTGCTTGCAGGTCCGACACGCGTCAAGCATCTGTTCGTGGAAGGCCGTCAGGTGGTCAAAGACAGCCACATCGCCACGATAGACCTGCCAAGGGTCATCGAACGTCAGAACCGGCTCGCGCGAAAGCTGCAATCCTGAGATTGAAACCGAACGAAATGAGCAGGATCAGTAGAGCCGTCCGCCGATCGGAACGTCCTTGGTCGGCGACAGCAAAACAACCTCACCATCCTCATCGGGGACGCCGAGCGTCAGCACTTCGGACATGACCGGACCGATCTGGCGCGGAGGGAAATTCACCACGGCCATCACCAGCTTTCCGACCAGGGTTTCCGGCGTGTAATGTCTGGTGATCTGTGCGGAGGTTTTCTTGATACCGATTTCAGGACCGAAATCGATCTGCATCTTGTAGGCGGGCTTGCGCGCTTCGGGGAACTCCTCGGCCTTGATGACCCGGCCGACACGCACATCCACTTTCAGGAAATCGTCAAAACTGATCTGGTCGCTCACGGAAACAATCCTCTTGTTCTGCGAGCGACCATGGACGGTCAAATGACGGTTCGCAAGGCCCTCGGGGCCGTCAAGCGCTTGCCGGGGCCTCTCCGCCAAGATCTGTGTCTTCCCGGCCACTTTGCTGCCGGTCACGGCGGTGGCTGGATCGCTCGGACGCCTTGCGGAAGAACGACCGGACACCTTTCGCAACGCTGTCCAGCTTGTTCAGCCGCTTCATGAACGATGTGCCCTTGTCCAGTTCCTTGTCGAGCCGAGCCATGGTGCGCGGCATACCCTCGTCTTCCTCGTCCAGCCAGACATCAACCACACGGGCAAAGGCAATGGACAGACCCTGGGCCACCACGGTTGCCTTGACACCGGAGACATCGATCCCTGCTGCGATCAGCATCCATTTCTGCGACCGCACCTCAAGCGCGTTGAAGTCGAGCGCAAGGGCCGGATCCTTCCGCGCCGCCTTGTGGAGTGCTCGCATCGCCTCCTTGTGTTCAGCCAACGCGTCGATGCGGCTCATGAGGATGTCGAACAGGCGGTCGCGCGGGGGCTGGTCGCCCATGTCCTCGTCGCGTTCGTCCAGCACAGCGGTATCGATCTGCTCCAGAAAGGCCGCAACCAGCTTCAGCTTCGACGCATAAGCGCCGCGCATTTCGGAAAGCTTGACCTTCGCCGTCTCGGCGATCAGCGGTAGCGAGACGTCTTCATAAGGATGTTCAGACAACAGATCGAGAAAGGTTTTCAGGATCTTCTGCTTGGTCTTCACGGTCGCCATTGCTGGCCCTCCTGTGTCTTTGCATCTCTGAAGATAGGTTCGCGCGGGCTTGCAGAAAAGGGCGGCCCGCTGCCGCAGGCGGGCGAAACATTCTGGCAGTGGGCCCCACTTACGGCAAAAGCGACTTGCGGGCAGGAACCAAACAGTCCGGCACGGCGTTTGCCGGAGTGACGGGCATGACACCGTGAACGGACTGTCCACCTGGACAGCCGACCCATGTTTTCATGACCTGTCCCGCCCAAGCGACCGGTTCCCCCACGCGAATTCCGTTCAGTCGGAAGTTCGTGCCGGTTGGCTTCGGGTGGCTTTCAAGCCCCCTTGCCGAGCCCTGCCCCGGGCGCACCGCATCTTGTGAAAGGACGACCCCATGAAAACGCTTGCCGATGCTTTCGAGCACACGCTTCAGGACATCTACTACGCGGAAAAAACCATGGCCAAGACCATGCCGAAATTGCAGGAAGCTGCTAACGGCAAGAAACTGAAGGATGCGATTGGCGAGCATCTGGAAGAAACCAAAGGCCAGGTCAAGGTTCTCGAACAAGTTTTCAAGTCGCTCGGCAAGAAGCCGGAAGGCGAGAAGTGCGATGCCATCGAAGGTCTCATCAAGGAAACCGACGGCATCATCAGCGAAGCAACTGGCGCTGCAAAAAACGCCGCTCTCCTGGCCGCCTGTCAGGCCGTCGAGCACTATGAAATCGCCCGTTACGGCACGCTACGCGAATGGGCCAAGGTGCTCGGACATGACGAAGCGCATGACCTTTTGACCAGCATTCTCGACCAGGAAAAGGCTGCAAACAGCAAGCTGACCAATCTTGCCGTTTCGACGATCAACGAGCAGTAAGCGCACCGCTCACGTCACCGAAAAGCTCTTTGACTTTCAGGAGAAGAAACAAAGGCCGCCGGACATCCGGCGACCTTTTTTCTGATTAAGCATTGCCGAGGAGACCGGCCTCAGCCGGCCAGTTCCCGAGCTCGTTTGACGGCAGCGGCAACAGCCTCGGTCATCACCGGCTGCAGGCCATCCGCATGCATCAGCACGTCGAGCGCGGCAGCCGTCGTACCGTTAGGGCTGGTGACGTTCTTTCTCAGAACGGAAGGATGTTCGCCGGACTGGTGCATCAGTTCGCCTGCACCACAGACTGTAGCAATGGCCAGCTCCTGGGAAATTTCTTCCGGAAGTCCGGCCTGCCGTCCGGCCTCGCTCAAGGCTTCGGCAAGGAAAAACACATAGGCAGGCCCCGAACCGCTGACCCCTGTCACGAGATCGATCTGGTCTTCGCTGTCCAGCCAGACCACCTTGCCAACCGACGACAGAAGTCTGGTGACATCGTCCTTCGCTTGAGCAGAGACAGCCGGGGTCGGATAGACCGCCGTAATGCCGCGTTTGACCATGGCCGGTGTGTTGGGCATGCAGCGGCAGATCGGCACCTTGCCGAAAAATGTCTCGAATTTGGAAATCGGCGTGCCAGCTGCAACCGACAGCACCAGCGTGTCGGACGCCACCGCGGATTTGAGACCGGGCAGAACCTGATCCATCATCTGCGGTTTGACGGCGACCAGCACGATCCCGGCCGTCAGATCCTCCGGCACGGTGGTCACATGACGGATACCGTGTTTCTTGAGAAGGGCATCCATCTCTTCGGACAGATGCGGATCATTGACCACGATGGCAGCGGGGTCGATCCCCTCCGCCATCCAGCCCGATAACATTGCCCCGCCCATCTTGCCGGCTCCGACAAGAAGGAAAGGCCGTTCCTTTGAAAAGCTCATGCTTCTCCTGCGGTTTCAAACAAGGCCGTGTTCAACGCCTCGGCTGCCGAATGACCGGCCCAGACGACGAATTGAAAGGCTTGATAGAAACGTTCGCAGTTTTCAAGGGCATTTGTCAGCATTCCCTCGATCTGAGCCGAGGATGCCTCCGCACCGCCCGCCAGAAGCAGCGACTGCCGGAACATCACCACGTTCTCCTTGTTCCAGAGATCGAAGTGGCCCATCCAGAGCTGTTCATTGACGAGTGCCAGCAGACGGACAACTTCCGTCTTGCGCAATTCGGTGACCTTGAGGTCGAAAGCACAGGCAAGATGAAGGGCTTCGACTTCCTCCATCCATGAGAAGGAGACGTGGTAGTCACACCAGCTCCCCTCAAGGGATATGGTGATCTCGTCCTCGTCCGACCTTTCGAACGTCCAGTCGTTTAACGCGGCGAACGTCTCTATGGTGTCAACGGGATTACCAGGTCGCTCGAGTTCAATCTCGATGAGGCTCATGTGCCTACTCCCCTTCTGAGCCGGGGGCCGGTAACCCGATCACGATAACCGGGCGGGCCGCCGGGAAAAGTCCCATGCCGGAGGAGCAAAACGCGTCCTGTTACGGCCCTTTAGAAGGGAACCGGTTCCGTCTTGCTCCGACGAATCCCTGTTATCTTTCAGTATAGGAGCAGGATTGATTTAAACGATACATACCAATTGAGCGAAAAAAGCCGAAACTTGTGGACGACTCAGCGGTATTTTTCATCACACTGCCCAAAATCAACGCAAAACCGCCAAGTTCAAGCGTCGCAGTTCTGTCATCAACTATTAACAGAAAACGCTCACATCGACGTCAGCAGATCGACTTAAGCATCTCCAGAAGCGGCGGAATCCGGGTTTTCGAGTTTTGCGAGCCGCGATTCGAGTTCATCGATCCGATCCAGAGCGCGCACTGCCATCTCTTTAACCGCGTCATGCTCTTCGCGCGAAACCACGTCCATGTCGGACAGAAAACGCTCGGCTTGGGCACGGAAAGCGGTCTCGACCTCGCGGCGGGCGCCCTGGGCAACACCGGCGGCATCGGTCATCAACTTGGCAAAATCATCGAGAAGACGGTTCGGGCCTTGGGTCATCGGACCCTCCTTGATCGGAAACACATGTGATGACAGACAGGTATGAGGGAATGGCGGCAACTTCAAGGTCCAATTCCGCCGCAGCCACATTCACCCGCATTCCGCCCCGCCGTGTCATCCCCTCTTTCGGCACACGGCTCCCATCGCCCTGCGAACCCGCGTCGGCTTGACGGGACGGGCAAGATAGCGCAAGCGTTCAGCCCGAAATTCGCCCGCGCACCATCGGAAGGTTCTGCCGTGCCGCCAGTTCTGGTTATGCCCTTTCCCGCAATCGACCCTGTTCTCATCGAATTCGGACCCTTTGCGCTGCGCTGGTACGCGCTCGCCTATATCGTCGGCATTCTGCTGGCCTGGCGCTACATGCGTCTCCTGGTGGCTAACGACCGCCTGTGGGGCAGCGTCCCCCGCCCTGCCCCGCTTGAGATCGACGACTTCGTGCTCTGGGGCACGCTCGGCATCATCATTGGCGGGCGTCTTGGCTACGTGCTGTTCTACAATCCGGCCTATTACTTCGCCCACCCGGCCGAGGCGATCGCGATCTGGACCGGCGGCATGTCGTTTCATGGCGGCTTTGCCGGCACGGTGATCGCGATGATCCTTTTTGCCTGGAAGCGTGGCCTGTCGATCTGGACCCTTTTCGACCTTGCCGGATGCGCAGCCCCCATCGGACTCTTTTTCGGTCGGATCGCCAACTTCATCAATTCCGAATTGTGGGGCCGGCCGACGGATGTGCCCTGGGCGGTGGTGTTTCCAAATGGCGGACCCGAGCCCCGTCATCCGAGCCAGCTCTATGAAGCCGCCCTTGAAGGCGTCGTGCTGTTTCTGGTGCTGATGGTGCTCAGCCGGCGCTTCAAGCTGTTGCAAAAGCCTGGTTTCCTTGCCGGTGCATTTGCCTTCGGTTACGGCATTGCCCGGTCTGTTTCGGAACTCTACCGGGTTCCCGATGCCCAGATCGGCTATCTGACCGGCTTTCTGACCATGGGCATCCTGCTGTCCATTCCGATGATCCTGGCCGGATTGGCAACCATGATATGGGCAGCGAAGCGCAGCTCCGGAGCAACCGCGGCGTGACGGGACTGAAGGACAGGATCAAGGCCCGAATTGAAACCGAAGGGCCTCTATCGGTCGCGCAATATATGTCCGTCTGCCTCGGCGACCCGGACGCCGGCTATTACATGACGCGCGACCCCTTCGGCAGCAAAGGCGATTTCATTACCGCGCCCGAAGTCAGCCAGATGTTCGGCGAACTTATTGGAGCAAGCTGCCTGTCTGCCTGGCAGGCGCTGGGTGAACCGGCGGAGTTTCAACTGGTCGAACTGGGGCCAGGACGCGGCACGCTGATGGCCGACCTGTTGCGCATGGCGTCCCTGCGCCCGGCCTTCCTCAAGGCGGCCCGGCTGAATCTGGTCGAGACCAGTCCGCGCCTGCGGGACATGCAGACCAGGACGCTTTCGCGCGGTCCGTTGACGCCGCACTTCCGTGACCGGTTTCAGGATGTTCCGGGCGGTCCGCTGATACTGGTCGCCAACGAGTTTTTCGACGCCCTGCCGATCCACCAGTTCGTGAAGACCTCCCGTGGCTGGCAGGAACGCCAGATCGGCCTGTCGCAGGACGGAGAACTGATGTTCGGCGTCGGCACCGCCCGCCTGCCCGATGACGCCATCCCAGCGGATCTCTCATCCGCCCCTGAAGGTGTGATCTTCGAAACCCAGCCCGCCGCCAATGCAATTGCCGAAGAGATCGGCCACCGGATTGCCGAAAACAGCGGCGCTGCAATCCTTATCGACTATGGCTACCTGAAGACCGCCGCAGGCGACACGCTGCAAGCCCTTTACAAACATGCCTATGACGATGTCCTGGCGCACCCGGGCGAAGCGGATCTGACCGCGCATGTCAATTTCGAAGCCCTGGCGGCCGCCGCCGTCCGGGCAGGCGCTCACGCGCTGCCACCGCTGACCCAGGGCGAATTTCTGCTGCGCTCGGGGCTTCTGGAACGGGCTGGCGCTTTCGGCGCGGGCAAGTCCCACGATGAACAGGAAACAATCCGCGATGCCGTCGAACGACTGGCCGCTCCCGACCAGATGGGCGATCTTTTCAAGGTGCTGGCCGTGACGAACTCTGGAATATCCTTTCCCCCGTTTGACAGCGCGACCTGAACACCCCAAGGATCAGACGCTGGCGTGGCGAATCCCCTCCCCTTCAGGAGCCTTGAATGAAAATTGAAGCAGACGTCTTGAAGCTGGATGGCATCCGGCACGGCTTCTTCACCCGCCAGGGCGGCGTCTCCGGCGGCATTTACGCCAGTCTCAATATTGGCCTCGGTTCGGACGATGATCGCGGCAGCGTTCTGGAAAACCGCGAACGCGTTGCCGGCCAGCTTGGCATTGGGGCCGATCGCCTGGTCTCCCCCTATCAGATTCATTCTCCCGACGTGATCACCGTCAGCGCGCCCTTCGCACCCGATGCGGACCGCAAGGCCGACGCGCTGGTTACGGCAACACCTGGCCTTGCCATCGGCATTGCCACGGCCGATTGCGGCCCGCTGCTGTTTGCAGATCCCAGGGCGGGCGTCATCGGCGCGGCCCATTCCGGCTGGAAAGGCGCCGTCACCGGCATCCTGCAGAACACGGTTGCGGCGATGGAAGCCCTTGGCGCGACCAAGGGGAACATAACGGCGGTGCTCGGGCCGACGATTTCCCAGGCTGCTTACGAGGTCGGCCCCGAGTTCAAGGACCGTTTTATTCAGGAGCATCCGGACAACACCCGCTATTTCAGACCTTCCGAACGAGCGCAGCATTTCATGTTCGATCTGCCCGCGTTTATTACCGACAAGCTTGAAGCTCTTGGGCTGGGCGAGGTCGCCGATCTGGCGCTGTGCACCTATGCCGACGAAGACCGCTTCTTCTCGTACCGCCGGACAACCCATCGCAAGGAGCCGGATTACGGCCGCCAGATCAGCGCGATTGCACTTTTGTGAGGACGACCCATGGCACTTCATTTTTCCGATGCCGAGTTTGAAAGCCGCTTCGACAAGCTGAAGGCCGCCATGGAGGCGCAGAAGCTGGATGCGATGCTACTCTTTGCCCAGGAGAGCATGTACTGGCTGACCGGCTACGACACCTTCGGCTTCTGCTTTTTCCAGTGCCTCGTCGTGACCAAGGATGGCCGCAAGGTGCTCTTGACGCGCTCGGCCGACGAACGCCAGGCCAAGCACACGTCGAACATCGAGGACATACGCATCTGGATCGACCGCGGCTCCGCCAGCCCGGTGCTGCAGCTCAAGGAAATGCTGTTCGACATGGACCTGCTCGGCTCCAGCCTGGGTGTTGAATACGATACACAGGGCATGACCGGAAAGATTGCCCTCAAGCTGAACGAGGAACTCGCCAGTTTCGCCGACGTCAGCGATGCTTCGCCCCTGATTCCCGAGCTTCGTGCGGTGAAAAGCGCCGAGGAAATCGTCTATGTGCGCAAGGCCTCGGAGCTTGCTGACAAGGCCTTTTATGCCGCGATGGACGAAATCTGCCCCGGTGCCGACGAAGGCCGCATCCTGGCAGCCATGCAGGGAGCCATTTTCGAAGGCGGTGGCGATTATCCCGGCAACGAGTTCATCATCGGCTCCGACCGCGATGCGCTCCTGTGCCGTTACAAGGCTGGCCGCCGAAACCTGTCGGAGCAGGACCAGCTCACGCTGGAATGGGCCGGCGCCTACCGCCACTACCACGCCGCGCTGATGCGCACAGTGGTGATCGGCACACCGACGGACCGGCACCTGGAAATGTACACCGCTGCGCGCGAGGCACTGGCTGCCGTTGAAACACAGCTTGTTCCCGGCAGGACCTTCGGTGATGTCTTCGACGCCCATGCCGAACGCGTCGACGCCCACGGCCTGATGCCGCACAGGCTGAATGCCTGCGGCTATTCCCTGGGAGCCAGGTTCACGCCAAGCTGGATGGATATGCCCATGGCCTACCGCGCCAACCCGGCCGAGGTGAAGCCTGACATGGTCATCTTCATGCACATGATCCTGATGGATTCCACCTCAGGAACCGCCATGACCCTCGGCCAGACCTATCTGACCACGACCGGGGCGGCTGAGTGCTTGTCCAAGCTGCCTCTCGACCTGCCGGTCAAGTCAGGCTAAACCAGTTTCAACCTTGCGGCCCGGTTCGCGTATCGCGTTTCCGGCAGGGCCGCTGCCACGACGACATCGACCGCGAGAGCCAAGCGTCTCCATGACAGACATGACCACCCAACGATCCTCTTCTTCCCGGCGCCTGCTGGCGGTTTTTCTGCTTGGCGCCGGCCTTGCCGCCTGTCAGGCAGCTCCGCAGCCGCCCACTCCGATCTCGACCACCGTCACCACACCGACGATCGCCGGTCAGGCCGACAAGGAAGAGGGTGTGACTTTCGCGTTTGAACCTTTCACCGGAGCGCCGGGCAACATTGCCGACGAGCTGTCCGAGATGATTGGCACCGAAGCCCGCAAGCAGGGGATCACGCTGGTGCGCCGCATCGGCGCATCGGCCACCTACCGGGTCAATGGGTATCTGTCGGCAACCGGTCAGCCCTCCAATGGCACCGTGTTCTACGTTTTCGACATTGTCGACAACTCCGGCCAGCGCGTGAAGCGAATCTCCGGAACGGAAGATACGGGCGGAGCCTCCGGCGACCCGTGGCAGTCGGTCAGCTCCGGCACGCTGTCGCGCATTGCCAATCGCTCGATGGTGGAAATCAAGGCCTGGCTCAACCGATAATGAAACGCTTTGCCGGGTAATTCCGGCATGGCGTCACAAAAAATAAAAAAAAGCGGGCGTCAGGCAACAACGCCTGTTGTGGTCCGGTTGCTTGGTTGTTACAACGCCGCCGCCTGCCGAGGGTTTCCGAGCGAGGCTCCCGGCACCCGGCACATGACTTAAGACCTAGGCCTTTCCGCGTGTTTGCAAGGCACAACCTGTCTGCAAACCCGCCGTCGCACCAGAAGGACTTGCGGCTCATGAAGATCGTCGCGGGCAATTCCAACCGAGCCCTGGCTGAGGAAATTTCCAAATACCTGGATGCCCCTCTCGCCAAATGCCAGGTCCGGCGGTTTGCCGACCAGGAAATCTTCGTAGAAATCCAGGAAAACGTACGCGGCGAAGATGTTTTCGTCGTCCAGCCGACCAGCTACCCGGCAAACGACCACCTGATGGAACTGCTCATCATCATCGATGCGCTCCGCCGGTCCTCCGCCCGCCGCATCACCGCGGTCATTCCCTATTTCGGCTACGCCCGGCAGGACCGCCGCGCCTCCGGCCGAACCCCGATCTCGGCAAAGCTGGTGGCCAATCTGATCACCGAAGCCGGTGCAGACCGCATTCTAACCCTGGATCTCCATGCCGGACAGATCCAGGGTTTTTTCGATATCCCGACGGACAACCTGTTCGCCGCTCCCGTCATGACCCGCGACATCAAGGAACGCTACGCGACCGACAATGTCATGGTCGTGTCTCCGGACGTCGGCGGCGTGGTGCGTGCCCGCGCCCTTGCAAAGCGCATCGAAGCGCCGCTCTCCATCGTCGACAAGCGCCGCGACAAGCCTGGGGAATCGGAAGTCATGAACATCATCGGTGATGTCAAAGGCTACGACTGCATCCTTGTCGACGACATCGTTGACAGCGGCGGAACGCTCTGCAACGCGGCCGAAGCCCTTTTGGCCAAGGGCGCGCAGTCGGTGACCGCCTATATCACCCACGGCGTTCTGTCCGGCGGTGCGGTTGCCCGCGTGACCTCCTCCAAGCTGAAGGAGCTGGTCATCACCAACTCCATCGAACCGACCGCCGCCATCACGGCCGCCGCCAACATCCGTGCAATCTCGATTGCCCCGCTGATCGGCGAAGCCATCAACCGGACAGCCCTGGAAAAATCCGTTTCCAGCCTGTTCAGCTAAACCGGCGGACGCCAGACACATAAAAAAACGCCCGGCCTTTCAGCCGGGCGTTTTTATTGGACAAGGCATAGGGTCAGGCGGCCGCGACCGCGGCCAGGAAACGATCGACCGTTTCCCGCAGCGCATTGGTATGGTTGTTGACATCCGTCGATGCCGACAGCACCTGCCCCGCGGAAGAGCTCGTCACCAGTGTCTTTTGAGAAATGGTCTCGACCGTGCGCGCGACTTCCCGCGTGCCCTTTGCCGCTTCCTGAACGTTGCCCGAGATTTCGTTGGTTGCAGCGCCTTGCTGCTCGACGGCGGAGGCGATCGATCCGGTGTATTCGTCGACCTGGCTCATCGTCTGGGTAATCCCGGCAATTGCCGACACGGCATCCTTCGTTGCGGCCTGCACTTCGGCAATCTGCCCCTCGATTTCTTCCGTTGCCTTTGCGGTCTGCGTTGCAAGCTCCTTCACTTCGGACGCAACCACCGCAAATCCACGGCCGGCGTCCCCCGCCCGCGCGGCTTCGATCGTCGCATTCAGCGCCAGAAGATTGGTCTGTTCGGCAATGGCGGAAATAAGGTTCACGACATCCCCGATCCGCTGCGCGGCTTCGGCAAGGCCTTCGATCTTGGTATTGGTGTCGACTGCGGCTTGAGACGCGTCGCGAACGATCTCCGTCGTCGACATAACCTGTCTGCGGATCTCCTGGATGGAGGCCGACAATTCCTCGGAAGCAGACGCAACCGTCTGCACATTCGTTGAGGCTTCTTCCGAAGTCGACGAGGCATTCGAGGCTTCGCTTGCGGTCTCGTCTGCAACGCCGTTCAACTCTTCTGCCGCCAGCCTCATCTGTTCGCTGTTGCTGTGAACCGCATCCAGCATGTCCGTAACCTCGGACCTGAAACTGGAGATAAGCCGGGTCGTTGCCTCTGCCTGCCGTTCCCGGGCAGCAGCAGATTCCTGCTGCTCGGCTTCGAGCCTGGCACGGGAAATTGCGTTTTCCCGGAAGACCGCGACGGTTTCTGCCATATCGGAGATTTCGTCGGCAGCTGTCTGCGACGGCACGTCCACGGCCGTATCTCCACCGGCAAGCCTGCTCATCACCGCCCCCAGCCGGGTTATGCGGCCGGAAAGGTTTCTTGCCATCACAAGACCGATCACGCCGGCTGCGAACGCACAGGCAAGAGAAATACCGAAAATCCAGAACTTCAGCGACGTCAGGGGTGCCAGAACTTCGTCAGCGTCCTGAACCACGACAAGCGTATAGGTGTTGCCGAGCGCCGAGATAGGCATCATCGCCGCAAAAACGTCCCGGCCGTTGTAATCCGGCAGACGCTTGAAGGTCGCCTCGCCGCTCATCACCGACATCACTTCGGGTGCTGCGAAGGCGTCGCTGAGCATTTCGTCCATGTCAGTCGTGCGCTGGCTGTCGTTCACGGCCAGCCCCGCTTCATTGACAAGATAGATGTTGCCGGTGTCGCCAAGGCCGGCGTAGTTGCCGAGCAGCGCATTGATCTTGCTAATCGGGGTCTCGTAGGCAACCGCGCCGATTGTTTTGGAGCCTACCTTCACCGGCGCAACCCAGAAACCGGTCGGCGCGCCGTCCTTGCCGGGATAATGGACGGGATCGAAGCCCAGAAGCGTCTCCTCGTTGCCGGCGACAATCCGCTCGAAGGCACCCGCCAGCGGTGTCTGGGACCAGGCTTCGTCCTTGAGATTGGCGCCGAAATCAGAACGCTTACGGGCCGTGTAGATCACATCGCCTGTAAGGTTGATCAGCAGAATGTCCGGATGGTCGTTGGCGTCGGCATAGTCCCTGAGCGAGGTGTGATGCTTTGCATGCACCTTGTCATAGGGTTTGCGACCTGCCTTGACGAGTTGATCCCTTTCCTCAAGCGGATGCGGGTTGTCGGTGATGTAGATCTTGGTCAGGGTTTCAGCCGCCTTGTCTTCGTATTTCGCCCAGGCGGCGTTGAAATCACTGTAGGCGGATCGGAGGGCCTGACCGTTCAGGTGCCCGCCGATTGTCAATTCCTTGCTGCGGTAAAACTCCAGGAGGCTGTCCCGGCGGCTTTCCACCAGCGCCATCAGACGCTGCTCCGCCTGACCGCGCACGGTATTGGCTCCGGAGACATAACTTGCGATACCGACGCCTCCCGAACAAAGAAGGGCGATACCGAGGACGAGTGCTGGAAGCTTTACGGATACTTTCAAGGTTTCCCCCTGCAAGACGCGGGAAGGCTCAACCTTCCCGCCAGTTCTCACGTGTTCATTTCAGGACCACACCGTCAAAGCCGGTCCCTAACTGTTAGAGATTGTCGACGTTCACGCCAAAGGTCACAGCACCGATGACCTCGCCGCTGTCGGGGTCGAGAACGGGAACGCTCACCTGACTTTGCAGCGTTTGCGTGCTGTCGTCCTGCTCCAGCTCGCTGATGTGAACGGCTCCCTTGCCTACGAGAAACGTCTCCTGCCACTTTGCTTCGTCACCTTGCCAGTAATCTGAGGTGACATCGCTCTGGCCGACATTGAGCCCCTTGGCGTCCATGACGAAAATTTCGGTGAAAAGCCCGCTGCTCGCTTCCTGGACGTTCGAAAGATAGACGGAGAGCGGCTTGTCCAGCACTTCGTCGATCATCGGCTGATCAACGGCTTCGGCTTCCTCACGCCACTTGGTGTCAAGCTCATCGATTTTCGGCTGGTCGTAGGAGCCGGTAACACCGTTCTGCTCCTTGACCGCTGAAACGACTTCCGCAGCACCGGCGATTTCAGCGATCTTTCCGGCAGCCAAATCCTTCAGCTCGCTCTCAAATTCATTAGCGAAGGCACTGCCGGTGAGCAGAAAGAAGACTGCAGCGGTTCGAACAAGATATTTCATCATTCACTCCCATTAAATTTACTAAGAGGAATGATCGAGTACTGAAATTAAAATATGATTTATTGCGCTGAATAATCCATTTGAAATCTTCTTTTGGGAAATATAGGGGAATTCATAATGTTATTTATTACAATAGATATTCGGAATTACTCATGAATCGAGTTAATTTTTACTACCTGAGATAACAGGAATTCAAAAAAACGCCAGTAAGTAGAGTCCTCGCCCGATAGCAATTGAGGCAGAGAACAACGTCCAGGTGCAATTCCGGCCAAGGCAAATAGGATAGACGGGAGTCGCCTCGAGAAATTTTCCCAATTGTTCAAAAAATTTGCTGCCAACAATCCTGCTCAGCTTGTGAGCACGCATATTTTGTGGTCATCTAAGCCTGCACAAGGTCTTTTCCAGGGGTTTCCAGATGCTCACATCCAAACCATTTTCTATGGCCCGCCGGGCCATGCTGACGGCCGCCCTGGCTGTCACAGTATCGGCGGGACTGTCCATGCCTTCCGCCAATGCCGCCGACCCGGTCAAGGTTGCCGCGATCTACACCGTTCCGGTTGAACAGCAGTGGGTCAGCCGTATCGACAAGGCACTGAAAGCCGCACAGGAACGCGGCGAGATCACCTACACCTTCTCCGAAAACGTCGCCAACACCGACTATGAGCGCGTCATGCGCGAATATGCCGAACAGGGTATGGATCTGGTGGTAGGTGAAGCCTTTGCCGTCGAGCGCGCCGCCCGCAAGGTGGCTGCCGAATATCCGGACACGGCGTTCCTAATGGGATCGTCCTTCGGACCGGCTCAGCCGAACTTCGGTGTTTTCGACAACTGGATCCACGAGCCCAGCTATCTCTCCGGCATGATCGCCGGCGCCACCACCAAGTCGAATGTCATCGGCATGGTCGGCGGCTACGCCATTCCGGAAGTGAACCGGCTGATGAATGCCTTCATGGAAGGCGCTACCGCCGTCAATCCGGACGTGAAGTTTCTCGTGACCTTCATCAACTCCTGGTACGACCCGCCCAAGGCCAAGGAAGCTGCCTTCGCGATGATCGACAAGGGTGCGGACATTCTCTACGCCGAGCGTTTCGGTGTGTCGGATGCAGCCAAGGAAAAGGGCATTCTGGCCATTGGCAACGTGATCGACACCGCGGGCGATTATCCGGGTACGATCCTGTCCTCCGCGCTGTGGCACATGGAGCCGACCATCGACAAGGCCATCGAACTGGTTGCCAGCGACAGCTTTGAACCGGCCGATTTCGGTCCCTACAGCTTCATGTCCTATGGTGGCGGCAGCTTCGTCGTTGATGAAAGCCTTGCCCCGGCCGACGCGGTTGCGGCGGCAAAGGCCAAGGAACAGGAAATCCTCGACGGTCTGTTCCGCGTCAATGTGAACGACACCGAACCGAAATCCACCATGTAGGCTTTCGCCTGTCTCGTCCGGCGGTCACAATGGCCGCCGGCGATTCCCTGCCGCAGGGATCAAGCGCGGCACTCATTCTTTTCCGGGGGTATCCTATGGCAGGTCTGGCACGGGACGCTGGCGTTGTGTTGCGATTGGACGGCATCACCAAGCGCTTCGGCGCTCTGACGGCCAATGGCGACGTATCGCTCGACTTGAAGCGCGGCGAGATCCTTGCCCTTCTCGGCGAAAACGGCGCCGGCAAGACCACCCTGATGAACATCCTCTTCGGGCATTACGTTGCTGATGAAGGCCGGGTCATGGTGTCGCCGGACGGAACCGGCCTGAGCGAACTGGAGCCAGGCTCCCCGCATGCCGCACTTCAGGCCGGCATCGGCATGGTGCATCAGCATTTTACCCTTGCCGAGAACCTGAGCGCGCTCGACAACATCCTGCTGGGCACGGAACGGCTGGCCGCGCTTTCCTCCTCCCGTGCGCCGGCCCGGCGCAAGCTGGAAGAGCTGATGGCACGCTCCGGCCTCACGGTTTCGCTCGACGCGCGCATTTCCCAGCTTTCCGTCGGCGAAAAGCAGCGGGTGGAAATCCTGAAGGCGCTTTACCGCGATGCCCGGGTGCTGGTTCTGGACGAACCGACCGCGGTGCTGACGCCACAGGAATCGGACACCCTGTTCGCCACCTTGAAAAAGCTGGCGGACGATGGACTCGGCATTATCTTCATCTCGCACAAACTGGCGGAAGTTCTGGCCTCCTCGCACCGGGTCGCCGTGCTGCGCGGCGGCCGCAAGGTCGCCGACCTGCCGACAGCCGAATGCGACCGGCGCAAGCTCGCCGAGTTGATGGTGGGCCATGCCATTGTCGAGACCCTACGATCCCCCGGCACGCCGGGCGCACCGCTGTTCGTCCTGGACAAGGCCTCCGCCGGACATGGCCGCGACGCTTTGCGCGATGTCGACCTGACGCTCAAATCCGGCGAGATCCTCGGCATTGCCGGGGTCTCAGGCAACGGCCAGACAACCCTCGCCCGTGTCATATCCGGTCTGGAGCCGCTGACCCATGGTTCCATGACGCTGGAAGGCAAGGCCATCGGCCAGGCGAGCGCCCGGACCATGATCGACAACGGTCTCGCCCGTATTCCCGAAGACCGTCATCACGACGGCATTGTCGGGGCGATGAGCGTTTCGGAAAATCTGGCGATCGAATCCATCCGCAAGCCGGAAAACCAGCGCCTCGGGCTGCTGCGGTTTTCCGCCATGCGGGAGCGGGCCCGCACTCTGATCAAGGCCTACGACATCCGCTGCCAGAGCGAAGACAGCCCGGCGCGACTGCTGTCCGGCGGCAATATCCAGAAGATCGTGCTGGCCAGAACCCTTGAAACCGTTCCGAAGGTCGTGCTGGCCGCCCAGCCCTCGCGCGGGCTCGATGTCGGCGCGACGTCCGACGTTCACAAGCGTCTGCTCGCCGCCCGCGACCGCGGCGCTGGCGTCATCCTGATTTCAGAGGATCTCGACGAACTCATGCGCCTTTCCGACAGGATCGCCGTGATCCACCGCGGACATCTGTCCGAAGCGGAACCCAGCGAAACGCTCGACCGTGGCTCTCTTGGCCTCAGAATGGCCGGTCACAGCGCGGAGGACGCAGCATGATCCGTTTCGAGCCGCGCGGCCCCTCCTCCGTTTCCCGAATGCTGGGTGTATCGATTGCCGCTGCCGTCGCCGCCCTGCTGCTTGCCGCCATCCCCATGGCCTTTGCCGGTCTGTCGGTGTTCGAAGGCTACAGCCTGATGGTGAAGGGCGCTTTCGGCTCGCTGTTCGCCTTCACCGAAATGCTGACAAGGGCGACACCGCTGATCCTCACCGGTCTGGCGGCTGCCGTCGCCTTCCGTGCCAAGCTTTGGAACATCGGCGCGGAGGGCCAGCTCTATGCAGGCGCTCTTGCCGCGGTTGCCGTCGGCACTGGTGTCATTTCCGCACCGCCCTACATCCTCATTCCCATGGTGGTCGTTGCCGGAGCACTGGCCGGCGGCCTTGTCATGCTTGGCCCGACCCTTCTGAAAACACGCCTGGGCGTCGATGAAGTGGTCACAACCTTGCTGCTGAATTTCATCATCCTGCTTTTCGTGCAGATGATGCTGGAAGGTCCAATGAAGGATCCGATGGGCATGGGCTGGCCGCAGTCCGAGCCCATTCTCGACGCAGCCGCCCTGCCCAAGCTGATGGACCGGATGCGCATTCACTGGGGCCTCGTCATTGCCCTTGTCGCATCGCTTGGTGTCTATTTCCTCTTGAAACGCACCGTTTGGGGTTTCGAAATCCGCGCCGTCGGCGAAAATGCCGCCGCCGCCCGCCACGCCGGCATTCCGGTCACGGCAACCTTCATTCGCGTCGGTCTTCTGTCCGGTGCGCTGGCAGGCCTTGCGGGCGTCGGGGAAGTTGCCGGTCTGAAAGGCTATCTGACAGCCGACCTCTCGCCCGGTTTCGGCTATTCCGGCATTGTGGTGGCCATGCTCGCCGGGCTTTCCCCGGCCGGTGTCGTTCTGGCAGCTCTCTTCATCGCCAGTATCTTCGTCGGGGCCGATTCCATGTCCCGCGCCACCGGCGTTTCCAACTATCTGGCAGACCTGATCGTCGCCATGGCCCTGCTGTGCGTCGTCGTCTCCGGTCTGTTCCTGCGCTTCAAGATCCGCTTCGTCGGCAGCCAGACCAACCAGGAGGCGGCAGAATGACCGATATCCTCGACATTCTCATCTCCGCCAACTTCTGGGCAGCCGCGCTCCGCATCGCGACCCCGCTGATCTTCGGCGTCATCGGTGCGCTTGTGTGCGAACGCGCCGGCGTCCTCAATCTGGGCATCGAAGGCATTTTCACGGCCGGTGCCATGGCCGGCTGGATGGCAGTCTGGCTCGGTGCGGGTCTGTGGGGTGGCGTTCTTGTGGCCGCGATGGCGGGTGCCCTCTTCGGGCTGATCCACGCGATCCTGACCGTGCCGCTCGGGCTCTCCCAGCACGTCTCGGGGATTGGCGTGACGCTGTTTGCGACATCGCTCAGTTATTTCATCTACCGGACAGCCCTGCCGGATGTGTCCTCACCGCCCCGGATCGAGGCTTTCAAGCCGCTCGACATTCCGGGCCTCAGTGACCTGCCGTTCCTCGGGCCAGCCCTGTTCCAGCAGACGCCTCTGACCTTCCTCGCCCTGCTGCTGGTCGCGATCACCGCCTATGTGCTCTACCGAACCCCGCTCGGTCTGGCCATTCAGGCCGTTGGCGACAATCCGGCCGCGGTGGAATCGCAAGGCCTTTCCGTCTATGCGATCCGCATCGGCACGGTGGTTGCGGGCTCTGCGATCATGGCGCTCGGCGGCGCATTCCTGACCATGTCGGCCTTCGACGCGTTTTTCTTCGGCATGGTCAACGGACGTGGCTGGATCTGCATTGCACTGACGGTGTTCGCCTCCTGGCGGCCCGGCAAGGCCCTGATCGGCGCCCTCCTCTTCGGCGCGTTCGATGCCTTCCAGGTTCGACTTCAAACCGAGGTCGGCAGCTTCATTCCGGGTCAGCTCTTCCTGATGATGCCGTATCTGCTTTCCATCGCCGCACTGATTGTCGTTGCCCGCCGGGCAGACTATCCAAGGGCTCTTCTTGTGCCCTATTTCCGTGGCCAACGCTGAGACAGTCCCATGAGTTTCGATCTCCTCGTCAAGAACGCCAACCTGCCCGACGGCCGCCATGGCATCGACATCGCCTGCCGGAACGGCCGTATCGAAGCTGTGGAAGCCGGGATCACGGCGGACGCCGGCCAGGTGATCGATGCTGGTGGACACCTCGTGTCGCCGCCATTTGTCGACAGTCACTTCCACATGGATGCGACGCTGTCACTCGGCCTGCCACGCATGAACCGCAGCGGCACGCTGCTGGAAGGCATCGCGCTGTGGGGAGAACTGAAGGAGATCCTGACGGTAGAGGCCGTTGTCGAGCGAGCGCTGAGATATTGCGATCTGGCCGTCTCGCAGGGGCTGCTGGCAATCCGCACCCATGTGGACGTGTGCGACGACAGGCTGACGGGCGTCAAGGGCCTCCTGGAAGTGCGTGAGAAGGTGAAGGATTACATTGACCTGCAACTGGTCGCCTTCCCCCAGGACGGGCTCTTCCGCTCTGCAACTGCCGAGAAGAACCTTCTGACGGCTCTGGACATGGGCGTCGACATTGTCGGCGGCATTCCGCATTTCGAACGCACCATGGACGACGGCACCCGGTCTGTCGCGCGGCTCTGCGAGATCGCGGCCGAACGCGGGCTGATGGTCGACATGCACTGCGATGAGACCGACGATCCCATGTCCCGCCATATCGAGACGCTCGCATATGAGACCCAGCGCCTCGGATTGCAGGGCCGCGTTGCCGGATCGCACCTGACGTCCATGCATTCCATGGACAATTACTACGTCTCCAAGCTGTTGCCGCTGATCGCGGAAGCTCAGGTTCACGCCATTGCGAACCCGCTGATCAACATCACGCTTCAGGGCCGCCACGACACGTATCCAAAACGCCGCGGCCAGACCCGCGTTCCGGAGATGCGGTCCTACGGCATCAATGTCGCCTTCGGCCACGACTGCGTGATGGACCCCTGGTACTCGATGGGCTCTGGCGACATGCTGGAAGTGGCCTCCATGGGGCTTCACGTTGCCCAGATGACCAGCCGCGACGCCATCCGCTACTGCTACGACTGTGTCACCGCGCACCCCGCCAAGGCCATGAACCTGGAAGGTTACGGACTGGAGAAAGGCTGCAAGGCGGACTTCGTGCTGCTGCAGGCCCGCGACACGATCGAGGCCATTCGCCTCAAAGCCACACGCCTTGCTGTCATCAAGTCCGGAAAGGTCATTGCGACCACCCCTGCCCGACAGGCCCAGCTCACCCTTCCCGGACGCCCGGCACAGGTCGATCCAGCCTCCTACGCCCCGCACGAAGGCTGACGGTCTTCCCAAGTTCGGAGGCTGTCCCTCAGAGCTCTCACACACTCCGTCATGCCATGTCTCGACCATGGCATCCATGCCGTTCCCCGTCCCAGTCACGTCCTTGGGATCAGGCCCGGTCACGCCATGGATTGCCGGGTTAAGCCCAGTAATGACTGAGGAGTAGTTGTTGCAGGGAAGGACACCAACGCATCCTTTCTCCGGATACGGCTCAGTTCTCGGCCACCTTGCCTGGCAGGCTGAGATCGCCGGAGGCGACGTCGAAGACGTCGAAGACGCACAGCAGCGGGGCGTGGACGTTCTGGTTCACCCGCAGGGCCGACGTGACGCCGTCATACGAGAAGCCTTCAATGGCGCTTTCATCGGCAAAACCCACGCCGAGAGTAATTTCCTCTGCCTCCAGCACCGGTGAATATCCAGGGCTGTCGATGTAGATCGGCAGACCCGGCCAGGTGGCCGGCATTTTCGGGGTGGCCCCCTCCGGGATGTCCTGCACGGAAAGGGCACCGGCGCCGCATGCTTCGTTCGGCGCCAGCACCACCCAGTGCGAATGCCATTTCGCGCCGTCGTTCAAAAGATCGCCGTCGCCATCTTCATCGAACAGCGGCGTGTCGTCGAAATCCGGATGGCTGGTCGCCACCAGCGCCAGGATGCCGTTTGCTCCTTCAAAACCGACCGTTTCCGGCTTCAGCGACGTCGGCCAGACATAGGACTGCACCGGTGCGCCCGCGAGTGCACCATTTGCTTCCGGCACCGTCGCACCTGCCGTTCCTTTCATCGTCATATGAAAGGTCACCACACGTCCCTTGCGGTGCACATGGGCGGCGAGGATGTCGTAGTTCGGATCGACCTCCTGGCTTTCCGGCGACAGGACGGCACCCGGCTGGTGAAGCGCATGGCTACTGTCTGCCAAAGCGGCGGCCGGCAGGACAATCGCGGACACACCGGCGATCAGCACGGAACGGGACATGGATTTCAACATCGGCTTTCTCCTTGTTTGAGGACGCAGCCTTATTAGTAGCGAGTCGAAACTATTGCAAGTTTAATTTCGACTCGCTACATAGTGTTCATGTTCGCTCCGACTGACACACAGACCATCCGCGACCTGATCGACCGGTTGACGCGCCTTGCCGCTGCCGAGGAGTGGAACGGGCCGTTGAACCCGTCTCAATTTGCCGCGCTCAGTTATCTGGCGCGGGCAAACCGGTTTTCGCGCGCGCCTTCCCATGTGGCCGACTTCCTGGCAACAACACGTGGCACGGCCTCTCAAACGCTGAAGGCACTTGCCCGCAAGGATCTGATCGCCGAAACCCGCTCGGACGAAGACAAGCGCAGCATCCGCTATGACGTCACCCCGGCAGGCCTGGAGCTGCTGGAAGATCCCTCGTCTCTGGAAAAAGTCATCGACGCCCTGCCGCCGGAGGTCGCCGCGTCCCTGGCGTCTTCGCTGAAGGCGCTTGTCCTGACGATGCTGCATCAGCGCGGTGGCCGGTCGTTCGGCATGTGCCGCACCTGCTGTCACCATGAGGTGACGGAAACCGGTGGCCATTGCCGCCTGCTGAATGTCCCCCTCTCGCCTGCCGATGCCGCGCAGCTCTGCCACGAACACACACCAGCCGAAAGCCTTCAGCCATGACCGCCAAAGCCCGCATCCTCTCCCTTTTCACTGGAGAACCCGAACACCGTTGGGACGGCAAGGAGCCGTCTGCCATTCGCAAGAGCCGCACAGAGGGTGTCCTGCAGGTCACCTCCACCGGCATCGCCGGCGACCAGCAGGCTGACCTCTCCGTACATGGCGGACCGGAGAAGGCACTGCATATCTATCCATCGGAGCATTACGCCCATTGGCGTGACGCCTTTCCGCAGATGGCGGAGATCTACAAGCCCGGCGGCTTCGGCGAGAACATCGCTTCCGAAGGATTTACCGAGGAAGACCTTTGCATTGGCGATATCCTGTCGGCCGGTACCGTCCGGCTGCAGATTTCGCAGGGCCGCCAGCCCTGCTGGAAGCTGAACATGCACACGGGCAACCCGGCCCAGGCAGCCCATTTCCAGAAAACGGGTCGCACCGGCTGGTATTTCCGGGTTCTGCAGGAAGGGTCGTTCCAGGCCGGCGATGAATTGACACTGGTCGAACGCCCCTGCCCGGACTGGAACCTGCGCGAGGTGATCCTGGCACGGTTCAATCCACGGCTCGATCCTGCTGTCGCAAAGGCCTTGTCGGAACTTGAGGAACTGGCCGAACCCTGGCGTGTCTCCTTCGCTAAGAAAGCCGATCCGGCCTTCCTGGAAGATACATCGAGAAGGCTCAACGGATAGGTCACGCGCCTTTCGGCGGCAGGGCCAACGCATTGGCGATCGCCAGATCCAGCCAGGTTTGAAGCAATTCGTCGCTACAATCGTCCTCACCGACGAAGAACAGGCCGCTTAACGTACGACCACCCTGAACCATCGGCTCGGCGCCGGGCAGCGCCAGGCCGGTGGCATGGTTTGGCTTGCCGATGCGGAAAATGAACCGCCGCTCTCCGTCCCGGGTGCGGTCTGCCCCTGCGATCATATGGCCATGAAGCAGAAAGCACATGGCGCCCATCATCCGTTTTTCGCTGACACCCACCCTGTGGCCGAGCGCCTCGCGCAAGCGATCGTTGAGGTCCTCATCAATGGCCATGACGTCGGTTCTTCTCGGTAAGAGGTCTGCAGAAAAAGGGCATTCCAAAGGCCGGAACAACAGTCCGGACGCGATCTGCAGCGTCCGCTGGAACCGGCAAACAATCAACCAAAAGGTTCAGCAACTTTGCGTGACACACAGGGTCGCGGGTCTTCCGCTTGAAATTTCCGCGGTTCCCTGCGACAAACGAGCGACTGCGGACTTGCACTTTCCTTGCGCTTTGGGTATATCCGCGCACGCGCCTGCACCCCTGGAGGAGGCGCTTCTGGACCGATCCCGGACAACATGAGTCTTCTGGCACGGTGGTTCGCCGGTCCGTTACCTATACACTCGAAGGAGTTTTGCCATGGCTGCCAGCTATGAGCTGAAGGCGTCGGCACGGAACCGGGTGGGCAAGGGGGCCGCACGGGCACTGCGTCGCGAAGGCCTTCTCCCCGCCGTGATCTACGGCGACAAGAAACCGGCACTGCCGATCACCATTCCGGTGAAAGAAACCACCATCACCCTGCACAAGGGCGGTTTCCTCACTCACATCGGCATGATCGATGTGGACGGCGAAAAGCACCAGGTTATTGCAAAGGATTTTCAGCTGCACCCGGTGCGCGACGACGTCATGCACGTCGACTTCCTGCGCGTCTCCAAGGGCTCCACGCTGACCGTTGAAGTTCCGGTGCACTTCCTGAACGAAGAAACCTGCCCGGGCATCAAGAAGGGCGGCGTTCTGAACATCGTTCGTCACACCGTCGAAATGAACGTTCCGGCTGACAACATCCCAGAAGCACTTGAGCTGGATCTGTCGAAAGCAAAGCTGGGCGACAGCCTGCACATTTCGCTGGTCACCCTGCCGAAGGGCTGTGAGCCGACCATTACCGACCGCGACTTCACCATCGCGACAATCGCAGCACCTGCCGGTCTCAAGGACACGGACGACGATGCTGACGAAGATAATGAAGGCGAAGGCGAAGCTGATTAAGCTGAAGTCTTGCCTTGAAAATCGGGAGGCGGTCTCCGCCTCCCTTCCCCCAGCGGGAAAACTTGAAGAGCAGCCGAAATCGGCTGCTTTTTCGTTTCAGGATTAGCCAGCCGGCCTGCAGCCCGCTTCATGCAGGATGCTCTACCTTGAAAGGCGCACCATGAAATTGATCGTCGGCCTGGGCAACCCGGGCGCCAAATACGAAGGCAACCGGCACAACATCGGTTTCATGGCTGTCGATGAAATCCATCGCCGCCACTCCGGTTTCCAGCCCTGGAAAGCCCGATTTCAGGGACAGGTGTCCGAAGGCCGTCTCGGTTCGGAAAAGGTCCTGCTGCTGAAACCCAGCACTTACATGAACGAATCCGGTCGCTCCGTCGGTGAAGCCATGCGCTTTTACAAGATCGAACCGGAAGACATTGTCGTCATCTACGACGAACTCGATCTGCCGCCCGCGAAATTCCGAATGAAAGTCGGCGGCGGTCATGGCGGCCACAATGGCCTCAGGTCGATCACCGCCCATATTGGCGAAAACTACCGCCGCCTGCGCCTTGGCATCGGCCACCCGGGCGACAAGAAGCTGGTATCGAACTATGTGCTGGGCGATTTCGCCAAGGCCGACCGGGACTGGCTCGAGCCGCTTCTGATGGAAGTCGCCGATCAGGCCGGACTGCTGGCCGAAGGCAAGGACAGCCAGTTCGCCAACAAGCTGACCCTCGCTCTGGAGCCGGAAAAAGCACAGCGTAAGGGCAAGCCCCAGGAAGGCAAGACCCAGGAAGGCGCGACCGGAGCCAGCAAGGCCACTGAGCTCAAAGAGGGCACCTCCGCACCAGCCAAACCCAAGGGCCAGAGCCATATCCGCCAGGCCCGGCAAGGCAAATCAGTCAATTTACCCAAATCTGGGCCCATGGCTGACATGCTGAAGAAGCTGCTCGGCGGCGGCGACTGAGGTCGGTTCCGCCAAGAACACCAGCGAAACCGGGTTGCCCGCCTTTGGCGATCAGGACAGGGGCTGAACGTTGATGATCTCCACCCGCCTGTTACGGCCGCTCGACGGATTGCCCGGATCGACGGGCCGGCTCTCTCCATAGCCCACGGGCACGAGCTGTTCGCGCGGGATCGTGTAGAACGCCGCCAGAAACTCTGCCACCATGAAGGCCCTTCTTTTTGACAGGTCCAGATTATAGGCCGCCGTTCCACGAAGATCCGTGTGCCCGGCGATCTGGAAACGCATGTTCTTCAGGCGCGGATCCTGCAAGGCCTGGCCGAGCGCCTGCAACGTCAAAATGCCGTCGTTGGTCAGCGAGGCGGAATCGAACTCGAAATTGACCGTCAGATTGATACGCGGCAGCACGACCTCCGGCGGCAATTGGCCTTCGATGCTGATCCCGCGATACGGATGCGGCTCCTGCTTGCGCATGGACCGGGATTTCGGCGCCCCGCCATCTGGCAATAGCGCCTTGATGATCTGATCCGGCGTAACGCTCTGGGCGGAAACACCGACGGGCAGCATCAGTCCCACCATAAGGGCGAGAACGGTTGCCAGGGTCAGGCGGGCAGTCGCAAATTCAGCAAGAAATCGCATATCGAAACCTTTGAGTGTCACTCTTCCCGGATCGTAATGTGAAGGACGGCCGCCGATATCTCGCGCGGCAGGCTCATTTCATCTGGCCGGTCAGCCAGTCCGGCCCGCAGCGCCGTCAGGAAATATCTGTCGTCTGCGGTACCGGCACCGCCCTCAGCGCTCACCGGCATGGAGAATTGCCCCGAGCCACCGTTTTCCAGCTCTTCGAGCTGGATGATGGGGCTGCGGGCTGCAATGACGATGATGGCTTCGGACCCGGCCGGCGGCTGCACCGTGAACTTCTGGCGCCCCTGCTGCCCGTCTCCAAAGACGAACCGGTCACCGAACTGAACCTGCTGGCGCACGGGGCCGCGACGCGGCAAAAGGTTCACCACCGTGCCGTCCGCCTGCAGATAGACGATATAGAGAAACGAGGCGAAGTCCGGCGCGGTGACCTCGAACGCCAGCGAATCGCCGTAGCGCAGATCAGCACTGCCCCCCAACAGGCGGATGCGAGGACGCGAGGGTTCCGCCAGCGGCCTAGCAAGGGTCTTCAACGCCTCGCACACAGGCCAGGGCCTGACATCGACCTTCCGCAACTGTTCGGGTGGAAACTCCGCCTCCAGTTTCCTCAGCGCTTCCTGTGTACTCACGAACCCGGCCAGCAGCGGCGTGCCGTCCGGCGTGTCTTCGCTGACATAAAGGCTGCTGCAGCTATCCCCTTCAAAGGCCACCACATTGTCGCGGTCGGTCCTGCTCAGCCCCGGCACGGGCCGCGGTGGCACGATGGCCGTACGCATGACCGACGCATTGTGCATGTCCGCTTTCGTTGCCTCGTAGCTGATCCAGCCATAGCCGTCACCGGACCAGTAAGGCCCCCAGGAGTTCTGGACGAGGAAGGCCTGCCGGCGCTCGTCATAGCCGACGAATACCATCTGGTGTCCCCCGGCGGCCCCGCTGTGGCGCCCGAGCGATCCCTGGTAGATCTCGCCCGACTTCAGATACTGCAGCGTCACCCCGTCCGGCGTCTGCGCGGAGGGCACCACCCCGACCATCAGGAACCCGGTTGCGACGGGGTTGCCCGCTGCCAGCTGCTGCTTGATTGCGTCCAGGTCCCTGTCCGTCGCGTTGCGGCGCTGACGTCCCTTGTCGAAAACGAACATGAAGTCGCGTATCCGGAACCTGTCAGGCGCGGTCGTTGCATATTCCACCCGCTCCGAGCACATGGCGGCGTCCGGAATGTCATCCTGGTCGGGAGATCCGTTGCCCTTGAAGTAGGCCATGGCCAGAAGCGCATGGCTGCCGGCAGTTTCGCAAGCTTCGTTCCGGTTGCGGATCTGCGAATGGAGAAACGCCGGACTGGGCGTGTAAGTGCGGCTGCCCGGTTCCACATCGTTTTCCAGCGCCGCGTAATAGCCGCGCATGGCATAGCCGATGGCATAGGAAACGCAGCTTCCGTATGTCTGCAGCAAGGGTGGCGGCATCATCGGCGACAGGTCGATGGCATCGGGAATATAGGCCCGCGTAACGCCGACCTGCCCGACGCCCTCCAGCAGCGCCGGATCGATGGGTGTATCCCCGAGAAGGCCCGTCAGGTCACTCGGATTGAAGCCTTGCGCGGCCGCCGGCCCTGCCGGCAGCACACTGGCGCAGGCCGTCACGACAGCCAGAGCTGAAAACAGGGCACCAGATAGTCCCGGCAAAAAGCCGTGTTTCTTGCGACTGAATATCATCGCATCACAATTCCCAAAACAATCGCCCAAAACAACAGACCGACTATAGCCGATAAACAACCGGAGGGAAGCTTTCAGCCCGATTACATCGCCAGCCGGTTTCCTTTTGGCGCTTCATCCTGACACGCTCTTGACAAACACACCCCTGTCCCCCGCCAAAGCCTTGACCTCGTGACCCGGCTCGGGCATTTAGCGCTGCAAAGTCTCAAGACCAACCGAAAGCGAACTCCCATGGGTTTCCAGTGCGGCATTGTCGGACTGCCGAATGTCGGCAAGTCCACACTCTTCAACGCGCTCACCAAGACGGCGGCGGCACAGGCTGCCAACTATCCGTTTTGCACCATCGAACCGAACACGGGCGAAGTGGCCGTTCCCGATCCGCGCCTTTATGAAATCCGCAAGGTTGCCGGATCCAAGGAAGTCATTCCGACGCGCATCACCTTTGTCGACATTGCCGGTCTCGTGCGTGGCGCGTCCAAGGGGGAAGGCCTCGGCAACCAGTTTCTGGCCAACATCCGTGAAGTCGACGCCATCGCCCATGTGCTGCGCTGCTTCGAAGACGATGACATCACCCATGTGGAAGGCACCGTCGACCCGATCGCCGATGCCGAAACGGTCGAGACCGAACTCATGGTCGCCGACATGGAAAGCCTTGAGCGCCGCATCGCACCGCTGAAGAAGAAAGCCACCGGCGGCGACAAGGAAGCCAAGGCGGTTCTGCCGGTGATGGAAGCCGCGCTTGCGCTCCTGCAGGACGGCAAACCGGCCCGAACGCTGGAAGTCTCCGGTCCGGATGAGGAAAAGATCCTCAAGGGCCTGAACCTGCTCACAGCAAAGCCGGTGCTCTACGTGTGCAACGTCGATGAAGCTTCTGCGGGAGAAGGCAATGCCCTTTCCGCCAAGGTCGCTGAAAAGGCGAAGGCCGAAGGCGCTGCCGCCGTTGTCATTTCCGCAGCCATCGAGGCCGAAATCTCCCAGCTCGACAAGGAAGAGCAGGAAGAGTTCCTGGAAACCATCGGGCTTGAAGAACCGGGCCTCGACCGGCTGATCCGCGCAGGCTACGGTCTTTTGGGGCTGATCACCTATTTCACCGCAGGCCCGAAGGAAACCCGCGCCTGGACCATTACCGAAGGCACCAAGGCTCCGGGCGCTGCCGGCGTCATCCATACGGATTTCGAACGCGGCTTCATCCGGGCGCAGACCATTGCCTATGACGATTACGTCGGTCTTGGCGGTGAAACCGCGGCCAAGGAAGCCGGAAAGGCCCGCGACGAAGGCAAGGAATATGTCGTCAAGGATGGCGACGTTCTGCTGTTCAAGTTCAACACCTGACGAACACGGCGCGCAGGCAGCCTGAGACTGCCTGCGCGATCCCACGCCAACTTCCCTCCTGCCCAAGCATCACTTTCCGCAGCGGAATCGCAACGGAAGTTAAAGACATGCCCTCTAGGTTTACCCGGACAAACGGGAATTCGACCTGCAGGAGGGGCCAACATGGCGGGACGAAGCGACACCAGGATCCGCAAGATTATTGCAGGAACGGTGGGAAACACGCTGGAATGGTACGATTTCGCCGTCTACGGCTATCTTGCCCCCATCCTTGCACAACAGTTTTTCCCGAGTGACGATCCCACCGTCAGTCTGATCAGCACCTTCGGTGTCTTTGCGGCAGGCTTCCTCATGCGTCCCATCGGCAGTCTGCTGCTCGGCCATATTGCCGACAAGTCGGGCCGCAGCCGGGCCCTTCTGCTGTCCGTCGCCCTGATGGCCATTCCGACAACGCTGATCGCCTTCTTGCCGACCTATGACCAGATCGGCGTTGCCGCGCCCGTGCTGCTGACACTGCTCCGGCTGCTGCAGGGGCTTTCTGTCGGCGGCGAATACACCGGATCAACGGTCTATCTTTACGAAATCGCCCCGCCGCGACGCCGCTGTTTCACCGTTTCCTGGGCCCTGGTCGGGGCAACCTTCGGCATTCTGCTCGGATCCGGCGTGGCGGCACTGGCAACCGGCCTCCTGCCGGCCGACGATCTGGGAAGCTGGGGCTGGCGCATTCCCTTCGGCTTCGGCCTTCTGGTCGGGCTCACCGGTTTCATGATCCGCAGCGGCAACAAGGCGGAAGAACGGGATCAGCCCCCCTCCCCGCACGATCCAGTCAGCGCTCCGGTGGGCGAAGTGCTGCGCAATCACCGGCCCGCCCTCATGCGAACCATTGCCTGCAACGTGCTCAACGGTGTCGGCTTCTACCTGACCTTCGTCTATCTCACCTCCTATCTGGTCGATTACGTCAAGTTCACTGAAAGCCGGGCCCTGACGATCAACACCAGCGTCATGGTCGTCTTCATGTTGCTGTTGCCGCTTGTCGGTTATCTGGCTGACAAGATCGACCGAAGAACCATATTGCTTGTTGGCTCAGGCGGTGTCGCTGTCTTCGCCCTTCCGATGTTCTGGCTGGTGCATCATCCGGATCCCGTGATGGTGGTTCTGGGTCAGCTTGGCATGGCCGTCATCCTGTCCGCGTTCTTCGCCCCGCTCATGGCCGCCATGGTCGGCCAGTTTCCCGTGTCGGTGCGCGTGACGGGCTATTCCATCGGCTACAACATCCCGCTGGCTCTCTTCGGCGGCACCGCGCCTCTGATTGCCACCTATCTGATCGACAAGACCCACCTGCAACTCGCTCCGGCGTTCTACATGATCGCCGCCGGACTGCTGGCCTTCGTGGTGATCTGGTTCATGCCCTCCAACGAAACGGAGGCTGGTCAGGACGACCTGCCGGAAACCTTGCCAGAACAGCTCAAGGCCTGAGGGCTCGCTCGGGACAGGCGTGTTGCCATCGCAGAAGTTGGGAAAAGGCTTGCCCCGCAAGTCCCGCTCGACAGGTTGCTCCCGAACCCGGTACAAGCAGGTTTTCGTCAACCCTCGAGAGTTTCAGCGATGTCGACCGTCATTCCGGCCCCCTTGCCTACCATCCTGCCCGTCAGCGAAAGCCAGGACGGTTTTCCTGTCCGGCGGGTCTACTGCGTCGGGCGGAACTATGCGGCCCATGCCGTGGAGATGGGCCACGATCCGGACAGGGAAGCGCCGTTCTTCTTCCAGAAGAACCCGGACAATCTCGATCCGTCCGGCGAATTTCCCTATCCGCCCCTGTCCAGCGACGTGCATCACGAAGTCGAACTCGCGGTCGTTCTGAAGTCCGGCACGCGCGACATTCCGGCAGCCAATGCGCTGGAGCATGTCTACGGCCTTGCGGTTGCCCTTGATATGACTCGCCGCGATTTGCAGGCGGAAGCCAAGAAAGCCGGCCGCCCGTGGGAAGCCGCCAAGGCGTTTGAACGCTCCGCCCCCATCGGTCCAATTATGCCGGTGACAGACAGCGGTTTCCTCGACCGGGGCCGGATCGCCCTGACCGTCAATGGCGAAGTGCGGCAGGAAGGCGACCTCAACCAGTTGATCTGGAAGATCCCCGAAGTCATCGCCAAGCTGTCCGAACTGTTCCAACTTGGTGCGGGCGACGTGATCCTGACTGGAACCCCGGCAGGTGTCGGCGCCGTTGAGCGCGGCGATCTTATGGTGGCAACGATTGACGGGCTGCCGGACCTGACCGTCAAGGTCGTCTGATCGCCCTGAGCTGTCAGGCTGGCCGGACCAACTTTTTGCCTGCGGACACACTACAAGCAGCCGAAACCCGCGGAACCTTTTCATATCGTCCCGTGTTAAGAAGCTGTGGTCCCGGTTTCTCCGGTCGAGGCGCTGTCCAGCGCCACTGCCGGAAAGCCGAAGGAAACCGGGCCCAAGTCCTTTAAGCGGTCTTGAGATTGCAGGGCGGCCATGTTCAGGTCGAGCCCGCCTTACCAAGTCTTTGCCGGAGCCTGTTCGTGACATTTGACCAGATTGCCCTGTTCGTCCTCTTCGGCGCGGTTTTCGCCTTGCTGGTCTGGGGCCGCATCCGCTTCGACCTGGTTGCCTTCGGCGCGCTTATCCTGGGTGCATTTCTGGGGTTGATCCCATCCGAAGAGATTTTTTCCGGCTTCGGCCATTCCGCCGTCATGATCATTGCCCTCGTGCTGATCGTCTCGCGCGGACTGACGAATTCGGGCGCCGTGGAACTGATTGCACGGTTCGTGATTTCGGCGTCGAGGGGCCTGTCCCGCCACATCGGCCTCATGGCCGTGGTCGGGGCCAGCCTGTCGGCGATCATCAACAATGTCGCCGCGCTGGCGTTGCTCATGCCACTCGATATGGAGGCAGCCAAGAAAGCGGAACGCTCTCCCGGTCTCTCCCTGATGCCGCTGTCCTTTGCGACCATTCTCGGCGGCATGATCACCCTGATCGGAACCCCGCCGAACATCGTCATCGCGCAATACCGCTCGGACGCTCTCGGCGCGCCCTTTTCCATGTTCGACTTTGCCCCCGTCGGCCTTGTGGTCGCGGTCACCGGCATTGCCTTTGTCGCCCTGTTCGGCTGGCGCCTGCTGCCACGCCATTTCCGCGACAAGCCGAATGAAGAAGACTTTGCCGAAAGCCTTTATGTGGCGGAACTGAAGGTCGGCGAGATTTCGGAAGACAAGCCACTGACAGTCGGCGACCTATACCCTGTCGCCGACGAGAAGGATGTCGCCATCATCGGCCTCATCCGCAACGGCCGGCGCGTGCGCGGCTTTGCCCGCCGCGAGTCAATCAAGACCGGTGACTATCTGTTCGTTGAAGGTGATCCCAAGGCCATCGAGGCCTTCATGGGCGCCGCCAAACTGGAGTTCGCAGGCTCCGAACAGCACAAGGGCGGCCTCAACGGTGACGCCCTGTCGCTGGTCGAAGCCATCGCACCGGACAACGCCCGTATCATCGGCCGGTCCAGTTTCGACATGCGTCTCCTCTACGGCCACGGCGTCACCTTGCTCGGTATTTCCAGGCAGGGCCGCCGCGTGCAAAAGCGTGTCCGCCACGAACAGATACGCCCTGGCGACGTGCTTCTTCTGCTCGGCACTCCGGAGCGGCTCGAAAATGCCTGCACGTGGCTTGGCGTCCTGCCGCTCGCAGGGCGCGAGACCGGTGTCATCCAGCGCAACAAGGCGTGGCTGGCGATTGCCGGCTTTGCCGTCGCGATTGCCGCAGCCGTGGCCGGGCTCGCCTATCTGCCGGTCGCGCTGGCGGCCTGCGTCATCTTCTACGCCGCTGCAGGCCTGATAAGCGGATCGGAGGTATACCAGTCCGTGGAGTGGAAGGTGATCGTGCTGCTCGGCTCGCTGATCCCGCTCGGTCAGGCCTTTGAGCAAGCTGGCAACGCGCAGCTGATCGCAGATGGAATTCTCGCCCTCACGTCAACGGCCCCTGCGTGGGTCACGCTCGCCATCCTGATGGTGGTGACGATGACCCTTTCGGACTTTCTGAACAACGTCGCGACCTGCCTGATCGCGGCGCCGATCTCGGTTCAGATCGCCAACTCGCTCGACGTGAATTCCGATCCTTTCCTGATGGCGGTGGCCGTTGCCTCGTCCTGTGCGTTCCTGACGCCGATCGGCCACAAGAACAACACCATCATCATGGGACCGGGCGGCTATCGTTTCGGCGATTACTGGCGCATGGGCCTGCCGTTGGAACTGCTTGTTCTGGCCGTCAGCATCCCGGCCATCCTGGTGTTCTGGCCGCTTTGAGGTGACACTCACGCAGCCGGTTTCAAAGGCAGGCAGATATCGGCCAGGAGATCCGCCGGGGCCGTGTCGCGCGGGTTGTTGAGGTAGACCTCCAAACAGGGGGCATCGTCCGGCTCGCGGCCCGACTGCGTCAGCCATTCGCCGTAAAGCCATTCATAGGCCCACTTCATATCGGCATAGGGCCCCTTGAAACGCAGCACCGCATAATCGCCCGCGCGCGTTTCCCGCGTCTCGAGCGGAGCGTCAACCGGAAAGCCATCGCCGACAACCGCTCCGGCAGCGGATTGCAGATCGTCTTCCGCGACCTGTGTGGGATCGGAGTAATAGAGTCCCTTCATCTGCCCAATCTCTCCGATGATCTGGCGGCTTGCCAGGATACCGAACAGCTTTTCGAAGGCCTTGCCGATTTCCATGTAGGAGCCTCGATGAGGCAGCACGACCAGGGTTTCGGATGGCAGGGTTTTGATGGCAATATCATGCATTGGGGAAAGTCCTTTCTTCTTGGCAAGAGGCGCACCGCCATTGGCAGGCTGCACCCGGTGCGATGAGGCGCTGCTGCGATAAGCACCCGGCGCCTGGCCGTACGCTTGTTTGAAGCTGCGCGAAAAGGCTTCAAGGCTGCCGTAACCGGCCCGCTTTGCGACAACTGGTAGTGCGAGGTCGGTATAGGTCAGATACCCCGCGGCCCTATGAAGGCGCAGGCGCTTGACCGTCGCGAAGATGGATTCGCCGTAGGTCGCCTGCCACACCCTGTGCCAGTGTGAGGGCGAAAGGGCGGCAACCTCGGCAAGTGTCGCCAGGTCTGGATCCTCGTCCAGGTTGGCGTAGATGTATTCGATCACCCGCGTGAAGCGGCGGATATAGCCGTTGTCCCGCGGCGAGAGTGTGAGCTTTTCGTGATTGGTCATGTCTTGGCCCCGTTCGACTGAAGGGACCGTAGCACCATGCTTTTTGATAAATCTTGCTGACTTGACCGCGCCTCACCAGGCCGCTTGAAACGGAGAAGGTCTTTCTTTCAGAAAAACAAAACAGGCACTGGTTTCCCGTGCCGGTTTGGCCATGATGTACGCAACTCAAAAACTGGAGGAATCGAACCATGACCACCAAGAAGCGCATTCTGTTTACCGGCGGTTCGGGCAAGGCCGGACGGCATGTCATTCCGTATCTGCTGGCGCAGGGGCATCGTGTCGTGAACGTCGACCTGAAGCCGCTTGACCACCCCGGCGTCGACAACCTCATTGCCGACATCACCTCGTCTGGTGAGATGTTCAACGTCATGACCAGTTACGCCGACTTCGATGAACTGGAGCCGGGCAACGGCGTACCGTCCTTCGATGCCGTGGTGCATTTCGCCGCGGTGCCACGCATTCTGATTAACCCGGACAACAGGACGTTCGAAGTCAATACGATGGGCACCTACAATGTCGTGGAGGCCGCGGTGAAGCTGGGCATCCGCAAGATCGTGATTGCCTCGTCGGAAACCACCTATGGTGTCTGTTTCGCCGATGGCGTGGTCGACCCGAAGGTGCTGCCCGTGGAAGAGGACTATGATGTCGACCCGATGGACAGCTACGGTCTTTCCAAGGTGGTCAACGAGAAGACCGCACGCGCCTTCCAGCGCCGCTCCGGGTTCGACATCTATGCGCTTCGGATCGGCAATGTCATCGAGCCGCATGAATATGACCGGTTCCCGGATTTCTTTGCAAATCCGGCGCAGCGCCGCAGAAACATCTTCTGTTATATCGACGCCCGCGACCTTGGACAGATCGTCGACCGCTGCCTGGAAAAGGATGGCCTTGGCTTCCAGATCTTCAACGCCGGAAACGATACGAATTCCGTCGATATTCCGAACGCGGAAATCCTCAACCGTTTCTTCCCCGATGTGCCGTTGAGCCGGGAGCTCGGAGAGCATGAAGCCCTCTTTTCCAACCGCAAGATCCGCGAGGTTCTGGGCTTTGAAGAAGAGCATAACTGGCGCAAATACGTGAAGGTTTGACCGGCTTTCCGGACGAGGCGGAAGACCGGCGGATTTAGTTTTACTTCCGAACCGGCTGAGACTAGCTTCTGGTCGCAACACTGTCGGGCAGCAGCGCTGTCCTCCTGGGAAACGTGCTATGAAGCTTCTGAAATCTGCCGCTTTCGGCCTTGCCGTTCTGGCGTCTGCAACTGCAGCCGTCGCGCAGGGAACCGGCTCGCAAGGGTACTTCCAGATCTACAACAACACCGAAGAAAATGTTGTTGTCGGTTTCTACACCAACGACGGCAACGGCTGGTCGGACAACTGGCTGTCCGGACCGCTCGGCCCCGGCGAAAGCGGAAGGGCCGAGTTTGAGGCAGATACCGGCCACTGCGCGCAGACTTTCCAGGTCGGCTGGCTGGCGGACGACGACACCGAAGTGCTCGACGATCCCATCGACATCGATATCTGCGAAGCCAGCAACGTCTATATGGACGATAACGAGATCTATTACGACTGATATTGTTTGCCATTCTCGAGGCGGAAACGCGGCTGATCGCGTTTCCGCGATATGCCAACCCCACCGGAATTCATGACCGATCTCCTTTATTTTGAAGACTTCGAACCTGGTCAGGTCTTCGAGCTAGGCTCCCTCACCGTCAGCCGGGACGAAATCATCGATTTCGCCGCCGAGTTCGACCCCCAACCGTTCCACCTCGACGAAGAGGCCGGCAAGGCCTCCATCCTGGGAGGCCTGGCCGCTTCCGGCTGGCACACCGGCGCAATGGTGATGCGCCTGCTGGCTGAAAACCTCCTGAACAAGACAAGCGGCCGCGGCTCGCCTGGCATCACCAGGCTGCAATGGAAGCTCCCTGTTCATCCAGGTGATTGCCTGACCGCCAGGGTCGAAATACTCGACACGAGAGACTTGCGCTCGAAACCTGACCTTGGCCTCGTCAACATCCGCGTAACGGCAAACAATCAGGACGGCTCTGAAGTGCTCGTCTGGGAAAACCCGAACCTGTTCGCAAGACGGGAGGTTGCCCGTTGAGTGCCTTTTTTGAAGATATTGAAGCCGGCGACACGCTCGACCTCGGGGACTACACATTCACCCGGGAAGACATCGTGCGGTTTGCGGAAAAATACGATCCGCAGGCTTTCCACCTCAGCGAAGAAGCTGCCGCGCAGACCCATTTCGGCCGCCTGTGCGCGTCCGGCTGGCATACCGCAGCCGTGTTCATGAAGCTCTGGGTGACGCGTCACAAGGCTCTTCAGGAAGAAGCGCTCGCCGCCGGACAGACACCGGCCAAACTCGGCCCCTCACCCGGGTTCGAAGACCTCAAGTGGATCAGACCGGTCTTCGTCGGCGATACGCTGCGCTACCGGCGTGTCGTGACCGGCAAGACCGAAAGCCGCAGCCGCCCGGACTGGGGCCTCGTTCATTCCGATATGCAGGCCTTCAATCAGGACGGCACGCTGGTGTTCTCGTTCAAGGGCACGGTATTTGTCGAACGCCGCAAAGGCTGATCGCGGCAGTCGGCCAGTAACGAAAAAAGCAAAAAGCGTGCTGCGGTCCTGAAGACGGCAGCACGCTTTACAACTGGAAGTCCTGCGCTCCCCGGCGCACGCTCATCCGCCTCAGCGGCAGACGTCGAGGATCCAAAGGAAGGCCATCGGCACCATGGTCAGCGCGGGTACGATGATGGCCGGGTATCCGAAGGCGTAGATCGACACCGCCCAGATCATCGCCAGATTGGCGATAAACCAGTATTTGGCGTCTTCCGCGCCATATAGCGCTTCCTTGAGAAACAGGTTCAAGATCGGCACGGCCAGGAGCAGCCGTAGCACCAGAACTTCCTTGGGGGCAGATGAAGCAGACATCTTTTCTCCGGATCTTAGGGAAAATACGTAGATCGTCTCCCTAATCCGTTTGCCTGCTGCAGACACTGCGGCAAACGGACATCATGCCTATTTGCCGCAGTCTGGCCCAGTTTGCCTCAGTTTGACGAAGAGATCGTCAGTCCGGCTTGCGGCCGTGCACCAGCATCGTCATTCCCGGGATCATCACTTCAACCGCGATATCGATGAAGCCGGCAGCTTCCATCAAACCGGCAACATAGGAACTCGTGATCGAGCGAGCTTCCGGATTGAAGGCGGTATGCTGCAATTGCCACAACGCAGCCAGCTTCGGCCCGTCGCGATTTTCGTCGACCATGAAGTCATGGACCATGAAATCGCCGCCCGGTGTCAGAACCTCGAACGCCTTGCGCACAAGCCCCGGAATGGCTGTGCCCGGCACACCGGAAAAGAGGTAAGACATCAGCACCGCGTCCGCGTTGTCCGGCCAAGGGTCCTTCAGGGCATTGCCCGGCGCATAATGGATGCGGTCCTCCAAGCCTTCCTCGGCAATGAACTCCTCGCCCACCCTGGCAACATTGGGAAAGTCCAGAACGGTTGACCGTAATCCGGGATAAGCATTGCAGAGCGAGATCGAGAACGCCCCGGTGCCGCCGCCGACGTCCAGCAGTTGCTTTGCGGCTGACAGATCCACAAGCTTGGCGAGTCCCCGCCCTGGCCCGAGCGAGCCTGCATGCTGGGACCGGGAATACAGCCGCGCTTCCTCCGGGTCGCTGAACCAGGCCTCATAGGAAGCAACCTGGCCATCCTCAAGGCTGTCGGTCAGCGCATCGTTGAGCTGCGTCATGAAGGGATACATCTGCTTGTCGATCTGAAACCGCAGATAGTCGCCGAAATCATATTTGCGCCCCTTCACCAGAAACGCTTCCGCAGCGGGAGAATTGGTAAAGCCGGTTCCCTCCCGGTGCACCAGGCCAAGGCTGGCGAGAGCGGTCAGCAAGGTTGTTGCGCGATCAAGATCAAGTTCGCTTTTCCGAGCAACTTCCTCTGGAGACAAGGTCTTTTCGGAAAGAAGTGAAAACAAATCCACATGAAGTGCAGAAAAAAGGGCTTTCGAGCCCATGAACCCAAAAGCAATATCTGAAATTTCCTCAGCCGTTTCCAAGGACCTGGCAACAGGCATTAATTATCCTCCTCAGGATTTCTGAGCACGAATGTGCGAAATTTTTCCGACCAGGAAAAATGAACTTGGGAATGAGCAATTATAACTATTGTGCGACGCAATGCAAATTCTGGCGCGACAAGGCTCAACGTCCTGCCGGTACCCGTTCAGTGCCCGGGAGCTTTGGCAGAAACCGGTCTTCAGGTATGGTGAAGCTGGTGCTGCCAGGCACCTAAGAGCGTTCCAGGACCGGCCGAAAGCCTCCCTTTCCACCTGCTCCCATTCGCCGACAGAAACCGAACAGGACCGACCGAGTGGCTTTTCTCGACTTTCCCGCAAACCTTCCGGAAAACCGGGCGCCTCGTGCGGTCATCTTCGGTGCCGGGCACGGCAGCACCTATCCCGACAAGGACAGCAGCGGCTACGCCGGGGCAGCCGATGCCATTCGCGCAGCCAGTCAGGAGGATGCGAGCCTCGTCGGCAATTGGGATTTCGATCTTGGCGGCCCTCTTTTCGATGGCAGGCCCGCGTCTTGCACCGACATCGGCAATGTCGACACGCGCATGCATGACAACGCGGGCAACCGCGCCCGGATCGAAGCCCAAACGCGGTCGATCCTGACCCTGCCCGCCGTGCCGGTCCTGCTCGGCGGTGACGATTCCCTGCCGATCCCTTTCCTCGCCGCCTTTTCAGATCAGGCTCCCGTCTGGGTTCTCCAGATCGATGCCCATATCGACTGGCGCGACGAGGTTGACGGCGAGCGCTACGGCTATTCCAGTCCAATGCGCCGCATCAGCGAGATGCCGCATGTTGCGGGTCTCGTTCAGGTTGGTCTGCGTGCAGTCGGCAGCGCCCGCAACAGCGAAATCGAGGCTGCACGGCGCTATGGCAGCCGCTTCGTCACGGCTCGCGAGATCCACGCAGAAGGTGTCTCAGCCGCGCTGAAGCATATCCCGCAAGGCGCGCGCTGCGTCGTCACGCTGGACTGCGACGGTCTCGACCCGGCTGTCATGCCGGGCGTAGCCGCCCGCACACCCGGCGGGCTCACCTACACACAGTTGATCGATCTGATTGCGGGCGTGGGCTGGCGGGCGACGATAGCGGGGTTCGATCTGGTCGAATTCTATCCGCCGAACGACATAGGCGGCCTGACCGCACTGACCGCCTCAAGGCTCGTGGTCAATGCCATCGGCGCGATCGTCCGGCAATAGCCTCGACCCTGCCCTCAGGCCTGCGGTCAGGGATTGAAAAGGCGTTGAGAGAAAGGAATAGCCCTGAAGCTCAAAGGCTGCGGGCAAACAGGACTTCGTCGCGAATTTCGATACCGTAGTCGCCCCGCAGCGGGATCTCCGGTTTCTTCTCGCGCTCCAGATCGATGACACCTTGCGCGACCCGCTCCAAACGGAAACCGCGGCGCTGATAGAATCTGAAGGCATCCAGGTTGTCGTTGGAGGTGCGCACCGTCAGCCGGTGGATACCGCTGGCCCTTGCCTCATCGACCACCGCATTCAACAGAAGCGTTCCGGTGCCACTCCAGCGGCTGAGCGAGTCGAGTGTCAGGATTTCCCACTCGCTGTCCCGCTTGATCAACGTGACGAGCCCCACCAGTTCGTTGCCCGCATAGGCGACATAGCCCGGCAGGCTCGATGCGTCGATGATCTCGCCATCAAGCAGCATTTCGGGCCCGGCCCATCTGTCTGCCAGAAGCTGGAACACAGCTTCCTTGTCTTCCTCGTTGATCCGTCGGATGATCACGCTCATGGTTTGCCCTGCCTCCAGATCAGCGGCTGTTCAATCGGCCCCGATTGAAAGGCCTGCCCCTGATCGCTTCCATACTTTACGAGCCTCTTGCCTGCGCCCCTTCGAACGCAGACGGCCCTATCGGTGAATGATGCGGGAAGCCAGCGGCGTGCGCGCCTGCCAACGCGCCCGCTCCAGCTCCGGATCAACATGCTCTTCTTCCGGGTAACCGACGCATAGATAAGCCACGAGGCGCCAGCCAGCGTCAACCTGAAGGGCCGTGGTGACCGCGTCGGGATCGAGGATCGACACCCAGCCGACACCGATACCTTCGGCGCGAGCAGCCAGCCAGAAGGTGTGGATCATGCTGACCGTGGAATAGGCCAGCGTCTCCGGCATCGTCAGCCGGCCCAGCCCGTGCCCCTGGTCGGGGTCATCGTCGCAGAAAATCGCCAGATGGACCGGCGCTTCCTTCAGCCCTGCCAGCTTGAGCTGGCGGTAGATAAGCGCCTTGTCGTCGCTGTAGGTCCGGGCGGCCTCTTCATTCTCGGCTTCAAAGCTCGCGACGATGCCGGCGCGGGCCTCGGCGCTGTCAACGACAACGATCCGCCAGGGTTGGCTGTTGCCGACGGAAGGCGCAAGGTCCGCCAAGTGCAGCAGATGATCGAGAGCGCCTTCCGGAAGAGGCGCCTGTTTGAAACGGCGCACATCGCGGCGCCATTTCAGAAGGGTTTCAAAATCCTTCTGAAACTTTTCCGAAAATTCCGGTTTCACGTTGCTGCCCTCGGCTCCTCCCGCCATGACAGACCTAGTGACCCGGAAATTCCACGAGAGTACGTACGGGAACGTTCATCGCTTCCAGTTTCTTGCGCCCGCCGAGATCCGGGAGATCCACGATGAAACACGCAGATTCAATATTCGCACCCATCGACCGCAACAGCTTGCAGGCAGCCTCGGCCGTGCCCCCGGTGGCAATCAGGTCGTCGACCAGGATGACACGGTCGCCCGGCTTGATCGCATCCTTGTGCATTTCCATCTCGTCGAGGCCGTATTCCAGAGAATAGGCGATCCGGACGGTTTCATGCGGCAGCTTGCCCTTCTTGCGGATCGGCACGAAGCCGGCGGACAACTGATGGGCAACGGCGCCTCCCAGGATGAATCCACGCGCCTCGATACCGGCAATCTGGTCGACCTTCGACCCCGCCCAGGGTTGGACCAGAGCATCGACCGCCCGGCGAAACGCACGGGCATCGCCGAGCAGCGTCGTGATATCCCGGAACAGGATCCCCTCTTTCGGATAGTCCTTGATCGTGCGGATGGCACCGACAAGTTCATCCTGAATGGTCTGTGCGGTCATCGGGATATCTCTCTGTTGAAACGGGTCCGGGCATCTGCCCCGGCCGGTGGTTATAGCAAGTTTGGTCTGCCGGTCGAAGTAATTTCGCCTTGTCTCAAGGGGTTATGCCAAACCCGCCTGCAGCCCAGACCCTAGCTCCGGTTCAGGATGCGCCCTGCAACTGCATCCAGTTTGGCGACCAGCGCCGGATCGCGTTTGTCAGGCGCCGTCATCATGGCGAATTCCAGCGCGGTGTCGGACCCGGCCGGGCACGACTGATGGTCACGCGGCAGGTCCCGCGCCACACGGGCCACCAACCGCTGAGCGTTTTCCGCGTTCTCGTGCAGAACCTTGATGATCGCCTGAATGTCGACTTCACCATGGTCCGGGTGCCAGCTGTCATAGTCGGTGACCATGGCGATGGTTGCGTAGGAGATCTCGGCTTCCCTGGCCAGTTTGGCCTCCGGCATGTTGGTCATGCCGATGACATCGCAGCCCCAGGATCGATAGAGCTGGCTTTCCGCCAGCGACGAGAACTGCGGGCCTTCCATGGCGAGATAGGTACCGCCCTTGGAATGGGCAAGACCTTCCGCTTCCGCGGCCGCTGCCACCGCATCGACCAGCTTCGGGCTGACCGGGGTCGCCATCGATACATGGGCGACGCAGCCCGTGCCGAAGAAACTCTTTTCCCGCGCAAAGGTTCTGTCGATGAACTGGTCCACCAGCACGAAGGTGCCCGGGGCGTGCTCTTCCTTCAGCGATCCGCAGGCGGAGACCGACAGAAGATCGGTGACACCGCACCGCTTCATCACATCGATGTTGGCACGGTAATTGATCGTGGTCGGCGAATAGACGTGTCCGCGCCCATGACGCGGCAGGAACACCACCTTGAGACCGTCGATGGTTCCGATGCGCACCTCGTCGGATGGTGTGCCCCAAGGGCTGTCGACGGCAATCCATTCGGAGTTTTCCAGCCCCGGAAGATCGTAAATGCCGGACCCGCCGATAATGCCCAATACTGCGTCTGCCATAACCGCTCCATACAGGTGCAAAACAATAGTCTTCGGGATCCATGCCCGCGTCATCGATGGTTTATTTCAATTGATCCGCGATGGCGTCAAGCCCGGCCTTGGCGCATTTGGCCTCGTTCTCGCCGCCGCCGCCTCCCGCAACGCCGATGCCGCCCAGCAGCATACCCGACCTCGAGACGATCGGCAGACCGCCTCCGAGCGGCAATGCCCCCGGTATGGCGGCAAGATTGGCCTCTCCTCCTTCATCGGCGAGCGGGCCAAGGTCTGAACTCGGCAGATTGAACGAAGCAGCCGTCCAGGCCTTGCGGCGCGCGGTCTCAGCCACATGCGCACCACCCATGTTGCTGCGCAGGGTCACCTGCTCGACACCGAAGCGGTCGACCACGGACGCTCCGGCCTGAAAACCGGCCTCGTTGCAGACCTCGACCGCGCGCAGCGCTGCCCGCATGGCAAGATGCATGTCCAGAACCTCGACCATATGGGTTGCGGCCGATTGGGAAATTGCGGGGACCGGAAGCAGAAGAATTGCCAGAAACATCAATGCACGGCGCATTGCATTACCCCTCAAAGAAAAAGCCGCCGGAAGAACCGGCGGCTTTCATCATGCACTTAGGCGGCAATCAATCAATGCTCAACGTTGCGCCAGAGTTTCTTCTTGGTGAAGTAGAGCAAACCAGCGAAGACGATCAGGAAGACCATGACCCGGAAGCCGATCTTCTTGCGCTCTTCCAGGTGCGGCTCAGCGGCCCACATCATGAAAGCAGCAACGTCATGTGCGTACTGGTCGACCGTCATCGGCGTGCCGTCGGTGTATTCCACCAGTTCATCGGACAACGGCGGAGCCATGCCGATCGGACCACCGGTCAGGTGCTCATGCGCGCAGGCTTCAGCCGTCACCGAACCACCCAGGAATGCCGGGTTGTAGTTGCCGGAGAAGTCTTCGCCCAGACATTCCGGGTTTTCTTCCGGATAGCTGGTGAGAAGCGCATAGATGTAATCCGGGCCCTGCTCCTGATACTGCGTGAAGGCATCGAAGACGAACCACGGGAACCCGCGGTGCGCCGCACGGGCCTTTGCCAGCAGCGAGAAGTCCGGCGGATAAGCGCCACCGTTAGATGCGCGCGCCGCCTGCTCGTTCGGGAACGGAGACGGGAACTTGTCCGCCAGGATACCCGGACGCTCATACATGTCGCCGTCATCGTTCGGACCGTCTTCGACGGTGTACTCGGATGCAATCTGCTTCGCCTGTTCTTCGGTGAAGCTCGGACCACCTTCATCGGCCAGGTTGCGGAACGCAACCTGCTTCAGGCCATGGCAGGAAGAACAGACTTCCCGGTAGACCTTGAAGCCACGCTGCAACTGGCCACGGTCATAGAAACCGAAGGGACCAGAGAAGGACCACTGCTGCCGCTCGATGTGCGGAGCGTTGCCTGCCGCGAAGGCCGGGGTCGCGATGGCGACAGCCGCCACCGCAGCGAAGGAACGAACCATTTTGATCATGGTGCTCATTGTCTCAATTAACTCCTGATCCGGGCCGCGTTACTTCGTGTCCGGTGCTGCAGTGGCACCAGCCGGTTTGCCGGCTCCGCCCTTCAGAACCGCTTCGGAAATCGAGGCCGGCAGGGGCCGCGGTTTTTCCAGGAACCCGAGCATCGGCAGGATGATCAGGAAGTGGGCGAAGTAGTAGACGGTGCAGACCCGGGCGAGCAGAACGTAGGTACCTTCAGCCGGCATTGCACCGAGGTAGCCAAGCGCAACGGCGTTGGCTGCGAAGATCCAGAAGAACTGCTTGAACAGCGGGCGGTAGGTACCGGAGCGAACCTTGGACGTATCCAGCCAGGGCAGGACGAACAGGACCGCGATGGCACCGAACATGGCGACAACACCACCGAGCTTGTCCGGGATGGCACGCAGGATCGCGTAGAACGGCAGGAAGTACCATTCCGGAACGATGTGCGCCGGCGTCACGAGCGGGTTGGCCTCGATATAGTTGTCCGGGTGGCCCATGTAGTTCGGCACGTAGAAGGCGAACCATGCGAACAGGATCATGAACACGACGATCGCGAACAGATCCTTGATCGTGTAGTACGGATGGAACGGAACCGTGTCCTGCTTGGTCTTCGGCTGAACGCCCGTCGGGTTGTTGTTGCCCGTGGTGTGGAAAGCCCACACGTGCAGGATAACGACACCGAAGATCATGAACGGCAGCAGATAGTGCAGCGAGAAGAAGCGGTTCAGGGTCGGGTTGTCGACCGCGAAACCACCCCACAGCCAGGTGCGGATTTCCTCGCCGACCAGCGGAATGGCCGAGAACAGGTTGGTGATAACCGTTGCGCCCCAGAAGGACATCTGGCCCCACGGCAGCACGTAACCCATGAAGGCGGTGCCCATCATGATCAGGAAGATGATCACGCCGAGGATCCAGGAGATCTCGCGCGGCGCCTTGTAGGAGCCGTAGTAGAGACCACGGAAAATGTGAATGTAGACGGCGATGAAGAACATCGACGCGCCGTTTGCATGCAGGTAACGCAGCATCCAGCCGAAGTTCACGTCGCGCATGATGTGTTCGACGCTGTTGAAGGCTGCCGTGGTGCTCGGCGTGTAGTGCATCACGAGCACGATGCCGGTGATGATCTGCGCGATCAGCACGAAGAACAGGATGCCGCCGAAGGTCCACCAGTAGTTCAGGTTCTTCGGCGTCGGGAAATCAACGAAAGAGCCGCGTACGAGCGAGATGACCGGCAGGCGGCTTTCCAGCCACTTCGCCGGAGCGCTCTGCGGTACATAGTTTGAATGTCCAGCCATGGCTGTCTCCTAAAAATCTATGCCGTTAGCCGATCTTGATCGTCGAGTCGCTGACGAACTCGAGCGGCGGAATCAGCAAATTCTCGGGAGCCGGGCCCTTACGGATACGGCCGGCGGTGTCGTAGTGAGAGCCATGGCACGGGCAGAACCAGCCGCCGAAGTCGCCGGAGCTGCCGATCGGCACGCAGCCAAGGTGGGTACAGATACCGACCTGAACGAGCCATTTCTCGTTACCTTCGACGCCGCGGTTGGCGTCAGACGCTTCCGCATCCGCCGGCAGGTTCGAATTTCGTGCGAGCGGATCCTTCAGCTCGCCCAGCGGAACAGCCTTGGCTTCTTCCACTTCCGTTTCGGTACGGTTGCGGATGAATACCGGCTTCCCGCGCCATTTCACTGTGATTGACTGCCCCTCTTCCACGGCAGAGATATCAACCTCGATGGAAGCCAGAGCCAATGCGGAGGCATCCGGGTTCATCTGGTCGATGAACGGCCATGCCAGCGCGCCAGCGCCAACGACGCCCATGGCGCCGGTCGCAATATAGAGGAAATCGCGGCGGGTCGGTTCCGCCTGATCCGTATGTGCCAAGGTCGCGTCCTCTCGAAACCTGTTCAACCTGTACCGAAAGCCCGCATCACGTCCGAGGCCCCTTCTTTTGGCGAAGAAGGGAACGGAACCATGCCGGGCTCATCGGGGGCCGGGTACGGGCTATTCCGCACCGGCCAAGCGGCTTGTCTTTTTGCACCCTTCGAAACGCTTGTCCAGTTCAACAAACGCCTCGAAACGCATATGTCGCAGGCAAATCCACTGCCGCGCCGCTTTTCTGCCCTTTTTTGGGGAATGAGCGCAAGAGCGGAATTCGATTGAATCCCGCTCTTGCCATTGGTCTTTGGATTTAGGCGGCCTCAACCGAGGACAGAAAGCCTCCAGACTGGTGATCCCAGAGCTGTGCGTAAAGTCCGCCGCGCTCCAGAAGCTCCTGGTGGGAGCCTTCCTCGATGATTCGACCCTTGTCCATCACGATCAGCCTGTCCATGGCCGCGATGGTGGACAGCCGGTGGGCAATCGCGATCACCGTCTTGCCCTTCATCAGGTCGAACAGGCTCTCCTGAATGGCGACTTCCACCTCACTGTCGAGAGCGGATGTCGCTTCGTCCAGCGCCAGGATCGGTGCATCCTTGAGCAGGGTCCGCGCGATGGCAACGCGCTGACGCTGACCACCCGAAAGCTTCACGCCCCGTTCACCGACATGGGCATCGAGACCCTTGCGGCCCTCCATGTCCTCCAGGTCGTAGACGAAGGACAGTGCGTGCGCCTTTTCGAGAGCGGCCAGTACCTGTTCACGCGTCGCATCCGGACGGCCATAGGCCACGTTTTCGAAGATCGAACGGTGCAGCAGCGAGGTGTCCTGCGTCACAACACCGACCTTCGCCCGGATGTCGTCCTGCCTGACATGGGCAATGTCCTGCCCGTCGATCAGGATCCGGCCACCTTCCAGGTCGTAGAAACGCAGAAGCAGGTTGACCAGGGTCGACTTGCCTGCGCCCGAACGGCCGATCAGACCGATCTTCTCGCCCGGCTGGATCGTCAGGCTGAGATCCTCGATAACACCGGCTTCCTTGCCATAATGGAAGCAGATGCCTTCGAAACGGATCTCGCCCTGATTGACCGTAAGCGCCTTTGCGTCCTTGACGTCCACCACCTCGCGCTCGCGCGAAATGGTCGAGATGCCGTCCTGCACGGTGCCGATGTTCTCGAAGAGGCCCGCAAGCTCCCACAGGATCCAGTGAGACATCCCCTGAAGACGCAGCACGAAGGCAACGGCAATTGTCACTTCGCCGATGGTAACCGTGCCAGCCTGCCACAAAACGATTGCAAGACCGCCGACAGACGTCAGCAGCAGCATATTGATGAACACCAGAACGATATTCAGCCCTGTCACCAGCCGCATCTGCAGGAAGACCGTCTTGAGGAAGCCAAGCATGGAGTTGCGCGCATAGGCTTCTTCACGTTCTGCGTGGGAGAACAGCTTCACCGTGGTGATGTTGGTATAGGCATCGACCACGTGCCCGGTCATCAGAGAACGCGCATCGGCCTGCTGCTTCGAAACATCCCGCAGCTTGGGAATGAAGAAGCGGATCGTGATTAGATACGCGCAGATCCAGACCAGGAACGGCAGGCTCAGCCAGACATTGGCACCTGCGACCACGAACACGGCGGCGGTGAAATAGACCGCGACATAGACCATGATGTCGGCCATGCGCGAGACGACTTCGCGCACACCAAGCGCGGTCTGCATCAGTTTGGTCGCAATCCGGCCCGCGAAATCGTTCTGGTAGAACGACACGCTCTGGCGCAGCAGGTAGCGATGGACACGCCAGCGGATGGACATGGGATAGTTGCCCATCAGCCCCTGGTGAAACAGCAACTGCCAGACGACCTCCAGCAGCGGGCGCACCACCAGAAGAACCACCAGCATGAGCAAAAGCGTATGCCAGTTCTGACTGACGAATGTCTGCGGATCGGATTTTTCCAGCCAGGTGACCAGGTCGCCCAGGAAAGTGAAGATATACACTTCCACGATGGCGACCAGCGTCCCCAGCAGCGAGACGCCGGCCAGGATCGGCCACACGGGTTTGGTGAAATACCAACAGAAGGCCCAAAAGCCCTTCGGGGGCACTTCGAGGACCGTCTTCTCGAAGGGGTCCACAAGTTTTTCGAAACGCTCGAACATGTTTACCTCTCGGCCCCGCTCAACCGTAGCACATTGAGATGCACCAGGGCATCGTCTGTGTGCACAGGCTTGCTGCGCGGGCGAATGATGCGGCCAGTCGCAAACAGCAGCAGACTGGCGATGAAACTTGTAAAGGCGAGAGCCAGAATGAAAGTGCCCCAGAAAAGTGCGCCGAGTTCATCGGTGAACTGTGTCACCGGCATATGACGTCCGGCAATTTCCAGAGCCTCGACCCGGCTCACATTGAAGACAATCACCGGAATGAAGAACACAACGGCGACCGCGAAGGTGGCACCCAGAAAGACGCCGGCAACCGCTGCGGCGCGCATCGCGCGGCTGAAAAAGGCCTGACGCGGCTCTTCCGGTAAAGACACCTCTATGTCCGGACGTCCCGTCGCAGGGGACAGGTCCGGCGTGAAATGAAATGACATCGGATCATCTCCGAAATGGGATCATGAACGTGGTGACGGCAGACATGCGCGGCAACGCATGCAGCTCAAAGGGAACGGCTTCAGCCGGTCACCGCATAAGTTAAGGAAATTGGAGAAGGGGGTGGCTTCCTAGCGGAAGCGGACACCAACGCCTTGGCAACTCCGGAGAGCGGCATATGGGTGGATCATGCAGCGATCTGTCATTTAGTGCCCTCCTGGTTGCGCAGCCGGGCGGCTGCTGGGGAAACAAAGCCAACCACCATGAGTTGACTGGACGATTTGGTACCTGCTTTCGACGAACTTGAAAAGCAGAAATGCACCAGACAGGTGCACGAAATACCCATCTGTTGCCCATTGGCCACAGACAGGCATCAGCCCATAGCGCCTAGCAGGTTATGCCTGATGCTCCAGAAGCGCGAACTCGCGCATATGAATTTCAGCCTCATGCGCAGAAAGAGGATCGGCGATAATCTTGCCCTGAACCATGGTGCAGCCAAATTGCCTGAGCAACTCGACCTGCCTTGCCGTATCCACGCCTGCCGCCGAAATCGTGAGCCCCAGATTGCCGGCAAGCCTGATGATCGACTGAACCAGTTGCCGTTTTTCGTGGCTCTCTTCCAGACCGGCGACGAGCATCGGGCACAGCTTCAGCTGATCCGCGTTGAGATAGATGAGCTGGCCGGCACCGCCGTGGCCACCGCCGAACTTGTCCAGCGCGACCCGGCAGCCGATCTTCTTCAACAGATCGACCGATCCGGCCAGACCGTCCGGTTCATCGAAGCGGATGATCTTTTCGTCCAGCTCGATCACGATGTCTCTGGTTTTGAACCCCGCTTCGCAGGCAGCTTGCCGAAGCCGCACCATGAAATCATCGTCCTTCAGGCTGGCCCCGCTCAGATTCACCGACAGGAAGTACGCCGCATTCGACACCTCCCGAAGCCGCTTGACCTCGCATAGGCCTTCACGCAGTGCAAAGCGCTCGATCTGCGCGATCCGCCTCGCATCCTCCTGTGCCGAAAGCAGGCTCACCGGATCGACAAGCCCTTCAGAGGGATGAAGCCAGCAGGCAGCCGCCTCGTAACCGATGATCCGACGGCTCTCCAGATCGAATTGCGGTATCAGCATCAGCGACAGGCCGTCATTTTCAAGATCCTCATCAAGCTGAGCCAGGATCATGCGACGATGGCGATGAGCAGCGCCAAGCGCATCCGTGTACCAGGAAATCTGGCTGCGGCCCGAGCGCTTGGCGGCATAAAGCGCGATATCCGCGCAATTTATCAGTTCTGATGCGCTTGCAGTCGCGGCATCGGCGAGCACCAGACCGACGCTGCCGGCAACCCGCACCTCGTGATGATCCACCCGGACGGGTTTGGCCAGCCCATCGAGAATCCGAGTCCCCAGATCTTCCATTTCCTCCGGCCCTTGCGCCCCGGAGACCACCGCGACGAACTCGTCGCCACCGATCCGCGCGACCAGTCCCTTGTTGCCGAGAACACCGCTCATCACCATGGCCACATGGCGCAGCACGGTGTCGCCGGCACTATGGCCGTGGCTGTCGTTGATGTCCTTGAAGTGGTCCAGATCGAAATGAATGATGCCAATCCGGGCATTGCCGTCCGCCCCGTCCGCGATCCTCTCCATCAGATAGGCATTCAGCTTGGACCGGTTGGCAACGCCGGTCAGGTCGTCGTGCTCCGCCTGGTGCTTCAAGCGCGTCCGCGCGTTCTCCAGCTCCTTCACATGCTCAACCTGGCTGGTTACATCCCGGCAGATGAGAATGATCTTGGTGTCTTCCTGCGTCTTTCCCTCGACCACCGCAAACGTGAGCTGGTTCCAGAAAAGCTCTCCGTCCTTCCGGCGATTGAGGATCAGCTCTTCGGTTCCGGACCGGAACTTCGTCAGGTCGAACCGGAAGCTCTCAATCTCCTCCGCCGAAAGCTGGTTGGCCGGCGGCAAGATGAACTCCTGAGGACGGCGGCCGCGAACTTCCTCGGCACTGTATCCGGTAATGCGGGAATAGGCAGGATTGGTCCATTCGATGCGCCCGTAGATGTCCTGCATGACCAGGCCTTCATGGGCGTGTTCCACGACAAGCTGAAGGATTGCAGCATCGTTTCCGAAGCCGGAAACACCGGCCGGAACAGACTTCGCGCCCTGCCTCTGCCCGCAAAAATAGGTCGCGGCGATGAGAGCCGAGGCGATTCCCAGAACGAGCAGTAGATGTTGACCCGGCACATCTCCTAAGAATTCTGCCATATTCCGTCTTCAGCTCAGAGATTTGATCTTAATTACTCTACGAGAGTAAAACTGAATCAATCTCTAAACCGCAATATAATTTCGCAATATACTGGTAATTATACCAATAGACGCAACGGGATACGTTTCCCGGTCAGGCAGCACGCACGCTTTGAAGGAATTGTCTGACCTGTTCCTGAAGGCTGTTCGACAACTGTCCGAGTTCATCGGCCGCACCGGTCATTTCCTCGGTAGCCGTTCGGCTGGTCTCCATCACGTCACTCAAGGTATCGACGTTTCCGGCCACCTGATCGGAACTTGCTCGCGCCGTCAGGGCGTTGCTGCTGATTTCCTGTGTAGCCGTTGTCTGCTCTTCGACCGCTTCGCGGATTTTTCCGGAAATCTCACTCACACGGCCGATTGTTTCCGCAATAGAGCGAATGGCCGTTTCGGAGAGTTCAGCCACTTCCTGCACGGCCGACACCTGTGCTGAGATATCTTCGGTGGCTCGCGTCGTCTGCTCCGCCAGGGCCTTGACCTCGTTGGCAACAACGGCAAATCCGCGCCCTGCGTCACCAGCACGTGCGGCCTCGATGGTCGCATTGAGCGCTAGCAGGTTCGTCTGGCTCGCGATCTGGCTGATCAGTTCAACGATTTCGCCGATCGCACGGCCCGTCTCGGCAAGTCTGCCGACGATCTCGTCGGTTTTCCGGGCCTCGGCAACCGCGGTGCTGGCAATGTTCGTTGCCTGGTCGACATCTTCGCGCACGCGGCTCAAAGAACCGGACAGCCGGTCCGCCGAATTGGTCACGATCGCAACGGAACTGCTGGCTTCAGATGTTGCCTGATGAACCTGCTGGACAGCCTGCATGGAAGAATGCACCGCCCTGTTGAGACCGGCAGAATTGCCTGCAACGCTGTTGGCGGCGGTCGAAAGCGCCGACACGACGCCGATTACCGACTTTTCGAAGTCATCCGCGACATCCTGCATCAAGGCCTTGCGCTCTTCACTGAGCGCTTCCTGGTGCGCCAGCTCCTGTCTTGCCTGCTCTTTCGCACGTTCGGCAAGATTGGCCCGGAAAGCGGTCACGGACCGGGCGATGGCGCCGATCTCGTCGCTTCGCTGGGCGCCGTCGATCTGGATATCGAGATTGCCCTTCGACAACATGTCGAGGCCCGCCTGCAGCCGATTCATGGGCCGCGCGAGACCAACGGCCAGAATGACTGCAAACGCCAGAAAGGCCAGGCCGACGGGCAGAACGACGAGGCCGATTGTGATCATCTGATCCAGGATCAGGCCGTCGATCCTGTCAGCAATATCCCCTGTCAGAAAGTCCTGCGCGCCGGCTGGCGTGCCAAGCTTTTCCATGAAGGCCTGACGGAAGGTATAGAAGGCAAATGCGGTACCGGCCATCATGATGGCGGAAGCCGTCAGCACCATGGCGACAAAACGGCCCTTGATTGAAAGCGTCACGTTGAAACCCCGACAGTATTTTCATCCCGCTTACCGCCGCCTTCCATCAGCGCCGTTCTCGCAAGCGGGAATACTATCGCTCTGCACGTAAAAATTCAGTAACGGCCAAGCCTCGGGAAAATACGTAATATTGACATTTCTTACAATACTTCCGTCTGCCGAGATCTGTCCGCGGCTGATCAGGACATCAACCGCGTGACAGTGTAGCCTGCAGTCGCAGAAACCGCGGAAAGCAGCGTCCCCCAGACGATATCGACCACGACAACGGATACCGGCCAGTCCCGGAGGGTTGCATAGTTCGTCACGTCATAAGTGCCATAGGTGAAGAACCCGAACAGCCCGCCCAGGAGAATGGCCGTCGACAGACTGTCGGCCTTGAGCGCGGGCGCGACCGCGAAAATCACGATGCCGGCGACATAAAACAGATAGAAAACGCCCGCTGCGGCTATGTTGGGCTTTTCCATCATCAGGTGGCCTATGCGGTCGACATAAAAACGGGTGGACACCTGGGTTAGCCAGACGTAATCCACGGCAAGAAAGATGATAACCGTTGCGATGTATGCCGTGACGTATTTCAAGATGGCCCCCTGTCTTTGCCATTGATTTGCCTGACTGATCTACGCCGCTGCCATCGCGATGGATCATCCCTGGAATTTTGGCTGCGTCTTGTGGCCCTTCCGCTCAGGCAAACGCGTCTTCCGCCTCCAGGAAACCGCCGGACTGACGGTGCCAGAGCTGCGCATAAAGACCGTCAGCATCTTCCAGAAGCGTCTCATGCGTGCCCTGCTGCACAATCCGTCCCCTGTCCATGACGATCAGCCGATCCATGGCGGCGATGGTCGACAGGCGATGGGCGATGGCGATCACCGTCTTTCCTGTCATCAATCCTTGCAGATTCTCCTGAATGGCGGCCTCGACTTCCGAATCGAGCGCGGAAGTTGCTTCGTCCAGCACCAGGATCGGGGCATCCTTCAAAAGCACCCTGGCAATGGCGATGCGCTGGCGCTGCCCACCTGAAAGTTTGACACCGCGTTCGCCGACAAAGGCATCGAAGCCCTTGCGGCCACGCCTGTCTTCCAGTTTCCGGATGAAGCCGGACGCATGGGCCTTGCGGGTCGCCTCCAGCAATTCGTCTTCGCTGGCAGATGTTCGCCCATAAAGAATGTTTTCGCGGATCGACCGGTGCAGCAACGAGGGATCCTGCGTGACCATGCCGACCGACCGGCGCAGGGATTCCTGATTTACGTCCCTGACATCCTGTCCATCGATGAGTACGCGTCCCGCCTCCACGTCGAAGAAGCGGAGCAGGAGGCTGGTCAGCGTTGTCTTGCCTGCTCCTGACGGTCCCACGATGCCGACACGCTCCCCGGGCCGGATCGTCAGATCAAGATGATCGATAACCCCTCCCGCCTTTCCGTAATGGAACCTGATATTCTCGAACCGGACCTCCCCGGCAGTCACCTTCAACGCCGGTGCGTCCGGCTTGTCCGTGAGGGTCACCGGCTTGACGATGGTTTCCATGCTGTCCTGCAGCGAGCCGAAGTGGCGGAACAGGCCGTTGAGCTGGTTGAACAGGCGGTTCAGCAGAATATTCAGGCGCAGGATCAGGCTGAGCGTGAAGGCGACATGACCGGCACTGATGGCGCCATCCTGCCAGATCGACAATGCCAAGCCGGAGATGGCAACGATCATCACGCCATTGATCATCGTCATGATCATGCGAATGCTGGTTAAAAGCCTCGTGAAGACATGGAGCTTGGCGATCATCGTCTCAACGGAAGTCCGCGCGCCCCGGCTCTCTTCCTCCGACGAACCGAACAGCTTGACCGACTGGATGTTGGTGTAGGTATCCACCAGACGTCCCGTCACACCGGAATAGGCATTGGCAGTGTCCTTGGCCGCTGCGCGAACCCTGGGTACGAACAAGACCGCCGTTACGGTAAAGCAGAGCAGCCAGACGGCCACAAGCGCCCCCAGCCAGAGATCCAGTTCCGCGACCAGCACAAGCGTCGTGAGGGCATAGACGACGATGAACCATACCACCTGCAAAAGGTTGGTCATGAAATCGCCGGCCGACATGCCCGATTGCATCACCTTCTGCGAAAGGCGTCCGGCCAGATCGTCCTGAAAATAGGAAAGGCTTTGCCGCATCACCCGCTGGTGGCACTGCCAGCGCACGAGATTGAAGAACCCGGGGACGATTGCCTGCTCTTCCACAAGCGCCATCAGCGAGTTTGTAAGCGTGCGCACGACCAGCACCACGAAGGCCATGGTCATGAGGGTCCAGAAATGATCGGAGAAGAACGTCGCCCGATTGCCTTCTTCCAGAAGATCGACGATGCGGCCGAGAAAGTTGAAGATCGTCACTTCGACAAAGGCCGCAGCACCGCCAAGCGCAAGCATGGCAAAAAACGGCCACCGGACCTGGGTGACAAAATACATCAGGAAGGCAAACCCGCCGCGGGGCATGTCGGATTTGGGCGGCTCCCGGAAAGGATCTATCCAGGTTTCAAAAACGCGAAAGAGCGGGGACACGGTGCGTCTCCATGGGGGCTGGAGCGAATCTTCAAGGCATCCTACGCGCCAGGCGTGAAATTGGCCCAGTGAAAATATCTGACAGACTTGCCGTCTTCGCGCAGTTCCCCCTGTCTGGCAGGGCGCAAGACTGCGCGATCCTGTGACAAAAGCCGCGCCTGCTGCTATTGAGCCTCAGCTTCATACCGAATGTGGACACACATGCCAGCCATCGCCCTTTACCAACCGGACATTCCGCAAAATACCGGCACAATCCTGCGCCTTGCTGCCTGCATGGGCGTGACCGTGCATCTGATCGAGCCTGCGGGCTTTCCAATCTCAGATTCGGCGTTGAAACGGGCGGGCATGGACTATCTGGAACGGGCTGCGATGGTCCGTCATATCTCGTTTGCCGCGTTTGACGACTGGCGGCAGTCTGAGCGGCGCAGGCTGGTCCTGCTGACGACAAAATCGGACGTGCCCTATGCGGATTTCGCTTTCCAGACTGACGATATTCTCCTGATGGGCCGGGAAAGTTCAGGCGTACCGGAGGACGTGCACGCACTTGCCGATGCCAGGCTGACCATCCCCATGGCCGACGGCATGCGCTCGCTGAATGTTGCCGTTTCAACCGGGATGGTGCTGGGTGAAGCCTTGCGGCAATCATGCACATTTCCTAAAAGCCTAGGGTGTTGACCCATAGGGTATACCCAAAGATAGAAGTCAGCTACGTGCCCGCCGGTTCGGCAGGCTCCAACCAGTCCAGGCAGTCACATGAACGCACCCAAACCTGAAAACCGCGGCGGCCCCATCCCGGATGGCATCGAGGACAAGAAGGCAATGGCACCTGCCTGGTTCCAGGAGCTGCGAGACCGGATCTGCAAGTCTTTCGAGGATCTGGAAGACGAGATCGGCGATCTGTCGGGCCCTCTGGCAGACCAGCCGGCCGGCCGCTTCGAGCTCACACCCTGGGAGCGGACCGACAGCACGGGAGCCAAAGGTGGCGGTGGTGTCATGTCAATGATGCATGGCCGTGTCTTTGAGAAGGCTGGCGTGCATATCTCGACCGTTCATGGTGAATTCTCACCGGAGTTTCGCGGCCAGATCCCCGGAGCCAATGAGGATCCGCGCTTCTGGGCCTCGGGCATCAGTCTGATCGTTCATCCGCAGAACCCGCATGTGCCTGCCGTTCACATGAACACACGCATGGTGGTCACCACCCGTCAGTGGTTCGGCGGCGGCGCGGACCTGACACCGGTGCTTGACGCCCGGCGGACACAGGAAGACCCGGACACCGTTGCCTTTCACGAGGCCATGCGGTCTGCCTGCGACGCACATGCCGTCGCCGACTATGACGCCTACAAGGCCTGGTGTGACGATTATTTCTTCCTGAAGCACCGCAACGAAGCGCGCGGTATCGGCGGCATTTTCTACGATTACCTGAACAGCGGAACCTGGGAAGACGATTTTGCCTTCACCAAGGACGTCGGCCTGGCCTTCCTCGACATTTATCCGGAACTGGTCCGGCGCAACTTCCAGAAGCCCTGGAACGACGCGGAGCGCGAGGAACAGCTCATTCGGCGGGGCCGTTACGTTGAATACAATCTGCTTTATGACCGTGGCACGATTTTCGGTCTGAAGACCGGCGGCAACGTGGCCTCGATCCTCTCGTCCATGCCGCCTGTGGTAAAGTGGCCTTAGGAGGCGGGCTCAAACCGCCTGTGTGCCGGTCGCCTTGTGCGGACGGCTCACTTCTCCCATATCCCGGTCCAGGACCATGTGCGCGAATTGTTTCAGCATGGCCTGGTCCAGTTTCCGGCCCATCTCCAGCATCACGCCAATAGCGACACGAACCGGCATGCCTTCCTTGTAGGCCCGTTTCTCGGTAAGTGCGGTGAAGATGTCGCAAATGGTCATCAGGCGGACTTTGGGCGAGATCCTCTCTCCTTTCAGTCCATCCGGATATCCTGAGCCATCCAGAAGCTCGTGATGCTGGATGGCCATCTTCTTGATGTCGACAGAAACCTCGAGCCGCGGTTTCAGGATCTCACGTCCAAACATGGGATGTTTGTCGATGATCGCACGCTCGCCATCCGTCAGTTTGTCGGCTTTGTCGAGGATTGTCAGCGGGATCCGCATCTTGCCGATGTCATGCAGCAATCCGCCGGCAATCGCTTCCTGACAGTCCTGCTTGCTCCAGCCGAGATACTGCGCGAAAGATCCGGCAATGCCGGCCACCATCAGGGAATGACAGTAAGTGGCGCTGTGGTGTGTCTGCACGGCGTCCAGCCACGGCGACAAACCATCAAGCGCCAGGGCCGCCAGAATTTCTGCCGCGCCTTCATTCAACAGAGCGACCTGGATGTTCGAACCTTCCGTTGCAGACAGAGCAAGACTTTCCAGAAAGGCATTGCCTTTCTTGTAGGCCTCGAGCGTCCTTTTCGGAAGTCCGCTTGGAACATTGGCAAGGGGATCGTCTTGCAGGATCAGCTTGAGCTTGCGCACCAGCAGCGCGAGTGGCGTGTCGCGTTCCATGATTTCGGTCTTGCCGAGTGCAGATGCCTGAATGACTTCGCGGCGATTTTTCTTGGACGCCAGGCAGATGACGGGAATCTCGGCAATGCTGGGCCATGATGTCTTGAGGGCCGTCAACCCGGCGTCGGTCGCATCCAGTAACTCCACAACGGCGGCCCGGCCATCGCCGACCGTCCTTGCAGACACCTTCGACATGTCGATCAGGCGCGCAGGAAAGAAAAACGGAAGTTTTCTGACGGGTGAATCAAGCGGAAGCGGTCCGTCTGATATCAGAACAATTTCCATTCACCGCCTCGCAGTCGTCCGCACACGCTCAACTTACGGCAAATTAGCCGTAAAACCTTTCCAAAAGGAAATCACGAACACGATGTGACCGAGTGCCCCTAAAATTTCCTTAAGTCACCTGCGCGGCATGCGCAAGCAACTCATCTCTGGTGAGCGAAAAACCGCTGTCGCGCCAATCTGCTTCCAGGGCCTTGAGGCGGTCGCCGAGCGCCTTGCCCGGGGCATGACCGGCCGCAATCAGGTCGGCCCCCTTGATGGGAAACTGCGGCACCGGCACCTGCCTCAACCGCTCCAGCAAACCGGCAAACGTTTCACCGGGATCCTTGCCCTGTGCCCGCAAGCCCGCCCAGCGCCCCAGAAGACCGTCGACCGCGCCCTGGCGGCCAAACTGATAGACCAAGTCCTCGGCTTCCGGCAGCTTGCCCGCCTGGCGAAGACATCTCATCGCCGCCCAGGCAGTCCGCATCCGATCGCGTTCGGCATTCGACAGCCGCAACCGGTCGCAAACGCGCTCCACGTCCTCACGCACGAAACCGGCAAGCACCACCAGTCCCAGCTCCGGATCGGTCACCTCGCTGGCAGAAACTTCCAGGCTGCGCAGGGAGAGATAATCCTCGATCCGGGCCAACCCGCCAGTCGCGATTTCCCAAAGGCCGCAATCGTTCAACAGTTTCAGCGCCGTTGCAGCCAGGGGCGCGCGCAACAACCGCCGCATCTCGTGGCCGATACGTTCAGCGGAGAGATGCCGCAATCCGTCCCGCTGGCGCAGACACGCTCCGAGACCGTCCGCATCCATGTCTCCAGCGCCATAGGCCGCATAAATCCGGAAGAACCGCAGGATGCGCAGATAATCTTCGCGAATGCGCGTGTCCGGATCGCCGATGAAACGCACATGCCTGTTGAGGCAATCGTCCAATCCGCCCAGCGGATCGTGCAATTGGCCGTGACGGTCCACATAGAGTGCGTTGAGCGTGAAATCCCGGCGCTCTGCGTCACGCGTCCAGTTTCTGCCGAAGACAACCCGTGCCTGACGCCCGAAAGTTTCAACGTCCTCCCGAAGCGTCGTGACTTCATAGGGGTAACCGCTGCTAACCACGGTGATCGTGCCGTGATCGATACCGGTTCCGATCGGCTTCAGACCAGCCGCCCGCGCACGCTCCATCACCGTTTCGGGCGATGCGGTGGTCGCAATATCGACATCCGGCACAGGATGACCGAGCAGGGTGTTGCGCACGGCACCACCGACAACACGGGCTTCGTCGCCCTCTTGTTCAATGGCCGCGAACACCGCCTGAATGCCTGGCGATTTCAACCAGTCGGCCTGTTGAAGGATCTGATCTGCAGTCGCGCTCATGACGTTTATTCGTACCGGCCTGGAACAAACACACCGTCCCGCATTTCCGAAGGCCGCCAATTCGCTCCGTCCGGGGCATGGTCGAACGAAGCCATGCCGACAAGGCCGATGATCACCAGCACCAGTCCGGCGAGCGTGAGCCACGCCAACGGCTTGGCCGACCAACGGCCGGGGTCGGTGTTACGCTTGCTCAGCCACAGCCATAAACCGTAGGTGATGAACGGCAGGAGGAAAAGCAGAAGATGTAGAATGAACACACGAACCATCAGCGGTAAACCGTTTCATATAACGAGCGAATAATACCCGCGGTGACGCCCCAGATATAACGCTCTCCAAAGGGCATTGCGTAAAAGTAGCGGCGTTTTCCCTGCCACTCGCGACTGAGCTTCTGATGGTTCGCGGGATCCATCAAAAAACCCAGCGGCACTTCGAAAACACTTTCAACCTCGCCGGGATTGGGACGGAAGGCCGCCCCTTCCTGAATGGTGCCGACCACCGGCACGACCCGGTATCCCGACCCCGTGAGATAGGGCGCCAGATTGCCGATAAGCTCGACACGCTCCGGCGCAAGGCCGATTTCCTCATCTGCCTCTCGCAGCGCCGCCTCGACCGGACCGTTGTCCGTCGGATCGATCTTGCCACCGGGAAGAGCCACCTGTCCGGCATGGGATTTCAGATGCCCGGTGCGCTGTGTCAGCACCACATTGGGCCCATCGCCACGCTCCACAATACCGATAAGAACCGCGGCATCGCGCGGCGGCCCGTCCCATTTTGCGTAAGGGCCGAGATCGGGATTGAGAATGTGGTCACCGGTTTCGTTCTCGAAACCTCGGATCGCCGCATCGCCCAGCCGCGTCCTGAACAGAGTTGGCCAGTCCGCGGGATCGGCAAGGGATTTCGTCGGGAAGGCAGTCATGCAATCGGGGTGTCCGGTCGTGCGAAACAGATCATTCGGTCAGTCCTGAACGTTCAGGAAGGCAGGATCGACCGGAAAGAACCGGCCACCGCTCCACACCCCCATCCGGGTGCCGTCATCTGTTTCCCGTTCTTCCATAAGATCCGCCAGTTGATACATCAGCGCTCTGGTAAACAAGGCCTCCAGGCGCCCTCTGACGTGAACATAGGGTTTCAGGCCGCCGCTGTCCGGTTCTTTTTCAAATCGCAGCGGATGATCTTCTCCAACGGCGACCAGATCACCGAGATTTGTCCGCAGCGTGAGCTGCTGCTCCTGCACCTCACCTTCGACGGCCATTTCAACAGCCAGAAGGGGTGCGTCTTCAACGGTGATACCGATCTTTTCGACCGGCGTGACCAGATAGTGCCTGCCATCCTCGTCCTTGCGCAACACCGAGGCAAACAGCTTCACCAGCGGCATCCGGCCAATGGGCGAACCAAGATAATACCAAGTTCCGTCGCGAGCGATGCGAATGTCCAGATCCCCGCAAAACGGCGGATTCCACTTCTCCACCGGCGGTGGTCCCTTGCCGTTTGTGTCCGCCCGGCTGATCAGGGCCTTCAGACCTTCCGGTAGTGTCGCATCTGTTTTTGCGGTTGCATCCGCCATGGATCTTTCGTCCTTGCTGTCTTCATCAAGGCACCGGAACTTTTGACAATTCCGGCACTGCACGGAAATAGATCGCCCGGCCAAAGGGGCCAGCGGGCCCGGCCTTTTCCCCAAAGGTTGGAAAGAATCTTGGACCTTTCCACTGTATGGCGCACAATTGCGCCTTATCTACTGATTTATATGGTGTCAGACTGCTTGAGTCGCAGCAACAAAGGTCGGGGCGCAGTTTGCCCGAAGGCCGGACAGGCAGTCGAAACGCAGATTGCGGGAAAGGTGATCCATGAGCGTTATTTCTCCCTCCACCCCAAGCGAAGAAGATCTCGCCGCCGTCGCCGAGCAAGCAGAACGCGCCGTCAGCCGCATCAGTGATGCCAAGGTCGATATCGCCCGGATCATCTTCGGTCAGGAGAATGTGGTGGAGCAATCGCTGGTCACCATTCTGGCCGGCGGACATGGCCTTCTGGTCGGCGTGCCCGGTCTTGCCAAAACCAAGCTGGTGGAAACGCTCGGCACCGTTCTGGGCCTCGACGCCCGCCGCATCCAGTTCACGCCGGACCTGATGCCCTCCGACATTCTGGGCGCCGAAGTGATGGAACAGGGCGCCGATGGCGGCCGCTCGTTCCGCTTCATTCCGGGCCCCGTGTTCTCCCAGCTTCTGATGGCCGACGAAATCAACCGCGCCAGCCCCCGCACCCAGTCGGCGCTCCTGCAGGCCATGCAGGAATACCATGTGACCGTTGCCGGCCACCCACACGATCTGCCGCGCCCCTTCCACGTGCTTGCCACCCAGAACCCGCTTGAGCAGGAAGGCACCTACCCGCTGCCGGAAGCCCAGCTCGACCGGTTCCTGATGCAGATTGACGTCCACTATCCGGATCTTGAAGCCGAACGCCGCATTCTGCTGGAGACCACCGGCGCTGATCAGGCAACGGCCCAGGTTGCCATGCGTGCCGAAGAGCTGATGGAATATCAGCAGCTGGTCCGGCGCATGCCGGTTGGCGAATCCGTGGTGGAAGCCATCCTCAAGCTTGTACGGTCCGCACGCCCGGACAACAGCTCGGCGCCGTCCGATCTGACCAGCCTGATCGCCTGGGGGCCGGGACCGCGCGCCAGTCAGGCACTCATGCTGACGGTCAGGGCACGCGCCCTGGTTGACGGCCGTCTTGCGCCTTCCGTCGATGACGTGCTGGCTCTTGCCGAACCCGTCCTGCAGCACCGCATGGCGCTGACGTTTGCAGCAAGGGCGGACGGACACACCGTTCGCGACGTCATCCGCAGGGTCAAGGACCTGATCGCCTGACCCCCTCCCCTTAACCAGCCAGGAAGACGGCCGCATGGATTCAAGCAGCACTCAGGGCAGCAACCAGACAGGCATTGATGCCGACAACTGGCCGAATGTCATCGGCGAGGCACGGTCGGTCGCGGATGCCCTGCCGGACCTGCTTGTTGAGGCGAGCCATGTCGCGAGTTCCGTCATCGCCGGCTGGCATGGCAGACGCCGGGCAGGCCCGGGCGAAAGCTTCTGGCAGTTCCGCCCGTTCAACATGGGCGAACCTGCAAAGCGCATCGACTGGCGCCGCTCCGCGCGCGATGACCATCTTTATGTCCGCGAACGTGAATGGGAAGCCGCGCACACCGTGTGGCTCTGGGCAGATCTTTCGCCCTCCATGGTGTTCCGCTCCCGACTTGCAGGTGTTTCCAAGCGCGACCGGGCCATCATCGTGATGCTGGCCCTTGCCGACATGCTGGCGGAAACCGGCGAGCGGATCGGACTGCCCGGCCTGACACGACCCTTTTCGGACCGCCGCGCCGCCGAACGCCTTGCGGATGCCCTCACCCATCTCTCCAAACCCATCGCCTATCCTGACACCATTGCCGTGCAGCGCTTTGCCGATGTCGTGCTGGTTTCCGACTTTCTCGATCCGATCGAGGAAATCGCGACATGGGTTGCCCGTGTTGCCAGCACAGGCGCGCGCGGTCATCTGGTGCAGGTGCTTGATCCCATCGAGGAAACCTTTCCGTTCGACGGTCGGGTGGAGTTTACGGACCCCGAACAGGGTGTCCGGCTGACGGCCGGACGCGCGGAAAAGTGGCGCGAGGATTACCGCAACCGACTGGAAGCCCATCGGGCGGAAATTCGTGACATTGCCAGACGGGCCGGCTGGACCTACGTCCTGCACCACACCGACCGCCCGGCGTCCGAACCCCTGCTCGTGCTTCACAGCGCCCTGTCCGGCGCGCTGGACGTTTTGCCAAAGGGAGGCTTCTGACCCGTGTTTGCAGGATTGCCTCTGACCTTCACCGCTCCCTGGATCCTGGCCGCGCTGGCGCTGCTTCCGGTTATCTGGTGGTTGCTGCGGCTGACACCGCCGCGCCCGCGCGAGATCCGGTTCCCGCCGACCCGGCTTCTGATTGGCATTGATCAGCATGAGGAAACGCCGCAGCGCAGCCCGTGGTGGCTGACGCTGCTCCGCTTGCTGATGGCAGCAATCCTGATCATTGCGCTTGCCGGACCGATCTGGCGTTCCAGCGAACCACTCGATACCGGCGAAGGCGTCCTTTGGGTTCTGGTCGACAACGGCTGGACATCCGCCAAAGGGTGGAGCGCACAGGTCAACACCGCCGAGCAAATCCTGACCGAAGCCGAGCAGAGCGGCCAGCCGATCCTGTTTGCAGCCTCGGCGGAAGGCCCAAATCAGAGCTTCACCCCAGAGGCCGCGACGACCGCCCTTGAAAAACTGCGCGCGCTGGAACCACGCCCCTATCCGCCGCAGCGCTCCGAACTCAGCATCGGCCTGCGCAAGGCCGCTCAGGCCAACCCGCCCGGCGCCGTGATCTGGCTGTCGGACAACACCAGCACCAAGGGTGCTTTTCTGACCGATCTCGCACAGATTTCCGGCACCGCGCCCATAACCGTGCTGACCGGGCTGGACACGCCCATGGGACTGAAAGACCTGAACAACGACACCGACGCCCTGTCATTGACCGTTGTCCGGCATCCGGACCAACGGCTGACCTCGGCAACCCTTCAGGCCCTGGATCTGAAGGGCCTCGTTCTGGGCGAGGTGCAGGCGAATTTTGACGCCGGCGAGACCGAAACCCAGGCGCGTTTCGAGTTGCCGAGCGAGTTGCGCAACGACATTGCGCGGGTCGAAATCGCAGGCGAAGCGGCAGCAGGTGCGGTCCAACTGGTGGACGATAGCTGGCGCCGGCGTACGGTCGGCCTCATCTCCGGCCAATCCGGTGATCTGGATCAACCGCTGTTGTCGCCGCTTTATTATCTGGAACGCGCACTCGCGCCCTTCTCGGACATTCGCCGCCCGCGCGATGCCGATATCGCCGAAGCGGTGCCTTCGTTGATCGAACAGGGCATTTCCGTGCTGGTGCTGGCCGATGTCGGACGGCTGCCGGAAACGACCACTGCGACGCTTCGCGACTGGATCGAAAATGGCGGCACGCTAGTGCGCTTTGCCGGTCCGCGCACGGCAGGCGGCAGTGACGACCTCATTCCCGTGCGCCTGCGCGCCGGTGACCGCTCTCTCGGCGGATCATTGAGCTGGAAACAGCCGCAGCATCTGGCGGACTTCCCGGAAGGCTCGCCCTTCTCCGGCCTCAGGGTCCCGGCGGAAGTGACCGTGACACGGCAGGTGCTGGCCGAACCGACGTCGGATCTGCCTGAACGGACCTGGGCGATGCTCGAAGACGGAACGCCCCTTGTTACCGCGGCTCCTCTTGGCGCCGGGTCGATGGTGCTGTTCCACGTCACGGCGGATTCTTCCTGGTCCAACCTGCCGCTCTCCGGCGTCTTCCTGAACATGCTGCGCCGCATCCTGTCGGTTTCCAATGTGGCCGCTGCCTCGGAAACCGCGGAAGACGGCACACCGGCCAAGAGCGTGCTTCCCCCCTTGCGCCTGCTTGATGGTTACGGCCGTTTCGGCCCGCCGCCAGTGGAAGTCACGCCTGTCAGCGCATCCGACTTCCGGGACGCGGAAGCAAGCCGCAGAACGCCCCCCGGCCTCTACGGAACCGAGGATGGCTTCCGTGCGCTCAATCTCATGCAGAAGGAGGACGAACTTCTGCCGCTAGACCTTTCGGCGCTGGGCGAGCGGACGGTGCAAACCATCTATCCGACCTCCGACCCGTTTGATCTGAGAGCCATGTTCTTCACACTGGCGTTCCTGCTGATGATCCTCGACACGATTGCCGTCTTCCTTCTGGCCGGAGGCCTTGGCCGCCTTGGGCTGCGCGGGCGGACTGCTGCAACGGCGCTTGTCTTCGCGTTGGGCGCCGGTCTCCTCGCACCGGCTGTCATCGATCAGGCACGGGCACAATCGGTCTCCGATGATCTTCTGGCGCTGGAATCGACCCTGGACACCCGACTGGCCTATGTGCTGACGGGCAATCCGGAAATTGACGATGCCAGTGCCGCAGGTCTGTCGGGCCTCACCCAGTTCCTGTCCGAACGGACCGCTCTTGAGCCTGGCGCTCCGATTGCCATCGACATCGAACGCGACGAACTGGCGTTCTACTCGCTGCTCTACTGGCCGATCGATCCGGCGGCGGACAAGCCGAACGACCAGACGATTGCCCGCATCGACACCTTCATGCGCAATGGCGGCACGATCCTGTTCGATACGCGCGACCACATCAATGCGTCAGCCAACGGCTTTTCCTCCACACCGGCAACGCTGAAGCTTCGTGAGATCCTGGAAGATCTGGACGTTCCGCCGCTCGAACCGGTACCGCCTGATCACGTTCTTACGAAAGCTTTCTACTTGCTGGATTCCTTCCCTGGCCGGTATGCGACCAGCCCGTTGTGGGTGGAAAGTCTGGAAGAAGTCGCCGCGCGCGGAGACCGTCCGGTGCGGGCGGGGGACGGTGTCTCGCCGATCCTAATCACCGGCAACGATTTTGCCGCGGCCTGGGCGATCACGGAGGCCGGCGAGTTCATGTATCCGACGGTGCCCAACAGCCCCATGCAGCGCGACTATGCCTTCCGCTCCGGGGTCAACATCGTCATGTACAGCCTGACAGGCAACTACAAGGCCGACCAGGTGCACATTCCCGCTCTGCTTGAGCGCTTGGGACAATAGGAGACTAGATGGTCTGGTCACTCGCCTTCGATCCCCTCGTTCCGCTCTGGGCCCTTGTGGCGGGCGGCGTCATTGCCGTTTTTCTCACCGCCTTTTCCGGTTTCCTCAATCTGCGTGGCTGGGTGCTGCGCACCCTGACGATGGCCTTGCTGCTGCTGGCCCTCGCCAACCCCGCGGTTGAACGGGAAGACAGGGAACCGCTTTCAAGCGTGGTCGCCCTCGTCGTCGACAAAAGCCAGAGCCAACGCCTCTCCGACCGTCAATCGACAACCGACGAGGCCGTGGAAGAACTGAAACGCCGCATCGGCTCGCTGAACGGGTTCGACCTGCGTGTTCTGGAAGCGCGCAACTCCGGCTCAGGCGACGGCACGGAGGCTTTCCGAACGCTGGCCAACGGTCTTGCGGACGTGCCGCCGGACCGGGTGGGCGGAGCGATCATCGTGACCGATGGCCAGATCCACGACATTCCCGCCAATGCCGGTGCGCTGGGTTTCGACGCCCCGGTTCATGGCCTCATCACGGGCACGGTTGACGAACGCGACCGCCGCATCGTGCTCGACAAGGCACCCCGCTTTGGTCTTGTCGATTCCGAGCAGATCGTCAGCCTGACTGTCGTTGATCAGGGCCGTGGCACCGGCCCGGGTGACCAGGTGCGGCTGACCGTGAAACGCGACGGCGATGTCGTCACCGAACGGACGGCCCGGACAGGCGAGAAGATCGATATTCCGGTCGAGATCGCCCACGGCGGCAACAATATCTTCGAATTCGACGCCGAACCGCTGACGGATGAGCTGACTACGATCAACAACCGTGCGGTCGTGACCATCGACGGCATCCGTGAAAACCTGCGGGTGCTGCTTGTTTCGGGCTCGCCCCACGCCGGTGAGCGCACATGGCGCAATCTTCTGAAGTCCGATGCCTCGGTCGATCTGGTTCACTTCACTATCTTGCGTCCCCCGGAAAAGCAGGACGGCACGCCGATCAACCAGCTTTCCCTGATCGCCTTTCCGACAAGGGAACTGTTCTCGGTCAAGATCGACGAATTCGATCTGATCATCTTCGACCGCTACGTGCGCCGCGGCGTGTTGCCGATGCTCTATTTTGACAACATCGCCCGCTATGTGCGCGACGGCGGCGCCATGTTGCTGGCCGGCGGCCCGGATTACGCCGAAAGCGGCAGTCTCTACCGCACACCGCTGGCACCGATCCTTCCGGCCCGTCCGACCGGCACCATTCTCGAACAGCCCTATCACGCCACCCTGGCTGATCTCGGCAAGCGCCATCCGGTCACACGCGGTCTTCCCGGCTCCGAGCAGGACCCGCCTGCCTGGAGCCGCTGGTTCCGGGTGGTCGACACTGAACTTGACGCCGGTCAGACGCTGATGTCCGGCCCCAGCGACACGCCGCTGCTGGTTCTCAACCGGGAAGGCGAAGGTCGCGTGGCCATGCTGCTGTCCGACCATGTCTGGCTCTGGGCGCGCGGATACGAAGGCGGCGGTCCGCATGTTCCGCTTCTGCGCCGCCTCGCCCACTGGCTGATGAAGGAACCGGATCTGGAAGAAGAAGCGCTGAATGTCTCCATGCGCGGACCGGAACTGGTCATCGAACGCCAGACCCTGGGCGAAACGATCGGGGAAGTCACCGTCGAGACGCCGACAGGCGAGCGCACGCAGGTTGTCCTGACCGAACAGGAGCCCGGCTTGTGGCGGGGCGGCATGCCCGCTGGCGAAACCGGCCTCTTCTCCGTGACCGAAGGCGACATGAGCGCCCTCATTCACGTCGGCCCTCAGAACCCGCGTGAATACACCGACGTCCTGTCGACGACCGAACCGCTGGCACCGCTTAGCGAAGCAACGGGCGGCGCGTCAGAACGCTTGCGGGATGTCGGCGGCGATCTGACGGTGCCTCGCATCGTTTCCATGCGTCCGTCAGCAAGCTTCGCCGGCAACGGCTGGCTGGGCCTCAAGGCCACCGAGGCAAGCGTCCTCAATGGCGTCGACCGCTATCCGCTGATGATCGGACTTCTTGGCCTTGCTCTCCTGCTCGGCGCCCTGTCCCTGACCTGGTATCGCGAAGGGCGTTAGCTTTTGTGCCGGCCGCCCTTGCGGCGGTCGGCAGTCTGGTTGAGCTAACCACGAACCGATCTGATGTGTTTGCGGCCCATCCTTCGAGGCTGGCCTTCGGCCTTCCTCAGGAAGAGGTCGAGGGGAAGCTAACGGTCTATCAATAGTCTCTTCCTCATCCTGAGGAGGCCTTCAGGCCGTCTCGAAGGATGGGCCACACCCACCATCAACCCGCCCCGCATCACGCAGAAACAACGTCAGGAAGCGACGGCAGCAGAGGCCCCGCCGTGCACCATTCCGCTCGGAATGTCGCCGTCATTCAACAGCGCGACGAGGAGCCGCGCGGGATCGACGGGACCGGGCAGCGTGATCCGCCCGAAAGGCACCTGCTGAAAGCCGAACGGGCCATAGTAAGGCGCATCGCCTACGAGCAGAACGACCTTGTCTCCGGCGGCAGCCGCGGCTTCCATTGCTGTGCGCATCAACGCCTTGCCGAGACCCCGGTTCTTGAAATCAGGTGAGACGGTCAGCGGTCCGAGCAACAGGGCGTCACTCTCGCCGATCCTGATCGGTGTCAGTCTGATGGACCCTGCAACCTGGTCGCCCGCGAGACCGACGAAGGAGACATCCGCACGGTGCGGCACGCCTTCACGGATGCGGAAAGCGGTTCGCGCAAACCGGCCGGGCCCGAAAGCTTCGGCCTGCAGATCTTCAATTGCGGAAGTGTCGGTCGCGTCTTCGGGCCGGATGACCCACGTGGTCTGTTTCATTTGGCTGGTTCCAGCAAGCAGGCAATCTTTGGAGAAAGTCGCGCCTGCCAGGGCCTGGATGAAACGTGAGGGAAATCCAGGATCAGGTCAGCCGCGACGGTACGGACGAGAGCTATCTCGTCGGCTGGTTCGTCGTCGAAGCGTAAGACCTGCGGTCATCTATCCCAGTCTCGTTACGGCACCGGCCTGTTCTGGAGCCGGTATTTCCTGAAAGAGGAGAAGCGGTTACCACGCCACGGCTGCTTTGGTCCAGCATTTTTTGCCTGTTTTGAAAAAGCGCACGATTGTTCACCAAGAGGGAACAGAGCATTCAATTGATTGATTTTTCGCTCATGTGCACAACGTATCGTCGAGAAACAAAACGAAGGAGCGCATTATGGGACTGCTGGTCGACGGCGTCTGGAAAGACAAATGGTATGACACGGAATCCACCGGCGGCAGGTTTGTCCGCAATGAATCCTCTTTCCGGAACTGGGTCACGGCGGACGGATCCGCAGGCCCGACCGGCGACAGCGGCTTCAAGGCAGAGGCCGATCGCTATCACCTGTTCGTTTCCTACGCCTGTCCCTGGGCGCATCGTACGCTTGTGTTCCGCAAACTCAAGAAGCTGGAAGACCTCATTCCGGTGACACCCGTGCAGGCCTTGATGCTGGAAAACGGTTGGGAGTTCCCGGAAATCGAGCCGCTCACCGGCGCCAAATACGCCTGGCACATTTATACCAAGGCCGACCCCAACTACAGCGGCCGCGCGACCGTGCCGATCCTTTGGGACAAGAAGCAAAACACGATCGTCAGCAACGAGTCCTCCGAGATCATCCGGATGTTCAATTCGGCCTTCAACGAGCTGACAGGTTCAAAACTGGATTTTTACCCGGCGGACCTGCGCGGCGAGATCGACAGCATCAACGAGCGCGTCTATCACGCCATCAACAATGGCGTTTACAAATCCGGTTTTGCGACCACTCAGGAAGCCTATGAGGAGGCCGTGACGGAACTGTTCACAGCGCTCGACGAGGTGGAAGAGCGCCTCTCCCAACACCGTTATCTGGTCGGCGACCGCATGACCGAGGCCGACTGGCGGCTGTTCACGACGCTGCTGCGCTTCGATGCCGTTTATTTCGGGCATTTCAAATGCAACATCCGTCGGATTGAAGACTATCCGAACCTGTCGAACTACCTGCGGGAGCTGTACCAGGTGCCCAAGGTATCCGATACGGTGGAGATGGAGACCATCAAGCAGCATTATTACGGCTCTCATGAGACCGTGAACCCCACCCGGATCGTTCCGGTCGGGCCCGAGCTGGACTTCACCCGCCCCCACGACCGCGATCGGTTCAAGGCAGCCGCCTGATCCTTTGCCAAGCATCCGTTTCGGCAGGACCTGGCCCGCGTCGGCACGGCCTGCCGGAACACCTGGCGCAGATTTCACCACCTGCCGCCGTCCGGTGGTCGACCGGAGCGAAATTCATCCAGCCTGCGGGCTGTGGACCGTGTCAGCCCTTCCGGCAAAGCCTCCAGGGCAAAGAAGGCCGCTTCCTCGATCTCCGCGTTGGGCTGGAGAAAGCTGTCGGCCTCACGCCACTCGGACATGTGATAGAGGCCGACATGATCGCGGCCCGTCGCCTCTTCGTTCAGGAATATGTTGAGGAGCTGAGGCCGGGTGGCCGAGACGACACCCGCCTCTTCCAGAACTTCCCTGCAGGCGGCCTCCTCCATGGTCTCGCCCTTGTCCACGCCGCCGCCCGGCAAGTACCATCCGGCGACATAACTGTGCCGCACGAGCAGCACCCGGTTGCCCTCGTCTTCGACGATCACCCGCACACCGAGCGTGAACGGGTTCCGAACCAATCCAATTCCCTGGATCAGACGTGTGGTTACCGGCGTCGGCAGAATTGACAATATCTTCAACATTTTCAGTATCTTATTCGATCCGAACGGGAAGTAAAACTTTTTTAACCCATGCAATCCCCGCAGGGCTGACCCGTGAGAATAACGCTCCTCCTTTGTGCACTGCATGCATATATATCGGGCAACTTGATGAATTCGAGGGCAGGTCCTCCGATCGCCCTAACCTGAAGGACAAACCAATGTTCAACGCTCTGTTTGGAAAACGCCGCCGCAACCGCGCTCATTACCAGTGGAAGCCGGCCATCGATCTGACCAACCCGCGCATCGTCGCAACCCTGACCACCTTCCCGACCAACTAAGTCCGGTCGAAGGAACCTGTACGGAGAAGTCCCATGTTCGGATTTTTGAATGTTGTTGGCGCGACGCTGCGCGAAACCACGCGCTCCGCAGACAATAACACCGGGAAGGCACCGAAAGCCGCAAAGGCAATCAAACCGGTCAAGTAACCGGTTTTCCGGCAGTTCCGAAGTTCTTGTGAAGACGCCGCGTCATTTCTCCTTGACGCGGCGCTTTTCGTTTTGAAGATGCGCGACCATGGCTCTATTCAAACTCGCCCATCTTTCCGACGCCCATCTGGGCCCGCTGCCGGACCCGAAGCTGCTGCAGCTTTTTTCCAAGCGCATCCTCGGCTACCTCAACTGGCGCCGCAACCGGTCCAGGATCATGGGCGGCAGCTATCTGGATCAGCTCGTCGACGACATGAAGCGGCAGGCGCCCGACCATATTGCCGTGACCGGCGATCTGGTGAACATCGCCCTGCCACTCGAAATCAGCGGCGCACGCACCTGGCTTGAGGAAATCGGCCCGCCGGAGGATGTCTCCGTCGTTCCGGGAAATCACGATGCCTATGTGCCGGGCGCCGTGCGCCGGGCACGTGCCGCCTGGTGGCCCTATATGCGTGGAGACGGTGCGGGCGAAGCGCCTTCCAAGGGCACCAAGTCGCAAGCCACCTTTCCCTATGTGCGCAAACGGGACGGTATCGCTCTTGTTGGCGTGACCACAGGTCGTGCCAGCGCCCCCTGGTTTGCAACAGGACGCGTCGGCAGCAAGCAGAGCAAACGCCTGCGCGCGATTCTGGACGACCTTGGCCGTGATGGTTTCTTTCGCGTGGTGATGCTTCATCACCCGCCATTCCCCCACGCGACCCATTGGCACAAGCGCCTGTCAGATGCCTCAAGAGTGCGCGCCGTGGTCAAGAGGGCCGGCGCGGAGCTGATCCTGCATGGCCACACCCATATCGACAGTTTCGAGCATATCGAGGGGCCGGACGGACCCGTCCCGGTGGTTGGCGTACCATCGGCCACCAGCGCCCCGGGCGGCAAGAAGCCTGCGGCCCGTTACAATCTTTTCCGGATCGAAAAGACAAACGAAGGCTGGACCTGCCAGATGGAAGAGCACGGCTTTTCCGCGCCGAACGAACCGGTGAAGCTGTTGAGTGAGCGGCAGGTGGACATACCGTCCCACAGACCATGAAGTCACAGGGCGAGGCTGCCCCGACCTGCTTGAGGCAACACGCGAACGCGGCTGCCTGCCGCCATGGCCCTGCAATCCCGATCGAGAAAACTAGCGGGCTTGGGGGAATGAGTGTGCCGCCTTCATGGGCGGCCCATTCGTGAGCTGCCGGACAGCACCTCAGATACCGCGGCGAAAGTCCGCCCTAGAGCGGATTTGCGAACCAGGCAAAGGCGATCAGTCCGACCACACCTGCAGCAAGACCGATGCCGAATGCACCGGCAACGGCCATCCAGGGGGTTCGGCTTTCCTTGACGCGCACGACCTTGCTGTCGAGCGCCACCTGCCGCAGCCGGTTGTTGAGCCAGTCGCCCTCCAGGGCCTTTTCCCGTTCCAGCACGCGCTCTGCAATATATTCGGTCAGGCAATCGGCCATGTCATCGATATTGGCCGTTTCCAGAATGACCACCCGGCCGAGGCGCGTATCCTTCAGGAACCGGTAGGTACGCCGGTCTCCGCCAACGGCCACATGGCTGGTTGCGTCGATCCACAGCCGCGGTGTCGAACCGGAAATGATCTGAAGGGAAAACTGGTCGTCGTCGTCCGGTATTTCCCTGAAGACGTCCTTCAGCTCGTCCGCGAGCATATCCAGCCGGGCACGCTCGGTCTCCTGCAGCTCAACCACCACGTCCGACCGTTCGACTTCACCAAGCTGAACCTTACGGATCGCATCGCGCAAGGACCGCATGCGCGTATGTGGGACGACGTTATCCTGCATTTCAGACATGGGGTACACGTGACTCCGTTGTACTGCCGTTGGTGAATCAAGTCTTAACTGACTCTATCGCGAGTGAAACAGCCACACGGGCCTCACCTGCGAGCTATCCACTGGCAATGATCCAAACATGGTTAACAGAGATTAAGGTATTTTTGGGTTTCGCGCCAGCAACGGACCGCTGGCCTGAGAGCTATTCATGGGGTAAGCAGAACCATACTGCGATTGCGGAGTTTCGCTCATGAACGTGGACGGCAAGAAATATCGCACGATCTGGCTGGCGGAAGAGGGCGGCCCGGTCGAAATCATCGATCAGACCAAGTTTCCCCACACGTTCGAGACTGCCCTGCTCCACACGATGGAAGACGCCGCTCACGCCATAAGGGTCATGCAGGTGCGCGGTGCACCGCTGATCGGGGCAACGGCCGCCTATGGCGTTGCGCTGGCCATGCGGGCCGATCCTTCGGACGACAATCTCCAAGCCGCCTGTTCCTCCCTGCTGGAAACCCGGCCGACAGCCGTCAACCTTCACTGGGCGCTCGACAAGGCCCGAAGGACACTGGTCCGGGTGGCGCCCGAAATGCGCAAGGAAGCGGCTTTCAAGCTGGCGAACGACATCTGCGACGAGGACATCGCCATCAATATGGCCATCGGCATGCACGGCATGGAACTGATCGCCGCCATATCCAGGCTCAAGCGGGCCGGTGAGCCCGTCAACATCCTCACCCATTGCAATGCGGGTTGGCTGGCGACCGTCGATTGGGGCACAGCGACGGCGCCGATCTACATGTCCCACGACGGCGGCATTCCCGTTCATGTATGGGTCGATGAAACCCGGCCGCGCAATCAGGGTGCGTTCCTGACAGCCTGGGAACTCGGCCATCACGGTGTGCCGCATACGGTGATCGTCGACAATGCCGGCGGTCACCTGATGCAGCATGGCGAAGTTGATATCGTCATCACCGGAACGGACCGCACCACCGCCACCGGCGATGTCTGCAACAAGATAGGGACCTATCTGAAGGCGCTGGCTGCCAAGGACAACAGTGTGCCCTTCTATGTCGCGCTGCCATCACCAACCATCGACTTTTCCCTGTCAGACGGCATCCGGCAGATCCCGATCGAGGAGCGCGGCGGCGACGAGGTCAGCCACATCACCGGGCGCTCCAGCGCCGGTGGGATCGAAACAGTGGAGATCGTCGCGGACGGCTCCCCCGTCGGCAATCCGGCCTTCGACGTGACCCCTGCCCGCCTCGTCACCGGTCTCATCACCGAGCGTGGAGTTCTGGAGGCAAACCGCAAGGCCATCGCAGATGCTTTCCCGGAGCGGGTGCGCGCAAGCGCCTGAACGACCCGATTTGAAAATCAGCGCCATCCGTCCAGAGCAAGGTGCCAATTCTTAGAGACAGCACTGCACGCTTCCTCAGGAAGAAGGCAGCGTATGCGTCGCTTGCTAGCGGTTTTGGCGCGCTTTCAAAGGCCGTCTGAGCTCGCAATCCCCCCGGTCCTGTTCAGGGTTTCGCCGATTTCATCTTCCGCCGATCACCGGCACATGCGGCGCTCTTTCGGGTCCAAGCAGCCCCAGCAGGCGCGGGTCTTCGGCAACTTCGATAGCACGCCCGTAGGGTTTGAAGCCGCAGGCCCTGTAGAACGCCAGTGCCTGAGGGCTGTCACCGGTGCAGGTATGCACCCAGAGGCGTTTCGTTTCCGGGCGGGACCAGACGATATCCAGCGCCTGGGCCATCAACCAGCGCCCAAGCCCGCCACCGATTGCGCCCGGCACCAGGCCGAAATAGGCAAGTTCCGGCTCTTGCGGGTTGGCAAAATCCAGTTCCAGAGTTCCGACAGGCTTGCCGTCGATCATCGGCAGATAGTTCTCGCGCCCCGGTTCGGCGAGCAATTGCCTCAGCGTCGCATCGTCATGAACCAGCCTGCCGAACCAGATCCAGTCCTCGCCCACCTCGCGGAACAGCTTGCGATAGCTGTCCGTTTCCGGCGTCTCCCACCTCCTCAACGTCACATCGCTGCGCGGCGGGGCAAGCGGCCTTTCCGGCGCTTGAAGCATTTCCAGAAACGTCACCACGAAGGCAACCTTGCCCTCCGGGATATCCGTATAGCCATCGAGGTTGAGCGCTTGCGTCGACATGAAAACTCCAGATTGCCGTGCCTTTGGCAGGACTTACCAAATGACTGGATCATCGCCAAGCGCCCAGGGCAGAATGCCTTTGATTAAGAGCTTGTTAACCATCTTCGCACACTGTCTGTTCAGATCTCCAGGAAGGAGCTGCCATGGCAAAGGTCGGAAACTACGTCCAGCGGGACTACCACAAAACTTTCAGCACGAAGCGGAAGTCGACTTGGTCTGACTACAACAAGGCCTGGAACGGACGCCGTCAGGGAGCGTCGCAGAAAATGCAGCAGCTTCGCAATCTGGCATCCACCTTCGCGACCATAAACACCCAGGCTTCTCAGACAAACACGCTGTTTGTCATGCAGAATCAGGGTCGGCTGGGTGGCTACGCAAACCAGACAGCGGCGATGGCCCGCATCAACGTGCTCGTCTAGTTTTCCCTGCCGACAGCCAGGTGGTTGCTCTGGCAGCAGCCCCTTCTCCCGCCAAAATTTACGCAGCGTCTTCCGGGACGACTACCCGTTAAGACTTTGTTCATCCTTCCGGGAGCTATGCTGATTCAGTCTTTTGAAAAGGCAATCGCATGGCCAAGGTCAGCAGCTACTTCCAACGGGATTATTCCAGACGTTTCAGCTCCAGCAAGAAGCTCTCGCTGGCTGATTACAACAAGGCATGGGCAAAGCGGCGCCAGGCAGCCGCAAAGCGCATCGACCAGTTGAACAACCTCTCTTACGTGATGCAAACGATCAACACGCAGGCCTCGCAGGCCAATACCCTGTTCGTCATGCAGAACCAGGGACGGCTCGGCACTTACGCTAGCCAGACGGCGGCCATGGCCCGGATCAACGTGGTGGTCTGAAGCCAGCGTGACACCTGTGCAGGTGCTCAACAGCACCCTGTAGAGCGCCCTGCTGAGCACTCATGCGACTGCGCCACCTCAGATCGAACCGATCGTCTTCAGCTTGATCCGCGGATGCACTTCCGCCTGGCTCATGATCGTCGTATGGGCGCGGAAGCGCTCGACGATGGAGCGGACAAACGGACGGGTCTGTGGCGATGTCAGCAGCACGGGAACCTCGCCCTGCTGGGCTGCGTGCTCGAACGCATCGCGGACACTGCCGACGAATTCCTGCAGCTTGCTCGGCTGCATGGCGAGCTGACGGTCGTCCCCATCGCCGATGATGGATTCCAGGAAAGCCTGTTCCCATTGCGGCGACAGCGCGATCAGCGGCAGATAGCCCCCCGGCGCTAGATTGGCGGCACAGATCTGCCTGCCAAGCCGGGTGCGCACGTGTTCGGCGATGGTGTCCGTGTTGCGGGTCATGCCGGTCGCCTCGGAAACGCCTTCCAGAATGGTACCGAGATCGCGGACCGAAATACGTTCGCCCAGCAGCGTCTGCAGCACCCGCTGGACACCGGAAACAGTGATCTGCGACGGGATCAGGTCTTCGACCAGCTTGGCCTGCTCGCCCTTCAGCTCCTTCAGCAGCTTCTGCACATCGCCATAGGTCAGGAGTTCGCTGATGTTGGCCTTGATGGTCTCGGTCAGATGCGTGGACAGAACCGTTGCCGGGTCCACCACCGTATAACCGCGCAGGGAAGCGTCCTCGCGGTACTGGGCTTCCACCCAGGTTGCCGGCAGTCCGAAGGTGGGCTCGGTGGTATGCGTGCCCGGCAGTTTGACCTGCCCACCGGCCGGATCCATCACCATGAAGTGGTTCGGATAGAGCACACCGCGCCCGGCTTCGACTTCCTTGACCTTGATGACGTAGTCGTTGGCGCCAAGCTGAATGTTGTCGAGGATGCGTACCGGCGGCATGATCACGCCCATGTCGCCCGCGATCTGTCGGCGCAGAGCCTTGATCTGCTCGGTCAGCACATCGTTGTCGCCCGTTGCCTTGCCGTTGATCAACGGCAGCAGGGCATAGCCCAGTTCGATCCGCAATTCGTCCATCTTCAGCGCGTCGGTAATCGGCGGCTCCGGCAGCGGCTTCGGCGCGGCTTCCACCGCCTTGACCATCTCGGCCTTGGCGGCAGCCTGCTTCTTCTTGGCCCCGACGGAAAAAGCCAGATAGCCGGCAAGACCGGCAAGACCGAAAAACGGGATCATCGGCATGCCGGGAAGCAGCGCCAGGATCATCATCACCGCCGCCGACATGCCAAGGGCCTTCGGATAGCCGGTGAACTGGCTGGTCAGTGCCTTGTCGGCAGCGCCATGAACGCCGGCCTTGGAAACAAGAAGACCCGCGGCTGTGGAGACGATCAGCGCCGGGATCTGGGAGACGAGACCATCACCGATGGTCAGCAGCGTGTAGTTGTTGGCCGCCTCGGTAAAGGTCAGCTCCATCTGGGCAACGCCGATGAAGATCCCGCCGAGAATGTTGATGAAGGTGATCAGAAGGCCGGCGATGGCATCGCCGCGCACGAATTTGGACGCACCGTCCATGGCACCGAAGAAGGCGCTTTCGTCCTCCAGCGCCTTGCGGCGGGACTTGGCTTCCGCTTCATCGATGAGACCTGCGGACAGATCCGCGTCGATCGCCATCTGCTTGCCCGGCATGGCATCCAGGGTAAAGCGTGCCGCGACTTCCGCGATACGGCCGGAACCCTTGGTGATAACGACGAAGTTCACGATCACGAGGATCGCGAACACGATGATCCCGATGACAAAGTTCCCGCCCATGACGAGATTGCCGAAGGACTGGATGACGTTGCCCGCCGCCGCCGTGCCTTCATGCCCGTTTGCCAGGATCAGCCGCGTGGAGGAAATGTTGAGACCGAGCCGCAGCATGGTCGCAATAAGGAGCACCGTCGGGAAGGACGAGAATTCCAGCGGCCGCTGGATGAACAGGCCCGTCATGAGGATCATGACGGAAAAGATGATGGAAACCGCCAGGAACGTATCCAGCATCACCGGCGGCATCGGCAGGATCAGGAGCGTCAGGATGACGAGAATGCCGGTGGCAAGACCGACGTCACCCCGGCGAAGGGTGTCAAACACCTCCTGAAGGAACGGGAAGGCGGCTAGACCGGTAGCCGCGGCGGGCGCAGCCGTCTGCTGCTCCGCTGAGGGGCCTTCCGTCCTGCGCTGTTCGCCTGCCGCCGTGTCCGACATTTCTCTTCTGGTATCCTGTGACCGCCGCCCGGATCACCGGGCATCTTAGTCCTTGTTATGGTTCCTGCCGGTCCGTTCAGGCCCGGGCTTCGCCCGGTCCGGGAACGCTTATTCCCTCATCGGTATATTGATTCAGCTTGTTGCGCAGCGTCCGGATTGAAATACCCAGTATTTTTGCAGCATGGGTGCGGTTCCCCAGGCAATGATCGAGCGTATCGAGAATGAGGTCACGCTCGACATCGGCAACGGTTCGCCCGACGAACGACCGCGTGACGGCTTCGGCCGTCTGTGCAGCGCGCTCCGCCGCGCCCTTGGACACCGTCAGCGGCGTGCCGTCCGGCATGCGGATCGCTTCCACGCCGATTTCGCCGCCCGACGCCAGCAGCACAGACCGGTGCATGGTGTTTTCCAGTTCGCGCACGTTGCCCGGCCACGGGTTGGACATCAGCGCCTGGCGGGCTTCCACGGACAGCGGTCGCACCGGCATGCCATTGGCTTCCGAGTAGTGTTTAATGAAGAACTGGGCGAGTTCCATGATATCCGCCGGCCGCTCCCGCAGCGCCGGCAGCTTCAGGTTCACCACGTTGAGGCGGAACAGCAGATCTTCGCGGAAATGTCCCTGACGCACGCTTTCGGCAAGATCGCGGTTGGACGTTGCCAGAATGCGGATGTTGACCGGAACCGGGCGCGTGCCGCCAACACGGTCGATCACCCGTTCCTGGATGGCGCGCAAGAGCTTGGCCTGCAGGCGAACGTCCATTTCCGAGATTTCATCCAGCAGCAGTGTTCCGCCGTCAGCTTCCTCGAATTTTCCGATCCGCCGCGCGACCGCGCCGGTGAAGGCGCCCTTCTCGTGGCCGAACAGCTCCGATTCCAGAAGGTGTTCAGGGATCGCTGCACAGTTGATCGAGATAAACGGCTTGGACGCCCGGTTCGAGCATTTGTGAACATGGCGGGCAATGACTTCCTTACCCGTACCGCTTTCACCGGTGATCAGAACCGAGGCATCCGACGGCGCGACCTGTTCGGCCAGCTTGACCACCGATGCCATGGCATCGTCCCGGTAGATAAGATCACCGCGTTCCTGGGCGACAGCCGCCAGCACAGCGGCGATCAGCTCCGGATCGGGCGGCAACGGAATATATTCCTTCGCGCCCGCCCGGATGGCGGAAACCGCCGCCTGGGCATCCGTTTCCACGCCGCAGGCCACCACCGGCACATGAACGCGTTCGTTCTGGAGTTTCTGGATCAGCCCGGCAATGTCGAGATGAACCTCGACCATCAGGAGGTCCGCGCCGCGACCGGAGCGAAGGACTTTCAGGGCCCCCTCGATATCGTCCGCATGGGTGACCTGAGCCCCGCCCTGCATCGCGATCTTGGAAGCCGTCGTCAGCTGACCGCCGAGCGTTCCGACAATTAACAGCCGCATCCGTTCCTATCCCTATCGATCCGTCTTGATGATTTCAGTCATGGTCACACCCAGCTTGTCTTCCACCAGGACGACTTCGCCACGGGCGACCAACCGGTCGTTCACATAGATATCGATGGCTTCCCCCACCTTCCGGTCGAGTTCCAGAACCGTTCCGGACGCCAGTTTCAAAAGGTCCGACACATGCATTCTGGAATGCCCCAGGACGGCGGAAATGCGCACGGGTACATCGAACACGGCTTCAAGGTCGGCCGCGGATTGCGGAACATGCGTTTCGCTATCGTCGAGCCGGCGCTCCGGCGCCTCGAGCTCGTCGAGCGGGATGTTATGGTCTTGCTCGTCGCTCATGCGTCAGTTTCCTTTTCCGCCGACGTGTCGGAGGTCTTGCTGCGTCTTTCCGCGCTACGCCCGCGCAGATAGGAACGAATGCTGGCATCGATTTCGGCCTCGATCGCCTTGCGGTCGCGTCTGATACCGCCGTCGGCCCACTCGATGTGGCAATCACCACGGCCGATATCCGGCTCACCGAGGATGACCAGCCGTCCCTCGAAGCCCTTCTCGTGAATGATCGGATCCACCTGGGCCTTCAGCGCCTCGACATCCTTCTCCGCGATCCGGATGACGAGATGCGGCGCCTTGCGCAACGGTCCGAGGCATTCTGACACCAAAGCCACCGTCTCTGCCAGCGGCTGGCGCGCAATCAGATGGGCACACAGGCGTCTGGCCACAAGAAAAGCGAGGCTGATGGCATCTTTCTCGCGGTCCGCCACCTGACCATCCAGGGTTTCCAGGACGCGGGCAACGGAATCGGCAAGATGGCTGACTTCGGCCGTCAGCAGGGTTTCCTGCTTGGTCTGCAGGTCCTGAAGCGCCTTCACGCGGCCTTCCTCGAAAGCCTGAGCCTTTGCCTTCTTCAGGATTTCCTCATGCTGGGCAACCGGAATCATCGGTATCTCCGGCTCGACGGGAGCGACCACTTCCGGCTCTTCAGGCTCGGAAAAGTCGACGTTGAACAGAAATTTCGATGGGTTGGTCATGCGTCCCATTTTGCTGTAAGTGCCTGCCGTTTGCCGCATCAGTAGATAATTTCATCCTCGCCCTTGGACTTGGAGATCATGATCTCGCCTTTTGCCGCCAGGTCCTTGGCCTTGTTCACCATGCCGGTCTGCGCCTCGTCCACGTCGCGCAACCGCACGGGCCCGAGGGCATCCATGTCGTCCTGCAGAAGCTTTGCAGCGCGCGACGACATGTTGCCGAAGAAGAATTCCCTTGCCGTGTCCGTGGACCCCTTGAGCGCAATGGCCAGAGCGTCCTTTTCGACGTGCCGCAGCAGCGTCTGCGCGCTCGCCGCGTCGAGCTTCAACAGGTCGTCGAAGGTGAACATCAGCGTCTTGATGCGGTCTGCCGCTTCCCGGTTGTCCTCTTCCAGTGCCGCCAGGAAACGGGCTTCGGTCTGCCGGTCGAAATTGTTGAAGATCTCCGCCATCATCTCGTGACTGTCGCGCCGCGAGGTGTTGGTGAGGTTCGACATGAATTCCACGCGCAGCGTCTGTTCCACCTTCTCCAGAACTTCCTTCTGGACGGCGTCCATGCGCAGCATTCGGCTGACAACTTCCAATGCCAGTTCCTCCGGCAGGATGCCAAGCACCCGTGCGGCATGGTCGGAATTGATCTTCGACAGCACCACTGCGACGGTCTGCGGATATTCGTTCTTGAGGTAGTTGGCGAGAACGTTCTCCTGCACGTTGGAGAGCTTCTCCCACATGTTGCGTCCAGCCGGTCCCCGGATTTCCTCCATAATGATGGAGACCTTGTCGCCCGGCAGAAAACTGGCAAGAAGCCGCTCGGTCGCATCGACGTTGCCCGTCAGGGAGCCCTTTGAACTCACGCGGCGCACGAAATCCTTGAACAGGTTCTCCAGCATGGTCGGTGTGACCGGGCCAAGGTTTGCCATGGCGGCAGACACCTGACGCACCTCAATCTCGTCAAGCTTGGCCCAGATCGGCGCCCCATGGGATTCACCAAGCGCGAGAAGCAGAACGGCTGCCCGCTCCGCTCCCTTCAGCTCGCGCTCTTCCTCGTCGGCGCTGACCTTTAGCTGTTTCTGGAGGTGATCGCTCACTGTCAGGCCGCCTGTTCATCCAGCCAACCGCGGACGATTGTCACTGCTTCGGTCGGGTGGTCCTTGATCATGTCGCCCACTTTGGCAATCGAGCTTGCCTGCATCGCGCCTTCCTGTTTGGCCTGTTCCAGCCATTCGATCACGAATTCATCTTCAGGCGCTTCTTCCTGCGGGACTTCCGTTTCTATCACGAGTGTTCCATCCGGGCCGATCATCAGCTCCTGCGGCTGCTTTTCTTCCGGTGTCACGATGCGGCGCAGAAGCGGACGAACCACGAAGAGCAGCAGCATCACCGCGATCAGAAACAGCACGCCCAGCTCTGCAAAGCGGATGATGTCGTTGCGGGTGAAGTCGAACAGGTTGTCGCTTTCGGCCAGCAGGTCGTCCTGCGGCGGCAACGCGAACTGCAGGTTCACGACTTCAACAACGTCACCCCGCTCAGCGTCGAATCCAACAGCGGAACGCACCAGAACCGCGATCCGGTCCAGGGCTTCCTGAGACCGCGGCGTATAGGTGCTGCCGCCATTGCCATCCGGCTGATAGGTGCCGTCGACCAGAACGGCAACGGACAGCCGCTTGACCTTGCCGGCCTCGACAACCTCGGTCCGGGTCGAGTGGGAAATCTCGTAATTGACGATTTCCTCGGTAATGGACGAGGTGTCACGCTCGGCACCACCCTGACCGGCATCCGCATTCGGCAACTGGTTGGCGACCGTAACCTGTCCGTTCCGCGATACGGCAGAAGAGGCTTCTTCCTTGGACTGGGTGGACCGTACCACCTGCCCGTCCGGATCAAAGGTCTCGGTGGTTTCTGTCAGGCGATTGTAGTCGACTTCCGCGTTGACGCGAACCCGTGCCCGGCCCGGTCCGACGACGGAGTTCAGAATTTCTTCGATCTGATTGCGCAGCCGGCCTTCGATCTCGACAGTCCGCTCCTGCAGCGAATTCGTCAGAAGGCCGTCTTCATCATTGCCCACGCCGGAAGCCAGCAGGCGGCCGCTTTCATCAACGATGGAGACACGGTCCGGCTCGAGGCCGTCAACGGCTGTGGCAACAAGATGCTGGACCGCACGGATTTCACCCGGCCCAAGCGCACCGCGAACGTTCAGCACGATGGAAGCGGACGGCGGACGACGGTCCTTCTGAAACAACTGGCGCTCCGGGATCACCAGGTGAACGCGGGCTGCACGTATACGATCTAGAGACCCGATCGTGCGGGACAGCTCGCCTTCCATGGCACGCAGGTGATTGATGTTCTGAACGAAGCTGGTGGCACCGAGTGTATCTGAACGGTCGAAGATCTCGTAACCGATCGAACCGCCGGTCGGCAGCCCTTCGGCGGCCAGTTGCATGCGCAAGCGGGCAACCTGTTCGTTCGGAACGAGAATCGAAGCACCCTGCCGGGCGATCTCGAACTGCACGCCCTGGCTTTCGAGCTGCGAAACGATGGCCGCGGAATCTTCCAGAGTCAGCTCATTGTAGAGCGTCGTCATCTGGGGTGCCGTCACCCGGAAGATGATGAACGCAAAGACGCCGACAAGGATTGCAGCGACTGCCCCCATTGCAGCAATGCGCGCCGCCCCCAGGGTTTTGATGAATTCAACAAGTCCGTTCACGAATGCCCGCCCGCATCTGAAACATGTCCTTGCCGTTATTATTGGAGTCGGCCGGACACGCCACACCTTCGATGGGCAAAATTTGCCGCCCAGGTGGTTAACAAGTGGTTAACAAAACCTTTCCAATAAGGGCGGATCGGCCGGTTTCTGCCAATTCCATTAATGCAAACTGCAACTCAGGTGGGGAAAAACTGCCTACTTCATTAATTTTTGGATAAGTTTCTCTCAGAGGGCAAGCCAAATAAAAAGGCCGGCAGAGCCGACCCTTTGATTGCGCCTTTGAGCGCGTTGCAGAAACTTTTTTCCGGATCAATTTCGATATTGCTGGATCCGGGTCGCTCGAAGCCCGGCAAGGCCGTGCTTTTCAATCGAGCTTTGCCAGGAGAGAAACTCCTCAACTGTCAGAGTGTACCTCTGGCAAGCTTCTTCAAGGGACAACAAGCCACCGCGAACTGCGGCAACCACCTCTGCCTTGCGGCGGATGACCCACCGCTTTGTCGAAGTCGGAGGCAGGTCCGCGATGGTTAGCGGGCTCCCGTCCGGTCCGATGACATATTTTACACGCGAACGAATGTGTTCGGTCATTGTACTCTCACACTAACCATGACCAAGGCTGATTTGAGACTACAAGATGACGCTTAACAAACGCCTAAAGCAAAATTGTGTTTTTATTAACTATAAAATCGAAATTTAATGAATGATATTTAGGATTTGGCAAAGATAAACGGTCCAATTCTAAATAGTATTATATGAAATCGTTAACCATATTTACCTGCTCGTGCAATTTGCAAGGCAATTCGGTTAACTGGAAAATTGCAGCACGCCCAAAGCGCACTTCAACCGCAAATTTTATGTGCCGGCAAACGTCCATCGTCCGGCGCAGCGTTTCCCAAAGGCCCGAAAAACGCAGAAAACCGCCCCGGAATGCTCCGGAGCGGCTTTGAAAAAACTTCGTTTGGCGGGACGATCAGGTCGGTCGCGCGACCGATACCACGGAACTGACCGGAAACTCCTGGCTGCCAACCTTCAGCACTGCCTCGCCGCTCGACCAGTCCACGCTGTCGACAATGCCGGATACGGTGGTCCTGACGGTTTCCGGGCGGCTGGAGGCGTCCTTCATGTCGAAGGAGATGGTGTAGAGCCCGTCGACCGCCTGCTGTCCTGAGTCCGTCTGCCCACCCCAGTAGAAGGTGCCATCCCCCGCGGCCAGTTCGATTTCGCCGCTGTAGACGATCGAACCAGCGCTGTTGCGGATCTCGAACTCACCTGTCGCGTCTTCTTCCAGACTGTAGCTCCAGCTTGCCTTGCTGCCGGACAAGGTGGTCGTGGACGCGTCGGCGGTGACTTCATTGCCGATGTAGCTGACGTAACCCATGCTCTGGCTACTGGTCAGCGAGGCAATGATCTCTTCCAGGTTCTGGTTCTGCTTGATGGCCTGCTCAACGCTCGAATACTGCACAAGCTGATTGGTGTATTCCGCCGAGTCCAGAGGATCCAGCGGATCCTGGTTCTGGATCTGGGTCGTCAGGATGCTCAGGAACAGTTCGTAATCGGCGATCAGGCCTGCCTGGCTGGTTGCCGAACCGCTCTGCGACGATGCTGCGGAAGTTGGAGAAACAGTTGTCATTTTTCACTCCTGAGACGGCAACCCGCCCCGTTAAACTTTCATGTCCAGACCGCCGCGTTGTTCGGCGATGGTCATTCTGACAATGTCTTCAAGCATAGGATCAGCTTCTGCAGAAACCGTCCCTCCGCCACCGTTCATGGCCGGCCGTTGATCCCCCTCGCCCTGCTGGGAGCCGAACTGCTGGCCCCCGTCCTGCCTCAGGGAGAATTGCAGGTTGTCTGAATCCGGGTTGAGGCCTGCGGCCTCCAGCGCCCGTTCCAGACCACGCTGGTCACGCAGGAACATGTCCAGCGTCTCCGGCCGGTCGACGCGCAGATGCGCCTGAACCTTGCCGTCGTGAGAAACCTTCATCTCAACCTCGACCCGGCCGAGTTCCGGCGGGTCGAAACGCATCTGGAAACGGGTATGGCCGTTCTTCAGATTGCGGGCGATCTCAGCCGCCACCTGGGTGGCCACATGGCCAGACTGGCTCTGGCTGGGCGCTTGCAGGCTCTCGGTCCGCATTGCACCGGCCAGATCGCCGCCGCGTACCGTTGCCGTGCCCATTTCACCGGAAATGCTAGTCTCCGGCAGATCCGCGGGCAGATCCGCTTCTTCAAATGCGATGTTCGAAAGCGCCGCCGCCGGAACAGCAGTCAATGCAGCTCCCCGAGGCTCCGGCCCTTTCTGGTCCGCCGCATTGGCAGGAGGAGCAGCGGCCGCCGTCTTGGCAGCGTTCGCGGCTTGCGGTCCGGCTTCAGCCTCAACCGCAGGATTGCCCAGACCGGCTCCTTCCTCGGTGACAGTGCCAGATATTTGCGGCTGGTCAGTCACCACCGGCTGCGCTGCCGGCTGAACCGGTTGCGGCACGGGTGCTGCACCCGCATTCACACCGGCAGCAACCTGTGTAACCGCCGCGCCTGTGGCGTTTCCTGGCTTCGGCGCAGCTTCACCTGTTTCGGCAGTCACCACCACCGGCTGAGCAGCTTCCCCATCCACGACGGGAGCGGCAGGCACTGCTGCACCCTCAGGAGCTGCGACAGCCTGAGCAACAGCCGCAACCGGAGCCGCATGAGTTCCTGCAGGTGTCGCTGCCGCAACCTGAAGACCGGGGGCCTCAGGCGCTTTCTGGCTCGCCACCTTTGCCACCGCGTCAACAGCAGCCCCGACAGCGGCCTGAACTGTCGGCGTTGCGGAGGGTTTCGAATTTGACGGCGGCACGGCAGGTGTTGCCGACGCTCTAAACTCTTTCGGCAGCTCGCTTTGCCAGCGGCGCTCTGTCGTAACAGCCGCCGGCCGCGAAACGGCGGCCTGAGCCTCTGCAATCAGGGAAGACCCTAGCCGTTCCGGCATTGCAGGCTGAGTGGCACGCGCCTGCGCATCCGTCGGCGCACCAGCGAAGTTCGGTGTCGTGGCCGCTGAAGCAGAACCCATGTTGGCCTTGCTTCCTGCTTCAGCCGCAGGCTGAGGTGCTGCGCCATTTGCCGGACCGTCCAGAGGCGTCGAAGGTCCAGCGCCCGCAAGTGGTGCGGAGTCAGACGCTGCGGCACCGGGCGCCGCTGCACCGGGAACCGCTGTACCGGCCCCACCTGCACCTGGCACCCCACCCCCTGGAAGACCGCCCCCGAAACCACCTTCACCCGAAACTCCGGAGCTGGCGTCAACTGAAGAAGCAGCAGCGCCCTCACCCGTTGCTTGCGGCACCAACTGCACAACTGGCGTGGCCGGGGCAAACCCAGCAGCCAGGGCAACCTCGCTAGACGGCGCTGCTTCATCCCGTTCGGAAGGAAGCAGATCATCCCCGGCATCCACCGGCTGACCAGCACCGGGCAAAGGACCTGCGGTGCTGATTGTGCCCGAGACAGCCGGATCGATCATAGGCACTGCCGGGTCTGCTGCACCAGCGGGAGCGACTTCGCCGGTGGCCATATTGGCCTGGATCTGCGTGGCAACCGCGCCAGGCATAAGCTGATCGGCCGTCCGGCCACCCTTGCCGGTGACCGCAGCACCTGCCTGTGCCTTGGCTTGCCCTTTGCCCTGCCCGGCAATCGAGTTCAACTCGTCGGCAAATCCGTTTGCCTTCCCCTCAAGCGAGGAGGCTGCAGCAGAACCGGCAGACGCCTGTCCGCCAGCAAGCGCGCTGCCCGCGCCTGCTGCCAGCGCCCCGGCAGAAACATCTGTTGTCAGTCCAAATGGCAGCACGTTTGCCCCCAGATCCCGGCCCGCAGCGGCGGGCACATTACGTCACCGAGATTGGAAGCAAACATCGGGCCAAGTCATAAGCGCGAAAAGAACCGTTGATTTCATTCAGGTTTTTCCAGATTGCCCCGCCTCGACACCGGCCTGCGGGCGGCAAGCTTTGCCGGTCCGGCAAAGCGTGCCTGCCATGCAGGGGAAGCAATTGGCAGCCGCGCACCTTATCTGTATAGTGCCGCCAACTTTGAATTGGGCCCTTGATCGCCGCCCGCCCGACAGGGCGTGGATGGCACGGGACGGACAACCGCCCCGCCTGCGCGATCGGCCGAAAACTTCTGGAAGTACACTGGATGCGAAACAGTCTGGATCTGCCCGGCCGCCCGGAAGACACCCGCGTTGTCGTCGCCATGTCCGGCGGGGTCGACAGCTCGGTCGTGGCTGCCCTGATGAAGGCCGAAGGCTACGACGTCATCGGGGTCACCCTGCAGCTTTACGATCATGGCGCCGCCGTCAGCAAGGCGAAGTCCTGTTGCGCGGGCGTCGACATTCACGATGCCCGCCGCGCGGCCGAAACCATCGGCATTCCCCACTACGTGCTGGATTACGAAAGCCGGTTCAAGGAACAGGTCATGGACCGTTTCGCCGACAGCTATATTGCCGGCGAAACCCCGATCCCTTGCGTTTCCTGCAACCAGACGGTCAAGTTCACCGATCTTCTGAAGACCGCAAAGGACCTCGGCGCCGATGCACTGGCGACGGGCCACTACGTCCGCTCCGCCCAGCAGGGTAACAAGCGCGCGCTTTTCCGTCCCGCCGATCTCGACCGCGACCAGAGCTATTTTCTGTTCGCCACCACGCAGGATCAGCTCGATTTCCTCCGCTTTCCCCTTGGCGGCATGCCCAAGTCGAAAGTGCGTGAGCTTGCAGCCGAATTCGGCCTGACCGTCGCCAACAAGCCGGACAGCCAGGACATCTGCTTCGTACCCAATGGCGATTATGCCGAGGTCATCCGCAAGCTGCGCCCCAACGCGGCCGAACCGGGCGAGATCGTCCATATGGACGGTCGCGTGCTCGGCACGCATGACGGCATCATCCATTACACCATCGGCCAGCGCCGCGGCCTTGGTGTCGCGACGGGTGACCCGCTCTATGTCGTGCGCCTTGACCCGGACGAGCGCCGTGTCGTCGTCGGCCCGCGCGAAGCACTGGCGACCCGCACCATCCTGCTGCGTGAAATGAACTGGATCGGCGACCAGCCGCTGGACGAAGGCGATGAGATCGAACTCTTCGCCAAGGTCCGCTCCACCCGGCCGCCGGCACCGGCCACCTTGCGCATTTTGAACGGCAAAGGCTTTGTCGATCTCGTCAACGGCGAAACAGGTGTCGCCCCGGGCCAGGCCTGCGTCTTCTTCGATACGGACGACGAAACAGCCCGCGTTCTGGGCGGTGGCTGGATCCACAAGACCGAACGCACGGGCGACTGGGCGATCGATTTTCCACAGGCCAAAGCCCCGGTTTCCGCGGCCTGAAGCAAGACAAAAAACTTTGCGGCCGGACGCCAATTCAACGCTTGACGCCCGCCCGCCGCCTCACTATAAGCACCCCACGTCGCGCGGGCCACCCAGGCCCGGATTGCACGGGATGGCGGAGTAGCTCAGCCGGTTAGAGCAGCGGAATCATAATCCGCGTGTCGGGGGTTCGAGTCCCTCCTCCGCTACCATCCTCCGTAATAAAACCTATCGGTTGCCTAGCAGCATTTTATTCAATGAAGAAAATGCTGCTGCATTTGCGATTGTTGTCTTTCCTGCAGTCGATCCTGATTTTCTTCAATTTGGGTACGCAGAGACACTCGCTGCCCGCCCGATCCCGGATTTGAACTTCAAGCCCCATCGCGCTCACTACAGCATCAATTTCACTGCATGGGATCGATCTATAGCTTGAAGTAAATTTTTTCGGATTTTCCATCCGAATAATATTCAGTTTTTGATCCTGGTATTTCCTTGGAAAGACGCTGTGCGATTTGGAGACCCTTCTCATCCAAGGCTGCCAGGGTCTTCAAATTTCGAAACCCAGCAAAGAACTCAGCTTCATATTCCAAAAGCCATACGCGGATATCTCTCTTTAACCCGGCCGAAACGCCGATTTTGTCCAAATCAACAAACCCGCCATCCAGAGTGTCCCGGACACCCGTTCCAGAACTCATGCCGTCTACGGTGAAATACCTCATCTTAAAGGCGCCCAGTAATCACAGATCAACACACCTGCCGAACTGTAGAATTGGTAGTCTGAATGCGATCGTGGAGCATCCGTTTCTTTCTCCGAGTTCTTATTACGATTGCACCAACGTTGGAATCATAATCCGCGTGTCGGGGGTTCGACTCCCTCCTCCGCTACCAACATTCTTCAAGGCCACCAAGAAAACCTGTTAGGCATCTTTGGCTCTCTTCCCCCTTGCAGTCCGCAAGAAATTCCAGAAGCGGCACAACTGACTGGTTATCCTGGTCAGTAAAGGGTGTGATCAGAAAGCATGCAAATTCTTGCAAAGAACTCGCTCGCTTCTTCTTTGTAGGGTTCGTCGCTTCCATCACGCCAGACAAGCGGCCCTCCTCGCCGGGTCATTATGAAATGCGGGGCCATCTTTTCGCTCCAAACAAGCCTGCCGTCTCTCTTTTCGACCAGTCTATTTGCGACGAAGCCATCGATGATTTTGGTAGATATATTCGCCATTCTCTCAGGGAAATATTCTCTATACTCCGGAGTGGCAGACCACGAACCTTGAACTTCGCAATCAAGGAACGTTTCGCCCCATGGGGCACACCCTAGACGTCCCCGAGTGCTGCAAGAAGCGCATCAAACGCTGACGCATCCGGGGCATTTGCCACCGAATAGCCTTCCGTCGCTTCAATCTCGTCTGCGGCGTTTCTGTGGTCCGTGGCATTTACCGGGTCCGCCGTTTTGAGCTGCTCCGCAATCTCGCGAAGGAGCCTGACGCGCGGCAGAGGAAGATCCGCAGCCTCGGCTTCCTGCAATACGTCTTGCAGGCGCTGAACGGACTTGTTGCCGTTCTCCGGAACAGAACACGCCAGAGCCGTTTTCGCCTTGATCCGGGCAATCCGCAGAAGCATGCCGCTGTCCTGATCCAGCAAGGTTTGCAGGTCCGCCATGCCTTCCTTGTACTCACCCGAAGCCAGCTTGAGCTCCGCCAAATCGGCCTCTGCCCAGGCGACATACGCCGGCATATCGGCACGCCGCGCGATTTCAAGGGACGTTGAACACGCCTTGAGAGCCATTTCGGGGTTCCGGCAGAACGCGCCGATATCAGCCAGTCCGCGGCAGGTGATGTATCGGTCGGCGGGCCTGTTTGTCTCCATCGCTGTCCTGGCGGCCCTGCGGATATGCTCCCATCCCGCGTCTCCTTCCCCCAGGGCCACATGAGCCCGCGCGACGAGAAAATTCATCATCACGTAGCGGGTCACCAGAAGCCCGTCCAGAGCGTGCCGGCGATCATCCCAGGCTGCGGCGTGATCATGGATCGCCTCCAGGGCCGCACGCATCTTTCCCTGCAGCGAATGAATCTGGCAACGGGCCAGTGCAGCCTCGGCAAGAAGTTGTTTCTCGCCGATGCGGGAAGCCGCGGCCGTGGCTTTGGTGCAGAAATCAAGACCCAGCCAGGGTTTTCCATCGCCTGAATGCATATAGGCCCGGTGAATGCACACCTCGGCCAGTTTATGGTCATCACCAAGGTCGCGGGCGATCGCCTCTGCCCGCTCCAGCCCGTCGATGGTCCGGTTCATCTGCCCCAACGGCCACAGCAACGCCCGGCGCCACGACAGTATGTCGGCCTCAAGGCGCAGCAGCCTCTCACTCGAAGGCAAACCGGCGATAGCCTGGAGCGCTATGTCCGTCATCCGGTTGGCCTGTGCGTAGCTCGATCGTGTCGCTGCGTCCCTTGCAGCACGCGTGGCAAACTCAACAGCCTGTTCGAGCAGGTTGCCGTTCACGGCGTGAAAAGCCAGGGCGGCATCGTCGATATCGCCTTCACGTCCCAGCTCTTCATGCGCCTGAACGACGCGTGCATGCAGCGCGGCGCGCCGGCTCGCGGGAATCCCGTGATAAGCGGCATCTTGTATCAGGGCATGCTTGAAAGCGTAGGAGCGTTTCGGAAACATGCGGATCCGGTACAGGAGGTCAGCATCGGCGAGCTCAGAAATCGCCACATCATAGGCCTCACGTCTCAGACCGCAGAGCATCGTCAGGAAAGTATCCGTCGGCTCCGCGCCAAGAACGGCGGCGGCCTCAAGCGTCTGGCGCGCCGGATCGGAGAGTGCATCGATCCTGTATGACAGGATCCCGAGGAGGCCCGGCGGAAGGAAACCGAAAGGTTGAGAGCCAGGGTACGTGTCCGCGACATCCTTCGGGTCTTTGTGTTCCGAGATGGCAGCGCGCGAGAACTCCTCCAGGAAAAGCGGCACGCCTTCGCATCGCTCCAACACCGCGGCACGGATCAAGCTTGGCAAGCCGGTATCGGCGAGCAACGCAACCGCATCCTCTCGCCCCAGCGGCTGGAGCGTCAGTGTCCTGACATGTTCCTGACCGAACCAGCTCTCCGCGCTGGCGGGTCTGCGTGTGATGACGAGCATCGGACCCGCGGCATCCAGCGAGCGCACCAGGCGTTCAATCAGCGCAACGGCCTGCTCATCGGCCCAATGCATGTCCTCGATCAACAGAACGCAGTCTCGTCCGGCGAGCGCTCCGATGATCGTCAGCAATGCATCTGCCAACACCTGAAACCTCTGGTGACGCGGCAGCGCGAGCCATGGTTTTTCCAGCTCCACCTGGCCGAGCACGCCGGCAAGTGCCGGGACAAGCCATTCCTTGAGCTCGTCAGTTGCCAGTTCCGGAGGAAGCGCCGCCTCGATGCCCGGCTCCGGCTGGTCCGGGTCAATATCCAGGAGGTATCGCACCATGTTTGAGAAGCAGGCGACACTCCCTCCCATCTCCCCGCGTGCAAACTGCACGCGCAGCAACGTGCCGGGTGGCGATTGCTTCAGGAACTCATGGACCAGGCGCGATTTTCCGATACCGGCCGTGCCGATGACCGCCACAATGCGTGGTCCGCTTTGCGCGGCGACGTCGGTCAATGCAGCAAGTTCCAGGTCTCTTCCGCAGAAGCGGCCGAGGCCTCGCGCCTTTCGAATATCAAAGCCGCTACGCACCGATGTTTCGCGCCTGAGACGCCAGGTCGCAACGGCCGGGATGCCGCTTTCTTCCGGTAGCGGCTCGGCCGGGCTAAACTCGAAGGCACCGCGGCACGAGGCTTCGACTTCGGCGGTGACGCGGACCTCGCCAGATTTGGCCATAGCGGAAAGCGACTGGGCGTGCAGAGCAAGCGGAAACGCCTCGGACTGGCTGCCGACGAGGCCTGCACCTGCGTGAATACCGACGGCGCAGTCCTGTCCGGCGATTTCAAAACCCGCCAGCGCTGCGGACAATGCCGGGCTCTCGTCGGGACGGTATGCGCCGAAAACGGCTGAAAGCTGATGTCCCGCGCGGCCGACGATCTTTCCTCCTTCGCGCTTGATAACGACCTCAATGGCGCGAATGGCCCTGTTGCCTGCCGCCTCGGCGTTTTCGGGATCGGAATCGATCATCGACGCCCGCAATCGCTCCGAAGCAAGGTGGATCACGGCAAGGTAGCGCAGATGCGCAAGTCCAGCCCCCTCCTCCGTGCTCTTGACCCGTTCGGCGAACGGTAGCCCTGGCGGCTCCCCATGCACGGCGGCCGGGCTGTCCTTGCCTGCGGTTTCCGCCTTGTTGCTTTCCTCTCTTGGGTCACGCGATGCACGGATATTCTGGAAGAGCTCTATGGTTTCAGGCTCGACCGAGACCGACAGGTCTTCCCGGATGCGCTGGCTCGCCTGTTGGAACGCCAGGAGCGCCGCGTTACGTCGCCCTTGCCGCCAAAGGGCGGTCATCAGGTCACGCAATGCCGCTTCGTCATAGGGTTCCAATGCGAGCCGCCGTCGCCCGTGAGCTTCGAGGTCGACAAATCGGTGCTCAGCCAGGGCCCGTTTCGCAGCCGCGGCATGCCAGGCACACAGGCGCAGGCGGAGGTCGGCACGCGCCGCATCGATCACTTCTTCTAATTCCGGCTCAAAACCGGAGAGCCCGTCCAACGGCAACCCGTCCGGGGCCTCGCCGGGACCCGCGCCCTCCTCGTCTATGGCATCGATGTCGATCACGACAGCCTCGCGGCGAAGTTTCACCCACCCGGCCTCCGTTTCCAGGGCCGCCGCATGTTGCGTGCCGAGCGCTCCGCGCAATCGAAACAGGGCCTGCCGGAGCGAAGCCCGCGCCAGCGAGCTCTCCTGTCCGGGCCAAAGCAGCGCAGAAAGGTACGAGCGACTGATTGCCTTGCCAGGAGAAAGAGCAAGAAGCGCGAGGACAAGCTCCACCCGCCGCGTCGGCAACCTCAGGGGAATGCCCTGCGCGCGGGCTTCAAACACCCCGAAAAGGTTGATTGCGAGCCTGTCTTCCGGCGTCATGGGATCAGGTCTCGGTTTTGAGCCTGGCCGGCTCGGCAAGACGGGCCATGATCAAGGCGTCCCGATATTCGCCGTTGATAAAAACAAAGCGGCGCAAACGCCCTTCTATATCGAACCCGAAGTTTTGATAGAGACGGACCGCCACATCGTTTCCGTCCCAGACATAGAGTTGAAGTCGGGTCAGCTGCAGCCAGTTGTCTGCAAGGTCGATTATCGCCTCCATCAAAGCATGCCCGACACCTCGCCCTCGAAAGTCCGGATGCGTTGCAACCATGTCGATCTCGCCACCATGGCGGATCCGCGGCCGGGTGGGCCAGGTCTCCAGTTCGCAGTATCCGGCGACATTGCCATCGATTTCCGCGACCAGTTTCATCTTCGCCGGATCGTCGCACAGGCGGGCCTCGACGTCGGTGTCGGCGTGATAAGGCAGTCGCTGCGTTCCCAGGTTGACGTGCCTGGAGTTGAATATTGCCGCAACCGCATCGCGATCACTCGCGCGCACATGACGGATCATGATCTCGCTTCCGGTCCGGTTCCCTGGTTCCTGTGCCATGCCCCCTCCGTGGCCAATAGACATCCACGCAACACTTGAAGCCCTTAGGTCTCACGCTCTCCGGTCCGAGTAAACCGGACCGGGATGCGCACCGTGCGATTTAACGCGCTTGTAACGGTTCCCGGAACGCAGAAGTGCATGGGCATCGGTCAGTCTCACCTCGTCAACCACAGGAGAGCCGACCCATGCTACCGATTTCAAGGTTTTTTCGCGCCAGCAACCCTCACGTGCCTTTGCCCTGCCTTTCCGGCCAGGACTCTGCACACGTACGGGGAGAACTGTAATGCGAGCACTTCACCGCCATCAGCTGCCCCAATCGAACGGCATCACCCTTCTCACAGATTCCGGTCTCGAAACGACACTGATCTTCCATGAGGGACTTGAGCTGCCGCTTTTCGCCTCTTATCCGCTGCTTGAGACAGTGGAAGGACGCAGTGTGCTGCGGACCTATTTCGAACGGCATCTCGCCATCGCTGCGGATCATGGTACCGGGTTCCTGCTTGAAGCGCCAACGTGGCGCGCCAGCAGGGATTGGGGCCGACAGATCGGACACTCACCCGCAGATCTCAAGCAGCTCAACGAGGCGGCCATTGCCCTGCTTGCCGACATCAGGCGAGGTTCTGAAACCGTGTCGCCGGTTGTCATTTCAGGAAATATCGGACCGCGCGGCGACGGCTACCAGCCTGATCTCGCCATGACTGCCGACGAGGCCGAAGCGTTCCACGCCGAACAGATCGGCTGGTTCGCCCAGACCGAGGCCGACATGGTCAGTGCCTTCACGATCTCGACCGTGAACGAAGGCGTCGGCATCATCCGCGCCGCTGCGGCCGCAGGCATGCCGTCGGTCGTTTCCTACACCACGGAAACCGACGGCCGCCTGCCTGATGGCACACCTCTGGGCGAGGCCTTCGAGCAGACAGACATGCTGACTGCGGGTGCCGCGGCCTACTTCATGGTCAACTGCGCGCATCCCGACCATTTCCGCATCGCGCTGGAATCCGACGCCGCATGGTTGAAGCGCGTCTGGGGTGTGCGGGCCAACGCGTCGCGCCTCAGCCACGCGGAACTGGACGAGGCTGAAAACCTTGATCCTGGCAACCCCGCGGAACTTGGCCGTGACTATGCGCAGTTGAAGCGCCTGTTGCCGAACCTTCGGGTCTACGGCGGCTGCTGCGGAACCGACCACCGGCACGTCGAAGCGATAGCCGACTGCTGCGTGTCACGGGAACACGCCTGACGGTCACGATCGCCTCCGTCTTCGAACGGCGATTACATGGAACCCGGCCGGGCACCAGCGGACGCGCGACAGCGCCGCATCATCGTGCCCGGCCGTGGGCGCTCGCAGCGTCTTTGCGAAACAAAAAGGAACCCGCCCGGCGTATTTTGGCAGGTATCAGCTTTCTTCATCCGGTCGGGCGCGAGCCGAATATGGCCCTGGGACTGAGCTCTACGGAAACATCAATCATGAGATCACAAGAGGCACTCAAACCGCGATCATTCAGTCGGCAGACAGTACCGCAGCCGAAATCAGAAAATCGCTAGCATCAGAATTTTGGATCGCCCTAATCAAAATACCCATTTCAATTTTTCCAGATAATTGGAGAAATTGTCCAGGTAACCGTTCGACAGCCTGGCTCGTCGAATTCTTCATCCTCGTCCGTAATATTTTGGGGTGGCCCACAAATTCTTCGAAAAAACTCGCCAGCTTCTTCCTCATGCGAAAAATGGTATTCCGAATCCACAGCATTCGGCTTTCCGTACTGTGCCATGAGAAAATAAGGATCCATTTTTTCGCTCCAGACGAGTTCAGGACCGTCGTATTCGATCAACCCGTTTGCGAGAAAACTGTCGACTATGTCGAGCGTAATCTCCACGTGCCGTAAAGAGCTGCGTTCCCGGTTATCCTCGTCGTTCCACCGGTCTTGAGATTCCATATCGAAGAACGTCTCGATAGCCCAACCCAGTTGTTCTCGATGCAAATCCTCCCGGGCAGACAGCAGCTTTGGAATATCATCAACATCGACCAGCATCTCATAGTAGTAGCCTAGAACCTGAGATACCAAATCAAATTCCATTAAACACGATACAGCTAACTCATAAGACCTCACCCCATGCTCTGTCATAAGCGCAAATTTTCGACCCTCTATTTGCTGCCCCTCATCATACACTCTGCTTCGAGTTGCTTCTGGAGAAGTCCACTCCAGCATTTCAAAGTCATGATCGTAGAACAGTCGGCACATTTTTATCGCGAGGTAACGGACTAATATCCCACAAAGCTCTTTTTCTTTCTCGTTGAGCAAAATGTCCGTAGACCTGTCGAACCGATACAACAACTTGCTCGCGACAAGACGAATCTTCAACCAATATGGACTGACCCTTTTTGGATCATAGAAGTTAGGTTCGACCTCGGAATGATTGCGGAAGGCATCATAAAATTCTTGCGTACGGCCTTCGGCCAGAACGCTGCTGTCGAAGACGTAAAAGACAAGGTTTTCCGGGACACCCTGCATATTCAGGAAATGCTTGATCGCATCGGTCCTGGCAATGGGATCTTCGGTCTCTCCAATTGGAAACGCTACACCCTGGAACAACGGTTTCATGGCTGGAAATTCGTGCTGCAACGTTTTCCATTGATCTCGCGAGACCATTGAAACCGCATACATGGGGACACCTTGGCTCAAAAGGAGTTCAAGCACCCCCAGAACCTCGGCATCGAGAACATAGTTCTGTTTTTCATCGCGGATGAGGAGGACGTTTATCACGTCAATCAGGAGAATTTTCACAGCGATATTTCTGATCCGTCAAACAGATTTCTGCAGGCAACACCGCAAGCATAAAGCGACCTGAAGCTGAAAAAATCAATTTCTCCAAACTCAGCCGCAACTTTTGTGCACGCATTCGCGTTTTTTTGAACTGCTCCAGCTTGTCGGCTCCATCATTCGCATGTCGGGAGGAACGCCCCCGTCTTAGCGCCCACCATTTCGCAATCTCATCCTCTTACGGTAATCGCAACGGGATTGTGGAATAGTTTTTCTCGCAACCAGCCGCGGTCCAGAAACACGATTACCACTATTCGTGACCAATCGCAGAAGCTGCCATTGCTTGCTGCGGTGTCGTGGCTTCAGGCCACCGCCGCAATGGACCAGGTTGATCGGAAACAGGTGATCTCAGATGACCGACGCCTGATTGCTGTGTTCATTCAGACCCGTCGGGCAAAGGATGTAGTCATTCATGCGCGCGTCGGAGCCGCGCCCGTCCTTCCTCTAGGTTCAATGGGTTACGGACCCTAGGAGGAGAAACTGGATTGACGCAGAGAATCCGCCAACCGATTGGTGCAATATTACCAAATTATGAAATTATTTTTTTCAGGAATTTTAACTAGCGACTATCCCCTTCGATTTTGATATAGCTAATACTGGTTTTAATTAGTGCGTTTCCAAATGAGTGATAATCAGCTCAATACATCGGTCAGGATGGGCTCCGAACGGAATTTCGGGCTGGTCTTCGCGGCGGTCTTTGCACTGATCGGATTGTGGCCGATCACGGACGGCGCCGCGCCGCGCTGGGTTCTGCTTGGTCTTTCGGCAGTTTTCATCGCTCTCGCGATGTTTGCGCCGCAGGTCCTGCGAGTGCCCAACAGGTTGTGGTTCAAGCTGGGCCTGCTGCTTGGTGCTGTGGTGGCGCCGATCGTCATGGCGATTGTCTATCTCGTCGTATTAATTCCAATTGGCCTCGCAATGCGGGCCAGCGGAAAGGATCCGCTTTCAAAGAAAATGGATCCGACTGAAAAATCATATTGGATTACAAGAACCGAGCAGCCGAAATCTATGAGACTGCAATATTAAGACGAAATACTGGCACGGTTTTTTTAAAAAAAGGAGTAGCCTCTATGTCGATGATCGCAGAACTGTGGGGTTTTCTGCGCGAAAGGCGGAAATTCTGGCTATTGCCGGTCTTCATTGTGCTGGCGATTTTCGGCGCGCTGATCGTTCTCAGCCAGGGCTCTGCCGTCGCTCCCTTTATCTATACGCTGTTCTAAGCCTGTGACGGCTATTCTCGGAATTTCTGCGCTGTATCACGACAGCGCAGCGGCGCTGATGGTCGATGGTCGGATCGTGGCCGCCGCGCAGGAGGAACGCTTTACCCGGCGCAAGCACGATGCCGGGTTTCCCGCACAAGCCATCGCCTATGTGCTGGAGGAAGCCGGGCTGGATCTGGCCGGCGTCGATCACGTCGCCTTCTACGACAAACCCTTCCTGAAGTTCGAGCGCCTGCTGGAGACCTATCTGGCCAACGTTCCGCACGGCTTTGCCTCGTTCCGGATGGCAATGCCGGTCTGGCTTCGCGAAAAGCTGTTCCTGAAGGACCTGCTGAAGCGAGAACTGAGCCTTTTGGACCCACGCTTCTCAGCGAACAAGCTGCTGTTCGCCGAGCATCACGTCAGCCATGCCGCGAGCGCCTTCTACTCCTCCCCCTTCGACGAGGCTGTGGTGCTGACCATAGACGGGGTCGGGGAATGGGCGACCACCACGGTTGCCATCGGGCGCGGCAAGGATCTGGAAATCCAGCGCGAGCTGCACTTCCCGCATTCGCTGGGCCTGCTCTATTCCGCCTTCACCTATTACACCGGCTTCAAGGTAAATTCCGGCGAATACAAGGTAATGGGGCTGGCCCCCTATGGGCAGCCACGCTTTCGCGACCTGATGCTGGAGCGGATCGTCGATGTAAAGCCGGACGGCTCGTTCCGGCTGGATCAGCGCTATTTCAACTATGCGACCGGGCTGACCATGACCAGCAAGGCCATGGAGGATCTTTTCGGCCATCCTGTGCGCCAGCCCGAGACAGAGCAGCTGACACAGTTCCACATGGATATCGCCGCCTCGGTCCAGGCTGTGACCGAGGAGATCCTGCTGCGCATGACCCGCGCGCTGGCTCAGGAATACGGGATCCCCTCGCTGTGCCTTGCCGGCGGGGTGGCGCTGAACTGCGTGGCCAATGGCAAGATCCTGCGCGACGGCGCCTTTCGCGATATCTGGGTGCAGCCGGCGGCGGGCGATGCCGGGGGCGCGCTCGGGGCGGCGCAGGCGGCATGGCATATGGAACTGGGTCAACCCCGACAGGCGCAGCCCGGTGATGCCATGCGAGGCGCCTATCTGGGCCCGGCGTTCGACGACGACCGGATCGCGGCGGAATTGACGGCGGCCGGGGCCAGCTTTACCCGGCTGGACGAGGGTGAGATCCTGACCCGCAGCGCACAGGCGCTGGCGGATGGCAAGGCAGTGGGCTGGTTCCAGGGGCGGATGGAATTCGGACCGCGCGCCCTTGGGAACCGTTCGATCCTTGGCGATCCGCGCTCGGACTCCATGCAGAAGCTTTTGAACCTCAAGGTGAAATACCGCGAGAGCTTCCGGCCCTTCGCGCCCTCTGTCCTGCGCGAGCATGTCAGCGAGTGGTTCGATCTGGACGTTGACAGCCCCTATATGCTGCTGGTCGCCGATGTCTCCGAACATATCCGGCGCAAGATGACGTCCGAGGAAGAGGCCCTGTTCGGCATCGACAAGCTGAACATCCGCCGCTCGGCCATTCCAGCCGTAACCCATGTTGATTATTCGGCCCGCGTGCAGACTGTTCATCGCGATACCAACCCGAAATATCACGCGCTGATCTCCGCTTTTAACGACCTGACCGGCTGCCCGCTGCTGGTCAATACCTCGTTCAACGTGCGCGGGGAGCCGATCGTCTGCACCCCCACCGACGCCTTCCGCTGCTTCATGGGCACCGGGATCGAGGTGCTGGTCGCCGGCAATTGCCTGTTGGAGAAAGAGGCGCAGGACGCCTCGCTGCACGAGAATTACGAAAACAGGTACGAACTGGACTGATCGGAGAAGCCCTTGCCAATCGCTGGCCGCCATCGGTGGACTGCCATCATCCTGTGCCTGATCCCGGCGAGTTATTTCGTGCTGACCGCGATCTTTGCTCTGGCGCATTACGACGACTACGCCTCGGATCTGCCCCGGCTGCTGCGCTATGTGGTGGGACCGCTGGCGATTGCAGCGCTGCTGGCCGGTTGCGCCATGCTGTTGCCGCGCGACCATGCGCTGACAACTGGGATCACTGCCTGCTCGATCCTTGTCGCAATGTTCCTCTTCGAGGGCTATATGCGCTGGCAAAACCTGCCACAGCGGGTGGGCCTGGCCGGGATCGTTGATGGCGGCGCCGATCAGGACCGCTACGGCGGCGCCATGCCCCCGGCCTATACGATCAAAGCGCTTAATGCCAAATTAGGAACCGAAACTCTGGCCGATGCGGTGCTGTCCGGGATGCCCGGAACCGAGATGCTGCTGTGCAGCCGCATGGGCGTGCCGGTCACGACACGCACCGACCGTTACGGTTTTCGCAACCCGCAGCCGGAAACCGCCGCGCCGGTCGATGTGATGATCCTTGGCGATTCCTTTGCCGAAGGCATCTGTCTCGAAGATGGCCAGCATCTCGTCGACCAGATGCGCGCGGGCGGGGCTTCGATCCTGAACACTGCCACAAGGGGCGCGGGCCCCTTGTATGAACTGGCGGTCCTTGGCCGTTATGGCCCGCATTTCCGACCCCGTATCACCGTTGTCGCCTTTTTCGAGGGGAATGACTGGGAAAACCTGACCGTAGAGCTCGAACAGCCATGGCTGCACGAAGCCTTGACGCCGGGAGCTGATTTCGGCCCGATTGAGATGGACGCGGCGCAGCGCGCGGGCGCGGCCCGGATCATCACCGACTGGTGGCAGGGCACCGCCGCCAGTCTGGAGGAATATCTGCGCCGCCGCTCCTATATGCGCAATTTCCTCGCTTTGCAGGAAACTGCCAGCATTTTGGGACTGCACTACCCCAAGGCAGCCGGCGACAACCCGGAATTCGAGCAGATCCTGCAGCGTATGAAGCAAATCGCGGATGGCTGGCAGGGGCAGGTAGTGGTGGTCTATATCCCCGCTCTCGACCAGTTCGGAGGGCTGTTTCCGCATGGCTTCGTCAGCGCCCCGCTACGCCGGAACGTGGCTCGCGCGGCCGAGGACGCAGGGGTGGGCCTGATCGACCTGACCCCGACCTTTCGCGACCACCCCTCGCCGCTGCGGCTTTACGCGCCGGATGCGCATCTGAATGCCGACGGCGCGGCGCTTGCTGCTGGCAGGATCATGAGCGACCCGCTCCTGGCCCTCCCCTGACCCCGCCTAGCCGGGAACAGGGGACGCGGCGAGGAGACTGGCAAAGGTCAAACTGCTCGAGAAGCCCCCCTCAGAACCTGATATTGACCCTTGCGTTTGCTCCCTGGTCCCTTGCGTTTTCCCCGAAGGCTCCCTGGTAGGAAAGGCCGA
>NZ_JAZDVZ010000011.1:0-233593 GCF_036350355.1 Roseibium sp. FZY0029
TGTCGACCTCGTAGCCCCAGTTACCGGCGCGGTCGATATGCAAGCTGCCGCCGAAGGGGTCCGAGACCGCGTGTTCGCCAAACCGGCTCGATTGGAAATGGTCGAAGGCCGTGCCGTCCGGATCGTGGATGGACAAGCTCCCGCTGGCCGAGAGGAGATGTGCGGATGACGGTCCAACATTCCGGTCCTCGGTGATGTCACCCGTGTCGGTGCCGGTGATGACCGCTGCATCCGGCGTTGCCGCCAGTGTCAGGGAAGCCGTCTGGGCGACTGTGCCACCGTGACTGTCCGTGACCTGATAAATCAAGGTCACCGGGCCATTGTAGTTCGGGTCCGGCGTGAAGGTGAAGCCGTGCGCTGCATCGCCGGTGATGGTCCCGTGGCTCGCGCTCAATCCTGTGACGGACAGCGTATCGCCCGTGTCGATGTCCGTGGCGTGCGCCAAAAGCTGCGCCTCGCTGATCTGGACCGCCTTGTCCTCCGTTCCGCTGCCCAGATCGACCGGTCCGGACACAACCGGGCCATCATTGCTGCCGTTGACTGTGATGACGAGGTTCTGGGTGTCGGTCGCTCCCGCGCTATCGGTGACCGTCACCGGAATGGTCAGTTGCTGTGTCTGGCCGGCCGCTAGGTGCTGATAGGCCGCATGGCTGGGATCGAAACTCCACGAGCCATCCTGGTTCATGGTGAAGCCGTCGACCGGGTGGCCGGCCGAGAAGCTCTTTGTATCGCCCGTGTCCACATCCGTTGCCGACATCTGGCCTGTGACGGCTTTTCCATCCTCTGTCGCCGTGGCGACTGAAGCCCCGAGAACCGGTGTGTCATTGGTGCCGGTGATGACAACCCGCAGTTCATGTGTTGTCCCGTCCGCGCTGTGCACGGTTATTTTGTCGATCAAGCTGTCGCTCGGCTTCAGCGCCTGAATGACCGCCTGGCTGTTGTCCGCGGTGTAGGTCCAGCGCCCGTTCTCATCTATCGAAAAGCTGCCGTAACCGGCTGAGCCCGGAACAGCGGTCACTGCCTGGAATTTCTCTTCGCCTGCGTCGGGATCCGTGACGGTCAGAAGTCCGCCGGCAGAGATTTTGCCACCAACAACATTGTGGTCTTCGGTCGCGGTAGACGTATCCAGTCCGGAAATTCTGGCTGCTGTTGCCGTGCCGCCAGAAGTCTGCGTTCCGCCTGGAGGCTGCGTGGTGCCGGTCAGTATCGAGGACGTGTTCGTTCCGCCCGAGGGCGGCGTGGTGCTGGTTGGTGGCGGTGTCTGGGGTCCGCCTTGCGGCGGCGTGCCGCCACTATGGATTTCCGGTGTGGCCCTTTCAGCTGGACCGGGAGCCGCATTTGCTCTTGTCCCGCTCGGCGCACCGGAGACAGTGCCCATCTGGGAAAGTCCAGATGGTGAAACCACGTCAGGGGAGTGGTTTAGAGCAACTTGCGGACCGGGTGCAGGGCCCGCATCCGGATCACCTTGCAAGCCGTGTGATGCGACCGGAGCAGTTTCGGCAGGCGGAGACACGGGCGCAGCAGACGGCGGCGTCCCTGTGGGGTGTTGGGGGTGTTCGGTTAACGTACCGGGTGCAGGCCGCTCTCCGGGGTCGGTGAAAGATCCCGCTCCGTCATCCGGCTGCGTGGCTGGGTGTCCTTCCAGGTCGTCGGCGTCGACGGTCCAGCCAAATCCCTCTTCGGACTGAACTTTTCTGGCGTCCTTGATCTCCTCCGAAGGAAGCTCTTTGTCCTTGTGTGAAGCCTTGCTGCCCGCCTGATCAGCCATGGCGTTTACTCCTACCGTTCGCTCAAGGCCAGATCCAGGTTGGTATAGATCGGCTTCCAGATGTATTCGAAGACAGTTTTCTTGCCGGTGAGAACGTCAACTTCTCCGGTCATTCCGGGGAGCAAGGCAAACTGTTCCGGATTGTCGCGGAAAAAGGTGACCGGGATATCGACCAGGACCTCGTAATAGGCGGTGCCGCGCTCATCCACGATTGTCGTCGGAGATACCTCCAGAACATTGCCTTCGAGTGCGCCGTAGCGGCTGAAATCGAATGCGTCGATCTTGAGCCTCGCCGGCTGTCCGGTGGAGACAAAACCGACGTCGCGTGGCTGCAGCTGAGCTGCGAACCGAAGGCCGACATCACGCGGGACAATCTCGGCAACAAGACCGCCTGCTTCGATCACCCGGCCGACGACCGTGTCCGGCACAGACTGCACATAACCGGACACCGGGCTCTTGAGTTCCGTGGCAAGAACCCTTTGGCGCAAACGTACAATTTGCTCATCCAAAACACGGCGTTCACCATTTATTTCGGCGATCCGGTCGCGCGCGTCAGCAGCCTCGTTCAGATCGACCCGCTCCATCGCCTCACGCAGCTCGGTGATTTCAGCCTCGATAACCGCCTTCCGGCCCGACAGGGTCGCCAATTCGTACTCGTAGCGTGCTTCTTCCTGGACGGCCTCAACCAGCCTGGGACGTGGCGCCAATCCCCGGTCGACCAGCCCGTGAAGCGTCGTGGTCAATTCCTTTGCGACGGCCAGTTGTCGTTCGACAGCCGGCCGCTCATGGAAAATCGCCTCGAGATCAGCGTTTTTTTCCGAAATCTGGCGCCGGATCACCTGTCTCTCATTGTCCAGAAACGCTTTTCGGGCGTCCAGAGCGGCTTCTTCCCGGGCGATCAACTCCCTTACTGCGGCAATGTCATGGTGAGGCACGGCCTCCGTCTGGGTATTGACCTCGAGGAGGTTTACAGGGGCAAGAGCGGCGCCGGAGGCTGTGTTGAAATCCGGTTCACGGTTTTCGACCAGCGCCAGTAGACGCTCCTTTTCAAGCGACAGGGCCAGTGCCTTGTCTTGCGTCTCGCGCAGTTCGGAGCGCACTTCCTCATGGTCAAAGACGGCGATAGTGTCACCTTGGGAAACAACATCGCCCTTGCGCACCAGAACGGATGCCAGGGCTCCGCCATGTTCGGACTGAAGCTGCTGTACCTCGGAGACCGGTTCGACCACACCACGCGCCTTTGCCACCTCATCGATCGGTGTCAGAACCGACCAGGCAACGAAAGCCGCAAGCGAAACGCCGATGGCAGCGGCGGCGACATTGGTCAGCCTGACGGCCTTGCCGTCATTCAGTTCAAACCGGTCACCCGCATTGGAGGGTTTCATAAGCTTGTCTCCTCGGACGGTGAAGGGGATAGGCCGGGGGGCGTGACAGGGCCGAAATAAGCCATGCTGCCTTCGTCCAGAATAAGGGCGTTGTCAGCGAGTTCGGCGAAGGCCGTGTCGTGCGTCGCGAACAGGATCGTCGCCTTGCCTTTCAGAGCCGTCAGCACCTGAAGCAGGTCGGAACGGTCCCTGGTAGCGGCAGGGCCGCTGCTGTCATCCAGCAGGATCAGGTGACTTTTGGCCACGACTTCATGGGTTTCCTGGGAACGCCACATCGCGCTGTCGGAGGCTTCAAGACGAAGCAGGCAGGTGGATCGCGCCAGGTCATCCGCATCATATTGGGTCACCGATCGTCCGTTGATCGAAAGACGACCCGACTGCGGCGAAACAAGACCGGCGACCATCTTCAGGAACGTCGATTTTCCGGATCCGTTCGGGCCCATGACAATGGTGAAGCTGCCGGGAGCGCAATCGAAGGAAATGCCGGTCAGGGCCGGGTCCGCATTCTGGTCGTACTTGAAGAACAGACCCTTGCCACTGATTTCCGGTGCTCCGGTCTCCAGTCTTTCGAGCGCCGCTGGCTGCGCCTGCGGCGCTCCCATCGAAATCGACTGCTCCAGGCCCGAAACGGCCTTGCGAATGGCCTTGAGCCTCGGCATGGCCAGGAAAAAGGCCTGGGAAGGACCGGTCACGCGCCAGGTCAGCAGCATCGTGCCGACAAGCGCCCCGGCGGTGATCGTCCCGGACATGGCAAGGGCGATGCCGATACAAAGGGTTGTCAGCGCTGCGCCGGTGCCAAGCACATAGGCAAGCGATTGAAGAGCCGCGGATCGCTGTGCCTGCCTGTGTTTTGCAAAGGCTGCCCGCCGGGCGATGGATGCAAACCTGGCGAACCAGGCAGAGCCATGATCGATGCTCTGGATGTCCGCCGCCTTGTCGCTCAGTTCCGTAAGCGCTTCCACGCGTTTTGCATTCGCGTTTTCAAGCTGTGGGTCGAGGCCCTGTCTCGCTTCGCTCAAAATCCAGCTCAATGCAAAGAAAAGCGTAAGATAAACAGCGGGCACCACGGCCATCCACCCTCCGACAAACGCGATTGCAAAGATCGACAGCGGGACGAACGGCGCGTCAAAGATTGCCGCAGTGTTCTGGGCGGCGAACACTTCTGCGCTCAGTGAAGTTGTCTGCAAACGGTTTTGGAGCCGGTCAAAGCCGAGCCGCTGGCGGACCATTTGCGGCAGGCGCAGGATACGCGACAGCGATATGAGCCGGGTTGTTGCAACGAGCCTCGCATATTCTGCTGCAAGGATTCGGGAACGCGTGCTTCGCAGAACCAGGATTGCCAGAAGAACGACGCTTGCTCCGGTAAGAAGCGGCACCAGGCTTTGCGATGCCTGTGCGCCCAGGACCCGGTCGAAGATCGCCATCGAAAAGAACGGAATGAAAAGCGCCAGGAGGTTCAGGACGAGGGACAGAAACAGCGCCGTAACGGCAACCTTGTTTATCCGGGTCCGGATGGTCGTTGCGTGAACGGTTGCAACGGAATGCTCCGGGTCGTGGACGAAGAGCATCTTACCGGCATGGTTGATCCGGCGCACAACCTGCTCGTGGGTAAGGTTTGCGGATGAGGACGCGGTCAGACGGGTATCCTTGCGCACGAGGGCATGGACGCCCGTCTTGTCCTGAACCAGCAGGGCGCCATCAAGGCCGCTGCGCCAGGCAGCCGGAACTCGTGCTTCGACACTTGCGCCCACGTCGATGAGGTCGAGCACCATCGCAGCCTCGTCAAGTGTGGCAACACCGGTTTCACGTGGTGTCGCTGCAAGCAGGACGTCATGGGACCGCCGCCAACCGAGGTCGGTCAATGCGCTGTGCAGGATGCTTTCCAGGTTGGTCTCCCGTCTCGCAGTGCCTGTCTCTTCTGTGGCAGGCGTCGACTTATCCCTGGCCAGTTTGGTCTGGACGTTCATGCGGCAGCTTCCGTCTTTTGCGGCGGCAGGCAGACCAGGTCCTCGACCGTTTCAAAGTGTCGGACCAAGCCGCCGGCATCCTCGAACACGACGACGGTCGTCTCGCCCGCAAGGTCTTTCAGCAGCGCGGCAAGCAGCTCCGTGCCACGCGCATCCAGATAGAGCGAGGGATTGCGAAGCAAAAGTAGCTTCGGCTGTCCTGACAAGGCCCGGACAATCATAAGGCGCCGAAGATGGCCGTCGGAAAGCGGAACACCGAGCCCCGGCGACAGCGGCGTTTCCAGCCCCTCCCGCAGGCGGCCGATGGCAGCGTCGAGGCCAAGTCGTTCCGACAGCCAGAGTGCGCGCCCCGTTGCGTCGCTGTTAAAGGCCGTCATGTTCTCAAGTATCGTGCCGTTGAAGACAGTCAGCGCGGCATCGCAGACCGAGACATGGCCCTGGTGCGACGGCATCGGTTCGCCATCGGACGCGACCAGTTCCACGTTATCAAGATTTCCCGCGGTTTCCGGCCTGCCGCTCTCCACGGCGCGCACAAGTTCCTGAAAGAGTAGTTTTCCCTGCTGCGCATCGGCCGGTCTGACGACCAGGCACCGGCCGGGACGCACATCGTGGAGCTGGCCGTCGACCCGAAAGCGCAGCCCGGGAACCTCCTTGCCCTTGTGCGACGGGAGGTCCAGGGAGGACGTCGATGGCAGCGAAAGCAGGTCCTCAATGGTTCTGAATGCGGACGCCGAGACCCGGTGCCGCGCCATCGCGCTGATGAGGCCGAGCAGGCCGGCGACGCCTCTTTGACCGAGAATGAGGCAGGCCGCGAGCCCACCGGTTGTCATGTCGCCTGCGAGGACAACAAGCGACCCGACCCCGAGAACCAGGACCGTCGTTGCAAGCCCGCCGGTCTGGCTCAGGTTGAGCGCGGCAGCCAGGTTGCTTTCGACGACTTCCTGCGCTGCGGCCTTCTGTTTCTCGTAATGGCGCAATTCGCCGGCGAAATCGCCCAGATCTCCTCGCTCGACAATCCGGTCGATCCGCTCCCGATCATTCATGATCAGGGACGTCTGGTCCGCGGATGCCTCGAACAGTCTCACGCCGGCGCGTGCTTGTCGGAAGCCGGCGTAGAGCGCGAGGGCACCAAAGACAAGAAGTACCGCCAGCGGTCCGAAAACCGTGGGCCCTCCAAGGAACCAGACCAACACAAGAAACGTGACGGCGAAGGGCGCGTCGAAAAGGGCGAGCGTCGACTGACCCACGAGAACATCGTTGGATCTGTTGATGGCCGTAAACAGTTCGCGAATGCGCCCCGGGCTGAAACCGGCGAGCTTTTTCGCGTCGATCGTCAGCAGCTTTTCAGCAGTCTTCAGGGAGAGCTCGTATTCGGCCTTGGCGGCAAGGCGCCCGAGAATGGCGGCGCGTGCGTATTTGACCAGTCCATCCATGAGAATGGCGAGGGCCACGGCCGTAAAGATGACGATTGCAGTCCCAACAGCCTGATTGGCAAGGATCCGGTCATAGACCTGAATGAGTGCCAGCGGAAGGGCAAGCGCCAGAATGTTCGAGATCAGGGAGAGAACAATGAGCCAGAGTCGCGTGGTCATGAAACTTGACTTCTGTGACGAAGGAACGAGGCAATTTTCAGTCAGGGCTCGGCACTGGACCCAAACCTACAACCCGCAGAACCTAAATGTTCTACGTGAAATTTTACTTAACGTAACTCAAGACTAAATTCGTAAGTAAAAATTACAATATGATTTTATACTAGATAGCTTTGAAATATCCACATTCGAATATTGAAATATTTTCAAATTTTATTTAAAAAATATTATTTCGAATTCTTCTTTGAAGATTTAATAGCTCTTACTTATTGAAGTTCAGTAATTAGAGTCTATGGTCTTGGCCGGTATCAAGTCTCCAGCTGTCCGCTTGGACAATCCTGCCCCCGGCAGCCGACAGACTTCTTTCGGTCAATGTGCTTTAACAGCTATCCGGGGAACGCGAGCTTCCGCAAACGCACCAATTAGCACCGGATAGTCGGCTCCAGGCCCCTTTTCGGTCGTTCGTTCCGACCAAAGAGAACGTCCCAGTTAGCAGCACATTGCAGCCATTGATGGCTCCAGCCAGTACCAGACCCGAAGCTGTTTCGCCTCACAGGTCCGCGTGCAAAGGCGTTCGGAAATAATGACGCTCGCGTTGATGGATGGTTTTCAAAACACGCTTTCGGGACGAGAGCATAACAAGAACAGATTTCCCGCCACCAACGGCCCCTGAGGATATGGAACCCATCGCAGACATAAAACAAAGCGGACGGTGGCAGGTTGTGCTGTGCCGTTCTTGCGGACGCTCAATACAATTTCCGTCAGCGCGTTTTCCGTCCAAGTTGATCGCGGATCTGCCAATCAGCCTGGCAGCGATTGCTGACCATCTTCGTTCGCCGGACTAAAGGTGGCGCTCCGAAACCCCTGCATTTCCTTCCGTCGATTCAACCGAAGGTCCATTTCGGTTTTTCGAGTTGCGGCGCGATGACCCTTGCTGAGCTCGCGTCAAGTCCGCGTTGAAAGATCCGTGTGTTTGTCAATATTCTGTCGCCGGGTACCCCAAGTTTCCGCGCGATGAAGCAAGTCGCATTTCTGCGTTCAGTTCGGAATTAGCTGGGCTTTCGAGCGAAACCGAAATCTTTGTCGAGCACTCCGCAGTTGAATCGGCAGAACTGAGAGAAACTGGTCGAGAGAGTGGGGATCATTTGATCAGCTACAGGGACATCTAGCCAAGATCAGCCAATTCCGCAGTGCCGACATCTGGAGGGCAACACCCCTCCCCTTACAGGTTTCCCTGTTTCCGCCGACCTGACCGGGCTGAATTTCTGCTTCGTGAACTTGATTCTGAAAGCATTTGTCGCTCCACACCGTTCGAAACAAATGGTCCCTCCTATTTGGACAGGAAGGTGATCTCCGCGCCAAGCTCCCTGGACACGTTGCAGAAGCTTTCCAGCAACGTATCTTCCAGTTCCGGCAGGCCTGTGCCGGTTCGACGGAAAAGCCCCCATTCGTAGGGAATCTGTTCGACCAACGGCACGATCCGGGCCCCAGCGACAGCGATCCCGCGGGCCGAGACACAATCGACCAGCGCAATACCCAGGCCTTCGGTGGCGGCCCGAATGGCGTTGAGGGAACTGTTGGTGACAAGTTCGGCCACCGGTTCGACCCCGTGTTTGGCCAAGTGCGCGTTTATCGCATGCCGAATTCGATAGGAATTCCCCAACGACAACAGCCGATACTGGCGAAAAAGCGTGACGTCCAGCGGTTCTGTCGGCAGGTCCGGCGGGAGAACGGCCACCAGTCCGGCGCGCGCCACGCAGAGACAATCGAGATCGGAATGAGACAGCGGCATGGCACAAGCGCCGTAGTCCACTGCCCCGGAAAGCAGCACTTGGGCCAGGTGTTCCGCATCCATTGTCTGCAGGCTGACCTTCGGCGGCAGACCTGAGTGACGCTCAAGCGCTGCCAGCATTCCCGGTACCAAACCCGCAGCCATAGCGGGGTTCGCCACCAGTGCAAGCGATTGTATTCGCCCCTCGCGCAGGCTGGTCGCGCGTTGCGTGACCTGCTCGAAGGAGGCGAGAAGCTGCCGGGCGTCTTCAAAGAACTGCACGCCTTTGGACGTCGGCGAAATACGCGGGCCGTTTCGGCGGAAGAGCTCGAAGCCGATGGTTGCCTCAAGGTCGCGTACCATGCGGGTCACGGCCGGTTGCCCGATCCCGAGCTGTCGTGCGGCACCTGTCATTGAGCCTGTTGCCATAACGGACACAAAAACTTCCAGTTCGCGAATGCCGAGAGTTTCATTATTTCCATTTGACATGATTGCGCCTGCATGATCAGAAAGCATGATAAAGAAGCCTCTATCATGCGTTATTGGCATTCTTAGCATGCCAATGCCGTATTCGCCATGTGGAAAGTCCTGTTATGACAACATCTTCTGCCGCTCTGGTCGTGATCGACGGCCGTGTTCTGGACGCCCTGAATGCCAGGCGTCCCGCGTTCGTAGAGGGGATAGAGACCTGCCGTGATGCTGTCTTGTTCCCCGAGGAAGATCTCGGCTTGTCATCCGACTTGCGCGCTGCCCTTGGGCGCCGGGTGGTAGCAACCGCAGAAAATGTCCTGCTGCTGGAGACCTATCCCGCGCCGGGGACGGCGGATCTGAAGGCTTTGGCCTCGGGCGAAATGCCGTCGGATCCAGCACTTGCGGTCTTGGCGCGGCATGCGGACATGATTGCGCGCGAACCGGTGACTTCGGGGCCACAGCATCTGCAGTCTCTTCAGGACGCCGGTTACAGCGTGCCACAGATCATCGCCCTGTCGGAACTGCTTGCCTATGCATGCTACCAGATACGTGTGGTGCATGGCCTCAATTTGCTGGCCGGGAAAACGGATGTGCTGGAACAGGTCGAACCGGGTTCGAGTGAAACAGACGGAATTCCTCAGATTAATCTGAAACCGCTGACCTGGACGCCCTATTTGCCACCGGTGGAGATCGCGGATGCCACGCCGCGCCAACTCGAGGCAATGAAGGTCACTCCCTCGGCCAAGAAGGTTTCGCCCTATGTGCGCACTCTGGCGCACGATCCTGACAGCTATGTAGCCCGGACAGTTCTTTTCAACGCCATCATGTACGCTGACGGTGGCCTGAACCGTGCGGATCGGGAACTTGGTGCGCTGGGGGCGTCGCTCGTCAACGGGTGCCAATATTGCGCGAACGTCCACGCGCGACAGCATGCGCGCCTGAGTGGCACGGCGACGACCTCGGCTCTTTATGCCGGAAGGCGTGACGCTCTTTCCGTGCGTGACGGAACAATCATGGATTTTGCCGAGGCCCTGACGGCAACGCCTCCTCTTGCTGATACCAGCCATATCCAGCGGCTGAAAAGGGTCGGCTTGGATGATGCCGAGATTCAGGACCTGGTGCATTCCATTGCCATTTTCGGCTGGGCCAATCGCTTGATGCATCCGCTGGGTCATTCCAGCTAACGGCAGACCCGGCAACTCTGACCCCATCTTGGCTTCCGCGTTTCAAGCGTGGCTGCCGGATGGGGTTTTTCGTGCCTGATCAGGGGCAAGAAGAAGCGTCGTTTCACCCATCGGGCTGCAACTGATGGCCGGTGAGGAGAAGTTAGGGCGCATTTTTTAGCATAATAAGCTTTTTATCATGCCTATTTCAGCATCATAACGCTCAAATTATTTGCTTTTAGGTCTCGGGAATTGATCTATGTCATTTTTGAATTGATTCCATCGATCAATTCAGAAAACATCAGGTCATGAACAAAAGAGATCTGCAAACCTTTCTGAAAGTCGCTGAAACCGGAAATGTGACCCAGGCAGCCGAACTGCTGGATCGGTCACAACCATCAGTGACGCGCTGCCTTCAGGACCTTGAAAGCAGCCTCGGCTTCGCGCTCACCGAAAGAGTGGGGCGCCGCATTTCGCTGACCGCCGAAGGGGTCGCTTTCGAGGAAGAAGCCCGCCGCCTTCTGGCGATGTTTGAAGATCTGCCTGCTCGTACGCTCGCCCGTGCGAAGGGTTCGGCATTGCCCATGTCGATTTCGGCAACTTCCGCGTTGGGCACCGGATTGGTTCCTCACGTTCTTGAGCGCTGGCCGGAGGCGGATCGCCCAAAAGAAATCCGGCTGATGCAGGCGGCGCCCAACACGGTGGCGCAGGATCTCTTGAGCGGGAATGCACGGATCGGTTTGTCTTCCTTGCCGCTTGATGTGCCCGGCGTGACGGCCGAGCGCGTCTTTTCTGCGCCGCTTGTCGTTGCGCTTCCCGAGTCGCGTGCAGCTGAATTTCCCGAGAACGTTCCCGTATCCCTGACCCAGGTTGCCACCAACACGGTGGTGACGATGCTGGATCAGACGCGTCTTCAGGGCCGCATTCTGCAGGCTCTCGATAAGGCCAGTGTGCATCCTGAACGCGCGATCCGCGTAAATTCCTCCGTTTCGGCGTTGCAGTTCACGCGTCTGACCGGAGCCACGGCCATCGTCGAGCCGATTACCGCCCACGGCATGCGGCCGTCGGGCGTCATCCTGCGGTCGTTGGTGGAGCAGATCGATTTCTCGATCGGCTTCTTCGCCGCAGCAGGTCTCGCAGGGGCGCGCGACACCAAGGAATTCTTCGACCTGTGCGAAGCGACCCTGTTTGATCTCATCCCTCAAGTCCGCCGCATCGACGGCCCACTCCCTTCCAATACCAGAGACTGAAAATGACACATGACCTCGCCGGCATTGCTGGCCTTGAAGCCCGTCTTGCCAAGGATTTGAGCCTCCTTGAAATGCCTTCCAAGTCCTGGGTTCCGGCTCGGACGAAGGATGGGCAGCGAGTGCGTGACGTGATCTTCGTCGGCGCCGGCATGTGTGGGCTGACGGCAGCCGCACGTCTGATGCTGTCCGGCGTGGACAACATTGTCCTCTATGACGCAGCTCCGGAAGGTTTTGAAGGTCCCTGGGAAACCTTTGCCCGCATGAACACCCTGCGCTCGCCGAAGACGCTTGCCGGGCCGGCCCTCGGCCTCCCGGCTTTGACGTTTCGCGCCTGGTTCGAGGCGCAATGGGGCGAGAAGGAATTCGATGCTCTCGGCAAGATCCCGAAGGGCATGTGGATGGATTACCTGCGCTGGTATCGATCTGCACTGAAGCTGCCGGTCATCAATGAAACCCGGGTGACCGGTGTCCTGGATGCCGGAGACGATCTGATTGCCGTGAGCCTCCTGGATGCCGAGGGACCGCGCACCGAATATTGCCGTCACCTGGTCCTTGCCACGGGCCGTTCGGGGCTCGGCGGCGGCGCTGTCCCGGGGTTCCTGGAAAAGGTGGATCGCCGGTTCTGGGCGCATAGTGCCGACGAAATCAACTTTGGGTCCCTACAGGGCAAGCGTGTGGCCGTTATCGGTGCAGGTGCTTCCGCCATGGACAATGCGGCGACGGCCCTGGAAGCAGGGGCTGCAAGCGTTGACATGTTGATCCGTCGCAAGGACTTGCCCCGGGTGAACAAGATGACCGGGATCAGCAGTCAGGGGGTCGTGCATGGAATGCGCCATCTGCCTGACGCCTGGAAGTATCGCTTCAACGACTACGTCAACGATCAACAGGTGCCGCCTCCTCACACCTCGACTTTGCGTGTCACAAAACATGCAAATGCGCGCACCTTCCTGGGGTGCCCGGTAGAGGACGTGATCGAGGCTGGTGATCATGTCATCGTCAAGACGCCCCATGCCGATTTCGAGATGGACTTCGTGATTGCGGCAACCGGCTTCCGCAACGATTTCACGGGCCGCCCGGAATTTGCTTCCTTCTCCGGCCAGATCAAGACCTGGAAGGATGGTGTCTACGAACCGTCGATGGGCTCTGCCAAGCCCTTCATGGTCGATGCGCCCTATCTGGGGGATGCCTATGAGTTTCTTGAAAAGGACCCGGGCAGCTGCCCGATGCTGGCGCGTATCCATTGCTTCAATGATGCAGCGATGCTGTCCCACGGGAAGCTTTCCGGCGATATTCCGGCCATTTCAGCGGGTGCGGATCGATTGATGCGTGGCATCGTTTCCGAGGTCTTCGCGGCCGACGTCGAGATCCATTTTGCGGGTCTGCAGGCCTATGACGTTCCCGAGTTGCAGGGGGATGAATGGGTGGATTCCACTCCAAGCCTGATGGAAGCCGTGAAATGACGTCGAAAACTTCCGGGCGTGAAGACTATATCACCCTGAACGGATGCCGTTTCCGCTACTGCATGGCCGGTGAGCACAATGAGGAGACCATCATCCTTCTTCACGGTGGACGCGGAGCGGGGGACTATCTCGGCGAGTGGGCGGCCTATTCCGCCCTTGCCGACAGATACCGGGTCATAGCCTTTGATCAGCGTGGCTGCGGTCTGAGCGAAATCGCCTACCCAATGAACTTCCGTCAGTACGCAGATGATGTGGAAGCCTTCCGCCGTCATTTCTGTGGCGACGACGGTAAAATCATCCTGCAGGGCGGCAGCTTTGGAGGGATGATTGCCCTGACCTATGCGGTTCACTATCAGAACCATCTCAGCAGGCTGATCCTGCGCGGCACCGCTCCGAGCCACCATCACGAAGCAGAGGCCATCGAGACCTTCAAGGCACGGATCGACAAGGTGCCATCCGCGTCTGCGGAAATGATCGACAAGCTGTTCGGCACCACCATTCAGGACGACACCGAATTCCGTTTGATCTGGTTTGCCCTGCAGCCGCTCTACTACGAGGTTTTCGACCCCAACAGCGCGTTGGAGCGAACTCGGACCATGCATCTGCACGCCGAGACCCACAACGAGATGTTCCGTGAAAAGGAATACGACCTGCGTGAGCAGCTCAGGGACATGACCGTCCCCACCCTCGCCTTCTGCGGGGAGAAGGACTGGATCTGTCCGCCGAGCCAGACCGGGTTGATTGCCGAACTCTGCCCGAATGCCGAACGCTGGCTCGTGCCGGGCGCCAATCATTCCTGCCACCTCGAGAAGAACGATGAGGTCCTGACGCGGATCCGTACATTCCTGGAGGGTGGTAGCACATGACCGGTTTCATTCTCCGAAGACTGGCTGAATCCCTGTTGGCCGTATGGGGTGTCGTGACGATTGTTTTCTTCGTCACCCGCGTCCTTGGCGATCCGGCAGCCCTGCTGCTGCCCATCGGCGCGTCCGAAGCCGATATTCAGGCCCTTCGTGTACAGCTCGGGCTGGATCAGTCCCTGATAGCGCAATATGGCCATTTCCTTGTGAATGTGGTCCAGGGCGACTTCGGTACATCTTTCCAGCATGGCCGTGGTGCAATGCAGGTGGTTCTGGAGCGGCTGCCGGCGACCGCTGAACTGGCGATCAGTGCCATTGTCATCGGACTTCTCATCGGTGCCGTCGCTGGGTCCATCGCGGCCCTGAGGCGCGGCAAGGCGATTGAGCTTGTCGTAATGGCCGTGGCGCTGTTGGGACAGGCTACCCCGGTTTTCTGGCTGGGGATCATGCTGATCCTCTTCTTTGCGGTGAACCTCGGCTGGCTGCCGACCGGAGGGTATGGAACGCTTGCCCACCTGGTCCTGCCGGCCTTCACTCTGGCGGTCTTCGTTTCCGCTTCGATCGCCCGCTTGCTGCGATCCTCAATGCTGGAAATCCTGAAGGAAGATTATATTCGCACGGCCAAGGCCAAGGGTTTGCTGCGGCACACAGTGTTCTTCTGGCATGTGGCGCGCAACGCCCTCATCCCCGTCGTGACCATGACCGCCATTTTGACCGGTGAACTTCTGGGCGGTTCGGTTGTGACGGAAACCGTCTTTTCCTGGCCGGGCATCGGACGGCTGATCATTCAGGCCATCGAGGCCAAGGACTTCCCGGTCATTCAGGCCGGTATCACGCTCATCGCCACGATCTTCGTTCTCATCAACTTCCTCGTCGACCTGCTCTATGGCGTGCTCGACCCGCGTATTCGCGCCAATCGCTGAGGAGCCGGACCATGAAACATTTCTTCAAGGATCTCACGAGTTCGAAGGCGGGTCTGTTTGGCGCGGTGCTGCTGGTGATCATCGTTGCCCTGGCCCTGTTGGCGCCAATGCTGCACCTGCCGGACCCGACCCGCGGTGACCTGCGCGCGCGGCTCGCCGGCCCGACCTGGGATGGTCTCTTCAGCCCTGGAGCCCACCCGCTGGGAACAGACGAGGTGGGACGCGACATTCTCTCGCGCCTGATCTTCGGCTCCCGCATGACGTTGATGGTTGCCTGCACCGCAGTGGTGCTTGGAGGCATCGTCGGCACGATCCTGGGTATTCTTGCCGGTTACAAAGGCGGGTTCGTCGACAAGTTGCTGATGCGGCTGGTCGACATCCAACTGGCCATTCCCCTGATGCTTCTTGCGCTTCTGATTGTCGCGGCCCTCGGCCCTTCAATCCAGAATGTGGTGCTGGTGCTGGCCCTGACCTCCTGGATCCGATATGCGCGCATCATTCGTGCCCAGGTCCTCAGCCTCAGGGAGCGTGAGTTTGTGCAGTCTGCCCATGCCATCGGGGCGTCGACCTTGCGGATCATGTTCCTGCACATTCTGCCGAACGTCATGACACCTGCCCTGGTCGTCGGCACGCTGGAACTTGCCCGCATCATCATCATGGATGCCGCCCTGTCCTTTCTCGGTCTCGGCGTTCAGCCGCCGACCCCGTCCTGGGGCCGCATGCTGGCGGACGGCCGCGTCTACCTCTCCTCGGCATGGTGGGCTGTGACTTTCCCCGGTCTCGCCATCGTGCTGACCGTGCTGTCGGTAAACCTCTTCGGTGACTGGCTGCGCGACTATTTCGACCCCAAAACCCGGAGCGCCAAATGAGCCTCGAAACCACAGCCCCCCGCCCCCGCATCGCACGCCTCAAGGCAGCGATGGCCGAGAAGGGCATCGATGCGCTGGTCTCCTTCAAACCCGAGCACACTTTCTATATGTCCGGCTTCAACCCGGTGCTCTACTCGCATCCGGTGGTGATGATCCTGCCGGCCAATGGTGAGCCGACCCTGCTGGTTCATGCTCTGCGCGATGCGCACGGCCGGGACGAGGGCTTCGTTGAGGATACGCGTGCGTATGGCGTGTGGTCGACAACGAAGACCATGGGCCCGACCTGGCCGGAAGCCCTGCAGAAGATCCTCGGTGAGAAGGGGCTGGAAAATGCCACCATCGGGCTGGAAGCAGACAGCACGCCAATCGCGCGCTGGCAGCAGGTCCAGGGTTTGGTACCGAATGCCAGGTTGCAGGACAGCTCCAAGCTGATCGACCGTTGCCGTCTGGTCAAGGACCCGGACGAGATTGAAATGGCCCGGGTTGCTGCCGATCTCGCCGACCGCGGCATGGAGGCCGCCATTGCAGCGCTGGCGGCAGGCGGCACGGAGCGCGACGCCCATACGGCCTCGCAGATGGCCATGAACAATCACTGGACAAAGAACCTGCCCGACAGCATCGAAGTCGCGGATTTCGGTGGGCTAGAAGGCGGCATGGTCAACGGCCTTGCCACCTGGGTGCTTTCCGGCGAGCGCATGTTCCGCAACTGCGACAATTCCATTGCGCGCAAGCCTGAGCAGGGTGAGACATGCGCAATCTTCATCTGGGCTGTCGCCAACGGTATTCACGCCGAAAACGAGCGCACTGTCGGCATCGGGGCTTTGCCTGAAAAGCGTCGGCGCGCACTCGAAACCATCCTCTCGATCCGCGAGCAGATTGCCCCGGTGATGAAGCCGGGCACGCGCCTTGCCGAACTTTACGAGATCACCAAGGCTGGTCTGGTGAAGGCGGGCTATGACGCCAATATCCCCGGCCGTATCGGTCATACGATTGGTATCGGTGCGCATGAGCACTTCTCCATCGATGGCAAGTCCGACGTCATTCTCGAGCCGGGCATTCTTTTCACTCTGGAACCCAACTTGCGCGTCCCCGACCAGGGCGTGGCCACTCAGATTTCAGACACGATCCTGATCACCGAAGATGGCCACGAGTTCCTGACGAAATCGCGTGGCGGCTATATCGAGGTCTGACGTGGCTCTGCTTGAGATCAAGAACCTGACGATCGAGTTCGACACCCCAGGCGGTGTCGTCCATGCCGTCAACGACCTCAGCTACTCCATCGAAGCTGGCGAAACCCTTGGGATTGTCGGTGAAAGCGGATCGGGCAAGTCTGTCCACATCCTTGGGATGCTGGGCCTGTTGCCCTGCCCACCGGGACGGATCGTTTCCGGTGAAGCCTGGTTCGATGGCAACAATCTGATGGCTCTGTCCGACCGCGAGCTGCGTGAGATCCGTGGCGGACAGATCGGCATGGTCTTTCAAGATCCGATGTCTTCGCTCAATCCGGTGCTGACTGTCGGACGGCAGCTGAAGGAAGTTCTTCAGCGGCACACGACCCTCAAGGGCGACGCGCTGAAGGCGCGAATGGTGGAGCTGCTCGACATTGTCGGCATTCCCCATCCGGAAGCCCGTCTTTCGCAATACCCGCATGAGTTTTCCGGCGGAATGCGCCAGCGTGTGATGATCGCCATCGGCATGTCCTGCAATCCGCGCCTCCTGATCGCCGACGAGGCAACCACAGCGCTGGACGTGACCGTTCAGGCGCAGATCCTCGATCTGGTGCGCAAGTTGAAAGAAGACTTTGGCACGACGGTTATCTGGATCACCCATGACATGGGTGTGGTGGCGGAGCTCGCCGACACGATCCAGGTCATGTACGGCGGCCGGATCATGGAACGTGGACCGGTGCGTCCGGTGTTCCACGATCCACGATCGGCCTACACCTGGGGGCTGCTGAATTCCCTGCCCGACGAGGGCGCGCGAACGCAGCGCCGCCTTTACCAGATCCCCGGCAGCCCGCCCGACATGGCCAATCCGCCGGCCGGCGATCCCTTTGCCCCGCGCAATCCTTTCGCAACCGAACGATGCCACCGGGAAGTTCCTGCCTTGCGTGATGTCGGTGACGTGCCGGGCCACAAGGTCGCCGCCTGGTACGACCTGCCAGCGTTGATGGCGGCCGAGAAGGAGAAGACGCGATGAACAGCCTTCCCGTTCTGGAAGTCAACGGCCTCATGCGCAGCTACGGCGGCGGCAAGTCGCTGTTCGGTAAGCGGAAACCGGTGATTCATGCCATCAACGACGTCTCCTTCAAGATTGGTGAGGGCGAAACTCTCGGTCTTGTCGGCGAATCCGGTTCCGGGAAATCGACGACGGGGCGAGCGGTCCTGCACCTGGAAACGCCGGATGCAGGGTCGGTGCGGTTTCGCGGGAATGAGCTGACGCTTCTGGGCCCCCAGGGGTTGAAGCCATATCGCCGTCAGATGCAGATGATCTTCCAGGATCCCTATTCCGCGCTCAATCCGCGTATGAAGGTCGGACGCTTTGTTGCAGAGCCGCTGGTGGTGCACGGCGTTGAAAAGGGGTCAGCCCTTCGGGATCGGGTTGCGGAACTCTTCAAGCGCGTCGGTCTCGATCCGAGCTTCATGTCGCGCTATCCGCATGAATTCTCCGGCGGCCAGCGGCAGCGGATCAATATTGCCCGTGCCATTTCGCTAAACCCGGCTTTTATCGTCGCGGATGAGCCGATCACCGCGCTTGACGTGTCGATCCAGGCCCAGATCGTCAACCTGTTTCAGGATCTTCAGGACGAATTGGGACTGGCCTATCTGTTCATCGCCCATGACCTGTCGATGGTTCGATATCTCTGCCAGCGCGTGGCCGTGATGCTTCGCGGCCGGATTGTCGAGGTTGCTCCGACCGAGCAGATCTTCTCCGATCCGCGCCACCCCTATACCCGCTCGCTACTTGCCGCGATACCGATCCCCGATCCGGACCGGCGCCGCCCGGACCGCACCCCTTTTGACGTTGCCGCGAACATTCCGGCACGTGAAGCGCAGATGGTCGAAGTTGCGCCCGGCCACTTCGTCCTCGATCAAACCACACAATAAGAGCCAAAAGGCCCCAACCTTCAGAAGATAGGGAAACAATGACCAGACTTACCAAACTTCTCGCCGGCTCGGCGATTGCGTCCATGCTCACGCTCCCCGCCTTCGCGATGGATGTCACAATTGCGCAGACCTCCGCCGTGAACACGCTCGACCCACATGGTTCGGCCTCTGTCGGTCTTGACCTGTCGGTCCTCAGCCATGTTTACCCGACCCTGATCCTGCGTCAGCCGGACTATAAGCTCGTTCCCTCCCTTGCAGAGTCCTGGGAAGCGGTCGACGATCTGACCTGGAAGTTCACGCTCGTTCCCGGCGCCAAATTCGCAAATGGCGAGCCACTCGATTCAGAAACCGTGGCCTGGAACATCGAGCGGGTGACCAACCCTGACAAGCCGATGAGGATCTCTTCCTGGTTCCGCCAGATCGAGTCCGTAAATGTGATTTCGCCGACCGAATTCGAGATCAAGACTTCCTCGCCCTATCCGGCCCTGCCGGCGCAGCTTTCGATGTTCATGCTGCTCCCGCCGAAGTGGGCCTCCGAGCATGATCCCGTCACCGAGACCATGTCCGGCTTCAAGTACAAGATGGTCGAGAATGTTCCCGGCGATCACATCACCCTTGAGCCGAATCCGGACTTCTGGGGCACGCCGGCGCAGTTCGATCATGTGACCTTCCGCGTCATTCCCGAAACGGCAAGCCGTATCGCGGCCCTCATGGCGGGTGAAGTCGACCTGATCAACAAGGTGCCTGCTTCCGAGATCGGACGCATCAAGGAAAGCCCGAAAGCCGATGCCGGTGCTGTGGACAGTACCCGCTCCGTGTTCATCAAGCTCAACACGGAAAAGGCTCCGCTCGACAACAAGAAATTCCGCCAGGCCCTGAACTATGCCGTCGACAAGACCCTGATTGCGGAGGCGCTGTTCGACGGTCTGGCTACGGTTTCGAAGTGTCAGGTCATGACGCCCGACTATTTCGGCTACAACCCGGATCTGAAGCCTTATCCGTATGATCCGGAAATGGCCAAGAAGCTCCTGGAAGAATCCGGTGTCGACCTGAGCCAGACTTTCGAATTCGAGCTGCCCGCTTCCACCTATCTACAAGGAGAAGAAGTTACGCAGGCCGTGGCCCAGATGTTCGGCGATGTTGGCGTCAAGACCGAGATCCAGACCATGGAATTCGGGGCATATCTCGACAAATACCGCAAGGCGCATGACCTTGGCCGGATGTCTCTCCTTGGGCAGGCCTGGGCAACCATCGACGCTGACGGTCTGTTGACATTGTTCAAGCCGGGCAACCAGTATTCCTACTGGAATGACCCGGCGTTCGATGAACAGCTCGTGGCCGGTGGTTCGACTACGGACGAAGCTGCGCGCAAGGCTGCCTACAAAAAGGCCACCGAGATCATGTGCGACGAAGCACCGGTCGTCTTCCTCTATGCCCAGCCGGCCACTTATGGGGTCTCCAAAAACGTGTCCTACAAAGCGCGTGGGGATGACTGGATGCGTGCGTACGACATGACGCCAGCCCAGTAATCTAGGGTCTGTCAAAAGAAGGCGGACGGCAAAGACCGCCCGCCTTCATTCTCATCTGCGGAGCTTGCCATGAACCTCTTTGCCAGTCACTTCGGCACTTACGAGATCGAGCAGGGCTCCGACGGGCCATCCCTTCAGGCCTTCCGACATGATCCGGCGCCCTCCCCTGTGGGCGCAGGCTTCCTCGATCTTGCCGACCACCCCACCCGTATCCGCCAGCCCATGGCGCGACGGGGATGGCTGGAGGGGGACAAGGGCAAGGCTCGAGGGGACGACACGTTCGTTCCCCTCGATATCAAGACGGCTTGCGACCTGGCGGCCGATGAAATGGTGCGTATCCGCAAGAGTTTCGGCAACCGGTCGATTTTCGGAGGTTCCTACGGCTGGGGATCGGCCGGTCGTTTCCATCATCCGCAAAGCCAGTTGAAGCGCTTCCTCAATCTTGCAGGTGGTTTCGTCTCCACCGTCAACACATACAGTTACGGCACGGCGAAAGTCCTGATCCCGCATCTGGTGGGGCGTGAATATTCCGACCCCGGCGCGCTCAGCCCGAGCTGGGACCGCATCGTCACCATGCGGCCGTTCATCCTGTCTTTTGGCGGCATGCGCCTTGCCAATGCGCAGGTTGAGGCAGGAGGGACAGGTGCACACCGGACCCGGGGCTGGATCGAGGCCTTTGAGCGGGCAGGCGGCGAGATGCTGACGTTGTCTCCGGATGGGCGCGACGCTCCGATCGGCGAGCATCTGGCCATCAATGCCGGAACGGATGCCTGCGCCATGTTGGCAATGGCCTACATTCTCGTCACCGAGAAGCTGGTTGATGAAACTGCCGTTCGGCGCATCGCCAACGGCTATGAGGATATTCAGGATGTGCTGCTCGGAAAAACGGATGGGCAGCGCAAAACGCCCGAATGGGCGGAAGGTCTGACCGGCATTCCGGCGCAGACCCTGGTCTCTCTGGCACACAGGCTTGTCGAGGGGCCGGCCCTGATCAATCTGGCCTGGTCGCTCCAACGCGCGGTCGCAGGCGAACAGCCCTATTGGGCCGCGGTGGTTCTTGCGGTTCTGTCCGGTCAGATCGGGCGTCCCGGATGCGGGGTGGCTTGTGGCCTTTCCGCCGTGTCCTCTGTCGGCAATCCTCTGCGCCGGCTGCGCGGACCGGCTTTCGAGCAGGGCAAGAACCCGGTCACCGACTTCATCCCGGTTGCAAGGATAACCGAGATGCTGGAGCGGCCAGGCGGCACCATTCGCTATAACGGCAGCACGCTGACCTTGCCGGATATTCGACTGATCTGGTGGGCCGGCGGAAATCCCTTCCATCATCATCAGGACCTCAACCGCCTCGCGCGGGCCTGGAAGCGACCCGAGACGGTGATTGTCCACGAAAGCGTCTGGACAGCCACGGCACGTCACGCCGACTTGGTTTTTCCCTCGGCTCTGCCTTTCGAACGGGACGACATTGCAGCAGCTTCGCGAGATGACTGGATCATCCGCTCGTCACGTGTGATGGATCCGCCCGAGGGGGTGGAGACCGATCACGAGGTACTGGGCCGCATTTCTGACCGTCTTGGTCTGGGTGACAGTTTCCGGGGTCGTCGAAGTATCGGTGAATGGATCGAAACGCTCTACCAGGGTTACCGCGAGGCCTTCCCGGAACTCCCCTCTTGGGAGGACTTCCAACGCAAGGGGTACGCCCGTCTGGCCGACCCTGCGCCCGAAGAGGTCGCTCAACCACTTGAGGCCTTTGTCGACGCACCGGAAGAGCATCCCCTGGCTACCCCAACGGGCCTGATAGAGCTGATACCCGACCTGATGCGCTGCAATGATCAGCGTCTTGGAGCAGCTCTGAGCACCCCTCGCCCCGGCGATCAGGAAGAGGACACCGCCCTGCCCCTCCGCCTTCTGTCGCCGCAACCGGAAGTCCGGCTGCACAGTCAGCTTGACGGGGCGCGCGCCGCGACCGATGCAAGGGTCGAAGGGTGTGAGGTGGCCCGCTTGAACCCCGCTGATATTGCCGCCGCGGGTTTGTCAGATGGCGCGCTGGCCTGCCTCTGTAACAGCCGGGGCATCGTGAAGGTAGCGCTCAAGGCAGACGCGCGCGTGATGCCCGGCCATGTCGTGCTGCCCACCGGTGGCTGGTACCGGCCCGAAATTGACTCCGACGGCGTGCGCATCGACCTGGGGGGCAACCCCAACACACTCACCCGCGACTTCGGTTCTTCCGAGCTGTCGCAAGGGGCCAGTGCAGGCGGTGCAAGAGTGGAGATTAGAGCAATTTCCGAACATCCTGAATCGAAATAGGATTCCCATCTGGCTTCAGATCTCATTCAAAATAAGGCGCGGCGAAGAGGATCGAGGGGATGATCCTGACGGAAGGTTCGAAGGTCATCGGTCTGTCCTCTGAGGTTTGCTTGAGTGGTCCGGCTACTCCGCCGCTTGCGGCCGGGTGGCAAGGTCGGTATCGAGGCCGCCCCTGAAGACACGGCTCGCCCGAATGTCCGGTTCGCAGATCATCGACAGGGCGTCGGCATCCAGCGGACCTTTGGCGTCACTGAAGAGACGGTTGGCCTGGCGCAGGCGCGCCCGGTCGAGGGCATTGCGCACCGAGCGGGCATTGGCGAAGTGCGGCTGCTGCCGGCGGAGGCCGATATAGTCGGCCAAAGCCCGCTCGGCGGCGTCATCGAGAAAATAGTTCTGCGCCGCCAGCATGGACCTGGCGATGCGCAGCAATTCCTCCTCCACGTAGTCCGGAAAATCGATGTGATGGGCGATGCGGGAACGGAAGCCGGGATTGGCTGAAAAGAACTGGTCCATCTTGTTGGCGTAGCCAGCCATGATGACGACCAGGTCGTCGCGGTTGTTCTCCATCACCTGCAACAGGATTTCGATCGCTTCCTGGCCGTAGTCGCGCTCGTTGTCGGGCTTGTAAAGGTAATAGGCCTCGTCGATGAAGAGGACGCCACCCATGGCCTTTTTCAACACCTCCTTGGTCTTGGGCGCCGTATGGCCGATGTACTGACCGACCAGATCGTCGCGTGTCACGGATACAAGATGGCCCTTTCGCACATAGCCGAGGCGATGCAACAGGCCTGCCATCATCAGCGCGACCGTGGTCTTGCCTGTACCCGGATTGCCGGTGAAGGACATGTGTAAGGTAGGGGTCTCCTGGGTAAGTCCCATTTCGCGCCGGGCACGGTCGACCAGCAGCAAAGCCGCAGTCTCGCGGATGCGCTGCTTGACCGGCGCAAGGCCGATCAGGTGCTCGTCCAGTTCCCTGAGGACATCGGCAACCCCGGACGATTCATACTCGGTGGCCAGATCGATCGTGGTCGGCGGAGCCTTTTCAGTTGCATCGATCATCTCGGTGGTCATTGCGCACGCTCCTGCATTTGCGGAAGAGCCGCACGCTGTCCCGCAGCGTGCGAAGGTGGGCCGGTCGAGGTTCAGTAGCGCACGTTCCAGCTGTATTTCTGGGCGCGGTCGACGAAGTCGATGCGCTGCATATGGATCTTCGGCTCTGCGGCCGGACGGTTGACGATGAAGGACATCTTGACCGACTCGATGCCGCGCACGTCGTCGAAGGCATTGATGCGGATATAGGCGTCCGGATGAGCCTTGCGGCAGTCTTCCAGTTCCATCATCACGCCCTTGGCGTCCCGCAGGTCGAACATGGGGTTGCCCCACATATCCCAATAGGTGTTGCGCGGATGCGGGTCGTTGGTGAACTCCACACCGATCGCCCAATCTTGCTGCAGGCAGTATTCGATCTGGGCGCTGATCTGGGCATCGGTTAGATCGGGCAGAAACGAAAAACATCCTTGAGTGATGCGCATGAGTCGTTCTCCTCACATTGCAACCGAGGCGGTCGGGACGAAGTCCGATGTGTCGGTCGAGGTGTAGTTGAAGGTGATGTTGCCCCAGGTATCGAGGGCCGCTTCCAGCGGTTTGCACCATCTGGCGGCCTCACGCAGGATCTGCGGCCCCTCGTTCCTGATGTCTCGGCCTTCGTTGCGCGCGAGCACCATGGCCTCCAGCGCCACACGGTTGGCGGTCGCTCCCGCCTGGATGCCCATCGGGTGGCCGATGGTGCCCCCGCCGAACTGCAGCACGACATCGTCGCCGAACAGATCCAGCAACTGGTGCATCTGGCCGGCATGGATGCCGCCCGAAGCAACGGGCATGACCTTTTTCAGATCGGCCCAGTCCTGCTCGAAGAAGTTGCCACGCGGCAGATCGACCTCATTGTACGTTTCTCGGCAGACATTGTAGTAGCCCTGGACGGTCAGCGGGTCTCCCTCGAGCTTGCCGACAGCGGTGCCGCAATGCAGATGATCGACGCCTGCAAGACGCAGCCATTTGGCGATGACGCGGAATGAGATGCCGTGGTTCTTCTGCCGCGTATAGGTGCCATGGCCTGCGCGGTGCATGTGCAGGATCATGTTGTTGTCGCGACACCAGTTGCTGATGGATTGAATCGCGGTCCAGCCGACGATCAGGTCCACCATGACGACCACGGAGCCGAGTTCCTTGGCGAATTCGGCGCGCCTGTACATTTCCTCCATCGTCCCGGCGGTAACATTGAGATAGTGCCCCTTGATCTCACCGGTCTCGGCGCTCGCCTTGTTGACGGCCTCCATGCAGTAAAGGAAGCGGTCACGCCAATGCATGAAGGGCTGGGAGTTGATGTTCTCGTCGTCCTTCATGAAGTCGAGACCACCCTTGAGGCCTTCGTAGACAACACGGCCGTAGTTCTTGCCGGAAAGGCCGAGTTTCGGTTTGGTGGTTGCGCCCAGGAGCGGCTTGCCGAACTTGTCGAGGCGCTCGCGCTCGACGATCAGACCGGTCGGTGGTCCGGCAAAGGTTTTGACATAGGCAACCGGCAGGCGCATGTCCTCGAGGCGCGCGGCCCTGAGAGGCTTGAACGAGAACACGTTTCCGATGATTGAAGCGGTAAGGTTCGCGATCGAACCTTCCTCGAACAGGATCAGATCATAGGCGACGTAGGCAAAATACTGTCCTTCCTGGTTCGGCACCGGCTCGACCCGGTAAGCCTTGGCGCGGTAGCTGTCGCAGGCAGTCAGCCGATCGGTCCAGACGACTGTCCAGGTTGCCGTGGAGCTTTCGCCGGCAACGGCGGCAGCGGCCTCGATCGGATCGACGCCATCCTGTGGCGTGATACGGAAGAGGGCCAGAATGTCGGTGTCCTTGGGCACATAGTCGCCGTCCCAATAGCCCATCTGGGCATATTTCAGGACACCGGCCTTGTAGCGTTCCTTGCCCTTGATTTCCTTGGGCGTGCTGATCTGGTTCATGGTCCGTCTCCTTGGTTGGCGGGTTATGCGGCCCGGGAAGTCACGGTCTGCGGGTCGAGAGCCCCCGACCTGTAGCGCTCGGCCATTTCATCGAGCGACACCGGCCTGATCCTGCAAGCCTGTCCGGCGGTGCCGAACCGCTCGAACCGGTCGCGGCAAAGCGTTTCGAGTTCGGTCATCGCGGGGATCATGAATTTGCGCGGGTCGAATTCGGCCGGCTTCTCCCTCGCGACCCTGCGGAACTGACCCGTCATTGCCATGCGGCAATCGGTGTCGATGTTGACCTTGCGCACGCCCATCCTGATGCCACGCTCGATCTCTTCCACCGGCACACCATAGGTCTGGGGCATATCGCCACCATTTTCGTTGATGAGATCCTGCAGATATTGCGGAACCGAACTCGAGCCGTGCATGACGAGATGGGTCGAGGGCAGTTTCCGGTGGATTGCCTCGATGGTCTTCATCGACAGGATCTCGCCATCGGGCTTGCGACTGAACTTGTAGGCCCCGTGGCTGGTACCGCAGGCGATGGCGAGCGCATCGCATCTGGTCGCCTGGACAAAATCTACCGCCTGGTCCGGATCCGTCAGGAGCTGGTGATGGTCGAGCTTGCCCGAAGCGCCCGAGCCGTCCTCCTCGCCGGCCTCGCCGGTTTCCAGGGAGCCCAGAACGCCGAGTTCGCCTTCCACCGATGCACCGACCGAATGGGCGGCGCGTGTCACCTTGCGGGTGATCTCGACATTGTAATCGTAGCTTGCCGGCGTCTTCATGTCCTCCTCCAGCGAGCCGTCCATCATCACCGAAGTGAAGCCGTGGCGTATCGCCGAAAGGCACGTGGCTTCATTGTTGCCGTGGTCCTGATGCATGACAATCGGAATGCCTGGATGCATCTCGGCGAGCGCGGCAACCATGTTGCGAAGCATGATGTCGCCAGCATAGGAGCGCGCCCCTCGGCTTGCCTGCAGGATGACTGGCGCATCGCAGCTTGAAGCCGCGCGCAGGATCGCCAGTCCCTGTTCCATGTTGTTGATGTTGAACGCCGGAACGCCGTAGCCGTGCTCGGCGGCGTGGTCCAGAAGCTGCCGGAGAGTGATGAGCGCCATGGAGATCTCCTCGAGGTTACAAAAGTGCTTTTGCAGCGGTGGCGACGGCGACCGGGGTGATGCCGAAATGGTCGTAGAGGTCGGAAGCCGGGGCCGACGCGCCGAAGCCGGTCATGCCGACAAATGCGCCGCCGGAACCGATCAGGACGTCCCAGCCCTGACGGACAGCCGCTTCCACACCCACGCGTGGCGCTGTGCCGAGCACTGCGTCGCGATACGCCTGATCCTGACAGGCAAAAAGTTCGAATGAGGGTGCAGAGACAACGGCGGCCTTGATGCCGTTGATCGCCAGAAGGTCTGCGGCAGCAAGCGCGATCTCGACCTCTGACCCGGTGGCGATCAGCGTCAAATGACGGGCACCGCACGGTTCCTTCAGCAAATAGGCGCCGCGGCGGGTCCTGTTCTCGCATGTATGATCCCTGCGGACCGTCGGCAGCCCCTGCCGGGACAGGCACAGCACCGTCGGCGTTTTCTTCGCGGTCGCGGCAATTTCCCAGGCTTCGGCGGTCTCCACGGCGTCGGCCGGACGGATGACGGTCAGGTTCGGCATGGCTCTTAAAGAGGCAAGCGTCTCGACCGGCTGATGGGTCGGGCCGTCCTCGCCAAGGCCGATGCTGTCATGGGTCATGACGTAGGTCACCGGCACGCCCATCAGGGCTGACAGACGAATTGACGGCCGGCAATAATCGGCAAATGCCAGGAACGTGCCACCATAGGTGCGGAACCCGCCGTGAAGCGTGATGCCGTTCATGGCCGCCGCCATGCCGTGTTCACGAATGCCGTAGTGGAGATAGTTGCCGCCGAAATTTGTCCGGGAGACCGCTCGCATGCCACTCGTCCGGGTATTGTTTGACCCGGTCAGGTCGGCCGAGCCGCCGATCGTGTTCGGCAGCACGGAATTGACCACCTCAAGGGCCAATTCCGAAGCCTTGCGCGTTGCGATCTTCGGCGCGTCCACGCTGAGCTGCCGCTTGTGATCGCTGATCGCCTTACCGAGGGTATCTGCGTCCGGTTCGGCGAAACTTGCGTCGAACTCTGCCACCCGGGGGTGTGCTGCCTTTCGTCGTTTCCAGGCCTCGTTCGCAATGCGGCCGCGCCGCGAGACCGCCGCCCAGGCATCTCGAACCGTTTGCGGAACCTCGAAAGCAGCATGCGGCCAATCCAGCGCCTTCCGGGTCGCCGCGATCTCCTCGTCTCCGAGGGGCTCGCCATGAACCTTGTGGCTGCCCGCCTTGTTGGGTGCGCCCTTGCCGATGACCGTGTTGCAGGCGATCAGCGACGGCTTGCCTGTTTCTTCGCAAGCATTGGCTATGGCGTCGGCGATCGCATCCATGTCATGACCGTCGATAGCCTGCACCTGCCAGCCGGCGGCATCAAACCGTTTCATTTGATCCATTGATGTCGACAGATCCGTGGCGCCGTCGATGGTGATCCGGTTGTCGTCCCAGAAGACGATCAGGCGTCCGAGGCCGAGGTGGCCGGCGAGGTCGATCGCCTCGTGGCTGATGCCTTCCATCAGGCAGCCGTCACCGGCAAGAACATAGGTGTAGTGGTTGACAAGATTGTTGTCGAAACGGGCATTCAGCATGCGTTCTGCCAACGCCATGCCGACTGCGGTGGCGATGCCTTGGCCGAGCGGTCCGGTGGTCGTTTCGATGCCCTTGGCATGGCCATACTCGGGATGGCCCGCCGTGCGTGAGCCGAGTTGGCGGAAGCGGCGAAGCTGCTCCGCGTCCATGTCGTCATAGCCGAGCAGGTGGTGGATTGCGTAGAGCAGCATCGAAGCGTGACCCGCGCTCAGCACGAAGCGGTCACGGTCTGGCCAGCCGGGATCTGACGGATCGATCTTGATGAAGCGGTTGAAGAGCACCGTAGCGACATCCGCAAGGCCCATCGGCGCGCCGGGATGCCCGGACTTTGCCGCCTGGACCGCATCCATCGCAAGGGCGCGAATGGCGTTGGCCATCGCGGTTTCCGTTGCTTGCATGGTGACCTGAATGTTCATTGGGCTCTCCTTTAGGCGCGTCTGGATTCGTTGACGAGGCGGAGGATCATCGGGGTGAAGATCAGCTGCATCGCCAGATCCATCTTGCCGCCGGGAATGACGATGGAGTTGGCGCGGGTCATCCAGCTGTCGTGGATCATGGTCCGCAGATAGGCGAAATCGATACCGCGCGGGTTCTTGAAGCGGATGACCACGAGGCTCTCGTCCGCGGTCGGAATCCAGCGCGCGATAAACGGGTTTGACGTGTCCACCACCGGAACCCGCTGGAAATTGATGTCGGTTTCGGTGAATTGCGGGCAGATACAGTGCACATAGGCATGCATGCGCCGAAGGATCGTGTCCGTCACGGCCTCGGTCGAATAGCCCCGCCGGGCCTTGTCGCGGTGGATCTTCTGGATCCACTCCAGATTGATCACCGGGACGACGCCGATCTTAAGATCCGCGAGCGCTGACAGGTTGACGCTGTCATTTACGACGGCGCCATGGAGCCCTTCGTAGAACAGCAGGTCCGAGCCTTCCTCAAAAGGCGCCCAGCCGGTGAAGGTTCCAGGTTCAGCGCCATAACGTTCGGCTTCTTCCTCGTCATGGATATAATGGCGGGTTTCGCCCCGGCCGGTTTCGGCATAGGTGCGGAAGACCTCTGCAAGCTTTTCCAGTTCGTTTGCGTCATAGCTGAAATGGCTGAAGGTCTCGTCGCCGGCGCTCTTGCGGACATCAAGCTCCCGTTTCATCTCTGCCCGGTCGTAACGGTGAAAGGCATCCCCCTCGATCGAAACGGTGCTGATGCCCTCCCGACGGAATATCTGATCGAAGGTGCTCTTGACCGTCGTAGTGCCCGAACCCGAGGAGCCGGTCACCGAGATAATCGGATGTTTCTTGGACATGATAAATCCTCAGATCCTTGTTGTGCCAACGCGGGCACAGGTCTCAGCCACGAAACAGGCCACGGGTGCCGAACAAGGCAGAGACTTCCTGGTCGGGCAGGTCGTGATAGGCGGTAACCCGGTCAACCTTGTCGGCCGATCCGAAAACAAACCCCGTGCGCTGGTGTAGCGTTTGAGCGGCCTGGTCGAGCACGCGGTCGGTGCCGGTGGTCGCCTTGCCGCGGGCCTGTTCAACCAGGAAAGCAATAGGCGCACATTCATAGACGATCCTGAGACGCCCTTTTTCGTAGCCGGGCCGGCTGTCCGCCGGATACAGGAAGATGCCTCCCCGGCTCAGGATCCGGTGAGTTTCAGCCACCAGCGAGGCCACCCAGCGCATGTTGAAGTTTTTCGACCGGGGGCCTTCGTCGCCTGCCAGGCAATCGTCGATATAGGCCCGTACCGGCCTGGACCAATGGCGGTAGTTCGACGCGTTGATGGCGAATTCCCTGGCGTTTTCGGGAATGACCAGGTGGTCATTGATCAGCTTGAACTGCAGATCGATGGGGTCCAGCACATAGTGCAGCACGCCTGCGCCGAAGGTCAGGATAAGCGCGGTCTGCGGGCCATAGATGAAATACCCGGCCGCAATCTGTTCCCGGGCCGGCCGCAGGAAAGAGGCTTCGCGATCCGCTTTGGCATCGAACACGGAAAATATGGTGCCGATAGATACGTTGACATCAATGTTCGAGGAACCATCGAGCGGATCGATCGCGAGCGCCAGCCAGCCGTTGGGATCGATCTCCAGGACACTTTCCTGTTCCTCGGAAGCATACCAGCGCACGCCGCAACCGGTCACCGCGTCGGCGAAGGCGAGATCGGCTTCGACATCAAGCGCTTTCTGCGAGTCGCCTCCGGTGTTCTGGCCGACTTCGGCTGCGAACGCCCCCTCCAGCGGTCCCCTTGCTATCTTTCGCGACAGCGTAATGGCCACGCGGCAGAGAGCGTCGACCAGGGCCTGGCAATCAGCCGGAAGATGGTCGCATTTTTCTGCTAGGCGATTGTCGATCATCAAGGCCTCCCGTCCTCGTGGATGGCCTTGATATTCAGGGTTTTGAAAATAAACTAAATTTAAAAATTCAGAACCTTGTTTTAGAATAATTAAATGACACGTCTTAACGCCATCACTTTCAAACAGTTGCGAGCTCTGAGCACCGTCGTCAGAACAGGCAGCATCAGTCATTCTGCTGACTTGCTGGGCCTGACGCCACCTGCCGTCCATACCCAACTCAAGGTGCTGGAAGAGAATTTCGGCTGCGCTCTTCTCAACCGCACCCGGGCCGGCAGTTTCGAGGCGACAACGGCGGGCCGGGCGTTGCTGGACGCGTACGAAACCTCACTGTCAGCCCTGAACAGGGCGATCGGCAGTATCGATGCAATGAAGAAGGGCCTGGCCGGACGCGTGGTCCTGGGAGTGGTCAGTACGGGCAAATATCTCGCACCATCAATCGTCGCCCAGCTGAAAAGGGACTATCCGGACATTGAAGTGGTGCTGCAAGTTGGCAACCGAGACCGTACCATTTCCGATCTCGATTCAGGCAAAATCGACATTGCGATCATGGGACGTCCACCGCGTCGACCCGAGGTAACCGCATACAATATCGGGGACCATCCCCATGTGTTGATTGCCCATCCCGCCCATCCCCTGGCACAAGGCGGCACGGCCGAAAGTTCAGACATCGTCAACGAGAACTTCATCATGCGCGAGCCCGGTTCGGGGACCCGCATCCTGTCAATGCGTTTTCTGGATCAGCTGGGTGACGGCCAGGCCTTCACTTTCACGGAAATGGAATCGAACGAGTCGATCAAGCAGGCCGTGATTGCCGGTCTCGGCATCGCCCTGATTTCCGCGCATACCGTGATCGAGGAACTGAAATCGAACCGTCTTGCTATTATCCGCGCCGAACTGCTGCCGATCGTGCGGCACTGGTTCGTCCTGCACCGCTCCGACCTTACGCTGGATCCTGCAATGCAAAAGGTTCTGGACTATATCCGTAGCAACGGCGAAAACCTGCTGGCAGAAGAGGAGATCACCGGCCTCCTGTCGGCACCAATATAAGTCCGGGCGGACAGCGATGACTTGCGGAAACGCAGCTCGAAGGATGACTTTAAAGGCAGACAGTTCGAGGCTTGGCAGATCATCCAGGCAGTGTCCCTGGTACTTGCGTTATCCGCTGAGCTATCGGGACCTAGACGAAATGTTCCTGGACGCGGGTTTAAAGTGAACCACAGCACCATCAACCGGTGGGTTCTGACCTACGCTCCTCTTATGGAAAAACGGTTGCGGAGTTTCCGCAAACAGCATTGTGGCTCGGTCCATATCGATGAGACCTATGTGCACATCATGGGCCAGTGGGCTATGTGTATCGGGCCATCGACAAGCATGGAAATCCGGTCGACTTCCTGCTCTCAGCGAAGCGCAATCTGAATGCGGCCAAGCGGTTCTTTCGAAAAATGTTGCAGGATGCCCCGCTGCTGTCACCGGGCAAAATCGGCACCGATGGTGCCGGCACGTTTCCTCCGACCATCGACGGCTTTGAAGCCATGCTGTGGCTCAAGAAGGGCTTCGACTTTACCGGTCAATGGGGTGTCCGCGCTCGGTAATCTGCGCCACTGCGTCCCCAAGTGGGACGTTCGCCTGTTCGCAAACGAGACCTAAAAGCTGCGGTTCGTCGCAAACTAGTCAGGCGCTCCGTTGAGGCGGTGGGTTTACCCTTGGGCGCTCGAACGCTCACGTTTTCATCCGCATGGCAGCAAGAAAAGAACCATCTCTACAGGGTGTCCGATGCGCCGTCATCTCGACTGCGCGCATATTCCAACGTCCGATTGCAAGCGCTATAGGGACGGCAATCCATTGAATTTCAATATTAAAAACGCGTCGTAGATTTGATCGGCCAGGCCTTGAGTCAAATTTTCCTTGCGGGCAACGACAGTCTGTGGTTCCCTTTTTCGAAATAAATTTCATATCTGGAATTTATTTCAAATGAATAGAATGGGTAGAGAGATGAACGACGGCCAGGGCCTGATGCCAACGAAAAGCGATGGGGACGCCGATCTTGCGGCACGCGCCGCATGGCTGCACTACGTCGGAGGCATGACCCAGGCCGAGGTTGCAAAGCGCCTCAACGTCCCCAACACCCGCGCCCACCGCTACATCGCCCGAGCTCAGAACCAGGGCCTGGTACGCATCTTCGTAGACGTGGAGGCCACCGATTGCGTTCAGCTCGAAACAGAGCTGATGAACCGCTATGGCCTTGGTTTCTGCCGGATAGGCATGGATATTCCGGACAACAATCCAATTCCGCTGAAGACGCTTTCGGCCGTCGGTGCAAATTTTTTCATGCAGGCCGCCGCTGGGCGCAAACATCAGGTTATCGGCGTCGGAAACGGCCGGACACTCGCCGCGTCGGTGAACGCCATGGGACGGCAGGCCACACCGGATGTGCGCTTCGTGTCGGTCCTTGGTGGCCTGACCCGGTCCTTCGCTGCCAATCCCTACGACGTCATCCATCGGCTGGCACAGAAGACCAACGCAGCCTCGTTCCTCATGCCGGCACCGCTTTATGCGAATTCCGCTGAAGACAAGCAGGTGATGCTAAAGCAGTTCGGCATCGTCGAAACGATGGAGCTAATCGAAGAGGCCACGCTGGTCGTTGTGGGTATCGGCGATGTCGGCAGCGACGAAGGCGGCATCAGCTGTTCCATGCTTGATGGCGGTTCGGCGGCGATGGATCTTCGCAAGGCTGGCGCGATTGCGGAAATGCTCGGACAATTTTTGAGCGAGGACGGCGGCATCCTGACCAGCCCCTATGACGACCGTGTCATGGCGCCGCCCCTCGAATCCCTGAGGGGGCGGGAGGTGGTCGCCATCGCAGGCGGAAAGACCAAGATTCCAGCGATCAGCGCGGCACTCGCAAGCGGCTTGCTAACCGGATTGATCACAGACGAGGCCACGGCCCGGGCTATCGTCGAGCGGCCTCCGGCATAGACGCCGGGAGCACTTTCTAGTCAGGGCTTTTTGGGAGGAAAGACCATGTACGAAAAGGAAAAGGATCTAATTTCCACGTTTCTAAACGGTGGAATGAGCAGACGTACCCTGATCCGGCGGCTTGGGGCCTTGGGGCTCACGGCGGCGTCTGCCGGCACATTGCACAACATGATGGCAACCCGTGCTCTGGCTGCGGATTTCGACTGGAAAAAACATTCCGGCAAAAGCATCAAGCTGCTTCTGAACAAGCATCCCTACACGGATGCCATGATCGCCAATCTGGACACGTTCAAGCAACTGACTGGCATGGATGTCTCCTATGACGTCTTCCCGGAAGATGTCTATTTCGACAAGGTCACGGCGGCATTGTCCTCCGGATCCACGGAATATGACGCCTTCATGACCGGCGCCTACATGACCTGGACCTACGGACCGGCCGGCTGGATCGTCGATCACAATGAGTGGCTGAACGACCCGGAAAAGACCAATCCGCATTATAATTGGTCGGACATGTTGGAAGGCGTGCGTAAGTCCTGCGCCTGGAACGGCATCCCGGGCGGAAAGCTCGGCTCAGACGATGCCAAGCAATGGTGCATCCCCTGGGGTTACGAGCAGAACAACCTCACCTACAACAAGGCGATGTTCGACAAGGCGGGCGTCGCCGTCCCGACCAATATGGACGAGCTCATCGAGGCCGCCGCCAAGGTTCAGGCTGGAAACGACGGCATCTACGGCATCGGCGTACGCGGCTCACGCTCCTGGGCAACCATCCACCCAGGCTTCCTGTCGGCCTACGCCAACTTCGGTGAAATGGACCTGACCAACGACAACGGCAAGCTTTCCGCCGCCATGAATACCGACGGATCGAAGGCTTTCCACGCCAAATGGGTCAAGATGATCCAGGAAAGCGGCGCGAGCGACTGGTCAACCCATACCTGGTACCAGGTCGGCACGGATCTTGGGGCCGGCAAGTCGGGCATGATCTTCGACGCCGACATTCTCGGCTACTTCATGAACGGCGGCGACAATGCCATGGCCGGCCAGTTGGCCTACGCGCCGTTCGCGGCCAATCCGGATGCCAAGGCGCCCACGCCGAATATCTGGATCTGGTCGCTGGCCATGTCCAAGTTCTCCAAGGACCTGGATGCCACCTGGTATTTCATGCAGTGGGCCTCGGGACCCGAGCACGCCCTCTTCGGCGCGCGGCAGATGGACTTCGTGGATCCGGTCCGCAACACGGTTTGGCAGGACGAGATGTTCCAGGAGAAGCTCAACAAGAGCTATCCGGGCTACGTGGACATGTACAAGACGTCCGCGCCCGGCGCCTCGATCAAGTTCACGCCTCAGCCGCTGTTCTTCGATCTGACCACGGAATGGGCCGCCATGCTGCAACGCATGGTCGCCAAGGAAATCCCGGTCGATGAAGGTCTGGATCAGCTCGCCGACAGCATGAACGGTCAGCTTTCCGAAGCCGGCCTGCGCTGATCAGCATCAACGTCAAGTGACATGTGCAGGGCAGTCCGCCCTGCACACCCTTCCAGCGAACAGGCAGCGGCGGGAGCGCCGCGCGCCATGGAGGTCTTATGTCCGTTCAAGCCGACATGCCCGTCTTGCGGCGCTCCAGCCGCCTGTCCAGGACGCTGCTGCCCTACCTGCTCAGCCTGCCGGCGCTTCTGGTCTGCATCGGGATCCTGATCCCGTTCGTGACGGCCATCTATTATTCGCTTCAGCGTTACCGCATGTCTCAACCCTGGAACCGGGGCATGAACTGGGGCGAGAACTATGTGAATTTCTTCACCGATCCCGACTTCTGGAACACCTTGAAGGTGTCGCTCGTCTACGCGGGACTGACGGTTGGTATCGAACTTGTCCTCGGGCTCGCCATAGCGCTGCTGCTTCAAAGGCGCAGCCGGGTGAACAACTTCGTGTCGATCATGCTCCTGATGCCGCTGATGACCGCGCCCGCGCTGGCGGCGCTCATGTTCAAGCTGATGACCAATCCGAATTTCGGCATCCTGAGCTACTTCATGCAGCTGCTTGGCTTCCAGGATTTCCGCTGGGCGTCGTCGCCGAGCACAGCGCTCCTGACCGTCATCCTCGTGGATGTCTGGGTCTATACGCCATTCATCATGATCCTGCTGCTGGCGGGTCTGCGGTCCCTGCCGACCCAGCCGTTCGAGGCGGCCGCGCTCGATGGCGTGCCGCGGTTCGAACAATTCTGGCGGATCACGCTGCCGATGCTGTCACCCTACATCCTGACGGCGGCCCTTTTCCGCCTGCTCGATTCCATCCAGCAGTTCGACATCATCTACGCCATGACCCAGGGCGGCCCCGGAAACCGTCTGATGGTGTTCCAGGTGGAGGCCTATCTGAACTTCTTCCAGTCCACCAATGTGGGAAGGTCGGCGGCATTGCTCATGATCCTCTGGGCCATCACCTACGTGCTGTCCAATGTCTTTGTGAAAAACTGGCTGCGCCTGCGCGAACGCGCCAAAGGAGGGGCATAACCATGGATCACCGATCAATATTAGAGCGCCTTCTGCGCGCCATCGCCCTTACCGCCATCGTGGTTTTCTTCATGTTCCCGATCTTCTGGATCGTGCTCATGTCGCTGCAGACCAACGAGACCATTTTGCGCTCACCGCCCAGCATGTCCTTCGTGCCGACCCTCAAGAACTATGCGGCGATCATTTCCGGTGAACTCGATTCCAACGCGGGCACCATGAGCATCCACTTCATGAACAACCTGCTGAACTCGATCCTGCTGTCGGTGTTCTCTGTGGCGCTGGCGCTGATCCTGGGGGTTCCGGCGGCCTATGCCTTCGCCCGGCACAAGTTCCGCGGCTCGGAGGACATTGCGTTCACGCTGCTGTCGTTCCGCTTCGCGCCGCCCCTGCTGGTGCTGTTGCCACTGACGCTCTATTTCCAGGCGCTTGGACTGGCGAACACCTATCTCGGGCTGGTCTGGGTCTACCAGCTGATCTGCCTTCCCCTGATCCTTTGGATCGTGCGCGGCTATTTCGAGGATATATCCCCGGACATCGAACATGCCTACCGCATCGCCGGGCACGGCTGGTTCGCCACCTTCAGGAAAATCGCCCTGCCGCTGGCCGGTCCGGGCATCGCAGCGGCCGGCCTCCTGGCGTTCATTTTCGCCTGGAACAATTTCATCTTCGCGCTGGTTCTGGCTTCCGCCGACAAACAGCCGGTGACGGTCGGCGCCCTCGCCTTCGTTACCGCCTCAGGCATCCAATACGGCCAGATCGCCGCCGCGATCGTAATGTCGATCGCCCCGACCCTGCTCCTTGCCCTGTGGGCGCAACGCTATCTGGTGGAAGGCCTTTCGCTCGGCGCGGTGAAAGGATGAACTCATGAGCCGTATTGAACTTAGAAAACTCGTCAAGCGCTTCAAGGACACCGAAGTGCTTTCAGGTATCGATCTGGATGTGCCCGAAGGCAGCACTCTGGTTCTCTTCGGCCCGTCCGGAGCGGGCAAGACAGTCTTGCTCCGCTGCATCGCCGGTGCCGTCGAACAAGACGATGGCGAGGTTCTGATTGGCGGAGAGGATGTGACTGACGTGCTGCCGGAGCATCGCGGGATCGGTATGGCGTTTCAAAACTTCGCCCTGTTTCCGCACATGGATGCCTTCGACAACATCGCAAGCCCCCTCACCGCCTGTGGCAATACTGCCGATCAAATCCGTGCCGGCGTCGATACGGTTGCCAGACTGCTCAAGATCGACCATGTGCTCACCCACACGCCCAAGGCGCTGTCGAACGGTCAAAAGCAACGGACCGCGCTCGCTCGCGCGCTCGTTTCCCACCCCAAGGTCCTGCTGCTCGACGATCCTCTGCGCAACGTGGATGCGAAATTGCGGTTCGAGATGCGTCTGGAACTACCCCGCCTGCTGGCGGATCAAGGCGCTACGGTCATCTATGTCACCCAGGACTACCGCGAAGCCATGGCGCTCGGGGACAGGATCGCCGTGCTCGACGGCGGCCGCATCATCCAGAACGGCACGCCGGAGGAAATTTACCGGCGCCCGGCAACGATCAATATCGCCAAACTGTTCGGCGATCCGACCATCAATCTTCTGGATGTGGTTCCCCAGAGCGACGCCTCCGGCGTCTATGCCAGCCTGTCCGACCAGAGAATCCAGCTCGACCCCGGACTGTCCGGCACTGTCGGCAGGGAGTGCGTCCTCGGCCTGCGCCCGGAGGCGTTGAGCTTTACAGATGCAAATGAAGGCGTGCCCGTCACCATCGAAGCGGAAACGCCTTTCAACGAAAAGGCGGTCACCCTGGTCACCACGCTGCGCAAACGAGAAATTCTGGTCTCCCGCCCTGCGGAAATGCCCGCGCCCACGTCGGGAACGGCACACATCACCATCGATCCGAGCGACGCGGTCCTGTTCGATCGTCAGACCGGCGTCCGGCTCGACCCGAAGGGAACCAGTCACGCAGCGGAGAAAGCGGCATGAGCGACGTTCTGCTCGACCTTAAACAGATCGACAAGATCTATAACGAGACTTCCCGTCATCCGGTCCGGGCTGTCAAGGATCTGAACCTGAGCGTGACCCAGGGCGAAATCGTCGCGCTGTTGGGATCGTCCGGCTGCGGCAAGACCTCCACCTTGCGCATGATCGCCGGGTTCGAAGCGGCGTCTTCGGGCGAGATCCTCATCAAGGGGCGCCCGGTTCACAAGCTCGCGCCGGCCAAGCGGAATGTGGCTATGGCCTTTGAGGGATATTCGCTCTATCCGCCGCTGACGGTTGAGGAGAACATCGCCTTCGCTTTGAAGTCTGAGCGTCTGGCGAAAGACGAGATTCGAAAAAAGGTGGCCGAGATCGCCCACCTGCTGGAGATCGAGGACATTCTGGATCGCTATCCAGGATCGATCTCCGGTGGGCAACAGCAAAGAGCAAGCCTCGCCCGCGCCCTGATCCGCAAGGCGGATCTGCATTTGCTCGACGAGCCGATGGGCCAGTTGGAGCCGCAGCTCAGGGCCTTGTTGCGCGGCCGGCTCAAGCACTTCATCAAGGAACGTGGGCTGACCGCCATTTTGGTGACTCATGACCAGACCGAAGCCAACGCGCTTGCTGATCGGATCGCGGTGATGGAAGGCGGAGTCCTGCAGCAATTCGACTCGCCGCTTCACCTCAAGGATCGGCCTGCCAATCTGTTCACCGGTACTTTCATCGGCGAACCGCCCATGAACGTGTTTCCTGCACAGGCGGAAACAGACGGCGACGATCTGAAACTGAATCTCGCCGACGGGGTTTGCCTGACCTATCCGGCAAGCGCCTTTTCCGACGATCTCAAGGCGCGTCTGCTGGCATCGGATGCGTTCGTCATCGGTGTGCGGCCCCATGCGGTGAAAATCACCTCTGGTGGCCACCCTGCCAGGGTCTATGCCAATCAATGGCTTGGCGACCAGACACATATCGCGGCCCGTTTCGCCGGGCAGACCATCGTCTCGGTTCGCCACGACAGGGCGCATCACGCGCCGGGCGAAACCATCGGCATCGACGTGGCCGCCCATGACCTTCACATCTTCGCGGCGGATAGCGGTCGTGCCTTCTCCCACGGAGGAGCACTTGCATGAGCAAGGAGGTGCTTGTTGGAGTCGATGCAGGCACGTCGGTCATCAAGGCGGTCGCCTATGACCTGTCGGGCCGCCAGCTCGCCATGGCTCATCGACGGAATGTCTACCACTGCCGACCGGATGGCGGCGTTGAGCAGGACATGGACCGGACCTGGCGGGACACGGCAGAGGTCTTGAGAGACCTGGTCGCGAAGCTCCCGGGCGACGCGTCGAATGTCCTGGCCCTCGCCATCACAGGTCAGGGAGACGGAACATGGCTGGTCGACGCCGATGGAGAGCCGGTCCACGACGGCTGGCTCTGGCTTGATGCGCGCTCAGCGGAGACCTCCCGGTCTCTTTCCGAGTCAGACGCGATCGAAACGATCTATCAAGAGACGGCGACCGGGCTCAACGTCTGCCAGATGCGTACGCATCTGGTCCACATGGCCCTCCACCAGCCGGAGCTTTTGGAGCGCAGCGCCGCAGCTCTCCACTGCAAGGACTGGCTCTATCTCAAACTGACCGGCGTCATCGCCGCCGATGTTTCGGAAGCCGGCTTCACGTTCTGCTCCTACAAAACCGGCGCTTACAGTGACGCAGTCATCGACGCGCTCGGTTTGAGGTCTCACCGGCACCTGCTGCCGCCCATAGTGGACGGTACCCGGCGGGCCGATGCTCTTACCCCGCAAGCAGCTGCCCTCACGGGCCTGCCGGCTGGTCTGCCAGTGTGTCTGGGAGGCGTGGATGTCATGTGCTGCGCGCTTGGGGCCGGTCTGCACGATCCCGCCGCCGACCGGGGTATTACCATTCTGGGTTCGACGGGCATGCATATGCGCTTCATTTCCGGCGCCGATCAAGTCGTCCTCAACCCGGAACGGTCGGGGTACACGATGCCGTTCCCGGGTGGCACGTTTGCCCAGATACAGACCAACATGGCGGCGACGCTGAACATCGACTGGGCGCTCGGCCTGATGCGCGAGGTGCTGCTCGACGCAGGCGTCGAGAAAACGCAGGACGAGCTTCTGATCGGCCTGGACGACAAGATTCTGGCCGCTCGACCGGGCGCCGCCTTCTACCTGCCCTACATTTCCTCTGCCGGCGAACGAGGCCCCTTTGCCGATCCATCCGCCCGTGCGGCCCTGACCGGCATGGATCAAAACACCGGCTGGTTCGACATCCTGCGCAGTGTCTTCGACGGTCTGGTTCTCGCGACCCGCGACTGTTACCGTGCACTTGGACATGTGCCCAGCGAAATTCATCTGACCGGCGGCGCGGCCAAATCGGGCGCGCTCAAGAAACTTCTGGCTGCGGCTTTGCGGGCACCGGTCAAGACGGTGGCGCAGCCTGAGGCCGGAGCGGCAGGGGCGGTCATGATGGCCGCCGTGCAACAAGGGCTTTATCCGGACCTCACATCAGCGACGCGCGCCTGGGTCGACCCCCTGGTCGAGCCCGCCGAGGAGCCGGATCCCGAGCTTGTCGACACGTTTGACACCCTGTTTTCCACCTATCTAGCCACCCGAGGCGCCATGCCGGAGACATGGACCGCACAAGCCCTCGCCCGGAGGAAGCTGTCATGAGAACGGAAGTGGCCATTATCGGCGACCGCTTCATGCTGTCCGAGATGTTCGCCGCCGCGCTGCACGAGGCTTGCGGTGACCGCATCGTGTGCCGCAGCCTGGATCTTCCCTGGCCGGATGAGCCGATGGAGCACGGTTACGCGGTGCCGGGCATGGAGGGCTTGAAGGAATATATGGGAACACCGGAGCAGGTCCTTGCTCATCTGGGTGATGCCCCGGTCCTGGTGACCCATCTGGCGCCGTTGTCGAGGTCGGTGTTTGAAGCTGCGCCCGAGCTCAAACTCGTCGCGGTTTCCAGAGGCGGACCGGTCAATGTGGCCATGGACGCCGCGGCCGCGCACGGGGTTCTTGTCGTAAACACACCCGGACGCAACGCGTCCGCCGTGGCGGAATTCACCATCGGCGCTATCCTCGCCGAAACCCGCAACATCACCAAGGGCCATGATGCCCTGCGTAAAGGTGAGTATCGGGGCGATCTTTACCGCGCCGATGTGACCGGAGACGAACTCTCCGACATGACCGTCGGAATTATCGGTTACGGCGCAGTCGGCACACGTGTGGTGCGCCTGCTGCGCGCCTTCGGCACCCGCATTCTTGTGTGCGACCCTTACGTTCAACTGTCAGCCGATGACACAAATGCCGGCGTCGAACATGTGTCTCTCAACACAGTGTTACATCAGTCGGATGTGGTGTCGCTCCACCCTCGGGTCACCGATGAAACCCGGGGCATGATCGGCGTCAGGGAGCTCGCGGCTATGAAGCCCGGCGCCGTTCTGGTGAACACGGCCAGAGGGCCTTTGATGGACTACGACGCGCTCTATGGCAGCCTGAAAAGCGGCCATCTGGGCGGCGCCATGCTGGAGACCTTCGCCATTGAGCCGACCCCGCCCGACTGGCCGCTGCTGCAACTGCCTAATGTCACGCTGACACCGCATATCGCCGGTGCGTCGCTCAAGACCGTTCGCATCGCCGCCTCGAAAGCCGCCGAGGAAGTTCGGCGCTGGCTCGATGGCGAGCCACCTGTGAACCCATGCTGAGGACAAGCCAAGGATGAGTGTCAGCGGTTCTCGAACGCCAAACATCGGAAGCAAGGAAAATCCTGTCGATCTTCTCGTCGCCGGCGGAGGCATCAACGGGGTAGGTGTCGCGCGCGACGCGGTAGGCCGCGGCCTGTCTGTCATTCTATGCGAGAAGGACGACTTGTCAGAAGGCACGTCCTCCCGATCCGGAAAATATATTCATGGCGGCCTCCGGTACCTGGAATATTACGAATTCCGGCTGGTGCGCGAAGCATTGATCGAGCGCGAGGTCGTTCTCAACGTCGCCCCACATCTGTCGAAGCCGCTGCGTCTCATTCTGGTTCACAGCCCCGAACAGCGGCCGCGCTGGCTGATCCGTCTGGGCCTGTTTCTTTATGATCATCTGGGCGGGCGCAAACGGATCCCGGGCTCGAAAGGTGCCGATCTCAAGGCGGAATGGGGCAACACGTTGCTCCGGCCGACGTTCGACAAGGGCTTTGCCTACTGGGATGTGTGGATTGATGACGCCCGGCTTGTTGTTCTTAACGCGATCGACGCGGCAAGACGGGGTGCAGAGATCCTGACGCGGACGGCCTTGAGCGCTGCTGAACGCGAGGGCGATCTCTGGCGCGCGACCTTGCAGGACACGCGCAGCGGAGCGGAGCGCACGGTCCATGCCCGGGCGATCTTCAACGGCGCCGGTCCGTGGGTGGAAAAGGTCATTACATCCATTGACGGTGCCGCCTCCAAGTCCAGCGTCCGTCTGGTCAAGGGCAGTCACATCATCATGCGCAAATGGTGGGACGGAGAAAACGGTTTTGTACTTCAGGCACCGGACAAGCGCCTCATCTTCGTCAACCCCTATTTCGACGATCTCGCCCTGGTGGGCACAACGGATGTGCCGTTCAACGGCCGGCCGGAAGACGTCCGGATTGATCAGGACGAGATCGACTACCTGCTCGATATCCTGAACAGCTACTTCCTCCGGCAGCATGGCTCGTCGGACGTGCTGCACGCCTATTCTGGCGTCCGGCCCTTGTTCGATGACGACGACGGCAAATCTGCATCCGCCGTTACCCGCGACTACACGTTCGAGTTGGATGAAGGACACAAAGGCGCCGGCCGGCAGGCCCCTTTTCTCAGCGCGTTTGGTGGCAAACTGACGACCTACAGAAAGCTCGCCGAACATGCGCTTGAACGTCTCGCCCCGTTCTTTCCAGGGATGGGGGCCGCCTGGACCGACAGCGCGCCTCTGCCCGGCGGCGACATTCCCGATGCAAACATGACCGTCTGGCTTGCCTCCCTCCAAGACGCCTTCCCGGAGCTCCCGCCGGACCTGGTTCGCCACTATGGGCGCTGCTATGGCACAGCAACCTTCGATCTGCTGTCAGGCGCCCATTCCCTCGCCGATCTCGGAACGCATTTCGGCGGGCTCTTCTATGAAATCGAAGCCCGCTGGCTGACCGACAACGAATGGGCCCAGACAACCGAGGACATGCTGGTTCGACGGACGAAGCACGGGCTTTTCCTGAACGAAGCGGAAAAAGCTTCTGTCGACGCTTGGATGACATGCAGACAGGGGGCGGCATGACGGCTTACGAGGCCTTGCAGGCAAATCCGGAATTCGCGGCCTTGCGGACGGTCTCGACCCGGTTGGGTCTGGATCCGTTGCAGGTTCAAGGGCCGGGCGGTAATACATCCATCAAGTGCGGTGGCATCATGTGGGTGAAGGCCTCCGGGACCTGGCTCGCGGACGCGGAGACACGGGATATTTTTGTGCCCGTCGATTATGACGGCCTGACCCAGGCGATTACGTCGGACGACGAAAGTGCCGACGACGTCGGACCGTTTACGCACGCATCCGAAAATCCGTCAGGCCTACGGGCCTCCATCGAGGCCACCGTGCACGCCAGCTCGCCGGCCAAGGTCGTGTTACACACCCACTGTGTGGCCACGATCGCGGCGGCGATCCGGAAAGACGCGCCCGCGTTTCTGGCGGAAAAGCTCGACGGTCTCTCGTTCGCATTCATCCCCTATGCCAAACCCGGCAGCGGCCTTGCTCGCGCCATTCGCGAAAACGCACCGGTCGGAACGGAAATACTGGTTCTCGGCAATCACGGTCTCGTCGTTTGTGGCGAGACGGTTGCTGAAGCCGACAGTCTGCTGCGAGAGGTCAGCGCCAGATTGACGCCGGCAACCAAGGCGGACCCGGCGGATGCCTCTCCTGCGCTTAAGGACCGGCTTTCGGGAACCGGCTGGATGCCTGTGCCTCATCGACCCACCCAACGGATCGCGTTGGATGAACGCCTGCTTGCGATAGCCGATGGGCGAACGCTTTATCCGGACCACCTGGTGTTCCTGGGACCGGGTGTCACCGTGACCATGCCTTCCGAGACGGTTTCGCAAGCAGTGGCAAGAGCTGCGCAAGCCCCATTCCCAAGCAAGCTGGTGCTCGTCCCCGGCCACGGCGCTGCCATGCCGCAAACGGCTTCCCGCTCCGAGCTGGCCCTTGCTTCGGCATTCGGTGACGTGCTGACGCGGGTCGATCCAAATGCGAGCGTTACGCGTCTGTCGAGGGACCAGGAAGCGGAACTTCTCGACTGGGATGCGGAGACTTACCGGAAGTCGCTCAACAAGGAGCAAAGCACGCAGAGACACGCCACATGACCGGTGGCTCGTTGTTTATCGGGATCGATATCGGAACCTCCGGTGTCCGAGCCGCAGCCATCGGTGCGGAGGGAACGATACTGGGACTTGGCCGCGCTGTTATCGAAACGGATGACCACATCCGGCGTGACCCCGTCGTGTGGGAACAAGCGCTCAATGACTGCCTCCGTGACCTCGGACGGACGGTGGACCTTACCGCGACTGCCGGTATTTGCGTGGATGGGACGTCAGGCACCGTTCTCGCTCTGGACGGAAAAGGACATCCGATCGGGCACGCTCTGATGTACAACGACGCGGTCGAGGACCAGCGTATTCCCGAAGAGATCGCGGCTGTCGCGCCGAGCCAAAGCGCGGCTCACGGCGCTAGTTCCGCCTTGGCCCGCGCAATGGAGCTGCAGCGTCGGCCCGGCGTTGCCCGGATCGTGCATCAGGCCGACTGGATTGCCGAGCGGCTCGCGGGTGCGCCTGTGCCGAGTGATGAAAGCAATGCACTCAAGACCGGTTACGACCCGGTCAACCGCAGCTGGCCGGACTGGCTCGACGGAACCTCGATCCGGCGAACCCTGCTGCCAGAGGTCGTGCCGACGGGGACCGTCACAGCCCGCACCGGCGGAGAATTCGGGCTGCCGGTCGGCAGTCCGATCGTCGCCGGAATGAGTGACGGCTGCGCGTCGTTCCTTGCCACCGGCGCCAAGCGCCCCGGAGAGGGAGTGACGGTGCTCGGTACCACCATGACTTTGAAAGTGCTGTGCGATGGTCCGTTGTTCGCCCCGGAATATGGCATATACAGTCACCGGATCGGCGATCTTTGGCTCGCGGGCGGCGCGTCCAACAGCGGCGGCGCGGCTCTTCTCGCGCATTTCGATCTCGATGAAATGGCGCAGCTTACCGCCGGCATCGATCCGGAAACGCCCAGCGAACTCGACTACTATCCACTGCCCCGCCCCGGCGAGCGGTTTCCAATCAATGACCCGAAGCTGCCGCCCCGCGTGACACCACGGCCGGAGGATAATGCCGCCTTCTTCAAGGGATTGCTGACCGGGATCGCGCGGATCGAGAAGCTCGGTTACCAGCGCCTCGTGGAACTCGGCGCTCCGGCATTGACCAGCGTGAGGACCGTTGGCAGCGGCGCGGGCAACCCCGTCTGGACCCGTATCCGGCTCAAGCTGCTTGAAGTTCCAGCCGAACCGGTTCTTGCCAGGGAAGCGGCGGTCGGGTCCGCGCTCATCGCTCGCGAGGCCTTGTCCTGACATGCCGCAAACGATCACCCATCTTTCTGAAATCCTTGACTCTGTAGACGGCGTGCTGCTCGACCAGTTCGGCGTGCTGCATGACGGCAAGAAAGCTTTCCCGGGCGCGATAGAGTGCGTTCAGGCCCTTCAGGAGCGCGGGATGCCGATTGTTGCCCTGTCCAATTCGGGACGGCTCGCCAAACCCAACGCGGATCGCCTGGCCCGGCTTGGCTTCCCGTTGAGTGCCTTCAAAGCCATTGTCACATCGGGCGAACTTACGCGCGAGTTGCTGCTTCAACGCCTTGCAGATAACCGCCTTTCCGAGGGTGGAGCCGTTCTGCTCCTGTCGCGGGAAAACGATCAAAGCCTGACTGACGACTTACCCATTACAGCAGCAGGTCCCGGGGATCCTGTCGAACTCGTGATCATCAGCGGCAATAATCCCGAAACACACAGCCGAGAGGATTACAGGCGCCTCCTTACCCCTCTGGCCCAGATCGGCGTTCCCGCCATCTGCGCCAATCCGGACACCACCATCTATGCTGGAAACCAGGCTTCGTACGGACCTGGCCTCGTGGCGAAAGACTATTCCGATGCGGGGGGCGAGGTCGTCTATCTCGGCAAGCCGGATGCGGCGATGTTTTCCGCCGGCTTGCGGGCACTCGGTGCGGTGACGCCAGGGCGATGCCTGATGGTCGGCGACAGCCCCCGTCATGACATTCTCGGTGGCAACCGCGCAGGATGCCGAACCCTGCTGATCACCGCCGGGGTCCAGGCCGACACACCAGACAGCGGGGCCACCGCGGATTTCTCGATGAAAACCCTGAGGTATTAACGGCACGCGACCACCACACGACTTGCGCACGCCCGAACTCGAAACAAACAGGAGACGCTCAAAATGAAAAAGGTAGAACTCTCGCTCCGCGAAGAATTGATCGCCCGGTGCCGGGAAATGAACGCGAACGGACTCAATCAAGGAACGTCAGGCAACATTTCGGTCCGTCATAAAGACCGCATGCTCATTTCGCCATCAGCGACCCCTTACGATCAAATGGAACCGGACATGATTGCGTCCGTCGACCTAAACGATCCGTCGGGCGCCTGGGAAGGCCCACTGAAACCTTCGACCGAATGGCGCTTCCATCACGCCTTGTTGCGCGAGCGCAAGGATGCCGAAGCCGTCGTGCACGCCCATCCGACATATTGCACAACGCTGGCCATCGCGAGGAAAGAAATTCCTTCCTGCCACTACATGATCGCGGCTTTCGGGGGCACTAACGTGCGCTGTGCCGGATACGCGACCTTCGGCACGGAAGAGTTATCCAAGCTCGCAATCGAAGCGATGCAGGACCGGACCGCCTGCCTGCTGGCCAATCACGGCATGATCGCGGTCGGTGAAAGCCTCGCCAAAGCCATGTGGCGGGCTGTCGAACTGGAGACGATCGCCCGGCAATATTACCTGAGCCTCCAGATCGGCGGCCCGGTTCTTTTATCCGATCAAGCCGTCGCCGACACACTCAAATCCTTTTCCGGATACGGACTTCAGGATGGCAAAGGCAAGAAGAAGGCTGGCGCCTGACTTTTGTCTCCAACACTGCAAATGGCTTTTCGCACCTGATATGGTCTGCGATGCAGCACCGCGAAGTTGCCATTCTCTGCACTGACGAAGACTATTGCTGTCAGACACCGGCAATCTCACCTTCAGCACTCGGCGCGGAATGCTCCATGTGTCCAAGGCCTTTCACGGTCAGATTGAAAGGCCCTGAAGGAGCTGGGAAGTCAGGTAGAAACCAGGAGCAACTCGAAGGTGACACACACCGGCGCGCCACCGGGAACAATGTCGCCGGAAAAAAAATTTCCATCCGGATCGACACAAAACATCGGCAGATAGGGATCGGCAGCCCCCTTGCCTCTGGCTTCATTCAAAAGCAGCACCTCGGAAATCGGGGATTCCATGGAAGGCGCGTCCACGAAATCGGCCCCGATCAAGCTGCCAATGCCCAGAAGCGCCGGCTCCCCCAAATCGAGTTCCTCGATCAGTTCGGTCACGGACGTCGCAAGGTCCTCATGCGGGGCCAGGGAAACGATGGCCGCGTTGACACGGTCAGGTTCCCTGAGCTTCCGGGGTCGGAAAAAGGAGAAATTCGTTTCCGCGTCCTGGGTCACATCGAAACATCCGCCGTGGAAGGCATAGCCCGTGCCCTCGTAGGCCGCGGCGATCATCACCTGATCCGGTAGCAGATGGCCGACGCAACGCCCGTTTTCCGGGTCCTCCCAGATCGCATGACAATGCAGGAACCATGCCTCGTCCCGTCGACCAACGATCGCGGTGCCCTGGGTCAGGGTGGCTGTCTTGCCCGAATGTGTCTGGCTGTACCAGGCGGCATGTGCGTCGTCCGGCGACCGGTCCGGCATGACATAGTCGTAGGGACCGATCTCCAAACCGTCGAGCCGGATCACCGCGCTGTCGCACCCGGCCTTGTCCATGGCAGCGGCGACTGCCGTCATGAACGTCATGCCCTTGGGCAGGACAAACTCGAAGGAAACCGCGTTGCCTGACACCACGTGACGGCGCGGCGTGGTAGGTGGGCCCGGGTGCTTGATCAAATGCGAGCGGCTCATGAAGCGCCCTCCAGTTCCGGCATCAGGCCACGCGCGATCAGTTCTTCGCGAATGAGCTTCTTGGTGATCTTGCCATAGCCGGTTTTCGGCATTTCCGTCAGGAACACGAAATGGCTGGGCTGCTTGTATTTCGCCAGCCGCCCCTCCAGCATGGCGAGCAAGGATGTCTCATCGAGCCTTCCGCCTCCCTCCGCGACGCAGACCGCGAGCCCGGTCTCGCCCCACTTGGGATGCGGTATCCCGAGAACAGCCACTTCCTTGAGGGCTGGATGGGTTAGAAGCAGTTCCTCGACTTCACGCGGATAGACGTTGGAGCCGCCGGAAATGTACATGTCCGAGGCTCGGCCGGTGATGTAAAGATACCGTTCCGCATCCATGTGGCCGAGGTCGCCGGTGCGGAACCAGCCGTCCCGGAACGCTTTCGTATTCGCCTCGTCGTCCTTGTAATAGCCGGCGCAAACGGCCGGACCGGTAACACAGATCTCACCAGTGGCCATCGGTGGCAGATGCGTCCCGTCTTCATCCTGGATACTGATCTGAAGACCGGTCCGCTCTATGCCGCACGTGCCGATCCGTGCCTCCGGAACATCTTCGGCATAGTGATCGTGGCGCGGCAGAACGGTAATCGCACCCGTGACCTCTCCCAGACCGAAATACTGGACGAGAACACGGCCAAGTTTCCGTAAGGCGTATTTCTGGTCCTCCCGGTACATGGGCGCGCCGGCGTAGATGACATAACGCAGGCTGGAATGGTCGTGCGCGTCGACGGACGGATGCTCAACCAGCATCTTCACGATGGTGGGAACGGTGAACATGTTGGTCACCTTGCAACGTTCCACCAGGTCCCAGGCAACCGCCGGGTCGAACCGGCCGGAAGGCAGCAGAACGCTGACGGCGCCAACCGCAAGCTGGGTCAGTTGATGCATACCGGCGCCGTGGGACAGCGGTGCCACGACGAGACTTACGTCGTCCGACGTAGAGGCCGGCATGAGATCGTTCAGGTGATTGAGGATGGTGAAGGTGAGTTGCCCATGGGTGAGGACAACGGCTTTCGGCCGTCCGGTGGAGCCGGAGGTAAAAAACAACCAGCACGGGTCGTCCCGATCCACGTCGGCATTGGCCACGTCCGTTCCCTGATAGGCATCAATCAATGCTTCGTAGGAGGGACCGAATTCCGCATCGCCGATCGAGATCACGTCTACCAGATCCGGCACGGCGGCGCGGCAGGCCTCGGCGTGCGCGCGAAATCCGGCTTCGCAGAACATCAGGCTCACTTCAGCCTTCTGTCCGAGGTAGGCGACCTCATCGGGTCCCTGGCGGAAATTGGACGGCACCCAGACTGCACCAAGCCGGAAACACGCGAGCATGATCTCAATGATCTGGTTGTTGTTCGGCGATTGTACGAGCACCCGAGCGCCATGTTTGATGCCGAATTTCTCGCGCATGGCTGCGGCCAGCGCCGATACGCGGGCGTCGAGCTGCCGCCACGTCCAGGTCTTCTCAGACCATATGATCGCCGGGCGAACTCCGAGGCGGCCCGCATTCCGTGTCAGGAAGTGCGCAATATTGGATGTTCGCGTTGACCACGGCAAAGCCGTGTCCCGTTCGCAGGTCGCCGAATTCATTTCACACGCTCCAGAATGGAAACATAATTGGCGACGGCAGCGCCGCCCATGTTGAACACCCCGGCTAGTTCCACGTCGGGCAGTTGCATATCGCCTGCCTCGCCGGCCAGTTGCATCGCGGCCATGACGTGTTGGGAAACACCGGTCGCCCCCAGGGGATGGCCCCGCGATTTCAAACCGCCGGATGGGTTGACCGGCAACTTTCCGTCTCGCGCAGTGATCCCCTCGCGGATAACACGGCCACCCTTCCCACGCTCGGCGAGACCCATGGCCTCGTATTCCAGCAATTCGGCAATGGTGAAGCAGTCATGTGTTTCCACCATATCGAGGTCATCGAGAGTCAGCCCGGCTTCATCAAGCGAGGCTTTCCATGCCCTCCGCGGGCCGGCGAATTCAGTCACGTCCCGGCGGGACAGGGCCAGGACGTCATTCACCTGATTGCGCGCGCGGAAGCCGATGGCCCGTTCCATGGTTTCTGCAACTTCCGGCGCGGCGACGACCAGGGCCGCGGCTCCGTCGGAGATCAGGGAGCAGTCGGTCCGCCGCAGGGGACCGGCGACCAACGGGTTCTTGTCGGACACGGTATTGCAGAATGTGGTGTCCAACGCTTTTTGCATATGCGCATAAGGATTCAGCAAGCCGTTGCGATGGTTTTTCGCTGCGATCATCGCCAATTCCAGGGAATGATCGCCGTTTTCCTGAAAATAGGTCTGGGCGATCTTGCCGAAGATTCCCGCGAAGCCGGCTTCCACCTGATCCTCTTCTTCTCTGTAACAGCCGCTCAGCATGATATCGCCGGCCAGGGTGGTCGGAACAGCAGTCATCTTCTCGGCACCGACCACGAGTGCGATCTTTCCACGCCCGGCCGCAATGAAATCCATGGCTGCATAAAGCGCCGCCGTTCCCGTGGCGCAGGCATTTTCCAGGCGTGTCGCCGGCACATGACGCAAGTCGTCAAGGGTCATCCCAACCAGCGCGCCCTCGAAGGCCTGTTGTGAGAAGCCGTTGTTGAAGACACCAACGAAGATACCGTCGACGTCGCACGCGTCGACACCGGCATGGCCGAGGGCGGCCGGCACGACCTCTGCCATCAAACCTTCCAGGCCCGGCGCGTCGGACTTGCCGAACTTGCTGTGGGCCCAGCCAACAATCTGAGCATGCTGCATCTTATTTCCTCCCGAACCCCAGACCGCGTCACTCAGGCGGTGCTTGGGATGTCAAAATCCAGTTTTCTACTTAACTTGGTTTCTATCGAGCGTTTCTCTCGCTTCAAAAGATCCGCGATCCTGATCTGGCGATCCGCCTGCATGCGCGCGTCCAGAGCCGCGATGGAGAGGGCCCCGATCGGTTTTCCGTCAGGCGATAAGAGAACAATGCCCACCGCCCAGGAGTTCGGCACATACAAGCCCGGGTTCACCGACCAGCCACGCTTCCGCGTGTCCCTTACATGCTGTCTCATGAGGTCCAGCGAGTAGCCGGGATAATCGCGCGCGAGCAGGTCCGCGTTGTCCGCAATAGTGTTTTCCGCTTCCTCGTCAGACAGCGCCGCCAGAATTGCCATGCCGCCGGCTCCAACTCCGAGCGGGTGCTTTTGTCCAGCCTGGAGAGCATGTGTCCGAATTGGAAAAGACCCTTCCTCGCGATGTAGGCAGACCGAGTGCGCCCCACGCCGGATCGAAAGAAAGCTTGTGTCCTCGCTCTCCCGAGACAGCGCAACAAGACTGTCAATGGCGAGGTCGAGAAGGTTGAACCTCCGGTTCGCCATCAGGCCGATGACATAGCTCTCCGTGCCAAGCGCATAGGTTCGGCTGTCTTCATCCTGCTCGACAAATCCCGCGCGGATGAGCGCCAGCATCATGCGCCGCACAGTTGGACGACTGAGTCCGCTCTCCTCCACCAGAAAGTTGATGGACACGGACTTTCCGCCCGCCCTGGCGATCGTCGACAGCAAGCCGAGTACACGGTCGACACTTTGAGCCCCGGTCGACCCGTCTGATTTTTGCTGCGTTGCAGTATCCATATTATGGATATATCTCCCCTGGCAATCTCCGTATTCTGTCGCTGAATTTTGAAGATTGCAATATTTTCCAATTTTTCCCTTACATATTTATGATCGTGGCGCTACTCTGTGGCAAGCTCACATATCCATGATATGGACATAAGTCTTTAAGTCATGGATTCATCCTTTGGTGATGAGAGCGCGATTGGGAGGAGAAACTGATGAAGACTTTTGCCATTGCCGCCGCCGCGGCTCTTTCGCTTACATGTGCGGCCCAGGCTGAGACCCTGGTCATGCAAAGCGTATATCCGTCGTCGCTGCCGCTTCTGGGAGACAGCGGTGTCGGCTTGACCAAGCAGGTTGAGGCCTTGACCGGCGGCGAGTTGAAGATCGAGTTCAACGAGCCCGGTGCAATCGTTGGCGGCAACGAGATGTGGGATGCCATCTCCACCGGTGCCGTGGATGCAGGTTGGTACAGCCCTGGCTTCGCCCAAGGCATTATACCGTCCGCGGCGATCTTTACCTCGGTCCCCTTCGGGCCGGACATCCGCCCCTACACCGCCTGGTGGTACTATGGTGGCGGCAAGGACCTTTGGGCTGACATCACGGCCAAGTACAACATTCACACCGAGCTTTGCGCCATCCTGGTCCCGGAAGCCTCCGGCTGGTTCGCTAAGGAAATCAACAAGCCGGAGGATCTGAAGGGCATCAAAATGCGCATCTTCGGCCTCGGCGCTGCCGTGATGGCGAAACTCGGCGTCGAAGCGCAGTCCATGCCCGTCGCCGACACCCTGACCGGTCTCCGTCTTGGCACCATCGATGCTGCCGAAGTTTCGTTCCCGCTAATCGACAAGGCCGTCGGTATGAACGAATACGCATCGCATTATTACTTCCCCGGCTGGCACCAGCAGACCTCGCTGATTACCTTCATCATCAACCAGGATGTCTGGGACGGCTTGTCGGATCAGCAGCGCACCGTCATCCAGACCGCCTGCCAGGCCAATGTCGCCCTGACCGCGGCGGAAGGCGAAGCCAAACAGCTTCAGCCGTTGGCCGATCTGGAAGCCGCCGGTGTCCAGGTTCACCAATGGAACGATGAGATGATGGCCGCATTCCGTCAGTCGTGGGACGAGGTTGTCGTCGAGCAGTCCGCAGCCGATCCGGATTTCAAACGCGCTTGGGAAAGCCTGTCGGATTTCCGCAAGAAATTCCAGACGTGGTCCGACTTGGCATACGTGAAGAAATAAGCAACCAGGGAGGTCGGGCGATAAGATGCGTCCGGCCTCCCGGCTGATCTTCCGACAGATTTCGGGCAGACCTGATGAACACCCTGTTGCGACTATCCGACTTTTTGGCCTTGCCTTGCCGTCTCGCGGCGCGCCTGTGCGGCTGGCTTCTGCTGGTTCTGGCGGCGGTCATTCTCTACGACGTCGTCGGTCGGCGCTTTTTTTCGACCGGATCCTTCAAGCTCCAGGAACTGGAGTGGCACATTCACGGCACGATTGCACTGCTCTGTTTCGGCTGGACCTACCTGGCGGATGCCCATGTCCGGATCGACATTTTTTCCAGCAACATGCGTCGCAACACCCGGCTTTGGATCGAGATCGTCGCGATCGTGGCTTTTCTCATTCCGTTCATGGTGCTCCTGACCTGGTATGGGACCGACTTTGTGCTGCGCTCGTTCGAACGTGGTGAAGGCAGTCCCGGCGGCATCGGTCTGCCGAACCGCTGGATTATCAAATCCGTGATCCCGCTGGGCGCCATGCTCACCATTTCGGGCGGACTGGCCGTCCTGTTCAAGGCCATCGTCGCGCTGCGCCGGCCCGACATCCTGCGCACTCCCTGGGAGGAATGATCATGGCCGAGATCGTCTCCGCCTTTCTGCCGGGTGCGATGTTCCTGTCGCTCATCGTGCTGCTTTTTTCCGGCGCTCCGGTCGCGATCATGCTGATGGGTATCAGTTTGGTCTTCGGACTGCTTGCGATCTGGACTGGAGACATGCGGCTGGTCCAGGCCACCTTGCTGCCCAACCGCATTTTCTCAGGAACAATCGACAACGCCGTCCTTGTTGCGGCCCCCATGTTCATTTTCATGGGGCTTGTTATGGAAAAGACGCGCATCGCCGAGGATTTGCTGCTGACCCTGCAGCGCCTGATGCGCATCATTCCCGGCGGCCTCGCGCTGGCGGTCATTCTCATGGGTACCATTCTGGCAGCCGCGACGGGCATCATCGGAGCCTCGGTTGTCATGCTGACCATGCTGGCCATCCCCACCATGCTGGAGCGCGGCTATGACAAGGGCCTGTCCGCCGGCACGGTTGCCTCGGCGGGCACGCTCGGCATTCTCATTCCGCCCTCCGTGATGCTGGTGTTCATGGGCGACCTGCTGTCGATCTCGCTCGGCCGCTTGTTCGTCGCCGCTCTTTTGCCTGGCCTTCTCCTTGCCGGCTGCTATGTGATCTACATCGTTGTCCGCTCGTTTTTGCAGCCCTCTATCGCCCCCAAGGCAGCGCCCTTGAGTGACGATGAAAGGCGCGGCCTTTGGCTGGAAACGATCAAGTCCGTTCTCGCGCCGCTGCTGATGATCATCGCCGTCCTGGGCTCCATCCTGGGAGGCGTCGCCACTCCGACCGAGGCCTCGGGGGTTGGCGTTGCGGCCGCCCTGTTGCTTGGACTGCTACGCGGTCGCCTGAACCGGACGACGCTGAGAGAGTCCATGGACGGCGCGGTTACCTCGCTGGGAATGCTGTTCTTCATCTTCGTCGGCGCCACGGCTTTTTCCTACATTTTCCGCAAAGTCGGCGGTGAGCATTTCATCGTCGAGACGGCTCGCGCTCTGCCCTTCGGCGACTGGGGTCTGCTGATCTCCATGATGGCGATGATCTTCGTGATGGGCTTCTTTTTCGACTGGATCGAGATCACCCTGATCATGCTGCCGATCTTCGCGCCGGTGGTGCCTTTGATGCATCTTGGCAACCATATCGACAGTTCTCAGATGATCTATTGGTTCGCCATTCTGGTGTCACTCAACTTGCAGACCAGTTTCCTGACACCTCCCTTCGGATTTGCGCTGTTTTATCTGAAAGGCGCCGCCGGTGACATGCTGACCATGCGCGACATCTACCGCGGCATCGTGCCCTTCGTGCTGGTGCAACTCGTTCTACTCGGGCTCGTCATCGCGTTTCCGGAGATCGCGCTCTGGCTGCCCAATCAGGTGATGCAATGACAAAGATCGGTAAACCAGGCCGGGTTGAAGGCAAACGTATCGCGGTGATAGGTGGTGGATCCGTCGGTCCTGGCTGGGGCAACGGCAAGGCAGCTGCCGTTCTCTACGCCCGCGAAGGTGGCCAGGTGCTTGTGGTGGATCAAAACGGCAAGGCTGCGATGGAAACGGTCGACCTGATCCAGGGCGAAGGCGGAAGGGCGGCGTCCTTTGTCGGCGACATGACCGACCCTGAGGCCGCGGCCGCCGCCGTGGCAGAAGCCGTCAGCGCTTTCGGCGGTCTGGACATCCTTCACTATAACATCGGCATCAGCACCCGGGGCGGCATCGGCGACACGCCTTACGAGGACTGGCGCCGCGTCTTTTCGATCAATCTGGACGCCGCGTTCCATATCACCCAGGCCGCCCTGCCGGAGCTTGAAAAGAACGGGAGCGGCTCCATCGTCTATATCACGACACTGGCCGCCCATCTGAACGGTCCTTACCCTTATGTCGGCTACGAAACCTCCAAGGCAGCTCTTAGCCGCCTGTCCCGTAGCGTCGCCACGGAATATGCCGCCCGCGGCGTGCGCTCCAACACGGTCGTACCCGGCATGATCGATACGCCGCATGTCCAGGCGCACATCGCGACGGCTGCCAATGCGGAAACGATCGCGAAGACGCGTGCCGCCCAGGTTCCGATGAAACGGCAGGGCACTGGATGGGACGTGGCTGAAGCCGCTCTCTTCCTTGCGTCCGATGCGGCCGGGTTTATCACCGGCGTCGATCTGCGCGTCGACGGCGGCATGGCAATCCTGATGGGCAACGCCGCAATCTGATTTTCTCCCGGAGACAACCAAACATGACACAGAAACTCGCTCTTGTGACCGGCGCGGCCCGGGGTATCGGCTTGGCGACAACGAAGTTATTCCTGCAAGAGGGCTGGCAGGTCGCGATGATCGACCGGGATGAGCCCGCCCTGGAGGAGGCCTCGAAGGGACTGGACGGTGCCAAGGCCTTCGTCTGCGACGTTTCCCAACCGGAAGCGGTGGACCGGCTCATCACGGACGTGATGGCAACCTTCGGCCGCATCGATGCCCTGGTCAACAATGCCGGTGTCGCCGATTTCGGCCCGATAGAGGACACCAGTTTCGCCCGGTGGCGCACTGTCATGGAGACCAATCTCGACGGCGTCTTCCTGATGTCTCAGGCCGCCACACCCGCCCTCAAGGCCTCCAGGGGTGCTATCGTCAATATCGCAAGCATCTCCGGCCTGCGCGCCTCGACCCTGCGCGTGGCCTATGGCACCTCAAAGGCCGCTGTCATCCATCTGACCAAGCAGCAGGCCGCAGAACTTGGCGAATACGGCATCCGCGCCAACTGTGTGTGCCCGGGCCCCGTCCGCACGAAGCTGGCGATGGCCGTCCATACCCCGGAAATCATTGCCGCCTACCACGATGCCATCCCACTCAACCGCTACGGTTCGGAAGGCGAAATCGGCGAGGTTATCGTTTTCCTGTGCAGTGCCAAGGCCAGTTATGTCACAGGCCAGGTCATTTCCTCGGACGGTGGTTTTGAGAGCACGGGCGTCGGGCTGCCCGCGCTAAGGGCTTAACCTTGTGGCGCGTTCGAAGATTGCGCGTCTGGTCGTTCGCCTTCATCACGTCTGCTCCTTCTCCCAGTCGGGACCCAGACGCGGAAAACTCCGGCCCAAGCGGTTCCAGTTTCGGGATTCAGAGCATGACACTCTTGCCGGTTGCTTCGGCAATGGTCTGGTAGGACGGCCACGTTTGGATATTGCTCCATCAATCCCGTCGGCGCCGGAAACATGATCGCCCTTGCCGGGTAATCAATCGATGTCAGTCGCAGGGTTCCGACCACGCCGCCGCGCGCCTCCCTGAGCTCAGTCAGACTTTCCTCGATCAGTCGCAGTGCCGGTCTCGCGTTCGAACTCGGCTATGAGAGCGCCTCGCAATTCTACCGCGAATATGTCCGGGAGTTTGGAACTCCGCCAGCTCGCGACGCGGCCGGAATGCAGGCTACGATGGCGGCGGAGTAGTGCACGCGTTCGGCCGATGACGGGCGACCTCAGCTCCTTGTCTGCTGCACGTCATTGTTGAGTGTTGGTCTCAATTCAATGCATTCGCCGTCGTAGGAGACGTTCGCGGCAACTACCAAGCTGGGACACGCGGCAAAGTTGGCAGGGCGGACAAATCCGCCGTTCCTCTTAGCTGTATGGCTCGGTGCTGCGAGCTCGGACGGCGGCGGTTGAGAGGCGGATGTCTTTACCAGGAGAGGCATCGAACAGGCGACCGTATTCGCGGGTGAACTGCGGTACGCTGGCGTAGCCGACTGCATGGGCCGCCTGGGCGATCTGCGTGCCTTCGGCCAGCATGAGCCGTCTGGCTTCGATCAGGCGCAGCTGTTTCTGGAACTGGAGTGGCGACAGGGTCGTGATGGCCCGGAAGTGCCTGTGAAACGCGGGCTCGCTCATCCCGGCGGCCTCGGCCAACTCCTCTACCCGGATCTTTCGCGCGAAGTTTCGCCTCAGGATGTCGACGGCGCGCCCGATCCGTCCCGCATGACTGTACGGCGCTCCGAGCGCGCGGATGGCGGGACCATGGACCCCCATGAGCAGCCAGTAGTGCAGCTCTCGCAACAGGCCGTCGCCAAGCACCGACAGGGCCCCGGGCTGATCGAGAAGCCGCGCGAGGCGAAGGGCGGTATCCGTGACCTCGGCGGCGATCGGCTCCACCCTTACGGGCCGCACCTCGCCGGGCCGTTCGCTGACCGCCGGGCTCAACGCGCGCAGTACAGCGGGGTCGAGCTCCAAAACGAGCGCGTAATAGGGCGCCGCGATGCTGGCGCGGGTGATCTGGCTGACCGTCGGGATATCTGCCGAGATGACCATCGCCTCGCCCGGCGCATATTCGAAACTCGTTCCAAGCGTCAGCACCTGCTTCCTGCCTTGCAGGAGCATGGCGATCACGGGCTTCTGGACAGCGACCTGCAGCTCGCCCGGATGCAGGGCGCGCACCACCGACAGGCCGCGCGCGGGGGTTGGCGCAACGCCATCGGGCCCGGCGTTGGCATCGGCGAACCGGCGGCAGCACGCGAGCACCTGAGCAAAGCCGGGATTGGTTTGAGCAACATTCATGGGCGCCAATATGTCGATTATCAGCGAATTTGGGAAGCTGGGAATGGGAATAGGCAAGAGGTAGCGAGGATCAGGCAACGCAGGCCGGCGGGACTTGCCTATATCCCGGTGACATCACCGAACCTGAAAGGACATTACCATGAGCAAGATCGCCCTCGTCACCGGTGCCAATCGCGGCCTCGGTCGCAACACCGCCCTCGCCATTGCCTGCAGCGGCGGCGACGTCGTCGTCACTTATCGGTCGAACGCCGACCAGGCGGAAGAGGTCGCAGCGGAGATCCGTGCGATGGGGCGCAAGGCGGTGGCGTTGCGCCTCGACATGGCAGATACGGCAAGTTTCCCGGCCTTCGCCGAGACCCTCCGCGCGGAGCTGGGCAACGTTTGGGGCCGCGACAGCTTCGATCACCTCATCAACAATGCCGGGCACGGCGAGTTCGCCCTGGTAGAGGAGACCACTGAAGCTCAGTTCGACGGGCTGTTCCAGGTGCACGTGAAAGGCGTCTTCTTCCTCGCCCAAGCCCTTCTGCCGCTTCTGGCGGATGAGGGGCGGATCGTGAACTTCTCATCCGGCCTGACGCGGATATCTTTCCCGGGTTTCTCGGCCTATTCGGCGGCGAAAGCGGCGGTCGAGATGCTGACGGTTTATATGGCGCGTGAATTTGGCGCACGCGGCATCGCGGTGAACACGGTGGCGCCCGGCGCGATCGAGACGGATTTCGGCGGCGGGCTCGTCCGCGACAATGCCGAGGTGAACGCGCAGTTCGCCGGCATGACGGCGCTTGGCCGCGTCGGCCTTCCCGACGATATCGGCCCGATGGTCGCCAGCCTTCTGCGCGACGACAATCGCTGGGTCACCGCGCAGCGCATAGAGGTCTCGGGTGGTCAGACGATCTGAACCCACGTCACGAGCGACGCGCCGGCCCACCCGGCGCGTCGCCGGCTGTTTGACCGGTCGTGTCGTAAGAGATCGAATCCGCCAGCTGATCGTCGACTTCGGCCGCGAAGCGGACTTGCCGCGATACAGCATCCCGATCCTGCCCCTGGCGGTTACCATCGGCCGTAAGCCGACAATCACTCGCCGAGCCATTGCTGCGATACGGTCCGCCGCGTCCGCCATTCCTCACATTTGCGAAGACGGGTGGCCAGATGCCGGCTCTGCGAACATGGCTAACGTTCGATCACAGTCGACTTGCAATGTAAAACGATCGTTTTACATTTATGCCCATGGACACCGAAGGAGGCTCTCCATGGACATGACCACCAAACTTACCGCAGCCGCCGAGCGGCTTTTTGACCGGCACGGCTACATGGCCACTGGCATAGACCAGCTGACCGCTGCCGCGGGGATGTCGAGCCGGACGCTTTACAAGCATGCGGGCAACAAGGCGCAGCTCATGGCGCGGGTGCTGACCGAGCGGGACCGGCGGTTCATGGCCCGGCTCGAGGTGCAAAGCGTCGACGCGCTGTTTGCAGCCCTCGAAGACTGGGTGCGGGTCGAAGGCACGCGGGGCTGCCTGTTCCTGCGCTCGCGCGCGGAAACCGGCGGCGATACGCCAGAGATTGCCGAGGCTGTCGCGGCGCACAAGGCGGCGTTTCAGCAAAGGATCGAGTCGGTTGTCGCAGTGGACCTGGGACACGAAGACCCTGTCCTGGCCGAGCAGGTGCTGGTTCTCCTTGAAGGGGCGACCCATGCTGCAGTCTACCGGGGCGCAGACGCCGTATCCGCCGCGCGGATGGCGGCGGCCATCCTGATCGAGAGGGCCCAATCATGAGTCCCGCCCTTCGCATCGGCGTGACCGGCTTCGGCCTGATCGCGGTCTGCTACGGCTTTGCCCGCTTCGCCTTCGGACTGTTCCTGCCGCAGATCGACGGCGACCTGAGTCTCGGCCCTTCGGTCAGCGGTCTCATCTCCGGCGGTTCGTTTGCCGGCTACTGCATTGCCATTATCGCCTCTGCGGTGCTGACCGAACAGATCGGCGCGCGTGCTGTCGCTGTGGGGGCCGCCACCGTCGCTGCCGTCGGTATGGCCGGGATTGCGCTCGCGCCGTCGCCACTGATCCTTGCTATCGCCGTGGTGGTGGCAGGATCGAGCACGGGCCTCGCCTCCCCACCCATGGCCGCCGCGGTGGCAGCCGCGGTGCAGAAGAGCCGTCAGGATATCACGAACACCGTCATCAATGCGGGGACGAGCGCGGGCGTGGCCCTGTCGGGACCGATCGCTCTCGCCATTGCCGGGCAGTGGCGGCTGGCCTTCGGCGCGTTCGCCGCCGTGGCGGTGGTGCTTGCAGTCGCGGCCGCGGTTTCCCTTCCGGCCTCCCGGGGCGGCAAAGGCGCAGGCGGACTGCCCCCGACGAATGGCCCGGTTGTGCGCCTGATCTCCGCATCGTTCCTGATGGGGGCGGCAAGCACCGCCCTGTGGTCCTTCGGAGGCCAGCTCGTATCGCAGCAACTGGGATGGGGGCCAACCGGAGCCGGAAGTCTCTGGACTTGCATTGGCGTTGGCGGCATTGCTGGCGCTTGGGCCGGCAGGCTCATCGGCCGGTTCGGTCTTGACCCCGTTCACTGGACTTTCCTGGGACTGATGGCCGCGAGCGTTCTGGCGGTCGGATCGGGAATCGCCCCTCCCGCGCTCGTTCTGATCGGAGGCGCTCTTTTCGGTTCGGCGTATGTGATGCTGACGGGGGTATACCTTGTCTGGGGCATCCGCGCCTTGCCGGACCGTCCCGCGACCGGGCTCATGATCGGGTTCCTGACCATCGCCGTGGGCCAGACCGCCGGCGCACCTCTCTTCGGGGTTTTGATGGCAGGTCCGGGCGCGGGATCGGCTGTGACGTGTTTCGCCGTCGTCGCCCTCCTTGCCGGGGTCTTTCGGGCAGGACGCAAGGCCGAGAGCGCGGTCGCGTAAGCTTCGAGAGAGCCAGGGAAGCGCTTCGTTCGAGCGTCTTAGAAGGGTTCGAAGCGGATATATGGCAGTGCAACCTGTCGATCCTGACCCTCGCTGGTACCTGGCCGACAAAATCGGCCCTAAATTGAATAGGCGATTGGAAACGTACCTAGCTGTCAGCTATTTTGAAAAAATGGACATTCCAAAACTTCAACCCGACCTGATATTTCCCAGACTGAAAAACACGCCCGCTGATATTGATTTTTCCTTCCAGGCTAAACGTGCTGCGATGGGGCCACACATAATGCGGAAGTGGGCGTGGGACGAGGAGTTTCAGCGCAACGTTCATTTCCGCCGCTACCAAGAGAAATCATTCTTTGAGATCACCAGTGCGGAAAATCGATTAGGAACCGTTTCTTTTCAGGTATTTCCCGATCATGTCCAGTTTGGTGAATTTTACTTGTTTCCCGAATTTCAGGGACAAGGGACAGGATCGAGGGTGTTGCAACACTGTCTGCAGCTAGCTGATAGCCTCACCCTTCCGGTGAGGCTGGAATATTTGCACTGGAACCCAGTGGGGTCACTCTACCGTAGATCTGGTTTCATAGAGATCGGACAATCGGATATTCACTGCTTCATGGAACGTCCCATCCCAGGATGATGTCCGCAGCTCAGACCTGGTTCGGTCGTTCCAGCCGCAACCCTTTGAGCAGATGAGGCCAGATCTTGTATCCCTTGGCCGGCCTTGACGTGTTGGGCTTCCGGTAGATCGGCATCAGACCCATGAGTCGCATCAACCGCCCCGTGCTTGGTGATTGGCTTGAGCGCGCCGGACCGGAACCGGCCCGGCTGGGGTTCGCGATCAGCACCATCCTGGCCCCCGCAGCCATCTATGTCGGTGGAACGCTGCCGCATCTGGTGCGAGAAGAGCTTGCGCGATGGCTGGAGTTTGCCAGCTCCGATCCGTTCGACGGCGCGCGCGTGGTTCAGCCGGAAATTTTGCTGCCGGAGGTAAATGCGGCAGATACGGTCGCCTTCGGCGCTGCCGTGATGGCCCTTCATGATCTGGCAGCTATGGACCAGGGCGTGGACCCAGTCTGGATACGAAGCCTATGGTCTGTCTGCGACAGCCACGGCAGTTCCTTTGGAACGTGACGTCTTGGTGCATAACTTCCTGCCGGACGCACGCGTCATCATTTTTCCTTTCATTCGTCGCGGTGCTGCAGGTCGGTGCCGGGCTGGTCGTGATCTTTTCGGGCCTCTGCGTCTGAAGCGGTAAGGCTGGCGCAGGGCGAGCCGAAGCCGGATTGAAACGAGCGCCCACACCTACGCGCATGAATTGTGCGTCGATAAGCCTCATCATGCGTGATCTGATTAAAAAACACCTTCAAAAGCAACAACTCTGCACATTTCACGCGCCATCAGTGCGATACAACCGCAAAAGACCCTTAAACAAGAAATCGATGAGATCCCGCATGTACGTTTACCAATCCATCGCCCAATCCCTTGCCGATCACGGTCAGGATACGATGTTCGGGCTGATGGGGGATGCCAATCTCTTCATGGTTGATCATTTCGTGCGTGCTGTTGGCGCAACCTTCGTACCCGTGGCATACGAAGGCAGTTCGGTTCTGATGGCGCTGTCTTACGGGCGTGTTGCGGGCAAGGTCGGGATCGCCACGGTCACCCATGGTCCAGCCCTGACGAACTGCGTCACTGCTCTGACCGAAGGCGCGCGGGCGCATATCCCGATGGTCCTGCTGGCCGGCGATACCGCCGTCTCGAACCCGCACAACCTTCAGAACATCGACCAGCGCGAAACGGTCAAGATCACCGGAGCCGGTTTCGAACAGATGCGTGCTCCCGAGACTGCTTCTTACGATGTTGCCCATGCGATCTACAGGGCGCAGGTGGAAAAGCGCCCCATTGTTCTGAACATGCCGGTCGATTTCATGTGGCAGGAGGTCGAACACGTCCGCCACGTTTTTCCTGCTTACACGGCGGCCTCTTACGTGCCTGAAGGCGACGACCTTGATCAGGCCGTCGGCATGATCGCCAGTGCGAAACGTCCGATCATCCTGGCAGGCATCGGGGCCAAGGACGCTACCACGCAGATCAAGGCGCTGGCCGACCGGCTGGAGGCCCCGCTCGCTACCACGCTGAAGGCCAAGGGGATGTTCAACGATCATCCCTTCAATATCGATATCTTCGGTACGCTGTCGACGCCTGCCGCCTATGAAGCAATCGGCAAGGCAGATTGTATCATCGCGTTCGGGACATCCTTGCACCATTTTACCACCGACAAGGGTGCGCTGATGAAGGATAAGCGCGTCATACAGATCAACAATACCGTCACCGAGGTTGCCAGGAATTATCACCCCGACGTAGCGCTCGTGGCCGACGCAGGCCTGACCGCCGACAATATCGTCTGGTGGCTGAACGAGGCCGAGATCCCCGGCAGCGGTTTTACCGCCGAACTTGATATTGGGGCGCTGACAGCTCATCCCAAGGGCAACCCGGACAAGGCTGCCCCGGGTTTCGTGAATTTCGAATACGCGCTGGACCGCCTTGAGGAGGCTTTGCCGAAGGACCGGTTTCTTACTACCGACGGCGGGCGCTTTATGACCGAGGTCTGGTGCCGCGTGTCCTGCCCCAATGCCAAAAGCTTCTTTGCGACGACGAATTTCGGCTCCATCGGCCTGGGGCTTCAGGTTGCCATCGGTGCAGGCTTTGCGGTGCCGAACCGACCGGTCGTGCTGTTTACCGGCGACGGCGGCTTCATGATGGGCGGCATCAATGAGTTCAACACCGCCGTCCGGATGAAGCAGGACCTGATCGTAATCGTGGCGAATGACTCTGCCTACGGAGCCGAGCACATCCAGTTTCTCGACCGCAAGATGGACCCGGGCCTGTCGATGTTCGATTGGCCCTCATTCGCACAGGTGGCGACTGCTCTGGGCGGTCAGGGGGTACTGGTTGAAACCAACGATGACCTGGACAAGGCGATCGAAGCGATTGGCACCCGGGAAAAACCGCTTCTGATCGAGCTACGATTGGACCCGAACGACGTGCCGCGCATGCGGATCTGACGGCGTCCTTTTTGAGTGCATTGGGTTCCAGCCCGAAGGTCCGTTTTCAGACCCCAGACCCATATCCGGTTAGCAGTTATTCGGCTCCCACACCATTGAGGAGCTTATCTACCGAAGCTTGCAGATGCCGTGACTGCCCGGAAGGCTGTTCGCTTGCGGTAACAACGTGCGTGGTCACCAATCCGGTCTCTGCAGCTGCCTCGCTGACACCAGAGATGTTCCTGTTGGTCTCCTGAACACCAACCGAGACGTCCTGAATGGACCAGGAGATTTCTCCGGTCGCCGCGCCCCGCTGCTCGACTGCTGAGGAGATCGAAACTACCATGCCGTCCAGTTCGGCAATGATTGTTGCCACTTCCTCCGCCCCAACGACAGCGCCATCAACTTCCGATTGGATCTGGGTGATCTGGTTGGAGATCTCCTCTGCGGCTTTTGCCGACTGACTGGCCAGATCTTTGAGCTCCACCGCGACGACCGCAAAGCCCTTGCCTGCTTCCCCGGCTCGCGCAGCCTCGATCGTGGCTTTGAGTGCCAGCAGATTGGTCTGTTCGGCAAAGGTTTGAGTGAGCGACGTGACTTCGCTGATCCAGGTGTTTGTCAAGATAGGGCCGGTTTGTCCCGGTGCAGGTAGATTGGTGTTGTCCAGGCCTGGTTGCCATCTTCCAGGTTGACGCAGATCCAGATCGGGGTGTCGCCTTTGGCGGCAATATCCACCTCAGCTTCGAAAGAGGCGCTGCGGTCCAGCGGCCCATCGGGCAGTCGTTGGGCTACCAGCTTGCGGGCGAGGCCTCCGGCTTCCATCACCACGGGGACCACGTTCATGGTTGCCGGAGCCAGAGACAGGTCGCCATGGTTGGTCGTCAAATGTACATCCGGCGCGTCGCCTGCGAGCCACATGTCGCAGCCCATCCGGTTGCCGGTCGTAATCGTGTTGAAGATCGCGCTATTGGAACCGACCTGATGCAGCGGTTGCTCCGGGTTCAGGCGGTTAACCGGCGCAAACCGATCAATCTGGCCATCCGAGACCTGAACACGGCCCTGCCAGCGGGTGTTGCGCCCGCGGCCCCGGTATTCGGCTCCAGACCACATCAGGCGGAGCCTGCTGCCCAGATCCGCATCGGCGTACCCGCGCCAGAGCGTGACCACATCGGTGCCACTGCGCAGTTCGATGCTTTCGATCCCGACCGGGGCATGGACTGCCACCGAGATCTTCGCATGTGCATCCGTGGTGCGCACGATGTCGCCCATCGTACAGGTTCGAACCTGTTCGCGCGTGCACTTCGGATCCGACAGGGGATTGCGGTGATAGAGGGTTCCCTCATTTTCCAATGTCGCCGTTAGGTCGATCGCGACCCGTGGACCGGAGGTGCCGTAGGTATGACGGCGGCGGATTGCCTCAAAGACCGCATCGCGCGAGTTTTCTTCCATCAGGAAGCAGGTCAGCCCACCGTAGGCACCGAAAAAGGACGCCCCCGGATAGGAAGCGCCGGGGCGCCCCTTGTGACCGTCGGAATTGGCGACCACACCGACACGCCGGCGCAAAGGGAAGCCGTCGGTCAGCACCCATTCGAAACTGCCCCAGGCAGAGTGAACCTCAACCGCGGCCTCCAGTTTGGGGTCGTGGTCGTAGAAGATGTTGGCATAACGACCGCCGACATGGGCATACATCACCGCATCCACCGGCTCGGCATGCAGCTTCTTATAGAGGTCCGTCAGCGTGTGGGCATCGGTATCCAGATCGTCCTGTTCGTCCACCAGAGCATGGGAGCACCGGTATATCCGGGCACCTTCTTCCCGAAAGAAAACATTGTGATCGCCACCGACGGCCGTGTTGCCCGACCATTCGTAGCCCGGCAGAACGGTGAAGGTGCCCGGTTCGTTCAGCTTGGCTGTCAGAGCGTTCAGTTTTTCCCAAAAGGCCGGCTTGATCTGAAAGTCGTTCGCCTGGTGAGCCGTGACATCCAGGAAGGCCTTGTTCCGGGCGAAGTCGAAATAATGTTCGATGGAATTCGTGCCGACTGTCTCGCCGGTCTGACCGTGCAGATCGCCCCAGTAATGGGCCTGTTTTCCCGCGCGGATTTGCAGCGGGCCGGCCTCGACCGTCTGGCCCTCGCGCGAGGTTAGCCGAATGGTCAGCAACCCTTCCCCGGCCACACGCAAGGGTTCGATCCGCATCGCCCCGCTGGCCGGGGCAAAATCGATCGTTTCGGGAAGCCCTTCGACGGGGATTGAGCTTTCCACGGTAAACCGGGTTGGTCCTTGCGCTGTCGGGTTGCCCCAGAGATCTTCGGCCTTGAGCCCCAGGCAGAAAGCTTCTCCCGGACGCCGGCGTGTCGGCAGCACGGCGACATGTCTGTGCAGGGGGCCCGCTCCGACGGTGAATTCCAGCCGGGTGTCGGGCAGCGGAATGAAGTTGCCGGTCGCCTGCACGTCGGCCATCACACGAAACACCCGTCCGCCTTCATAAAAGGTCGACATAAGAAGCCCGGGCGACCCCTGGCTCGTGTCGCCAAGCGTGATTTCGATGGTCTCGCCGGGGCGCAGATACCCGCCACGCTGATAGATCGTCAGGGTCTCGTTCCACGGACGCTGGCCGCCGTTGCGATCGTATTTCAGAACGAGCTGGCCTTCTCCGGAGGACCGTGCGCTGACGTAGTTCGCAGCGGTCGGATCCGTGGTCTGGAGCGCACCGGCGTCAGAAATCAACCGAAGGGCGACGCGGATCGCCCCGGTGTCGTCAAGGCCCAGCTTTCCCGTCGTGTAGGTTATCTTGAACGTCTGATAGCTGCGGACCTCCACATGAGAAGGACCTTCCATGTGAGCTCGACCGAAGAGCGCCGGATCTGTCCCGGGAATGGTCTTCAATCGGGTTTCGCCGATCATCTCGGGATTGACATCAGCCTTGGTCGTCATGGGGTCTCCTAGAGGTTTCTGACCCGAATTTTACAAAACTATATAGTAATTGAAAGGGAAATTTCTCCTGCCCGCTATTCCGAATGGCTGTTGGGACCAAGTGTCAGAAATCGCTCGTAATGACGCCGTTGATAGCGAAACTGCATGTTTATTGGTCATGTGTTTGATCATTTTTAATCCGCCCTGGAGCGGTTTTTCCTTGCTTTTTCTCTGATTGTCGAAAAACTATATAGTATTAACACTGCGCTGACAGGAGCCTGCAATGACCCGTAAGCTGTTTCGAATGGCCTCCCTCCTCCTCGCGCTGGCCATGCCAGGTGCCGCGCTTGCGGGCGACTATCCAACGAAGCCGATCAGCTTGATCGTCCCGTATAAGGCCGGGGGATCCGTCGAGACCATGGGGCGGGTCTTCGCTGATCAGCTCGGTGAAGCGCTCGGCGGAAAGGTCCTTGTTCAAACAATGCCTGGAGCGGGTGGAAAGATCGGCACGACCATGGTGTCGGAGATGAAGCCTGACGGCTATACGTTGCTGTTCTCGCCGGACTCCACGATCTTGTGGCCGCCAATTGCAAAGGAAGTGGAGTACTCGCTTGAGAGCTTTACCCCGATCATCAAGATTGCAAATTTGCAGCAGGCGCTGGTGACCTCCAAGTCCTCGGGCATCGAAACCTTTGATGCGTTGCTGGAAGCATCCGCCAAAGGCAAGTTGAGCTACGCCGACCAAAATGCGATCTCACGGGCATTCGTGAACTATATTGCCAAGGAAGAAGGCGTCGACTGGGTCGCCATCCCCACCAAGGGCGGCGGTGAAATGGTCCCGTTCCTGCTCGGTGGCAAGATTGACTTTGCCTGGTCCGGCGGAGTGCACAACCGCTACCTGGACAAGATGAACGTCGTGCTGGCGATGACCGCCGATCCGCTGCAAACCACCCCTGACGTCCCAACCATCCAGGAAAAATACGGCGTTGCGATGCCTACCGGGGCCACGATCTGGGCTCCTGCAGGCCTTCCGGAGGACATTCTCAAGGCCTTGGTCGATGCTTCTGTGAAGGCAGTCGAATCCGAGGCCTATACCGATTTGATGGCCAACAAGCTGGGCTTCCCGAAAGCCAGCGTCACCGGAGAAACCTTGGTCAACGAGATTGCCGCGGTAAACAAGGGTCTTCAAACGGTTTACGAGAAAACCTCGCAATGAGCGGGTCCGCTCAAAATCTGCGAGACGCCTCCGGGCGTCTCGATTTTCTGATCGGACTGGTTGCCGTGTTGGCAGCGGTCTTTGCCATTGTCTGGCTGATACCCACACAAGTCGAAATACCTGCCGTAACCGATCAGTTGTCGCCGAGGCTCTTTCCAACCTTGTCGGCGGGTGTCGTGGGACTGTTCGGCCTTGCCTTGATGTTCCGCTCGCGACGCTGGATCCTTGAGCCTGGTGGTCACGAAGGCTTTCGGTTTTTTGTCGAGGCGCTCGCCTGGGTGGCTTGGGCCACAATGGTAATGCTGCTGCTTTCCTACGCCGGCTTCGTGATCACGGGGGCTGTTTCCTGCTTTGCCGGTATGTTGTTGGTCGGTCAAAGACGCCAACTTCTTTGGTGCGCACTCGGCTCGATCCTGCTGCCTTTGGCCGTTCAGCAACTGGCCTGGTACGCCTTCTATATTCAGCTTCCCTGAGTGGATATGATGCAAGACATAGTTCTTCATGCCTTCGCGGCGGCGATCCAGCCGATGAACTTGATTTTCATTGCGTTCGGTATCTTTCTGGGGATCGTCATTGGCGCTCTCCCGGGTCTTGGCAGCGTCACCGCCATGGCGGTCCTGATACCGCTCACCTTTTACATGTCTCCGCTGACAGCTATTGCCTTCCTCGTCGGCGTGAACAAGGGAGGCACCTCGGGCGGGGCAGTTCCAGCGATTTTGCTGAATTCCCCCGGCACGCCCGAATCCGCGGCTACCGCGTGGGATGGTTACCCCATGGCCCGGCGGGGAGAGGCATTCCGGGCTCTGAAATTTGCTCTCTTTTCCTCTGTGACCGGGGATACGATTTCCGACCTCCTGCTCATCGTTCTGGTCGTCCCCTTTGCAGCCTTTGCGCTGCAATTCGGTCCGGTCGAATATACGGCAGTCCTGTTGTTTTCCTTTGCCCTGATTGCAGGGATAGCCGGCGATTCACCGCTGAAAAGCGGTATGGCCATTTTCATCGGCATTTTTCTTGCCACCGTCGGGCTCGATCCGGTTTCCTCAACGCCGCGTTTCACCTTTGGCCGCATTGAACTTTATGACGGGCTGTCGCTTGCCGCGCTGGCCATAGGGGCATTGGCTCTGTCTTCGGTGGTGATGCAGATCTCGGATCTGGCAACCAGACGCGTGGTAGACGATTTTGCCGCGAACCAGGCTGTAGACAAGCAAGACCGCAAACTCCCGGCGCGCGAATTCTTTTCCTACTGGCGGACCCTGATAAGAGGCGCGCTCATCGGCTCGCTTGTGGGTATGTTGCCAGGGCTCGGAGTGACCCTCGCCTCCTTCATGTCCTATGCCGCGGCCAGGCGTTCATCAAAGCACAAGGAAAAGTTCGGTCACGGTGAGCCGGAGGGGATTATCGCCACGGAGAGCGCGAACAGCGCCGTGGTCGGGTCGAACCTTATTCCAACAATCGCCCTCGGTATCCCCGGAAACATCGCAGCGGCTCTTCTGATCGGGGCATTGATGATGCACGGGGTTGTGCCCGGTCCCTTCATGCTGCAAATGCATGGAGAACTGATCTACGGACTTTTCGCCTCGATGATTGTCGCCAACCTGCTTCACCTGTTGATCGGGCGGGCGGGACTGTCGCTTTGGATTCTATTCGCCCGCGTGCCACGGCGGATCATCCTTCCGCCGGTCCTGATGCTTTGTATTTTCGGAATATATCTTCCGTCCCAATCCCTGTGGGATGTGGGCGTGATGCTTGCCTTTGCCGGCATGGGCATTTTGTTTACACGCGTCGGCATTTCCGTGGTCTGCACGGTGATCGGTTTTCTGCTTGGCGAGATGTTCGAGACGTCCTTGCGCCAGTCGCTGCTGCTTTTTCAGGTGGATGGGCTATCGATTCTGGCAAGTCCGATAGCTGGTATCTTCCTGTTGCTTACGATTATGATCGTAGCCCGGGCCCTTTGGCGAGGCAGCAGGAAGAAAGCAACGACAGCATGAGCAAAACCGGGATACGGGAACTTGAGACCGCTCCGCTGGATCTATGTGACCTGCTGCAGCGTAAGCTTGCCGAGGAGCATAGCCGTAACCCGCGTGAGACCAAGCGCAGCGCATTGCGGCTGGCGTTGATTTCCGCAATCCGTGACGGTGTCGTGAGACCCGGTGACCGGCTTCCGCCAGAAGCTGAAATCGCTGAGCGTCTGTCGCTTGCTCCTGGCACGGTGCAGAGCGCGCTTGGCCAGCTGCAGGACCTTGGCCTGATCGTGCGTCGGCGCGGCGACGGGACGCGGGTGGCGGATGGCGAACCTATCGGCCCCAATGTCTGGCACTTCCGCTTTCGTGTCGCGGCAACCGGCAAGCATTTCCGCGTTACCTCCACACGGGTGGAAGTGCTGCGAACGAATGACACCGGGGTTTGGTCGGAGCACCTGGGAGACGGCCCCTATACGGTCATCCGGCGCAGGATGTCGGGCGATGGCATCAACGTGGGTGCCGAGATGTATTTGCCTGCGGGATTGATCAATATCGACAATATCGAACTGAGCGAGCTGGAAGGCGTCAACGTGCGCACCCACCTGGAGGCGTTGCTAGGCAAACGCGCTCAGCGACTTAGAACCACTGTCACGACGATGCAGCTGTCCTTGCGCGATGCTGCCATGTTCGATCTGGTGCCTGATACGCCGGTTTTCTTTATCCAGGCCCGCACCAGGCTAAGCGACGAGAAGCCGTTGTATCACCAGAACATTTATGCGCCTTCCGATCTTCTGGCGCTCGAATTCTGACTTGGTCGTGCATCTCCCATCAAATCTGGACACGCCCAATCCACGGGGAAACCAGGTGTGCTTTCCAATGAGGTTATTCAGCGCCTGAGGGCATCGCCGCGACCGAGGCTGCCAACTCCGCTGTTTCAGGCGCAAACCTCATCCCGGTGCTGTCGCTCGGCATTCCGGGCAACGCCGCAGCTGTGTTCCTGATCCTCGCCGCCGAGAGCATCGGCGGCTTCAATCCGGGACCCCAGGTCTTTCACTTCACCGCGCCTCAAGTGAACCCCGAACTGGTTACTGCCTTCGGCATTTTCACTCTGATGTCGATCGGGAACATCCTGAACTGGACCATCGGCGGCCGCTTCATGCGCTCGATGGGGGTGCTTGCCAAGATACCCGGTCCCATCCTGCTGCCGGTGGTGCTTCTGGTCACCCTGACAGCGATCTACGTCCAGCAGACATCGTTCTTTGCGCTCTGGGTGACCTTCGGTTTCGGCATTCTCGGCTACGTACTCCGGCGTTGTGACGTGCCTGTCCTGCCCTTCGTCATCGCGTTCATCCTTGCCCGGCCGCTGGAACAAACCGCGCGGGAGGCTTTCTCCGCGACAGATGGCGACCCATGGTTCCTGTTCCACAGCGCCACCTCGATCGCCTTCATGTTGGCGGCGATCGCGTCGGTTCTATTCCTTGGACGCAAGTAAGCAGAAATGCAGAAGCAGCGGCGCAATTGTCCGTTGCCCACCCACTTTGGGTCATTGGTTCCGACCGCAGCGAAAGTCTGCTTCCCGCCCATTTTGTTGATATTTGCAGCCGATTTTCTTCTTTCTCGTATGAGATAAACCTTCACTCCGTTTGGAGGACGATCTAGATGAGATTGGAGCTATAGAGATGGTCTCAACACTTCCCCTGGCCGTGGGCCAGAGGATGGTATTCGCATTCCAAAATGGGTCTTTACCGGTAATTGGTTTCAGGGTCCTTCGGCTCAAATGCCGCCGACGCAAGTGTACTTGATGTCGAAGTAATCCAGGATACCCTGGCTGCCACCCTCCTTGCCAAGGCCGCTGGACTTCAGGCCGCCGAAAGGTGCTTCGACCGTTGTAATCAAGCCTTCATTGACGCCAATCAGCCCGTACTGCAGCTTTTCGCTCATGCGGAAAGTGCGGCCGAGGTCACGGGTATAGACATAAGCGGCGAGGCCGAAGTCAGTGTCGTTGGCAGCTGCGACCACCTCTTCTTCTGTATCGAAACGGAAAATTGCAGATACCGGCCCGAAGATCTCCTCACGCGCGATGCTCATGCCCGTCTTGATGCCGGTGAGGACTGTCGGTTCGAACCATGTTCCACCAAGCGCGTGTCCCTTCCCGCCCGTCTCGACGGTCGCACCGTTTGAAACGGCGTCGTCAACGAGTTCCTTGACCTTGTCGAATGCAGACTGATCCACCAGCGGACCTTGTTCAACGCCGGCGTCAGCTCCTGCCCCAACGGTCAGGGCCTTGGTTGCCTCGGTCAGCCGTTTGACAAATGCATCATGTATGCCCGACTGAACGTAGAAACGATTGGCGCATACACAGGTTTGCCCCGAGTTGCGGTACTTTGCGATCATCGCACCTTGAACGGCCTTGTCGAGATCCGCGTCATCAAAAACGATAAACGGAGCGTTGCCGCCAAGTTCCATCGACACTTTCTTCACGGTATCAGCGGATTGCCGGATCAGTTCCTTTCCGACTTCGGTCGAACCTGTGAAAGTGACCTTGCGCACACGCGGGTCGGTCATGATTGTACTGCCGATCTGCCGGGCAGACCCTGTGACAATGTTGATGACGCCCGCCGGATAACCAACCTCTTCGGCAAGCTTGCCCCAGGCAAGCGCGGAATACGGCGTCAGCGATGCGGGTTTCACCACAGTGGTGCATCCTGCGGCGAGTGCCGGACCAAGCTTGCGAGCAAGCATTGAGGACGGAAAATTCCAGGGCGTGATGGCCGCAACGACACCGACAGGGTGATGTGTCACCAGAAGCTGGCGCCCGTTGACGGGGGAAGGAACGACCTCGCCCTTGGTGCGGCGAACCTCCTCCGCGAACCACAGAATATAAGCCGCGCCGATGGCAATCTCCCCGCGCGATTCAGCCAGGGGCTTTCCCTGTTCCGCCGTCAGCAGCGCCGCCAAAGGCTCCTGATTGTCCAACAAGGCGTCATGCAGATCACGCAGCAACTTCACGCGCTTGGCCAGATCCAGCGAGGAATATCCGGGAAAGGCTTCAACAGCGGCATTGATTGCTGCAGTCGTTTCGGCCGCACCGAAAGCCGGCACTCGGCCGAGTTCTTCACCGGTGGCCGGGTTTGTGACGAGGATCGATTGATCCGCAGCTGGAGAGAGCCACTCTCCGCCAATCAGATTGGCGTTGATGAGGTACTTCGCATAACCGGCCATATCAGATGTCTCCGTATGTGTGCCGGAAGGAAGCATCTGCCGGAGAAAACGCTTCGCCCTCCCCGCCAAAGACTGCGTGCTTGTGCCAGGGCGTTGCTTCTGCATCCGTCAGAGCGTTCAAATCGTCCATGTAGGTGCCTGCATCACCCGAGAGTTCATCCCTAATTCTGCTCCAGTCGGGGAAGTGACCGAAGGCGTCCAGCCAGATTGCCCGTCCGGCCAGATAGCCGGACGCACCGGCTTTATAGGCGTGGGTCAGGATCTTGCGGAAAGCCGGCTTGCTGGCGCCGGCAGAAAGCATCACCCAGGGCCTTCCGGCAAGCCTGCCCATTTCGTCGAATGTCTGCTGCACCGCTTGCCAGTCGCCCTCACCGACGCCTGGAACGTCAGCCGCGCTTACAGGGCTTTCGAGCTTGAAGACATCAACGCCGTAGTCCGGTTTCGCGAATTCCTCAACGGATTTCAGGACGTCATCGGACCGCTTGCCCTGCATCTCGACGTAGTCCTTGGTCTGGTGAGCATCGGAGTCGAGCGGGAATACCAGCAGTTCGAAAAGGAACGGGATATCGTATTTGGCACAGGCCTCACCGATCCGTTTCGTGAAGTCCTGCTGGTGGCGGTTCATCTCCGGATCGGCATCCGGGCGGTACCAGGCAAGAACCTTCACTGCATCACCGCCCATACGTTTGATCTTGCCGACGGACCAATCATCGATCGGCGAGGAACGGCGGCCTTTGCCCGTGTCCTCGAAAATCGAGTCCTCCAAAGTCACAATCAGCCCCTTGGTTGGCGACAGGGTCGGGAGACCTCTGGGAATTGCAAAATGAGGATCGAGAAGAAGTGCGGTCGATTTGTCTTGCAGTGTTTCAATCAGCAACCGCTTGAATTCAGCCACATCGTCATACGGAGCCGTGTCCGTTCCATAGTGTTTGGCAATCGCCGCCTTAATTGGTGGCCTTTGATCCACGGCCGTCATCTTGAACAGCCCGTTGGCGTCGGCCATTCGGCGCATGCCCCACAATTTTCCAGCGCTCAGTGGCATGAAACAGTCTCCCTTAGAAAATTCTCGACTTCGTTTTTACAAGGCAGCGGAGAGCCGCCACCAATTCGTGTGGTCTTCAACGCGGCCGCAGCATTGGCGCGTGTTACGGCCTCCAATTCGCCATAGCCTTCACAAAGCGCGAGTGTGAAAGCGCCGTGCCAGACGTCTCCGGCTCCCAGCGTGTCAACGGCTTTCACCTTGAACGCGGGCACCTCAGACAGCGTTTGTCCGTCGTGACAGAGGACAGAGGATGAGCCTCGGGTGACGCAGACCCATGCCCTGAGGCTCGCGGCGGCACGAGAAAGCGCATCCGCGTCTGCTCCGCCGGCGAAATCGGCGAGCCCCTGTTCGGAAAACGCAACATGAGTTGCCCCGCGCAAGGCCTCTGCGGCGTGGTTCACCGGAGCTTCCGCATCGACAACACAGGGAATTCCAACCGAGCGAGCCGCTTCGACGAGATCCACAGCCCCTTTTGGCCAGCGTGTGTCGACCAGGACGCCGGAAGCCTTTTGCAGATCGACCCGGGCGGCGCCGATTTCGTATAGGTTCTCAGAGCGATGATTGATGATGGTGCGTTCGCCGTTCGCATCGACCAGCACGGCCGAATGCGCCGTCGCCTCTCCTGCCCGCTCGGTCAGATACCGGCCATCGATCCGGAGAGCCTTGAGTTCATCCCGGACAAACTTTCCGAAGATGTCATCGCCCACCACGCCGGAAAGAAACGCCTGACCGCCGAGAGAGGCAATCGCATGTGCGGCGTTCAACGCGCATCCGCCGGTGGTCAGATAGGAGTGCGAAGCCCTGTGCTTCAGGCCCTCCTCAAGGGCGCCCTTGATCAGGTAGACCGCGTCGACCGTTACTATGCCAGCACACACGACTACGGGTGATTTCATTTCCACCGCACCTCCCGACGACCCGTTATCAATGCGGGTCTTAACGACTGCAATTTCAATCTTATATAAGATATAAAAATTGAAGATTCAACACTTGACGTTCATTCAATTTATTTCTTATATAAGATACATAAGGCGGTAAAAAAATACGCCTTTGCGTAATAGCGCGCGGGGAGGAAATGGCTTCAAACGTTTACAGGGCGCTCGTCGCTCTCAACTCGGTGTTGATACGTGTCTGCACGGCGGCGATCGCGTCCCTTCTCGGGGTGATCGTTGTCATCATGATTGTCTCGGTCTTGTGCAGATACCTCCTGAACAATCCGCTTTCCTGGAGCGATGATGCGTGTCTCATCTCCCTGGTCTGGATGACCTTGCTGGGGCTCGTGGTGGGGATGCGGCAAGGGCACATCGCTGTTGAGGGACTGCTCTCCGTATTGCCTTCTCCGCTCGCCAAAATGGTCAACACGGCCGTTTACGTGGCGGTTTGTTTTATCGCTGTGATGGTCGTGTGGGTGGGCTTCGGCTTTGTGAAGCAGGGGATGGCTCGCATCGTACCCAGCCTCGACTGGATAAAGCAAGGCTATGTTTATCTCGCCGTTCCTGTCGGGTTTCTGCTCATCGTTCCCTTGTGCGTGGAACAGGCGCTGCGGCCGTTTTTTCCTCACCTAGACCAGCCGACGGGTGAATGATCATGCCACTGTTTGTTAGCTTGACGATCGTCGCGGCCTTGCTGGGCATGCCGATAGTCTTCGCCCTCGCCTTCGGACCGCTTGCCGGGTTTGTGATCGATGGCAAGCAGGTGATGGCGCAGATAGGTTTGCAGCGGTTTTTCGCGGGCATCAACCAGTTCCCGTTGCTTGCAATTCCCCTGTTCATTCTGGCCGGGGAAATCATGAACGCAGGCGAGATCACCCGCCGGCTCGTGACGTTCTCGAAACTCCTCGTCGGCCACCTGAGAGGCGGCCTGGCCCATGTGAACATCCTGTCAAGCATTCTGTTTGCAGGATTGAGCGGTTCCGCCGTTGCAGACACCACCGCACTGGGATCGATGCTCATTCCCGCGATGGAGAAGGATGGCTACACCCGCAAATTCGCAACAGCCGTCACCGCTGCGTCCTCGATAATCGGGCCGATCATTCCTCCGAGCATCATCATGATCGTCTACGCGTACATCATGAACGTGTCGGTCGGGGCTCTTTTTGCCGCCGGACTTGTCCCCGGACTTCTGATGGGGGCCAGCCTTATGGCAATGACGGCTATCATCGCGCGGAAGCGCAACTTCCCCAAGCGCGAGGGGCTTCCTTCAAGGAAAGAAGCCGTCACCGGGATTGTTCAAGGCTTCTTCCCGTTGATGACACCGGTCATCATTCTCGGCGGTATCCTTCTTGGGATCGTCTCGCCAACGGAAGCAGCCGTGCTGGCGGTCGCCTATTCGCTGGTTCTCAGTCTCGTCAGCGGGACACTGTCTCCCGGTGCGATCCCCGGCCTGTTCGTGAGAGCGGCGAAATCCTCATCGATTGTTCTTCTGATGATTGGATCGGCCTCCCTGTTCGGTTGGGCGCTCAATATCGCCGGTATCCCGCAGTCCCTTGCCCGCCTGGTTCTGGACATCACGGAAAACCCCATCCTCTTTCTCTTGCTGATCAATCTGGTGCTGTTTGTCGTCGGAATGTTCCTTGATGCCGGACCGGCCATTCTGATCGTCGGCCCGGTCTTGGGCCCGACAATGCTGGGCATGGATATCAGCCCCATCCATTTCGCGGTCATCATGTGTCTGAACCTGACCATCGGCTTGGCAACTCCGCCCTTTGGACTTGTCCTGTTCGCATCCGCGGCGGTTTCAAAGCTCCGGGTGGGGGAAATCGTCCGGGCAATGCTGCCTTTTTATCTGGTGCACATCCTGGTGATCCTGGCCATCACCCTGATCCCAGACATCTCTCTCGCCCTGCCAAGACTACTTGGCTATCCCGTCTAACAACTAATCTTCAAATGGAGGAGTACTATGAAGATCGGTTTGAAAAGCGCAGTAACTGCAATTGCGTTGGGTTTTGGATTGGCAAGCGCCGCCCAGGCCCAGGATTTCACGATGAAAATCGCCCATGCCGGGCCCGCCACCATGGCAAACGACGATTACGTCGGATCCACGTCGCTTAAATCCTATATCGAAGAGAATTCGAACGGTCGGATCGTCGTCGAGATCTATCCTGGCAACCAACTTGGCAACTACCAGGAAGTGATGGAGCAGGTGAACGCGGGAGCGCTTGAAGTCGCGCATGTGTCCATTGGAGGGGTCACGCCGTTCGTGCCTGAGCTGGCCGTTGTCGACCTGCAGTACATCTTGCCGAATGACGAAGTCGCCTACAAGTTCATGGAAGGTTCCTTTACCGATGCCATGACCGACGCGGTGATGGAAAAGCTGCCGAACACTCGCCTTGTCGCCGTGAGCGATGGTGGCCGCTGGCGTTCCTTTTTCACGACCAAGCCGGTGCATAACGCAAACGATCTCAAGGGCATGAAGATCCGCACGATCAGCTCCCCGCTGCAGCAGCAATTCGTCAGCAGCCTGGGCGCTTCTGCCACGCCCGTGGCCTGGGGCGAACTCTATACCGCACTGTCCACCGGCGTCGTTGATGGCACCAAGAACGGTACCCCTGACATCATGTCCAACAAGTTCAACGAGGTGGTCACGAATGTCATTCTCGACCGGCATACGTTCCTGTTTGGCTACTACTTCGTGAGCGACAGCTGGCTGAGCAGCCTTCCCGAAGACTTGAAAACCGTCGTTCTGGACGGCTTCAAGTTTGCCGCGGCAGAACAGACGAAATTCAACGCGGAAGTGGAAGCCAGTGCGAATGCCGACTTCGAAGCTGCGGGCGGCACCATTTACACACCGACTGAAGAGGACCGGGAGACCTTCCTTGGCGCTCGTCAGGCGATGCAGGACTGGTACGTCGAAAAATATGGCGACAAATGGCTGAACGTCATGCTCGAAGCCGTTGAAGAAGCAAAATCCGCGGCTGGCCAGTAACAACCAAAGCGCAAGTGGGACGGGTATTTTGTCCCGTCCCTGAAAATGGATGAAGTACATGTTCGCGATTGGTTTCCCATCGATCTATAAACAAGGAAGCGGTTTGCTTGAGCATCTCGGCGAACTCGTCCGACCTTTCGGACAGAAGCCGCTCATCGTCTGCGACCAGTTCGTTAAAACGAACTACGGCGACACGATCAGCCGCTCAATGCAAGCCGCCAACCTTGATGTCACATTCGACGATTTTGCCGGTGAGTGTTCACCGCAAGCCGTGGCATCTGCAGTGGAGCGAGTGCGTGCGAAAGGCCTTGATTGCGTGATTGGTCTTGGCGGCGGCAAAGCGATTGATGCTGCCAAGGCCGTCAAGATCGACACGGCTGTTCCCGTCATCGTGGTTCCGACAATCGCTTCGAACGATTCCCCAACCAGCCGATTGGCGATCATGTACGACGAGGACGGAAAGTTCTTCGGCCCAAAGTTCCTGACGACAAATCCAGATGCCATCTTTGTGGACACGGGAGTTGTAGCGAAAGCGCCGGTCAGGTTTTTCCGTGCCGGAATCGCGGACGCCTTGGCCACGAAGTTCGAAGCTGACCAGGTAAGGCTTGCGGGCAAGAACAACTTCTTCGACGCCCAGCCCACCGAGACGGCAATCTGCCTCGCCGACCACTGCTACACCGTGTTGCGAACACACGGTGGGGCAGCGGTTCGTGACGTCTTGAACACGCAGACCAGTCCTGCCGTGGAAAAGGTGGTTGAAGCCAACATATTGCTCAGCGGGCTCGGCTTCGAGGGCTGTGGTGTTGCCGGCGCACACGCGATTGGCATGGCTCTTTCCGTGCTGCCGCAGGCAAAAGGCATTCTCCATGGAGAAGAGGTCGCCATTGGCCTTCTGGCACAGTTCGCCCTGGAAGGCCGGGACAACGCCTTCATGGCCGACATTCTGAATTTCTACGAGGAAGTCGGATTGCCGCGATGCCTGCGCGATGTCGGACTGATTGACCTTTCCCACGAAGAACTGCGGCAGATAGCTGTCTTTGCAACGCGTCAGGGAAGCCGGATCCACAACATGCAACATCCGGTATCCACCCTGGATGTCTATGACGCGCTTCGCGGGCTGGCCGGTTCCAGTCAACCATTCCGGGCGACGTTGTTGCCGTAACCGGACAGAAAAGCCTCAAAAGCGGCATTCTGCGTTTTTATTCTTATATAAAATATAAGAAATCATACTCAAGAACTCACACTGGAGGTACCCATGAGCAAACCGCAACTCTTAGTCCACGATCACGAAGACAATGTGGGTGTCGTCGTCGTGGAAGGTCTGACAGCCGGCACGGAAATGCTCTGCGTCGTCACCGCAGACAATTCCGATTTCAAGCTGAAGGCCAATACCGACATTCCGATCGGCCACAAGGTCGCGCTCAAGGCGATGAAGGCTGACGATACGGTGATCAAGTACGGCGAGGATATCGGCAGAATGATCTCTGATGTCGCCATAGGCGACCACGTTCACGTTCATAACTGCAAGACCAAAAGGTGGTAACCATGGCGCAAGATTTTTCCAAGATGACCGTAAACGCCTGGCGCCGCGAAAATGGCCGTGTCGGCGTTCGAAACCACGTCGTGATCCTGCCTGTCGACGATATTTCGAATGCAGCGTGCGAAGCTGTTGCGAATAACGTCAAGGGCACCATGGCCATCCCCCATGCCTATGGACGCCTCCAGTTCGGGGAAGACCTCGACCTTCACTTCAGAACGATCATTGGCACCGGCGCCAATCCCAATGTTGCGGCTGTGGTCGTGATCGGGATCGAACCTGAATGGACGAGCATCGTTGTCGACGGCATTGCCAAGACCGGCAAACCGGTGTTCGGAATTTCCATCGAACAGAAAGGTGATTTCGAAACCATCCGGCAGGCGAGCTGGAAGGCCAAGGAATTCGTTCAATGGGCAACGGAACTGCAGAAGGAAGAGTGCCCGATCAGCGATTTGTGGATTTCAACCAAATGCGGGGAAAGCGACACCACCACGGGTCTGTCATCCTGCCCTACGGTCGGCAACATGTACGACAAGCTGCTTCCGGAAGGAATATACGGCTGCTTTGGTGAAACCTCAGAGATCACCGGTGCGGAACATATCTGCGTCAAGCGCGCGGCGACCCCGGAAGCTGGCGAGAAGTTCATGAAGATCTTTCAAGCCTATCAGGACGAGGTTATCGAGCCCTTCAAGACGTCAGACCTGTCGGACAGTCAACCGACCAAGGGCAATATCCTCGGCGGCCTGACCACGATTGAGGAAAAAGCTCTCGGCAATCTGGAGAAAATCGGCCGGACATCGACCTACATCGATGCAATGGGCCCCGCCGAAGCCCCGGAAAAGGGCCCGGGACTCTACTTCATGGACACCTCCTCGGCGGCTGCGGAATGCGTGACGCTGATGGCTGCGGCAGGATACGTCATTCACACCTTCCCGACGGGTCAGGGCAACGTCATCGGCAACCCGATTGTTCCGGTGGTGAAAATTTCGGGCAATCCGAGAACCTTGCGGACCATGTCCGAGCACATCGATGTCGATGTGACCGGGGTGCTGAACCGCGAAATGACGATCGACCAGGCTGGCGATGCCTTGATCGAAATGATCGTCCGCACAGCGAACGGCCGGAACACGGCTTCCGAAGCACTCGGACATCGGGAATTCTCGATGACCAAGCTGTATCGATCGGCCTGACAGATGCGCGTCGTGGTTACGGAATTTATGGATGAAGCCGCTCTCGAGACATTCGGGGGCGACTTCGCCGTCACCTATGATCCGTCGCTTGTTGACGACCGTGGCAAGATGCTTGCCGCGGTCTCGCAAGCCGACGCGGTCATTGTGCGAAACCGCACCCAGGTAGATCAGGAGATGCTGAACGCCGCCCAGAGACTTCAGGCCGTGGGACGCCTCGGTGTTGGACTGGACAACATCGATCTCGCAGCCTGCAAGGCTCGCAACATTGCCGTTCTGCCGGCAACGGGTGCCAATACACTCTCGGTCGCCGAGTATGTGATCGGTGCCACGATGAATTTGGTTCGTCGCAGCTACAGCTCCAACCAGGAGATGATCAAGGGTGCCTGGCCACGGTCCGAACTGGGACGCGGTGGAGAAGTTGCAGGCCGCATAATGGGTTTGGTGGGCTTTGGTGATATCGCCCGGGCAGTTGCAACCCGCGCACAGGCCCTTGGCATGCAGGTGATCGCCCATGATCCCTTCCTGCCCGCGGACCACCCGGCCTGGAACGAGGTCCGGCGAATGGAAATCGACGACCTCATCCGCCAATCCGATGTGCTGAGTCTTCACGTGCCGTTGACGGACACGACACGGGGAATGCTGGATACCGTCGCAATCAGCAAGATGAAGCACGGTGCGGTTTTGATAAACACAGCCCGCGGCGGGATTGTGGATGAGGCTGCCCTGGCCGCCGCGCTCAAGGCTGGCAACCTCGGCGGGGCCGCGCTTGACGTGTTCGAAACCGAACCGCTCACGGCCGAAGCCGGGCTCCTTTTTGACCAATGTCCCAACCTTGTTCTCACCCCGCACATTGCCGGGGTCACTGACGAAGGCAACACGCGTGTCAGTTTCCTGACGGTTGAGAATGTCCGGCGCGCATTGAAGGATTACCAGAATGTCCAAACTGCTTAGCATCGTAGCGGCTGAAGCGTTAATCCAGGATGCCCTCGTTGCCAGCGATGTCTCTCCGGCGAACGCTGCGTCTGTCGCCAGGGCGCTTGTTGCGGCAGAGGTCGACGGTCAAAAGGGGCACGGCTTTTCGCGTGTTGCCGCCTATGCGGCGCAAGCGAAGTCCGGCAAGGTCGACGGCCATGCGATCCCGCAGGTCGCACGGCCATTTACCGGCAGCCTCATTGTCGATGCCGGGAATGGATTTGCCTTTCCGGCGATCGACGCAGCCATTGATGGTTTGACTGAAATGCTGACCGAGACGGGTATCGCGATCGCCGGTATCCGCCGGTCGCACCACTGCGGCCAGCTCGGTGCACACGTTGAGCGGTTGGCGGAACGCGGGTTTGTCGCCCTGATGGTTGCCAACTCGCCTGGCGCCATGGCGCCCTGGGGAGGTTCGCGGCCGGTTTTCGGAACCAATCCCATAGCCTTTGCCACGCCACGCGAAGGCGCTGTCCCGCTGGTCATCGACCTGTCCTTGTCAAAAGTCGCCCGTGGCAAGGTCATGGCAGCGTCGAAGGCTGGCAAGACCATCCCTGAAGGGTGGGCATTGAACTCGGATGGCAATCCGACAACAGATCCTGACGAAGCCCTGAACGGTACGATGATACCGCTAGGGGACGCAAAGGGCGCAGCCCTGGCCTTGATGGTCGAGATACTGTCTGCCAGCCTCATCGGGGCCAACCACGCCTTTGAAGCCAGTTCCTTCTTCGATGCCGACGGCGCCCCTCCGGGCGTGGGTCAGACCATAATCGCGATCCGGCCGGATATTTCGGGAAGCGGATACGCCTCTCGTCTGGAGGCTCTTCTGTCAGAGATCCTTTCGCAAGAAGGGACACGGCTTCCAGGCTCCGGAAAGACTGAGGCCCGCCGAATTGCATCGGTCCAGGGTGTCGAAATTCCGGAGCACTTGCTGCGTGAGATTGAAGACCTCACCCCTGCTGCGAAATAATTCGGCCAGGACAATTCCATGAAAACCGAAGCATCGTTTTCCCGAGCATCCCTTACGCGCGTCCAAAGCCTGGCTCCAGGCGTGCTGATCTGCGCCTTGATCGCTCTTGCGGCGCAGTTTCTGTCAGAACATTACGGTTCGCCGGCCATGCTGATGGCGCTGTTGCTCGGGATGACGATGAACTTCGTTCAGGAGGAACCGTCCCGGGCCGCAGCCGGTGTCGGATTTTCAGCAAAGGTGATCCTGAGAATTGCCGTTGCACTTCTCGGAGCACGCATTGGATTTGACGCTTTCGTCGACCTTGGGTGGCCGGTCGTTCTACTGGTTGTCTCAGGATTGCTGGCGACGCTTGTCTTTGGTTATGCCGTCGCACGTCTTTTGGGCCGCGGCTGGAGACTTGCGATCTTGACTGCCGGCGCTGTCTCGATCTGCGGCGCGTCTGCGGCAATGGCAATTGCAGCGGTTCTGCCAAAGAATGAGTTTTCGGAGAGGAACCTCGGCTTCACTGTCTTCAGTGTTACCCTCCTGAGCACATTGGCCATGATTGGCTATCCGCTGCTCGCCTCCGTCCTGAATTTCGACCAAATGCAATCCGGCATATTTCTGGGCGCAACCATCCACGATGTGGCCCAGGTCGTCGGGGCGGGGTTCGGTGTTTCGGATGCGACGGGAGAAACAGCAACAACAGTGAAGCTGATCCGAGTGTCCATGCTTGCGCCATTCGTTCTTCTGCTCACACTGGCGCTGCGCGGCGCACATGAAACGTCAGATGGCCAGGCAAAGAGACCGCCCCTGATCCCCGGTTTCGTGCTCGCTTTCCTGTTGCTGGTGATAGCCAATTCGTTTGGCCTGTTACCGGCCGCAGTTCAGAGCGCCGCTGTGTTCCTGTCCAAATGGGCGATGTTGACAGCAATTGCAGCGGTAGGGGTCAAGACGGAGCTGCGGAAATTCAGGGAAATCCCGCCACAGTCGGTTGCTCTGATTGTTCTGGAAACCGGATTTATCGCCTGCTTTGCGATAACCTGGCTCAAGCTTTCATAAGGTGGCTCGAGATCATCAAGCCCCAGGGAAAGCGGCTTACAACATTAAAAAACAGAGCTTATTTTCTGCAAATCAACCTTCGGATCTCGAAAGCGTTATCTGATAGGTCGCGAAATCTGTCCTGTAGAGGCTCTCTCTCAACTCCACCACCCGATCGGCAAGATCGTAAGCAACTCGCACGACTTTCAGAAGCGGCGTTCCAACTTCGACTTCGAGCGTTCTTGCAGCCCCCTCGTCCGCCACCGTTGCCGAAATCGACTCATCGACATGCATGACAGCTATTCCAAACCGTTCGTGCAAATAGGGATAGAGTGAGGGCGGTAAGGGAAGATCGTCCGGAAGGCCACTGCACACGGACGCATCAAAACTCATCTCCTCCAGTGCGAAGGGCCGTTTCTCATTTTCTCTGACCCGAGAGAGCTGCATCACCTTCTTGCAGTCTTCACCCAGATATTTTCTTTCTCGCTTGGTAGACGCTCTGAGTTTTACAGTCTCCTTGACGGGATGAGGGATCACCAAATCCCCTTTTTCGTTTCTCAGACGGAAAAACGAATAAAGGGCCTCTTCCTGTGTGGTCCTGGAAACAATGGTTCCACGCCCCGGGCTTCGCGCCAGGAGGCCACGTTTTTCCATTGCAACGAGGGCTTTTCTGATGGTGCCCTGGCTCACTCCAAATTCTTCTGCGAGCACAAACTCGTTTGGCAGCACTTCGCCTGGTGACCAGGTGCCAGTCGCGATACGATTTGTCATTTCGACTTCTGCGCGCTTGTATAAAGGCTGTGGCGACAAATGGCTGTTCTTGCTCACGTTCCCTCAAATCTGCTTAAATCCTGAAAAATTGGAAATTTAGCAGCCCCTATCTTGTTGTTTTTCGGCACGATGACCAAACATTGATTACTTATATAATATACTCGAAGCGTCCCATCACCAAATCCAAAGGTAGCACGAAGTGCGCATATTTATGGCTCCCGGCTGTGATATCACCGTGAGTTCCAGATGAGCTTCTCTTTTCGATTGTTTTGGGGGGTGGATAAAGTTCCGTATTGAGAACGACTTCATTTCGCGCCGAAGGGGGGCTGTGAGGCCAGTGATTCACACACCGTCGAGATATTCACGTTTTGTGGAATATAAAACCGTCTCGGAAGACACAAAATACTTTTGTCAGACCGCTGTTATTGTGGCCAGACCATTGTGCAGTCTGCCCAAGTGGCAAAAGCAGTCACCTAGTGTCACGGCGATGACCGTCGACGCGTGACCAGAGCCCCAAACAAGCATTGCAGCTTTCGACGTGGAAGTGCTGACGGGATCGCCCAACCAAAGCAAGTCAGTCTCCATCGACTTCGGCGTTATCCGAACATCCCGTGACAACTGCGTGTCTCCGCTCACGGGGAAACGTCGACGCAGAATTCCAAGGTACATCCAGATGGGGGCACTACTGACGATCGACGGTTTTCAAGCCGAAGATCCGGTGAAATTGATCAATCGGATTGGTCTGTCAGCTCTCAGGCAAGCAAAAGGGCGTTGCCGGTCTCCTTGTCAAACAGGTGAACATGTTCAGGCTTGATGGCAACGGAAACCGAGCCCACACCATCCTCAATACGCAGGGGTGCGGCAATCAGCAGGCCCGGGGTCGTATCGGTGAGCACATAGGAAACCGCGCCCGTGCGCTCGATGAGCGAAACCGGAAGCGACATTCGGTTGTCTGTCTCCCCCTCCCCCACCACGAGATGCTCCGGCCGCAGACCGACCGTTACCCTTCGGCCTGCGGCCTGCTCATGTCCTTCAAAGGCGATTTCCGGCTTGCCGGGCAGATCCAGCGCGATGCTCGTGCCACCTTCCGATACGACGCCATCGACGAAATTCATGGCAGGAGAACCGATGAAGCCCGCGACAAACTTGTTGACCGGCCTGTCGTACAGGTCGAGAGGCGCGCCCTTCTGTTCAATTACCCCGCTGCGCATGACGACGACCTGATCGGCCATTGTCATGGCTTCGATCTGGTCATGGGTCACATAGACGGACGTTGCGCCGAGGCGGTTGTGCAGCTGGCGGATTTCGGAGCGCATGTGCACCCTGAGCGCCGCATCCAGATTGGAAAGCGGTTCGTCGAACAGGAAGGCCTTCGGATCCCGGATGATGGCACGGCCCATGGCAACGCGCTGACGCTGGCCGCCGGAGAGTTGCCGCGGATACCTGTCGAGTAGCTCTCCCAGTCCGGTCACACGGGCAATTTCGTCGACCGCCTTGTCGATTTCGGACTTTGGGCGCCGGCGGAGCCGCATTGAATAGGTCAGGTTCTGGCGCACGGTCATGTGCGGATAGAGAGCATAGGATTGAAATACCATTGCCAGGTCGCGTTCCCGTGGGGCCTTTTCGTTGACCGGATTGCCCGCGATCCGCATCGTGCCGCTGGTTATTTTCTCCAAGCCGGCAATCGTGCGCAGCAACGTGGATTTGCCGCATCCAGACGGGCCCACAAGGGCAACGAACTGTCCCTTCGGGATCTGCAGGCAGACATCGCGGAGCGCGTGGTAGGCGCCGTAGTATTTCTGGAGGTTTTCCAGTTCGATCTGATAGCTCATTTGAGGGCTCCGGAGGTCAGGCCGCTGACGATCTGGCGTTGCAACAGCACAAAGATGATGAGAACCGGCGTCACGTAGATCGCGGAATAGGTCATCACTCCGGACCAGTCGGACGTGTTTGGGCCCATGAAGGATTGCAGACCGACCGTTGCCGGCTGCAGCGCCCGCTGCGTGATCAGGGAGCGCGAATAGACGTATTCCCCGAAGGACTGCAGGAAGATGAGCACCGACGTCACCAGAATGCCGTTTCTTGCAAGCGGCACGATGATGGACAGGAAGGCACCGATGCGCGAGTTGCCATCGACCAGTGCGGCCTCTTCCAGTTCTCTCGGCACCTGCAGAAAGGTTGCCCGGCACAGCACGATATAGAGCGGCAGAACCTTCGCCGCCTGTGCCAGTATCACCGATGTCCTGGGCACCTCGCTGAGGCCGACCTGGTTGAAAGCGACGAATATCGGCGTGATCATCAGGGAGGATGGCAGAACCTGCATCATCAGAACGATGAAGAGCACCACGTCCATCCAGCGGTTGCGGATGCGCGCAAGCACATAGGCACAGCCCGTGCCGCAGATGGCGACGATTATGGTGACGCCCGAGGCGATCAGAAGCGAGTTCCAGAGATAGACGTCCATCTTCAGGCGCGTCCACACCTCGCCAACCATCCATTGCGGGTTGTCCGGCCAGAAGGTTGGCGGATTGGCGAAGATTTCCGTGCCACTTTTAAGGGCCGTGACGTACATCCAGTAGAGCGGGAAGAGATAGAGGCTCACGAGGCAGAATGCGATTGCTGTCAAACCATATTTTTTCATCATCGCTCGGCGCCTCAGGCTATGTGTTCATGGCGCGTTGACCGCACGTAGACCGCGGCAACGAGGATCACGAACAGGATCATCAGAACCGAAATCACCGATCCGACCCCGATTTCGTAATACTGAAACGACAGTTGCCAGCTCCAGTACTGGAAGACGTTGGAAGCGTTCGACGGGCCGCCCTGCGTCAGGGCTGCAAACAGGTCGAACTGCTGAAGCGTGAAGATGACACCGAGCGAGATCACCGCTCCAAGCTGGGCGCGCATCATCGGCAGGGTGATAGTGAAGAACCGCTGGACAGCATTCGCGCCGTCCATTTCGGCCGCTTCATAGATATCTTCCGGAATTCCCGCCAGACCGACAGACAGCAGGATCATGTTGAACGGCACACCCAGCCAGATGTTGGCGAGAATGACCGAATAGAGAGACACACTCGGGTCCGACAGCCAGAAAATGCGCTCGCCGGTCAGGCCGAGAGACATCAGGACATGGTTGAGAACACCGAAGTCACCTGCAAGGATCCAACTCCAGACCGCGCCGACAACAAGCGCCGGCATGATCCAGCCCGCCAGGAACAGACCCCGCAGCCAGGTGCTGCCCGGGAACTTCTGCTGAAAGAACATCGCCAGGGCAAACCCGATGGACAATTGCGCGGCAACGGAGATGCCGACGAACTTCACAGTATTGAGGAAAATACCCCAGGTTTCGGGCCGGGACAGAACGTCGCTGTAATTGTCGAGGCCAACGTACGGCCTGTCGAACGACGCCAGCGAAAACAGGTCCACTTCCTGAAACGACATGACGAGGTTGTAAACGAGTGGAAATCCTGAAAACAGAACCAGGTAGCCGAGCGCCAGCGTCACGAGAACTGTGTCGAAGCCGGCTCCGTCCCGGAACGGTCTGGTAAAGGTGAGCATCCGTCTCCTCCTCAATGGCGGATGAAAAAGGGTGTGCGCTCCCGCCCGAAAGAACGGCCCGCGAGCACACACCCAAAGGCAGGGCGAACATCGCAGAACCCCGCCTGAACAGACCTACTTGAGGACCTTGTCGATGCTGGCCTGCGCGGTCGCAAGGGCATCTTCGGGCGTTGCCTGACCGGTCAGTGTCGACTGGATCGCGGTCTGGATTGCCTTGCTGATGCGCGGCCACTGCGGATGAGGTCCGCGGTTGCGGGCATATTTCATCGATTCTTCGAAAACGGCATAGATTTCAGGATACTTCGGATCCTTCACCTCGACCTTGGAAGCCGGCAGATAGCCGAAATCGTTCCAGACCCTGTCCATGTTTTCATAAAGGAATTCCAGGAACAGGAAGGCTTCGTCCGGATTGTCGGTGCTCGCCAGGATGACGTTGTCCCCCTCGCCGAGTGCCGAGGCGCGTTCCGCCCCTTCTTGCGGCACGGGCAGCAGCGCAGCCCTGAAATCGAACTTGGCTTCCGAGCTCATCCGGGGCAATTCCCAAGGGCCTGAAATCGACATGGCGGCTGTGCCAGCGTTGAAGGTTCCGGTGCTGTCCCACTGCCCCCGGATCAGCGTATCCGGGGAGGCCAGTCCTTCATCGAGGATTTTCTTCCAGAGTGAAAGCGCTCGTACCGCCCCGTCCGTGTCGACATTGTCGTAATCCCCACCGGTCATCTGCAGCCAGGGCAGGAACTGGAAAGTGCCCTCTTCGGTCGCGACCGCAGAAAAGGCGAGGCCGTAGACATTGTCTTCCGGCTTGGTGAGCGCCTTGGCAGCTTCGTAAAGCTCGTCCCAGGTTCGTGGCGGGTTGTCGGGGTCGAGCCCGGCCGCGCGGTACATGTCGGCATTGTAGTAGAGAGCGATGGTGTTCGCCCCGCGGGGAATGCCGTAGATGCCTCCCTCATAGCTGACCGACGACAGCGGACCAGGGAAGATGTCGTCGGCATTTACGATATCGGACTGCTCGATATAGGGTTTCAGGTCCAGCAAAAGTCCGCGGGACGCAAACAGCGCCACTTCCGGGTTATCGATGTAGGTAATGTCAGGGGCATCCCCCGTGGCAACGCCGCGTGCAAGGTCGTTGACCATATCTTCAAACTGCACGGTCCGCACGTTGATCTTGATGTCGGGATGTTGCGCCATGAATTCGTCGGCCATGACGTAGTGATATTCACCCGGATCATCGATGGTCCACAGATCCAGCTCGACCGGATCTGCGGCGGCGGTTGAAGCCAGCGCGATCAGCCCGGATGTTGCCAATGCTATTGATTTCAAGTCCATGTTGGGTCTCCTCCCTGTATGCGACATGAATGACGGACAGCGTTGCCCTAGGTGAGTGAGGGATCGCCGCCTTCGTATTTGCCGGTGCCTGGTATGAAGGCGCCTCCCCGGCAGGTTTTCAGATGGTTGAGTGCATGCACCTGGCCGGTCATTTCCAACTCGTCGCGATAGACCGGGTCGTGCCAGCCCTCGATGTCGATGGAGCCTGAATACCCTGCAAGACGAAGTTCGCTGATGATGTCCGTCCAGTTGCTGTCACCGAATCCGGGCGTGCGCATGAAGACGAACGGATGTTTTCCGAAGATGCCGTGTTCGCGGATGACATCATGGCGAACGGTGGCATCCTTGCCGTGCACGTGAAAGATTTTGTCTGCCCATTTGCGAATTTGCGGCAGCGGATCAATCAGATAGACAAGCTGGTGGCATGGCTCCCATTCCAGGCCGAGATTGTCGTCCGTCGTTTCGTTGAACATCAGTTCCCAGGCATCCGGATTATGGGCGATGTTCCAATCGCCGGTTTGCCAGTTGCCGTCCATGGCGCAGTTTTCAAAGGCAATTTTGACGCCCTTGTCGGCAGCACGTTTTGCCAGCTCCGACCAGACTTCCTTGTATTTTGGCAGGCTGTCTTCCAGAGGCTTGCCGCGTACCCTGCCGGTGAAGCCGGCGACGCAAGTGGCACCGAAGTGATGGGCGTTATCGATGCAGTCCTTCCAGCCCTGAAGGGTGTCGCGATCAAGCGGCCGGTCTTCCAGCGGATTGCCGAACATGCCCAGGGTCGAGATGGTAATGTCCCTGTCGCCAATAGCCTCCACGCAGCGCTTGCCAAGTTCGGCCAAATCCTGCCCGTTGGTCGTCTGCCAGAAGAAGGGTTCGAAACTTTCAAACCCGAGATCGGCGATTTCATCGATCCGCTTCGCAGCTTCTCCGCCTGATGCGGATATCATCGTGCCGATCCGGATGGATTTTGCAGGATTGCTCATGAATGAAGGTCCTTGGGTCAGATATCAATCTCGACGAAGCACTCTTCCTCGGCGCTCCTGATTGCAGCAAATGTCATGGCGAGGGAGCGGATATTGTCGGCTGAATCCGTGAGGGCGGGCCTGCCGGTCTCGCGCGCATCCAGGAAGTCCGCGATCACACCTGCATGGCCGGTGGCTTCCAGTGAGGTCGGCAGCTCCGGTACCCGGGTCTCTTCCAACGGATAGAGAAAGCCCTCGGCCGATTTCACGACCTCGGCCCGGAAGCCTTCGTTACCATCCCACAGCAGTGTTCCGCGGGATCCGATGATGCGCCACGACGCTTCCCAGTCCGTGCGCGCACCTTCGGCGCACCATGACCCGCGATACGTCATCGTCACATTGTCGTGGCAGTCGAAAATCGCGGCCGCACTGGCCCCGTGGCGATACCAGGAATGAGGTGGATTGCTTTCGTGGCAAAAGACCCGGCGCGGCTCCAGACCGGCTACGAAGCGGGCAGCATCGAAAGTGTGGATCGCCATGTCGTGCAGAAGCACGTGATCCATTTCCTCTCGAAACCCACCGAAGTGCGGCGCGATGAAGAAATCGCAATGGACCTCCGCAATCCGCCCTATTCCACCCTCCTCGAGAAACTGTTTTGCCCGCCGAATACCGGGCAGAAACCGGCGGTTCTGGATGACGGCATGCAATCTGCCCTGATCACGGCGCGCGCTGAGAAGCGCCTTCGCCTCGGTCAGAGAATTGGCCATCGGTTTTTCGGAAAGAACATCGCAACCTGCCGCAAAACCTTGCGTCACAACCTGGTTACGGGCTGACGGCACAACAATGTCGAACAGGAGGTCAGGCTTCAATCTGGAGAGTAGGTCCGTCAGATCGTTTCCGGCCTCGGCGTTGCTGAATCCGGAGGTCTGAACACGTTTTTGCGCCAGGTCCCTGTCCAGATCGACAAACCCAACGACTTCGACACGCTTGCCGGAAGAATTAATATCCTGAAGTGCGCGCAACCAGCCCTCGGACATGGCTCCGCACCCCACCATGACGGCGGTCTGCATGTGATTTCCTCCCATCGGGCGCGGTTGTGACCTTTCGTCATTCCGCGCACCGTAAACGTTTACGACGCTAGATTATGATGGAACTTTGTGTCAAGAAGTTTTCGTAAACGTTTTCGGAATCGCTTCAGGAGCTCTTGTCCTTGAACATAAAAGACCTCGCGCAACATCTTGGAATCTCAATCGGAACCGTTTCGCGAGCGCTGAACGACAAGCCAGACGTTAATGCCAAGACCCGAGAGCGTGTGCTGAACGCTGCCGTCGAACTGGGTTACAGCGCAAACGCTTCTGGGCGCTCGTTGCGCCGAGGTACGACGCAGACTATCGCCTTCATGCTCGAGACCGGACAATCGGAACTGAGGAGCGGTGACAACTTCTTCATGCGGGTGATTGACGCCATGCAGGCGGAACTCGATGACGAAGGTTACGATCTCATCATCCTTCCCTGCCATTCAAAGAACGACCCGACGGAATTTCTGAAACGCGTGATCGCACGAGGCACAGCGGACGCCATTGTCGTTACGGCCACCATGAAGAACGATCCGCGCATTGAGTTCCTGCTCAAATCAAGGCTGCCATTCCTCACGCTCGGCCGGTCGCGCCTGGAAGACCAGCATCCCTGGATCGATCTTGATTTCGAAGGCTATGTCGACCAGACAATCCGCAAGCTGGTGGAACTCGGCCACAAGCGTATCGCGATCACGGTGCCCCCTACCCGCTCCAACATTGCCAGCCTGCTGCGCGAAACTTATGAAAGAGCCATTGGCGAAACCGGACTGGATTTCGACCCTGGACTGATTTTCGAATGTGAGGTCAGCGAATCCGGTGGCAATCAGGTAACCCATCAGATCCTTGGCATGCCAAATCGTGCGACCGCGCTTCTGCTCAACTACGAACTGATGGCGTTTGGCGTTTACTCCGCCCTGCAGGAAGCCGGCCTCTCGCCAGGAAGGGACCTTTCGGTTGCAACACTCCGCCGGAGCAAGCTGCTTCGTTTCCTGAACCCACCTGTGACGGCTTTCGAGATCGATCTTAACGAACTCGGCCGAACGATTGCCCGGGAAGTGCTGCAGGTTTTGCGCGACAACACCCACAAGACCAGCATCGTCTGGCCTGCCACCATGGCCGTTACCGAGAGCTTCGCCCCACCTGCCGAGAGATAATCTCGTAGGGTTCATTCGGGCCTAGGCCGAATGGCACGCTGGAAAGCAATGGCTGGATCAGGCTCGATATTGTCAAAGCCCGGAGTCCTCGCCATCTGGCTGAAACCCCCCTCCCCTGTCACGGAGAATGTCCTCAAAAAGCGGGCCGGTCCCCAGTCATGTCTTGCCAGGGACCAGAAACAAGGCAGCTATCGGATGCGGGCGACAAGAGAATTCGTGCTGCAAACCGAATGTGGTGCAAATTTCGCATTGGGTTGAATTATTGGCCTAATGACCGAAGCCTGACGTCAGCCTCTTTTAACGGAAACTATGGGCAACCCTTCGCATCTGTCTTTATCGCCATCAACACCTGACACGCGCTGGGTCAGCACCCTGCGCCCGACAAATAGATCTGAGCTGATGTGTTTCCGCATATTTCCCCTCCCCTCCCCTCACCCGTCACCGCTGGCTTTGAACGTCGCGTTGAGACTTATTATTCGCAGCATCGCAGATCATGAATCAACCGACAGACACTCGATGCCCCGAATATTCTCGTGTGATCCGAACACTCAATTCAACACAGCTGCGCACCAGGGTAGCCTGCCGCTCCATCGACAGCTGCATCTGGTTGGCCTACTGCATTTGACGAAATTGGTGTTCCGCTAAGCCTGTCTGCGACAAACTTCAGTGTGGCACGACCCACTGCGCGCGGTTTTCAGATATCAATTGCGAACGTGGATTACCGCGGGCTGACGACCTCAAAAAGCATTTGGCTACGCCGGAACACGAATATAGCAATTGCTATAAATTGCGAACGAACGCCGGCGAAACTAGATCGACGAGTCGAACGGACAGGAAAGATCGGGCGATATAGCAATTGCTATATTTTAATCCTCACCAGTCACGTGGACCGTTGGACGCCGGATAACCAACAAGGGTTCACATGGGTCTTCTCATATGCAGAAAACACCAGACTTCTTTGAGTCGCGGTCTAATTGAGTCCTGGTTTTGTAATTTGTTGCGAGTCGCTCGCTGCGCCTCAAGAGCCAAGCCAGAAATGCAGGGCAAGTCAACGTTCCAGACGCAGTGATTCAAAGCAATGATTTCCAAGTGAGCCCGCCCCAACGCTAAGGTGAACTGAACTCTTGGCGCGTTACACGGTGCTTGCCAAAGTTCATGTCGAAGAAGCCAATTAGCGCTGATAATCAGCGATAGCCGGGAACCTCATAGACTGCGATGAAGAAGGGGAGGGGCAGACTGACTCTCGTTCCTGAGGGAAGGTCGCGTGCCTGCTTGATTGTTTTTGGCTCACTGCTGCGGATCGAGAAAGCCTTTCCAGACCGCCGCAGATGACGAGCGGGCGACCCCAGCGTTCATGCGGAGGGTTTGGTGCCGGAATTTCTATCAAAAGAATAACGCCACAAACGGAGGCACGGTCATTGTGCTTTCAGCCGCCTTTCGGAATACGCAGTCACCCTTTTGGCCGATCCCCGCGCGCACTTTCCATCCACGCACAAGCTACATACAGGTCACTGAGATTGAGCGCGGTTGGCGAGTGGCGGCTGGGAGAGGGGTAATTTCGAAGCCGTTGCCAACTCGATTGTGCGGAATCTGACGAAGAAGAGAACTTTATCGGATCTGAAGTTCCAGCGTATTTTCCTCATGTCCAGCGCCAACTCCACAAGTGAACAGGGCGCTCGAAGTCCCTGAAAATTTGCCCAAACTTTTGCCTATAAAACTCATGGCGAATTGGTTGGCTCAACCCAACAGCCGGGCAGAGCGCCTTCTGCGGCGGCCGGCATCGCTGTAGTAGCTGGAGGCCTGGGCGAGGGAACGGTGGCGCGATTGCAGCATTGCGTCTTGAATCGGAATGTCTCTGTTGGCGGCCTCTGTCAGAAAACCTGAGCGCAGACCGTGAGCGGAGAATTCTTTCGGATCAAGACCAGCAAGTGCGCACCGTTTCTTGACGATGGCATTGACTGACTGCGGAGTGAGGGCGCGACGTTTGAGGTTGCCCCATTGATCGATGGCGCGGAACACGCCACCGTCACGGATCTGGGCAGCCTCCAACCACGCCTTCAGCGCATCGGCGCTTCGGCCTACCAGAAGCACCGAATTGTCGTCCGACATCTCCTCGGTCTTGGTACGTCCAAGCCTCAGACTGGCCGCAGTCACAAGTTCGCTTTCCGGGTCACCTGGATCGAAGGGCAAAGCATCTTCCCAGGCAATCTGATCGACCCGCAAACCCGCCAACTCAGAACGCCGACGGCCCCCGGAGGCAAAGCCGACGAGCAGCAATGCCTTGTCGCGCAAGTCCATCAAGTCAGGCCCAGCATAGTCGCTGCCGTCGCAGGTGGCGAGCAATTGCTCCAGGCACTCTGCCGTGATTGCCTTACGGCTTTTCTTCGTTGTCGGGCGGCCTGCAACACGGGCGGCCAAACGCATGGCAGAGCGAACCTCTGGCGCAGAAAACTCCCCATTGAGCCCGCGCCAGCGATGCAAGGTCGACCAGGACGCTAACCGTCGCCGCACGGTCGAAGGCGCATGCGGGCATCTGAGGCCGGGCTTGTTATTTGACCCGCGTAGAAGGCCTTGCGCCGCAAGCTGCATCGCTATGTCTTCAGGCATGCCGTGGGAAGGATCGGACAGCCTCTTGTCGGCATCCCAAAGGTGATGGGCAATGAACTTCAAGATCAGTGAAACAGGCGCAGGCCAGGGCAGGGCGCTGCCGGTCGCCGCCAGGCACCAGCCTTCCAGATAGGAAAAATCGGAGGTCAATGCTCTCAGGGAATTCTCGCCCATGCCCTCACGGGCAAGGTGGCGCAGCGTGTTGATATCCTCGTCAGTCAAGAGGCGGGCAAGTTGTTCTACACGGTCCGGGCCGGCGAGAGCGGGCAGGGTGGCGGCCAGCGTGTCGAGGTTTTCGATTTTCTGGCTCATATCGTCAGCGGATCGATCGCCCTGTTCGCTAAAAAGGGCTGGGAGTGGGCTTTCTGGCATGGGTCATAGGGCCTTCCGGGACAGGGTCAGAGCCGGATATTTATCATGCAGTTGCTTAAAAGTCTAACAATCGATAAACAATAGTTATCGTTAGTTAATTTCTGATTCCAGAAGACATCCATGTAATGATAGTTATTGACTTGTTTTTTATCGTTAATGAAATATTATCTCTCGATGTCAATGGGTTACGATCTCCGCAAGTCTCTGAAATCACTGGACTGGTTCGATCTGGCTGGAACGCTCGATTCCGCCAGTCGTGTGTTGACGCGCTCGGACGAGAGGCTGAGGCGTACACCCACCCTGGAAGACGGAGTACGCAGACGGTCTCACCTGTTTGATACCTGCGCCTCGATCGCCCTGAACGGGGATCTCGTGCATCTGGAAGATCTGGTCCTGCACGATGCCGGTACCGACAGGCGCGCGCCGACGCATGAACTGACCCGGGCAGCCAGATTGCTGTCGCTACGGCGCCGGATTGACCGGCAACCTCCAGAAGCGGTTTTGAGCCGCACCGGCGTACTGACACTCATCGGCCAGCAAGCGGATCTGGCTTTCTCAGATGACACGCAGGATCATCGCCAGGAGCAGGGGAGGGGAGGGGTGCTTTCCGCCGCCCAGTACCTTGATGATGCCGAGGCGGAAGAAGCTCTGCTTGCAGAGATCGACGCGGTACTGGAACGCTCCAGACATTTGGCGGACGGGACTATTCTACCGAGACGTATCACATCGGTCCTATCTACTTCGGCACAGCTGGCGCGCATCTCCGAAACGCCAGACCGGGACGACCGTCTGGACAGCTGGTTTGCCTCCCTGAACGAAGCCGACGCCCTGAATTTGCCTCCCGTCTTGACGGCGGCCCTTTTGCTGGACGCCTGGCACGTGCTACAGCCTCTCGACAACTGGCCGGAGCTCGGACGCCTGTTGCCAGCCGTCTTTCTGAAGGCGCATGTGACGCCTTCACATCTGCCAATACTCTCAGCAGGTTTGCGAAAATCACCGTTCCGCTGGCGCCGCAAAGACCCGTTGCAGACACGTATTGCCGGTCTCCTGTTAGGCTTCGAAAAGGCTGCCCTCGAAACTCTGGACCAGTTGGACCGTCTGTCCATCGCTCAGGAACAACTGGCACGCCATTGCCAGTCCTGCCGGAGCCATTCCAGACTGCCGGAGTTCGCGCAAATGTTTCTGTCCCGCCCTCTGGTGACCATTCCAATGGCCCGCCAGACCCTCGGTGTCACTGCCGCCGCCGTCGACCGCATGATCCGCCAACTCGGCCCCGCGCTTCCCCGCGAGCTTACCGGCCGTGACCGCTATAGGGCCTGGGGAATTCTGTAAAAGGTGACTGGATAGTTATAGACCATAATGGAGGGGGCGGACCATTCAGGTGGTTACAAGTATCTGCGCTATCCGGTGAGCTAAAGCACTCTGAAAGAAATGTTCAAGGAACGCGGCTTGGTGCTGGATCATCGCAGCCTCAATCGTTTGGTTTTGACCTTTGCCCCGACTTTTGGGAAGTGGTGGCGCCATTTCCGGAAGCCGCATGGCGCCTCCAGATAGAACTTACGATGCTTTGATAGGCAGGGTGATCTTGATTTCGGTGCCTCTTGAACTCGGCATGATCTCAATCGTCCCACCGTGCCGCAGAACGATATCCTGAACGATTGCAAGCCCGAGGCCGCTGCCGGAACCAGGTTCGATCTGGCCGAAACGCCTGAAGGCGACATCAGCCAGTTCCGGAGGCAACCCTCTTCCATCGTCCATCACCTTGAGCACAGCATTTGCCTCCACCCGTTCGGTCTGAACGGCGATCGTACCGAGGTGGGGGCCACCATGCTGAAGCGCGTTGTCGATGAGGTTTTTAACGGCCTCGCTCAAGAGGGTTTCGTCAGCTTCGATAAGAAGTGCTTCCTGCGCCGCATCGAAACTGAATGCAAGATCCCGGGACAGGATTTCTGGAGCCACCGTCTCGCACGTTTGTTTCACGACGGCATTGAGGTCGAGCGAGATCAGTTTGGCCGGTCCATCGTAACGCAGTCGTTCAAGAGACAGAAGCTGTTCGGCAAGACGTGCGGACTTTCGCGCAGCCGTTACAAGCTCGGACTGAAGCTGAACGCGATCCTTCTCGGTCTTTGCTTCGCGCAACGCCTCTGCCAGGGACAAAAGAGCAGATGCCGGATTGCGAAGCTGGTGTGCCGCGTCAGAGATGAAAGCCTGGTGCATCACGATACTCTGCTCGACCTGACCGAGCAGCCTGTTCAAGGTGGCGACGATGCCGGAGACTTCTTCCGGCACAGGTCGGCGGATGCGACGCAGATCTTCGGGCGACCGCAATGCAATCGCCTCTTGGAGCCCTCTAAGAGGCTTAAGGCCTATCTGGACGCCGAACCAGACCACGACCGCCAAAGCGACCATAAGCGCTGAGATAAGCGCCGCCGCGCGCAGCGCCAACGCGACCGCAAAGGCACGGCGATCGCTCGCCCTCTGCCATATCGTCACGACCGTCTCGCCATTCAGGTTGCCGATGTTCGTTGTCTCCGACATCCGCAAGACCCGCACAAGCTCGCCCCGGTAACTGGCCATGTAATAGCTCGGATCATGGTTGGCCGACTTCGACACCGGAACAGGCGGGTACGCATAACCTGTGACGTAGATGCCGCCCGGACCGGTGACGTGATAGAATATTTCACCACCTCCGGCATCGGAGATGATGCTTCGAGAACGTTGCGATATGGCATCGCCCTCTGAAATCGCCACGTCGCGGGCAATTGCCAGGCCGGCGGCGAGAAGGGTACGGTCAAAAAGCTCTTCGGCGGTTCTCTTGGCCGCTTCGAACCGCCAGAACCCGAGAAGGCAGGATACGAATAGAAGCGGAACGAGAATGAGCAGGAACACCCGCATTCGAAGCGAGAGCGATTTCTTCATGCCGAGCTGACTTCGAGCATATATCCCAGTCCGCGGGCCGATTTGATTTGAATGCCGTATGCCTCGATCCTTCGGCGAAGCCTCGATATATGAGGTTCGATCGCATTTTCAGCAATATCGGCGCCTGTGCCGTAGACGTGCGACAGCAGATGGGATTTTGACACGATCCGTCCCCGCCGCTCCAGCAGGCATTCCAGAATCGCGATTTCCTTGCGTGGTATGTTCAGCACTTCGGTCCCGCAGGACAACTGACGGCTGGTCCGGTCGAAGACGAGCTGGCCCAGTGGCTCCAGCTCCGGGAAGGCAAGATTTCGGCGACGCGCAACGGCCCGTATACGTGCCTCGAGCTCATCCATATCGAATGGCTTTGTCAGATAGTCGTCAGCCCCGGCGTCAAGCCCCGCAACGCGTTCCTTCGTTTCACCATGCGCAGTCAGCAAGATGACAGGTGTGCCGTCTTCGCGGCGTCGCAAGGCGCGCAATATCTCGAGACCACTCATTGAGGGCAGATCGATGTCGAGGACAATCAGGTCAGCGCCTTCCTGTATCAGAAACGCGTAGGCTTCCTCGCCATCATGCAGCAGGTCGACTGAATGTCCCCGGCTTCGCAGACGGTAGGCGATCCCATTGGCCAGAGACTGGTTGTCTTCCACGATTGCGATTCGCATAACGAAGTATTTCTCACGAGGCGCAAGGTTTTTGCAAGGTTGGCTTGGCAACGTGCGCCCGTTGGAGGAGGGCCTGTCCCTCATTGAAATTCTAAAATGAGCGCAGGTCGCACCTGCGGCAATAAAGGTCTTTAGGGAGGAACCAATGACCATTAAAAAGTTAGTGACTTCGGTAGCCGTGCTGGCTCTGATGGCATCGCCTGCAGCCGCAGAGGTTGATTTCAGCGGTAAGACGATTGAATGGGTGATCCCGTTCTCCGAAACCGGTGGCTCCGCAAAATGGGCCAATTTCTTCGCGCCGCTGCTTTCCAAGGAATTACCGGGCAATCCTACAGTTGTCGTCAAGTTCATGCCCGGCGCGGGCTCGACCAAGGGCGCAAACTGGTTTCAGGAGCAGAAGCACGAAGACGGAACGCTTCTCTTCGGGACATCCGGTTCAACCCAGTTTCCCTATCTTCTCGATGACCCTCGGGTACGATATGAATATGCCGACTGGGTTCCGGTGATGGCATCCGGCACCGGCGGTGTGGCCTATATCAACCCGGAAGACGGCGCAAAGTTCGATGGGTCCGCCAATGCGTTGAAAGATATTAATTTTATCTACGGTTCGCAGGGCGCAACCCGGCTCGACCTGGTGCCGCTCCTGGCATGGCAGATGCTGGGGATGAATGTTGAACCCGTGTTCGGGATCAAGGGACGCGGTGACGGCCGGCTGATGTTCGAGCGCGGCGAAGCCACGATCGACTATCAAACGTCCTCGAGCTATCTCGGCGCTTCTGCCGATCTGGTGGCCCAGGGCAAGGCTGTGCCGATGATGACCTGGGGCGCGCTCGACGCGGATGGCAATATCGTCCGTGACCCGACTTTCCCCGATATTCCGACGTTCAAGGAAGTCTGCGAAGCGACCGACGGTTGCGAGACCAGCGGCGACGCCTGGGATGCCTGGAAAGCATTCTTTGTATCGGGCTTTCCCGTGCAGAAGATTGCCTTCCTGCCGGCAGGGACGCCCGATGATGTGGCGCAGGCCTATGCCGATGCTTTCGACGCTGTGCGCAAGAGCGACGACTTCGCCGCGATCTCCGCGAAGGAAATTGGCAAGTATGATATCTTCGTCGGCCCGAACGCAAAGAAGGCGACTGCGGCAGGAACGACTGTTTCGCCGCAGGCGAAGGAATATGTAAAGAACTGGCTTCAGGAAGCCTACGGGGTTTCGCTGAAATAGTTCCTCACCGCAAGGTCGGCTCATCTCCTTCGGGGTGGGTCGACCTTGACGGAACACCGGTGCCGCTTTCGGGACCTGTGATTTCCAAAGAAAGCACAGAGAAGCGCAGAGTTCTGACACGGACTGTGACCGAGATGTGATCCGTCATGGAGAACAGGGTCGCTGGCATGTCAGTCTGGCTCCGATTGTCTCTCAACTTTCATACCCCTTTTGCAACAGGCAACGCCTGCCCGAAACTTTACGCGCCCTGTGGCCGCTGGCAGATGTCGGGACCCAACCGCAATCCAAAGAGGCTTCTCCAATGGAAATGTTTGCGAGCGCATTGCCGGCATTGTCTGATGCCTGGCACATGATCCTTCAACCGGGAGTTCTCGGATATCTGGTGCTTGGTGTGGTCATGGGCCTTGCCGTCGGCATCTTTCCCGGGCTTGGCGGGATCGCCGGCCTTTCGCTCCTGTTGCCTTTCATGTTCGGAATGGAGCCGCTTTACGGCCTTGCATTGATGATCGGCATGGTGGCGGTGGTGCCGACATCCGATACGTTTGCATCAGTGTTGATGGGAATTCCCGGGTCATCCGCGAGCCAGGCCACTGTTCTGGATGGCTTTCCGCTTGCCCGAAAAGGCCAAGCTGCCCGCGCCCTTTCAGCGGCGTTCACGTCGTCGCTGTTCGGCGGGCTGGTCGGGGCGCTTTTCCTGACGATATTCATCTTGTTTGCGCGTCCCATCGTACTCGCCTTCGGGCTTCCCGAGATGCTCATGATTACTATTCTCGGCCTGTCGATGGTTGCGGTTCTGGCGGGGCGGGTTGCCCTCAAGGGACTGGCCGCGGCGGGTCTGGGCATGCTCATCGGCACGATCGGCGAAGCGGATGCCGGCGGCAGTCTCCGCATGGCGACCTATGATATTCCCTATCTCGTTGATGGACTGTCACTGGTGATTGTCGGTCTTGGCATATTCGCGGTGCCCGAAATCGTTTCGTTGCTGCGCCAGGACAGATCGATCGCAAAGGATGCCAATCTTGGCGCGGGGTGGACCGAGGGCGTTCGCGATTGGGTAGCGAATAAATGGCTTTCCGTGCGGTGTTCCATCATCGGCGTCATGGTTGGTGTGATCCCTGGTCTTGGCGGGTCTGTCGTGGACTGGATCGCCTATGGACATGCAGTGCAGACCACAAAGGACAAGTCGAATTTCGGCAAGGGTGAGATCCGCGGTGTTATCGGACCGGAAAGCTCCAATAACGCCAAGGAAGGCGGTGGGCTGGTTCCCACACTGCTCTTCGGAATACCCGGATCCGGATCGATGGCGATCTTCATCGGCGCCATCGCACTTCTGGGAAGCGGAGATATCGAGGTCGGTCCGTCGATGCTGCGCGACAATCTCGACATTACCTACTCGATCGTCTGGTTGCTCGCTCTTGCAAATGTTGTCGGCACTGTTCTGTGCATCGCTGCATCCGGCGGCATCGCCAAGCTGACCACCATCCGCTTTACCTATCTTGCGCCTTTCCTTTTCATGCTGATCAGCTTTGCAGCCTTTCAGTCGGGACAGAACTTCGAGGATCTGCTGGCGCTTTTGGGCATCGGCCTGATCGGCATCTTCCTGCGCCGTTTCGACTGGTCGCGCCCTGCTTTCCTGATCGGCTTCGTGCTGTCCAACCCGGTCGAGAAATTCTCCAATCAGGCTTTCCAGATCGCCTCCTTCCGCTTCCGTAGCAGCTTCGAAGAGGGGATGACGTATCTGTTCTCACCCATCGTGATCGTGTTGATTATCGTCACGCTCATATCGGTCGTCCTGGGGATCCGTCAGGCCAAGAGCATCATGGCTGAAGGCAATGTGCAGGCCGGTTCCAAGCGTGCGCCTCTTGTTTTCCTTCTGGTGATTGCCGCCTACGTTGTGGCATCCCTGATCAACGCACAAATGATTCCCGACTACAACATGACCGACAAGATCGTGCCGCTGGTGATCTGCACCATCACGCTCGGATGCTGCATCATCCTGCTGGCGCAGATGATGCTCCGGCCAGAGACGGATCCGATCTTTGCCGACAAGGAACGCGCCGGTGAAGACGCCGACGCGCCCTACGGACTATGGCCGACGCTTGCATGGTTCGGGTTCCTGATTGCGGCTTCGTGGGTCGTGGGCTTCATTCTTGCGCTGACAGCTTTCCTGATTGCATTTCTGCGGGTTCGCGCCGGGGCGAGCTGGCCAAAGGTCCTGCTCTTGACTGTTTGCGGCGTGGCACTGATGTGCGCTATGGCGGGAGCGCTTAATCGTGATTTCCCCCCCGGGCTGCTGCAGAGCGCCGTTGATCTGCCATGGCCACTCAAATGATCGGAGATAGAAGATGTCACAGACCGCCATTCCCTTCATTTTCATGCGCGGCGGCACTTCGCGCGGTCCCTATTTTCGTCGCGAAGACCTTCCCGAAGATCGCGAGACCCTGGCGGGGGTTCTGGTCGCGGCAGTGGGTTCTGGTCATCCGCTCAACATCGACGGTATCGGCGGCGGCGCAGCGGTAACGACCAAGGTCGCGATGCTCTCTGCCTCCGAGGACGAATGGGCCGACGTCGATTACTTTTTCGCGCAGGTTTCGGTTGAAGACCGGCTGGTCGATTTCAAGCCGACCTGCGGCAACATACTTTCTGGGGTTGGTCCAGCCGCAATTGAGATGGGTCTGATTTCTCCCACCGGCGACGAAACCGAAATCCGCATTCGGGCGGTGAACACCGGCGCGAAGGTGCTCGCACGCGTCCAGACGCCGGGCGGTAAGCTGACCTATGAAGGCGACGCCGCGATTGCGGGCGTTCCGGGAACGGCCGCGCCGATCGCCCTCAACTTCATGGAGGTGGTCGGTTCGTCGACCGGCTCTTTCCTGCCTACGGGAAACCTGCGTGACGAAATCGACGGTATCGAGGTCACCTGTATGGACGTTGCCATGCCGATCGTCATTGCCCGGGCGTCCGATTTCGGCCTGTCCGGCCATGAAACAGCTGCGGAACTCGATGCGAATAAGGATTTCTTCGCCCGCATGGAGAAGATCCGCATCGAGGCCGGCAAACGCATGGGCATGGGCGATGTGACGAAATCCGTCGCTCCGAAATTCGGCCTGCTGGCGCCGGCCCGGGAGGGCGGCACGATCGCGACGCGTTACTTCATGCCGTGGAATACCCATCCGAGCATGGCGGTCACCGGGTCCCAATGCCTCGCCTCGTGCGCGCTGACGCCCGGCACGGTTGCCGATGGCCTGCTCGAGCGTCCCGGACAAAGCCCGGTCAACGTGACGCTCGAACATCCTTCCGGCCAGATCGAGGTGCTGGTCGAATTCGATGATGCCGACGGTTTCAACCTCATTTCCGCCGGGCTCCTGCGGACCGCCCGCAAACTGGCCGACGGCAAGATCTATGTTCCGAGTTCCGTCTGGAAAGGACGCTGATCATGGCGATCATGAATTTGCTGGTGGCATTCAACGGAACCGAAGCGTCCGAGGCTGCGCTTCGCTATGCAGCGTCGCTTGCCAAACAGCGCGGGGCGCACGTAACGGCGCTTCTGGTTCACTCGGCCCACGACACTTTCGATACGACCTCGCGCTGGATCCCGCGCGAGGCTCGCAATCTGCTCGCCGATGCCCAGAAGGGCATCGTGTCGGAAATCGTCGAACAATTCGAGCGACTGCGGCCGACACTGGGCCTCGGAGACAATCTGGTGCTCAGGACGCAGAAGGGGAGAGTTGACATCGTTCTGTCCGACACGGCACGCAGCTTCGACATCCTGATCGTCGGGAGGCCGATGCGCGGCGATGACGAGCACGTCGTCCTGCACCCCGACCGGATCACGCTCCTGGCGGGGCGTCCGGTGATCGTCGTGCCAGAAGGCTATGATGTGGAAGCCCGCCATTCTCATGCGGCGCTAGCCTGGGATGGTGGCCGCGCGGCCGCGCGGGCGATGTCGGACAGTCTGCGCCTCCTAGAGCAACAGGGAAAGGTAAGTGTGCTCACGATCGGTCCGCCCGTGGGGTCACTCGATGATCTGATGGCGCATCTGAAACGGCACGATATCGAGGCAGTCCATGAGGCCTGGCCAGCCGGTCATTCGCTGGTGGATTCCGTCGTGTCCTATTGCAAAAGACATGACCCTTCGTTGCTGGTCATGGGCGCTTATGAGCATTCCAAGTTCCGGGAAGATTTTCTTGGTGGACACACCGCTCAGATACTGCGCGAGATTTCCATTCCGATCCTGCTGTCCCACTGACGTTTGTATTCCGGTCTGAGCCGGACCGGAATGGACATGGAGAGAGCCATGCGTATCCATATCCTCGACGACTGGTTCAAGACGTTGTCTGGCCTGCCGAGTTTCAGCATGCTGGACGACCACGAGGTGACAGTCTGGACCGATCACGCGAGCGACGAGGCGGTTCTGGCCGAACGGCTGGCAGACGCCGAAGCGCTGGTGCTGTTTCGCGAACGCACGACGATCACCCGCAGTCTGCTCGAACGCCTGCCCGCATTGCGGCTGATAGCGCAGCGCAGCACCTGGCCGCATATAGACGTTCCCGCCTGTAGCGATCACGATGTGCTTGTGTGTTCCGGCAAGGGCGGCGACGCGCCCAATGTCGCGGCGGCCGAACTGACGTTCACCCTCATGCTTGCCGCGCTTCGCGACCTGCCCGGACAAATGGCGTCTGCCAAGGCGGGTCTCTGGCAAAGCGGCGTCGGACGGACGGCGAAGGGGTTGACGATCGGCCTTTATGGCTATGGGCGGATTGCCCGGCTCGTCGCCCAATATGCCCGCGCTTTCGGCATGACAGTTGTCTGGTGGGCTTCTCCGGAAGGTCGGGAGAGGGCGCGTGGCGATGGCGAGATGGTTGCAGCCAGTCGCGCGGCGTTCTTTGCCGAGAGCGATGTCGTCTCGCTTCATCTCCGCCTGACAGCCGAAACGCGAGGCGTCGTCACCGCCGACGATCTGGGCGTGATGAAACCGGGCGCTGTCCTGGTCAATACCGCGCGGGCGGGATTGATCGCGCCGGGCGTGCTGAAGTCCGCCCTTGATGCGGGCAGGCCAGGGCTAGCCGCGGTGGATGTTTTTGATCATGAGCCTCTGTTAGACCGGAACGATCCGCTGCTATCACATCCAAGACTTATCGCGACGCCTCATATCGGTTTTGTCACCGAACAGGAAATCGAGACCCAGTTCCGCGAGATTTACGAACAGATCCTCGCCTATGCGGCCGGTGCACCGATCAATATGGTCAATCCGGAGGTGTGGTCCCGCCGTTCTTCCGGCCGATGAGCGAAGCGGCCAGCGGCGCACCTACGATCACCAGCACGATTCGGGTCAGATGGTGCGTGACGACGTAGCCGAGATCGGCTCCGGTGACGATTGCCAGCACTGTCATTTCGGCCTGACCGCCGGGCGAGAAGGCGAGAAATGCTTCCGTTGACCGGCCGAGTTCCAGGGTCGTGACGACCAGGGCAACCAGCGCCGCAAGTGCAGCCAGCAGGAACACATAAGCAACGGCGGCGGTCACGATCCGGCTCAGTTCCGAGCAGGTGATCCCGGTAAAATGCACACCTATACCGCAGCCAATGAAGAATTGTGCCGCCAGGATGGCTTCAGCCGGCGGACGAATGTGGATCAGGCCGGCCAGTGAAAGCGCGGCCGTCACAATCATCGGGCCAAGGATAGAGGCGCCAAACAGGCCGATCTTTTCTCCGCCTTTCCAGCCGACAAGGGCTGCTGCCACCATCAGGCCGAGTTCGTGCAGTGGCACGTCCCTGATAGGGGCTCCGATGGGGTTGGTGAGGGCAGCGCCGAAAAAATGCGTCAGGATGAATGGCGCAAGCGTCACCACAAGCAAGACCCGCGTGGCATGGATCAGGGACAGGGCACGCGGATTGCCACCGGCCTCCGTGCCGAAGATCACCATGTCCTGAAGGCCGCCGGGCATCGCCGCATAATAGGCGGTCGGTGTGTCGAACCCCCATATTTTCCGGAAAAACGGAACGCCCAGACATCCGATCAGCGCAATATAAACGGGGATGATGGCGAGGGATGCCGCCAGACGCGGCAGCTCTGTGAACAGCTGCGGCGTGATCGAAGCACCGACCGCCACGCCGAGGATCGTGCGTGCCCCGACCGAGACCTGGCCGAAGCCCTTCAGCGGCACCCCGACCAGCGCCGCGCAGAGGCACATCAGCATCGGACCGAACAGGAACGGCAACGGCAGAGCGAGCACCCAGAAGACACCCACTCCAATCGAAGCGAGAGCGAAGGTAACAGCGCGGCGCGCAAGAGCGTTTGTGAATTCGAAGCGCATAAAGGCGGATTGACTCAAGCTGTGTCCATATGTATCCAGTTGGATACAAGATTGATGCAGGCGAGTCTAGCCATGAATGACGAAGCAGCAGCACCCGATTCATCGCAGGGAAATGCCGTCTACCGGCAGCTTCTGGATGAGGTCCGAGACGGCCGTCTCAACCCCGGCGACAGATTGCGGGAAACCGAACTCGCCGAGCGGCTCGGTGTGAGCCGCACACCGGTTCGAGAGGCGATCCGACTGCTGGAAGCCGACGGAATTGTCGCGCATGTGCCGCGCCTGGGCGCGACGATCCGCAGCCTCGACTACGCCGAGGTGATGGAGCTCTACGAGATGCGAGCGGTCCTTGAAGGCACGGCGGCGCGCCTTGCCGCACGCGCCGCTTCGGAAATAGAGATCGACGAGCTTTTCGACATGAACCGCGAATTGGAGCGGCTGGGTAGCGATCCGGAGGCATTCGTTCTGAACCGCCAGTTCCATGCCGCCCTTCTGGACGCTGCGAAGAACCGCTTTCTGAGCTGGTCGATGAAAAGCCTGCAGAAATCACTGATGATCCTCGGTCCTACGACCCTGACCGAACCCGATCGCGCGGAAAAGGCTGTCGAAGAGCATTTCGGCATTCTGGAAGCGCTGCGCGTTCGCGACGGAAAACTCGCCGAGGCGGCGATGCGGGCGCATATCGAAATGGCTCAGCGGGTGAGGGTCCGGTCATTGCGCGCCCGGAAGACATACGACGGAGACCTTCTATGAAAAAGCATGTCGACATCGTCGTCGTCGGCGGCGGGAATGCAGCACTGTGCGCCGCCATGACGGCGGCTGAAGCTGGCGCCAGTGTCCTGATCCTGGAAACGGCGCCCAAGGCCTATCGTGGTGGTAACTCCCGGCACACCCGCAATTTTCGCTGCATGCACCAGGGGCCCCTCGGGCCGCTGGTCGAAAGCTATAGCGAAGACGAATATTTCGCCGATCTAATGAAGGTGACGGGTGGCAAGACCGACGAGAAGCTCGCCCGGCTGGCGATCCGGACCTCGGAGGAATGTCTGCCCTGGATGGAGGAGCGCGGTGTCCGCTTCCAACCCTCCCTTTCAGGAACCCTTTCGCTTGCAAGGACGAACGCGTTCTTTCTCGGCGGCGGCAAGAGCCTGGTGAACGCCTACTACCGAACCGCCGGAAAACTGGGTGTCGAGGTGGAGTACGAAGCCGCCGTCAGCCATCTTGAACTGGATGACGGCAAGGTCGTCTGGCTCGACTACAAGAAAGGCGATCAGTCGTACCGGATCGCGCCCAAGGCAGTCGTCGTCGCGTCCGGCGGCTTTCAGGCCGATACGGACTGGCTGGCCCGGGCCTGGGGCCCGGCCGCGAAAAACTTTCTGATCCGCGGCACCCCGTATAATCGCGGTATCGTTCTGGCGGATCTTCTGGACCAGGGCATCGAACAGGTTGGCGATCCGACCCAGTGTCATGCGGTGGCCATTGACGGGCGCGCGCCGAAATATGACGGCGGCATCGTCACCCGTCTAGACTGCGTTCCCTTCTCGATCGTGGTCAACAAGAATGCTGAACGGTTCTACGACGAGGGCGAGGATGTCTGGCCAAAGCGCTACGCCATCTGGGGTCGGCTCGTCGCCGCCCAGCCCGATCAGGTCGGCTATGTGATCATCGACGCCAAATCTCTGGAACTGTTCATGCCGTCGGTGTTCCCCCCCATCGAGGCGCCGACAATTGAAGATCTGGCGCGCAAGATGGGGCTTCCGCCCGAACGACTGCGCGAAACCGTCGACGGCTTCAACGCCGCCTGCGGAGATACGTCGAATTTCCATCCGACCGAACTGGACGGGGTCTCCACCAGCGGCCTCACGCCGGCCAAGACGAACTGGGCTCGCCCGATAACGGAGCCACCATTTTACGGCTACAGCCTGCGCACCGGCGTCACCTTCACCTATCTGGGCCTGAAGGTCGACGACAACGCCCAGTGTTCCATGAACGCCCGGCCCGTCGAAAACCTCTGGGCAGCGGGTGAAACAATGGCCGGATCCATTCTCGGACAGGGCTACCTGGCCGGGTTCGGCATGACGATTGGCACTGTCTTCGGACGGATCGCAGGCAAGGAGGCTTCCACCTATGCAAATGCAGCCTGATTTCATCGGCGAGGCACGTCGCCAGGCCGAAATCTGCAACGCGTGCCGGTATTGCGAGGGATACTGCTCTGTCTTTCCGGCCCTGCACAGCCTCAGGACCTTCTCCGACGGAGATATCACCCAACTGGCGAACCTCTGTCACAATTGCCGCGGCTGCTACTATGCCTGTCAATATACGGCGCCGCATGAATTCGACCTCAATCTGCCCGGCGCGCTAGCCGAAGTGCGCCAGGAGAGCTGGAAACTGCATGCCTGGCCCAAAGGCTTCGCGCGGCTGTTCGACCGGTCCGGCGTCGCCATGGCTGCGCTCATGACGGTGGCTTTCGCCCTGCTGTTCGTGCTGGCACAGGCTCTTCGTCCGACGAGCGGGGAGGGGTTCTATGCCTATATGTCGCATGGCCTGATGGTGGCGATCTTCCTGCCGGCCTTCGTGCTGCCGCTTGCGGTCCTGGCCGTCTCGCTTCGCAATTACTGGCGCACGGTGGGCGGCGGGCACGTGTCGCCGGCAGACCTTTGGGCGGCAATCGTCTCTGCCGGCAAGATGCGCAATCTTGCGGGCGGGCACGGAGACGGCTGTAACTTCGAAGATACCGACCGGTTCTCCAACGCCCGACGTCACGCCCATCAGGCCGTGCTCTATGGCTTTCTTCTGTGCTTCGCGGCAACCTCGACGGCGACGGTGATGCATTACCTGTTCGGCATGGAAGCGCCGTATGGCTTCTTCAGCCTGCCCAAACTGCTCGGCCTGAGCGGCGGTCTCCTGCTGTGCCTGGGAACTGGCTATATGGCGGCGCTCAAGCTGAAAGCCGACCGCAACCTCGGCGCGGCGTCCGCATGGGGTGGCGAAATGGCATTCGTGGTGCTGCTTTTCGCCGTATCGGCGACCGGCATTGCGCTCTATGCCGCCTCGGGCACCGGGGCGGTGGCTCTGCTGCTGCCGCTTCATCTCGGGACGGTACTGACCTTCTTCCTGCTCACACCCTATTCCAAGATGGCCCACGGTTTCTATCGTATGGCAGCTCTGACCCTCGAGGCACACAGGCGAGGGTCGCAAGTGGTGTGATCCTGCGCAAGCGCGGCCGGTCGGGCGCGGCACGTGTGATGTCAATCGCGGCCGTTATTCCTCGCCGGGGTATGATGAAGCGCTCAACGGATAGTTTCTGCTCTTTGAACCGGCTGTGAACAACGATGAGCAGATTGGCTATATCCATCGCTGAGGTTGTATGGTCGGCAAGGCAAATGAAACGTGACGCGCTTGCGGTCACCGCAAGCGCGTCACGTGTACCTTCGCTGTGAAGCACCTATTTATCGGCAGCCCTGTCTCCAGGCACTGTTTACGACAACGCGCTCGAAATGTGACGGCGATAGGGCTCATACGCCAGCAGGCGTGAGCGATAGGCATCAAGATGGGGCAGGTCCGGAAGCGCGTTCTCTCCGGCCTCTGCCAAAAGACCCCAGCGATGGACCGCCGGGGCGGCCGCAATGTCCGACAGCGTCAGAACGTCTGCGGCAAGATATGCTGAACGGGCAAGTTGCCCATCCAGCTGCTTGAAGCTTTCGATGACAGGGGCGAGATCGCCCTCAGCCCCGGCACTGCGCGCTTTTCGCAACCGGGTCAGCGGCGGGGTGAGCGACAGCGACGCCCAGTCCATCCAGCGGTCGATGCGGGCTCTGCCCACTGCGTCTTCGGGCCAGAGCGGCCCGCGGGGGGCACCAGACGCGAGAAAACGCAGAATGGAATTGGACTCCCAAGTCACAAAGTCACCATCCCTGACAACCGGCACCTTGCCAAAAGGTGTCAACTGCACGAGTTCTTCCTGGTTTTCAGATCCCGATCCACGGCCCATCGGGACAAGCCTGAAAGGCCTGCCGATCTCCTCAAGAAGCCAGAACACTTTGGCGCAATTTGATGAATTTCGCCGTCCGTAAACTGTCAGCATGTCAACCTTCCATACGATTATGTGGCCCCGCGACGCGGGCCAGAAGATCGTCCATCCGATCGGTCAGCTCCAGGGACAAGCATGCGTCGAAGGCGGATTTCGCGTCCTCTTCCCCAAGGATCTCCCCAGCGCAATCGACGAATTTTTCGCGGAGTTCATCATCGCTCATGGGGTTTGTGGGGCCTCGTCCGAACTTTGTTGAGGCCTCGGCGCTCAGCACGGTGCCATCGTTCATCGTCACCACGACCTGGCCGAGATAGGCGTCGTCTTCCCGATGAGAGCTGGAGGTTATCCGCGGCAACAGAGCGACGATATCGTCGGTCATGAAGCTGTCGTCGGCAAAATCCCCAAGCCGTATCCGGTTTGCCGTCAGCGCCTTGGCGGTGAGGAATTGAACGGAAAATTTGGCATCCAGTCCGGATTTCGGCTCGGGCCGGTTGGTATGGGCCAAACGCCGCTCATGGGTGCGTGTGTTGATGGCCGCGATGCTGTCGGCCGCGAACACGCCATGCTCCGCCACCAGTTTCAAGGCTGCGTCAATCGCCGAATGGGCGCTGCCGCAACACGGATGTTGCTTGATCGCGATGCCGGGATCCAGGAGTTCCAGCGGACCGTCCCAACCGTCAAGAATGGCGTCGGCATCGAAATTGCCAGGCCCGTTGAACAGGTTGAAGAAGCCGTAGTTGTGCTCGAATGCCTCTGCGTTTGCGGTCATGCCGTTGCGGGTCAGAAGCGCGGCGAGCACGCCGTTATGTGCCGCTTGCCCCACATGCATGGGTTTGACCGGTGTCCCGAAGTTCGACTTCAGCCCCGAGGCCATGGACACCGCCATTGCAAGCGTTGTCGCCATGCCATCGGCGTCAAAGCCAAGCAGCCGTGCCGAGGCCGCCGCCGCGCCAAACACGCCCAGGGTTGCGGTCGGATGCCAGCCCTTCTCATAGTGATGCGGCAGCAGGCCGCGCGCAAGCCGGGTTTCAACCTCCACGCCGGTCAGATAGGCCGCAAAGACTTCAGCCGCCGTTGCCCCTTGCGTTTCGGCAAGCGCCAGAACGGCGGGGACCACCGGCGCGGACGGATGGCCTCCCATCGTTGTCGAGCAATCGTCAAAATCGAGCGCATGGGCTGCGACGCCGTTGATCATCGCCGCGTGCAGTACCGAAGCCTTCCTGCCTCCGCATCCCCAAAGGGTTGCTGCCCCGGGGGGCGATGCGACTTCGAGAACCGACTCAAGCGCCCCGAGATAGGGCGCAGAACGCCCGGCCAGGGCGACGCCGATGGTGTCGATAATGGCGCGGCGGGCGATATGGACGGCCTCTGCGGGAACGGTGTCCAGCGACAGGGCCAGGGCTTTCGTGGAAAGTTCTCTTGCAAAGCTCATGGGGGTCATCCTTTTGTCGGACGGGTCGAGGTCGAGATTGCGGCGACCAGATCGGAGACGCGTGCAAGTCGATCCAGTTGCATGAGCATGCCGAATACATCTGCCGCGCCATCGGCGGTGAGGCTTCGGGAGGCGCAGTCAAGAAATTTCCGTTCGAGCATTTCCGTCGGAAGCGGCGACTCTGGTCCACGGCCAAGCGGGGTCTCGATACGGTTCCTAACCTCCTGTCCGTCTTTCGTGCGCACCACAACCTCTGCACCGTAGTCGGGGAAATCGTCCGGCATCTCCTCCATCCGGATCAGGTCCATGATCCGCATCACCTCGGGATCGCCGAGCGCGCTGTCCTCGAAATGATCAAGACGCACCGTTCCGTTTACAAGGCCACGCGCGACCACGTAGGAAAGGCTGAACTTCGCGTTGAGCGCGCTGGTTGCAGGGTTTCGCACGTGCGGCAGCAGGCGGCGCGGATGCATGCGCACCACGACGTCCTCTACGGCGGTGCTGTCCGGCACCGAACCGTCATGCAGCTCGATGACCGCGTCGATCGCAGCATGAACGCTATAGACACAAGGGTATTTCTTGATCGAGATGCCGGGATTCATAAGGTCCAGAGGCGTGCCCCAGTCGGTCAGCATCCTGTCCGCATCATAGTGCCCCTTGCCGTTGAACACCTCCAGAAAGCCTTGCGGATGTTCCAGAGCCGTTGAGGCAGCATTGACGCCCTCTGCAGCCATCAGCGCGGCGAAAAGACCGTTGCGGGCTGCAAGTCCGGCATGCAACGGCTTGGTGTCGGTGCCGAAATTGGCCTTGATGCCTGAGGCAAGCGAGGCTGCCATCGAGATCGCGTTGGCCATGGATTTCACATCCAGCTTCAACAGGATGCCGGCTGAAACAACCGCACCGAAAATTCCCAGCGTGGCGGTTGGATGCCAACCCTTTTCGTAGTGGGCAAAGTTCACCCCACGGGCAAAGCGTGTCGCAGCTTCAACGCCGATCACATAGGCGTCCAGAAACGCGCGCCCCGAGGTCTGCAAGGTTTCGGCAATCGGAAGGATTGCGGGAATGATGATCACGGTAGGGTGCCCGGACAGAGACTTGCTGGTATCGTCATAGTCCAGTGCATGCCCCGAAACGCCGTTGACGAAGGCTGCGTCAAGCCGCCCGAGCTTTTCGCGTCGCCCGAGGACATGGCATGGGCCTTCGCCCTGAATGCCTTTCAAAAGTGCGGCTTCTGTGGTGGTTGTCGGGGCACCGAGGAGCGCACAGCCGATCATGTCGGCTATAGCGTCACGGGCAAAGCCGAGCGCCGACGGGTCAAAACCGCTCGGATCGAGCGCAAGCGCACGGGTTGCAAGTTCATGTGAAAGTGACATCTTTTTCCTCCGAAGATAACGCATAGAAGGCAACCTGACCCGCGGCGCACGCGACCGCTTCGGATACGGGCGCAAAGTCGTCCTGCTGATCGAGAGACATGAGAATGCTGAAAAGCGCCTCGCCCTGAGCGGTTGTCAGGCACTGAGAAACGCAATCATCGAATTTCCGGCGAAACTCAGGAGCAGTCATGGGGTTGGCCGGATCACGGCCCATCGCCACCGTGGCCGAAGCAGACAGCCGTCGCCCGTCCTGTAGGCTGACATGCACATGCCCAAGCGAAAGGTCGTCATCGTGCGCACGCAAAATTACCTTTTCGGCGAGCCTGGTCACATTCTCCTCTTGAAGCCGGTTCGATGTGAAATCTCCAAGGCCGACGGCACCGTCGATCAGCGCGCGGGCCGTCAGGTACTGTGTTGAGAATTTCGCATCGAGCCCATCGGTGGGCCGCGGCCTGTCGATGTTGCCTAAACGCTTGCGGTGCAGCACCACTTCGATTTGCTCCACCGGCACCACGCCGACTTCGGCACGCAGCGATGCCGCCGCGTCGATGGCACAATGAACAAATGCGCAACAGGGATATTGCTTGACAGCGATGCCTGGCGACAGCAGGGCATAGTCTTTGCCCCAGCCTCTGATTGCGGGTTCGACATCCAGGTTCTCGCTATCGCCGAACGCCTTCAAAAAGCCGAAGCGGTGCTCAAGCACGGTATGCCGCGCGGTAAACCCGGCCTCCGCCAGCAACGCTGCCTGAAGTCCGTTTCGGTTGGCCTGTCCTGCATGAAACGGCTTGGTCATGGTGCCGGAGTTGGCCCGCAAACCCGCCGCGCAGGAGGCGGCGATCGCGATTGCGGTGGCCATCCGGTCCTGATCGAGGCCAATCAACCGGGCACAGGCCACAGAGGCCCCGATAACACCGAAGGTCACGGTCGGGTGCCAGCCTCGCTCGGCATGAGCCGGGTTCGCGATCCGGGCAAGCCGTATCTCGACCTCCAGCCCGGCGGCAAAGGCCGTCAAAACCTCGCTGCCAGGCTTGTTGCGTGCCTCGGCCAGCGCAAACAACGCAGGCACAATCGAGACGGAGGGATGCCCATCCATCTCGAGATTGCAGTCGTCGTAGTCGAGTGCGTGGGCAGCGATACCGTTTCGTTGCGCCGCGTCCAGCGGATGCAACCGCGCGGCGGAGCCGAACACCTGGCATGGTCCGGGCGATGCGGAAAGAATGGTGTCGGACAATTGCGCGACAGGTTCGCGCATACCGGCCAGTGCACAGGCCAGAGTGTCCGTGAAGGCGTGCGTGACCCAGTCAGCCGCAGCCTCGGTCAGGTCGCGCCTGTCCAGCCCTGCCGCGAGACGCGAAAAGGTGAGTGTCAAAGAGGACACGGGATATGCTCCTGAAGAGTCAGAGCACCCGGCAGGGCGCTCCGGCAAGTGTCAATGCTTGAGGATCTGGTCGAGGAAGCTGCGTGTGCGCGGGCTCTTCGGATTATTGAAGAACTCCTCCGGGGGACCATTTTCGACAATCTGGCCCTCTGCCATGAGGATCACGTTGTCGGCCACCGTCCGGGCAAAGCCCATTTCGTGGGTGACACAGACCATGGTCATCCCGCTTTCTGCTAGCTCGATCATGGTATCGAGCACTTCCTTGATCATCTCTGGATCAAGTGCAGAGGTCGGCTCATCGAACAGCATGATCTCAGGCTGCATGCACAACGAGCGAGCAATCGCCACGCGCTGCTGCTGCCCACCCGAGAGTTGCAGCGGATATTTTTGCGCCTGCTCTGGAATGCGGACTTTTTCAAGGAAATGCATCGCCAGTTCCTCGGCGGATTTCTTGCTCATCTTGCGTACCAGCATCGGACCAAGCGTCAAATTATCGAGCACACTCAGATGTGGGAACAGGTTGAACGACTGAAACACCATGCCGATATTGCGGCGGATCGCCTCGATGTTCTTGATGTTCTCGGTCATCTCGATGCCGTCGACAATAATCGTGCCTTGCTGGTGCTCCTCCAGCCGATTGACGCAGCGAATCAGCGTGGATTTTCCGGATCCGGAAGGCCCGCAGATCACGACCCTTTCTCCCTTTGCGACATTCAGACTCACGTCATTGAGCACTTTGAAGGTGCCGAACCACTTGGAAACATTGCGCAGTTCGATCATCGTGGTTTTTTCGGGCTGTCTCTGGGCCGGCGCGGTCGCGACAGAAGTTTCAGAAAGATTTGCGGGCATGAAAGTCATCCTTTCCAGCCATATTCAGATACGGCCCGTGTTGATCCATTTTTCGACCTGGCGCGCATAGAGCGAAAGCGCATAGCCGAAGAAGAGGTAAATGGCGGCGACAAAGAGATAGGCCTCAACGTAGTAGCGGCGCCAAAGCGGATCCTGCATGACCGCGGTGGTTGCCGTGAGGATGTCGAAGAGGCCGATGATTATGACGAAGGAAGTATTCTTCATCGCGGCGATGATATGGTTGGTGATCGCCGGCAGACTGATCCGCAGCGCCTGCGGCAGGATAATGCGTCGGGTGGTCTGCCAATAGGTCAGGTTGAGCGAGGCGGCGGCCTCGTACTGCCCCTTTGGAATGGCCTGGAGACCACCCCGGATCACCTCTGCCTGATAGCAGGCGAAGAAAATCGCGATGCCAATCACCACCCGCAGCAGCTTGTTGACTTCCACGCCGGCCGGCAGAAACAGTGGAAACACGTTGACCGCCACGAACAGGATAGTGATTAGCGGCACCCCGCGAAGAGCTTCGATGAAGACCACTGAGAAGCCCTTGGCGACCGGTAAGGGAGAGCGCCGTCCAAGTGCCAGCAACACCGCTACCGGCATGCCGATCAGCACCGTGCCTGAAAACAGGATCATGGTCAGCGGCAGGCCGCCCCAATCGGCACTGGGTACGAACGGAAGCCCGAAGACGCCGCCGAACATCAGCACGAAGATCGATGTCACAGACACGACCCATAACGGTATGAGCAACTTGAGGTTCCAGAAGCGCGGCATCAGCGAGACGACCACAGTGAGGAGGTAGATCACCATCATCACGACCAGGCGCCACTGCTCATCATAAGGGTAGAGGCCAAACAGCATCGGTCGGTGTTTTTCGACAATCACCGCCCAGCACGCTCCGGCCGCTGCGCGGCAAACGTCGGGGTCGGTCGTATAAAACACCGCGTCGAGAATGCCCCAGTTCAGCACGAACCAGAAAAAACGCAGCAGACAGGCGGCAACGATCACCGTAAGAATGCTCTGCGGTACGGAGTTGAACAGGTTCTTGCCCACCCATTTCCCAAAAGGCAACGTGGCATTGGGATCAAATTCATCCATGGTGTGCACGGTTGCGGCCACCTTCGGCGCGCTGAGAGAATTTGGCATCGCCGTTACCGCTCCTTGATCGCCACGAGGCGGTTGTAGAAATTCATGAGGGTCGAGGTGACGATGCTGATGGTCAGGTAGACAAGCATCATCACGGCAATGGCCTCTACGGCCTGGCCAGTCTGGTTCATCACAGTATTGCCGATATTGACGAGGTCGGGATAACCGACAATGACGGCGATCGAGCTGTTTTTCATCAGGCTCACATACTGGCTGGTGAGCGGCGGCACGATCACTCGCAACGCTTGCGGCAGAACGACATAGCGCATGACGAAACGCGGTTTGAGCCCTATCGAACGGGCAGCTTCCACCTGGCCCCTGGGTGTTGCCTGAAGGCCTGCCCGCACGATTTCGGCAATGAAACCGGAGGCATAAAGCGCAATGCCGACGAGGAGCGCTGTAAACTCGGGCGAGATGGTTGCGCCGCCCTTGAAGTTGAACCCTTTCAGCACGGGAATGCTAAGAGCTGTTGGGGCCCCACCCGCCAGCCAGACCAGAGCAGGCAGACCGAAGATCAGCCCAAGCGACGGCCACAGCATGTCGATGTACTTCCCCGTCTTCTCACGATGCCGCCGCGCCAGATAGCTTCCGATAATTGCAAGGACGATGCCTGCTGCGAAGGCGAGGCCCATGATTTCGTGAACCGGATTTGCACTCGGCACCGTGAAGGAGAGACCGCGGTTTGTCAGAAAGACCAGTCCGTAGAAATCCATGGCGTTGCGCGCGTTCGGCAGGTTACGAAGCACGACGGCCCAGAAAATCACCTGAAGGATCACGGGGATATTACGGACGATCTCAACATAGCCGGTGGCGACCTTCGACAGCAGCCAGTTGCTTGAAACACGCGCGAAGCCGACCGCAAACCCCAGAACGGTGGCCAGAACTATTCCCGCTGCCGAAACAATCAGCGTGTTCAGCAGGCCAACCAGAAAGGCTCGAGCATAGCTGTCGCTGGCATCGTACCGGATGGCTGTCTCACCAATATCGAACTGTGCGTCCTGTTCCAGAAACCCGAAGCCGGTTGCGATATTCTGCGCGTTGAGATTGTCAATAATGTTTCGATACAAGAACAGCCCGGCCATTAGGACGATGACCGCCATCACGATCTGAGCCGCAAACGTCCGAAACGTCTTGCTATAGAGAAAATTGCCGAGCGTTGGGCGTGGCCTGCCGCCGCCCTGCATGCTCTCATCAAGGTGAGACACTTGTCACTCCTGCCTGGAAAGTCGATCTCGCGTGATCAGGTGGCGCCGCCGCTTGACAACAATGTCGCGGCGGCGACTCCGAATTGGCGATTTACTTGATTGGAAAACCGTAAAGCAGGCCGCCATCGACCCAGAGGGTATTCAGGTCGCGGTCAAGCGGCGTGGCGCTTTCCGGACCGAAGTGACGGTTGTATATCTCGGCATAGTTTCCAACTTGCGTGACAATGTTGTATGCCCAATCCTCGTCGAGGCCGAGCTTTGCACCGTAATCGCCGGTGGTTCCAAGCAGCGACTGGATGTCGACGTCATTCGACCCCTTCATTTCATCGGCGTTTTCCGCGGTGACGCCAAGTTCTTCTGCGTTGAAGGTGGCATAGACCACCCATTTCACCAGATCGTACCACTGATCATCGCCCTGCCGAACGGCGGGGGCGAGGGGCTCCTTGGAGAAAATGCCGGGAAGAAGCACGTGCTCCTTGGGGTCGGTCGTGTCATAGGCACGAACACCAGGCAGCGCGGCCTTGTCCTTGGTCAACGCATCGCAGCGGCCGGTGACGTAGGCGTCGACAAGCTGCTTGTTGTTTTCGATCACGACGGGCGTGTATTCCATTCCACGCGAAGCGAAGATTTGTGCAACGTTCCGCTCAGTGGTGGAACCGGGTGCCACGCAGATCGTCGCCCCATCCAGATCCTTGATTGTCTCGACCCCGGAGTCTGCATGCACGAGAAAGCCGGTGCCAGTGTAGAAGATAGGCGGGGCGAAATTCAGGCCAAGCGCCGTGTCACGCCCAAGAGTAGCGGTAACGTTGCGGACAAGAACGTCGACCTCTCCAGACTGGATGGCTGGAAAGCGCTGCTGGGATGACAACGCAACAAAGCGCACCTTGCTCGCATCACCGAAAATCGCAGCCGCAATAGCACGGCAAAAGTCGGCTTCAAGTCCCGCCCAGTTGCCCTGACTGTCTGGCGCTGCAAAGCCATGACGCGCCGGATGAACACCACAGAGCAGCTCTCCACGTTCTTTCACCGTCGCAAGAGTGTCCCCAGAATCAGCATATGCCGCAGTCGCGGCGAGCGTGGCTGCGACCGTGACGCAAGAAAGCATGGATTTGTAAATACTGATCATTTTTCCCTCTTCTGCTGGAAGTCAGAAGCCCCGGACCATCCTGCTGTTGCCGCAGGTTGAGGTCGTATATTGACGCTTCGATGAGCAATGTATACAAATGTTTTTATTGGAATGCAATGGTTGCCAAACATATCCCAACTTGAAAGCAGACAATGGACATTGATCACCTCGGTACCGACACCCGCCTTACCCACTGCGGTAGAAACCCTAAAGAGCATCATGGCGCGGTCAGCACACCGGTATATCGCGCCTCCACCATTCTGTTTCCCGACCTTGCATCGCTAGACGCCAAGGAAGGCGCGCGCCTCCGGTATGGCCGGCGTGGCACCCCCACCACCCATGCGCTCGAAGACGCGATCTGTGCCCTCGAACAAGCAGAAAAATCGCTGGTAACACCTTCAGGTGTGAGCGCTATTTCCAATATTCTGATGTGTTTCGCCGAACCAGGCGCCCATTTCCTTGTCAGCGACAGTTCTTATGGTCCGACCCGAAAATTCTGCGAGTCTGTCCTGCGCAAACTTGGCGTCGACACGACTTATTACGATCCGCTGATCGGGGAAGGGGTTGAGGCGCTGATACGCCCCGAGACCAAGCTGATTTGGATGGAAAGCCCCGGCTCTCAGACCTTCGAGGTCCAGGACATCGACGCAATCGTTGCCGCGGCGAAAAGGCACGACGTTAAAACCGCCATCGACAACACGTGGAGCGGCGGCTTTTTCCTCCAACCGATAAGCCAGGGTGTCGACATTTCGATGCAGGCCGGGACAAAATATATCTCAGGTCACTCCGACCTCATGCTCGGCACCATTGCTTGCAGCGACGAGATGTATCCAGCGCTACGCGAAACCTATCTGCGGCTCGGGCTTTGCGTGGGTGCCGACGATGCGTTTCTTGCCTTGCGGGGGCTGCGCACGATGCCGGTGCGAATGCGCCAGCACCACGCGAGCGGTCTTGAGGTGGCAGAGTGGCTTGCACAACAGGCCGAGGTCATCCGGGTGATGCATCCGGCCCGCCCGCAGGATCCTCACCATAGCCAATGGAAGCGGCAGTTCTCGGGTGCATCCGGTCTGTTCGGCTTCGTTATGGCTGAAACCGATCGGTCGCGGCTGGCCAAGATGTTCGATCACCTCGAGATCTTCGGGATGGGATCGAGCTGGGGCGGTTTCGAGAGCCTTCTGGTTCCCGTCAACCCGAGCATCTACCGCTCCGCGACAGACTGGTCGCCGGCGGGACAAACGGTACGCATTCATGTGGGCCTTGAAGACCCGGCTGATCTCATCCGAGACTTGCGCGCCGGTTTCGACCGTCTGAAGTCCATTTGAGTAGCCGGCAGCACAGACGTCCACTTGGCTCCCAATGTTCCTATATGTATACAGTGGGTAATGTGAGAGGGGGCAGACCCCGCCCCTCTCCAAGCCGAAGAAAGCATTGGTCACGATGAACGCTCTGATGGAAAAGAACAATCAACGCGGCACACCGCTTGAGAAGCTGCTTGCAGCAATTGAGGACGGTCAGCTTCTGCCCGGCACGCGATTGCTTGAAACGGAACTCGCGGAAAAACTCGGGGTGAGCCGTACGCCGGTGCGCGAAGCACTGCATCGGCTGCACGCGATGGGGCTCGCCGAACACGGACCGCAGCGCGGTCTGGTGGTGTCGCATCTGGGATATGACCATTTGCGCCAGCTCTTTGCCGTGCGTGAAGGGCTGGAGGGCATGGCAGCACGCCATGCCGCAGAATATGCCACGCCGGCCGAAATCGAGCTGATGCAGCAAATGGTGGCTCAGGACCGCAGCTACGATGATCCCGAAATCCTCAAGACGCGCAACAAGCATCTGCACCAACATATCGTGCGGTCCTCGCACAACATCTATATGATCGACGCCCTGGCGAACCTCCGCATCCATCTCAGTCTGCTTCCCGGTTCAACCTATTCGATGAAGGACCGGCTGCTGCAGGCGCAGGAAGAGCACGAAGCCATTGTCGATGCGGTCGCCAGCCGTGACGGGGACCGCGCCGAAAGCGCGGCCCGCGAACATATTCGCTCTGGCTATAGCACGCGACTCACTCTGCTGGCTGAGGGCCGTGACTGACGGTTCAGCTCGGCGCCAAAAAGCTGCGGTGCCGATCAGAGGATGATTTAAAAGGCAGGCAGTTTGAGGCCTGGCTCATCGTGCATCAGGTAACCTGGTATCTTTGCTATCCGCTCTCCGCTTTTTGCAATTTGAAAAAATGGTTCTCAAATTTTTTGGACGAATTTAGCAATCAAATTGCTTTTGTTTTGTTCAGATAGTCATCAACTTCTTCCCGCAAAGCTTGGGATTGATTAGAAAGTTCCTCAGCTGTATCAACAAAGTTTCCAACCGATTTGAGATTGCTTTCGGAAGCGCTAGCGACCTCTGTGAGGTTGTCGGCAACGTTCTTTACGCCGTTCGCAGCTTGTTCGACATTGCGAGCGATTTCGCGGGTGGCGCTGTCCTGTTCTTCAATGGCACTGGCAATGGAAACCGAGATTTCCTTAACCTTGTCGATTGTCTTGCCGATGCCATCAATCGCATCAACGGCTTCCTGGGTGGCACTCTGAATTTGAGAAATCTGGTCTACTATGCTGTCCGTAGCGCTCGAGGTCTGATTTGCCAGTTCCTTGACTTCCGCTGCGACAATGGCAAAGCCTTTGCCAGCATCCCCGGCTCTGGCAGCTTCAATGGTTGCGTTGAGAGCCAGCAGATTGGTTTGTTCAGCAATGGCGGTGATCAGCTGGACAACTTCGCCAACTTTGTAGGAAGCCTTGGCCAGGCCCTGAATTTTCTGGTTGGTTTCTTCTGCTTCCCTCGCAGCCCCGCTGGCAATATCGGTAGACTGGCTAATCTGCCCACTGATTTCCGCGATCGACGCTGATAGCTGTTCGGAAGCTGCTGCCAAAGTTTCCAGATTGGTTGAGGTCTCATTGGCCGCCTGAGACATGGTCTGGCTTTGTTGGTTGGTTTGTGTCGCTCCGGCAGCCATTTCCTGCGCTGATTCCCGGAGTTTGGACGATGCGGAGGACAAAGACCCGACAACATCTGCCACGCTTGCATCGAGTTTCTCAGCCAAAGCAAACATGGCAGTCCGCTTGGTTTCTTCATGTTGGGCGCGGATTTTGGTTTCTTCTACCAGTTCACTCGCCTCGGCCTGCGCCAAATTCAGTTTCATCATGGTCTGATGATTGTCTGTAAACTGACGATTGATGCGATAAGCCAGCCAGAGCATCGGCCCGCCCACAAGCACAACATATGTTGCGTGGATGAGGAAATGATGCAGAACATAGTCAGCCGAAGGCCAGACATAGAGCGGCAAGAGCAGAGAAAAGACCACGTGGTGCACGGTCGCCAGCACATTGACTATGAGGATTGTGCGCCAGCAACAATAAATGACCAGCACTGCATTCAAAACGAAAAACAGCATGTGGGCATCCAGAACCAATCCATCCGGCAATCCGCTTGCGCAGTAAACCAGCAGCGCCCAGTCACTGGTCAGGGCTGCCCCAATGGCAAGTCTGGTCGCCGGTCCAATCGGATCTTTGAGAAACATTAAAGTCGAGACGCCGGCAAGCGCGGCTGCGATCACAGATGTCGTCAGCGCTGGTGCAGCTGTAAAAGAAGCAACGCTTCCTATGACCACTACCATGAGCCATAAGCCCGCAATGAACGCCTTGCTGGCTATCTGGCGAAGTCTTGTGAGTTCAGGGGCGGTTTCAACGACGGAAGATGGGGAGGTTGCGTGCATTTTTGGCCTCTGGGTAGCTTGATCGAGATGAAGCTGATTTGGTGCTTTTCGTTAAATGTTGCTGCCGTTATTCGTTGATGGTTTTGGATTGCAGCCGCCAATACCGAACGAGCTGATGACCCCCCAGGCACCAAGCGCACGCACCTTTGCTGCGTAATCCTGTTGTCCAGGCAAAACCATCACGAATGTTCCTTCCAAGTCGGATCGAATAAATTTAGACGCAGGTGTGAGGGCTCTGGTAATCGCTTGGCGTTCGCTGTCCCAGGGAGACGAAATGACGATAACCGGGGCATTTTCCGCAAAGTTAAACAAGGTCAGGTATCCTACAACCAGAAAACCAGTAAGACTGATTAGTGCAACCGGTACGTAGGTAGAGATCGTAAACTCTTGGACATCTTGAGATGCTTGCATTGTAAATTATACTTGTATTGCGCGTGCATGCACGACAAACTAGTCTACGCTACTGTTGCGCCTGTTGAACGTTGCGTAAGTCATCAATATGATAATATTTTTAATGAGGTCTTAATTTACTTGTCGGCGCCTGGTCTTGTTCGCCGAGCCCCGCCATCGTGAGAGCCGAAAATCGGGCGAGCACAGCGAAATGACGCCTGGTGTCGATTTGCCGGCATCCGGTGACCAACCGTGCTGACAAATGAAATGAATGACGTCATGGCAGACTGCGCTGCAACAGCATATCAGAGAGTTAATGACCGGTTGGGACCGAGAGGCGTCTGCAGCTCAGCGATAATGGTGGTCGTTGCGACTGCCGTAAAATGCCCTATTCGGCGACGTCGCAGAAATCAGGATGTGGTGACAAGTCCTTGACCATGAGTATCCATTCTCCCTCATCTGACCCCGGAAAACCTAAATAGGCGCGTCTGGCATATTCGGTGAAACCGCACCGTTGATAAAGCCGATAGGCTCCTGCGTTGAAGCTTCCGACTATAAGCGTCAGCCGATCATTGCCCGCCAGTATTGCCAAGCTTTCTGCCTCGGCCAGTAGCAGGGAGCCGAGACCCTTGCCTTGATGTTCGGGATAGATCGCGGCGACGGAAATGTACCATGTGCCTGCGGCCAGGTTTTTCAGCTCGTTCAGCGGCTGCACAACGTCCGGAGCGGCGAGCGCCGAGCCGGACGAATGAGGTATCACATAACCGTTCAAGGCCCCGACAAGCTGGCCTTTATGCTCTGCTACACGCCAATTATCAAAATACGTAAAATGGCCTTCGACATTACGGATCACATTCCGGCCGACTTCGAGCGCAGACTGCCCGGGAGCCGCCACCTGCCCCCACAAGAACGAAGTCAGGCGACGTGTAGCCATGTCGGCAAAAACTACGAGATCGGCGCAATCCTCTTGCGTTGCGGACCGGAAAGTGATCGGCGAAGCGACAGGTTGCGAAGGCATGTTTTCTCCATGTTTCGACAGTTCAGGCAACAAAAAACCCGCCGACCGAAAGGAAGGCAGGTTGCGTGCAATTCTATAATGGTAAGGAGGATTATCCCTCTCGGAACTCTCGCCATTCCAGAATCAACGCGCCACACTGCACAGTCATGCAGCGTCGACGTCGGATGATGATGGAACCAGTCGTGTTCATAACGGCGAGAATGTGCGAGATCGTGAAGCCGGTCAAGGGTGCCATCGGAAGGTACTGAAATTCGGCCATCTCCACGCGCCGTGAAGTTCAGCGATCTGGGCCTTGCAGTTAATGAATGTCAGCTTCCAAGAAATTGAAACGATCGCCTTGGCGACCGGAATCGAAGCGCCAAGCCGCCAATCATTGAGACGCTGCCCGATGGCAGCATGGGGTCGGTGGTTGACTGTCCCGTTCTGACCGACAAATTTATTAGACCGCCATTCAGTTGATTGACTGTTCTTGGAAATTCGCGATCGAAAACCTGTGTCATGATGGAATGTGCGTACCTGAACCGTGCTCGCTTAAAGCCCTATAAAACCATCGCGAGTTGACCACAGGTCCGGTTCGCGAGATTTATCTTGAGAGTGGCGATCGTGCGAAAGCACTGGTCCCGGGGTCACCAAAAGCTTTTGATCATGAACACGTCGAGTTTCAGGACGGCCGCCCTGCCGCGGCATTCGCTTTGCACCGGTCATGGATGAAACCCAGCAGTTCCTATCGCTCACCCTGATCGTGTGTTGCATGCCTGAGCCGTTCGAGCAAGTAGCGGCTTGGCGGCTTGCCGACCATCTTGCGAAACATGGTCACGAAACTGCTGGCGCTTTCATAGCCCAGATCCATCGCGACGGCCTGAACCGTCTGGCCGGCACTCAGATGCCGCAAGGCGAGAACAACATGCAACTGCCGTCGCCAGCGGCCGAAACTCATGCCCACCTGTTCCGCCAGCAGACGGCTCAGGCTTCGCTCGCTGAGCGCGATGCGGGAAGCCCATTCCGCCACGGAGGCATGATCCGCCGGTGCCTCGATCAACAGGTCGGTGAGCTTCTTCAGGCGCGGGTCGCTTGGGATTGGTAGGCGGAGGTCTTCGACCGGTGCCACAGCCAGCTCATCGAAGATAACCGACACGATGCGTCCGTCCGGACCGTCGACGTCATAGCGCTCAGGAAGCTCGTTGGCCCGCATCAGCAGTTGACGGAAAAAGCTCGACACCGTGATCGTGCAGCATTCGCGCGGCAGGTTCGAAGCCTCGGGCGGTTCGATAAACAGGGAGATGCACTCCACTTCCCCCGAGCCGAAAACAGTATGGGGCAACCCGCCGGGAATCCACACGGCACACTGTGGCGGCACGATCCAGACAGCGTCTTCAACCTCGCAGTTGATGACCCCACGGACCGTGAAAAGCAGTTGCGCTTTCTGATGGTGGTGCCGCGGCGATTGCTCCAGGGCCTCAAGATTGGCGACAGCGTTGGCCGCGACGAGCGCGCGAGGAACCTCGTCGACATAAGAAAGCCAATCGCTACGGGCGTCTACATACATCGAAGGCCTCGTCATGTTCGGTTTGGCCGGATCAAAACATATAATGGCAGGATTGCGCAATGACGCCATTCGCCGACGGACCTATTGCTTTCAGTTAGAAGCGGCCAGCGGCGATCATGATCACGCTCCTCTTTGACAGTGGAAGCGCTCAACTGCCCTGTCGCGCACATTCGGATAGGAGTTTTAACGTGAACGACAATAACCCGGTTCAGCTCGCACTCGCATGGCTCGTGCCAGCGCTCGGTGCCACGATCTTCGTCACGATCCAGTGCTTCTCTTATCTGAACGGCTACGTCGGCAGCGGCGGAACGATGCAGCCCACGACGTTCGACCCCGCCGCACTGTGGGGCGTGTCTATCTTTTACGGCGCCTGGGTTATCCCGCCGTTGCTGGCGCTTGCCAGACGGCGTGCCACCGACTGGGCCATGCTCGGCCTCGGCGGTCTTCTTTTCATCGTGAGCACACTCGCCGGCGTGATGGACGGCTTGCGCGACGGCGGCCATCTTGTTGGCCTGGAACTGTTGGCCGTTACGCTTCCGGGCGTGGTCGCACTCATCTTGTCGTGGCGGCACATCCGCTCGAATTGAAACCATCCATCCCTTCAGCGAGACGACACATGCCTTTGGACAACACGAATTTCCCGCTCGTCTGGATGAGCTATGACGAAGAGCCCGATCACGACCACGACGAGGACTTCGAAGCGCTTGAGGCGAGCTTTAGGCGCGGCACACCCTTCGTGATCTTGACCGATAACGCTCCGGCCGAAGACCATGAGCACAGCCCGGAAGAAAAGAAGCGCACCGCGCTGTGGATGAAGAAACACAAGGCCGAACTTCGGTCGCTCGTTCTGGCGATGATCGTGATTGAGCCGAACCTCCCCAAGCGTATGGCATTCAAGCCTTTCGGTGTGGCCTTTGCCAAATTCTGGGGCTATCCGATGAAACTCGCCTCGTCCCGCGAGGAGGCTCTCGAGATCGCCGGGAAACTGCTGTCAGAGCACGCCGGGTCTGCAACAACCTGACAAAGCTCACGGTTCTCCCGCTCCAGGGCCTTCATCTTTTCGGCCACATCCGTCGAGACGCTGGCGCGAATACCAGGAACAATCCTGGATATTTTGACGCATTCATTCAGCGAGTGCGCCGACCAGCCGATCTTGGCTGCTTGTGATACGATCGCTTGCCAGCCAATTCCGTGCTGGACTTCAATCTCCAGCACAGGGTGAACCGCTCGTTCGCGGATTTCAGGGAAGATTTGTTCGTCGTGTTGCCCATCATGCTCCAGCCTGCTCAGGAGTTGGAGTCTCCGGCAACCCGAGACGGTTCAGTCGTCCGCCGAGACGTTTGTCGGGTTGCGCCGCGGCATTATTTCGGCAGGTGAATGACCGGCAAGGGCTTCTCTCCGGTTTTTATGAACCTTTGGATGTCTCATCTCGTATGGCAGCTTTGCAGACCGGACCTGTATCTCCCGCCAGAACGACATTGGGACGCCTTATTGACAGACTGCTCCGCGGAGGACAGCGGTTGTTCGCAAACTTCGCGCGAATAGCTGGGTTACAAGACCAAAACCAGAAGTTGACATTCTCATTGAAACTCAATAGAAACGCGTTATCGATATTTTCTTGCCGAGCTTTGGTTACAACGCGATTGGCACCGCGTTTCTAACGAACCCTCCCTTTAAAGCATCGTTATTCTCACCTGCGAGCTTCTGGCTTGCCGGTTCCACTCTCTATGCTATGAAAGGGTTCATCATGACCACTGGCACAGTAAAATGGTTCAATTCCACCAAAGGCTTCGGCTTTATCCAGCCTGACAACGGCGGCCCGGACGCATTCGTCCATATCACCGCTGTCGAGCGTGCTGGCATGCACGAAATCGTTGAAGGCCAGAAAATCGGCTACGACATGGAGCGCGACAGCAAGTCGGGCAAGATGTCCGCCTGCAATCTGCAGGCCGCCTGATAGATCCGGCATCTGCTTTCCCTTGACCACGGATGTACTGGCACTGTCGAAAGCATGAGACCAAGCAAGGTCAGGCAAGTTGCCTGGCCTTTTTCGTAGCGGCTCACTGGTAAGCGGTCTCTTCGAAGAAAGTCACGATCGAGAACTGCCGCAAACTTCGCCAGCAGGCCGAATCCGTTTTTGGTAATGCCCAGTCGCAACTTTTCGTAAGCCAATCTGCGATTGACGACCAGAACTCGATCGCAATCGCCCGCAACGACAACACCCACAGACTGGACGAGGCTCGGCTTGCCAAGGAATTGCAAGACAGTGTGACCTCAGCAACCAAGTCGGCTTCAGAACGGGCAACAAAGTCCTGCAGCCGCTATACCTAACCCGTCAAATGGAATTGAGATTTGAAAAGAAAAATAAACAGCGAACACGCCGACCGTCGCAGCGCTGCGACGGACGCCAAGGCAGCCCTCGTTGAGGCCTTTCGTGCCGCCAAGGAAGCTGCCGAACCGACCCGAGAAGCCAAACAGGCGGAGCGGCGTTTGATCGCCGAAGCTCGTGAACAGCGTCGGGCTGAGCGCGAGCAGGCAAAACTTGAAGAACAAAACCGCGTTGCCACGGAAGCAGCCGCAAGAGAAGCCGCCGTTGCTGCCGCAGCCAGAGCTGAAATCGATGCGCGCGAGTTGGCTGACAAGACCCGTATCGAGCGCGTCCTGCAGGACGAGGCAGCTCGTAAAGCTGAACGTGACCGGCGCTACGCAAATCGAAAGGCCCGTCAGGCCTGAAGTTGTCATGACGCATGGTCGTGCTCCTGCCTGGTGAGAATGACCGCAATCTGGTCCTTGGCCTTTCCGCTCTCGAAACAGGCCAGGGCATCCACCCTCTGCGCAAACGGAAACACCTTGCCCAAGACGGCCGGATGACGCCTGCGTCAAGATCCGTCGCCTGGGAGGTGTCGACCTATGTCAGACCATCTGGGTGGTCTCAGAACCAAGCCGAGAGAAAAGATGGATTTGGTTCCATTCAATGCGCGGCCGCTTCGAGTCCGCAGGCGAACGCGTGCGATGACTGAATTGGCAGCGCATCTCGTTCATGTGTTCTCCACGCAAAGAATGTCCGGTTTTGAAATCTGGACGCGAGACAATGCATGTCCGAATGGGGCGCGAAGCTGCAATTGAAGAAACTGGCCTTGAACGACCGGTAGGAGCCCATACCGTCGAAAACTCGACCCGGTAGTTGCATTTATTGCCTCTTGAAGTTTCGCGCGCGTCGCCCTTTCTCGTGTCAGCGGGAGAACTGCCGCGGTGGCAGGAGCTTTGCGAGCTTTCGGAGGTTCTGCCGGTAGCTGCGAGGTGGAATTCATCACGCGATCCGCATGGTCCGCGCAATCGGAGGCGGTCCAATCCCGGGATCCCATCATCGCCATCTACCTCCGTCTGTAGCATCGAGATTGAATCAGCGATCAGGGCATCGGGCAAGACGCGTTTTTCAACGGAATAAGCCCAAACTTGCTTCTGGCGTGAACGCTTTTCCCGAAGACTTTCTGTGAAACGGCGGAGAAGCCGTTTCGCACGGCCAAACTTGGGCTGTGGCAGGGCAGTTGCTCTTTCCACTGCGACCTGAAATCGACACTACTGCAATTCCACGCTCACCTGCTTGATCGTGCCGGTAAACGCAAATGGCGCCTCCTCCCTGTAGACAGGAGTAACCGTTGCCCCGAGGTCCATTCCTATGTCCAACGTCTCGGTTGCAGAGTATCGGGAAGGAACGACTTTCCCGATTTCACCGCTTGCAACTTCGGCATCGTCCACAAGGAGCGTCGCCATGCCGCCAGTGATCTCCTTCCCGGGCTCGAAAGGACGTTGTTCATATACCATGGTCACCGTGTGTTCCCCCGGCTCCAGAGGTGTCTCGCCTGCGACCCGGTAGAGGTCCTTGCCGAAGAAGTTGAACTCATACACCGGAACCCCGTTCTCGAGATACAACGTGTATCCGGCCGACGAGCCGCCGTTCGCGATGAGGACGCCGCTTGCGCCTCCCTCAGGAATCTCGATCTCGGCTGTGATCGTATGAGAGCGCTGATAGGCCGGAGCCGCGCTGCCTTCTGGTATGCGTGTCGTTCCCGGCGCATAGGTGAACACGTCTCGCCCGCGGGTCACGGACGGGCGCTCTGGGTTTCTGGCACGCTCGGAGAAGCGGTCATCCAGCGGGTAGACTTGGAACTTTTTGGCCTCTTCGTCGAACATCGCCTGAAGCTCGGCCAGCTTCTCGGGGTTTTCGGCGGCGATGTCGTGTGCCTGCGAGAAATCTTCCTCGATGTTGTAGAGCTCCCAGGTGCTGTTGTCGAAACCAACCGAACCGGTCAGCATCCAGGGCGCGCCATGGAACGACGCGGCGACCCAACCGTCATGATAGAGTGCGCGATGCCCTCCGGTCTCGAAGTACTGCGTGTGCCGTCTTCCGGGAGCCTCGGCATCGGCAAAGCTGTATTCCATGCTCACGCCTGCCATGGGTGCCTGCTTGGTGCCGCTGACCACTTCAGGCTCGGGAATGCCGGTGGCTTCGAGGATCGTCGGGGCAATGTCCACGACATGATGGAACTGTGTCCGGATGCCGCCGCTGTCGGTGATCTTCGCCGGCCAGCTGATGACCAACCCATTTCGGGTTCCACCAAAATGAGAGGGCACGCGCTTCATCCACTGGAACGGCGATGAGCCCGCCCACGCCCAGCCAACTGGGTAATGATTTTCATGCAGCGGGCCGCCGATCTCGTCTATCACCGGCAGCTGCGCTTCGACCGTGTCCTGAATGCCATTCTGGGTCATCATGTTGTTCAGCGTGCCGGTAACGCTTCCCTCGGCGCTGGGGCCGTTGTCCCCGGCCACCAGGATTATCAACGTATTGTCTGCCTCGGGCAAAGCATGGACCTTGTCGATCAGACGTCCGATTTCATGATCTGTCTGGGCCAGGAATCCGGCGAACACTTCCTGATGTCTGCTGTAGAGCCGCTGCGCGTCGGCGTCGAGTGTGTCCCAAGCCTCGATTTCCTCCGGTCGCGACGTGAGGTCGGTGTTTTCGGGAACAACATCGAGCTCCTTCTGCCGGGCCAGTGTTTCTTCGCGGACCTTGTCCCAGCCCTGATCGAACTGGCCCGCGAACTTGTCGATCCATTCTTCGCTGACGTGCAGCGGCGCATGCACTGCGCCTGGTGCAAAATAAATGAAATAGGGCTTGTCCGGCGCGATGGACTGCTGGCGGTCGAGCCAGGCGATCGCGTCGTCCACCAGATCGACGTTGAGGTTGTAGCCTTCCTCGGGTCTGATTTCCGGTTCCACCGGGATCGTGTTCCTAAAGAGCTGCGGGTCCCACTGGCTGGTCTCGCCGCCTTGGAAACCGTACCAGTATTCAAACCCCAGACCGGTCGGCCACTGATCGAAGGGCCCTATCGGAGAGGTTTACCAATTGGGCGTGTTGTGCCATTTGCCGAACGCGGCGGTCGAGTAACCATGGCTCTTGAGGATCTCTGCAATTGTTGCCGTTGAGCGAGGCCAGATGCTGTCGTAGCCCGGATAGCCGGTGGACAGCTCGGTAATTGTGCCGAAGCCGCTTTGGTGGTGGTTGCGCCCGGTCAGCAGTGCCGCACGCGTCGGCGAACAGATTGCGGTGGTGTGAAACCGCGTGAAACGCAGGCCATCTTCTGCGAGGGCATCCATGGCCGGGGTGGGAACCGGCCCCCCGAATGTGCCGGGTTGTCCGAAGCCGAGGTCATCGATGAGGACGACCAGGACGTTGGGCGCTCCTTCGGGCGGCGTTACGGGTTGCGGGTAATCCTGTGTCGAGCCTTCAAATGTCTCGGTAATGACCCCTTTGAAAGGTGCTGGCGGTAATGGCAACACGCTGCCATCTTGCGGCGTATCCTGTGCGCTGGCCGCTGACGATGACGCGATGAGCAGGAGGACAGCACCTATTTGAATTCCACGCACAAAATAGGATGGCTGGGACATAGACTTCCCTCCGCGATCATCGAACTAAATTCTTACGTATGGTAACATGCAATTCATGCGTGTAGGAATGCATTTTAAGTTATTGTTCCTTGAAGCGGAACTGTGCTTGTCAGGCTGGGAAGTATCGTCGCGCGCTACCAATGAAGAGGCACACCGGCTCAATTCTGCACCCTGTCCGTTGCTGTGGTGCAGATGCAGCCATCGGCAGGAAGGTCGCGCATTGCAGGCATCTGGCGAACGATCGTCTTCGCGGATGCAACAAATGGCGGATTAGGTGAGCGTTTTTCCAAGAGCAGAAATTTGACCGTGGTTCAGAAAATAATCCATAAAAATAACGTTTATTTTGGTTTTATCCGTGCGATCCGATAAGCTTTACGGGTCTAGAGTGCTTTAACAAGCTCCTCCTGGACTTGCTTTGTGAGGGGGATCCTGAATGCGCCGATCCGGCCGTCTGGTTCAAAATTATATGAGCGCTCAGGCATATCGGAGTTGAACTCGTCGCAAATTACCGAATGCCTGAAGTGTTTATAGGGCGGCTCCCCCTCCGCCACAGGCAGGAGTAGTCCTATATCGACTCGTCTTCTGCAGTTTTCTTCTCGATCTGAGGTACGATTTGTAGAGCTCCATAGCGGACCGACCGCTCAGCAATGACGTGTTCGGCAAAATGCTGCACTTCAGAGGTGGGGCCCTTCAGAACTCCGATTTCCAGGCAATTGTCTGGGTCGAGGTGTACGTGCATGCTGGCGACCGTCAGGTCGTGATGATGGTGAAAGGTGCTGGTCAGCCGACGCGCAAGGTCCCGTGATGCGTGGTCGTAGACATAGCTGAGCACGCCAAAGCAGGGCTGGCGGGTTTGGGCCGTGCGTTGGGCCTGGCCGAGGCCTGCCCGTGTCAGATCGCGGATTGCTTCGGATCGGTTCTGATATCCTCGCTCCTCGATCAGTTTGTCCAACTCATCCATCAGATCATCGTCCAGAGTGATCGTTACGCGTTGCATTGCCATATCCCGAATCAGTATGATGTTTTGACCTAGACATCATACATTTTGGCTCCTAGTGTCTGCCCGAACGCGGCGAAGGCCACGGTCAGGCTGACTCGTCCAGCAGGATATTAGGAACGATTTCATGACAATGCCAATTTCCGGCACCTTGAGCCTTATTGCGGTCTCCCTTTTGCTCGGGGTTTCCACATCCGCCCTGGCTGCACCGAAAACCGATCTCGTCCTGGCCATCGGCGGCGAGCCGGACGAAGGCTATGATCCTCTTCTTGGTTGGGGGCGTTACGGCCATCCCCTTTTCCAGTCGACCCTGCTTACACGTGACGCGCACATGCGCACGCAGCCGGAACTTGCGAAGAGCTGGTATTTGTCCGAGGACCGGCTGACCTGGACCATCGAGCTTCGCCCGGATGCAAAATTCTCCGACGGCACCTCGTTGACCGCAAGAGATGTCGCCTTCACCTTCAACCATGCCAAAACCGCGGGTGGCGAGCTTGATCTGGGTGTCCTTGAGCAGGCAAAGGCAATTGACGACACGACCGTCCAGATCAAGCTGTCCCGGCCCTGGATCACCTTTTCCGACTTCCTGTTTACTCTCGGCATCGTGCCAGCAGACAGCTACGGACCGGAATATGCCCGCAATCCCGTCGGCTCGGGCCCTTACGAGATGGTTTCCTGGACTGAAGGCGAGCAGCTCATCGTCAAGAAGAACCCATATTTTTACGGCAAGCAGTCGCCCTTCGAGCGGATCACGTTCCTGTTTACGGGAGAAGACACCAGTCTTGCAGCTGCTTTCGCCGGACAGGTCGACGTCGTATCGGTTCCGGCGACTTCGGCCGATGCGCCGCCAACCGGGTTCAAGCAGATCGTCGTGGACACGGTCGACAATCGCGGCATCAGCCTCCCAATGTCTGCGGACGACAGCAAGACCTCGCCGGACGGCTATCCAGTCGGCAACAACGTGACCTCCGATCCGGCTGTCAGGCAGGCGATCAATCTCGGGGTCGACCGGGAGCAGATTGTTGAAGTCGCTCTTTTTGGCCACGGAACCCCCGCCTATGGCCCAGCCGATGGTCTGCCATGGTCAAATCCGGAAGCGGCGGTGGATCATGACCCTGAAGCTGCCCAGGCACTGCTTGAAGACGCCGGCTGGACAGTCGGCACCGATGGCATCCGCAGCAAGGATGGCATTCGCGCCAGTTTTCCGCTCATCTATCCGGCTTCCGACAGCACACGTCAGGCCATCGTCATTTCGGCCGCCGAACAGTTGAAAGACATCGGCATCGAAGTGGTGCCACAGGGCAAGAGCTGGGATGACATCGAGCGGCTCATGCATGCCAATCCGGTTCTCTTCGGGTGGGGCAGCCACACGCCCCAGGAAGCATATAGTCTCTATCAGAGCTCCATGGGTGGTCAGGGATATTTCAATCCCGGTTTCTTCTCCAACCCGCAGGTCGATGCGCATTTCGCTTCGGCACAGGCAGCTGAAAGTCTGGAAGCCTCCTATCCGCACTGGCAGGCCGCCGAGTGGGATGGGCAAACGGGCTATTCAGGCAAGGGCCTGGCGGGCTGGGCCTGGCTCGTCAATCTTGACCACATCTATTACGTCAACGAGTGCATAGACCTCGGCCCGACCCAGATCGAACCTCACGGTCATGGCTGGCCCATCACGTCCTTGATACAGAACTGGACCTGGACCTGCGACTAGCTGCATGACGAGCAACTGGCCCCTCTTTGTGACACTCCGTATCGTGCGGCTGGCGTTCCTGCTGGCCGCCGTTGCCGTTGTTGCGTTCATGTTGGCGAAAATGTCGCCTGTCGACCCCGTCCAGGCCTATCTTGGCCCGGCGATCGCCAAGGTCGGGCCGGAGCAACAGGATCTCATCGCGCAGAAATGGGGGCTGGACCAGCCGCCGCTCACCCAGTTCGGCAAATGGCTTGGAAATGTCGCCCAGGGTGATCTGGGCACGTCCATGACCTACAACGAACCGGTTGCGGACGTGCTAGCAAAACGCGTGCGGGCCTCCCTGCCGCTTATGGCCATGGCCTGGTTGCTGTCCGGCCTACTCGGCTTCATACTCGGAGTTACCGCAGGTGCAATGGCAGACACGTGGGTTGACCGCATCATCCGCACCTATGCCTACGTCCTCGCGTCGACCCCCACATTCTGGCTGGCGATTGTGCTGCTTGTGGTGTTTTCGGTCGGCCTCGCCTGGACGCCTGTTTGTTGCGCCGCGCCTATCGGGGTTCTTCCGCAAGACGTGACGGTCCTGGAAAGACTGCATCATCTCATTCTTCCGTTGATCGCGCTGACGGTGCTGGGCGTGGCCCAGATCACGCTTCACACCCGCGCAAAAATGATCGAGATCATGCAATCCGATTTCGCACTCTATGCCAGAGCACAGGGGGCTTCTCTTGCGGATGTCGCCATCAGGCACGGCGCGCGCAATACTGCATTGCCTGCAATAACAGTTCTTTTTGCCTCGCTTGGCGAATTGTTTGGCGGATCGGTGCTGGCCGAGCAGGTTTTCGCCTATCCGGGGCTCGGGCGTGCCGCCGTACAGGCGGGTGTCTCGGGCGACGTCCCCCTGCTTTTGGCGGTTGCCCTGTGCCTGACGGTGTTCGTCTCCATCGGCAACACGATTGCCGACATTCTCTATCATGTCGTTGATCCCCGCATCGGAGCGACACCCGACATGGAGATCAGGCCATGACCGATGCCGTCGAGACGACCTCGCGCGCCTCATCGCGCCTGCGCCTCAACAAGCGGATGCTGACCATTTCTGCCACGGGGATAGGCGCTGCAGGCATTGCCTGTGTCGTTGCCGGGGCAATCGTCTTCGGTGACTTCGGTATCGCCACCGACTTTTCGGAAAGACTTGCGCCACCGTCCTGGGCGCACTGGTTTGGTACGGATCAATTCGGTCACGACATGTTCGCCCGGACTGTTCACGGTCTGAATGTGAGCTTGTGGGTCGGCCTGATCGCGGCAACACTGTCGGCCTTCATCGCGCTCGGGCTCTCGATCTTTGCAACGACCTGCGGCCGGTGGGCTGACAGGGTCGTATCCTTCCTTGTGGATGCGACCATGGGCCTGCCCCACCTGGTGCTGCTGATCCTGATTTCCTTCGCCCTCGGCGGGGGCACCCATGCCGTGATCGTCGCCGTGGCCGTAACGCATTGGCCAAGGCTGACGCGCGTGCTGCGGGCTGACATCCTTCAGCTTCGAAACGCTGATTTCATCATCGTCTCGCGGCAACTCGGCAAATCGTGGTGGTATGTCGGGCGTCATCATTTTCTGCCCCACCTGATGCCTCAGATGCTTGTCGGACTGGTGCTTCTGTTTCCCCACGCAATCCTGCATGAGGCAGGCCTGACGTTCATCGGCTTCGGCCTTGAGCCGACCAAACCGGCTATTGGCGTCTTGCTGGCAGACTCAATGCGCTACCTGACGGCGGGAAAGTGGTGGCTCGGTCTTTATCCGGGCGTCAGCCTGTTGGTGCTCGTGCTCTGTTTCGATGCAATTGGCAATGGGCTGCGCCTGTTGCTGGATCCAAGGCAGGCGCAGCTATGAGCTTTCTTCGTCTCGATCAGGTGTCTGTTGGCTTTACCCGCTACGATGGTCTCATACGTCAGCGGGAACTTCGCATTCTCGAAGGCCTGAGCTTTGGGGTTGACCGGGGTGAACTTGTTGCACTGATCGGTGCATCCGGTGGCGGCAAGAGCCTCCTTGCGCACGCAATCTTCGGCATACTGCCGTCGAATGCTGTTGTGGGTGGGCGTATCCACGTGGATGGCGCCACACTGGATGCTCCGCTCAGGCAGAGGTACTGCGGCAGACGAATGGCGCTGGTGCCGCAGTCTCTCAGCCACCTCGATCCGATGACCCGTTGCCGCAAGCAGATTGCCTGGGCAGGCCAGCGAGCGGGTTATAGGCTCGACGCCGAGAGCATCGAAAGTCTGCTTGCCCGATACGGGCTTGATGAGCAGGCGGCAAAGGCGTTTCCGCATCAACTGTCCGGAGGTATGGCGCGGCGCATGTTGATGGCCATCGCGGCGGTGGGCGACCCAGATCTGATCGTCGCCGACGAGCCGACGAGTGGGCTGGATGGCGAGAACAGCGCAAATGTGCTGTCTCATCTGCGCGAACAGGCGGATTGCGGCAAGGCAGTCCTGTTGATAACGCACAGCCTTTCAGAAGCGCTTGCGTTTGCTGACCGTGTTGCCGTGATGAAAGGGGGACGCCTCGAGTCCATTGAGGCGGCTTCGGACTTTGCTGGCGGTGGCGAGGCCCTGCGATCACCGTTTGCACGTGCCCTGTGGACGGCACTGCCCCAGAACGCATTCAGCGCCGGAGGTGCAACTTGCTGACCGCACACCGCGTGAGCTTCCGCCACGGGCCACGTGCGCCCTACATTCTGCGCGAGTTTGACCTCTCCATCCGTCCTGGCGAGATCGTTGGATTATCCGGCCCTTCCGGGCGAGGCAAGTCGACCCTGGGCAGACTGCTCGCCGGGCACCTTGGGCCGACAAGCGGCAGCGTCACGGTCGATGAGCGCGCAAACCAGTTTCGTTTCAACCCGGTCCAGTATCTGCATCAATCACCGATTTTCGCCACGGATCCACGGTGGCGGATATCCCGGATCGTTGCGGAGGGATGGACACCGGATGATGTCACGCGGAACGAACTCGGTGTCAAGGAAAGCTGGTATGATCGCTATCCGCACGAGATTTCCGGCGGAGAGTTGCAACGGGTCGCCCTTCTTCGCACCCTGGCACCTGGCTTGCGCTACCTGATCGCCGACGAAATCACCTCAATGCTTGATCCGGTCGCTCAGGTGGAAATCTGGCAAGTCCTGCTTAAACGGGCTCGGCAGGGCCTGGGCATTCTGGCAATCAGCCACGACCGGGCTCTGCTTGAGCGCATCGCAACGCGGGTTGTCACGATCTGAGGCCTGCAGGAGAAATTCGTCTGTCCCATGGGACTGCATCAAGCCGAAACCTGAGCCTGCTGAAGCCGGCTCCGATCAGGATGACTGCGTGCGGCCTGGCAAAATCCTGTTTTTGAATATTAATTTTCCGGGATAGGCTAAGGGACGTTTATCGCTCTTCGAGTGAATGACCGAAATGGGCCGTTTGGGTCCAAAAGGGACGCACCAAGATCAGGATCAGCACCTCACGTTGCCGCAACTCTGCTTCCAGCGCCTTTGGCGCTGGCCAGACGGCCAGACCGTCCGATGGATCTCGTGTATGAGAACGCCAGCAGTTTCGAGACCATGTTTCGAAAGAGGGTCGGCAAGCCGTTATCTGCATTAGGGGCCTGCGTCTCGCGATATTGGCGGACGACAAAGGCTGCTGGGTATCATCCTGGATCGCCTCAAAGCGAATGCTTTGGCAGGACAGCCGCCCCGGCGTTGCCATGCGCCGGGGCGAAGCCTTTGCCGTCAGGCCTTTTGCAGATCAAGATCCGCCGCGCGCTCAAGTGCCTTTATCTGGTCTCCTGCAGGATCCGCTGTCAGAAGCGAGGGCTGGAACCGGACGGTTTCGATCTCGGTCACGCCGATAAAGTCGAGCCACCAGTTAAGATAGGTCGAATGGTGGTCGGTGCCGTATTTGGCGGGCGCCCCAGGTGCATAAACCCCGGAGGTATAGAAGACCCGGGCCGACTTTCCGCTCAGCAAACCGCTGTATCCGGCATCGGGATCGAAACCGAACAGCAGGCCGGGCTGGGTGATGATGTCGATATATTGCTTGAGCTTGTAGGGGATGCCGCCGTTCCACATCGGCACCGACAGCACATATTCATCCGCCTCGATGAAGCGGTTGGTAACGGCGACCACCTGGTCCCAGGCGCTCTGGCGCGGCGCGTCCATGTCGCCTACGCCGAAAAAGGTCATCTTAGCTGCCGCCTTGTCGCCGTCGAACTCGGGCAGATCGGCATGCCACAGCTCGAGCCGGTCAATGGCAACGTCCGGCTGGGCTGCCTGCCGCGCCTCGAGATAGGCCTCGGCCAGTTTGCCGGATTGAGACATCGGGCCGCGCGGCGATGCCGCAATATAGAGAATTTTGGTCATGGGGTTATTCCTTTCGATTGGGGTCGGTTGGTTGAGGTGAGGGGTCATAGATGCCGTGTATGGCGGTGCTGATTTCCGGGGCTGTTCATGATCCGGGTGAGCCTTAAACGCGGCTTTCGACGCAACGCTGTTGCGGTCGCCCAAGCTGGATGACCTGACTGCCAGGCCGCACCATCCTTGCCTGATCGCCGACCCAGGCCTGCGGGCTGCCAGCGAAGGATGCGGAAGCGTGCAGACCAGGTGCGAGGGCCGTCGTGACAAAGGGTTGGCATAATGATGGTCGGTTCATGTTGCACCGCTGATAACCAGTCAAAGGCGTTTTGACGGTTACTTAATAACCATTAAAAATTGTTTTTGATAGTTACATTGTTGTGAGTGTGCGTGAAGAAATGTAACTGGTGAAACTTGAGAAGAATGGTTATCAGGGAGGATCGTCCCCTTGGCACGCAGACGGAGAACCAGATGACACAGAACACCAGGCCTGCGCCGTTCTTCGTCGCAGAAAGCCCCGCGCTGGATTTCCTGAACAGCGTTGCGGCGCCGCGATCCGAGCGCTACGACTGGCTGGAGACCGGCCCGGATCTGCTGGACTGGCTGATCGCGGCGGGGCTTGCATCGGAGTCTGAGTTGGCCCCTTTCCGCAAAGTCGCCACCGCGTCCGCGCTTGAAGAGGCACGACAAGAAATTGTCACCTTCCGCGAGAGGTTCCGGCCCTTTGTTGAAGAGGTCTGTGGCAGCCAGCTGACGGATGCGGCCCATCCCGTCATTGCCGAGATCAATGCAATCCTCGCGCGCGGTGCGCGTTTCCTGGAGATTGCACCCGCAACGCGATCGGACGATCCCGCCTCGCAGCCGCTAGTCCTTCTCGACAGGCATCCGCTGACAGAACCGCGCGATCTCATCGTCAGGATCGCGTTCGCCGCCGCGCGCCTGATCGCCGAGGCGGATTTCCGCTATGTGCGCAATTGCGAGGGGCCGACCTGCACGCTTTATTTCCTCGACATCAGCAAGAACCACAAGCGGCGCTGGTGCTCGATGGAGGTCTGCGGCAACAGGGCCAAGGCCGCCGCCTATCGCAAGCGCTGACCGGGTGCGCACTCCGTCGTCAATTTAATCCAATTTTCTTTGTCACAGTCTCCCGCACCACCGCCTCCTTATTTACATGCGGCCGGGACTGGCCCGGCGCAGGACACTGAGGACAAAAAATGAAGACCCATGACGTGCAATCTATCAGCATTGCGAAACCCCGCTCGGAGGTGTTTGCCTATATCGCCAACCCCGAGAATTTGCCCAAATGGACCAACGCGTTCAAATCCGCCGACGCCGAAAGCGCCGAGTTGGTCACTCCGAACGGGGCCGTTCCAATCCGGCTGGAAACCCGCGCCTCCGCCGAACACGGGACGGTCGACTGGATTATGACCTTTCCCGATGGCTCAAAGGGGGCGGCCTATTCGCGGGTGACCGAGGATGTGAGCGACACGTCGATCTATTCCTTCGTTCTGATGGCACCGCCGGTGCCTCTTGAAATGCTGGAGGGAGCACTGGAGGAACAGAAAAAGACCCTGGCCAAAGAGCTGGTGTCCCTTCAGGCACGGCTTGAGGCATGATCATTCTCGATCCCGAACAGGTGAGCGCCGCGCGGCAAGGAGACCGCGCGGCGCTGGCATCGGTGGTGCAGTCCTTGCAGCACCCGATCTATGGACTTGCCATGCGGATGCTTGCGCATCCCGCCGATGCCGAGGACGCCACGCAGGAAATTCTCATCAAGATCATCACCCATCTCGGCACAATCCGCGACGACCGGGCCGCCGGTGGCTGGGCGCTGAAAGTCGCGTCCCGGCACCTTGTCGGGATGCGCAAGCGCAGCCGCGTGGAGGCCATGCGGATGAGTTTCAAGGATTTCGCCGACGATCTGGAAAGTGGGCTCGCCGCCCCCGACGACGACCAGACCGACAGCACGATCACGGCCATCGCAATCGAAGAGATCAAGATCGGCTGCACGCTGGCGATGCTGACCTGCCTCAACCGAAGCCTGCGCATTGCCTATATCCTGGGTGACGTGTTCGAGATGTCCGACAGCGAGGCGGCAGAGGCGCTCGAGATCTCCGCCGCCGCATATCGGCAAAGGCTGAGCCGCGCCCGCAAGGAGGTCACCCGCTTCGTGCAGACCACTTGCGGTGTGGTGTCGCAAAGCGCCGCATGTCGATGCGAGAACCGCCTGACGGCGGCGCAGGGCAGCGGCCGGGTCACCCTGGGCGCTCCGGCTTTTGGGCTATCGGCTCCAGCCACCGATATCCCCAAACTGCGCCACCAGATCAGGACATTGGAAGAGGGAAGGCGTGCCGCCGCACTAATGCGGTCTAACCCGTCCTTTCCAACCAATGTTGGCGATCTGATCATGGAAGTCATGAAATAACGCCTAAACGTCGCGTTCTCCATAGTGCAGACCTAATCCAAGGCGGTCAGCGCTCTGACATGCCCTCGCTGGCCGTGCAAGTGTCCCTTGTCCTCGCAGAACCATGCCGTAGAGCGAGGTCAACGAACTAAACGTGATCACATTGTTTTTGTCGAATTTTCCGTCATGGAATTTTCCGCCATAAATCCTTCATAATTAAGAGAAAATATTTTCACTTTCAAATTTGTCCGTTGACATCAAAGGACGTGATCCATAATTGTGATCATATTATTTAGTCCAGAAGGTCTTGATTAGTGCTGAGCAGCTCACCGGAAACACCCCTTCACAACGACGCAATTGTCAGTGCGGCCGAGCGCATTCTCGCCGATGAGACAGCGATCTTCGCGGGTGCGCACGCGCGCAGCAAAGAGGTGTTCGCCACGCCGTCCTCCGGCTTCTTCGATCACGTCCCGCAATATTGGATGCGGGACTGGCCAATGCCGTTTCCAGTTGTGATCGACAAGGCGTCCGGAAGCGAAGTCTGGGACATTGATGGGAATCGTGTGATCGATTTCTGTCTCGGAGACAGCGGAGCGATGTTCGGTCATGGGCCGCAGCCGATTTTGAAGGCCCTTGCCGGAGCGGCATGCCACGGCCTTACCACGATGCTGCCTTCCAACGACCTTGATGCCGTTGGCGACCTTTTGCGCAGCACATTCGGCATGTCGAAGTGGCAGGTCACGACGACGGCAAGCGATGCCAACCGCTTCGCCTTGCGGGTTGCGCGCGCGGTGACCGGGCGCAAGAAGATCCTGGTGTTCGATGGCTGCTATCATGGGGCGGTCGACGAAACATTGGTGGACCTTGTCGACGGGAAAACGGTGCCGCGTGGTGGCCTGATTGGCCAGGCGGTGGATCTGTCCGAGACGACGGTCTGCATACCCTTCAATAACGTCCCGGCTCTTGAGGCAGCATTGAAAGGGGGGGACATCGCTTGTGTGGTGGCAGAACCTGTCATGACCAATTGCGGCATGATTCTTCCCCAAGCCGGCTTTCACAAGACGCTGCGGGATCTGACGCGCGCGACCGGGACACTGCTTCACATTGATGAAACCCATACGGTTTCGACAGGATACGGTGGATATTCAAAGGTGTACGGTCTCGAACCGGATATCTTCGTCGTTGGAAAGCCCGTCGGCGGCGGTATTCCGGTGGCTGTGTGGGGCATGACGAAGGATGTGGCGAACAGGCTCGACGCTGCGCGGGCGGCAATTACCGGCACGGGTCACTCAGGCATTGGCACAACGCTCTCTGGCAGCGCGTTGCAACTCGCCTGCCTCAGGGCCTGCCTCGAAGAGGTGATGACGACCGAAGCCTACGCCAGAATGAACCGTCATGCCGATATGATCGAGGAGGGCTTCGCAGCCGCTATCAAACAGTGCAATTTGCCCTGGCATGTGGGCCGCGTCGGAGCGCGGCTGGAGGTCGTGTTTTCTCCAAATCCATTGCAGAACGCTGCAGAAGCAAAGGCCGCTGCCAATGCGACGATCCAGAAGGCGCTGCATTCGGCATTTCTGAACCTCGGATATCTCGTCACTCCATTCCACAACATGGTTCTTGTTGCCCCAACCACAAGCGAAGCAGATGTCGCTGGCCTTGTTTCCAGCTTCGAGAAAATCCTCCATAGATTGACAGAGGCTGCATAAAATGGCCGGAACACGTCCACAAAATGCGGCCCCTGTCGAAGAAGCCGAAACCTTTCTGGAACAACATCCGGAAATTGCAGCCTTCGACCTGGTTCTCATCGATCCGAACGGGGTGGCACGCGGCAAGATCATTCGCCGTCATGAACTCTTGCCTCTGTTCCGCTCCGGTCGGCATCTGCCCGGCTCAATTCTCGGGCTCGATATAACCGGTGCGGATGTCGATGAGACCGGTTTGACCTGGGACGATGGAGACGCCGACAGAGTTGCCTGGCCGATTTCCGGTTCACTGGTAACATTGCCCTGGACGTCACCCGAACGCGGCGAAGTTCGCGTCATGCTGTACGAACTCGACGGCTCTCCCATGGGGGCTGATCCCCGTCAGGCTCTGGTGCGCCAGATCGAGCGTTTTGCCACCAGAGACATGTTCCCGGTGCTGGCTTTCGAACTTGAATTCTATCTTCTGGACGCTGAAAAAGACGGCGCCGGCAAACCAGAGGCGGCCCGCCTGCCACTTTCGGGAAAAGCGGCACAGGGCAACCACGTCTACAGCGTTGCCATGCTGGACCAGTTCGAGCCGTTCATCGATGCGCTCTACCGTGCCGCCGCAGCCCAAAATCTGCCCGTGGAAACAATCATCTCGGAATATGCGCCCGGCCAGTTTGAACTCACGCTCCGCCATCAGGCCCAGGGCCTTCGTGCGGCAGACGATCTCGTGATGCTCAAGCGGCTCGTTCGCGGTCTTGCGATCCGGCACGGTATGCGCGCCAACTTTATGGCCAAGCCGTTTGCCCATCGCTCGGGTTCCGGCATGCATCTTCATGCCAGTCTTGCCGACCCGTCGGGTCGCAATCTGTTTGCCGACGAGGAGGACGATCTCGCGCCTTTGCTGCGCCACGCCATCGGTGGCTTGCAGGAAACAATGGCGGAGTCGATGCTGGTCTTCGCCCCCAATCTGAATTCCTGGCGTCGCTTTACGCGCAACAGCTATGCTCCGACTTCTCCGACATGGGGTCGCAACAACCGCAGCGTTGCCATCAGGGTGCCGGCTGGCAACCCCGCCAACCGCCACCTTGAACATCGCTCACCTGGTGTCGACGCCAACCCTTATCTGGTTGCTGCGACCGTCCTTGCAGGGATCTACCGGGGGATCGAAACACAAATCGAGCCGGACGCAGAGGCAACCACCTATAGCGATGCTCCTGAAACGACACTGCCCTGCGATTGGCGGGAAGCAATCGATTTTGCTGATCGATCCGACTTTCTGAAGGATGCGCTCGGTGAGCGCATGGCCTCTGTCTTCATTGCGCTCAAGCGTGTTGAACACAGTTTCTTTGCCTCGGAGGTAACAGACGAAGAATTTGCCTATTATGGCGACGTCATATGACGACATGCGAAGACGACTTTCGCACGGCTCTGGTGACCGGAGCTGGAAGCCCCGATGGCATAGGCTTTGCGATTGCCCGCAAACTTGCACAGAAAGGCCTGACTGTATTCATCACAGGCGCGAGCGATCGGATCCACCAGCGCGCGGATGAGCTGCGTGCGCAAGGCTACAGCGTCACATCCCATGTCGCGGATCTCACCAAGGCAGATGAAGTTATTCGATTGCGGGACATTGTTGGGCCAGTTGATATTCTCATCAATAATGCAGGCATGGGGTCCGTGGCGGTGCCAGCCGTGCAACGAGATTTTCAGGCGCTGAGCGAGGCTGATTGGGACGCTGGAATGGATGTTACGCTCAAGACGGCTTTTCTGGTCACGCGCGCATTTCTGGGCTCAATGACCGAACGGCGGCGCGGGCGCATCGTGAATATCGCCTCCGTTACCGGTCCATTGGTTTCCAATCCGGGTGAAGCTGCCTACTCAGCAGCAAAGGCAGGCATGGTGGGGCTCACCCACGCCCTGGCGCTTGAAGTTGCGCCGTACGGTCTGACCGTGAATGCAGTCGCTCCCGGCTGGATCGAGACCGGGGCGTCCACCGAGGACGAGCGGATCGCTGCGCGGCACACGCCACCCGGACGCGCCGGCACACCGGATGAAGTCGCTGCCGCCGCTGCCTTTCTGGCCTCTGCCGACGCGAGTTACGTGAATGGCGCAGTGTTGGTCGTTGATGGCGGAAACACTCTGCAGGAACGCAAGGTCCAACTTGCCTGAGCTTCAACCATGTCACGCGCACAGGCAGAAAGTGCGCCCGAAACAAGGCATGTTGCAAGTGGTTTCAGCGCAGTGTCTTGAAGGTGTAGGAAACAATGCGAGAGCTATCGACGCAACAGCAGCAGGTTTATCAGGCGCTTCGCGAGCAGCTTATTTCGGGCCGCTTTTCTCCCGGCACGAGCGTTAGTCTCCGGGGCCTCAGCAAGAGTATGGACGTTGGACTGATGCCTGTCCGCGAGGCGATTACGAGGCTTGGTGGCGAACGGGCGCTGGAAGTGCGTCGCAACGGCCGGGTCGGCATTCCCGAACTCACGCGCGAACGGTTCGAGGAGCTTATGCAGGCGCGGCTGCACCTGGAGCCGCTTTGCGCACGCCGGGCGCTTCCCTATGTGAAGTCTGAGACGATTGCCGCAATGGAAGCCAGCGATTCCCGCATGAACCAAAGCTACGGAGCCAAGGATGCGGACACCTACATGCGGGAAAACTATCAATTTCACTTCGAATTGTACCGGGCAGGGGGCTCGGAAGTCCTGGTGGCTCTGCTCGAAAGCATTTGGATGCAGTTCGGTCCGTTCATGCGGAGCGTTTATGACATGAACGAAACGACCCGAATGGTCGACAAGCACCAGATGACGCTGGAAGCAATTCGGCGAGAGGATGCCGAAGCGCTGGGCGTTGCGATCCAGGCGGACATCCTTGATGCCATTCACCTTTTAAAACAAACCCTTGGAAGCTAGGCCTTTCTTGAGTGCTGGCGTCAAGCATCGCTAGATCATTCCGAGTGACCGGCGCTACAACATTGGTGGCAGCTGTCGATGCCGTTTTCGAGCGAAAGGTAATTCCGTTTCGCCGCAGCTATGGACTGGTGGCAGTTGCTGTAGTTGGCGACATCCAGCCGGTTTTAAGGATTTCGCCAGCGGGTCGACGTTCTTTTTCAAGATAGCAGATTTCAAGGTCGCGCCTCGTCTGTTCCAGAATTGTCCGGAAACTAATCGCCTCGGCCTTCAGCAGTCGCTGCAACTTTCGTGCGGTCATATCGAGAGGCTCGCTGACATCGCCAATACCGCACCTGCCCGAGGTCAGGATTTCAACAAGGTCTTTGCCAACCCGGCAAGGACGGTGACTTGATTTCGCGAGCCCTTATGATCGGCTGGCTTTGCCATCTAGAAGCCGCAACACCCTGTCGGGGAGGGCGAAGGCCGCCCGCTCCGCATGTGCTTTTCCTTGCTCGAACCAGCGGTTGGCCACAGGGGTGCCAAATACAAAAAAGTTTTTTGCCCGAATGACAGAGGCCGCTCTCCCGTGAATAGAAGCGTTCAAAGGCGATCTCCGTGAATTTGTCACGATTGTAAAGTTCGGGCAAAGGCCATGCCGGGCCAGCATCCTATCTCAGTCTCAATGACGCATCGATCAAGGAGACAGTAGATGCCAAAGGCAGAGCAAAACCTGCTGGTGTTGCAAGGCGGCGGCGCACTCGGCGCTTATCAGGCGGGCGCTTACCAGACGCTGAGCGAGAGCAGTTTTGCGCCGGACTGGGTCGCAGGGATTTCCATTGGTGCAATCAACGCAGCAATCATTTGCGGAAATCCAGTCGAACTGCGCATGGAACGGCTCCGGGCCTTCTGGGAAGAAGTGACATCGGACCTGACCGTGAAGCCTTTCTCTTGGGGCACGAAGTCACGTCGTACCTTTTCGGAACTGGCTGCAGCTGAGGTGACGATAGCTGGCGTGCCCGGTTTCTTCCGGCCCCGCGTGCCAATGGCACTTTGGCCCTTTTCGGCCGATCCAGCTCTCAGTTTCTACGATACCACGCCTCTGGAAGGCACGCTTGGCGAGCTGATCGATCTCGATTATCTCAACGAAGAAGGGCCTCGGCTGAGCGTTGGCGCTACCGACATCGAAACCGGCAACTTTATCTATTTCGACAGCGAGAAGATGCGCCTCGATCTGCGGCACATCATGGCCAGCGGTGCGCTGCCGCCGGGATTTCCGCCAGTCGAGATCGATGGACGTTTCTACTGGGATGGCGGCCTGGTGTCGAACACACCGCTGCAATACGTAATGGAAAATGCCGGGGCCGACACGCTCTGCATTTTTCAGATCGACCTCTTCAACGCGAGGGGGGAGGTGCCCGGCGACATCGCCGATGTGCAGCAGCGCGAGAAAGACATCCGCTTTTCGAGCCGCACCCGGTTGACGACCGACAGGTTCAAACATCTTCACGATCTGCGCGCTGCTGCCGAAAGATTGGTGGAGAAGCTGCCGAAGGACATGCAGTCGGATCCCGACCTTGCCCTTCTGCGAAATGCCAGCCCGGCCTGCCCGATCACGCTGGTGCATCTCATCCACCGCAAGGAAGGGTTTGAGAGCAATTCCAAGGATTACGAATTCTCGCGGCTATCGATGACGGAGCATTGGGCTGCCGGCGTCGACGACGTGAAGCGCACGCTTGCACACAGGAAATGGAAAAGCCGCGAGATCGGCAAGGACGGACTGCAGGTCTTTGACCTGAGTTCCAGCAATGCATGAAGGAAAATAAGATGAAAGCGGAAGACGTCGCCAGAAACGCATTTTCAATGCCTCTCACCAACCCTTCCTATCCGAAAGGTCCCTACAAGTTCGTGAACCGTGAATTCTTCACCATCACGTATCGTACCGACCCTGACGTGCTGCGCCGCCTCGTGCCGGAACCGCTGGAGATCCCGGAACCGCTGGTGAAATACGAGTTCATTCGCATGCCGGATTCCACCGGTTTTGGCGACTACACCGAAAGCGGCCAAGTCATCCCTGTTACCCTCGATGGTGTTGCAGGGGGCTATTCGCATTCGATGTATCTCAACGACGAGGCACCCATCGCAGGCGGACGCGAAATCTGGGGCTTTCCGAAGAAACTCGCCGATCCCTCGCTCTCCGTGAACAAGGACACGCTCATTGGCACGCTCGACATGGGTGGCATCCGCGTGGCGACCGGCACGATGGGCTACAAGCATCGGGAACTGGATCATGCCAAGGTTCTTAAATCACTCGAAGGCCCGAACTTTCTGCTGAAGATCGTTCCGCATGTGGATTGCACACCGCGGATCTGCGAGTTGGTCCGCTACTACACGACCGACGTGACCCTGAAGGGTGCCTGGGAAGGCCCGGCGCGGCTGGAACTCTTCCATCACGCGCTTGCTCCCGTCGCCGACCTGCCGGTGCTCGAAGTGGTCTCGGCAGTACATCTGGTGACCGACCTGACGCTCGGTCTGGGCGACGTCGTCCACGACTATCTCTCCTGAAACGCTTATTTGAAACAGAAGGAAATTCGTCATGAACCTCAAGGATAAAGTCTGCATCGTTACCGGTGCTGCCAGTGGTATCGGCCAGGGCATCGCCAAACGCTATATTGCCGATGGCGCCAAGGTCGCCATTGCCGATTTGAACCTCGACGCGGCGCAGAAGACCGCGGACGAATTGAACGCGCAAGGCCCCGGCAAGGCGATCGCTGTCGAGATGAACGTGACCGACGAGGCACAAGTCAACGCCGGCGTCGAAAAGGTCGTGAAAGAATGGGGCCGGATCGATGTGCTGGTCTCCAACGCTGGTGTGCAGATCGTGCATACGATGGAGAATTTCCCTTTCAACGAGTGGAAGAAACTCCTGTCAATCCATCTTGACGGGGCTTTTCTGACGACAAAGGCCTGCCTGCCGTACATGTACAAGGCAGGATCGGGCTCGATCATCTTCATGGGCTCGGTCCATTCCAAGGAAGCCTCGCCGCTGAAATCCGCTTATGTCACGGCCAAGCACGGGCTGCTGGGTCTCGCCCGGGTGATCTCGAAGGAAGGTGCGGAACACGGCGTGCGCGCCAATGTGATCTGCCCCGGCTTCGTGAAGACACCCCTGGTGGAAAAACAGATCCCCGAGCAGGCGAAGGATCTTGGCATTTCCGAAGAGGAAGTCGTCAACCGCGTCATGCTGGGCGATACGGTCGACCAGGAGTTCACCACGATCGAGGACGTGGCAGAAGTGGCTCACGTCTTCGCAGCCTTCCCGACAAATGCGCTCACCGGACAATCACTCGTTGTCAGCCACGGCTGGTACATGAACTGATGCGTCTTGCGGACCAGGTACCTCTGGGACGGTAAATCTGCCGGTGGTCTCACAGCAGAATACGCAGAGAGAAAATTAATCGGGCACGCGCAAGCGTGACATGCAAGGCGCAACTTTCTCTGGAAGGTGCGCCTTACTCTCGTTTTGAAGGCGTAAGGAATGTGCAGCAAAGTTGCCGGGACGAGATGACGGCGTGGCTATGATGCAGACTTGCGGTCGGCAGTGGCTTCAGAGCGTTGTGAACGTTCAGGTGTTTGCACGTGTCAACAATCACCAGGCCGGCAAACAGTCCAGACCTCAAGGAAGAGAACAACTGGCCTGCGGTTCCCGCTACGCGGCTAGCCGGGAAAATCGTGCTGTTCTCCCAGTGCCGGAAATGCAATCTCGACCCGCAGTCCCGGATCGTTGTCTTGCAAGGTTATGCTGCCGTTGTGACGTTCCACGATCACGCGCACCAGCGCCAGGCCCAACCCGCTGCCAGATTTGGTTCGGCTCGGGTCCAGACGATAAAACGGCTGGAACACCGCATCGCGGTCCGCTTCGGGAATTCCGGGCCCTTTGTCCGCCACCACCAGAATGACGCAGTCCTCGTGCCGGGTCAGTTCCAGGCAGATCTCGTTTCCCTCCGGCCCGTAATTGACCGCGTTCTGCAGCAGGTTCACGATCAACTGCTGCAGCATCTGCGTATCGCCATGGATCTCACATGAATCTGCGTCGTCCAGATGCGGCACGAGAATCTGTCCGGCATCCTCGGCGACCATTGCGTAAGTCTCGGCCAAGTCGCTAACCAGAGCGCTCAGCTCGACCGTCTTGAACGTCGCGTTGTCCGTTCCTCCTTCAATCCGGGACAACTGAAGATATGTGTCGAAGATGCCGCGCATCCGCTCCAGTTCGTCCTGGGCATCTAGCAGTGCATCCATCGGATCTGCCCCTTCCTCGACCTTGTCCTGCGCACGGCCAAGCGCGAGATAGGCTCGGCCAAGAGGCGATTTCAGATCATGCGCCACCGCTGCGGCGGTGTTGCGCGTCGTGGTCATCAATCGCGATGAGCGGTCGAGATGCAGGTTCATCTCACGCGCCAGCCGGTCAATCTGCGTCGTGCCGCCGTTCTCGGGAATGCGCGCCGCGACGTCCCCTTCGCTTGCCCGCGCCAGCGCCGCCTCGATTTCGCGCAGGCGGAGCAGGCTTTGCCGGCTGAGGAAGTATCCGAACGCAATCATCGACAGGACGACGATGAACCCTGTCAACGCGAGCGTTCGCACAAAGGCTTCCCGAGTGCGCTTCAGAACGTCCAGCCGCTGTCCGACGACCAGCCAGCGTCCGTCCACCTCGTTGCTGTAGTATATGGATTCGGTCGAGGCGCCGGGCTGCGGTGGGGGCAGGTATTCCAGTGTGCCAACCTGGAATCCGGACCCTGGCGGGCGTGTCGTCAGGTTTCCGGCCAGGTGCCTGGTTTCATCGAAGATAGCCAGCGCGCGCGTTCCCGATTCCTCAAGCGAGGCCACATGCTGGATTGCGCTGATGACGTGATCGGCGCCTTCTGCCTGATGATCCGCAGCCAGAATGTCCCAGCGTTCCTTCACGTCGTTTCGGATTTCTTCCAGCAAGGTGTGCTCGACATACGTCAGCGCAGCCCATCCCACCGCGATCAGGATGAAAAGAAAGACAATTGATGACCGCAGCACGGCGGTAAAGGCGGCTCCTGAAAGAACTTCACCGCGGTCCATGCAACGAATACCCGGTGTTGCGGATCGTATGGATCAGGGCCACGTCGAAAGGCTTGTCGATCTTTGCGCGCAGGCGGCTCATGTGGGTCTCCACAACCGTGGAGTTCGGTTCAAAGTTGAAGTTCCAGACGCGTTCCAGCAGCATTGTCCGACTGACGACATGGCCCGCGTTGCGCATCAGAATTTCCAGCATGTTGAACTGCTTGGTATGCAATTCGATCAGCATGCCCTGGCGTGTTGCCGTGCGTGCAAGAAGGTCCAGCGTCAGGTCATGCACCTTCAGGAACTGGTCCACCCCGCTAGTCTTTCTGCGTCCTGTGACCGCCCCGATCCGCGCCAGCAGCTCCGAGAAATGGAACGGCTTGGTCAGATAGTCATCGCCGCCCGCCGACAGGCCTTCGACCCGATCATCCACCTGTCCCATCGCAGTCAGAAACAGCACCTGCAGGTCTTTCTTCGATGCCCTCAGCGCCTTGAGCACCGACAACCCGTCCATGCCCGGCATCATCCGGTCCAATATTGCCAGGTCGCAATCGTTGTACAGGCAATAGCTCAGCGCATCGCGTCCGTCGGTAACGTGATCGACACTGTGACCGTTCTCGGTCAACCCGGCGACAATGTACTCGGCCATCTTGGCATCGTCTTCGGCAAGCAGGATTTTCATGAGGCGGCGTCTCCTTTCCAAAGACCCTATGACAGTGGCGGCTGTCTCACCAGCCAAACTGCATTTCTTACACGGATGTAAGTTTCACGCGAACTTCAGGGGCATTGGCGGACGTATTGAAGCCATGGATCCAGGACTTTGCACCGGATCATTTGGAGCAACACTCATGAACACGAAAACCGCCGCGCCGTTGAATTGCACCGTTGCGCAGCAGGCAACGCGTCGGCTCACAATCATCGGTGTAGTGTTCGTTGTCGTCGGCCTCCTTGTTATGCTTCTACCGTCAATAGCGACGCTTGCGGCCGAACGCCTTGTTGCTTCGATGTTGATCCTCTGGGGAGGAGCCGGTCTCTGGTGCATGGTCGAGATGCGATCCGCGCCCGAATGGCGATATGGTGCTGGGGCCTTTGCCTTCATGCTAATCGTCGGCCTGATTTTCGTGATCTTCCCCGTCGCAGGCATCGGAACGCTGTCCATCCTGATGATAATCGCCTTCCTGATTGAAGGGATCGTATTCATTCTTCTGGGCCTGCGCAGTTCCTCTTACTTGGCCAACTGGCGATGGTTGGTTTCAAGCGGTGCGTGTTCTCTGATTGTCGGGCTGATCGTTGTCCTCGGCTGGCCCAACTCGGCCCCTTCGATGCTCGGCCTGCTGTTGGGCGCGAATTTCCTGTCCAACGGGCTGTCGCTCGTCATGCTCAGCCGCTCCGGCAGGGCCACGACCTAACGCGATGCGTCTGGCAGATACCGTCAAATGTGTCGTCCTCGGATGCCTTCGATAGATGTCTGACATCCTTCAGCAAACTTTGCGGTCTGACCTCTTCAAAAACGTCAACGGCAAGGACGGCCATAACCCTCACAAATGTCAAAGACTTGCGTATCAGGGCCGGTCAACGACACTGGAATTTCAATTCTAATCGATACCTCCGTTGACAAGCGGCAAAAACAGGTTCCATAGTAGTAATAGTGGAGCATATTCCACAATAATGAAATAAGGGGAACTTCCGATGTCTGTCCGCAAATCTCTGTTCGCGCTGTCCAGCGCGCTGATGCTATCAGTTTCTCCTGTTCTGGCTGCTGGAACGGTCAACGTCGCCATTATTGGCGAACCTGACACGTTCGATCCGATGGTCTCAACCAAAGATGTAGTCAGCATCGTCACACAGCATTTTGTCGAAACACTCTACACATTTGACGAGAGCTGGGCCGTTGTACCGCTCTTGGCGGCCGATATGCCTGAAATCAGCGACGACGGCCTTACCTACAAAATCCCGCTGCGCGAAGGCGTAACGTTCCATGACGGTTCTTCCATGGACAGCGCCGATGCCGTCGCATCGCTGAAGCGCTGGCTCGAAGTTTCAAGTCGCGGAAAATCCGTTGCTGACAAGGTGGCTGGTGTCGAAGCATCCGGCCCGAACGAAGTGACCATCACGATGAAGGAGCCCTATGCGCCGCTCCTGTCGCTTCTGGCCTTTTCCAACTCCGCTGCAGTTGTCTATCCCGAAGAGATCATTGCGCCCGAAATCGAAACGATTGTCGGCACGGGGCCCTACAAGATCGAGGCGCATGAGCCGGACCAGTATACGCAACTCGTCCGCTTCGACGGCTACACACAGCCAACCGGCGCGGCTGAGCGCAAGCAGGTGCCTGATGAAATCCGGTTGATCCCGGTTCCCGACGGCAACACCCGCGCTGAAGGCCTGCTCTCCGGTCAATACGACTATGCCGACGGACTTTCGACGGAAACCTACGACCGTCTGGAAGCTTCGGACGCGGCGGAGCCGGTTCTCCTGCAGCCCTTCGGCTGGCCGGTATTTGCGGTGAACCACAAGAAGGGGATCATGATGGATCTGAACATCCGCAAGGCTGTTCAGGCTGCTCTTCCCTTTGACGATATGCTCTTTGCCGGCTTCGGTAACGAGAAGTTCTTTAAGACTGATGGTGCGCTCTATCCGGAAGGCTGGACATGGCACAGTGATGCCGGTGTGGAGCTCTATAATCAGAACGACCAGGAAAAGGCTGCGGAATATCTCAAAGCTGCCGGGTACGACGGATCTCCGCTGCGCATTCTCACCTCGCATCAGTACGAGTTCCATTATCAGATGGCCGAAGTTGCGAAGGCGGGGCTGGAAGCGGCTGGCATGAAAGTTCAGCTTGATGTTGTCGACTGGGCGACGCTTGCTCAAAACCGCAACAATCCGGACCTTTGGGATATCTACATCACCCACTCGCCGTTCCTTCCGGAACCGGCGCTTATTTCCAGCCTGTTTTCCACCGCGCGTGAAGGTTGGGACAATCCGACGAAGAACGAAATTCTCAACCGGTTCACCTCCGAAAGCGATCCGGAAAAGCGGAAAGCCATCTTCGGAGAGCTGCAGAAGATCGTTCTGGAAGATGTCGGCTTCATCAAGGTCGGTGACTTCAATGCACTTCAGGGCAAGGCAAAGGGCCTTACAGGGGTCAACCCGTCGCCATGGCCGGCTTTCTGGAACGCACAGGTCTCCAAATAAGCTTGCTTGAAATTGGCTGCGCCGGAATGTCCTGGCGCAGCCGTTTAACGACTACTCGCGGTTCTACAGGGTTCCATGGCAAAGTATCTTCTTCGGCGTTTTGTTGGAATGGTCGTGGTGATCATTCTTGTTCTGACAATCGCCTTCGTGCTGGTCAGGCTCGCCCCCGGCGACCCGGCTGCCTTGATGCTGGGCCCGGATGCCACGCCTGAGGAAGCCGCGGAACTGCGCACAAGGCTCGGCCTCGACGATCCGATCATCCTGCAATATGCGACTTTCGTCGGCAACGCACTGAAGGGGGATCTGGGCGAGTCGCTTTTCTTCAACCGTCCTGTGACCTCCATTCTGGCGGACCGTGCGGAGCCGACGATTTTTCTGGCTCTGATGTCTTTGTTTTTTGCGCTTTTCATCGCCACGCCGATCGGGATCTACGCGGCGTATAAACGCGGTTCGCTTCTCGATCAGAGCTCCGTGACATCTGCAATGCTGGCGGCGTCTATTCCCAGCTTTCTGACCGGACTGGTGTTCCAGCGCGTCCTGGCGACCAATCTCGGCTGGTTTCCAACCGCCGGGTATGGCGGTCCCGATGCCGATATATGGGTTCGGCTCGGGCATCTCATCCTGCCTTCCATCACCCTGGGCATTACCAATTCAGCGCTGATCCTGCGTTTCACCCGCGCCTCCATGCTGGACATTCTGGGGGAGGACTACGTGAGAACGGCCCGGGCAAAAGGGATGCCGGAAAGACGGGTCATCTTGCGGCACGCTTTGAAGAATGCCGGCATTCCGATCATAACCGTCGTCGGACTGACCTTTGCTCTCCTGGTTTCGGGTGCGGTTGTTACCGAGCGCGTCTTCAATCTGCCAGGCATGGGCAACCTGGTTGTCAACGCCGTCCTGCGCCGTGATTACCCCGTCATTCAGGGCACCTTGATCATTGTCGCGTCCATCTATGTGCTGATCAACCTGGCCACGGATCTCATCTATTTCTTCATCGACAAGCGGGTCAAATACTGATGGCGACCGTATCTCAAACCCATCAACCGCCAGGCTTTCGCGACGTGCTTTTTGCGCGCCGCTCCACTGTGGTTGCGCTTGTCTGTTTCGTGGTGATTGTTCTGGCATGTTACGTTTTGCCAACGCTCGATCTGACCGCTATCGGCAAGATGTCCGTGCGCAACAGGCTTACGCCGCCGGGCGCGGACTATTTTCTGGGAGCGGACGCGTTCGGACGCGATGTTCTCGGCCGCCTGCTCGTTGCGGGCCAGACCTCGCTGCAAATTGGTCTTGGCGTGGCGATCCTGTCATCGTCTGCCGGCATTGTCATCGGTCTGGTCGCGGGCTTTTTCCGGCGGCTCGACACACCGCTGTCGCGTTTGATTGACGCCATGATGGCGTTTCCCGATATCCTGCTGGCTCTGTCGCTTGTCGCGATTTTTGGCGGAACGGTCGGCAATGTCATCCTGGCGCTTTCCATCGTCTACACACCTCGTGTCGCCCGCATCGTGCGCGCCTCGACGCTGGTTGTCCGCGAATTGCCTTATGTCGAGGCGGCGCGTGCGCTTGGCTCCAGCACGCTGACGATCATGGTCACGCACGTTCTGCGCAACATCCTGTCCCCCATCCTGGTACAGGCAACCTTCATCTTTGCCTATGCGATGCTGGCCGAAGCGGGCCTGACCTTTCTGGGCGTCGGCGTTGATCCGTCTACGCCCACGTGGGGCACGATGGTCAACGAGGGACGGCAATATATCGACAATGCCTTCTTTCTCATTCTCTTCCCGGGCGTTGCAATCGCGCTCTCCGTCCTCTCGCTCCAACTGGTCGGTGACGGTTTGCGCGATGCATTGGACCCCAAACTCAACAAGGAGACCTGAATGGCGCTTACCCTGACCAATTTCAGCGCGGTCGGTTTCGACAGTGCCCCGACTTCCATCCACATTGCGGATGACGGAACACTGCTCGATGACGCTCCCGAAAACGCGCGTCAGGTAGATCTGAACGGGGCCTATCTGTCTCCGGGGTGGTGTGACCTGCATGTCCATGTCTGGCATGGCGGGACTGATATTTCGATCAGGGCCAGTGAGGCTGGCCGCGCAACAGGCGTGACGGCCATGGCCGATGCCGGCTCGGCGGGCGAGGCAAATTTCCACGGTCTGAGGGAATATGTCATCGATCCTCATGCGGAAACCATCAAGGCCTTCCTCAATATCGGTTCGATCGGGCTTGTTGCCTGCAACCGTGTGCCGGAACTCATCGACTGGCGATCCATCGATATCGACAGAACGCTTGAGGTCGTGGAGAAAAACCGGGATGTCATCTGCGGCATCAAGGTGCGCGCCTCCGGAGTGATTGTCGGCAGCTGGGGCATCACGCCGGCCAAGATTGCCAAGCGCGTTGCGGAAATGACCAATTTCCCGCTGATGGTTCATGTCGGCGAGCCGCCCCCCCTTATCGATGAGGTTTTCGACATCCTCTCTGAAGGGGACATCGTCACGCATTGCTTCAATGGCAAACCTGCAGGCTCCATACGCGATACGCCTGCACTCTTCGCCATGGCACAGGACATGGCCGACAGAGGCATTCGCATGGACATCGGCCATGGCGGAGCGTCGTTCAATTTTGAAACGGCACGCGCTTCCATTGCCGACGGGCTGCGTCCGTTCTCCATCTCCACCGACCTGCACAAGGTTTCCATTGAATCGCCCGTCTACGACCTGGCGACCACAATGTCGAAACTGCTGGCTGTCGGCCTGCCATTTGAAGACGTCGTCCAGGCAAGTTGCGCCGCTCCGCGGTCGATCCTCGGCCTTTCCGGCAGAGATGGCCTCAAAGCCGGCATGCGGGCCGACTTCACTGTCTTCGATCTGGAAGATGCCGACATCGAAGTGCTCGACAGTCAGGGCAATTCGATGGTGATGGACAAGGTCTTCGAGCCTCGCGCAACGATTCTCGGCGCTGATATGCAGGCGGCGAGCCGGAGGCTTCCGTGATGGATAGCAGCGCGATCCTCAAGGTCGACGGATTGCGCGTTGGCTTTGGCAATGGATCCGGGCAGGTCACGGCCTTGCGGGATGTCAGTTTCGAGATCGCGCGGGGCCGTACGCTGGCACTCGTTGGCGAAAGCGGTTCCGGCAAGTCGGTGACTTCGCTTGCGTTGATGGGGCTGCTGCCGCCGTCAGGCCGCATTCTGTCCGGTGAGCTGTCCTTCAGGGGCAGGTCGGGAAAGACGGTTGATCTGGCAACCCTGTCCGCCCGCGATTTTCGCAATATTCGCGGTTCCGAGATTGCCATGATCTTTCAGGAGCCCATGTCGTCGCTCAATCCGCTTTTCACGATTGGCGATCAGATCGGCGAAATGCTTCTGCTGCATGAAAACCTGGATGCAGCCGAGAGGCGCAAACGCGTCGTTGAAATGCTGGAAATGGTCGAGATCCCCGGCGCTGCCAAACGTGCCGATACTTATCCGCATGAGTTGTCCGGGGGCATGCGCCAACGGGTGATGATCGCCATGGCAATGATTTGCAATCCGGCCTTCCTGATCGCCGATGAACCGACAACAGCGCTGGATGTGACCATTCAGGCGCAAATTCTCGACCTGATGCGGAGGCTCCAACGCGAGCGCCAGATGTCGATCCTCTTCATTACGCACGATATGGGTGTGGTGGCCGAGATGGCTGACGATGTCGCGGTCATGTATGCGGGCAGTGTGGTCGAACAGGCCCCGGTCAATGATCTTTTCGACCAGACAAGGCATCCTTATGCACGCGGCCTTCTTGGCTCGATACCCGGCCCAAACCGCCCAGAGGGCGAGCGGCTCAAGTCAATTCCGGGATCCGTGCCACCACTCAATGCGTTGCCGGAAGGCTGTGCTTTCGAGCCTAGGTGTTCTTATGCCCTGCCAGCGTGCAAGAAGCCTGTCTCGTTGCAGGTCAAATCCCCGGGGCATTTGGCAGCCTGTATTCTGGAACAGGAGCTGGTTGAATGACTGAGCCGCTTCTGCAAATCCGCGGTCTGACGAAGATATTCGATACGTCCGGCGGCCCTGTTCACGCGCTGGAAGATATCAGTTTCGATATTCCGCGCGGGTCCATCACAGGTCTCGTCGGCGAAAGCGGCTCGGGCAAAACAACGCTTGGACGCAGTCTGCTGCGGCTTGTCGAGCCGACGCGCGGCCAGACCATTTTCGATGGAACCGACCTGAACACGCTCAGCGCCAGCCAAATGCGCCAGATGCGCCGCAGGATTCAGATCATCTTTCAGGACCCGATGTCCTCGCTCAATCCGCGACTGCGGATCGCGGATCTTATCGGTGAAGGCTTGAAGGCATTCGGCATCTGCAATCGGCGCGAGCGCCGTGATCGTGCTGCTGCGCTTCTGGAAGAAGTCGGGCTTTCAGGTGACCACTTGAACCGCTTTCCTCATGAATTTTCCGGCGGTCAGCGCCAACGTATCGGCATCGCTCGTGCATTGGCGCTGGAGCCGGAATTCATCGTGGCGGACGAAAGTGTCTCGGCGCTGGATGTTTCGATCCAGGCTCAGGTGCTCAATCTACTGCTGGATTTGCGTGAAAAGCGGAACCTGACCATGCTTTTCATTGCGCACGACCTGTCGGTTGTCGAATATCTTTGCGATCAGATCGCCGTGCTCTATCTGGGGCGCCTTATGGAAATCGGGCCGTCACGGGCCGTTTATCAAAAGGCCATGCACCCGTATACGCGTGCGCTCAACTCCGCGATCCCGCTACCCGATCCCCGTGCCAAGCGGTCACGTGAACTTCTTCAGGGCGACATTCCCTCTCCACTCAATCCGCCATCGGGCTGCGTATTCAGAACGCGATGCAAATTTGCCGACGCTGGTTGTGCAGATGGCCTACCCCATCCCGTTGCCGTTGCTGAAGGTCATGTCAGCTACTGCAAGAAAATCGAGGTACTAAATGACAATTGAATTACGCGCCGAAACGCCTGAAACACGCTTGAAGGCACTCGGCCGTCCTCTGCCTGATAGCCCGCCTTCGCCCATAGGCGCGTTCAAGAATGTGCGGCGTTCGGGCAACATGCTTTATGTGTCCGGTCAGGGGCCTGTCCTGCCGGACGGCAGCTTGCTGAAAGGCAAGGTTGGCGGCGATGTCACGGCCGAAGAGGCGAGAGATCATGCCGAGCTGGTTGCACTCAACATTATTGCCGCGCTACGGCAGTTTCTCGGTTCTCTCGACCACGTCAGTGGAGTGGTGAAACTCCTGGGTCTGGTCAATGCCACACCGGAATTCGAACGCCATCCCCACGTGATTGATGGCGCGTCCAATATACTGGCTCGTGTCTTCGACGACAAACGCGGCCATGCACGGTCGGCGTTCGGTGTCAGTTCTCTTCCAAACCAGATCACCGTGGAAATCGAGGCGATATTCGAGCTTTCGGACGATGCCCTCAATCAAGCCTCTAGCTGGGAAAACTAATGATTGCCCAAAGCTCGTTCGACAGATCGCGCCGCATTGCGGACTTCCGTGGCGATGCTGTCGAACCTGTCGGCAACCCGATGCTTGGGCATGACGACCGAGAGAGTCATCAGACATGCACCCTGAGGGTCGCGGATCGGGGCGGCAATGCAGGCAACGGACTCCTCGGAAGTGTCGATCTGAACCGAAAGGCCTTCAAGAAAGGCCTCTCGCGACATCTTTGCCAGTTTCTCCGGGTCCGTTTCCGCAAGTCCTGTGTGCGATGGTTCGGCACAGGCCTTGAAGATCGCCAAACGCTCGGCCTCGGGAAGATGACCGACCAGCAGGCGACCCGACGCCGTCCAGTTCAAAGGCACCCGCGTGCCCACGTCGGAGGTCACACGAAAGGCGCCCGAACCCTCCGCCATGTCGATGACACTCATCTGGCCTTCGTCACGGGTGCAGATCTGAATCATCTCACCGGTGCGCTCGTTCAGTTCCATCATCGCGCGGCGCGCTTCGGTAAAGGCGTTCATGCGCGTGCGGTAGGCGAGTCCGTAACGCATGAGGCGTGGACCCAGCCAGACCCGGCCATCGGCGGTCCGGCTCAGCATCGAACACTCCGCCAACTCGTCAATGAGTTTATAGACGGTCGAAGCCGGTGCTCCACTGGCTTTTGCCAGCTCGTAAGCCGTCATGGGAACGAGTCTTTCAGTCAGGATATCAAGTATTTGAAGGTTCCGCGTAAGTGCACTGGTGCGGCTTCTACGAGGGACTTCCATATCCATACCATCATCTCATGCTGCGAGGCCAAAACTACGGCCTCTATGCCACAATAATGGAAGTGCTCGCAAGAGTAGAGGAACAAATCATGGGCGAAAAACAAATTCAGCGTGAAGACTATGGCATCGATTGGTCATGGCATGATTCCATGGGAATAAGCCGTGTCGTCAATGTCTGCGGGACAATGACCTCGCTGGGAGGCTCGATCGCAAGCCTGCGCGTGGCGAAAGCAACCGCGGATGCAATGCCGCGCTTTGCGCGCATGCACGAGTTGCAAGCCAAAGCATCCGGTCTGATTTCGCAACTGACCGGTGCGGAAGCCGGTTTTTTGACCGCATCGGCAAGCGCGGGGATTTCTCTCGCAGTCGCCGGCTGCATGACGGGCCTCGACCCAGCCCGCGCGGAAGACCTGCCCTGTGAGCCAGGCCCGAAATCCGGGGTGGCGGTGCAGATGGGCCATCTGTGCGAATATGGTGCGCCAGTTTCCCAGGCCATTGAGCTGGTTGGCGGTCATGTGCGTATCGTCGGTCAATCCACACTGGCAAAGGACTATCAACTTGAGGCCGTTCTCGACGAGGGAGCTGCCGCCGCGCTTTACGTGATTTCGCACCATGTCGTTGACTACGGCATGATCCCGCTGAAACGCTTTTGCGAGATCGCGCATGCCAAGGGCGTTCCGGTGATCGTCGACGCGGCCTCCGAGTATGATCTGGAGAGCTTCATTGCTGCCGGTGCGGACATAGCCATTTACTCCGGTCACAAATTCATGGGCGGGCCGACGTCCGGTATCGTCGCCGGGCGCAAGGATCTTGTGCGGGCCGCCTACCTGCAAAACATCGGCATTGGCCGGGGCATGAAGATCGGCAAGGAAAGTATTGCCGGCGCCATCGAGGCAATGGCCCAGTGGCTCGAGCGCGATCATGACGCCGTCCGTGCCGCGGAAACCGCTGCATTGGAAATGTGGAAGGAAGCGATCGACGGCTTGCCGGGATTTGATGCCAAACGCATACCGGATCCGACCGGAAATCCTCTGGAGCGGCTGGAAGTTCACGTCGACCCGGCAATTGCCGGCGCAAGCGCAGCCCAATACGCCGTTGCATTCGGTAGCTACGACCCGCCGATTATCGTGCGCGGCCACGAAACCGAAAAGGGCTACTTTCAACTCGATCCCTGCAACCTCATGCCGGGTCAGGCCGAACTCGTGCGCGATGCTCTGCGGCAAGTTCTGACGTCGTCAGCTGCCGCCGCGGTTGATGAAGACGCGGCTTTGGCTGACACCCGCAACGGCGGAACGGAAAGCTACATGCGTTGGTTGCAAGATGTTTGAGTAAAGGTCTGTTGCAAATTGGAGGTCAGGACAGGTTCAGGCCAGTATCCGCCTCCATTTCAGGCTTACATCTCTCGAAGACGGTTCTCGCGTACGGTCATCGTTCCATCCAGGACGCAGAGACCGCGCGCGAAGGCTTGTATGGCTGCGCGTGAAACCCTTTCCGGTTTGATATCCGAAACCGATACGGGTGTGGCCGGGCGTCTTCATTCCGTCGACGATAGCTGCGGAGAATTGAACGAAACCGCCCAATCCAGGCGTGCAATCGCCGAACAGAATACCAATCAGTCGTCAGCGTATCGGCGACCTCGAAACAATCGGCAGCCAGTGTTCAGACCATCGTGCATTCAAGCCGTTGCGGAACGAACCAATCTGCACGCACTCAATGCCACAATTGAAGCTGCGCGTGCTGGTGAGGCCGGCAAGTGCTTTTAGGTGGTTGCGTCGGAGGGAAAGAAACTGGCTGGCCAGTCGGCAACAGCTCTTCTTCCACCCTCTGCCGAAACCTCGCGCAAGGCCAATCAGACGGGAACAGATTTGTAGACATCCGCGAGGGCGTCCAGTTCCCAGTTTCCGCCTGTCAGAATAACGCAAACCTTTTCGTCCGGCCTGACAGCGATCGAACCGGCCAACAAGGCTCCAATGCCAATCGATGCCGCCGGTTCGGCAATCAATTTCGCATCGACCGCGAGTGAGCGCATGCCTTGGATGATATGCTCGTCGTCTACGAGGACGATCTCATCGACATATTTTTCGATGATTGGATAGGGATTCCTGCCAGGAACGCTGATCCGCAATCCATCGGCTATCGTGTCCCGCAAGGGAAGGGAGGTCGGCTCTTTGTTGATCCGGCTCTGATAGTATTTTGGTGTCAGCGCAGGCTCTACGCCGATGACGCGCACGCGCGGATTGGTTTCCTTGATGGCTGTGGCAACGCCGGAGATCAGCCCGCCACCACCCAGGGGCACAATCACGGTGTCGACATCTTCCAGGTCTTCCAGGATTTCACAAGCCATCGTTCCCTGGCCTGCCATTACCATCGGATCCTCAAATCCATGGACCACCGTGTAGCCGTTTTCCTCGGCAATTTCATAAACCCTTTTCCATCTGGCGGCGTTGTCGCCATCGAAAAGAATGACTTCCGCACCAAGGGCTTTTGTGTTTTCGACTTTCAACTTTGCCGTGGTGGTCGGCAGCACCAGCAAGACTTTCGTGCCCAGCATTCGGGCGACATAGGACAGGCCTTGCGCGTGATTGCCCGAGGAACTGGAGATGAGGCCCTTGGCGATCTTTTCTTTGGGCAAAGAGAGGACCGCGTTCAGAGCGCCTCGGATCTTGAACGCCCCGGTAACCTGCAGGGTTTCAGGTTTGAGATAGACCTGGCAACCGACAGCCTTTTCGATCCGTTCTGCGCGCAGCAGCGGCGTGCGCCTGATATAGGGTTCTATCCGTTTCCGGGCCTCCCGAATATCCTCGATGGTCGGGGAGTTGCGATGACTATCTTGCTGGTTCACCTTCGCGGCCTTTTTTATTGTTCAGAGGAGGCTGGAGTTGATGTGTCCTTGGCAAACCCTGGAAAAATCTCAGATTTGCCCGACATGAAACGATCCCGCCAAAGCGAGCAGACGCGGCTTACGAGAAGAACTCGAAATACGTTCCGACGTTCTGCGCAATGGCGTTTTGGTAAATCCTGTCGGCGGTGGTGATGTCCTGTATCGCCATGCCGGTGGAATCGAAGATGGTCACTTCATCTTCATGTTCGCGGCCAGGCTTGCGACCCAGCAATATCTCGCCGATTTCACCATGAATATCATCTCTGGTAATGATGTCATGGTTGAGCGGGTGCCAAGTCTCACCCTTCTCGGCGCATTGCGCCAACGAGTCGACAACAATTTTCGCGTTTCTGAAGATCTCCGGCTCCAGTTCCTGCTTGCCGAATTGGTCAGTGCCGATCGCAACGATATGCGTCCCCGGTTTGACCCAGGCTGCTTCCACCGGGGCTCCCACGCCGCGCGTAGTCGTAATCAGGACATCCGCTTGCTCAACCGCTTCTTTCTTGGTTTCGGTGATTATCACCGGAATGCCGAACTCGCTTTCGATGTCGGCCTTGTATTTGGCAAGTTTTTCAGCCGTGCGGCTCCAGGCATAAATCTCGTCGATCTTCATGACCTCGTTGATGGCGCGAATTTGCATTCTCGCCTGATTTCCAGTGCCGATCGACGTGATTTTCGAAGCGTTTTTTCTGGCGAGCGCCTTTACCGAGACGGCTCCGGATGCACCGGTTCTCAGCCCCGTGATCAGGCTTCCGTCCATCACGCAAATCAGGGCACAACTCCTTGCGTCAAAGAGAATGATGGTCCCCATTCCGGTCGGCAAACCGAAGCTGGCCGGGTTGTTTTCGAAGCCCCCTGAAGAGGCCTTCATGGAGATTGTTTCATTGACTTTGTAATAGCCGAGCTTGAAGTCAATTTCTCCGCGCGGCGCAGGCATGTGAATGGAAAGATATTCCGGTTGTTCGACCTGCCCGCTGTTGAAGGCTTTATAGGCATTTTCAACAGCTTCGATAACTTCCCGATTGGAGATCAGGCGGCTCACTTCCTCTTTGTTCAGGAGCAACGTCTTCATGTCTCATCCTTGTTGGTCACCAGAAGCTGCCTGGCCCTGGTTATTGATCTCCATAGCGCTCAGGCAGAACCACCTAGCCGAGCGTCTGGCTGACAAGCGAATAGGTGACAGGGCCCTCGACAACATCCGTTCCAAATTTCCGCAGCCGCTCGCCCAGTGACATGGTGAGGACCGTATCGAAAACGGACATGCCGCTGCTGGTAACCAGATGCGCGAATTCGCCGCTTTCGAAGTGGGTGTCGAGCCGCAGAAATCGGCCTTCATGCTCTTTGATGTGAGGTGAAAGAACGTCAATTGCGTCGGCATCGTTCGACGCGACAATGGGGCCAACCACATGGCCGCGCCCGAAACGTCTGCAAAGCGCGAAGGCCGTCAAGGCACCGTCGCGAAAAAGGCCATAGCCCACCGATTGCGCCAGGAGCTTGTCGATCAAACCCGCGCGCACAACACCGAAAGCCGCGCCGTCAAGCGCCGTGATTGCCGGCAGATCGTCTTTCGTGAGGACACGAAGGTCGCCTTGCGGCGCGTCACATGCGGCACCGGCACCGTCCTTCACGACACCCTGACACTGGAAAACAGTCTTTTCCGGCGTAAAGCCGAGCGAATGATAAAGCCGTTGGGCCGCGCGCGTGGCATTGAGCCTGAGGTTACAGCCCTCAAGCTCATTCAACGCATATTCCATCAGCCAGAGGCCGGTTCCTTGCGTTTGCAGCCGGGGAGACGTGATAACCATGCCGATTGTGGCCAGGTTTTCAGCCTGACGGTACCACATGGCGGATCCCATGATCCTGCCGATTTCGTCGTTGGTGACGACACCCTCGCCGACCTCGCGCAAGAACTGCCAGTCTTCACCCCGGTGTGGCCAGCCGACGGAAATCGACAGCGCATGCAATTGGTCGAGATCGGCATCCTGCACGTCGGCAATATGCATTGAAAAAGCGTCGATCTGATTTTCTTTGCTTGGCCCCAAAGCCCCGCTCCCGGCAATCAAGAGTGTTATTGACCAGCGCGCCATATTTGCGCAGCACCCTGACCATCGTAAACCTGCGCCGCCGCATAAATTGCTCTTAAGACCCCCAAAAGCAAAACATTCGACCGAAGTGAGCGCAGGTTCGGCATTCAATCCCGCAACAATCCGTCATGCTTCATGACTGCAATTTGAATTATGGGACCGCTTGTCGATGCCACTTGCCGGGGAAAATATGTACGCGACTGACATTCTGGAGCGGCTGGTCTCGTTTCCTACCGTGGTAGGGGCGCCTAACGGCGAGATTGTTGACTGGATTTGCTCTTACCTGGAGGCAGAGGGTATCGCGGTTACCGTTCTGCCTGGCCCGGAAGGCGACCGGAGCAACCTGTTTGCCACCATCGGCCCCCGGGACATTCCCGGCTACATCCTCTCCGGCCATATGGATGTCGTGCCGGCAGAGTTGGCGGAATGGACATCCTCCCCGTTCTGCCTCCGACGTGACGGCGAGCGGCTGTACGGTCGTGGCACGACAGATATGAAAGGTTATCTGGCCGCAGCACTTGCAGCTGTCCCGAAGCTGGCCAAGATGGATCTCGCACGGCCTGTTCACCTGGCATTTTCATACGATGAAGAGGCCGGGTGCCGGGGCGTGCCACATCTGCTTGCCGCGCTGCCGGATCTTTGCGCTGCCCCATTGGGCGCGATCATTGGAGAGCCCAGCAACATGCGAGCGGTGCTCGCCCACAAGGGCAAATCCGCGGCAAGCGTCACCATTCAGGGTCGTGCCGGTCACTCCTCCCGACCCGATCTCGGGCTCAATGCCATTCATGCCATGGCGGGCATATTGGATGCGGCTATCGAGGCAGCGGCAAAGCTGTCGTCCGGTCCGTTCGATCAAGCCTTCGAGCCGCCTTATTCCTCGCTGCAGGCCGGGGTGATTTCTGGTGGCAAGGCTATCAACATCGTGCCGGACTTATGCCGGCTTGAACTGGAAGCGCGCGCAATATCAGGTGTCGATCCGCAGAGCCTCCTGACCCCAATCCGGAACAAGGCCGACGCGTTGCGCGAGATGGGGTATTCGGTCGAGTGGACTGAAATGAGCGCTTATCCGGCGCTCGCGCTCGATGTGACCTCGCCAATGGTATCCCTGATTGAGGACCTCACGCATCAAACGGCGCTTGGGGCGGTCAGTTACGGCACCGAAGCCGGCCTTTATCAGGCGGCCGGCATAGATGCTCTCATCTGCGGCCCCGGCGATATCGGGCGGGCGCACAAACCCGACGAATTCATTCTCGAAAGTGAGCTTGTCGCCTGCCAGACCTTCATCGAAGCGCTCGGCCAGCGCTGCCGGGCCTGAGCGGGATCGCATGCTATGACATTTCTCTTCAGGTCCGATGCCGAACGCGGTGCAATCTTTGCAGAGGCATTTGCCGAAGCGCTGCCGGATGTCCCTTTCAGCATGGATGAAAATGACGTTGCTCCCGAGGACGTGCGGTACCTGCTGACCTGGGGAATGCCGGACAATCTCGGCCGCTACAGAAACCTGGAAGTCCTGTTTTCCATCGGGGCAGGCGTTGACCAGTTCAATTTCGATCTGGTGCCGGACCATGTGAAAATTGTCCGCATGGTCGAGGACGGCATTGCCCGGATGATGCAGGAATATGTGCTTCTGGCGACATTGGCACTTCACCGCAATCTGCCCGCCTATCTCGACCAGCAAAGACATCGGCTCTGGTCACCCTTGCCGCAGATGCAGGCCGAGGAGCGCCGTGTCGGCGTGCTCGGGCTGGGCGTGCTGGCGCAGGCGGTCATAGAGCGATTGAAGCCGCTCGGCTTTTCGCTTTCGGGCTGGTCTCGCAGCGCTCGCGTGATTGACGGCGTCACCTGCCACCACGGTGCTGATGGTCTCGATGAGATGCTTCGGACAAGTGACATTCTGGTCTGCCTCCTGCCGTTGACGGAGGAGACGCGCGGCTTTCTCAATGCCGACCTTTTTGCAAAGTTGCCTGAAGGGGCCGCCCTCATTCACGCGGGCCGCGGTCCGCAGCTTGACCATGCCGCCCTGACAGACGCACTCGACGACGGCCATCTTTCGGCTGCGATGATCGACGTCACCGATCCGGAGCCGCTGCCTGAGGCGCATCCTTTCTGGTCGCACCCCAGGATCATCCTCACGCCTCATATTGCCAGCGTTACCCAACCAGCCAGTGCTGCGCGGACCGTCATTGAAAACATCAAACGGCACCGCGCCGGTCTCGATCCTGTCGGGCTCGTCGACAGACGTCGTGGCTATTGAAACACCTGAAAGGATCAACATGTCCCTGCTGAAAACCCTCGACCCGAATCCAACCTTTGCTCCCCGTGAATCGCTGCCAGCGCCCGAGAAGTTGATTGCCGGATCGCCATCCTTCAAGACCTGGCCGATGGATGAAGCAAAGGACGGCAAGGTTCTTTCCGGTGTCTGGGAAGCGACACCGGGCGAAACGAAGTCGATCAAGGGCGAGGTTTTCGAATTCTGCCACATCCTCTCCGGCCGCGTCGAAATCACCCCTGAGGGCGGCGAACCGGTCATCTACAAAACCGGCGACAGCTTCGTGATGAAACCCGGCTTTGTCGGCGTCTGGAAGACAATTGAGACAGTGCGCAAATTCTACGTCGTGGTGAACTGACAAGACCGGTGAGGGCGGCAGCTTTTTTCTCTTGGAAGATTTGACTGCCGTTGCCCGCCAAAACGCAAGAAACGCCGACCGCAACAGATGAGCACAGCATTCGTACTCGGACGTTCGGGCCAGGATGCGGACCTCTCAAGGAAGACCTCTCATGAGTCTCAGTTTCGACCCGGACAGCCTGTCTCTGCCCATCGGCCATTTCATTGGCGGTGAACTCGTCCCGGCTTCGGACGGGATCGAGATGCGCCGGCCCTCCGACGCAAAGGCCTATGCCGAGTGTCCCGTTGCAGATGCCGGTCTGGTCGACCGCGCCGTCGAAAATGCCAGGGAAGCGCTCAAGGCCAGCAATTGGGGCGGGGTTCGCCCGCGCGAGCGGACCAAGGCGCTGCAGGCCTGGGCAGACCTGATCGAAGAAGAAGCGGAAACATTGGCGAAGATCGAAGCCCTGTCTTCCACACGGCCTGTTGGCCAGCTTATTGCTGGTGACATTGCCGTGACTGCCGAACAGATCCGCTTCTTTGCCGAATTTGCGGACAAGGAAGGCAGCGATCTGGTGCCGACCGATGATCAGACCTGTGGCATGATCGTGAGTGAACCCTATGGGGTCGTGGGCGCGATCACGCCGTGGAATTTCCCCATCTCCATGGCGGGATGGAAGCTCGGTCCGGCGCTTGCCGCAGGCAATGCGGTGGTCATCAAGCCATCGGAAATGACGCCCTTCTCAACCGTTTACATGGCACAGCTTGCCGTGAAAGCCGGCATTCCGGCAGGTCTTTTCAATGTGGTTCTCGGCGACGGCCCGCTTACCGGCAACGCCCTTACCGGTCATGAGGACATCGCCAAGGTGAGCTTTACCGGTTCGACCCGTGCGGGTTCGGCAATCATGGAAAACATCGCACGCACCGGCATCAAGCCGATGACGCTGGAACTCGGTGGCAAGAGCCCGCAGATCGTGTTTGCCGATGCCGACATCGCGAAAGCCGCGTCGGCAATCGCCGGCAGCGTCATGTTCAACGCCGGCCAGGCCTGCGTCGCGGGCACCCGGCTGATCATTGAAAAATCCGTCGCAGAAGAGCTTGTCGCTGCGATCATTGAGCAAATGAAAACCGCCCGTCCCGGACCTACCTGGGACGAAACAACACAATATTCGCCAATCATCTCCGAACGACAGCGTGCCCGCATCGCCAGCATTGTTGACGCAGCAAAGTCCGCCGGAGGCGAATGTCTCACGGGCGGTGGTCTGATCGCAGGTGAGGGCTATTTCTTCGAGCCAACCTTGATCGGCAATGTCGATCAGACGAACCCCGCCATTGTCGAGGAAATCTTCGGGCCTGTGTTAACGGTCCAGACATTCGAAACCGAGGAAGAAGCCCTGGCGCTTTCTGCGCACCCTGTCTACGGCCTTGCTTCGGGCCTTTTCACCAAAGACCTGTCGCGCACGATCCGCTTTGCCCGCAAGCTTGAAGCGGGCACTGTGTGGGTCAATCGCTATAGCCGTTCGCGCGACCATATCCTGCCGACCGGCGGTTACAAGCGTTCCGGTATCGGCAAGGACCTTGGCCGCGAAGCCTACCAAGCCAACCGCAAGACAAAGAGTGTCCTCATCAGCCTCTAAGGAAAACCATGCAAACCTATTCAATCGCATTGATCCCCGGTGACGGCATCGGAGTCGACGTCATCGACGCTGCCTGGGGAATCCTGAATTCGGTCGCCGAAAGCTCCGGATTTGCGCTCAAGGGCACCGAGTTTCCCTGGTCCTGCTCCTTCTACAAGGAAACAGGGCGGATGATGCCGGAGGACGGTATCGAGACGCTGCGTGGCTTCGACGCCATTCTTCTGGGTGCGGTCGGCTGGCCGAAAGAGGTGCCGGATGCTGTCTCGCTGCACGGCCTGTTGCTGCCCATCCGCAAGGCATTTGTCCAATATGCCAACATCCGCCCCCACCGCCTTCTGCCAGGCGTTCAAGGTCCGTTGAAAGCGGAGGCTTTCGACATTCTCTGTATCCGCGAGAATACCGAAGGCGAGTATTCAGGCGCCGGCGGGCGGGTCCACCAGGGCATGGACAACGAGGTCGCAGTCGAAACCTCGATCTTCACGCGCGCGGGTGTCGAACGCATCATCCGCTTCGGTTTCGAACAGGCAAAAGCCCGTCGTGGCAAGCTCGCCTCTGTCACCAAGTCCAATGCGCAGAAATATTCCATGGTTTTCTGGGACGAGATCACGCAGAAGCTGGCTCCCGAATATCCGGAGGTCGAGGTGACGAGTTATCATGTCGACGCGCTCGCCGCTCGCATGGTCATGGCGCCGGAAAGTCTCGATGTCATCGTCGCCTCGAACCTCTTTGGCGATATTCTGACGGATCTGGGGGCGGCCATTCAAGGCGGCCTCGGTTTTGCCGCCTCGGCCAACATCAATCCCGACCGCGCTGCCCCCTCCATGTTCGAACCTGTCCACGGCTCGGCCCCGGATATTGCCGGTAAAGGCATCGCGAACCCGATGGCGACCATCTGGTCCGGCGCGATGATGCTGGAGCACCTGGGCGAAACCCAGGCGGCCCGGCGCATCATGGAGGCGCTGGCGATCACCACCGGCAAGGGCATCGGCACCACGCCTGGAAAAGATACGACCGCCGCTATCACGAGTGCGGTCAAGAATGCACTGACAACACTGTAAGGATATCTCGATGCTGAACCTCAAGGATAAGAGTCTTTTCAGCCAAGAAGGGCTGATCGGTGCAAACTGGGTTGCAGCCCGCTCCGGAAAGACCGTTGACGTCATCAATCCGGCGACGCAGGAAACGCTGGGCACCGTGCCCGATATGGATGGCGAAGATACACGCGCCGCGATCGAGGCTGCAGAGGCGGCCTGGAAGACATGGAAAGCCAAGACCCATGCCGAGCGCGCCAAGCATCTGGAGGCCTGGCATGACCTGATGATCGAAAATCTCGAGGACCTGGCGCTCATCCTGACAAGCGAGCAGGGCAAGCCGCTGGACGAGGCGCGCGGCGAAATCCGCTATGGAGCGTCCTTCGTCAAATGGTTTGCAGAGGAGGCGCGCCGCGTCAACGGTCACATGATCCCCGCACCGAGCAACGACCGCCGCATACTCGTGCTGAAAGAGCCGGTCGGTGTCTGCGGCATTATCACGCCGTGGAATTTTCCAAATGCAATGATCACTCGCAAGGTTGCCCCTGCACTGGCCGCCGGCTGTACGGTGGTTATCAAGCCTTCGGAATTCACGCCCTATTCGGCGCTGGCGCTTGGGTTACTTGCCGAGCGGGCAGGCATCCCCGCCGGCGTGATCAACATCGTCACCGGCATGCCGACGGACATTGGCAACGAGATCATGGCGAACGAGACGGTGCGCAAGATCTCCTTCACCGGCTCCACGCGGGTCGGCTCACTCCTGATGCGCGGCGCTGCCGACAGCGTCAAGCGCCTGAGCCTTGAACTTGGTGGGAATGCTCCCTTCATCGTCTTCGATGACGCTGATCTTGATCTTGCAATCGAAGGCGCTCTTGCCTCGAAATTCCGCAATGGTGGCCAGACCTGCGTTTGCGCCAACCGCATTCTGGTGCAGTCCGGCGTTTACGACGCGTTTGCCGCCAAGCTGAAGGCGCGCGTCGAAGAAATGAAAGTTGGGGCCGGCACGGAAGCCGGTGTGTCCATCGGGCCGATGATCAATAGCGCGGCGATTGAAAAGATCGAACGTCATGTTGCCGATGCCTTGGAGAAGGGCGGCAAGGTCATTACCCAGACGCCCGAAATGCCGAACGGTCGCCAATACACCGCACCAATCGTTCTGACGGGCGCGACAACCGACATGCAGCTTGCCAGCGAAGAGACCTTCGGGCCTGTGGCGCCGCTCTTCCGCTTTGAGACCGAAGAAGAAGCCATTGCCATTGCCAATGGAACGCCCTTCGGCCTTGCTTCCTATTTCTATACGGAGAACCTGAAGCGTGCCTGGCGCGTCGGCGAGGCGCTGGAGTTTGGCATGGTGGCCCTCAACACCGGTCTCATCTCCATGGAAGTTGCCCCCTTCGGCGGCGTCAAGCAATCCGGCCTTGGCCGCGAGGGCGCTCAAATGGGGATCGAGGAATATCTTGAAACCAAGAGCTTTCACATGGGCGGGCTCGCCTGAGATGGAAAGCGGAGCGGTCTTGAGACCGCTCCATTGTTTTCAAGTGTGAAGTCAAAAAGAAGGAGCTGATTGCGTGCAATCAGCTCCTTTAGTTTGAGCCCTGGGGGAACAGGGAGGGCTTCACTGGAACTTGTCGAGCATCTTGTAATACTGGCCGACCAGTGGCAGGAACCAGGGCTTGCCGAAGTGGCCGGGCACCGCTGGCCAGGGATAGTCGCGCATCGGATTGCGATCAGCGCGGCCAAGGATGGCGTCGGCCACCATCATGCCGAGTTGGGTCGAAAGCTGGGCTCCGTGCCCGGAGTAGCCCATGGCGTACCACAGACCCTCATGGAACCCGGAGCGGGGGTAACGGTCTGCTGTCATATCAACGAGCCCGCCCCAGCAATAGTCGATGTCGATACCTTTGAGCTGCGGAAAGATGCGTTCCATGCTTTCGCGCAGGATCTCGCCGGATGTGGAATCCGAGCGCTGGTCAGAAGTTGCCGAAAATTTCGCGCGTCCACCGAAAATCAGCCGGTTCTCCGGTGAAAGACGCCAGTAGTTGCCGATATTCATCGTGTTGACGCAGGTGCGATTGCCCGGCATCACGGCTGCGGCTTCGCTCTCGGTCAACGGCCGTGTGGCGATCAGGAAACTGCCAACGGCAATGATGCGCCTGCGGAAATAGGAAAAATTCTGTGTCGTGTAAGCGCCCGTCGCCAGGATCACGTCGGCCGCGGTCACCTCGCCGCGGGAGGTGCGGACGGTGTGAATGCCATTGGCTTCGCTGTGATCGCTGACGGCAGCGTCTTCGAAGATGACGGCGCCATGGCGCGCAGCCGCCTCAGCCAGACCCACCACATAGCGGCCCATGTGCATGACGGCGCTCTTCCTTGAGAGCATTGCGCCATGAAATGGTGAGCCAACCTCGCTTTTGAGGTCTTCGGCCGTCAACAGTGCCGTATCCGGGTCGCATTCCTTGTTCAGCGCTTCGAAATTGCGTGCGATCGCTTCGAAATGCTTGGGCTTGGAGGCGAGCTTCAGCTTGCCCGAGCGGCGAAAATCGCAGTCGATACCCTCTTCTGCGATCAAGGCTTCAATGGTGTCGATGGAATCGTCCAGCGCCTTGTAAAGCGCAATGGCGCGCTCCTTGCCAAGTTGAGCCTTCGCGCCGAGATAGCTGTGAGCCAGCCCGTTGTTCAGATGCCCGCCGTTGCGGCCCGATGCTCCGAAGCCGACGCGCTCGCTTTCCAGTACGACGACCTTCGCCCCCGTCTTGGCAAGCTGTCGTGCAGCGGCAAGTCCGGTAAAGCCCGCACCGATGATGGCGACATCATAGTGCCCGCTGACCGGCCCTTTGGCGCCGCCGGTAAAGGCCGGCGCCGTGTCATGCCAATAGGATACGAATTTCATCGTCATCGACTTTCCTACAGGCCGACGACGCCGGGGAGGCCGGAAATGTCGGCGATCTCGGTATAGCCGTAGTAGGGGTTGGCCGGTTCATGACCACGGTTCACCCAGACCTTGTTCTTGATACCAAGATCATGCGCCGACATGAGGTCGTAGCGGAAAGAGGACGAGCAATGCAAAACGTCTTCCGGGCCGCAACCCAGCATGTCGAACATATATTCAAAAGCCTGGAAGCGCGGCTTGTAGGCTTGCGCCTGTTCGGCGGTATAGACCTTATGGAAGGGCGCGCCGAGCTTTTCGACATTGGACATGATCTGCGCGTCCATGGCGTTGGAAAGGATGACCAGCGGAATTTCCTTGGCGACCTTTGCGAGTCCTGCAGGCACATCCGGATGAGGGCCCCAGGTCGGCACGCGCTCATAGATCATCTTCGCGTCTTCATCCCGAAAGGTGACACCGTTGGCCTTGCAGGTCCGCTGCAGAGAATTATGGACCACCTCGGCATAGGGCTTCCAGGCTCCCATGATTTCGTCAAGACGATAGGCCGAGAAATTCTTGATGAATTTCTGCATCGCCTGCTCATCCAGCTGGTCGCTGTAAAGGTCGCGGGCAGCACCGGCCATGTCGAAATGAATCAGGGTGCCGTGACAATCGAAGGTGACATATTTCGGGCGAATGGGGGCCATGAAGTTCTTCCTCTGTCTATGTGTGTCGTTGACATCATCATAAAGTGACGAGACTTCGCTTGGCCGAGCGAATTGGCTGCTCTGGAAGCACAAAGTTTTTAAATTGCCGCCCGGTTTGGCACAGAATTGCACGGCAGCTCTTCAAGGTGCCGGTCGAAATGTCTGTCCGCCGGCCCCTTAAATGCCTTGCCAGCACAATATGCGGGATGCGCGCCGCGGTTTGGCAGAAGATAGTGCGCAGCCCCATGCATTCAGATGAATAGCTTGCCTTTCCTGTCCGAAACTTCTCATCAGGAAAGGATCACTCATGCAGAGCCAAATTGATATTGGTGCTTTCGGGCCTGAGCATATTGATGGTGCACTTGCGCTGACGCGTGCCGAGAACTGGCCGCATCGTCGCGAAGACTGGATGCTCGTGCAGCAGCTAAGCACTGGTGTTGTCGCAACCGATGCGGAAGGCCGTGTCACCGGCACGACGCTTGTGACGCCCTACGGCGACGATTGCGCCACGATCAATATGGTGATCGTCGACAAGTCCATGCGCGGTCTCGGTGTTGGCCGAAAGCTCATGGAAGAGGCGTTTGTTCTGGCTGGGGATCGCCCGCTTCGCCTCATTGCGACGCAGGAGGGCCTGCCGCTTTATGAAAAGCTCGGCTTTGTAGCCACCGGCACGATCCTCCAGTGTCAAGGTCAGGCGCTTTCCTGCGACACCCCGGTGGGCGTTGAAAAAATGGCTGCCGGCGATCTTGAGGCTCTGAAGACGCTCGACCGCGAAGCCTACGGAGCAGACCGGTCGAAGATGATCGATGCGCTGGTGGCGTGCGGCAGCGTTGCGGTGATCCGCAAGGGCAGCACCGTCGAAGCCTATGCTGCGATCCGGCAATTCGGGCGCGGCGACGTGATCGGTCCGGTCATTGCGCCCGATCGTGAGGCGGCCCGCGCGCTTATTGCCTATCACGCCTCCTCGCGCCCCGGGGCGTTCCTTCGTATCGACACGGGAAGCGAAACCGGCCTCGCGCCCTGGCTCGCCGAAATCGGGCTTGCCCATTCCGGCGGGGGCGTGGCGATGCGGCGCCCTCCCAAAGACAATGCAGAACAGGCACGGCGAAAAGTCTACGCGCTGGCCAACCAGGCCCTTGGCTGAAATCAATCTGGAGAAGCATAGTGCTCGCCAATTCCCTGAACGAACTTGATCGTGCCCATCTCATCCACCCTGTCGCGTCCTATCGCGGACACGAACGCCAGGGTGTGCGGGTCTTGAAATCCGCCAACGGGGCAACGGTTACCGATGCCAGCGGCCACCAGCTTATCGACGGCTTCGCGGGGCTGTGGTGCGTCAATGCCGGGTATGGCCATGAAAGTATCGTTGAGGCCGCAACCCGCCAGATGCGGGAGTTGCCTTATGCTACGGGATATTTTGACCTCGGGTCGGAGCCTGCCATCCGGCTGGCATCCGAACTTGCCGAACGTGCACCGGGTGACCTGAACAGGTGTTATTTCACGCTCGGCGGATCGGATGCTGTGGATTCGACCGTTCGCTTTGTCCACTACTACTGGAATGCCAAGGGGCAGCCGCAGCGCGATCAGTTTATCTCGATCCAGCAGGGCTATCACGGTTCATCAACGGTTGGCGCCGGACTGACCGCGCTTCCGGCCTTCCATACCGGCTTTGGCGTTCCCTTCGACTGGCAGCACAAAATCCCGTCGCCTTATCCCTACCGCAACCCTGTCGGAGACGATGCGGCAACAATCACGGCCGCGTCGCTTTCCGACTTGAAGGCCAAGATCGAAGAAATCGGGCCGGACCGTGTTGCCGCATTTTACGCTGAGCCAGTCCAGGGGTCCGGCGGTGTCATTGTGCCGCCCAAAGGCTGGATCAAGGCAATCCGCGACCTTTGCCATGAATACGGCATCCTCTTCATCGCTGACGAGGTCATCACCGGTTTCGGTCGCACCGGGCCGCTTTTTGCCTGCGAGGCGGAAGACGTTGTCCCGGACATGATGACGGTCGCCAAGGGCCTGACCTCCGGTTACGTGCCGATGGGCGCTGTTTTCATGTCGGATGGCGTCTATGACGTGATTGCCGATGGTGCGGGCGAAGCCGCGGTCGGCCACGGCTACACCTACTCTGCGCATCCCGTCAGTGCGGCGGTCGCGCTTGAGGTGCTGAAGCTTTACGAAGGTGGCCTGCTTGAAAATGGCCGTAAAGCGGGTGCCCGGCTGATGGCCGGACTGGAAAGTCTGCGCGATCATCCGCTGGTCGGCGAAGTTCGTGGCCGCGGCATGCTGGCAGGCATCGAACTTGTTACCGACAAGGCTAAAAAGACCCCGCTTCCAGCTGCCGCCATGGCCGCCAGGCGCGTCTTCGACCGGGCATGGGACAATGGCCTTGTCATCCGTGCCTTTCCGCAGGGCGTTCTCGGCTATGCGCCGCCGCTTTGCTGTACCGATGCCGAGATCGACGCAATCATCGAGCGGACCCGCGAAACGCTGGATCAGACGCTCGCCGACCAGGATGTCAGGTCCGTCATGGCTTGAGAGAGGATTCCCGAAATACTGCCGGAGCAACAAAGTTCGCAATTTAATGCTGCCGCGACCGGCAATTACGGAGAATAAGCCAACGCTGGCGTGAAACACTAAAGGTGGGAAAAGGAGTAATCGGCAACTTGGATCAGGGACTGAACGAAGGGAAATATTTTCCTCCTTCAGACTTTGACAGTCGGAACCTTGGGTGATCCCGGGAAGTGAAGGTTCCGAAGAGACAAGTAGCTAACACATTGCCAACACGAAATCCGCAAAGGGTGGCTGTGAAAACCAACCGAGGCTGGAAGGTCCGCAATCAAGACGGCCGCCACCCAAACCGACCGAAGAGGGGAATGTAATGACTGAGAAAATTACCAATTGGACGAAGTCCGACGATGCAAAGGTCGAAGACGCCATCCGTCGCGGTGCGTCGCGCCGTGACCTCCTGAAGTTGATGCTGGCGAGCGGCGTTGCTGTTACAGCTGGTAGCGCGATTTTCGGCCGCGCCTCGAGCGCTGTTGCCGGTACCCCGGTTTCCGGCGGGCATTTCAAGGCCGCAGGTCTGTCGTCCTCAAATGCTGACACACTCGACCCGGCCAAGGCTTCGAACGGCACAGACTATGTGCGCTGCTGCTCCCTCTACAACCGGCTGACCGTCATCGATGGCAGCGGTGTTCCTCAGATGGAACTCGCCGAGAAGCTCGAGTCCAAGGACGCCAAGACCTGGACAGTGTCGCTTCGCAAGGGCGTGACCTACCATGATGGGAAGGCGCTCACCTCCGACGACGTCGTCTTCGCGCTGAACCGCCACCTCGACCCGAGTGTCGGCTCCAAGGTCGCAAAGATCGCCGCACAGTTTGCCGAGATCAAGGCTGTCGACCCGTCGACGGTCGAGATCGTTCTCGAAGCAGCGAACGCCGACCTTCCGTTCATTCTGGCACTGCAGCACTTCATGATCGTTCAGGACGGCACGACCGACTTCTCGAAAGGGATCGGCACCGGTCCGTTCACGCTTGAAACATTCGAGCCAGGCGTGCGCTCGATCATGAAGAAGAACCAGAACTACTGGAAGCCGGGTCTGCCCCATATCGATAGCTTCGAGTTCTTCGCGATCGGTGACGACAACGCCCGCGTCAACGCACTTCTGGCAGGCGATATTCATTTGGCGGCCGCCATCAACCCGCGTTCGACAAAGCTGGTCGAATCCCAAAGCGGCTTTGAATTGTCCAAGTCGACAAACGGCAACTATACGAACCTCAATATCCGCCTCGACATGAACACGCCGGAGTTTGTCACGGGCATGAAATATCTGATCAATCGCGATCAGATCATCAGCTCGGCACTGCGCGGCTATGGAGAAATCGGCAACGATCAGCCAATTTCGCCAGCTAACGTCTACCATAATGCCGATCTCAAGCCGAAGGAGTTCGATCCGGACAAGGCGAAGCATTACTTCGAAAAAGCCGGAGTGCTCGGCCAGTCCATCCCTGTCATCACCTCGGATGCTGCCGGCAATGCTGTCGATATGGCCATGATCGTCCAGGCCGCAGGGGCCGATATCGGTCTTAACCTAGACGTGCAGCGCGTCCCCTCAGACGGCTACTGGAGCAAATACTGGCTCAAGGCTCCGATCCACTTCGGCAACATTGACCCGCGCCCGACGCCGGATATCTTTTTCTCGCTTCTCTATGCGTCCAACGCTCCTTGGAACGAGAGCCAGTACAAGTCGCCGAAGTTCGACAAGATGCTGCTTGAGGCGCGCGGTATGCTCGATCAGACAAAGCGGCACGAGATCTACAACGAAATGCAGACCATGATCTCCGACGACGCTGGTACAATCATTCCTGCCTACATCACCAATGCGGATGCACTTTCCACAAAGGTCAAGGGTCTGTTGACCAACCCTGTCGCAGGCATGATGGGCTACTCGATGGCAGAACATATCTGGCTTGAATCCTGATCTCAGGAGCCATATCCGGAGGGCAACGCCCTCCGGATATGAATGTTGCCAGACTATTGCGCGACAGAACGAATGGCCGCAACACACAGGCGGGCCGGGAGCAATAGGCTCTTCTTTTTGAACATGTTTGATGGGAAAGTGGCTTGGCCGCCGGCATCGGACATTGCGGCTGGAGATCTTCCATGAACTCTGAAATCGGACGCCTGATCCTGAAACGATTGGGCATCGCGATCATCACCCTTGTTATCGTATCATTCGCGGTGTTCTTCACGACGAATATGCTGCCGGGCGACACGGCCACCATATTGCTTGGCCAGGCAGCTACGCCGGAAGCGGTGGCGGGACTGCGTGAAGCGATGCATCTCAACGACCCCGCTATTACGCGCTTCTTCCATTGGGCCTACGGCTTCGTGACTGGCGATCTTGGCAAGTCCTACGCCAACAACATGGAGATATCCACGCTCATCGGGAACCGGTTCCTCAATACCATGGAGCTTGCGGCTATCACCACGGTGATCGCGGTTCCCTTCGCGCTGACGCTTGGCATTACCTCCGCAGTCGCCAGGGGATCGCTTTATGACCGGGTCGTCACCGTTTTGACCATTGGTGTGATTTCCGTGCCTGAGTTCGTGATCGCCTCCACCGCAGTTCTAATCTTTGCCGTCTACTTGCGGTGGCTGCCCGCGATCTCTTTCGTCAATGAAATTCACTCCGTCTCCGACATGTTGAGAATGTACGCGATGCCGGTCGTCACGCTGACCTTCGTGGTCTCGGCACAGATCATTCGCATGACGCGCGCCGCCGTTATCGAGACGCTCGACACACCCTATGTCGAAATGGCGCTCCTGAAGGGGGCGTCGCGTAGCCGGATGGTTCTGCGCCACGCATTGCCGAACGCGCTGGGTCCAATCGTCAATGCGCTTGCACTGTCGCTGTCCTATCTGATCGGCGGCGTCATCATCATCGAAACGATCTTCAACTATCCGGGCATTGCCAAGCTGATGGTGGATGCTGTCGCGACACGTGACCTGCCGTTGATCCAGACCTGCGCGGTGATCTTCTGTGCCGGTTACCTGATCCTGATCACGATTGCCGACATCATCGCCATTGTTTCCAATCCGAGGCTCCGCAAATGAAGCAGACCGCCACAACCATGTCGGCTCACCGTTTCGGCTACACCTTCAGCCCGATTGGCATGATCGCGTTGGCCGTCATCCTGTTCTGGGCGTTCGTGGCCGCCTTCGCGCCACATCTTGTTCCCTATTCGCCCGGCAAGATCGTTGATACCGACTTTTTCGGCCCGATAAACAGCAAATTCTGGCTTGGCTCGGACTATCTGGGGCGAGACATGCTCTCCCGCATCATCATGGGCGCTCGCTACACGCTCGGTGTGTCTCTTGCGGGCGTTCTTATCGCCACAACGAGCGGCGTTGTCCTCGGCATGGCCGCAGCGGTTATCGGTGGATGGTTCGACACATTGCTCAGCCGTTTCATGGACGCGATGCTGTCGATCCCCAGCAAGCTCTTCGGTCTGGTTGTGGTTGCTGCGGTCGGGTCTTCCTTGCCGGCGCTCATCCTGACGCTTGCATTTATCTACACACCGGGCTCTTTCCGCTTTGCCCGGGCGCTCGCGGTCAATGTCAACACCATGGACTTTGTCGCGGTCGCTCGCATTCGCGGAGAAAGCACCCTCTATCTCGTCTGTGCGGAAATCCTGCCCAATATCATTCGCCCGGTGCTCGCGGATTTCGGAATCCGCTTTGTCTTCATCGTGCTGCTGCTCTCCGGCCTGTCCTTCCTCGGACTTGGCGTGCAGCCGCCGCTGGCGGACTGGGGTGCCCTCGTGCATGAGAATATCCAGAGCCTCTCTTATGCCTCGGCAGCCGTGATCGCACCTTCGTTGGCCATTGCCAGCCTGACCATCAGCGTCAATCTGCTGATCGACAATCTGCCGCGTAAAATCCGGGATCGGAGTGCCTGAACATGACCAATCTCGTAGAAATCAGAAATCTTCATGTTGAAGCGACAACGGACGCCGGACGCCGGATCGAGATCATCAAGGGTGTCGATCTGGATATCGCCAAGGGCGAGATCGTCGCGCTGATCGGGGAAAGCGGATCAGGCAAGACGACCATCGCACTTTCGCTGATGGGCTATGCCAGACGCGGCTGCGAGATCACCAAAGGGTCGTTGCTGGTCGACGGCAAGGACATGGCCCGGCTTTCGGAAAAACAGCGCCAGCAGGTGCGCGGTACCGAGGTCGCCTACGTGCCGCAAAGTGCGGCTGCTGCCTTCAATCCATCGGCAACAATCATGGATCAGGTGTTCGAGGTAACCCGGATTCACAAACTCATGCCACCGGCCCAGGCACGCCTTCGCGCAATTGAACTGTTCCGCGCACTGTCCCTGCCGGATGCCGAAAACATCGGTAACCGCTACCCCCATCAGGTGTCGGGGGGACAGTTGCAGCGCCTTGCCGCCGCCATGGCACTGATCGGGGATCCGAAGTTGATGATCTTCGATGAGCCGACCACTGCGCTTGATGTGACGACACAGATCGACGTTCTCAAGGCTTTTAAGTCGGTCATGCAGCAGGGCGGCATTGCCGGTGTCTATGTTTCGCATGATCTGGCCGTTGTTGCCCAGATCGCTGACCGGATCGTCGTCTTGAAAGACGGCGAGGTCCAGGAAACCGGCACAACACAAGATATCCTGCAGGCACCGAAACATCCTTATACCCGGGAACTTCTGGCTGCATTCGAGCCCAGACATTTCGAGTTTTCCGGGCGAAAAGAGGCTGCAGCGACACCGCTCCTGCGTATTGAAGATGTGACATCCGGTTACGGTCAGATTCAAGCGGACGGATTGCCGCTTATCCGGGCCGTTCGATCCGTGAGCTTTGAGCTCGAAAAGGGCAGAAACCTAGGCATCATCGGCGAATCCGGCTGCGGCAAGTCGACCTTGGCGAGAACGATCTCCGGCATGCTGCCCGCCAGCGCCGGGCGGGTCCTCTTCGACGGGCAGGAAATGCCCCCGGCATCAAAAAACCGTACCCGGGATCAGTTGCAGCACATGCAGATTGTCTTCCAGTCTGCAGATACCGCGCTCAATCCGGCCAAGCCGATCGAAGATATTCTGGGGCGGCCGCTGACCTTCTACCACGGCATGAGCGCTCAAGACCGCAGCAAGCGGGTTGATGAACTTCTCGATATGGTCCACCTGCCGAGAAACCTGCGTTACAGGCATCCGGCTGAACTGTCTGGCGGGCAGAAGCAACGTGTCAACTTTGCTCGTGCCCTGGCCGCGGAGCCGAAACTGATCATTTGCGACGAGATCACCTCGGCACTCGACACGGTCGTCGCGACCGCCATTATCGAGTTGCTCAAGGAGCTGCAGCGCGAACTCGATCTGTCTTATATTTTCATCAGTCACGATCTTTCGGTCGTCGAGGCCATCTGTGACGAGATCGTGGTCATGTATCACGGGGAAAAGGTGGAGCAGTTGACGCGGGAAGGCATCAAGGCCCCCAAGCATCCCTATTCGAAACTGCTCTTCTCCTCCGTGCCGAAGCTTGATCCGGCGTGGCTGGACAATCTGGTTCTGGAACCGGAACTGGTGCGGCAATATGTTGGCTGATCAAAGCCGTTAGGCCGGGAAGAGGCTGGTCAACGGCAGGTGTGATTTCACAATCGGCGACTTCAGCACGACGAAGCTGAAGTACTTGTCGATGCCGATATCCATGTCGGTCAACCGTTCCATGATGACCTGGTATTCTCCGATCCCGGCGGTGATGAATTTCACCAGATAGTCGTAGCCCCCGGAGACGAGGTGGCACTCGATGACCTGATCGACCTTGCCGACGACCGACAGAAACCGGGCAAAATCGTGCTGGCGGTGATTTTTGAGCGTGATTTCCGTAAAGACGGTGAGCGTCTGTCCGAGTTTTCCCAGGTTGATCTGCGCCGAATAGCCCTCGATATAACCCTCGTTCTGCAGACGTTTCACGCGCATCAGGCATGGGCTGGGTGACAGGTGAACAAGCTCGGCCAATTCGACATTCGTGATGCGGCCGTTCTTGTGCAGCTCGGAGAGGATCTTGATGTCAGTCCGATCCAGTTTCATCACTGTTCTGTCACCTTCCCGTTGCCTTCGACTGCAGCATAAACTGCTGCGGATAACCCTAAGAAGCTTACCACACACCGCAACATCATCTACAAACTCTCGATTTTGATATGGAGCAGATAATTCTATTGTTTGTTCCGTTCAAAGAATTATCTGCGGCGCTGGAGATATCTCCAGCACTGAATGCGGACATAGCCGGACTAGGGTAGGGGCCGGAATTCGGAGATGGATATGCCAGCGCCACTGACCCTGCTTGAGACTTCATCGAACCTGCCTGACCATGCTGACGCGGTTGTGATCGGCGGCGGCATCATCGGTGCATTCGCCGCGTACTATCTGACGCGGCGCGGACTGAAGACGGTGCTCATCGAAAAGGGACGCATCGGAGCCGAACAATCGAGCAGAAACTGGGGCTGGTGCCGTCAGCAAAACCGCGATGCCCGGGAATTGCCGGTCTCTACGAAGAGCCTTGATCTTTGGGAGCGCTTTCAGGAAGAGACCGGTGAAGAAACCGGCTTTCGCCGCTGCGGCCTTCTCTACCTCAGCAACAACGAGGAAGAAATCGCAGGCTGGGCGCGCTGGCGCGATTTTGCAAAACCCCTTGGCGTGACCACGCATATGCTCTCAAGCGCGGAGGCGGCCGAGCGAGGTTATGCGACCGGAAAAAGCTGGAAGGGCGGTGTCTTCTCGCCAACCGACGGGATCGCGGACCCGGCGCGGGCGGCGCCTGCTGTCGCACGAGCCATTATCAAGTGCGGTGGCACGGTGATCCAGAACTGCGCAGCCCGTGGCATCGAAACGGAAGGTGGCCGGGTGAGTGCCGTGGTCACGGAACACGGCACGATCAGAACCAAAGCGGCCGTTCTTGCCGGCGGGGCATGGGCGTCGTCTTTTTGCAGACAACTGGGCATTCGCTTTCCGCAAGCCTCCATCCGTTCCACCGCATTGTCGGTCTCGGCTGAGGCGGAAGGTCTTCCCGATACGCTTCATACCTCTGGAATTACCGTCACCCGCAGAGGCGACGGCGGCTTTACCCTGGCAATCAGCGGGCGCGGGCGTGTCGACGTCACACCACAGCAAATAAGGTTTGCACCGCAGTTTCTGCCGATGTTTTTCAAGCGGTGGCGAAACCTCGCACCTGGAGGTCTTGAGGGGATCAGAGGCGGCCACGAGACGCTGAGCCGCTGGAAGCTGGACGAGAAGACGCCGATGGAGCGTATGCGGATCCTGGACCCGAAACCCGATGCGGCGACTGTCCGCCTGACCCATCAACGCGCGCTCGAGCTGTTGCCGGAATTGAGCAAGACCAAGATACAGGCAGTCTGGGCAGGCTTTATCGATACAACTCCGGATGGAGTACCGGGCATCGGAGAAATCTCGACTGTTCCCGGCTTCATCCTGGCCGCGGGCTTTTCCGGCCATGGTTTTGGTGTTGGGCCAGGGGCAGGTCATCTGATTGCCGACATTGTGACCGGTGAAGAACCGCTGGTCGACCCGAAGCCTTATCATCCCGATCGCTTCAACAACTCTGCATGGGGCAAGGTCGCCGATTTCTGATGTCGCCTGTTAGCGAAACACCGTCATCATCAACGGGGTCAGCAACTTGCCAGAGACGAAGAAGATGCGATCTCTGAAAAACCAGAATACCCGACTGGAGCAGATGCGATGCCCAGCAATGCCGTAGTCAAAAATCTAACGACACGCCAAGAAACGACTGACGCCTGGCGTGATGCAGCGTGCTGTTCGGGACGTTGTGGACTGGCATGGCCTGAGCGAGCGTCGGGCATGCCGTCTTGCGGACCATGACCGCTCATCGTTCAAGTGCCGGGAACAGGATCAGGGCGACAATGTCTTGCACACGAGGCTGCGGGAGCTGGCGAACGAATGCCACCGGTTTGGGTATCGCCACCTAGGCATTCTGCCGACCAGAGAGGGATTTGAGATGAACCGCAAGAAGCTCTTCCGGACCTATCGGCACGATAATGCTGGCGTTTGATAACGCTCAAAAACGCCTGGACGATCACTCCGCCGACCCCAGCTGAAATCACGCAGGGAGGAGTTTAGACATGGGTGAATACTCAATAAAAACAAACATCTAAAATAAAACGAGGCCCCCACACATCCCTGGGTGGGATCGCCCCGGCCGATTGTGCAAGATAGCTCACTAGAAGCCGGTCTGTTTCGCTTGAGGTACGCAATCGCTCCGCTTTGCAAGCCACGATTACCACAAACCAAACATCAGAAAGAAACGTGAAGCGATCCTACACTTGAACGGCCCGGATCATGGGGCACAAAATGTCGCGATGTTTGCAATCCTGACACTGGATAGATGCAAGCCGCGACATCTAGCGGTGAGCCAGGCTGTCCTCAATGCGCGCCATGATCAGGCTGGCTGACGTGGCAAGTGGCATCAAACTATGGAAAGGCAATCGCTGAACCTTGCGAAGAGGTATCGGAAGCTTGTCTACATGGGCGCCCATAAGGGCGTCCGCAAGAACCCGGCCGAGTTGCGTTGTCATCGCGATCCCACGCCCGTTACACCCGATGCCTGCAAAGGCATTGTCGCCCATGCAATGGATGCGCGGCAGGAAGTCCGGCGTCATGGCTGCCACACCAGTCCAGACCACTTCGATTTCGGGAACCGTTGGCAGAGAGAGTTCGTGAGCGAGACGGTTCACGATTGCCTCCCCCAACCGCTTCTTTGCACCGATCGGGATTGCCGACATCCCTCCGGAGATCAGCCGGTTCTCCCTATCGAGGCGATAAGTGAAAAGGTTCTTGCGAGTATCGCCTACGCTGCGGTGATCCGGAGCAATACGGTCAACGACCTCTTGCGCAATTGGGCGCGTCGCAACCTGATAGACTCGCAATGGGACCGTCGACAGTCCCAGTCTTCTGGAAACACCTTTGGTAAAGGCGTTCGTACAGTAGACGATCTGCCTTGCCATCAAGGCGCGACCGTCTTCCAGTGTCAGGTGCCAGTTCCCGTTCTCTTTCCGCGCCTGTTTGACACATGCAGCTTCGTGAACAGTTCCCCCTTGAGCTTCGACGGCATGGGCAAGACCAAAGAGATAATCCAGCGGGTGGATTGTGCCGCCGCTCTCGTCGAGCAATGCGCCCTTGTAAAGGGTCATACCGGTCTGCTGCAGGATTTCCGGCTGTGAAAGATACCGGACAGGGCGGTTTCTGGACTGCCAGAATTCGGCCCGGCCCTTGAGCATGTCCGCAGCATCATCCGTGACGGCGGGGTTCAGCCAGCCGGATTGCAAGGCATCACAGGCGATACCATGGTCACGAATGGTCTCGAAAACCGCATCCGCGCCCTGACTGACCAGATCCAGAAGCGCATTGCCTTTCTCCTCACCCAGTTTCCGGTGAACAACCTGAGGATCAGCGAGCGCAAAGTTGGGCACGACGAAACCGGCATTTTGGCCGCTTGCCCCTTCTCCGAGGAAGCTACGTTCCAGAACGGCAACCTTCCTGCCTGCCCGGGCAAGACAGAGCGCCGTCGTCAGCCCGGTAAACCCGGCACCAATAACCGCCACATCAACAGCATCGGGCAAGGGAGCCGTTGTGTTGAAGGAACCGCGCGCAGTCCGGCGCCAGAGCGTGTCCTGTTTTTCCATATTGCTGGCTCGCATTCTATTTGCCTTGCAAAATCCGATAAAATAAACTCTTGATCATTGATCAAAGATAGAACACGAGGCACCCGATGCGCTACGCAATTTCATCCGGCTCCCCTTTCGAAAAGATCGGTGGCTACTCCCGCGCGATCGTTGACGACGACTGGGTTTTCATCTCCGGAACGTCCGGCTATGTGGAAGGCGAAACCGATGCCGATGACGCCGTAGGGCAGACAAAAAAGGCGCTTGAGATCATCTCCTCCACGCTCGCCGAAGCGGGGGGCGGGTTAAGCGATATCGTTTCACTCAGGGTCTTTGTCGCGCGCCGGGAAGATATCATCGACATCGCCAAACACCTCGGGACCGTTTTCCAGGATCCGCGCCCGACAAACACCACGGTGACCTGCGGTTTCGTGACCGATGAAATCAAGGTCGAGATCGAGGTTACCGCGCGCATTCGGAAGTAAACGATCAAGATCCTGTTTCGAGGTACGAACCCGAGCAGACTTCAAAGCTCCTGCCATCTGGCTCTCCGGAGGGCAGCAGCGAGGCGGCGACGCAAGACGCCGCCTCTTTTCATTTCCAGGTTCACATTTCAGATTTTATTCCAGCAACTTCCTCGGCACTGATCGTGCCGGTAACCGTGACCTTTCCGTCGGTTATTTTCCATAGACGGAAGGGACCGGTGATATCGCCATACTGATCGAAGCTCACAGGGCCGATGACACCTTCGTATTTGATCGGCTTGCCTTCCTTGATCAGCGCGAGCGCTTTCTTGAATTCGTCAGCGCCTGCATAGATCGGCTCGCCGTCCTGTCCGGTCACCTGGCGGATTGCATCGCGAATTTTCGCCGGCGAAGCTTCTCCTGCCTGCGCAATCGCCAGCGCCGTGATGGCACCTGCATCATAGGAGCGATCGGCGGCCGGCGCGTCGGGTGCAATGCCACCGGAAACGTCTGCAAAGTGCTCGTAGAAATACTTTGTCGAGGGCGTCTCCGCCGTGCCGGAGGAGGTGCCATAGGCTTCGTTCAGATATTGCGCCCCGACCGAGTTGATGAAGTCTTCAGAGTTCATGCCGTCGTTCAGCAGGAATTTCTGCGGGCCGCCATTGGAGATCCAGGCGCGGGCAATCGTTGCCCCGTCAACGGGCGTGCTGATGAGATAGAGCGCGTCCGGTTCACCCGCCATCGCAGCGCTGGCTTCGGACGAGTAGTTCGACTGTTTTTCGTTGTAAGGCGTCACCGACGTGATTTCGCCGCCCATGGCTTCGAATGCAGCAGAAAACTCTCGCATCAGGTTGAGGCCAAAGTCGTTGTTCACATGAATAATCGCGAGCTTTTTCAAACCCTGGTCAATGGCATACTTGGCTGCCGCGGTACCCTGCAGTGCGTCCGAGGTGATGGTGCGGAAGAAGTAGCCATCAGTCTTGCCTTCCTTTGCCAACGCGGTCAGCGTCGGGGTGGAAGAGGCTGGCGAGATCTGGACGATTTTGGCGGGAGCGGTCACCGAGGTCAAAATCGGGACCGACACCGAGGAAATAATGCCGCCGATGATTACCGGCACCTTGTCGATATTGACCAGTTGGGTCGCCTGATCGACTGCCACGTTGCCCTGGCTCTGGCTGTCACGCGTATCGGCGACGATATCGCACCCCAGCACACCGCCGGCTTCGTTGATGTCATTGAAGGCCATCTCGATAGCTTTGGCGCCGGCCTGACCGTAGACACCGGCGGGACCGGTCAATTCGAGGACGAGACCAACCTCGATGTTGCAATCTTTGGCGACACTCGCGGTTGCCGACAGAGCAAGAATGCTCGTTGCAAGAAGCAGTTTCTTCATGGACGACTCCTGTTGGTTTAGCTGGGGAATACCCTCTGGGGCATTAAGAGAGGTTCAGGCCTCTTCTTTGTTGAGGTTGTATTTCATGATGGCACCGTGCCGCCCGTGGCGGTCACGCTCGAGCGCGTAGACGTCTCCGTCGAGCGCGTTGGCTCCGTCGAGAACACTTTCGATCTCGGCGAGATCTTCCTGTGTCAGCGAGAGGTTGGAGATTGCAACGTTGCCCGCAAGATGGTCAGCGTTACGGGCACCTACGATTGCTGCCGCGACATGCGCGCGCGTGAGCACAGCGGCAGAGGCAACGGTGGCAATGTCGGTGTCGTGTCGGTCCGCGATCGTCCGCAGCGTGGAGAGCAGCGATTGCAACAAATCCCAGCCGCCGAGATCCTCGATCACAAGGTAGTATTTCACGAGAGAGCGGTTTTCGAACTCGGACCTGGGATCGGGTTGGCCGAGCCATTTGTCGGATAGAAAACCGCCTGCGACAGTGCCGTAACACAGAAAAGAAAACCCCTCCCGCGCAGCAAGCGCCGCCATGTGCTTTTCCGGCCGGCGGTCCAGAAGAGAATATTGAACCTGCATCGACGCGAGCCGGATACCTGCGTCGAACATTGCCGCGACATGTTCGGTATCGAAATTGGTCCCGCCCAGAAGATGGATATGGCCCTCGTCTTGAAACTCGCGAAGCCAGCCTGCCACCTGAAGCCAGTCGCCCTGGGCGTAGTCCCACCAGTGAAACTGCACAAGATCGAGACGTTCGACACCCAGGCGCTTGCGGGAACGATCGATCATGGCTCGCAGATCGCTCCGGGTCAGCCGGTTCAGTTTGTCGAGGTCGGGTACGCATTTGGTATGAACGCGAATGCGGGACAGCGCTTCGGAACCCCGTTGGTTGCCGTAAGCGGCCCGGAACGCCCCCATAATCTCCTCGACGCCGGTATAGATGTCGGCACAATCAAACGTGGTGATGCCTGCATCGGCGAAGGCAACAAGGTCCTGAACAGCGCGGTCCCGATCGACCGAGCCATGACCGCCCGCAAGCTGCCAGCCACCACGGATCACACGGGAAATTTCGTAGCCCGGGGCCAGTTCGATGCGTTTCGCTCCGCTCATTTTACTTCCTTTGGCATCGGAACTGCTGTCGTGTCTGCGTGGTTGAACACTCGTTTTTCCATGCGGGTGATCCGCAATCTTGTGCTGCAGTTCGGATCAGGGCAGGCAACGTCCGCGTCCGTGCTCATCCAGTCCGCCGGATGCGTTTCGCGTTGTTTTGCGGCCAGCAGCGGAAGAACGGAGGCCAGGGAGTAGATCGAAAAACCCTGATCTTTTGGCAGGTGGAGCATTTCCCCCCGCAGTTCAAAGTAGTCGCCAACCTTGGCGCCGCAATAAATTGGACCGCCTTCGGGAGCGACAACTTCGACCCGCAAATCGTACAGCTCAAAGGTCTCGCCGCTCATGCCTCAAGGCCCCCTTCCAGAATCTGGTTCCGGATGAGATTGAAACTCTGGGTGATGTCCTCATGCAGCGCAGCGACAGCCCGGTCCGCGTCCCTGGCTTCCAGCGCTTCGATGAGTGCCCAATGGTGGTGGATTGCGGTCAGGTTCGGATTTTTGCCGTAGATCGTCGCTGCGGTCCGCACGTAAGGACCGGACTGAAGCCAGAGGCTTTTGACCACCGGCAAGAGGACCTTCGACCCTGCCGCTTCGTAAATGCCGAAATGAAACCGATAGTTCAGAAGAGACGTCTCCGCCGCGCAACTCTCGTCCAGCGCCGCAAAGGCCGCTTCGCATTCTTCTGTCAGCTGCTTGAGTTCGTTGAGGCTTTCTTGCGTCAGCCGCTGCGCGGCAATTCTGACCAGCTCGCCTTCTATCAGGCAACGGGCGCTTTTCAGGTCCTCAATCGCCTCCTCGCTTATGAGAGGCACGCGGACGGAGCGGGACTGCATGACTTCCAGCGCATTTTCAGACACGAGCCGGGCAAGCGCTTCGCGAACCGGCATCACGGAGACAGCCAGTTGATCTGCCAGCGACTGCATGCGGAGCACTTGCCCTGCCTCGAAGACCCCATGCATGAGATTGCGGCTGACTTCCTGGTAGACGCGTTCCTGAAGGGATTCACGCTGGACGCGTGCGAGTTCGGGCAAGGCGGCAACGCGCCCCGACGGCTTCTGCTCGGGTAGAGTAGACAATTTGCCAATCTCCAAAAAGTTTCGTGCCTAAAGCTTTTTTGCTTGATCGATGCCTCAATGTCAATATCTTTGATCAAAGATACAAATTTGACACATGGGCTCTACGACCTGAAACAGCAACAGGGAAAAGATGTGACATCGCTCATCGAAAAAGGCGGTTTTCTGCTGCAGGCCAAAGACCTTACGCGGAGCTTCGGTGGCTTCAGAGCCGTGGACGGCATGTCTCTGGACTTGAAGAGAGGCGAATTGCTGGGGCTCATCGGCCCGAATGGCGCAGGGAAAACGACCATGTTCAACATGCTCGCGGGCACATTGCCGCCGAGCAGCGGAGAAATCAGGATCCTGGGCGCCGATGTAACCAACGAAGGCGCACACAAACGGGCCCGGCGCAAAATGGGCCGCAGTTTCCAGATCCCGAGACCCTTTCCGAACATGACCGTTTTGGAAAACGTCCTGACCGGTGCCCAGAACCAGGCAGGGGAGCGGCTGCTGGACGTGTGTTTACGGCCGGGTGCCGTGCGCCGCGATGAGAAGGCCGCACAGGAAAAGGCTCATGCCTTGCTGGATTTCCTTCTGCTGTCGCATCTGGAAAACCAGCCGGCCTCGGTGCTCTCCGGAGGGCAGCGCAAACTGCTTGAGCTTGCTCGCATTCTCATGGCGGACCCGGAAATGATCCTTCTGGACGAGCCGGCTGCAGGCGTGAACCCGAGCCTCCTCGAACAGATCATGGAGCGGATCGTGGCGCTCAACGAAGAGCACGAAAAGACAATCCTGATCATCGAGCACAACATGGACATGATCGCTCAGCTGTGTTCGCGCGTCGTCGTCATGGCAACCGGCAAAGAGCTGACCCAGGGAAAACCGGACGACGTGATCCGCGACCCGGACGTGATCCGCGCCTATCTGGGAGAGGATGCATGAGGAGCGAAATTCTCAAGCTGCAAGGTCTCGTCTCCGGTTACCAGCCCGACCTGCCGATCATTCAGGGGGTGGACCTGAGCGTCGGCGAGGGGGAACTTGTTGTTATGCTCGGGCCGAACGGTGCAGGGAAATCGACCCTCGTCAAAACCATAGCCGGACTTGTCCCTGTGCATTCGGGGCGGGTGTTCCTTGCGGGAGCCGATCTCACCGACGTGCCGACGCACCGCAAGATGCGTCAGGGCCTGGGCTTTGTTCCGCAGACCGAGAATATTTTCGCCACGATGAGCATTCGTGAAAATCTGCAACTTGCAGCGCAGGTTCTTCCGAAAGCACATCGTGCTGCAAGAATCGACGCAATGCTGGCCATGTTTCCGGATCTCGCGGCGCGCCAGTCGACCCGGTCCGGAGCGTTGTCAGGCGGTCAGCGCCAGATGCTTGCCTGCGCACGCGCGCTCATCGTTGAACCGCAAATCCTGATACTCGACGAACCTTCCGCCGGGCTATCGCCCAAGATGGTCTCGGAAGTCTTCGAACAACTCGTGCGGATCAATGCCTCGGGCGTCACCACCATCCTTGTCGAACAGAACGTCAAGGCCGGACTGCAAATCGCAAGCCGCGGCGTGATCCTCGTGGAGGGCCGTGTTGCTCATGATGCACCGGCAGACGGGCTCCTTGGGGACCCGGTTGTTTCCGAGCTTTATCTCGGCGGTCACAAAAAAGAAGAGGTCACGGCATGATCACGCAAGCCATCATGGATGGTCTCATTAACGGCGGGATCATCGGCCTCGGCGCAATCGGTGTGACGCTGACTTACTCGATCCTGCGTTTCGCCAACTTCGGGCATGGCGAACTGCTGAGTTGGGGCGCCTATGTGGCCTTGTCCCTGAGCGCGGCGCTCGGTGCGCTGCTGCCGTCACTCAGCACTCCGATAGGTCCGTTTTCTTTCGGCTGGTCCGTACCGATTGCCCTGATTGGCTCGATGATCCTGACTGCTCTTCTGGCGCTGACGGTCGACTGGCTCCTTTTTGGCCGCCTGCGTCGGTCCGGCTCGGCAATCATCATCCTGGTGATGGCCTCCTTCGGTGCAGCCCTGGCCCTGCGGAACCTGCTCGAGTTCATTTACACATCCAAGCCGGCGTATTTCACCAATGCGCTGCAAATCTCGAAACCTCTGTTCGGTGGCATGCGGGCAACGCCCGACCAGCTCCTGGTTCTTGGTCTTGCCGTCGTAACCGTGGTGCTGGTGCATCTCCTGCTCACCCGCACACCTGCCGGCCGCGCAATGCGTGCCGTGTCCGAAAACGCCCAGCTTGCCGCGCTGACCGGCATCGACGTGCGCAACGTCATCCGTCTTGTCTGGATACTGGGCGCCGCGCTTGCGGCAGTGGCCGGTGTCATGTCGGGCCTTCTCGTCCAGATTCGGCCGACAATGGGGCTCGATCTTCTCCTACCGCTGTTCGCAGCCTCCATCCTCGGAGGCATCGGGTCGGTTCCCGGCGCCATGTTGGCCGGCCTGATTGTCGGTCTTGCAGAAGCGTTGACGGTCCAGGTTATCGGCGCTGAATGGCGCGCTGCAGTCGCCTTCGTCATTCTCGTCGCAGTCCTTCTGCTGCGCCCCAACGGACTTTTCGGAAAGGCACCGGCATGATCCTCGACCTTCTTTCCTATGGCGCCTTCTTTCTGACGATGGCCCTCAGCTACGCGGTCATCTGTCTTGGCCTCAATGTGCAATGGGGACAGACCGGATTGTTCAATGTCGGCGTTGCGGGTTTTGTAGCGGTTGGCGCCTATACCTCCGCGCTGCTGACAACGCCTTTCATCGCGGATCGCATTGGCGGCTTCGGCCTGCCGATCGTAATCGGCTGGCTCGGGGGAGGGCTTGTTGCGGGGCTCCTGTCCGCGGCCCTCGGCTTTATCACTCTGCGGCTACGGTCGGACTACCTCGCGATCGCGACATTTGGCGCGGCGGTGATGATCCAGCTTGTGCTTCTGAATCTGCTCGGTTTTACGGGCGGTCCGTTCGGGATCGGCTTTATCCCCCGTCCCTTCGGCGACCTGGCAGAGAACACCGACCTCTTCAGCTATGCGAACCTGGCGGTGATGGCCGCGCTCGTGAGTGTGACCTATCTTGTGCTTGAACACCTGGTTCGCTCGCCCTGGGGGCGTGTCTTGCGCGCGATCCGTGAAGATGAGACCGCCGCTCGAGGACTTGGAAAAAACCCGGAGGCCTATCGGCTTCAGGCCTTTGCCATCGGCGGCTTCGTGATGGGGCTCGGCGGAGCGGCGCAAGCCCATTTCATCGGCTTTATCGCCCCCGACAATTATCTTCCGACTTTGACATTCCAGGTCTGGACGATGCTGATTATCGGCGGTTCGGGTAACATGCGGGGTGCGATCCTCGGCGGCGTGCTCGTCTGGGGTATCTGGGCGGTATCCGGCAACGTCGTTTCACAATTCTTCCCGGCCAGCGAGCAGGCACGTGCGTCCTCGCTGCAGATCGTGCTTATCGGCATTGCCCTGTGTGTCGTGCTGCTCTTCCGCCCGCGCGGCATTCTTGGAGAAAACGCAACTGTGTCACGGCACATCAAGGCCCGGAAAAAGCCCGCTACGGGCAGCGCCAGCCTGAGTACCCGCACATGATTTCTTCTTCTGTGCGCAGTGAAAGTCGCACGCGAATGCGTTCGTGGAAGACACAGGCATTACGCGTTTCACCGCACTGACATGAGCCAAAGTTCCGGCTCTTGACCCGAGGCAGATAAATCCGCTGGCGGCCGGTGACTGTGTGGGCACCGGCCCGGAGATCTCCCGGCCGTCCATCCTTCGCCACGGGCGAGGGCCGGATGCTGCGGGACCTAATGCACTCAATCAGATCAACCCGAAACGAAGATCGGCAAGATGATGAAACACCTCGCAAAACGTATCACCAACACCTCGCCAAAATCCTTCGGCATGTTCCAGAAAGCGGCAATGTCCGGGCGTGACGACTTGATTCACCTCGAAGTCGGCCGCCCTTTCGCCGACACGCCGCAACCTATCAAGGACGCGACCATCAAGGCTCTTCAGGACGGCTGCGTTCACTACTCCGATCTCGCCGGTCTGCCGCATCTGCGCGAGGCTCTTGCCGAAAAGCTGAAGCGCAAGAACAAGCTGGATGTCGGCGCTGACCGGATCATCGTCACCAATGGTTTGACGCATGGGTCCTATGCCGCACTCATGGCCTTTCTCGATGAGGGCGATGAGGCGATCCTGCTCGAACCTTATTATCCGCAGCACATCGGCAAGATCGAAATGGCGGGGGCAGTGCCGGTGATTGCGCCGCTCGACGCAGCAAACGGGTTTCGGCTCGACGCCGCGCTGATCGAGGCAAAGATCACCGACCGCACCAAGATGATCGTGCTCATCAATCCCTGCAATCCGACGGGCCGCGTCTACAGCCGGGACGAGCTGCAGTCTCTGGCGGATCTCGCGATCAAGCACGATCTGCTCGTCGTATCGGATGAAGTCTATGAGGATATTCTTTACGACAACGCCGAGCATATCTCCATCGCCTCGCTGGACGGCATGGACGACCGCACGGTCACACTGTTTGCCTTCACCAAGAGCTACGCCATGGACGGCTGGCGCCTCGGCTACATGGTTGCGCCCAAGGCGGCTATCGGTGCGCTTTTGAAGATCACGGCAAACGACGTAACGCACGTGAACACGTTTATTCAGGAAGGCGCCTACGCCGCGGTTACGGGCGATCCGGCGATTTTGAGCGGGTTGATCGCGGAAGACGCCGAAAAACGCCAGATGGTTGTCAGCCGGTTAAATCAAATGCCAGGCATCACCTGCGAATGGCCCGAAGGCACGATCTACGCGTTCCCCGACATCAGCGGCACCGGCCTGCGCTCCCAGGAATTCGCCGACAAACTTCTCGATGAATCCGGTGTTGTGGTCGAGGCAGGCAGCTTCTACGGCCAGACGGGGGAGGGCCATGTGCGCGTGTGCTTCGGTTCCACGTCGCTTGCGGAGATCGACACCGCCATGAGCAGAATTCAGGCCTTCGTTAGCGCACGTGTTCCCGAAGAAGCCTAGATGTGCTTTCCAACGAGGGTGCTCACCGATTGAGGTTCAGACGGCTGATCAGGGTAATGCCGTCGGTGGCGTGAAACAGAGACAGGATAGCCACTTATGTAAATGACTATCCTGACAAGGACCTATGAAAAGCTGGCACTCTTCTGCGGGCTTCAGAATTTTATCGACAACCGGGCATTCAGTCCGTGGTTCTGTGTTTCGCGTGCAAGCTGACCGGAGTAGGAAACCTCAAAGTTCGTATTTGCCCCGAACAGGTTGAATGCGGATTATGCTCGTAAGCCCATCCAGAAAAAGGTCGTGTACCTCTTTAAAATATGGACGACTGAACGGGAAAGGTTCAGACACAATCCTATCCATCAAAATTTGGGATCAAACTCCTAACACATAACCCCGCCTGAATTTTTGCCTCGCCAGCTTGTGCTGATGGGCGAGAGCTGAAGAAGCATCTGCAAAAAGATCAAGCCGCGTTTGACCCCAGGTGCCCAGACGTCCCCATGTTCTGCGAACGCCAAATCCCCCGAACAGGGTCGGCTCGACGGACAGGTGGTAGAACCGGTTCATGTTCCGGCCCGGGTCGACACGCTTGAGGAATAAAGAGGTGTCAGAAAGTTCCATCGCGCCAGTGTCGAAGATCGCCGTCCCGCGGTCCAATGAATGATTGGAATCGAACCGCGGGAAAGGATTCAGACCGATGATGAGTTGTCGGAAGGCGGATGAAGTCCCTCAGACGAAGGTGCGCACCCTCGTTAGACGTTAGGCTGTCTGAGTATTTTGCGAGAAAACCGAAATTATACGTCGCAAGAATTCAAGAGCATCCCAGGGTGACCGAGGTCCCTTCGGACCCGTCATCCATGCATTCTCCCGGTGGACCATCGGGAGTTTGGTCGCCAAAGCCGACGTCGACCCCAGGCTCGTTCAGTCCTGATTCAACCCCAGAGCCCGACTGACATCCAGCCACGGCCAGCATCAACAGGCAGACGCTTGTATGGAAGCGAATAAGCTTCATGATGATCTCCAAGCAGTCGAAACTGCGCCTTCAGCCTATTTGTAGCCGAGATTGATCAACTGCACCCTTCGATTGACCGCAGCATCCGGATTTGAAGGATCGCGGAGCTGTTCCTCGCCGAGGCCGACGGCAAACAGATATTCTCCCGGCACCTGAAAGGTTGTTACGAGCGCCTCGCGGACAGCTTGCGCACGCTTGATGGAGAGCTCCAGATTGTATTCCCGGGTACCCTTTGCGTCCGTGTGGCCCACGATAAAGAAGGTCTGTCCCTGCAGATAAGGCGTGTGCAGAGCATCAGCGATCAGTCCCACAGTCTCGTAGGAGGCAGGTGCGATGGTTGCGGAGTCAAAGTGAAAGGTAATTTCGAGATTGAACTGCCGCAGAGACGCCAGCTTTGCCGCGAGCGGTAACTGCTGCGGCGAATTTGCTCCGGGATATTTTTCGATGTTCTCGATCGCTGCCTTTTGCAATTCGTCGGCGCTGATGTTTACCTCTTGTTGTGCCCCCTGCAGGGAGTTGATTATTTCGTTTCGGCTCAGTTTGGTCTGCGAAAACGCCCCGGTGGCAGAGGCGATGACAGCAATAGCGACGCTGCTCAGAAAAAGCTTGTTCATTGTAATATCTCCTCGGCCGGTTGTTATCTGTAGCCAGCCAGGTCGATGGCCTCATTGCATTTCGCGCTAACGGAAGGCTGTGCCTTGAGAAGGCAACGGAGCATGTGACCCGCGCCCGGTTTCACACCCTTGCAGTATTGAGCCATGTCTCGATTGCAGATCTTGCTGACCTCGGACTGGGCGGCCAGCCTGGCCGTAATCAAACCGATCACGACCAACCGGTCCGCATTGCATTTTTGCGAGATCCTCGACTGGTTCTTTTCCAGACAGTTGGTAATGCCATTGTTGGCCAGCGACGCAGACTGACAATGTGCCTGGATATCCTTGCCGCAGCTGGCTGCCAGGATCTTGATTGCTTCCGCAAAACCGACGGTCTGCGCGGAAGCCAGCGATACAGTCATCATCAAGAAAACCGTGGTAGCTGAAACAAGTAGATATTTCATGATAGACATCCCCCTCAATAATAACGCCTTTTGCCGCGATGGTATCCGCGTGTCAGGTCGTGGTGGATACGTTCTGGATCTTCTGTCCCCGGTCACGACACCCGCGTCTTGCACTCTGTCGAACTTGAGCAGATCGTCTGCCAGACGCTTTCTGATCATCCAATCTTTGATGCGAGAAATCCGGGATCGTGCTGCCGAATGGTGTTCTTGCAGCCTGAGGAAGACCGGGCGTTTGCAGATCAAGCTGCGAAGGCCGCTAAACATGAAGCCGCGCTATCTGCCCCCTCGACCAGCGTCCGCCCCCAAGACTGCCAGTTTCCGGGCGGTCTCGGGTTTCAAGCAAACAGAAGATCAATCGGTCAGATCACCAGGTATCAGTCGACGTTACCGATTTGCTTGGCCTGATTGATCAGTTCCTGGCACTTCGCCTCGTCGCCCTTCTTCTTTTCCTCATTGGCGTTATCAAGTAGTACGCGCATCTGCTCTGCAGTTGTTTCTGCAATGTCGTTTTCCTTGGCTTTGAAAACGGCCTCTTCCACCTTGTCGATGTCCGACGAACAGTCTGCCAGAGCGCTCACGGGTGCGGCCATCAACACGCCGATGACCAGAACTGCCTTTGACACGGAAATCAGATGCTTAGTCATATTTCCATCCTCTACTTCAACATGGGTTGTGCCCTGGGGGCTTTATTGCTCGGCTTCAGTCATTCTTGCAGTTCTCAGTCGGATACGTTTGGTCAAGTTTGGTCATGACCTGGCCAACAAGAACGTGATAAGAAGATATATTGCCGACATCAATTCGAATTTAATCTTATGTATACTTATAAGAAGCTGAATTGACGCGTTAATTAAATCATAAAACTTTGTATCTCACAATATAAACATAGTATTTGTATTAAAATAATTATTTCTGTAAGTATTTTTCCAAACAAATAACTTACTGCAGCGGATTTACTTAAAGTAAATCGCTTGATGCAGCTCCTATTTCTCAGGAGGCCGGATTTGCGGCGGCCCCGGTCGGATGTTGTCTGTCCTCTTGACTTCAGTCAGGTGCCGACCCTCCTCGCAGTTAAAAACGCACTCCAAGACTCATGAACGGCCCATGTATCGTTGTTTCGTAATCAAAGGTGTTGGATCCGCTCCCGCTTTGATAATCAGTATAGAGTGCCCGATAGCCGATCGCCGTCGAGATATGGCTACTCCAATTGTACCCGGCGGCAAGAAACCCCTGTGACGTGAATTGCGATCCGACACCAAATCCTCCGACGTCGGCGATGCCGTTCACGAACCATCGATCATTGATCTCATATTGAAGAGACAAACCGACAATCGGATCTGTCCAGTCCCTGGTCGTGTCGGATTGAACGCTGACAGGAAAGGTGCCGGACGTGAGCGAGGTCTTGGCCGTGAGCCTCTGGTATCGAAGTCCGGCCGTGACGCTCAGATCAATATCCTGATCGGCGATTGGCAACCGATATCCTCCGATCGCGGATGCGATCAGGAGGGTTTGAGAGTATTTGAGCGTCGGGGATCTGGCGACGGATAGCCGGGTACTGTCTGACAAGTCCGCATAGACCAGATCCCCAAGAACCATCCAGTTTCCGTGTTTGGCCAGAAACGATCCCATGAACGCGCCATCCAGGTTCTCCAGAATGTCGGAGAAATCGACGTTGACATCCGCTGAGGGCAGATTGCGAACCCCGACGGATCCATTCAGAGCTGTCGCCCACAGATAGGCCGTTGCCTGGAACTCCCAGCCGGATTGGACCATCCGGCGATCGGCGGTGACGTCCTCTTGAGCAGCCGGGTCCGCAGCGAAGCAGGTTGTCAGCGAGCCCAGGATCAAAGAGGAAGCAAGTGCACTTCGTTTGAAAATCTTCCCAGCCAAGGTCATCTCCTCACCAGCAGGTAACGCCGACCGCGCAGCGTCTGACGACGCGCCGCGTAATCCGCCGGTCCACACCGGCATAGGACAGCGGCGTCAATGGACGTCCGATAATGTCTATGAACATTGACCCGGGTTGATCCGTTGAAATGGGCTCGCCTTCGAGGACCGTCATCTTGTAGGTGTAGTCGTCACCTTCAATCGAGGGTTTTTCCTGCAGTTCGACAACGACATCATGCGCATCGTTTCCGTCCAGAATGGAGAGCATGGCATTGGGTGGATCTGCTGCGAACGAGTCTTTTCCAGCGTCCCAAGCCTTGAGATATTCCTCGTTGGACAGATGCCCGGCATGCCGCACAGGACGGTCGCAGAAAAAAGAAATGAGCGGGCTCACTCCCTTCAGGGTAATGGTTGTCTCTGTCATTTCCACAGCCTTCGCTGTCTGCACAAAAAGTGTTTCGCATTCTGGCTGTTGCGCTTGTGCAAGCGAGACCCACATCGAGGTAACCAGGACGCTGGCCACGCCTAATGTTCTTTTGAAGATGCGCGATTTCATGAAAGGTTCCTTCGTGGTTCGGTACGGCGACAACGGGCACGGCAGTGTGATGGGACCAGTGCGATCGAGTTTGTTCATGCCGCGCGATGGGGGAGGCCAAAAACTGGCGCCCCTTGGTTATGGTGGCCAAAGCCGGAGACGTGGCTGCCGGCTCTCAAAGGCCTGGAACGCATTCCTAGTTTCTTTTCGCCACGGCAGGCGGTGTCCACGAACCGTCGAGAATGGAGGGGCTGTCCGGCTGTGGCCAGTACATGCGCAACATCAGAATAAAGTTGCCTTTGGGAGCCGGTAGCCAGTTGGCCTGCTTGTCTTCGCCGGGAGACTCGTTCTGAAAATACAGCGTCAGAGACCCGTCGGCATTTTTGACCAGGTCATCGCGCGGGCTTACCGTGAATTTGTTCAGCTCGTTTGGCGTGAACCACCACCCCTTATTGATTTCGTACATGGTGATCGACCAGAAACCTTTGACCGGAGGTTCCTCGCCCTTGGCAAAGGTCATCGTGTACCGGTTTGCGCCATTCAGCAGGGCACCGGTGTCGTCGGTTCCGGTATTGGGATAAACCGCATCCTCCTGGCGGTTGGCTGGCCACCCGAAGGCGGCGACCACGGCCCTTTTCAGATAATCGGTGCCGTATGCGCCCAGACCTTTGGTAATGATCCAGCCATTGACGGTCGAGCCCAGAACCTTCCGGTTTGCCTCGATCTTTGCAAGGGCGTCCGTCGGCACAGTCTTTAAAGCTGCCTGCACTGCGGGCTCAAGAGTGTCCGGAGCAAAATCCTTGCAAGGTTCAATGCCGATTTCTTTCATCCTTGCGAGGATCGCCTCATCGTCCCTGGACGGAGGGGCGGCCTTGCACATCAAGGTTGCCATCCTGTCGAAATAACCTTCGATGCCCATGTCCAGGATGACTTTCTGCGGCTTGTCGGTCATCGAGAACGGCGCGGGTGTCTCCACCGGCGGCGCCTTGGGTGTGTCGTCTGTTCCCCAGGCTGAAAGCGGTGTGATCTTGAGCTGCGCCTGAAGCGCATTGACCGCCTTGTAGTCTTCTTCAGTGCCTGTCGAATAGATGCGACCGAGCACGGTCATGTAATCGGTGGCGATGGAAATATGCTCCACGCCTTCCGGCACGGTTCCCTTCCAACTGGGACCGGTAAAGAGGATGTTTCGCGCTTCTCCGCCGAGCGTCCTGATGCCGGGCGAATTCGCCAGATCGTGCATCCAAAGATCAACCACTTCGAACAGGAAGTACCGGTCGCCCATGGCAGGATAGCTGAATACCTGAGGTTCGGACAGATCCAGCCAGCTCAAGGAATAAAGCGTGTCCGCGTTCGGGGCAGAAACGCCGCGATAGTCTGCCGGCGGATATCGCGGTACGTTTATCCATTGTCCCATGGGCGCCTTCAGCGCTTCCAGGTCCGTCTGGCCGACATTGGACATCTGCACGCGGGTCACTTCGGTGGTCATGAGAGAATAGCCGTAGATGTAGGCGTCCATTGCGATGGACCTGGCGTCCTTCGTTGTCAGTGCCTGGGCTGGTGTGCCCGCAATGACCGCCGCGACCAGGGACGAAGACAATAGTTTTCCGCGTCCGTGCATTCTGGTTATGCACTCAAACATGAGATCTCTCCTGTATGGCATTCGGTTCGCTGGGGCAGCAGCAAAAGACGCAGCTGCCCGGCTTGGTTCAAACAGCTTTGCCCTCTGCCAAACTCATTGCGTCACCAGATGCGGCAGTGCACCTGTCATTTTTACAGTGGGAGGGTTCCACTTGCCTGTGAGCGCTTCCGACTTCGGCGCATAGAGCCGCATGGTCAGGTTGAATGGTCCTTTCGGCGCGGGCAGCCAGTTGGCTTCCTTGTCCTTGCCGGGGCTTTCATTTTGAAAATAGAGATCCAGGGAACCGTCCGTGTTGTATGCAAACGGCATCCAGCTTGACACCGCGAAACGGTCCAGACTGTTGGCAACCTGGAAGCCTTGCCCGTCATAGAGCGTCACTGACCAAAATCCGTTTGCCGGCGGCAGCTCGGAGCTGTCGAAGTGAAGAACGTAGTTGTTCTTGCCGTCGAGCGGTTTTCCCTCGCTGTCGGCAAGGTTAAGCGGGTAGATCGCGTCCTGTGCCTGATTGGCTCCCAAGCCAAGCTGGGTGACGATCGCCCTCTTCAGGTAGTAGTTGCCGTAAACACCCATGGTGTCGGTGTTCATCGACCAATAGTTCACGACCCTGGCCAGGCTTGGCACTTTCCATGCCATCAGTTCCTGGGCAGCCTTCGGTGCGTGTTGGATCGCCTTTTTCACCGCAGGATCAGCTTCCTCAAAATTGAAGCTCTTGCCGCGCTCTAGTCCAAGACGTTCCATTCTTGCCAGAATGGGCTGGTCTGTATCGTGCGGTGGAATTGATTTCAAAAGCTCGGCAGCTTGAGTGAAGAACTTGTCACCCGACATGGAGTCGACCTGCTCTTTCGGCGGCGTTTTCATGTCGATGTCTTTATTGACAACGACGTCAGGCACTTTCAGATCCTGACCCCATTTCGACAGCGGCGCGATTTTAAGCTCATCCTGTATCTTGTTTACCGCTTCATAGTCCGATGGCCCGTCCGTCTTGATGCGTCCAATGATCCAGACCTTTGGTGTCGGCGCTTCAATGAGCTGGGTACCCTTGGGAAGTTTGAATTCCTCTTTGAACCTGTCCCTTAGGTCCGGTCTCCAATTCGGCGGAACCACCAGCAATGTCTGGGCTTCGGTGCCTGTTGTGCGCCAACCAGGTGAAGCAAATACGTTGGTCCACATATCGAGCATGGGCAGCAGATAATAACGGCCATCGGTGCTCGGGACGGATATGACAACCGGTTCTGAACTCAGGTCCAGCCAAGCGCTGGAGTAGAGCGTATCGAAGTTCGGCCGGACAACGGTTCTGTCATCCGCCGAAGGGTAGGACCGGACATTGTTGAACCAGTTTGGAGGGCCGCCATATGATCCACCTCCAGCAGGCACATTGGTGAGCTGCTGACGGGTCAAATCCATGGTGATCAGAGAATAGAAATAGAGGTACCCCTCCGTCGCGATGGCGTTGGCCTCATCCTGCGTCAAGGCATTGGCTGACGTGGTTGCCATTGTTGCCGCGATAATCGCTGGTGCGAGAACCTTGCGGGCTGTTTTAAATACAGACATTCCAATACTAATCATGACCACCTCCTCTAATCGCTTTATCGAATAGCCAACGTCGTTCACTGACTGATTGGATTTGCTTTTCGCCAGTCAACGCGCGTCTTCCTCAAGAATTCGACCCTGTTTGATCGAGCATCTGTTCAATCTCATGGACGAGCTCGCTCACCAGTTTTCCGTATTCACTTGCCCGGGTCTCATTCAGGACTTTCACAGGATTGCCGGACCATCTTTGGAAAGCAGCCTCCGCATCCGCGAGGTCCCTGCACATGCCGAGAAACGTCTCGTTCTCTCGAGCAAGCCGTCTCAATTCGCCGTGTCGAAGCGGAAAGCGTCGCAGTGCAGCCTCCAGCCCCCTGTCCATCTCCTCTGAGCCTCTCAGCCAGCCAACCGTTAAGGGTGACCTTAGGTAAAACTTCTGATGGACAGCACGTAACGAAGGGTAGACTACATAGAAGATACAGGCAGAAACGCTGAGGTTTCCGCCACCATTTCAGGTGGCTGCCAGGCGTGAGCTCATGTTAACGTTGTTGTAGATTCAAACCGTAAGAAAGCGCTGTTGAATGCCGGAAGCAGCCTCACCCTCAAGCAAGGATGTTCGAAGGGCGCTCGAAAGGATATTAGCCAGCCCAGATTTCAGCGTACCGGATAGGGTGGCCGACTTTCTGAAATACGTGGTCGAAGAAACACTTCAGGGCCGTGAGGAAAAGATCAAGGCTTTCACCGTCGCAGTGGATGTTTTTGGCAGGGACGACGCGTTCGATCCTCAAAGTGATCCGGTAGTGCGCATCGAAGCCGCCCGATTACGCCGCGCTCTGGAGCGGTACTATCTTCTCGCCGGCCAGGATGATCCCATCCACATTGACATTCCCAAGGGGAGCTATGTTCCAGCCTTCCGAATTCGGAAGAAAGCCATTCCTGCCGTCCAGCCGGATACGCCAAAGCGGACGGTTGCGCGAAAATGGGTGCTTTTGGCTGCCGTCGTACCGGTTCTACTTCTTGCTGTCTTTGCCATCGCGACCTTATTCTGGCCCGATCCTCCTGATGCGGAACTGAATGCCTCACCGCTCGGCCCCAGAGTTCTCGTCCTCCCGTTTTCCAATCTGGGCAACAACGCCACGTCGCGGCTTTATGCAGCAGCGATTACCGATGAACTCATTGGGGCTCTTTCCCAGTTCAAGGAAATCGCGATTTTTGGCATTCAGACTGCGAGGGGTGTCGCCAACCAGGACATTGATGTTCTGCGCGACAAACTACGTGTGGACTATTTACTGGAAGGAAGTGCCAGAACCGGATTGGATGAAGTCCGCGTCAGCGTCCGGCTGATTCAAACAAGCAGCAAAGCCGTCATCTGGTCCAGAATTTACGAGTACAAACTGACGGCGAGCGCGCTCTTTGAAATCCCGATCGAAACCGCTGAGGCGGTTGCAAGAGCGATCGCACAGCCGCAGGGCCTCGTTTTCAGTGAAGTTGCCAGCAAGCAGAATCTGCCACCCGACGACCTCGACGCATATCTTTGCAGCCTCAGCTATTACGTCTATCGCGACAGCCCAAATGCTGCCGCACACCGTGATTTGACCGATTGTCTGAACAGCGCGGTGGTGCGTTTTCCTACCTACGCAACGGCGTGGGCGCTTTTGGCACAAATCTACATCGATGAGGTGCGGTTCGGGTTCAATCCGGAACCCGGGGCCAGTGAACTGGCGCTGAAGGCTGCCCGACAGGCCGTTGATATTGATCCCGGCAGTGCGAGGTCCTTGCAAGCGTTGGCGACCGTTCTGTTTTATGTTGGAAGACCGGACGAAGCTCTCGAGTATGCAGCACAAGCCATAGCGATGAATCCCAACGACAGCGACATGCTTGGCCAGATCGGTCAGCTTTTCGGCCTGTCTGGACAGAAGGAACGGGGCCGCGAGCTTCTTGAAAAAGCGCTGGCGCTCAACCCAGGCAAAACGAGTTTCTACCAAGGCAGCCTGGCAATCATCTGTTACATGCAGAAAGATTATTCTTGCGCCACCTACGCCATCGAACACTCCGATGCGACCCAGGTAAACACCTATTTCGGCATCGCTGCTGTCATCTATGCGCAAACCGGTGACATCGAGAAAGCCAACGCCGCACTTGAAAAATTCCGGCAGATAGCCCCCTCGTTCATTCCGAATTTGTGGCAGGAATTGTCGGCTCGCAACATCCCCCTAGAGGACCAGATGCACATCGCCGATGGTTTTCGCATGCTCGATGTGGCCATTCCGCCGTTGCCGGAAGCGCGATGAAAATTTGCCTGAAAACAGCTGCGAATGCGCAGTCCGCGGACGAAATTCAGCCTGAGCCGGAAGAACAAGACAATGCAAGGGGGGCCGAACGGTTTCGACTGCACAACCGAGACCTGGACCTGGAAGCGGACTTTCCACTTCGGCTGGAAAGCTGACAACTAGTTTTCGCCTTTGCTGTGCACTTCCGGCTGCAAATTTAACATAAGGCACTGAATTTTATAGCCTAAGGGTCTCTGGCACAGCGGTTGCTTTGCTCCTTCCTGACGCGTGTGAAAACAAACAGCGCGATTAGGGTTCAAGAGGAGGAGATGCCCGCATGACAGAAACCTTTTATGACGTGATGCGCAGGCAGGGCATTACACGCCGAAGTTTTCTGAAGTTCTGCTCGCTAACGGCAGCGGCTCTTGGTCTTGGACCCAGCTTTGCTCCGAAGATCGCAGAGGCAATGGAAACAAAGCCGCGCATCCCGGTGCTATGGCTGCACGGGCTGGAGTGCACCTGCTGCTCTGAAAGCTTCATCCGCTCGGCTCATCCGCTCGCCAAGGACGTCATCCTGTCGATGATCTCTCTGGACTACGACGACACGATCATGGCGGCGGCCGGGCATCAGGCCGAAGCGATCGTCGAGGAGACCATCGCCAAATACGATGGCAACTACATTCTGGCTTGCGAGGGCAATCCGCCGCTCAATCAGGAAGGCATGAGCTGCATCATCGCCGGCAAGCCCTATCTGGAACAGCTGAAGAAGGCCGCCGAGCACTGCAAGGCGATTATCTCCTGGGGCTCCTGCGCATCCTGGGGCTGCGTTCAGGCGGCGCGGCCGAACCCGACCCAGGCGACCCCGATCCACAAGGTGCCGGGTCTGGCACCGAAGCCGATCATCAAGGTGCCCGGTTGCCCGCCGATTGCCGAGGTCATGACGGCCGTGATCACCTACATCCTGACCTTTGAGCGGTTCCCGGAACTCGACCGCCAGGGCCGCCCGAAGATGTTCTATTCCCAGCGGATCCACGACAAGTGCTATCGCCGGCCGCACTTCGATGCCGGCCAGTTTGTTGAATCCTTCGACGATGAAGGCGCGCGCAAGGGGTATTGCCTCTACAAGGTCGGCTGCAAGGGCCCGACCACCTACAACGCCTGCTCCACCGTACGCTGGAACGGCGGCCTGTCCTTCCCGATCCAGTCCGGTCACCCCTGCTTCGGCTGCTCCGAGGACGGCTTCTGGGACAAGGGCTCCTTCTATGACCGCCTGACCGATATCCACGGCTTCGGCATCGAGGCCAACGCCGACAAGATCGGCGCTACTGCGGCGATTGTCGTCGGCGCGGCAGCGGCGACCCACGCAGCGGCAAGCGCGGTCAAACGCGCGCGGCACAAGGGAGGCGATAGCCACAAGGGGGGAGATAACTGATGGCGACGATCCAGACACCCAACGGGTTCAATCTCGACACCTCCGGCCAGCGGGTGGTCGTTGATCCCGTGACCCGTATCGAAGGCCATATGCGCTGCGAGGTGAACATCGACGCGGACAACATGATCCGCAATGCCGTTTCGACGGGCACCATGTGGCGCGGGCTTGAGGTAATCTTGAAAGGCCGGGACCCGCGTGACGCCTGGGCGTTCACCCAGCGCATCTGCGGTGTGTGCACCGGTACGCACGCGCTGACGTCGGTGCGCGCGGTGGAAGATGCCCTCGGCATCGATATTCCCGAAAATGCTAACTCGATCCGCAACATCATGCAGCTGTCGCTGCAGATCCACGACCACCTTGTGCATTTCTACCATCTGCACGCGCTTGACTGGGTCAACCCGGTCAACGCCCTGAAGGCGGATCCCAAGGCCACCTCGGAGCTGCAGCAGAAGGTCTCCCCGCATCACCCGAACTCTTCGCCCGGCTATTTCCGGGACATCCAGAACCGCCTGAAGAAGTTCGTGGAAAGTGGCCAGCTCGGTCCGTTCAAGAACGGCTACTGGACCAACCCGGCCTATCTGCTGCCGCCGGAAGCGGATCTGATGGCGGTGACCCACTATCTGGAGGCTCTCGATTTCCAGAAGGAGATCATGACCACGCGCACGATCTTCGGTGGCAAGGACATCCACCCGAACTGGCTGGTCGGCGGGGTGCCCTGCGCGATCAATCTGGATGGTGAGCTGGCGGCCGGCGCGCCGCTCAACATGGAGCGTCTGAACTACGTCAAGAGCATCATCGACCGTTCGCTCGACTTCGTCCGCAACGTCTATCTTCCCGATATCTTCGCCATCGGATCGTTCTACAAGAGCTGGCTCTATGGCGGCGGATTGTCGGGCCAGAGCGTCCTGGCTTATGGCGATATCCCGGACAAGGCGAACGACTACTCGCCAGAAAACCTCTTGATGCCGCGCGGCGCGATCATCAACGGCAACTTGAAGGAAGTGCATGAGGTCGACCACCGGGATCCGGAACAGATCCAGGAATTCGTACCGCACTCCTGGTACAGCTATCCGGACGAAAAGAAGGGACTGCATCCATGGGACGGCATCACCGAGCCGAATTACGCACTCGGACCGAATGCCAAGGGAACCAGCACCAACATCATCGAGCTAGATGAAAGCGCGAAATATTCCTGGATCAAGGCGCCGCGCTGGCGTGGCCATGCGATGGAAGTCGGACCGCTCGCCCGTTATGTGGTCGGCTACGCCCAAGGGCATGAATATTTCACCGAGCAGATCAATCGCACGCTGACGACGCTCGACGTTCCCATCGACGCCCTGTTTTCAACGCTCGGCCGAACCGCAGCGCGCGCGCTGGAGGCAGAATGGGCTGCGGAAATGCAGGTCTATTTCTTCGACAAGCTGATAGCCAACCTGAAGGCAGGCGACAGCGCGACGGCCAACACGGAGAAATTCGATCCTTCCACCTGGCCGGCAGAGGTCAAGGGTGTGGGCTTCACAGAAGCGCCTCGGGGCGCTCTTGGCCACTGGATCCGCATCAAGGACGGCAAGATCGACAACTACCAATGCGTCGTGCCGACCACCTGGAACGGGTCGCCGCGAGACAACGAGGGCAACATCGGCGCCTTCGAGGCGTCCTTGATGAACACCAAGGTGGAGGTCGCCGAGGAACCGGTCGAGATCCTGCGCACGCTGCACAGCTTCGATCCGTGTCTTGCCTGCTCGACCCATGTGATGGGACCGGACGGCGAAGAGCTCGCCGACATCAAGGTGTGCTGAGGGAGGAGGACATCATGAAATCTGTTTTCGGAAAGATGTTTGGTGCAGTCGTGTTGACAGCCATGGCGACACCCGCCCTGGCGCACACGGGGGGCGCTGCCGGTGGGTTGTCTTCCGGCCTGGTCCACCCGATCCTGGGGGCCGACCATCTGCTTGCAATGGCCGCCGTCGGGGTCTGGTCGGCCGCGCAGCCGGCAAAACAGGCCTGGCGCGGTCCGGTTCTGTTCGTCGGCGTGCTGGCGTTCGGTGCGTTGCTCGGCGTGAGCGGTTTGTCCTTGCCGATGGTCGAGCCGGGCATTCTCGCCTCCATCGTTGTTCTTGGCCTCATGATTGCCGCCGCGCGCGTTGTGCCCGCGGGGGCTGGTCTTGCGGCAATCGCAGTCTTCGCCCTGTTTCATGGTCACGCCCATGGCACGGAGGCCGTTGGAGCCCTTGCGGGGTATATGGCCGGTTTCATGTTCGCAAGTGCCGCCTTGCATGCGACCGGTTACGGCCTTGGCCGTCTTGCCGGCAGGTTGAAGCACGGGCTTGCAGGCATCGGACTGGCGATTGCCGGATCCGGTCTCTTGCTGGCTGGCGGATAGGAGGGGGCTATGACTGTTGAGACCACTCCATCCCACAAGGAAGAGGCCGTCTATGTCTATGAGGCGCCGGTGCGGGTGTGGCACTGGATCAATGCCCTCGCGATCCTTGTTCTGGCTGTCACCGGTTATCTGATCGGGTCACCGCCTCCGGCGATCCATGGCGAGGCGTCAGCCCATTTCCTGTTCGGCTGGATCAGGGTCATGCACTTTAGCGCTGGCTACATTCTCGCCGTCGGCATCCTGTTGCGGATCTACTGGGCCTTTGTCGGTAACAAGCACGCCCGGCAGATCTTCCTGCCACCAATCTGGCGGGGCGGTTTCTGGTCGGAGCTTGTGCACGAGGTCAAATGGTACGCCATGATCGCGCCGGAGCCGAAAAAATATGCCGGCCACAACCCGCTCGCGACTCTGGCGATGCACGTGATGTTCGTCTGGGTCATCCTCTTCATGATCTTCACCGGCTTTGCGCTCTATGGCGAGGGAACCGGCATGGGGTCGTGGCAGTACACTCTGTTTTCGAGCTGGATCATTCCCCTGTTCGGCCAGAGCCAGGATGTCCACACGTGGCATCACCTGGGACTGTGGGCAATCGTGTGCTTTGTTATCATTCATGTCTACGCTGCTGTCCGGGAAGACATCATGTCCCGGCAGTCGATCATTTCATCCATGTTTTCCGGCTGGCGGACCTTCAGGGACGACAAGCCGATGGATGATCCTCACTAGCTTGGTCGATTATGCACATCCAAGCTGCCTCGGGCGGAGCTGTAATGGCTCCGCCCTTTTTTATCTCCAGCTGGATTCTCCGCTTCCAGGTTTCACGACCAGTTGGACGACCTCTTTAAAGCAGTCACCACAAAGATGGTTAGTAAGTTTCCGGTATAAAGCCGAATTGGATACTTTCTAACCATGCGCTTATGAAAGTGCGAACAAAGAGCGAGAGAAAACAAGGAGATAATCGGCGCCAACGTCTGGCATGGCTCTTGCGATAACCACCTTACCCCGCATTCCGGCAAGGCTCGGCAAGACGCTGACGGCGGCGGGGGTTGCGCTTCAGGGATTTCATCTTTGGCGCAAGAGGGAGGAAAAGCTGTGACAATGGACGCGCCAGCCGTACTCGTGCTCGGCATCGGTAATCTGTTATGGGCGGATGAGGGCTTCGGCGTTCGCGCCGTGGAAGAGTTTCACCGCCGCTTCGAGGTGCCTGAAAATGTGCGGGTGATGGATGGGGGAACCCAAGGGGTTTATCTTGTCCAGTATATTCGCGAAGCCGACATCCTCATTGTGTTCGACGCCGTCGATTATGGCCTGCCGCCCGGCACGTTGAAGCGGGTGGAAGGTGAAGAAGTTCCCAAATTCCTTGGGGCCAAGAAGATCTCGCTGCACCAGACCGGGTTTCAGGAAGTGCTCGCCATGGCGGAAATGCTCGGCGACTATCCCGACCACCTGCTATTGATCGGCGTGCAGCCCGTGGAGCTGGACGACTATGGCGGCAGCCTGCGGCCGGAAGTCAAGGCGCAGATCGGCCCGGCGATTGATCTGGCCCTTTCATTTCTCAAGGACCACGGCGTCTCGGTCACCCCGCGCGGCGACACTCTCGATGAAGACAACACCATCGCCTCGCTTGAGATGACGCTCGGCCGGTATGAAGCCGGAAGACCGGCGGAAGACGAAGCCTTTCGCCATGGCGACAACCGTGTTTTGGCCAGCGAAGGCTGGCGGGGACCGGAAGACTTTGACGCGGAGATGGCCCGACTGGTCCACACGGCGGCAGAGCAAAGCTGATGTGTCTCGGCATTCCCATGCAGGTGCTGTCTGTGTCCGGACTGACGGCGCTATGCCGTGACCGGGGCACGGAAACGATCGTCGATCTGAGCCTTGTCGGCCCTGTCGCGACGGGAACCTGGCTGATGGTGTTTCTGGGTGCGGCTCGCGAGGTTCTCAGCGAGGAAACGGCAAAACAGACGGCCGACGCACTGGAGGCGCTCAGCATGGCCATGCGCGGCGAGACCGACTTCGATCATCTCTTCGCTGATCTGACCGGCCGGGAACCGAGCCTGCCGGATTTCCTGAAACCCACGGTGAGCGGTAGCTCCAAATCTTGAGGCAACACATGTTTTCACCTCTTCTGCAATCGATCATCGACCGGGAAGGCTTCGAAGCCGTCAATCATGAGACGCTGGCAACAGCCGCGCAGACACATGAGTTCGCCATGGTGTTTTTCCCGGGGGATGCAGAGCGACTGGCGGAAAGCAACGATGTCGCCGTCGTACTGCCGGAACTTAGCAAGGCGCTGATGGGCAAGGTCGCGACACTCGTCGTCGAGCGAGACAGCGAACGCGAACTGCAGCGGCGGTATCTCTTCAATGCCTTTCCGGCGATCGTCTTTCTCCGCCGGGGCGACTATCTCGGCGTTTTGCAGGGCATCCTCGATTGGGCCGATTACCTGGACCAGATCCCCGACATTCTGGGGCGTGAGCCTAGCGATCCGCCACCTTTCAAGTTCCCCGACGGCTGCGGCGTTGCGCCCGAGAGCCTTCGGCACTGACTATTTGTCTCAAGGAGGGGACGGCAATATGAGCAATCCAATCGGACCGGTGGTCGGGCCTGGCAGCCAGCCGCTGGATGAGGACGGCGGTGTTCTCGATTATATGAACATGCCGTCGGGCATGATGACCTTTGCAGCCCCGAACCTGCCGGAGGCAGAGGAAACAGAGGATCTGGACGCCGGCAAGGCCGCGCTTGAGGCGCTTCTGCGGCTGCTCGAAGACAATGAGCGGACGGGCACCAACGGGCGCGTGGATCTGAGCGGCCTGGACGAAGCCAACCTGGCCCTGGTCAATCAGGTACTCGGGGAAGGGGAGGTCTCGGTGATCGGCGGCGCGGCGCTACAGGCCCAGGAAGCCGTTCTGGCCGGTGTCTGGAGGGTTCGGGAGACCGCCGCGGACGGTCGCACGACCGCCGATTACGTTGAGGTTGCCGCGTTCCCGCGGACTGTTCTGGCGAGGGCTTTCGCGGGTGCGCAGGCACAAGTTGAGATACCGGAGCGTTTCGGCCCCAATGTTTTCAACGCACCGCCCTTGTTGCCGGAAATCAACGAGCACATCGCCAAGTCGCGGCCGCATGTGATCAATCTGTCGCTGATGCCGCACACGGAGGAAGACCTCGGGCTCTTGAACGACCTTCTCGGCAGGGGGGAAACCACGATCCTGTCGCGCGGCTACGGCAATTGCCGCGTCATGGCGACCGCGACGCGGGACACCTGGTGGGTCCAGTTTTACAATTCCCAGGATACGATGATCCTGAACACCATCGAGATCAGCCCCATTCCGGCCGTCGCCTGCGCCGCGCCGGAGGACATTGCCGATTCAGCGGAACGGCTGAACGAAATCCTTGAGGTCTACCGATGAGTGAGGGGTTCTTCGGCGGTTCGTACGGCGGTGATGCCAGCAAGATCAGTCCTGCGACACGGCTTGAATGCAAGATCTGCTGGCATGTCTATGATCCCGCTGAGGGAGACGACTACTGGCAAATTCCGGCAGGTACACCCTTCGCGGCACTGCCAGACCATTGGACCTGCCCGGAATGCGACGCCAGCAAGGACGGGTTCATGGTGATTGGAGACGCATAGGTCCGAACATGAGCAACGCGACTGCCATCACCGACCATTTGGAGGCCTGCTTCCGGCAGGTGCATGCCGAACGCATGACCGGAATTCCGATCCTCAACGAGAAGCTCGGTGTGCGCGCGGTCGGTATCGCACCTTGGAACGGCTTCTGGTTCGGCGCTCTGATCACGCCCTGGTTCATGAACCTCGTGCTGTTGCCACAGGAAGCGGATGAGGAAATCATCCGCTCCGGCGAAAAACGCCTGTTCGCCTTTCCTGCCGGACCGTTCGAATTCATCCGGGGGCACGAAGACGGTCTCGGGCCCTTCTGGATGTGCTCCCTGTTCTCGCCGGTGTTTGAGTTCGAAGACATGGAAACGGCAGAGGCCACGGCCATCGCGGCGCTCGCCGGGCTGATGGAAGGTGTTCAAGAGGACGAGGACCGCGACATGCAGCGGATCTGGCAGGGGGACCTGCCGGAGGCTGTGGACCCTGAAGGAGAGAATGCGGCTGCAGGACAAGAAGAAGCTGGAAAGGCACCGGTCGCGGCGGAGTTGAGCCGCCGGAAGCTCTTGACCGGCCAGCTCAGGGACACCTCGCGATGACAGCGGAAGGCAAGGTCATGATCGATCTGCCTGCGACGCCCGGTGCGCCTGTGGGCATGACCTATCAGCCACCGGCGGATGTGACACGTGTGCTGATCGGCAAAACGCCGGGAGAGGTTTTGAAAATCATCCCGCTTGTGCACGGTGTATGTGCGACGGCGCAAACGCATGCCTCGGTGCTGGCGCTGGAAGGCGCCCTCGGCATCGCAGCGTCCAGGCAAACCCTGTCGGCACGGCAAACGTTGACGATGATGGAGTGCCTGCGGGAACATGCCTTGCGTGCGATAATCGACTGGCCGAAACTCATGGGCCTGACGGGAGAGGTGACGGCGGCACGGCAGGTAATGGCCTTTCTACCGCGTTTTCAAGGCGGCTTTACTGGTGCCGAAAGCGCTTTCAGCCTTAACGCCGAGGTCGTTTTCAATCTTCCACGCCTGTCCGGAGTTCTTGATGAGGCGGTGTCCTTTCTGGAAGCCGGTGTTTATGGAGAAGCCGTTGATGAATGGCTTTCGCGGCGGGGACTGAATCAGCTACGGCTGTGGGCAATGACGACAGAGACAGCAGCTGCCCGCTTTGTCGCCTGGCTGTTTGACACAGGCCGTTTCGGGATCGCCGCTTTCCCGACCTTCGAAACCGGCGACGCGCGTGCCGAGGCGACTTCCTTTGTCCGCCGGGCGAGCGATCCGCTGCTTGCCAGCTTGGGCGCTCCGACACTTGGTGCCCGTTTTGTCGCGCGTCTGGTGGAGCTCGCCCGGTTGCCGGGCGAAATCCGGGCCGTTCTGACCGGCAAAACCGAAGCTCCAGCGCCGCTTGCAACCGGCCGGGGAGAGGTCGAGGCGGCACGCGGTCCCTTGGTGCATTGGGCAAGGATCGAGGAGGGCCAGGTGCAGGAGTACCGGATCGTGCCGCCAACGGCCTGCAATTTTGGTCACCACGGCGTTGCCAGCCGGTGTCTGAGCGCGATTGCCGCAATGGATCGGGAAGAGCAGCGCCTTTGCGCCCACCTCGTGGTCAACGCGGTCGACCCCTGTGTCGCTTATGAAGTGAGGGCCGCCTGATGCATGAGATGTCGATTTGCGAAAGCATTCTCGGTCTGCTGCAGGAGCAAGCGCAGGCACAGAACTTCTCCAAAGTCGAGCGGATCTGCCTTGAGATAGGGCCACTCTCCGGTGTGGAGGTCGAGGCACTCAAATTCGGATTTGACGTGGTCATGCGCGGCACGCTCGCGGAAGGGGCTCGTCTGGATATTATCGAGCCGGAAGGCACTGCCTGGTGTATGCCCTGTGGACAAACCGTAAAAATCGAACAGCGTTTTGACGCATGCCCGGAATGCGGCTCGCATCAGCTGCAAGTTACGGGTGGCGGCGAACTTCGGGTCAAGGAACTGGAGGTGAATTGATGTGTACTGTCTGCGGCTGCGGCGAAGGCGAGGTTCGCATTCACGGTGGCGATCACCATCACCACGATACCGGCCATGGCCATGAACACCACCATGGGCACCACCACGAACACGGGCATGACCATCATCATGAACACGAGCATGGGCATCGTCACCATGATCATGGCGAGGGCGCGCACCACTATGGCGAAGGGCCGGCCGGCGTTTCGGTTCCCGGCATGAGCCAGACCCGCCTGATCCAGCTCGAACAGGATATCCTGTCGAAGAACAATGCCTATGCGGCCGGAAACCGGCAGCTCTTCGCCGAACGGGGCATTCTGGCGCTCAATCTGGTTTCCAGCCCCGGTTCGGGCAAGACAACGCTTCTGGTGAAGACCATCGAGATGCTGGCGGGCCGGTTCAGGCCCTGTGTGATCGAGGGCGATCAACAGACGTCAGCCGACGCGGACCGGATCCGTGCCACCGGGGCACCGGCGGTCCAGGTCAACACCGGCAAGGGCTGCCATCTGGACGGCCATATGGTCGGTCACGCTCTGGAACAATTGCCACTTGCGGACGGCGGCATCGTGTTCATCGAAAATGTCGGCAATCTCGTTTGCCCGGCGGCTTTCGACCTCGGCGAAGCCCACAAGGTGGCGATCCTGTCGGTGACCGAGGGCGAAGACAAGCCTTTGAAATACCCGGACATGTTCGCGGCAAGCGATCTGGTTCTCCTGAACAAGACCGATCTGCTGCCGCATCTTGATTTCGATATGGATGTAGCAATTGCCAATGCGCGCAAGGTCAATCCTCAGGTTAAGGTACTGCGGGTGTCGGCACGTAGCGGCGAGGGGATGGAGGCCTGGTGCGCCTGGATCGAGGCGGCAAGAGCAATGCAACTGGCCGGCCACCCGGCTGGTGAGGCGGCGCAGTAAGGGAGGGGAACATGTGTCTGGCAATCCCGGCAAGGGTCATTGAGCTGGAAGACGACGATATTGCCATCGTGGCGCTGGAGGGGGTCAAGAAACGGATTTCGACAGCGCTCCTGGAGGAGGTTGCGGTTGGGGATTATGTCCTGATCCATGTCGGCTATGCGCTCCACAAGGTCAGTCCGGAAGAGGCTGCCCGCACGCTTCAGCTGATGGCGGAGGCTGGCGTTCTTGAGGAGGAACTGGCCGAGATCGGGGAGAGCGCGGCATGAAATACGTCGATGAATTCCGGGACCGCGATCTGGCGGACACACTCGCCAAGGCAATTCGCAAGGAGGCCGATCCGGCGCGGCATTATTACCTGATGGAATTCTGCGGTGGCCACACCCATGCGATTTTCCGCTATGGCGTTCAGGATCTCATGCCGGACAATGTCACCTTCGTTCATGGTCCGGGATGCCCGGTCTGCGTCCTGCCGGTACGCCGGCTCGACGACGCGGTGGAACTGGCCGAGCGCCACGGCGTCATCTTGTGCACCTATGGCGACATGATGCGTGTGCCCGGCACCAAACAACGTTCGCTGATCCGGGCCAAGGCGGACGGCGCCGATGTTCGCATGGTCTATTCGACCGCCGATGCCCTGAAGATCGCCCGTAACAACCCGGACCGGGAGGTGGTGTTTTTCGCCATCGGGTTCGAAACCACGACGCCGCCAACAGCGGTGGCCATCCTCCAGGCCGAAGCGGAAGGTCTGAGCAACTTTTCGGTGTTCTGCAATCACGTGCTGACCCCGGCCGCCATCGGCCATGTTCTGGGGTCGCCAGATCCGAGAGATCTGGAAAAAGTCCGCATCGACGGCTTTCTCGGGCCCTCTCACGTCAGTGCGGTCATCGGCTCCAGGCCCTATGAAGCCGGAGCGGAATTATACCGGAAACCGGTGGTGATCGCCGGGTTCGAACCACTGGATGTCATGCAGTCGGTGCTGATGCTGATCCGCCAGATCAATGAGGGCCGGAACGAGGTTGAAAACCAGTACACCCGCGTTGTGACCCGCGAAGGTAACAAAAAGGCACAGGATCTTGTCGCCAGCGTTCTGGAACTGCGGCGGGAATTCGAATGGCGCGGTCTGGGCACCGTGCCGGACAGCGGGCTGAAGATCCGCGACCGTTATGCGGCATTCGATGCCGAAAAGCGGTTTGAGGTCAGCGAAAAGGTTTCGCGCGAGGTAAAGTCCTGTGAGTGCCCTGCGATCCTGCGCGGGGCCAAGAAGCCGACGGACTGCAAATTGTTCGGCACAGTCTGCACACCGGAATCGCCGATGGGATCGTGTATGGTGTCTTCTGAAGGAGCCTGCGCCGCCTATTGGAGCTACGGCCGGTTCCGCACGCCGGCGAAAGCGGAGGAGGCTGTCGCATGAACAAGATGGATGAGACTGTCTCGTTCCGGACCGGGTCCGTCGACATGACACATGGCGGCGGCGGTCGGGCGATGGCCGAGCTGATCCGCGATCTGTTTCACCGGCATCTGGCCAACCCGATCCTGGATCAGGGACATGACGCCGCGTTGTTCGATGTGCCGGCCGGGCGGTTGGTGCTTTCGACTGACGGCCATGTTATCTCGCCGCTGTTCTTTCCGGGCGGCGACATCGGTTCGCTGGCGGTGCATGGCACGGTGAACGACGTCGCCATGGCCGGGGCGCGGCCGCTCTATCTGACTGCCGGGTTCATTCTTGAGGAAGGCTTTCCACTCGCCGATCTGGAGCGGATCGTCATGTCGATGGCGCGCGCGGCGAACGAGGCAGGTGTGCCCATTGTCACCGGTGACACCAAGGTGGTGGAAAAGGGCAAGGGAGATGGTGTCTTCATCACCACAACCGGGCTTGGCGTTGTTCCCGATGGGGTCCACATCGCAACCGAAAAGGCCCGCCCGGGTCAGGCGATCCTGCTGTCAGGTTCCGTTGGCGATCATGGCGTTGCAATCCTCTCGAGCCGCGAAAATCTGGAGTTCGAGACGGAAATCCACTCCGACAGCGCCGCGCTTCACACGCTGGTGGCAGATATGGTTCGCGATGTTCCAGGCATTTCGGTGCTGCGGGATCCAACCCGGGGCGGGCTGGCTGCAACCCTGAACGAGATCGCCCGTGCCGCAGGGGTCGGTATGCTGCTTGACGAAGCGGCCATACCGGTGAAACCGGATGTTGCCGCCGCCTGCGAGCTGCTTGGCCTCGACCCGCTCTATGTCGCCAACGAAGGCAAGCTGATTTGCCTGTGCGAGGCAGCGGATGCAGAGCGCCTGCTCGCCGTGATGCGGCGTCATCCCCAAGGCGCCGACGCGGCCTTGATCGGCGAAGTGGTGGAAGACGACAATTCTCTGGTCCGGATGCGCACAGGCTTCGGTGGGCAGCGGGTGGTCGATTGGCTGGCGGGCGAGCAATTGCCCCGGATATGTTAGGGTTTGGACAATGGGGGCTCAATCATGACCGACCTGCCCACAATCCTGGTGATCGACGACGAAATTCGTTCTCTGGAATCGCTGCAACGGATCCTGTGCGACGACTTCGACGTCAAGACTGCCGCGACCATCAAGGACGCCAACGCCATTCTCGAACAGGAATGGGTTCAGCTCGTGCTGTGCGATCAGCGCATGCCGGAACAAACCGGCGTGGAATTTCTGAAAGCCATGCGCACGCGCTGGCCCGATATCATTCGCATGATCGTGTCGGGCTACACGGATGCCCATGACATCATTGACGGCATCAATGAAGCCGGCATCTTTCAATATATCACCAAGCCCTGGCACCCGGAGAACCTCATCCTGACGCTGAAGAATGCCTGCCGTCTTTACGAGCTACAGCGTCAGAATGAATTGCTCGCCATCGAGCTGAAAATGTCGCCCTCTGGTGCGGACAAGGTGGTGGCCAAGCGCCGCGAGACACTGCGCAAGGACTATGACTTCGACGACGGCATCATCCGGGGCACGGACAGTTCGATGAACGAGGTCTGCGCGACCTTGCGTCAGGTCGCACCTTACGATGTGCCGGTGCTTCTGTCGGGAGCCTCAGGCACTGGCAAGGAACTTGCGGCCCGCGCACTGCATTACGGCTCCCTGCGGTGGAACAAACCCTTTGTGGTGGAGAACTGCGGAGCATTGCCCGATCAATTGCTCGAAAGCGAGCTCTTCGGACACAAGCGCGGCGCTTTCACCGGCGCGGTCGAGGACCACGTCGGACTGTTCGAGCGGGCAAACGGTGGCAGTGTCTTTCTGGACGAGATCGGCGAGGTCTCGCCCGCGTTTCAGGTGAAGCTCTTGCGCGTTCTCCAGGAGGGGGAAATCCGTCCGGTCGGCAGCGCCAAGACACGCAAGGTCGATGTCCGGGTGATCGCCGCTACCAACCGGGACCTGGAAGATGAAGTCAAGGCGGGTCGGTTCCGGGCCGACCTTTACTACCGTCTTGCCGGCATGGTCATCCGTTTACCGGACCTGAAGGACCGGCGTGGTGACATTCCGGTTCTGGCCAAGGCGCTTCTTTCCCGGGCGATGGCTCATCTCGGCAAGCAGGTGGAAGGCTTTTCGGAAGAGACTTTGGATTGTATGCAAAGCTACCACTGGCCCGGCAATGTCCGGGAACTGCAAAACGAGATCCAGCAAATGCTCGTGATGGGCAAGGAAGGAAGCCTTCTGGGCGCCGACCTTCTTTCCCGGCACATCCTGCGGGCCGACCGCACCGAAGACGTGGACGGCGCCGATTTGTTTGACGGGCTGGAGGGCACTCTCAAGGATCAGATTGGACAGCTCGAATGCCGGATCATTCGCGAGACCCTGATCCGCAACCGCTGGAACAAATCGAAGGCGGCCCGTGAACTGGGCTTGTCGCGAGTGGGACTTCGCAGCAAGCTGGAGCGTTACGAACTGGAAAAAGTCAAACCGCTGCCGTCCATGCGACGGGCTGCGGGTTAACCGGGAGCGCTCATGACAATCCGTCTGCCAGGAAGCCATGACGCTCATGACCTCATCGTGCCACAGTTAAGCGGTGCGATGGAGGGAACGGGCGACAACGTCTGGATCGAGGTGATCCAGAAGATGGATGAGGTTTATACCGACCTTGTCGATTCCCAGACGGCTCTGGAGGAACAGAACGCACGGCTGGAGGAAGCACAGGACTTCATCGGCTCTGTCCTTGGCGCCATGACGGACGTGCTTGTCGCCTGCGACACGGATGGCCAGATCCAGCAGGTGAACCCTGCCCTGGAGGCGATTGTCGGCAAACGCGAACGGACCTTGATCGGTCGGCCGATCGCGGAGCTGTTTCAGGAAAAATCGCAAGCGGTCGTCACCGGGTTTCTGCAAACCCTTCGTTCCGGCGAAAGCATCGAACAGCGAGATGTCTCGCTGGCGGCATCAGACAGCCAGAACGCACTGATATCGACCATTTGTACCGCGCGCCGGGACCATCGCGGCCGCTTGGTCGGCATGGTGCTGGTGGGGCGGCCTGTCGGAGAATTGAAACGCGCCTACCGGGATCTCGACGCTGCCCAGGCGAAATTGACCAGAACGCAGCAGCAGCTTTTCGTTTCGGAAAAAATGGCGGCGCTCGGCCGGCTCGTCGCCGGTGTCGCCCATGAGCTCAACAATCCGATCAGCTTCGTTTTCGGCAATATGTACGCGCTGAAGCGCTATGGCTCCGCGATCACGCGTTATCTGACGGCCAGTGACGAGAACAAGTCGCCGGAGGAAATGAAGGAGCTGCGCAAGGATCTCAAGATCGACCAGGTTCTGCGGGACATCGGTCCGCTGGTCGACGGCACCCTGGAAGGGGCGGAGCGGGTTCGCGATATCGTGCAGGAACTGCGGCGCTTCTCCTCCAATCAGCAGGAGCAGCCGGAGGAATTCAACGCGGTGCGGCTGATCCACACGGCCGCGGACTGGGTGATCAAGGCGCAGCGGGTAAAACCTGAGGTGCTGCTGGATCTTCCGGACCGGCTGGAGATGACAGGGCGCAAGGGACAGCTGCATCAGATCCTGGTCAATCTGGTGCAGAACGCAGCGGATGTGCTCGACGGACGCCCGGACGGACAGATTCTGCTGTCTGGCGCGCGTCAGGGAGAAGATATCGTCATCAAGGTCGCCGACAATGGAACCGGCATATCCGACGCCCACCGCGACAAGATCTTCGAACCATTTTTCACCACCAAGCCGATCGGCACGGGCACCGGCCTCGGGCTTTACATCAGCTACAACATGGCCGCCAAACAGGGCGGCAGCCTGTCGGTCGAAAACCGGCCCTCAGGCGGGGCCGAGTTCACTTTAAGGATACCGGCCGATGTCCGCACAGAGAGCTGATAGGGCTGCCCCGGTCCGCCTGTTCTGGATACAGTCGGGAGGCTGTGGCGGCTGTTCGCTGTCGCTGCTTGGCGCCGAGGCTCCCGATCTGGTCACCGTGCTGGAGGCCGCCAACATCGAGGTTCTGTGGCACCCGTCCCTCAGTGTTTCGAGCGGCGCCAGTGTCATCGGTATGATGGAGCGCATCCGCGACGGCGAGGAACCGCTCGATATCCTGTGCCTGGAAGGCTCAGTCATGCGTGGACCAAACGGCACGGGTCGTTTCCACATGATGGCGGGAACCGGCAAGCCGGTGATGGAGTGGATCGAGGCCCTGGCGAAAAAGGCACGCTATGTCATCGCCGTGGGAAGCTGCGCAGCCTTTGGCGGGATCACCGCTGCCGGCAGCAACGAACCCGAAGCCTGTGGCCTTGCCTATGACGGACGCAAGCCGGGTGGATTGCTTGGACCGGAATTCCGCTCCGGTGCGGGCTTGCCGGTCATCAACGTCGCCGGATGCCCGATCCATCCGGGCTGGCTGACCGAAACCCTGCACCAGATTTCCAACGGCCGGTTTTCGCAAAAGGACATCGACGAATGGGAAAGGCCGCTTTCCTACACCACGCATCTGGTTCACCACGGCTGCGCCCGCAATGAATTCTATGAGTTCAAGGCAAGTGCTGAACGTCTGTGCGATCTCGGTTGCATGATGGAAAACCTCGGCTGCAAGGGAACCCAGGCCCGGGCCGATTGCAATATGCGGAGCTGGAATGGCGCGGGCTCTTGTCTGGATGGCAATTACCCTTGCATCAACTGCACAGCACCCGGCTTCGAGGAGCCGGGGCACGGCTTTACCGAAACCCCGAAGATCTCAGGCATTCCGGTTGGTCTGCCAACCGACATGCCAAAAGCCTGGTTCGTGGCACTGGCATCGCTCTCCAAGGCGGCAACACCGAAACGGCTCAAGGAAAATGCGGTGGCCGATCACTTCCGGCGGCCGCCCGTCGACAGGCAGAAGAAGAGCTGATGACAACCCGCCTGATTGTTGGACCGTTCAACCGCGTGGAAGGGGATCTGGAAGTCAAACTGGACATCCGGGACGATCGCGTGACCCAGGCCCAGGTGGTTTCGCCGCTCTACAGGGGGTTTGAGCGGATCCTCGCGAGCAAACCACCGCTCGACGCGCTGGTTTATGCGCCGCGCATTTGCGGCATTTGCTCCGTATCGCAGTCGGTTGCCGCCGCAAAATCCCTGGCTGCAGCCATGGGCCTTTCAATGCCCGTGAATGGCGAACTGGCCGTCAATCTCATTCACGCCACGGAAAATGTCGCCGACCACCTGACCCATTTCTACCTGTTCTTCATGCCCGATTTCGCCCGGGAGGTGTACAGCAACGAAAGCTGGCACGAGGATGCTTGCGACCGCTTCACCGCGATGAAAGGCACGGCGGCACGGGATATGCTGCCCGCCCGGGCTCAGTTCATGCACGTGCTTGGCCTGCTTGCCGGAAAATGGCCGCACACGCTGACCGTCCAGCCTGGCGGCTCGACGCGGTCGGTTTCTGCCGGTGAAACGGCCCGCCTTTCGGCAATCCTGGCCGCCTTCAGGGCGTTTCTTGAACGTCATCTCTTTGGCGACAAGCTTGAACGGATCGCCGGGCTTTCGTCAGCGCAGGAGTTGTCTGCCTGGGCTGCCGAAAAACCGGCGACAGGCGGTGACTTCCGGCGCTTCCTGCAGTATGCGCAAAGCCTCGACCTTGCATCCCTTGGGTCCTCAGCCGGGCATTTCATGAGCTTCGGCTCTTACCAGGAAGACGGTGCGTGGATGTTCCAGCCGGGTGTCTTCGCAGAGGGTGAGACGCGCCCGCTGGATCCCGGCCTGATTACGGAAGACCTGAGCCATGCCTGGTATGTGGCACCAAGCGGACCGCAAGCGCCCTTCACGGGGGAAACCAGGCCGGATGCGGACCGGCAAGACGCTTACAGCTGGTGCAAGGCGCCCCGGCTTGGTGGCCGGGTGATGGAGGTCGGCGCGTTGGCTCGGCAACTGGTCGATGGCCACCCGATGATCCGCGATCTCGTTTCTGCTTCCGGCGGGAATGTCTACACCCGTGTCGTCGCGCGCGTGACCGAAATCGCCCTGGTGGTGATGGCCATGGAACGTTGGGCTGCGGACCTTGTGCCGGAACAGCCCTTCATCGTGCATGGCCGTATGCCGGACGAGGCCGAAGGCATCGGGCTGACGGAAGCGGCGCGCGGCTCGCTGGGGCACTGGCTGCGGGTGGAGAAGGGGCGTATCGCCAATTACCAGATCATTGCACCAACCACCTGGAACTTTTCGCCGCGCGACGAAACCGGCGTGCCAGGAGCGCTGGAACAGGCGCTCGCCGGAGCGCCGGTTCGGGCGGGCGAAACCGAACCTGTGGCGGTTCAGCATATCGTCCGCTCTTTCGACCCCTGCCTTGTTTGCACGGTGCACTGAGAACGCCATGGATCCGGAAACTCCCGACAGCACAGGTCGCCGCATCAGGGTGAGGGGACTGGTACAGGGTGTCGGCTTCCGGCCACACGTCTGGCGGCTGGCCCGGGATCGGGGGCTCTCCGGAACCGTCCGGAACGATGGCGCCGGCGTAGAGATCGATGCCTGGGGAGGCGAAGAGTTGCTCGACGCTTTTCTGGCGGAGCTTGCCGACAAAGCGCCGCCGCTGGCGCGGATCGACAACGTCTCCTGGAGCAGTCTTGCGGGACCTGCACCGGACGCAGCTTTCGAGATTTCCGCAAGCACGGGCGGAGCCGTGTCGACCGGCATCGTACCGGACGCTGCGGTGTGTCCGGCCTGCCTTGCCGATGTGTGCGAGCCGGAAAACCGGCGATTCGGCTATGCCTTCACCAATTGCACTCACTGCGGGCCGCGGCTCTCCATCGTGACGGCCATTCCGTATGACCGGGCCAACACGTCGATGGATGCTTTTCCCATGTGCGACGATTGCCTTACGGAATATGGGGACCCCGCCGACCGGCGATTCCATGCCCAGCCGAACGCCTGCCCCACATGCGGACCGAGGCTGTGGCTTGAAGACCGGAACGGACCGGTTGACTGCGCGGCTCCGCTTGAGGAGGCCGCACGGCGCATCAAGGCGGGTCAGATCGCCGCGATCAAGGGGATCGGCGGGTTTCATCTTGCCTGCGATGCCCGCAACGAGAGCGCCGTCGAAGAGCTGCGCCGGCGCAAACGGCGGCCAGTGAAACCGCTGGCTCTGATGTCGGCGGATCTGGCGGACATCCGGGCCTATTGCAGTGTCTCGACCGAAGAACAGACCGCACTTTCAAGCCCGGCGGCGCCGATTGTCCTGCTTCGCAGGAACGGAGAGCAACTGGCGCCTTCACTCGCGCCGGGGCAGGATCAGCTCGGCTTCATGCTGCCCTATACACCCTTGCATCATCAACTGCTGAGCGAGACTGGCGGACCGCTGGTGTTTACGTCTGGCAATCTCTCAGACGAACCCCAGGCGACAGCCAATGACGATGCCAGGAAACGTCTTTCCGGCATCGCCGATATCTGGCTGATGCACGACCGGGATATCGTCAACCGGCTGGACGATTCCGTTGTCCGCATCGATACCTCTGGCCCCCAAATTCTCCGCCGCGCCAGAGGTTTCGCCCCGGCGCCGATTGTCCTGCCTGAAGCGTTCTCGGAAGCTGCGCCCGTGTTGGCGATGGGCGGTGAATTGAAATCTGCGTTCTGCCTGCTGAAGGACGGCCAGGCGATCCTGTCCCAGCATCTGGGCGATCTGGAAGAGGCGACGACCCACGCGCAATATCGCCGGACGCTGTCGCTCTACCGGCAGATCTACCGGCACGATCCACAGGTCATCGCCGTCGATCGGCATCCGGATTATCTGTCTTCGCAATGGGGGGATGCGTTGGCCAGGGAAAGCGGCGCCCGCATTGTTTCCGTGCAGCATCATCACGCCCATCTCGCGGCCTGCCTTGCCGACAATCATCTGGCTTCGGGAGAAGAACGTTCCCTCGGCCTTGTGCTGGACGGGCTGGGGCTCGGCCCGGACGGGACGATCTGGGGCGGGGAGATCCTGCTGGGCGACTATAGGAATTTTGAACGCAAGGGCCATTTCCTGCCTGTCCCGCTGCCGGGCGGGACAAAGGCTGTTCGCGAACCCTGGCGGAACCTAGTGGCCCATCTCATGGCGGCCTTCGGGCCGGCCTATCTGGAAGAGGTGCCAGACGGTCCGCTGGCAGCGGCGCTTCGCGCGAAACCCCTGTCGGTCCTCGACAAGATGATATTGTCCAACCTCAACGCGCCACTGTCGTCCTCCGCCGGTCGCTTGTTCGACGCAGTCGCCGGCGCTCTTGGCGTGTGTTTCGAAGTCCAGGACTACGAGGGCCATGCCGGTATGGCGCTGGAATGCCTCGCGCGACCCTTCGTTGCGAATGAAACGGGATATCCGGTTGCGATCAGCTGCGGCGAGAGCGCCGTGATTTCCTGGGAACCGATGTGGCGCGGTCTCTTGAGCGATGTCGGCGCGGGCGTTGAAACCGGACGCATCGCAGCCCGTTTCCATCTGGGACTGATCCTGGGGCTGACCGAAATGGTGGCGGCAATCAGCGCCTCCTGCGGCGTTGGCCGCGTGGCCCTGTCCGGCGGTGTGATGCAAAACCAGATCTTGCACGAGGGCTTGACCCGGGAGCTTGAGAAAGCGGGGCTGGACGTGTTGTCCCACAGCCTGGTTCCCGCGAATGATGGCGGCCTGTCCCTCGGCCAGGCCGTCATAGCCGCGGCTCGCAATGGACTGACATGCTGACCCTCGGCCGAACCCTTGAGCCTCCCTTCCGGAACGTCCAGGCCCAAAGGTCAGACCGGCTGTGCATCAGTGACTGGAACAATAACGGCAACTTTGGCCATGAAAAAGTTGGTGGGCATTTGGTCTGGCTGGACTGAATTGAGTTGCTGAGCGTCACTTATGCCTCGGGTATTGCTGTGTCCTGATGCCCCTTTCTCAGGCTGGCATGCGTCAAGCCGTAGATACACACCACGACGATCAACAACGCGACAACCTGATAGGCCTCGATCGTATCGCCAAGAAACGGCACAGCAAGAACCATCGTCAGGGCAGGCCAGGGCGTGGTGATCGAACTGGCCAGCGACACGTCGATGTGGCGGACTGCGTAAAACCAGACGATCAGTTCGAGGAAGTAGACCAGGCCCATGATCGCCGACATCGTCTGAAAGACCGCACTGAACCCCGCATCAAATCCAGACGGGACGACGACAACCAAGACGGCCAGAAGGAAAAGTGTCGAGAGTACGACCCGGAAGAGCGTCACCTGTGCAGGGGTGATAGGCGTTTTGGTCAGTTCCTCCTTGATGATGACATGTGCGATGCTCCACAGCAGGGGTACCCCGAGCGATACCAGGAACCATGGGGACAGATCCGACATCATGAATGTACCGCCTGTGCCGATGTAATAGAGCGCGCCAAGCAACACACCGGTCAACCCCAGCTCGACAACGGTCTTGCGCCGCTTGAGAAACACTGTCTCCCAGAAGATCGCGAACAACGGATAGGCCTGAATGGCGATGGCCGCGTTCGCTGCTCCGGCGTTTTCGACACCCAGGACATAGAGATACGTCGAGAGACCGAACAATGCTCCAGTGAACAGGGCAACCAGAGCCATTCGGCCTTGTTCGCGGCGGGATAGATCAAGGCTGAATATCCCCTTGCTCCCGCTGCGCATTTCCCAGACGAAAAGAGGCGCTGCAAACACGACCTGCCAGACAGACAGCGCAAACGCAAAGCTGAGCGCTCCTACATCGGCGGCCCGAAGGTTCGAGATGATCGGCATGATGCCGAGCAGAATGAGGCTGACGAGGGAGAGGGCGATGCCTTTTCCGGCAGACCGAGCGAAAAGCGCCATAACGAAAATCCCCGAATTGCATTGACGCACTCAGGAATTGCACCCACAAATGTATAAGTGCAATAGAAAGATTGATCTGATGGCAATTTGGATGCCCGACCTGTCGAGCGGGGATGGCCCGAAATATCTCCGGATCGTCGAGGCCATGGCGGAAGACATTGCGATGGGTCGGTTGCCCGCGGGAACGCGCCTCCCACCGCACCGGGAGCTGGCCTATCAGCTCGGCATTTCGCCAAACACGACGAGCCGGGCTTACGCCGAAGCAATAAAGCGTGCGCTTCTGAGAGGCGAAGTGGGCAGGGGGACATTCGTCCGGTCAGCCGACAACGACCCTGCGCGCGCGGACCCCGAAACCTTGCGCCGAACCGATACCGGGCCGATCGACCTCTCACGCAACCTGCCGATACCGGGATTCTCCGAGCGCCACATTCGCCGTGTGATGTCTGAGATTGCGACAGGGCCAGGACTGCGGTCTCTGTTGGACTACCAGACGGACAAAGATCTCGTGCATCATCGCGCGGCAGGGCAAATGTGGCTTGCGAACTGCGGTCTGGACGTGTCTGTTGATCGTGTCGTTCCCGTCGTCGGTGGGCAGCACGGCATTCTGTGTGTCCTGATGGCCCTGTTGCAACCTGGCGATCTTTTGCTGGCCGAGGCCCTGACTTACACACCCGTCCTCGCCATGGCGGCGCGTCTCGGCCTGCAGACAGGTGCCGTTGTGATGGATGCCGAAGGCGTCGTGCCAGAGTCCTTCGAGGCATGGTGTCACGCGGCCAATCCAAGAGCCTTCTATCTGACCCCAACTTTACAGTCGCCCACCACTGTCACTCTTTCCGCGGCACGACGAGCCACGATCGCCGAGATCGCCAACCGCCATGACGTCATCCTGATCGAGGACGATGTGTTCGGGCCGCTCAAGCGCGACAAGCCTGTTCCGCTCGCTCAGATGGCACCGGAGACAACAATTCATGTGACCAGCCTGTCCAAGACCGTTGCGCCGGGGCTGCGGGTCGGTTTTCTAAGCGCTCCCCGGAAACTCGTACCCGCGCTGCATCAGTCGGTCAATTTGAGCGTCTGGATGACACCGCCGATGACCCTGGAGGTGGCAAGCCGGTTGATCGAAGATGGGACGGTCGCCGTGCTGAGTGACCAGCAACGTGTGACCGCACACCGCCGACAGCAGCTTGTGCAACACATTCTGGGCACAGACACTGTCCCGCGTGTGCCGGAAGGGTTTCACGTGTGGGTGCCGCTTCCGGCTGGATGGCGCGCCGATGTCTTCAGCGCGGAATGCGCCCGGCTTAGCGTAAGGATCAGCGAAGGCCGGATCTTTGCAATGAATGCCGCCGAGGCACCGGAAGCTATCCGCATCTGCGTCAGCCATGAACCGGACGAAGACCGGCTCGTGCGAGGCCTCGAAATTATTGCGGGCGTGCTGCAGCAAAAACCGAGTGGATCATCAATGGCAATCTAACCAACGGGGTCATATCCCTGAGGAAAAAGTCGGCCGCAGCATTTGACTGCACCGAAAGCGAAGACCGGCAATAGCTGAAGGTATATTGCCTCGGAGAGGCAAGAACCTCTCCGAGCCCCAAAAGTATTGTGCCGGTTAGTCGACCCGTTCGATCTCGCTCGGCCTCCAGGATTTATCGAAGAAGGATTCCAGCGGGCTGTAGAAACGCAGGATGGTGAACCATCCCTTGTCTGGATCTGATTGTATCCAGTTGCCGCGCTCCACGCCTTCCGGCTGCTCGGGGCCGAAATAGACCGTCGTGCTGCCATCCTCGCTCGCAACGGCAGCGGGGCTAGGGTAGGACTGACTACCGGCACGCGGGTATTTTTGCGGAGTCTGCAGCATCGAGCGGGTCTGGTTGTCGTAGAGTGTGAATGACCAGAAGGCTGCGGCCGGAATACCTTTCGGCAGCGTCACCTTGTAGGTCTTCGAGCCGTCGTAAGGATTGCCGTCTGCATCAACGAAACCCATCAGATACTGCGACCCGACTTCCGGAATGCGCATGATCATGCCAGGGCTGTCGAGCGTGTAGGCGTAGTAGAACGCCGTGCGGCTATCGAGGGTCCGGGCGCCGGTCGGCGGAAACGGCTTGAAGATGCCGTCCTCGAATTTGGGCGGCGGTGTTTCGAAAAAAGCTCCGCCTTGGAACAGCATGTTTCCCCAGTTTGACCCTTCATAGTAGGCCCAACCCGGTTGCTTCTTGGCAAACTGCCATTGCAGCGCCCGCCCGAAAGCCTGTCCGGTCTGGGCGGCATCCGAAAGGATTTGCTTCATCCGTTCGTCAGGTTCGAAAGGTTTGCCGTGAACGATGCCGATTGCAGCAAGCTGTCCGGCAAGTTCGACGTCATAACTCGTCGCCGGTTCGTTCTGGACGTTTTCGTTGAGCAGCTCGAAGAAACTGGAGTCGCTTGGCGGAATGGTGTTGAAGGAAAGTCCGCTTCCCTCGATGAATTTCGTCTCCGGGACCTTGGGCTCTCCTGCAAGGCGGACCGTGCCCTCCAGCGCTTCGGCAATCGAAGTGCCGAAGCTGCCGGGTTGATAGGCGTAGATCTTGAGGTTCTGTTTGACATTGTCGACGGCGGGCTTGGGATCATTCCCTTCCGCGATGAAAGCCCTCAGCGCATAGAGAACCGTGTTGGTTTTCGCATGCGCAACGAAGTAGCCCCCCTCCGGAAGCGGGCCATCATAATCAGGTCCGACGATGAGATATTTACCACCAAGGCCCCGGTCCGGGCCCGGCTTGCCGATATCGATCACCCATTGAAACCACATGTCGTTGAGCGTGCCCAGACCATCGGTGGGCTGGACGATCACCACCGGGCCGTCGGAAAGATCGACAAAGGCCATGTAGTAGACCGTGTCGGCGTTCGCGGTCAGGAACAGAGACGTGGAATCCATAAGATCAGAGAAGATAATGACGTCGCCGCTGCCGGCGCCAACGCTTTCCAAACCTTTCTTGATCGCAAGCGCAGAAGCTCCGCGAAAACTGTTGTTGTAGGCATTGAGCGCACGTGTGAAATCAATCGTGTCGAAAACGGTTTGCGCTGTTTTGTCGGTCGGCACGCCGTTGTTGAATTCCAGCGTACCGATACGCGTATCGACGGCTTGGGGGGCTGAGATTGACTTTAGGATGTCGGATGAAACATCCGCCAGAGCGGTGCCCGCGATGCCGACCGTCATGGAAGTCGCCAGGGCAGCCCCCACGACGATCAATCTGCTTTGAGAAAAAGACTGCATTCCATCCTCCATTGAAAATCATTGATGGAAGTTCTGGGCACGTTTGCGCACCCGGCCGAAAAAGCAAAAATACGTCTTACCGCGTGTCGGAGCCTCGCCTTCTCTCGACGTGCCCCGCGTTTTTTACAAAGTGAATTCGCTGCCGGCTTTGCTGCGTTCTGTGAAACTCTTTCGGTGTGATGCCGGTTCACTGCCGGAACGACCGGGAAAAATGCGAGGCATCGTGAAAACCGGGTTCCTGTATCAGCAATAGGGCGCAATGGCGTGTGACGGCTGCCGGGCCCGTTTTGGTGGATGTAAGTATGGCAGAAGCGGCCCGTCTCCTTTGTCTTTTGCATCCACCAGACGCAGTTGGCCGAACTGTAGAGTGAGAAAGTGGACCGGAGTTCGGTCAGGACGCCATGTAAGGTTACGCTGCGTAAGAAATAACATCAAGACAAACCGCGTCGAATTTCTTCAACTGCCACGAGACCGTCCGGTTATTTGCCTCGGTGTGGCCGTTCTGTGCGATCGGAGGCATCATTTCCGTTCAGACCGATGAAGACGTCGTCGCAGTCCAGGTTCAAGCTCAAACATGCTCGACACCCTGAATATTTCATAAATTCAAAATCGTAGGCTCTCACCAATGGTTCAATTCGGGCAATCGTGACTTGCATCACAGTCTTATGGATATGTTTTCGTGTAATTTACTTCAGTTCTCACCGATTTGGAGGTGTGAGGACTTTCGAAGTGCGAATAACGCTTCGAGAGTCTTGAGTTATTTTGCAAGCAACCCTTTAGCTGAAAATGTCTAACCAATGAGGACGTAACCATGGCGAACCATCCCGTCAAACTGGAAAACGCAACTCCACCGCCGATCTGGTATCCTCAGCAAGAGGCTTCCAGCGATGTGCCAGAGGCAGGGCTACGCTCTGATGGTGAACTCGTTCAAGCTTCACCGGACAGCTTCAATTTCACCGCAGAAAAGCCAGTCGACCAGACAGCTGACCACGACCACAAGGACTGGACTCCGATCCTGAGCATTCCACCGGGAGCCACGGAAGATGGTTCGACCGATCATCAGGACTTTTCATCAGCCGACAGTGGCGACCCATATCACTTTCATGATGTCGTATCCGTCGATTTCGACTGGGCCTGAGTGCAACAAGATACCGGAAATACAGACGCACTAGATAGGGTCAGACGCTTCCCATGGCTTGGGGAGCGTCCAGCCCTTCATTGCCACTTCACATGTGCAATCACGACAAAACGTTCTTGCGCATGTTAGTGTTCCATTTTCCACGGCGGCCTCTCGCAACAGGTTCCCCAAAGACATTCGCACTTCATGTCAATGCAGAAGAAAACGTCCTCCAGTTCTCAAGGCTCCCGCGATAATCCCGTTGCCCTGGCTTTCCGCCCGGTCTATGCGGCCTTCTGGGGCGTCGCGGTCGTCAGCTTCGTCATCAACATCCTGATGCTGACCGGACCTGTTTTCATGCTGCAGGTCTATGACCGCGTGCTTGCCAGCGGATCCATTCCGACACTTGTGGCGATTGGTGCCCTGGCCGTCGTGCTTTACACTTTCTACGGCCTGCTTGAGGGCGTGCGAAGCAGGCTTCTGGCCCGATTGGGGCAGCGGGTCGATGCGAGACTGTCCGGTATCGTCTACCGCGTCTCAAATTCTCTGCCGGTTCGCCTGGGGCGCAAAGCTGCCAAACTGCGTCCGGTGCAGGATCTGGATACGGTAAGGCAATTCCTGTCCGGACCTGGGCCCGCGGCCATTTTCGATATTCCGTGGCTGCCGCTGTATCTCGGGATCGTATTTCTGTTTCACCCGGTCCTTGGGTTTGTGGGGCTTGGCGGCGCCTTGGTGATCGTTGTCCTGATCGCCTTGAATGAATTTATGTCCAGGACACCGGCAGAAGAAGCTGCCGGTCATGCTGGCCGCCGCTCTTCCGATGTCGAAATCGGCCAGCGGAATTCCGAGGTCGTTACTGCGATGGGCATGCAGGATGCCCTGACATCCAGGTGGGAGACGCAGAACGGCGACTATCTGGCAACACAGCGCCGAGCTGCCGACCGCACCGGTCTGTTCGGCACAGCGATCAAAACCATCCGCTTCATTCTCCAGTCAGCCATTCTTGGTGTTGGCGCGTGGCTGGCGATCAAGCAGGAAATTACACCCGGCGTCATGATTGCCTCTTCCATCATGACCTCCAGGGCACTGTCGCCGATTGAGCAGGCAGTTTCCCAATGGCGCGGGTTTGTTGCCTGCCGCCAATCCCTGAGACGTTTGCGTGAGGTCTTGTCGGTCACTGAGACCGAGACGGACAAGATGGATCTGCCGTTGCCCACAAAGAGGATTTCCGTCGAACAGGTCTTTTGCGGGCCGTTCGGTGAAGCCTTGCCCTTTGTCCAGAATGTCTCGCTTGACTTGGAGGCCGGCGATGGCCTTGGAGTCATCGGGCCTTCCGGGTCCGGAAAATCGACCTTCGCGCGGGCGCTGGTTGGAGCCATACCGCCACTCAAGGGTGTCATTCGCTACGACGGGGCGGAGCTTGGCCAGTGGCCGAGTGCAAAACGCGGAGAGTTCATTGGCTATCTGCCTCAGGATCTTCAGCTCTTCGATGGCACCATCGCCGACAATATTGCCCGCTTCCGGGCCAATGCCTCGTCAGATCACGTCATCGAGGCGGCCAAACTGGCGGATGTGCACGACCTGATCGTCGGCCTTCCGGAAGGCTACAACACTGTCATTGGCCGAAGCGGCCGCATGCTGTCTGCCGGGCAGCGGCAACGCATCGCTCTGGCCAGGGCGCTTTATGGCAATCCTTTTCTTGTCGTTCTTGATGAACCGAATTCCAACCTGGATGCGGAGGGCGACGGAGCCCTGTCAGGAGCCATCAAGGGCATGCGGGACAAGGGATCCATCGTTGTGGTGATTGCCCATCGTCCAAGCGCGATCGCGACGGTCGACAAGATCCTCTGTCTGAAAGACGGCAAGATGGCCGGGTTCGGTCCGAAGGACGAAGTGCTCAAGCAAGTGGTGCAGCCCGTGCCAAACCCGCGCACAC
>NZ_JAZDVZ010000012.1:0-197754 GCF_036350355.1 Roseibium sp. FZY0029
GACCCGCACCACCACCGGAGAGCGTCGTGATCATGCCGACCTTCACCGGTTCGGCGTTGGCATTGCCAAGGCCGATCGTCAGCGCTGCCGCCGCCGCCAATGTTACAAATTTCATATGCTGCTCCTCTTGGTCTTAAGACCTGCTGTTCCCATTGTTTTTTAAAGTTTGAACCGCCGTGCTTCGTTTTCCGGCACGGTCGGCAAGGGGCTTGTCGTCTTGTTTTCCCGCGTGCCCCACGCGAGGATCTGGTCAGGCGTCCGGACGCAACCGGAAGCGCTGAATCTTGCCGGTTTCCGTTTTCGGCAAGGCATCGGTGAAAATGATCGACCGCGGATACTTGTAGGGGGCGATCGTCGCTTTGACGTGATCTTTCAGTATCTTGGAAAGCTCATCAGATGCTTCCTGTCCGGCCACAAGAACCACATGGGCCTGGACAATGGAGCCGCGCTCCTCATCGGGCGCACCAATGACGGCGCATTCCTGAACCGCCGGATGCGCCAGCAGCGCTGCCTCCACTTCAGGGCCGGCGATGTTGTAGCCGGCGGAAATGATCATGTCGTCGTTGCGGGCGGCAAAGTGCAGATGGCCGTCCTCACTCATGGAGAAACTGTCACCGGTGATGTTCCAGCCATCCATCACGTACTGGCCCTGGCGGTCGTCTGCCAGATAGCGACAGCCAGTCGGCCCGCGCACCGCAAGACGCCCCACTTCGCCGGGAGGAACATCATTGCCGTCCTGGTCGAGAATTCTGACTTCGTAACCGGACACCGGCTTGCCGGTACAGGCAGGCTTGTGATCGTCGAAGCGGTTGGAGATGAAGATATGCAGCATCTCCGTGGAGCCGATCCCGTCCAGCATCGGCTTGCCTGTTTTGGCCATCCATGCCTCATAAACGGGAGCCGGCAGGGTTTCACCGGCGGAAACCGCGGCGCGCAGCGAGGAAAGGTCAGCGCCCTCCTCCATGGCCTGCAGCATCACCCGGTAGGCGGTCGGCGCGGTGAAGCAGACGGTTGCCTTATATTTTTCGATGATCTCGATCATGTTCGGCGGTGTCGCAGCTTCCAGAAGCGTCGCAGCAGCGCCGAACCGAAGCGGGAAGATCGCAAGTCCACCGAGACCGAAAGTGAACGCCAGTGGCGGCGAGCCGACAAAGACATCATCCGGCGTGACGCCCAGAACCTCTTTGGCATAGGCGTCGGCAATGATCAGCAGATCCCGGTGGAAGTGCATCGTCGCCTTGGGCGTGCCTGTGGACCCGGAGGTGAACCCCAGCAAGGCAACATCGTCACGCCCGGTCGGAACGGCTTCGTAGAGAACGGATTTTTCCAGCGCGAGCCGGTCCAGTTCCGCGTCGTGGTTCGATGTGCCGTCGAAGCCGACGACCTTCTTCAGGAAAGACGAGTTCTTTGCACAGGTGACCATCTCGTCCATCAGGCGCGTGTCGCAGAGCGCAAACTCGATTTCGGCCTTGTCGACGATCTTGGAAAGTTCACCTGCCCGCAGCATGGGCATGGTGTTGACGACAACCGCGCCTGCCTTGGTGGCGGCGAGCCAACAGGCGACCATGGCCGGATTGTTGGCGGACCGGATCAGCACCCGGTTGCCCGGTTTCACACCCAGATCCTCGGTCAGCGCATTGGCCAGGCGGTTGGTCCAGTCTGCAAGTTCCTTATAGGTGCGGCGACGGCCATTGCCGATCAGGGCGGTGTGATCTCCCAGCCCCTTCTCGACCATCCTGTCGGTCAGTTCCACGCCCGCATTGAGACGTTCGGGATACTGAAAACCATCCAGCAGGAAGTCGGGCCAGCTCTCTTCCGGCGGCAGGTTGTCCCGGGTGAAAGTATCGACATGTGCGGAGGGACCAAGCATGCATCAGTCTCCCTGAAAAGCGCCAAGTGTCTGGCGCGCGATGATGATTTTCTGGACGTCCGACGCCCCCTCGTAGATGCGAAGAGCGCGAATTTCGCGGTAGAGCTTTTCAACCTGCGTGCCCGAGCGCACGCCATCGCCGCCGTGAAGCTGCACGGCCTTGTCGATGACCTTCTGCGCCTGATCGGTGGCGAAGAGTTTCGCCATGGCAGCTTCGCGCGTGACGCGCGGGGCACCGCTGTCCTTGGTCCAGGCAGCGCGGTAAATCAGAAGCGCTGCCGCATCGACATCCAGCGCCATGTCGGCGATATGCCCCTGCACCAGTTGCAGATCGAACAGAGGCGAGCCCTGGATTTCACGCGTCGTGACCCGGGAAAGCGCCTCGTCCAGTGCCCGGCGGGCAAAGCCCAGAGCGGCGGCGGCGACCGTTGAGCGGAAGATATCCAGAACCGACATGGCGATCCTGAACCCTGCTCCCGGCGTTCCGATCAGGTTCTTCTTGGGAACGCGGCAGCCGGTGAAACGCAATGTGGCAAGCGGATGGGGTGCGATTGTTTCCAGTCGTTCAACGACCTCGAAACCCTTGAGATCAGGCGTCACGATGAAAGCGGACAGGCCCTTTGCGCCGGGGGCTTCGCCGGTTCTTGCAAAGAGCGTATAGACATCGGCGATACCGCCGTTGGAGATCCATGTCTTTTCGCCGTCGAGCACATAGGCATCGCCATCGTCGATGGCGGTCATGGTCGAATTGGCAACATCCGAGCCGGATTGAGGTTCGGTCAAGGCAAAGGCGGAGATTGCCTTGCCGCTGCGCGTCAGCGGAAGCCACTCGGCTTTCTGTTCGTCCGTGCCGAACAGGGAAATGGCACCGGTGCCGAGCCCCTGCATGGCGAAGGCGAAGTCGGCCAAACCATCATGACGCGCAAGGGTCTCGCGGATAAGGCAGAGGCTGCGCACATCCAGCTTGCCGTCAGGCGCGCCGCTGTGCTTCAAGAACCCAGCATCGCCCAGAGCCGTTACCAGATGCCGGCAAGCAGCGTCCGTGTCGGTGTGATCGACATCGGCCAGCTGCGCGCCCGCCCAAATCTCCAGATCCTCGGCGAGGTTCCAGTGTTGGTCTTCGAAAAACGGCCAGCGGAGGAAAGATTTATCCGACATCAGTCGCCCTCGAACACTGGCTTTTCTTTCTTGACGAAAGCTTCATAAGCCCTGCGGAAGTCATTGCCCTGCATGCAGATTGCCTGAGCCTGAGCTTCCGCCTCGATGGCCTGATCCAGCCCCATGGACCATTCCTGTGCCAGCATGGTCTTGGTCATGGAATTGGCGAAGGTCGGACCGGCAACAATGCGGCCGGCCATATCCATGGCCGTTTGGTCCAGCTCATCCGCCGGCACAACCGCGTTGAAGAACCCCCAGGCATGACCTTCTTCGGCCTTCATCGATCGGCCGAGATAAAGCAGCTCCGCTGCCCGGCCCTGACCGATGATCCGTGGCAGGATCGCACAGGCGCCCATGTCGCAACCGGCTAGGCCGACCTTGTTGAACAAGAAGGCAACCTTGGCGTCCGGTGTGGCAACGCGAAGATCGGATGCCATGGCCATGATGGCGCCGGCACCGGCGCAGATGCCGTCCACCGCAGAAATGATCGGCTTGCCGCAATTGAGCATGGCTTTCACCAGGTCGCCCGTCATGCGGGTGAAGGCCAAGAGCTCCTTCATGTTCATTTTCGTCAGCGGGCCGATGATGTCGTGAACATCGCCGCCGGAGCTGAAATTGCCGCCGTTCGGCAGAATCACTACCGCATGAACATCGTCGGCATAAACGAGATCCCGGAACCAGTCGCGCAATTCGGCGTAGCTTTCGAAGGTCAACGGGTTCTTTCGTTCCGGCCGGTCGAGCGCGATACGCGCAATGCCGTTCGCGATCTCACATTTGAAATGCGTCACGTCACTTCGCATTGCCACTCTCCTCCTGGCTTTGACGTTTCAGAACCAGATCGAGCCGGGTCGAAAGCGCAGCGATATCGTCCGCTGACCAGCCTTCGAGCAGTTCATCGATCCAGGTTTCGTGATTGGCGGCCAGTTCCTCGAAGGCGGCTTTTCCCTTAGGCGTCAGCCGCGCCACCTGGGCCCGCCGGTCGCCCGGAACGGCAACGCGCAGGACAAGGCCTTCTTCGGTCAGCTTGTCGACAATGCCGGTGACATTGCCGTTCGACACCTTCAGAAACGTGGACAGTTCCGACATTTTCAGGCCATCGGGAAAGCGGGCCAGCGCGGACATGACGTCGAACCGCGGCAGTGTCGTGCCATGCTGATCACGCAGGTTCCGCCGGATTTCGGCCTCAATGCCGTTAACGGATTTCAAAAGCTTCAGCCACAGACGCAGGCGCGTCTTGGACAAGGCTTCCTGTTTTGCTGCAGTTTCCGCCATCACAGCTCCCCTCCCGAAAGTGTCAGCGCGTGACCGTTTACGGACACGGCGCCATCAGAACACAGATAGAGAGCGGCTTCGGCAACTTCCGAAACCTGGATGAACCGTCCCTGTGGATTATCCGCTTTCAGGCTGTCCGCCGCAGCTTCGCGGCTCATGCCGGTCTTTTCGACGATTGTGTCGATCGAGCGCTGCAACAGAGGCGTCTCGATGAAGCCCGGGCAAATGGCATTGACAGTGATGCCAGTTCTGGCCAGCTCGCGTGCCAGAGAGCGCGTCAGACCGACAACCGCGTGTTTGGCGGCGCTATAGGCACTGACATAGGGATAGCCGCGCAGGCCCGCGGTGGAGGCAATCGCGATCATCCGGCCCCACTCTTTTGCCTTCATGTCTGGCAGGACTGCCTGCCAGACATTGGACACGCCGAAGAGATTGACCCCCAGCATGGCCTGGAAATCTTCCGCCGTGGTGCGGGCAAAAGGCTTGCTGCTGGCAGCACCGGCATTGGCGATCACCACATCCACAGGGCCGTTCATCTGCCGGGCCGCTTCGACGGCTGCCTGAACGGCCTGCGCGTCGGTGACATCGCAGACCTGATAGGGCAGCTTCTGTTCAGCCAGGCTTGCTTCCGTCCTGCCGAATATGGTGACCTTCGCGCCTTTTTCGGCGAAGAGGTGGGCACAAGCAGCACCGACGCCGCTTCCGCCACCAGTCACGAGGATATGGCGGCCTTCGACGCTCATACCTTCAGCATCTCCGCTTCCCGGTCGGCCAGACGCCACATCTGGTCGCGGCCGGCAAGATAGGGCAACGGCCAATCCGTGGCATTGCGGTCACCGATCTTGGCAGCCTCATGCAGCGTCCAGTAGGGATCCGCCAGATGCGGACGGCCGACGGCTACGAGATCCGCACGGCCTGCCATCAGGATCGAGTTGGCGTGGTCAGCCTCATAGATGTTGCCGACAGCCATGGTCGGCAGCCCGCCTTCGTTGCGGATGCGGTCGGAGAACGGCGTCTGGAACATGCGGCCATAGACCGGACGTGCCTTGGGTGTTGTCTGACCGGCGGAAACGTCGACCAGATCGACACCGGCAGCCCGGAACCGGCGCGCGATCTCGACCGCGTCGTCCGGCGTGATGCCTTCCTCGCCCACCCAGTCGCAGGCGGAAATGCGCACCGACATCGGCTTGTGCTCGGGCCAGACGGCCCGCATGGCATTGAAGACTTCCAGCGGCCAGCGCATCCGGTTGTCCAGCGACCCGCCATACTCATCCGTCCGCGCGTTGGAAACCGGCGAAATGAACGACGACAGCAGATAGCCATGGGCGGCATGCAGCTCGATCATGTCGAAGCCGGCCCGCTCGGCCATTTCGGCGGCAGACACGAACTGAGCCTTGATCTCGTCCATCTCGGCCAGCGTGATTTCGCGCGGCACCGCGTTGCCCTCCGACCAGGGAATGGCGGACGCGGAGACAAGGTCCCAGTTGCCGTCATTAAGAGGCTTGTCCATTCCTTCCCAGCCGATCCGCGTTGAGCCCTTCCGGCCGGAATGGCCGATCTGGCAACAGATCTTCGCGTCGGTTTCGGTATGGACGAAATCGGTCAGCCGTTTCCAGGCTGCCTCGTGTTCGGGCGCATAGAGCCCCGGGCACCCCGGTGTGATCCGGCCTTCGGCGCTGACGCAGGTCATTTCGACAAAGACGAGACCAGCGCCGCCCTTGGCGCGCTCGGCGTAATGGACCATGTGCCAGTCGGTCGGCGCGCCATCAACGGCCTTGTACTGGGCCATCGGCGAGACGACGATGCGGTTCTTCAGCTCCATTTCACGCAGCTTGAACGGCGTGAACATCGGTGCGCGCACAGGCGAATTCGGCGACACGCCCGCCTGGTTCATGAACCAGCGCTCGGCAGACTCCAGCCATTTCGGGTCGCGCAGCCGGAGGTTTTCATGGCTGATGCGCTGGGAGCGGGTCAACATGGAATAGTTGAACTGGACAGGATCGAGGTGGAGATACCGCTCGACATGCTCGAACCATTCCAGCGAGTTGCGCGCTGCCGACTGAAGACGAAGCACTTCCAGTCGTCGGTCTTCCTCGTAACGCTTGAAGGCAGCGGCCATGTCCGCTTCCGTATGCAGATATTCCGCAAGAGCGATTGCCGATTCAAACGCAAGCTTGGTGCCGGAGCCGATGGAGAAATGCGCAGTTGCGGCGGCGTCGCCGAGCAGCACCACGTTCTCATGGCTCCACTTCTCGCACAGGACGCGCGGGAAACGGATCCAGGCGGAGCCCCGGATGTGTTTGGCGTTGGTCATCAGCGGATGGCCGCCAAGGTGATCCTTGAAGATCTCCTCGCAGGTCCGGATGCTCTCTTCCTGGCTCATCTCGCCAAAGCCGAAGGCATCAAAGGTTTCCTGCGTGCACTCCACGATGAAGGTCGCGGTCTCATCGTCGAACTGATAGGCGTGCGCCCAGACCCAGCCATGCTTGGTTTCTTCAAAGATGAAGGTGAAGGCATCAGCGAATTTCTGATGGGTTCCGAGCCAGACAAACTGGCACAGACGCTGATCGATATCCGGCTTGAAGGTGTCCTGATAGAGCGTCCGAGTCTTGGAATTCAGACCGTCGCTGGCAACCACAAGATCGTAGTCCTTGCGGTAGTCCTCGGCACTGTCGACCTCGGTTTCGAATTTCAGGTTGATGCCGAGCTCGCGGGCGCGCTCCTGAAGGAGCAGCAGCAGCTTCATACGACCGATACCGCAGAAACCATGCCCGGTAGAGACAAGACGTTCACCACGCATATGCAGGGCAATGTCGTCCCAATAGGCGAAATTCTCGCCGATGGCCTTGGCACTGACAGGGTCGTTGACGGCAAGATTCTGCAAGGTCTCATCAGACAACACCACGCCCCAGCCGAACGTGTCGTCGGCGCGGTTGCGCTCGATCACGTCGATCTCGTGGGACGGGTCTCGCAGTTTCATCGAAATGGCGAAATAGAGACCGGCAGGTCCCCCGCCCAGACAAGCAATCCGCATACGAAACTCCCCTGCTGTGGTATGCTTCAGCGAAACACAGGGAGGTATTTATTTCAAGCCTAAAATTTCAAGCTTGAAATAAATAAAAGCGGTGACTTTCGGTTCGTTGATTGGGTCGGGCAATCTCGGTCAGGAAGAAGCAATCGCCTATCAGAATTCCGGGACATTCCCCGTCGATTCCCGCACCACGATTTCCCCGGCAATCGCTTCGGCGTCCTGTGCTTCACCCGCAAAGATCCGTTCAACCGCACATTTTGCCAGTTGCTCGATGGGCTGACGCAAGGTGGTGAGACGCGGGACGACGAGAGCTGCCAGTGCGATGTCGTCGAACCCTGTGACGGAAAGATCCGCCGGAATGGCGATCTTCAGGTCGCGCGCGCAGCGCAGAACGCCGATGGCCTGCTGGTCGCTAGCGGCGGCGATGGCGGTGGGGCGTGTCTCGCTTGAGGCGTCCTTCAGGATTTCCCGGCCGATGTCCTCGCCGCTGTCGTAATCGAAATGGCCTTCGTGAACAGTGAGCGTGATCGGATCATCCGGTGTCGACAGGGCCTTGATCCGGGCGACGAAACCTTCCTGCCGCTGGCGGGCAACCTCCATGGATTGCGGGCCGGCGATATAGGCGATGCGGCGATGCCCCAGGCCAACCAGGTGATCGGCAATCTTGGCCGAACCGTCGAAATGATCGGTCGCGACCAGCGGATAGGGTCCGAACCGGCGGTCGAGCGAAACAATCGGAACATCGGCCTTGTGTGTCTGGCCGCCATCGGATGTTGCCACCACGATAACCCCGCACACGGCCCTGTCGAGCAGCGCCGCGATCTGCGTCTGTTCGGCGTCCGCATCATCGTGGGAGTTCGCCAGCATCACGGAGTGGCCGCGCTTTGCGGCTTCCATTTCGATGTTCTTGGCAAGCTGGGAAAAGAACGGGTTGGTGATATCCGGCACCACAAGGCCGATCACGTCGATGCTGTTGGTTCGCAGTGCCCTGGCGGCAAGGTTGGGTTTGTAGTCCAGCTCTTGCATTGCCGCGAGCACACGTTCCTTCAGCGGCTGCTTGACCGATTCATTTTTGGACAGAACGCGCGAGACAGTACCAACGGACACACCGGCTTTGCGTGCGACGTCTTTGATTGTTGGCATGTTTTGCGTGTCTCCCCGCGCCTCAGGCGATGCCTACCTTGAACCACTCCTCGATGACAGGATCAAGCAATTGAATTCATTCAGGCGATCCGCTGGACGGGGAATGCCTCCAACTCGTCCAGACGTGGCAGGGATGCGGCGGCTCCCTTGCGGGTGGTCGCCAGGGCTGCCGCCTGCATGGCGAATGCAATTGCCTCTTCTATCGGCTTGTTTATGGCCATCCACGCGGCAAATGCGCCATTGAAACAATCGCCTGCGGCCACCGTATCGATGCTGCGCACCTTTGGTGCCGGCAAGGCGCCGGAGCTGCCGTCGACGGACCAGGCCACTCCGTCAGCACCCATTGTGACGATGGCACCGCGTAGCCCGAAAGACCGCAAGGCATCGGCTGCCTCGCGCGCCTCTGCCAGCGATCGAGGTTCAGCGCCCAAAAGGCCACCTGCCTCGCCCGCGTTTGGCGTCAGAATGTCGAAGGCGGTCAGCACGTCAGCGGTCCAGGCCGGCTCGGGAGCGGGTGCCGGGTCCATGATCACCAGCGCTCCGGCCTGGCGGGCCAGCCGCGCGGCTGCCAGCGATGTTTCCAGGCCGATTTCGTTCTGAAGCAGCAGCACACGACTTTGGCCAAGGATATCTGCATGTTTAGACACAGTATCGGGCGAAAACCGGCCGTTGGCACCGGCGGAAAGCCGGATCATGTTCTGCCCATCCGGACCGACATCGATGAAGGCGAGACCGGTTGCCGCTTCCGGCAATTCCTCCAGCAAGGTCGCGACCCCTTCAGGCCTCAGAGCTGCCACGGCTTCCGCACCAAAGCCATCTTTGCCGACAGCTCCGATGAAATTGACATCTGCGCCCAACCGAGCGGCTGCGACGGCCTGATTTGCCCCCTTCCCGCCCAGCGAGGTGACGGTTTCACGAACGGAGATGGTCTCACCTATCTTCGGCCAGCGGTCGAGATAGCTGGTGAGGTCGATATTGATGCTGCCGACAACGGTAACGGACGTCAAAACGCAACTCCGCTGATAAGAATAATGTTGGCGTAGGGCGTAACCTCGCCGGTGCGGATCACGGCCCTGGCCTTTTGCGTCCGATGCTTGAAAGCCTCGTGCGACAGCCTTGAAACAGTGATCTCCTTGCCTGTTTCCGACGCCCAGAAATCCACTTCGCGCTGCATAAGGGAGGAAAGTGCGTCAGATGCTTCCTCAGCCCAGACGGCCCCCTCGATGACGAGTTCGGATTGCAGCGCCGCGAGCAGTTCCCGGAAGGTGGGCACGCCCGGCGTGACCGCCAGATCGATGACGTTTATCCCGGCAGGCACGGGCAGACCTGCATCGGCAACCACGATTTCGTCCTTATGCCCAAGAGAGGCGACAAGCGCACTCAGGTGGCGGTTCAACAAGGCTGTGCGTTTCATTTGGTGGCGTACTTTGCACGGTAGTAGTCGAGGATGACGGCAACGATGATGACGACGCCGGTGATCATCTGGCGCATGAAGTCGCTGAGGCCGATCAGGATGAGACCGTTTGCGAGAACACCGATGATGAAGGCACCCAGAAGTGTGCCGATGACCGATCCCCGTCCGCCGCTGAGGCTGGTGCCGCCGATGATGACGGCTGCAATGGCATTGAGTTCAAAGCCGATGCCGGCAATCGGGCTGGCGATGTTGAGACGCGCCATATAGACCACGGCGGCGATGCCCGCCGTCAGACCGCAGATGGTGAAGGCCGCAATCTTGTAGCGGGCCACCGAATGACCGGCGAGCCGGACGGCTTCCTCGTTGTTGCCGATGCCGTAGATCAAGCGGCCGAAGACCGTGAAATTCAGCACGAACCAGGCGATGAACACCAGAACCAGCGCCACCAGGAACACCACCGGCACGCCGTAGATCATGGCGGATCCGAATTCCTCGAAGGCGAAGGGGAAAGAATAGATCGTCTGCGCCTCGGACACCTGCAATGCCGCGCCGCGGGCAATGTTCAACATGCCGAGCGTGATGATGAAGGACGGCAGCGACCAGTAGGCGCTGATGGCACCGTTCAGAAAGCCGCAGAAAACGCCGGTCAGCGTGGCCGCGACAACAGCAAGCGCGATGGCTTCCGCCGGGCCGAAGCCGGGCAAGGTAATCGCCTTGCCGGCAACAACGGCAGCAAAGGCCATCACAGATCCGACAGACAGATCGATACCGCCGATCAGGATGACGAAGGTCATGCCGACGGCCAGCACCAGATTGATGGTGATCTGCGTCAGGATGTTGGTGATGTTGTTCGGCGTCAGAAAGTGCTCGGTGAAGAGCGAGAAAAAGACGATCAGCGCCAAGAGGGCCAGACCGATCCCGGCATTATGCAGCACCGTGCGGATGGAGAACTTCGGTGCAGCGCCGGCCGTTTCACTCAAGGTTTCGGTTGTCATGTGTCGTTTTCCCCGGCGCCCGGCGTTTGCCCATAGGCCAGTTTCAGGATGTTTTCTTCAGAGAAATCCGGGCGTTTCACTTCGCCCTGGATCTCATGTTCGGCAAGCACCAGAATGCGGTCGGCCAGGGTCATCAGCTCCGGCATTTCCGAAGAGACCACGAGCAGAGCGACGCCTTCGCGCGCCAGATCCTTCAGGATGGCGTAGATTTCCGCCTTGGCACCAACGTCGACACCGCGTGTCGGCTCGTCGAGCAGCAGAACCTTCGGATTGCGCGCCAGCCACTTGGCCAGAACAACCTTCTGCTGGTTGCCGCCAGAGAGGCTCGAAGCGGGGTCCGAGGTGCGGCCGTACTTGAGGGTCAGCCGGGCTGCGCTTGCAACGGCCTGGCGCGTTTCCTCCGCCAGTTTCAATAGCCCCGAGCGGGAAACGGCCCCCATGTTCGCCAGCGAGATATTCGCCGCAATGGGCATTCCCAGAATGAGACCTTCGTCCTTGCGGTCTTCCGTGACAAATCCGATCCCGGCCGCGATGGCATCGCGCGGGCCTTTGAAACGAACTTCCGTACCATCGCGAAAGATCTTTCCGGACCGGGGCGGATCAATGCCGAAGATGCCGCGCAGGATTTCCGTTCGTCCGGCGCCGACAAGTCCGGAAATTCCGACAATCTCGCCGTAGCGCAAATCAAGCGAAATCCCTGAGTTTCCGGGATTTGCGGAGGTCACAAGGTTTTCCAGCCGCAGCGCGCTTGCGCCCACAACGTGGCCCTCGGGGTGCTCATGCTGCTCGGCGGCCAGTTTGCGCCCCACCATCCGCTGAACGACACCTTCCGGCGTGGTCTCGCTGATGAGATCGGTCGCGATAGTTTTGCCGTTTCGAAACACCGTGACACGGTCGCAGATGGCAAAGACTTCATCGAGATGGTGCGAGACGAAGACCACGGTGACCCCGTCCGCCTTGATGCCGGCGACGATGTCGAACAGGCGTTTGGTCTCGCGCTCCGTCAGGGTTGCTGTCGGTTCGTCCAGGATCAGGATCCGGCTTTTCGACTGAAGCGCCCGCGCGATTTCGACAAGCTGGCGATGAGCAATCCCGAGAGAGCGCACCGGCGCGGTGACGTCCACATCCGTCAGACCGATTGCATCCAGGGCCTTGCGGGCACGCCGGTTCATTTCCTTGCGGTCCAGAAGACCGAAGCTGTTCTTCGGCAATTGCTCGATGGAGATGTTTTCGGCGATGGTGAGATGTTCCAGCAGGTTGAATTCCTGATGAACCACCTGCACGCCATGATCCTTGGCGTCATGCGGGCTCAAGGGACGATACGCCTCACCCGCCAGGACAATCTGTCCCGCATCGTAGGGAAACACGCCGGAAAGGATCTTGATGAGGGTTGATTTTCCCGCGCCGTTTTCCCCAACGAGCGCATGAACCTCGCCTTCATCAAGGGAAAAGCTGACCCCGTCCAGCGCCTTGACGCCACCGAAATGCTTCTTCAGACCCTCGACCGTCAGGAAAGCACGGTCCGGTGCAGCGGCGGGCGCTGCGGCAAGCGATGCTGCTGCCATGGTGCGTCCAGTCGTTTTTTGATGGATAAACAGCTCCCGCCCTAAAGCTGATCGGGCGGGAGCGTTCTTGAGACTGCTTACTTCGCAGTCACCAATTCGATCGGGGTCTTGACCCAGCCCTGAAGCTGTTCACCGGTCGAAACGACGTCGAGCGCCATGTCGATGGCATTGGCCGCCATGTCGGTGCCGAACTGATCGACGGTTGCCAGCATCCGGCCGTCTTCGATCATCGGACCGACAGCGGGAATATTGTCGAAACCGACCACTTCGATGTCGGTGCGGCCAGCGCTTTCCAGTGCCTTTACAACGCCGATGGCCATGGAATCATTGGCTGCCATCACGCCCTGAATGTCAGGATGAGCCGTCAGCATGGTTGCGAAGACCTGGTTGGCTTCTTCGGTTTCCCAATGCGCAGTGCGGCTGTCGAGCAGGTCGAGCTTGTATTCGGCAACGGAATCTTCAAAGCCCAGACGGCGCTGCGTGGCGTTGTCCGCACCCGGGTTGCCTTCGATGATGACGACCTTGCCGCCCTCGCCCAGCTTTTTGCCGAGTGCGTCGCCGGCAAGCTTGGCACCGCCGCGGTTGTCCGGTCCGACGAAGGCCAGTTCAACGCCCTGCTGTTTCTTGGCTTCTTCATCAAGTGCCACGTCGAAGTTCACCACGACGATACCGGCTTCCATCGCCTTTTTCAGCGGACGGACCATGGCGCGGCTGTCGGCAGGCGCAACCACGATGGCGTCGACGCCCTGCGTGATGAAGTTCTCGACCGCGTTGATCTGGGATTCAAAGTCGGTCTCGTTCTGCATGCCAACGGCCTTGAGCTCATAGTCGCCGCGGCGCTTCTGATGCTCTTCCGCACCCACCATCATGTTCTGAAAGAACTCGTTGGCCAGCGATTTCATGATCAGGCCAACCACCGGCTTGTCATCAGCGAGAGCGGTTCCACCGAGCAAAGCGAGGCCTGTCGCTGCCGCAACAGCGATTTTCAATAACTTCATGATTTTCCTCCCAAAAAGGCTGCACCTCTCACGCCATTCCAAGGGCGCTATCAGGCTCGATAATTGAAAGCACGGCCGAATTGGGACGTCAATATGAAACGTTTCATTTTTTTGAATGCATTCATTTCATGCGTAAAAATAGCGAGCGATTTCAGCATCTTTCGCCTGAAATTAAACGTGAGAAAAATTTGCCTGAGAGGGTTCCGACGGCGCCAAAGAGGATCGAATCCGGTGCCCCTTTGTCCCGCCGAAGACGTGAGGTACCATCGTTCAGGGATGCATAAACCGGAAATCAGAACGCGCGAAGACCTACAGGCTTTGCCGTTTCAGCAGGTGGCACGAAGGACAAACGCAGACCTCATCCAGGCCTGCTCACCATCCAGCTAGCACCAAGCCCGGGTTTGATCGCGTCAGCGTAGCTTGAAGACTCGGCCACTCAGAAAATGCGTATACCCCGGGTCTCGCGATGCTCGCCCGGGTAGACACCGGAGGGCGGCGCGGTGGTCTTTGGTCCTGGAGCCCCTACTCCTCGCGGCCCTCGTTTTCCCGGTCACGCTCGTAATGGCTGGAAATCGGAAACTCCGGCAACCAGGCTTCTCGGCGGATGGTCCAGAGTTCATAGGTCGGCTTCAACTGATCAGGGGCGTCCAGCGCACCCAGATGCAGTTCCATTTCATCACCGGACTGGGAAAAGACCGACGAGCCGCAGCACGGGCAGAAAGACCGCCCCTGATAAGCCTCTGTCTGGCCTTCAACCGTCACGGCATCCTGTGGAAACACAGCCGAGGCGTGGAACAGAGCCCCGTGATGCTTGCGGCAGTCGAGACAATGGCAGAGGCCGACCCGATACGGTTCGCCCTCAGCCACAAATCTGACGTTTCTACACAAGCAGCCACCGGTGTATCGCTTCATGATCTCGTTTTCCTTCAGCCGTCTCGATGTCGCGCAAGTCTGTTGGAACATGTCGATACAGGATCCGGCCGAGGCTGATCAATCCTCAGATACAGCGACCGCCGTCGACTTCCATCGCGACACCCGTGATCATGCCTGCCTCGTCCGAGCACAGGAAACAGGCGGCATTGCCCATGTCTTCGGGCGTGGAAAAGCGGCCGATGGGAATGGTGGACAGGAACTTGGCCCGTATTTCAGGCGTGTCTTCCCCCATGAAGCTTTTCAGAAGCGGCGTTTCACCGGCCACCGGGCAGATCGCGTTCACCCGAACACCCGAAGGGGCCAGTTCCACGGCCATTGTCTTCGTCGCGGTGATCATCCACCCCTTGGAGGCGTTGTACCAATTGAGCCGCGGACGCGGGCTGAGGCCTGCGGTGGAGGCAACATTCAGGATCGCGCCCTTGCCGGCTTCCGTCATGGCCGGAACGAAGTGCTTGGCCGTCAGGTAGACCGACTTGCAATTGACCGCCATCACCCGGTCGAACTCTTCTTCGGTGACCTCCTGCATCGGCTTGGGCAGATGCGTGATGCCTGCGTTGTTGACCAGAATGTCAACGCTGCCGAGCAGAGACGAGGCAACGTCGGCCATGTGGCTGACACTGTCGTTGCTGGACACATCCGCCTTGATGGCGAGACCGCCGACTTCGGAGGCAATTTCCTCGGCAAGTTCCAGGTTCAGGTCGGCGACCATCACCTTGGCGCCTTCTGCAGCGAACTTGCGCACGATCCCGGCGCCAAAGCCCGAGGCCCCGCCCGTGACAATCGCCTTCTTTCCTTCAAGTCTCATGCAAACCTCCCGATCTTGGTTCCATGCTCTCCAGCGTCATCCCGGCCAAGCGAAACGCGAGCCGGGAAAGGGGAGCTACATTCGAATGTTCTTTGGCGCAGCGATCCGGAGCATCCGAGCCCCTACCCGTGAAACGCCGCCACCGTCTTCAGCGTGGTGAAGCCGTAGAGTGCTTCGAAGCCTTTTTCCCGGCCATGGCCGGATTTGCCCATGCCGCCGAACGGCAACTCGACACCGCCACCGGCGCCGTAATTGTTGATGAAGACCTGGCCTGTACGGATCTTTTTGGCGAGCCGCATCTGGCGCGCTCCGTCGCGGCTCCAAAGGCTCGCGACCAGGCCGTAGTCCGTGCCATTGGCGATGGCGATGGCTTCGTCCTCGTCGTCAAAGGGAATGATCACCTGCACCGGACCGAAGATCTCGTCCCGGGCCAGCACGTGGCCGGGTGAGACGCCGGCAAAAAGGGTCGGGCAGACATAGTTGCCGCCGTCAGGTGCATCCTGCAGCACACCTTCTGCCACCTTTTGAAGATCCGCACCCCGGTCCAGAAAGCTGGAAACGATGCCCTTCTGCTTTGACGAGATCAGCGGCCCAACGTCGAGATCGTTCAGCGCCGGTCCAACCTTCAGGGAACCGTAACGAGCCGCCATGCGTTCGGTAACCTGATCAACGACAGACCGGTGCACAAGAATGCGCGAGGACGCCGAGCAGGTCTGGCCCGCGTTCTGGATGCCCGCGTTGACCAGAAACGGCAGGGCTGCGTCCAGATCGGCATCTTCGAACACAAGCTGAGGCGACTTGCCGCCGAGCTCCAGTGTGACCGGCACAACATTTTTGGCTGCTGCCGTCTGCACCTGAACACCGGTCGCGACCGATCCGGTGAAGGAAATGTGGTGAACGCGGGGATGAGCTGTCAGAGCTGCACCGGCTTCGGACCCGAGCCCCGGAACCACGTTCAACGCCCCCTCCGGCAAACCGGCCTGACGGGCAAGATCGGCAAAGGCGAGTGCCGTCAGGCAGGCGTCTTCCGCCGGTTTCAACACACAGGCGTTGCCCGTTGCCAGTGCCGCACCAACTGATCGCCCAATGATCTGCATCGGGTAGTTCCACGGCACGATATGCCCGGTGACGCCATGCGGTTCGCGCAAGGTGTAAACCGTGTAGCCATCGAGATAGGGAATGGTTTCGCCATGGAGCTTGTCGGCGGCGCCGCCATAAAATTCCAGATACCGGGCAAGCGCGACCGCATCGGCGCGAGCCTGTTTCAGCGGCTTGCCAACGTCGATGGATTCGATCCGCGCCAGATGGTCGACCTTTTCCAGCACCAGTTCGCGCAGGCGAAACAGGAACCGGCCGCGTTCGGCAGCGTTTGTCCGGCCCCACTCCCCTGCCATGGCAGCTTCCGCCGCCTCGACCGCCGCATCAATATCCTCCGCCCCGCCGCGGGCAATCGCCCCGATGCGTGCACCGGTCGATGGATCGTTCAGCGGCAGTTCGCCTCCTCCCGCAGGGGCCACCCATTTTCCGCCGATCAGGCACTTGGCCGGATCGAACCAAAGGTCCAGGTCCTGGGTCATGGGCTTCTCCCTCAAGCAATACCGGCCGGCAGAACCGGCGCGGCGGCAACAAGTTGTTGTGTGTATGGGTGGTTGGGCCGGTCAAAGACGGTGTTTGTCGGACCTTCTTCAACGATCTTGCCGGATTTCATTACCAGCACCCGATCCGTGATCGAGCGGACCACGCTGAGATCGTGGCTGATGAAGAGGTAGGTCAAGCCGAACCTGTCGGCCAGATCCGCCAGAAGATCGAGCACCTGGGCACGGACGGATACATCAAGCGCCGACACTGCTTCGTCCAGAATGATCAGGTCAGGCTTTATGATCAGCGCGCGTGCAATTGCGATGCGCTGGCGTTGGCCGCCGGAAAATTCGTGAATGTACTTGTTGGCATCGGCCGCGCTCAGGCCAACGCTTTCAAGAGCTTCGGCAATGGCCCTGTCGCGCTCGGCACCCTTGGGCGGGTTAGCAAGCAGATGGAACGGTTCGGTGACCAGCCGTTCCACCTTCCAACGCGGATTGAAGCTGCCATAGGGGTCCTGAAACACCACCTGCATGCGCCGGCGTACGATCTGATTTGCATGGTGATGGGTGAAGACCGGCAGACCATCGAACAGGATCTCGCCGCCCTGCACCTCCTCAAGGCCGAGGATCGCCCGCGTAAGCGTCGATTTTCCGCAACCGGATTCGCCGACAAGACCAAGGCTTTCACCTTTGCGGATCTCGAAGCTGACCCCGTCAACGGCTCGAAACTGTGTGGTCTTGCCCCACCAGCCATGTGTGTGCCCGGTATAATCGCGCACGACGTCCCGCACCTGCAGCAGAGGCAACTCCAGCACCTCCTGGCAGCGTTCCGGCACATGGGCCGAGGCCTCCAACAGCGCGCGCGAATAAGGATGTTGCAAGTTGCCAAAAAGCACTTTCGCCGGACCGCTTTCGACCACCTCGCCCTGGCGCATGATCACCAGATCGTCGGCAAGGTCGGCCACGACGGCGAGATCATGACTGATCAGCATCAGGCCCATGCCGTCCTCGGCGACAAGGCGCTTCAGAAGATCCAGGATCTGCGCCTGGGTGGTGACATCCAGCGCCGTGGTCGGTTCATCGGCAATCAGGAGTTTGGGCCTGAGCGCGATCGCCATGGCGATGACCACCCTCTGCCGCTGACCGCCGGAGAGTTCATGCGGATAGCGGCTGAGCGGGAACCGTTCCTGCGGCAGCTCTGCCCGATGCAAGGCATCGGCTGCTCGTGCCATCGCTTCGGCTTTGGAAACGCGCTCGTGGATCAGGATCGTCTCGGCAACCTGAGCGCCGATGGTCTTCAGCGGGTTGAGCGCGGTCATGGGCTCCTGGAAGACCATGCCGACGTCCCGCCCGCGCAGACCGCACATTTCGGCTTCACTCAGCGAGAGGATATCCTTGCCGGACAAGGTGATCGACCCGGTGCAGGACGCACCTCCCGGCAACAGCTGCAGCACGGAAAAAGCCGTGATCGACTTGCCCGAGCCGCTCTCGCCAATGACACCGAGAATGCGGCCCGGCGCCACGTCCAAGGAAACGTTCTTCAGGATCGGCAGACCATGAATGGAAAGCGACAGGTCCTGTATCGAAAGAAGGCCAGCTTCGGAGAGGCTCATGTGCGAGCTCTCCTGAGTTTCGGGTCGAGACTGTCACGCAGGCCATCGCCCAGCAGGTTCAGCCCGAGCACGGTCAACAGGATGGCAAGGCCCGGAAACAGCGCCAGATGGGGCGCAAGCGATATCATCGTCTGGCTGTCGGCCAGCATACGGCCCCAGCTTGCGGTGGGCGGCTGCGCGCCAAGGCCGACATAGCTGAGACCTGCCTCGGCGAGAATACCCAGCGAAAACTGGATCGTGCCCTGAACGATCAGGAGATTGGCGACGTTGGGCAGGATGTGCTCCAGCGAAATGCGCGCCGAGCCCTTGCCCGCCACCCGCGCTGCCAGAATGTATTCCCGGTTCCAGAGCGACAGTGCTGCCCCACGCGTCAGGCGGGCGAACACCGGGATGTTGAAGATGCCGATGGCGATGATGGCGTTGAGTGCCGATGCCCCGAAAACGGCGGTGATCATGACCGCGATCAGGAGGCTCGGGAACGCAAATACGAGGTCGTTGGCGCGCATGATGATCTCGTCCATCAGTCCGCCTTTTCTGGCAGCGGCGGCAAGACCGAGCGGGACACCGACGGCCATGCCGATGCCGACGGCCACCAGCGCAACGGCGATAGAGGTGCGCGCGCCGACCATGATCATGCTGAGAATATCCCGCCCGAACTGATCGGTGCCGAAGGGATGCAGCCAGCTTGGCGGTTTCATCCGGTTGGCGATATCCACCACCGTCGTGTCGTACGGCACCCACACGAGGCTGATCAGCGCGGCAGCCGTGAACAGAAGCGTCAGAAAGGCGCCCGGAAGCAGGGTGCGGCTGTGGAACAAGAGGCTCATCAACGGCGCCTCCGCAATCTCGGATCTACCCAGGCATAGGCCATGTCGACGGTGAAGTTGACGACGATCACCGCAAACACCAGCAGCATCACGACACTTTCGACCACGATCAGGTCGCGCGCGCTGATTGACTGGAAGACCAGTCTGCCGAGCCCCGGCAGGAAGAAGACGTTCTCAATGATGATGGCCCCCGCCAGCAGGAAGGAGAATTGAAGCCCGAGGATGGTCAGCACCGGAATGAGCGCGTTGCGCACCGCATGGCGCCAGAGCGCCTGCCCTTTGCTGAGCCCCTTGGCCCGGGCGGTACGGACGAAATCCTCCCCCAGCGTGTCGAGCAGGCTGGAGCGCATGACACGTGTCAGGATGCTCGCCTGTGGCAGCGCGAGCGCAATGGCCGGAAGGGTCAGTGCCTTCAGGGCCACGAAGAAGCCTGCATCCCACCCCGGAAAACCGCCAGCGGAAAACCAGCGCAGATTGATGGCAAAGACCAGCACCATCAGCATCGCAAACCAGAAATTGGGAATGGCAATGCCGAGCTGCGTGACACCCATGACGGCGCCATCGGCATGGGAGCCACGGCGCGAGGCGGCCCAGATGCCGGCCGGAAAGGCGATCAATGTGCTCAGGACCAGGGCATAAAGTGCCAGTGGCAAGGACACCCAGAGCCTGTCGGCAATCATGCCGGCGACCGGTGTTCGGTAAGTATAGGACGTTCCGAAATCGCCCACCAGAAGACCACCGGCCCAGGTTGCGTAGCGCTCAAGGATACTGCCGCCGAGGCCCAGTTCCTGGCGCAGCGCAGCCAGCGTGTCTTCCTGGGCGTTGAGGCCAAGCATGTAGGACGCCGGATCGCCGGGCACCACTTCCAGGGCCAGGAAGATCACCACCGACGCAGCCACGAGGCTAAGCCCCAGAGACAAAAGGCGTTTCAGGAAATATTGCAGCATGAACGCGTCGCGTGCCTATCGGCAGTCAGATACCGGCAAAAGGAATGGAGGGATGAAAGATGCCCGCACACCCGGCGCGGACATCTTCTGTGCAGTTCGGGTCAGTCTTCCCAATAAACCGCCGTCAGGTCCGTTGCCTGGGTCGGCTGGTTTTCCCAGAGGCCCTTGATCTTGGCATCGGCGACGGTCGGGAATGCGAGCTGGAACAGGTAGGTGTTGACATAATCCTTGGAGATCATCTCCTGGGCCTGCTTCAGAAGATCGGAGCGTTTGGCCGGATCGTTCTCTGCCGTCAGATCGGCAAAGAGTTTCTGGAAGTCCGCATTGTCATACTGGAAATAATAGTCCGGACGGGCATAGATGCCGATATCCATCGGTTCGGTATGGCTGACGATCGTCAGGCCATAATCCTTGCCCTTGAAGACCTGCTCCAGCCACTGCGCCCATTCCAGATTGGTGATCTCGGTTTCTATGCCGACGGCACGGAGCTGTGCCGCGATGATCTCCCCGCCCCGGCGGGCGTAGGAAGGCGGCGGCAGCTTCAGCGTGGTGGTGAAGCCATCGGCATAACCGGCTTCGGCCAGAAGTTTCTTGGAAAGTTCTGGGTCGTACTGGCTGTTGTCCGTCAGATCGACGTAGTCGGGATTATGCGGCGCGAAATGGGTACCGATCGGCGTGCCGTAGCCGAACATGGCACCATCGATGATCGCCTGCCGGTCAATCGCATGGGCAATCGCCTCGCGCACCTTGATGTTGTCAAGCGGCGGCAGCTTGTTGTTGGCGGCAAGAATGGTCTCGCCTTCGGTAGAGCCGACCAGCACCTGAAAGCGGGGATCGGCTTCGAACTGCGGCAGGTTTTCCGGTGCCGGAAAACCGACGAAAGCATTGACGTCTTCCGCCATCACGGCAGCGAAGGCCGCCGTCGGATCGGAAATGAACTTGAAGGTGACTTTGTCCAGCTTGGCCGGTTCACCCCAGTAATCCGCGTTCTTTTCCAGATCGATGCGGTCGCCCTGCACCCAGTCGGTGAACTTGAAGGCTCCCGTTCCGATTGGCTTGCTCTTGATATCGGCGATGGATTCCGGCGCGACGATGACCGCATCGCCCCAGGCCATATTGAACAGGAAATTCCCGTTCGGTTCCTTGAGCGTCACCTTCACAGTGAGCGGATCAACCACTTCAACGGTTTCGATGCCGGTGAACAACGCCTTCTGGGCATTCTGGCTGTCATCGGCCCGTGCGCGGTCCAGGCTGAACTTGACGTCGTCTGCCGTCAGATCCGATCCATCATGAAACTTCACGCCTTCATGCAGCTTGAAGGTGTAGGTCTTGCCGTCCTCGGAAATCTCCCAGCTTTCGGCAAGACCAGGGTTGACCGAGCCATCCGGGCCGAAGCGGGTCAGCCCTTCGAAGACGTTGGAATAAAGAACGGAATCAATCGCGCCTGCAGCGGCACCAGTCGGGTCCAGATGCGGTGGCTCCAGTTGCATGGCGACCACGATATCGCTCTTCGCATGGGCCAGTCCCACGCTCGCGACCAACGCCAGAGCGCTGACCAGACCCAATCCAAACTTACGCAAACGCATGACTTCCCCCTTTATTGAGGCCGCTTTCGCAAGGCCTTGCCAAAAGCTCGATCAGCGAACGGCCCATCACCTTCGCAGAATCGAGCATGTCATCCACTCCCACATATTCGTCCGGTTTGTGTGCCAGATCCAGAATGCCCGGGCCATAGGCGATACAATTTTTCAGTTTGCCGATACGGTCGATGTGCTTCTGGTCGTATGTGCCTGGACTGACGACATACTCCGCTTCGCGGCCCATGGTCTCGGCAATCGCCTTGGCGACGGTCCGCACGACGGGTGCATCCTTTTCCGTCATGGTGGGTAGCACCCTGTGCAATTCGCGCAGGTCATAGCGGAATTTGTCGCGCCGTCCCTCGACCGTCTTCAGCACCTCCAGAACTTCCGCCTGCACATCATCGATGTTTTCCTCCAGCAGAAACCGGCGGTCGATCACCATCCGGCAACTGTCCGGTACGCAGGGGCTCGGAAGGCCGGTGAAATCCGCTTCGCCTTCCGACTGTCCGCCATGGATGGAGTTGATGTTGAGCGTCGACTGCTTGGCCCCTTCCGGCACTACCGGCATTTCGGTGCGTTTTTGCGCGAGCGCCGGAAACAGGCTCTGCTCCATTTCGTCGATCACCGCGCCCATGTGCCGGACGGCGCAATCGCCGAGGAACGGCATCGAGCCATGGGCGATTTCCCCGAAGGTTTCCAGTTCGGCCCACCAGACGCCTCTGTGGCCGAGGCAGATACGATCCTTGTTGAGCGGTTCGGGAATGATGACATGCTGGACGCGGTCCGGGCTGAAGTAGCCCTTGCCGGCGAGATAGGCGACGCCGCCGTAACCACCCGATTCCTCGTCCGCCGTGCCGCTGATCTCGATTGCCCCGGCGAAATCCGGACAGACGGCCAGAAAAGCCTCGGCCGCGACGATGCTGGCGGCAAGACCGCCCTTCATGTCACAGGCGCCCCGGCCATAGATCTTGCCGTCGATAAGTTCTCCGCCGAAGGGGTCTTTCGTCCATCCGTGCCCGACATCGACCACATCGATATGACTGTTGAAATGCACACATTCGCCGGGGTGGTCGCCATCGCGGCGCGCGATGATATTCCAGCGCGGATATCTGTCGCTGTCGCCCGGTGTGCCATGGGCCCGGATCAGTTCGATGTCGAAACCGGACCTGGACAGGCGCTTCTGCAGATAGTCGCAGATTTCCCGGTAGTTCTCGCCGGGTGGGTTGAGCGTGGGAATACGCAGAAGGTCCTGCGTCAGCGCAATCAGATCGTCGCGTCTTCCGTCAATTTCACGGATCAGGTCGTCTGCAAGCGCCATCCCGTCCCACCTCCCGTTGGAAAATCAGGCGAGAACTATGCTACCGTCAAACTACGGTGCCAATACCGTAGGAACACGGTGAACCATGGAAGACCTCGACCAACTCGCTTTTGAAAATGCCCCCATGGGCCTTGCGCTGACCGAGAACCGTATCATCCGCGCCTGCAACCAGACATTCGTGGAGATGTTCGGCTTCAAGAAGGATCAGTTGATCGGCCAGAGTTTCCGGCTGCTCTACGGCACCGACCAAGAGTTCCACCAGATCCGGGACATCGGCCTTGAGCCCCTGCGCCGGTCCCTGCCTTATACGGACGAACGGCTGATGCGGCGCTCCGACGGGACGCCGATCTGGTGCCGGTTCCGCGCCCGCACCCTGACGCCGGAAACGCCGCTGGCCCGGATCGTCCTGAGTTTCGCCCTGATCGACAATGCGGCCGCGGGGCCGAAACTGACACCGCGTGAGCGCGATGTTCTGCTGCTCCTGTCCCAGGGCCAGACCAGCAAGGAAATGGGGCGTGTCCTGGATCTTTCTCCCAGAACCGTCGAGGACGTGCGGGCGAGACTCCTGAAGAAGTTTCAGGTCAAAAGCGTTGCCGTGCTGTTGTCCCGGCTTTCCGGACAATAGCCGGCTGCCACCTGCATGGCTTCAGGCCCTTTTGACCTCGGCCTTCCTTCAACACGCGAAAGGCCGAACGCGTTGCCGCGTCCGGCCATAGATTTACGTCCAAAGCCTGAGGGATCAGGCCTTGGTAACTTTCTGGGTCTGGCTGCCCAGCTTGTCGATGCCCAGCGTCATGACTTCGCCGCCCTTCAGGTAGACCGGCGGCTTCTGGCCCATACCGACGCCCGGAGGCGTGCCGGTGGAGATGACGTCTCCCGGCTGCAGGCTCATGAAGCGGCTGAGATAGGAAATCAGGAACGGCACGCGGTAGACCATGGTCTTGGTAGAGCCGTTCTGGTAGCGCTTGCCGTCAACTTCCAGCCACATGCCCAGATCGTCGAAGTTGCCGACTTCATCCGGTGTAACCAGCCAGGGGCCGATTGGGCCGAAGGTATCGCAGCCCTTGCCCTTGTCCCAGGTGCCTGAGCGTTCAATCTGGAATTCGCGTTCGGACACGTCGTTGACGACACAGAAGCCGGCGACATGGCTCATCGCATCGCCTTCCTCGATATAGGCACCGCCCTTGCCGATCACGACGCCGAGCTCGACTTCCCAGTCGGTCTTCTGTGATCCGCGCGGGATCTTCACGTCGTCATCAGGACCGACGACGGCCGAAGTCCACTTGTTGAAGACCACCGGTTCCGGCGGAACGTCCATGCCGGATTCGGCAGCGTGGTCGGCGTAGTTGAGGCCGATGCAGATGAACTTGCCAATCTTGCCGACACAAGGACCGACGCGCAGATCCTTCTGGGGAGTTCCCTCGACCAGCGGCAGCGAAGCGACATCAAGCCCCTGAAGGCGCTGAATGCTCTCAGGCAGAAGAACATCGCCGGAAATATCCGCGACGACGGAAGACAGGTCACGAACACGGTTGTCGGCATCGAGAACACCGGGTTTTTCCTGTCCCGGTGCGCCATATCTCAGCAATTTCATAAAGGATCGTCCTTGTATGGTTGGAGCCCGGCCGCAGTTGCAACCGGGCTCGATGGGTTTGGTTACGACAAAACCGATCAGTCGTACAAGACTGCAGCGATCTTCGGATCGTCAATGTTGGACTTGTCGTAATAGTAGAAGCCGGTATCGATGTGGGCCGGAACTTCCTTGCCCTGAGAGGCTTCAAGCGCCGCTTTCACGGTCTCATAGCCGATACCGACCGGGTTCTGGGTGATAGCACCCGCCATGACGCCGTTGCGGATGGCATCTTTCTGGGCCTTGCCGCTGTCATAGCCGATGATGACGACGTCGGTGTTCCCCATTTCGGAGACACCGTTGACGACACCCAGGGCCGAGCCTTCATTGGCACCGAAGATGCCCTTCAGGTCCGGGTTGGCCGTCAGGATGGCCTTGGTGAGTTCGGTCGACTTCAGATGATCGCCGCCACCATATTGAACGGTCACCACCTCGATATCCGGGTGCTTCTCCTTCATCTGGTTGACGAAACCGTCCACGCGGTCGATGCCGGTCCGGCTGGTCTGGTCATGTGCCACGACGGCGACCTTGCCGGCTCCGCCGATCAGATCGGCCATCTTGTCGGCGGCCAGAGCGGCGGCCGCAATGTTGTCGGTGGATGCGGTCGACACCGGAATGTCACTGTCCACCCCACTGTCAAAAGCGATGACAGGGATGCCCTTTTCCTGAGCCTGTTTCAGCAGCGGAATGGCCGCCTGGCTGTCGAGGGCCGCAAAGCCGATAGCCGTCGGGTTCTTGGCAAGGGCAGCGGCCAGCATGTCGATCTGGCGGTCGACCATGGTCTCATTGTCCGGACCTTCGAAGGTGATCGTGACGCCCATTTCCGAGGCGGCCTGATCGGCACCGGCCTTCACGGCCTGCCAGAACTGGTGCTGGAAGCCCTTGGAGATCAGCGGAATGTAGGTCTCCTGGGCGAAGGCGAAGTTCCCCGAAAGCATCAGAGCGGCTGCGCTTGCGGCTCCGATAAGAGTACGTCTGTTCAGCATATTCCTCTCCTTTGGTAGAAACGGACGGAAGGTCCGATAGTCGGGGCATTGCCGCCCTCTTGTGGTTTCACTCAGGCTTTGCGCCTGCGCACCATGTCCGCGTAAACGGCCAGGATGATGATTGCGCCGGTCACCACCGTCTGCCACTCCTGGGCGACGGACAGGACGCGCAAACCGTTGGTCAGGACAGCCATGATCAGCGCTCCGATCAAGGTGCCCAGAACCGTGCCGCGGCCGCCGGACAGCGATGTGCCACCGATCACCACAGCCGCGATGGCTTCCAGCTCATACCCCAGGCCGAGCGCCGGCTGGGCAGAGTTGAGGCGCGATGCGATCAGAATGCCGGCGATGCCGCAGATGGAGCCAGCCAGGGCGTAGACCGACATCTTCCAGAAATCGGTGTTGACGCCGGACAGGCGGACCGCCTCTTCGTTGGAGCCCAGCGCGAAGGTGTAACGGCCAAGAACCGTGCGGCCGAGAATGTAGGATGCGGCCCCGGCCACCAGGAACAGGATCAGAACCCCGTTCGGGATCGGCAGCGCCGGAAAAATGTCACCGATCAGCGAACCGCGGGAAATCAGGTCGAAGCCCGGCGTGTCGTTGAAGTATATCGGCCGGGTTCCGGAAATCACCAGCGACAAACCTTTCAGGATCAGCATCATGCCGAGGGTGGCGATAAAGGGCGGAATTTTCATCTTGGCAATGAAGGTGCCCGAACACAGGCCGCAAAGAGCCCCCGTTGCAACGGCGGCAATCACGCCAAGCGGCAACGGCATGCCGAGATTTGTCAGAACGACGCCTGCGATGACCGCGCAGAATGTCATCAAGGTTCCGACGGACAGATCGATCCCGCCCGTGATGATCACCAGGGTTGCCGCAACCGCCAGCACGCCATTGACGGATGTCGCCTGAAGGATGGCGATCATGTTGGAGGTCTGCATGAAGTTGGGCGAAGCGATCGAGAAACCGATCAGCAATAGAACCAGACTGGCGAAGGCCAGCAATTTCTGGTGCGCCCCGGTCTCGATCAGACGTGCAACGAGCGACGGCGAGGAGGACGGATTGACGGCGGTCATTGCTGGTATCCTTCTGGCTGCATGGATGGCGCCCGAAGCGTCGCAAGATGCATGATGTCTTCCTGGGTGGTGCTTTCACCTCCCGGCAGGATGCCGGTCAGCCGCCCTTCACACATGACGGCGATGCGATGGCTGAGCCGCATGATTTCAGGCAATTCCGAGGATATGACGATGATCGCCCTGCCCTCGTTCGCCAATGCTTTGAGCAGTTTGTAGATTTCCGACTTGGCGCCGACGTCGATGCCACGGGTAGGCTCATCGAAGATCAGGATGTCGCAGTCCCGGTAAAGCCATTTTGCGATGACGACCTTCTGCTGGTTGCCGCCTGAGAGCAGCCGGACTTCCTGCCTGTCGGACGGCGTGCGGATTTCCAGCTTGGCGATATAGTCCTGCGCGGTCTGGCGCATGGCGTCTTCACGCAGGACACCGAACCGGCTGGAAAAACGATCCAGACTGGCCAGCGCCACGTTGGTGCGGACATCCATACCGGTGGCGAGGCCAAAATGCTTGCGGTCCTCGGAGAGATACCCGATCCCTGCCCGCACCGCGTCGGAAGGTTTCGATATCGAGCGGGGTGTGCCGTGAACCCGGATTTCGCCGCTGTCGCGCGGGTCTGCGCCGAAAATGGCACGCGCCACTTCCGTCCGCCCTGCGCCCATCAGCCCGGCGAAACCCAGGATTTCGCCCTTCTTGACGGAGAAGCTGACATCTCGAATTTCGCGCCCCCGGTTGAGCCCGCGCACATCCAGCACGGTCTCCGCATTGGACAGATCAGGAATGACGATGGCTTCGCTGGTCAACTCCCGGCCCACCATCATGGAAATAATCTTGGAAACGGGCGCTTCCGCCGCATCGACTGTTCCGACATAGGCACCATCGCGCATGACCGTCACCCGGTCGGCGATCTGCTTCAGTTCGTCCATCTTGTGGCTGATATAGATGATGCCGACACCATCGGCCTTCAGGCCGCGGATGATGGTGAAGAGTTCGGCGATTTCCGCATCATTCAGCGCGGCAGTCGGCTCGTCCATGATGAGAACGCAGGAGCGGTAGGACAGCGCCTTGGCGATCTCCACCATCTGCTGGCGGGCAATGGTCAGTTCGCCGACAATCGTCTTCGGGTTCATCTTCAGGTTCATGGACTTGAAGATCTCAAGCGCCCCTGCATTGAGCGCCGCCTCATCCAGTCGGCCGAAACGCTTGCGCGGTTCCCTGCCGATGAAGATGTTCTGGGCAACCGTAAGGTCGTTCATCAGGCTGAGTTCCTGGTGAATGATGCCGATGCCGAGCGCCTGCGCGGCTCTTGGGCCGTCGATCTCCACCGCCTGGCCGTTGACCAGCAGCTCGCCGCCGTCCTTCGGGTAGATGCCGGACAGGATCTTCATCAGCGTCGACTTGCCGGCGCCGTTTTCTCCCATAAGTGCGTGCACTTCACCGCTGTTCAGGTCGAAGCTGACATTCTTGAGGGCATGCACGCCGGGGAAGCGCTTTTCGATCCCCGTCATCCTCACCAGATTTGTCATGGCGCGATCCTCCCAAACCGCGACAAAGGGGGCACCGTCAGATGGTGACACCTCCATCGACCAGAAGTGCCTGACCGGAAACGAACCTGCTTTCGTCGGACAGCAGGTAGACGACCATCGGCGTCATGTCGTCGACAGTTGCCAGACGGCCCATGGGTTGCCGGGCAATGAAGTTTTTCTCCGCTTCCACGGGATCGGGTGCAGAGGCGATGCGTCCGCGCAAGGACGGGGTGTCGACGGTGCCAGGGCACAGCGCGTTGCAGCGGATGCCTTCCTTCACGAAGTCCGCCGCAACACCCTTGGTCAGGCCAATCACGGCCGCCTTGGTAGCACCATAGGCCGTGCGCATCGGAAAGCCCTTTATGGACGATGCCATTGACGCCATGTTCAGGATCGAAGCGGTTCCGGTGGCCTTGGCGCGGTCGCGCATACCCGGCAGGAAGGCCTGCGTCATGCGATACATAGAGGTGACGTTCAGCTCGAAGCTGAAGGCCCAGTCGTCTTCGCTGATATCGAGAACCGTGCCGTTATGAACAAAGCCCGCGCAGTTAAAGAGGCCGTCAAGCGCTGGCAGTTCGGCGGCCAGGGCATCAATGGCTACGCGGTCGCGAACGTCCAGCTTGTGGATCTCGATACCGGGGCACTCCGCGGGGAGCGTCGACAGCGTTTCCTCGTTGACGTCCGCAGCAAAAACCTTCGCGCCTTCGTTTGCGCAGGCAATCGCGCTTGCACGGCCGATGCCTTGTCCCGCCGCTGTTACCAAAATTGTTTTATCTTTCAAGCGCACTGAAATCCTCCCGAAGGCCTAGGTATTTTCTTCACATCAAGCTCGATGCGACTACATCACCGCACCGATCTGCCACGGCACGAATTCAACACCGCCGAAGCCGAGTTCCTCACTCTTGGATTGTCTTCCCGAGGCAACGGCAATGATCATTTCGAAGATCTCCTCACCCTTGGCTTCCAGGCTGACGTTGTCGGAGATGATGTCACCGCAATTGATGTCCATGTCTTCCGACATACGGCCATACATCTCGCTGTTGGTGGCCAGCTTGATGCAAGGGGTCGGCATGTAACCCGAGACGGAACCGCGCCCTGTCGTGAAGACAATGATATTGGCACCCGAGGCGATCTGACCGGTCACCGAGCACGGATCGAAGCCGGGGCTGTCCATGAAGACAAAGCCCTTCTTGTCGATCGGTTCGGCAAACTTGTAGACGTCCACCAGCGGCGCAGAGCCGCCCTTGGCAGCAGCCCCGAGCGACTTTTCCAGAATAGTCGTCAAGCCGCCGCGCTTGTTGCCGGGGGACGGATTGTTGTCCATCTCGCCGCCGTTGCGTGCGGTGTAGTCTTCCCACCAGCGCACACGCTCGATCAGCTTCTTGCCGACATCGACGGACACGGCCCGTCGCGTGAGAAGGTGTTCTGCGCCGTAGATCTCGGACGTCTCGGACAGGATGGTGGTGCCGCCGTGACGGACCAGAAGATCGGATGCGATCCCGAGGGCCGGATTGGCCGTAATGCCGGAATATCCGTCCGAACCGCCGCATTGCATGCCGACGGTGATTTCGGAGATCGGCACCGGTATGCGCTCGGCCTTGTTGGCAAGTTCGGCGAGTGCCCGCAGCTCCTTCAGCCCTGCCTCGATGGTCTTGCGCGTGCCACCCGTCTGCTGAATGGTCATATAGCGCAGATCACCATCCGGGCGGATTTTCCTGTCACCAACAAGGTCGGCAATCTGCATGACTTCGCAACCGAGACCGATCAGCAGGATGGCTGCGAAATTCGGATGCTGGGCATAACCGGAAAGGGTCCGGAACAAGGTCGCGTAGCCTTCGTCCTTGCCGGACATGCCGCAGCCGGTGCCGTGAACGATGGGAACAATCCCATCTACATTCGGAAACTCTTCCAGCAAACCGGACTTTTCTGCAGCTTCGGCGATGAACTTCGCAACGGAACCGGAGCAGTTCACCGAGGTCAATATTCCGATGTAGTTGCGCGTGCCGGCGCGCCCCGTCTGACGGCGGTAGCCGAGAAAGGTGCGCTCTTCAGTTGCCGCATCCAGGGGAACGGAGGCTTCGGCGTGCTGATAGTCCTGGCTGTGCTCGCCCATGCCTAGGTTATGAACATGCACATGCTCTCCCGGCCGGATGTCAGCTTTCGCCTGGCCGATGATCTGACCGTAACGGATGACGTTTTCGCCAGCCGGGATCAGTTTGCAGGCAATCTTGTGCCCGCGCAGGATCTGTCCGGGGATGGGCCCTTCGACATGGGAAACGCTGGCGCCGGCCGCAATGTCCTGAAGGGCGATGACCACGTTGTCATCGGCATTCAGAAGGATTGAATTGGCATGTGGCTGCAACACGTCTGTCTCCCCGCTACGGCCGGCTTGGTCGGTCCGCCCTGCCCTCGGTAGATGACTTGGGCTCACGTAACCTTCTGACGAATATCGACTTTTCACTTCGCTCAGGACACCCGAGAAGGCGTGCTGATCTGGCCGGTCTTTCTTCACGATTAGCTTGACAGGGCAACTGTGTCAACTAACATGTTAGCATTCCAATCGAGTTGACAATGTCCCTGAACAGCGAACAAGACTTTCCCGAAATCACCCTGCCCGACATCGGCAAACTGTCCGGTTCGCTGGCTCAGCGTGTCTACGAGGCCCTGCGCACCGCCATCCTCGCCATGGACCTGCCTCCAGGAACTCCGCTCAAGAAACAGGTCATCTGCGATCAGCTCGGCGTGTCCCGCTCCCCTGTGACGGAAGCCATCACCCGGTTGGCCGGCGAAGGTCTGGTGGAAGTCATTCCCCAGTCAGGTTCGCGCGTCACCAAGTTCTCGATGTCCGAAATTCGTGAAGGCGCGTTTCTGCGGGAAGCCATTGAATTGGCGGCGGTATCAAAAGTCGCCGCCGAGCGCACCGAGGAACAGCTTCTTGAGCTGAACCGCAACATGCGCCTTCAGGCCCTTTGCCTGGAAGACCACGATGAAGCCGGGTTTTATCGGGAGGACGAGCATATGCACGAGCTCATCTTCTCGTTCACCGGGTATCCGAAACTCAACACGCTTGCCACCACCGGCTGGGTGCAGGTAAACCGGGCGCGGCAATTGCTGCTACCCATGCGTGGCCGTGCCTTTGAGGCCTACGACGAACACAGGGTCATCATCGAGGCGATCCGCGATCGCGATCCGGAACGGGCCCGACAAGCCATGAAAAAGCACCTGAGTGAACTTGTAAGCCGTCTGGAACCGCTCGCCGAAACCAGACCAGATCTGTTCGACTGACACCTGGCCCTTCGGCCCGACACAAGACCGCAGGTCATGCGGCGCGAAATCAATCCGACCCCGGGGAAATGTCCAAAGGAAACACATGACCGCTTTGAAAACGCAGCGGCTGAACGGCAGAACCGCAAGACCCATCGACCTGACAGAGATGGGTTTCGGCGGCGCTCCACTCGGCAATCTTTATCGCAAGGTCTCTGAAGACGATGCTCAGGCTGCGTTACAGGCGGCCTACGACAACGGCATTCGCTATTTCGACACGGCGCCGCAATATGGCCTCGGCCGTTCGGAAATGCGCTTCGGCACTGCCATCAAACGCTTCGGCCGTGAGAACATCCAGCTTTCGACCAAGATCGGCCGTCTTCTGCTGGACTGCGAGCCGCATGAAGTGACGCCGGAAGCCTTTGTCGACGTGCCGCAAAAGCGGATCGTCTTCGACTACAGCTACGACGGCGTCATGCGCAGCTACGAGGCAAGCCGACAGCGTCTTGAGGTCGCAAACGCAGACATACTTTTCGTGCATGACGTCTGCGCCTTTTCGCAAGGATCCCAGGAAGCAAGCGATGCCCGCGTGCGCGAACTCTTCGATCTTGGTGGCTACAAGGCCCTGACCGAGTTGAAAGAGGCAGGCGAAATTGCCGCCATTGGCGCCGGTGTAAACGAGTGGCAGGTTTGCCAGAAGCTGCTGGGCCTTGCCGATTTCGACTGCTTCCTGCTGGCCGGGCGCTACACGCTTCTCGAACAGGACGCCCTTGAGAGCTTCCTGCCTCTTTGCGAACAGCGCGATGTCGGCATCATTCTGGGCGGGCCTTATAATTCCGGAATTCTGGCAACCGGAGCCGTTCCCGGTGCCAAGTACAACTATGCCGATGCGCCGGAGGATATCCTGGAGCGCGTGCGCAAGATCGAGGATGTCTGCCGCAGCCATTCCGTGCCGCTGATCGCAGCCGCCCTGCAATTCGTTCTTGGGCATCCGAGCGTGAAAACCGTCATCCCCGGAGCAGTGAACGCCGCCGAGGTGGAGGCGAACATTGCGCTTCTACAGACCGATATTCCAGCAGCGCTCTGGTCGGATCTCAGGTCCGCCAAACTGATCCGTCCCGATGCCCCCTTGCCGAGCGAGACCAACCATGTTGCGTAACCTTCCCCCTATCCTGAGCCCTTCGCTGCTTTATGCCCTCAGAGCCATGGGCCATGGCGACGAGATCGCCATTGTCGACGCCAATTTTCCGGCTGAAAGCTCCGGCCCCGATTGTGTTCGCCTCGACGGCATTTCCGCAACCGATACGCTGAAGGCGATCCTGTCAGTAATGCCGCTCGACACATTCGTTCCGGCGCCCGCCAGAACGATGCAGGTGGTTGGCGATCCCGATGCGGTGCCGGGGATCGTCGCGGAGTTTCAGACCATCATCAATGAAACCGCCGACAAACCTGCGCAGATCCAGACCCTGGAACGTCACGCCTTCTATGAAGCCGCCAGCAATGCCTTTGCCGTGGTCCAGACAGGGGAAAGCCGCCTTTATGGCAACATCATCCTGACCAAGGGCATTATCGAACCATGAGACTCGATGCACATCAGCATTTCTGGGCCCTTGAGCGCGGAGACTATGGTTGGCTGACGCCCGAGCTCGAACCGATCTATCGCGATTTCGGCCCCGGCGACCTCACACCGTATCTGCAGCAGTTCGGGATTGAAGGAACAATCCTTGTCCAGGCGGCGCCAACGGTTGCGGAAACCCGCTACATGCTGGACCTGGCCGATGAGAATAGCTTCATCAAGGGCGTGGTCGGCTGGGTCGATTTCGAGGCTGCGGAAGCGTCGGACCAGATCGCCGAACTGGCGGGCAACCCGAAGCTGGTCGGGCTGAGGCCGATGATCCAGGATATTGAAGATCCGGACTGGATGTTGCGCCCGGACCTCGTGCCGGCATATGAGGCGCTGATCGAGCAGAACCTCGTGTTCGATGCGCTCACCCTGCCACAGCATCTGGCGAACCTCCTGAAAATCGCGGAGCGCCATCCCGGCATGCGCATCGTCATCGACCATGGTTCCAAACCGTATATCGCGGATGGCCGTATGACCGGATGGGCAGAGGATATGGCCACCATTGCGCGGGACACGACAGCCTACTGCAAGCTTTCCGGTTTGGTCACGGAAGCAGGCAGCAACTGGACCACGGAAACCTTGCGCCCCTATGTGGCGCACCTGCTGGACACCTTCGGCCAGGACCGCCTGATCTGGGGCAGCGACTGGCCGGTCTGCACCCTCGCCTGCTCCTATGAGGACTGGATCGGGATCACCGATGCGTTGCTGAGGGACCTTGATGAAGCAGAACGGCAGGCTGTTCTCGGCGGGAATGCGGAGCGGGTTTATCTCAAGAGGGCGGATTAATTCTCACGCTCATACTGAGGAAGGTCGATAGGCCTCTCTCAAAGGATAAGCCGGCTATTCGGAGCAAGCGGCCCATCCTTCGAGACAGCGCTTGCGCGCTTCCTCAGGATGAGGCTGAGTGTCGTTGAATCTGGTACAATCCGTCCCGGTGCTGCAGCGACGGCCACCCGGCCTGTCCGCTGAATGACTTTGGACACCTTGCTACGGATTCACCCCGGACAGGCGTAGCGCAGATCCGGGGCCTACTCTCAATGCAGCTTGCTGAAGCCCGCGTCATTTCGAAAGTGACTGTCATTCCGCCCTCTGGAAATGAGTGAGCGCAGGGCCTCCCTTCGGTCGACCGGGATGATATCAAAGTGTGGCGCTGGCGGTCGGTCTCATGCAACTGCGGGTGAGAGACCAAGCGCTCTAAACCCGTCGCCCTGGCGTCAGTCCATTCACCTTCTCGATGATCGAGGCTGCGTCGATGCCGAAGTGCCGGTAGAGATCGCCGATCGTGCCGGTCTGGCCGAAATGTTCGACACCGAGCGGGATGGTCTGGTGACCGGCGACACCACCGAGCCAGGCGAGCGTTGCCGGGTGACCGTCGGTCACGGTGATCAGTTTGCAATGAGCTGGCAGATCGCCCAGAAGCAGCTCGATATGAGATCTGGCCGCCGCATTGCCGCGAGACCGTGCCCTTTGCGCTGCTGTCCAGCCCGCATTGAGGCGGTCTGCAGAAGTGACGGCCAGAACGCCGACATCGCGCCGGTTGCCGGCAAGTTCTCCAGCCGCCTTGATGGCTTCAGGCGCAACGACGCCCTGATAGGCGATCACCACTTCACAATTGGGTCCCGGCTTGCGCAGCCAGTAGGCACCATCGATAGCGCCCTGGCGGAAGGCATCGTCCGCCCGTTTGACAGGTTGTTCGATCGGGTTGGTCGACAGGCGCAGATAGACGGAGCCGCCAGTCTCGTCGCGCAGCCAGGTGCGCTCATCCGGATCTCCCTCGCCGTCCCGCTGCAGGTAGTCGAAGGCCCATTCCATGATCACGGCCAGTTCGTCGGCAAAGGCCGGTTCGAAAGCGGCCAGTCCGTCCTGGCTCATGCCGATCAGCGGCGTGCCGATGGACTGGTGGGCACCGCCTTCCGGCGACAGGGTGACGCCTGACGGCGTGCCGACAATCATGAAGCGGGCATCCTGATAACAGGCATAGTTGAGGGCATCGAGGCCGCGACAGACGAAGGGATCATAGACAGTGCCGATGGGGATCAGCCGTTCGCCGAAAAGAGAATGGGAAAGACCGGCAGCCCCCAGCAGCAGGAACAGGTTCATCTCGGCGATGCCAAGTTCGATATGCTGGCCTTCCGGCGTGAATTCCCACTTGGCGGTCGACGGGATCCGGTGCTCGATAAAGGCGTCGGCCATCGCCTTGCGCGCAAAGAGCTTGCGACGGTTGACCCAGGGCCCGAGGTTGGTGGTGCCGGTGACATCGGGAGAGGTGGTGACGATGCGCTCCGCCAACTTGCTGTCGCCTTTGGAGAGATCGTCCAGCACCTTGCCGAAGGCCATCTGGGTGGAAATATCCCGGTCCGAGGCGATCTCGATGGCAGGTACGGTGATCTTGTCGTCGGAGAAGCGGCGCCTGCCGTTGGCAAAGAACGGCACCTGATCCAGAAACGCTTTCAGCGCGCCAACGTCCTGAACAGTCGCAAACGGTTCCCATTCCTCGCCTTCGGCAACACCCATATGCTTCTGCCACTCGGCCATCTGCGCCTTGTTCATCAGGCCGCCGTGATTGTCCTTGTGGCCGGCAATCGGCGTGCCCCACCCCTTGATGGTATAGGCAAGGAAGCAGGTCGGCTTGTCATGATCGATGGCGGCAAAGGCTTCGGCCATGGTCTCGGTACAGTTACCGCCGAGATTTTCCATGAGATCCGCCAGTTCGTCGTCGGAGCGGCGGTCTATCAAGGCGGTAACATCGCCCTGATCGCCCAGATCATCCATCAGGCGTTTGCGCCAGACGGCACCGCCCATGAAGGTGAGCGCGGAATATTCCTGGTTGGAACACTCGTCGATCCACTGGCGCAGCTTGTCGCCGCCGGGTTCGGCAAAGGCAGCACGCTGCAAGGCACCGTATTTGATCCGGACCACCTGCCAGCCGAAGGCATCGAAGATCTTCTCGACACGGTCGAACAGGCCTTCGCGAACAATGCCGTCGAGCGACTGACGGTTATAGTCGATGATCCACCAGCAGTTCCTGAGGTCGTTCTTCCAGCCCTCCTGCAGGGCTTCATAGACATTGCCTTCGTCCAGTTCAGCATCGCCGACCAGAGCGATCATGCGGCCAAGCGGCTTGTCGCCGGACCAGCTCTTTGCGGCGATATAGTCCTGCACCAGCGAGGCGAAGGAAGTTATTGCCACTCCAAGGCCGACCGAGCCGGTGGAGAAATCGACATCATCGATATCCTTGGTGCGCGAAGGATAGGACTGGACGCCGCCGTAACCCCGGAAGTTTTCCATCTTTTCACGCGTCTGATTGCCCATCAGATACTGGATCGCATGAAAGATCGGTGAGGCATGCGGCTTGACCGCCACCCGGTCTTCCGGCCGCAGCACCGAGAAATAGAGCGCCGTCATGATGGAAACCATGGAAGCCGAACTTGCCTGATGCCCACCGATCTTGATGCCATCCACTTTCGGACGGATGTGGTTGGCGTGGTGGATCATCCAGTGTGACAGCCACAACAGGCGCTGTTCGATGGTCTTCAGGTGCTCGGTGCTCATGGTGGCGTTCCCGTTCAATGCGTACTCGACGTTACTCTAGCTTCGGGCAAGAACCGTTTTCTTGCTATTTCCTAATCTTTTGGGATAAGTCTTGGCGACTTTCACCAACAATGGATCCTTTCTTGGCGATTTCCGACACACTCGACACATTTGATATCCAGATCCTGCGTGAGCTGCGCCAGAACGGCAGAGTATCGATCCAGGATCTTTCCGAGCGTATCGGCCTGAGCGCGACTCCGACCGCCCGCCGCTTGCGGCACCTGGAAGACCGCGGCATCGTGACCGGATATTGCGCTCTGATCGACGAGGTGAAGCTCGGCTACGAGGTTTCGGTTTTCGTGTCCGTCGAGCTCGACAAGCAGATCGATGTCACGCTCGACCAGTTCGAAGCTGCCATTCAGGCGTTTCCGGAAGTCGTCGACTGCTGGCTGATGACCGGCAACCGGGACTACCTCATGCGCGTGGCTACCACCGGGCTCGCAGCCTTCGAAACCTTCCTCACCGGGAAACTGACCAAGGTGCCGGGCGTTGCCAATATCGAAAGCTCCATACCGCTGCGGCGCGTGAAATCCGGCGTGGCGCGGACGCCGTGATTTGGGCTGTTGCCGGCCCTGTCGCTCGCTCACACCCTCAGCTCACGTCCCCCTCACTCCCTCTCCTTCGCCATTCCTTCGCATCCCCGACTCCCTCATTCTGAGGAAGGCCAACGGCCCGTCTCGAAGGATGGGCCGCTTGCTCTGAGTATGCCGCCCATCCTTCGAGACAGCGCTTCGCGCTTCCTCAGGATGAGGTTGAGGGGACGATAGGAGAGACTGAAGAGTGGATGGATGTAGCCTGCGGCTCGCGCCGCCCTCAGGCAGCAACGGCCGCAGGAACCTGCGGCATGGCCTGCTCCATATCTTCAAGAATGTCGCCGAGATCTTCCAGCCCAACGGACAGGCGCACGAGGCCGTCGCTGATGCCATGCACGGCGCGTTCTTCCGGGGTGTAGGTGGAATGGGTCATGGAGGCCGGATGCTGGATCAGCGTTTCGGCATCGCCCAGGGACACGGCCCGCTGGATCATCTTCAGGCCATTCATCATGGAAATACCGGCTTCCAGACCGCCCTTCAGTTCGAAGGCGATCATGCCGCCCGGCTGGCTCATTTGCCTGTTTGCCAACTCGTGCTGCTCGTAGCTTTCAAGACCCGGGAAATAGACCTTTGACACCGCGGGGTGCGCTTCCAGCCATTCGGCAACTTTCTGGGCAGAAGCACAGTGCCGGTCCATGCGCAGGGCAAGTGTCTTCAGGCCGCGCAGGATCAGCATGGCGTTGAACGGGGCCATCACGGCGCCGGTCATATCCTTCATGCCGACAAGGCGGATTTCCTGGATCTGTTCGGCCCGCCCGGCAACGAGACCGGCAACGACATCGCCATGACCACCCAGATACTTGGTGGCCGAATGCAGAACGAGGTCGGCGCCGAGTTCGATCGGGCGTGTCAGATAGGGTGTGGCATAGGTGTTGTCGACAAGCACCGTTGCTCCGACTTCATGGGAAATTTCCGAAACGTGGCTGATGTCGACAAGACGCATGTTCGGGTTGGCCGGGGTCTCGAAATAGACGACGCGGGTCTTGTCGGAAATGACACGGCGCAGGTTTTCCGGGTCGGTCAGGTCCACATGGGTGATCTTGATGCCGAACTTGGTCAGACCATGGCGCATATAGGCAAAGGTGCAGCCGTAAAGGGTTTCATCGACGATGATCTCGTCCCCAGGTGCCACGAGCGTCCAAAGGGTCGATGTGATCGCGCCCATGCCGGACGACAGGGCGAGACCAGCCTCCGCTCCTTCCATATCCGCGATGCGGCGCTCCAGCAGATCCAGCGTCGGATTGGAAATGCGGCTGTAGATGTGCCCTGCCCGCTCGCCGGCAAACATCTCGCCCCCGGCCTCTGCCGTCTCGAATACGAAAGTCGACGTCAGATGCAACGGCGGTGTCAGAGCCCCCTCGTTTTCATGCGGATTGTAAGCGAGGTGGATCGCGCGGCTGGCAAAACCCTTGTAGGCACTCATGGCTGTCTCCCAAAATTCAACCAGAGCAATATGATCCATTCTTGAGGGTGATAGATTTCAAAATCTATCAGTGCTAATTCTTAAATTAGCAGAATCTGCCAATCGAAAGCAAAATGGACAAGAAAGACCGCCAGATCATCCGCGCTCTGCAGCGGGACGGCCGCATGACCAATCAGGACCTGGCGGAGGCGGTCAATCTGTCGCCCTCACCCTGCCTGCGTCGGCTTCGAAATCTGGAAGCCTCCGGGGCGATCAAGGGGTTTTCGGTGGATGTGGATGCTGCCGCATACGGACTGCCGATCACGGTCTTCGTCCGCATCCGGCTGGAGCGGCACAACGAAGAGGACGTGCGCCGGTTTGAAAGCCGGATGCAGACCATCGAGGAGGTTCTGGAATGCCACGTCCTGACCGGCGCGATGGATTATCAGCTTCGTGTGGTGGTGTCGGATCTTGAAGCCTATGAGACTTTCATCCGCAACCGCATCCATCCGATCGGCGGCATAGCGTCGATCGATACCAGTTTCGTTTATGGCACCGTCAAGAAGACGGCGGTGTTTCCACCGCTCGCCTGACCTGACGCGCCAAACTTCTATTCCTGCCGGAATTTGACCGGTGGCGATTTTTCCGGAAGCAGCCCGGACCGGAAACGTTGCAGCACCACCTGAAGAAGCAGGCCCACCAACAGCATGCGGATGAACGAACTGCGGGTCGCCCATTCCGGCGGCAGGCGGTTGGTGAAGATCTCCGTCACCGACCACAGCGTCCAGATGGTCAGGGCGCCGAGAATGGCTCCCTTGTTGTTGCCGGAGCCACCGGCCATCAGCATCACCCAGACCAGGAAGGTCACCAGCAGCGGATCGGTGGCCGTCGGCGACAGGAAGCGGAAATAATGCGCTGACAGAGCGCCCGCGATCCCCATGATGGCGCAGCCGATGACGAAGGTCTGGATCCTGATTTTCTCGACATTCTTTCCGGCAGCTGCCGCCGAAGCCTCGTTGTCACGGATCGCGCGCAGGCTGCGGCCCCACGGGCTGTCGTGCAACCGCGAGGCCGCCAGATAGACCAGCAGCACCACGAACCAGACAAAGCCGAGAAACACGATGTCGCCCATGCGTCCGGTGGTGAGATCCGCCAGAGGTCTTGGAATGCGGGACAGGCCCAGGCTGCCGTTGGTGAGCCAGCTCTCGTTGACGATGACGAGCCGCAGGATCTCGGCGATCCCGATGGAGGCCATCGCCAGATAGTCGCTTTTGAGGCGCACGCAGATCCTGGCAACCGCCCAGCCGGCAAGCCCGGCGAGAATGGCTGCCCCGACCAGGCCAAGCGGCACAGGCAGGCCGAAGCCCCCAAGGTGTTTGGACGAGGCAGGGGTTGTCAGGATTGCCGAGGTATAAGCGCCGACGCCATAAAACCCGGCGATGCCGGCATTGAAGAGACCGCCCATGCCCCATTGCACGTTCAACGCTAGGCAGAGGATTGCGTAGATCCCGCCCAGGATCAGAAGGCTGACCGCATAGAAAAAGAGACCGGTGAGTTCCATCAGAGCAACCTCCCCTTGAAGAGGCCCTGCGGCCGGAAGATGAGCAGGCCGATCATCAGGACAAAAGCGACCGCCGTCTTGTAGGAAGGCGAAATGAGCGCATCGTCGCCAATCCAATGATAGGAGGACAGTTCCTCGGCCAGACCGATGATGAAACCGCCTGCCATGGCACCCATCGGCTTGCCGATCCCGCCCAGAATGGCGGCGGCGAACATCGGCATCAAGAGGTTCCAGCCGAGATTCGGGTGCGCACTGGTGTTGAGCGCGGCAAAGGTTCCGGCAATGGCCGCAAGCGCCGCACCGATGATCCAGGTCCAGCGAATGACCTTGGCCGTATCAAGGCCGGAAACTTCGGCCAATTCCGGATCGTCGGCAACCGCCCGCATGGACCGGCCGGTTCGGGTCACGGTCAGGAAGTAGTGCAGAAGCACGGCAATGATCGCCGTTGAGATCACCGCCTGCAGATGCAGGACGGAAATACGGAACGTATCGAACAAGACCAGTGGCGGTTTAACGCCTGTCGAAAACACCTGGTTTTGAGAACCCCAGACCAACTGAACGACCGAGCGGAAGACCAGCGCGATGCCGAAGGACGAGATCACCGTGTAGATGGTCGGCAGTTCGCGCAAAGGCTTGTAGAAATAACGGTCGACCAGCAGCGCCGAGACAATGGTGAGCGCCATGCCGAAGGGGATCAGCAGAAGCGGATTGACCGGCACGATGGCGGCCATGGCCAGCACACCGTAGGTGCCCAGGGTCATCAGATCACCGTGGGCGAAATGGGCAAAGCGCAGGATGCCGAAGATCATGGAGATGCCGACAGCGCCGAGCGCATAGATGCTGCCGATGGCCAGCGCCGGAAAAAGATAGAAGTTCACGAACTCGATCATGCGGCTGCTCCCCCGAGGAAGAGGCGCCGGACGTCTTCATCCGCGAGCAGTTCCTTGCCGGTTCCGCTGGCATAGTTCTGGCCATTCACCAGGATATGGCCGTGGTCGGCAATCTGCAGTGCCTGGCGGGCATTCTGTTCCACCATCAATATCGTGATCCCGGTTTCGCGGATGTCGATGAGCAGGTCGAAGATCCGCTCCAGATAGGCAGGCGACAGCCCGGCTGTCGGTTCGTCCAGAAGCACCAGTTTCGGGTCGCTCATCAAGGCGCGCCCCATGGCGACCATCTGCCGCTGCCCGCCGGAAAGCTCGCCCGCAGGCTGTTTCAACTTGTCCCTAAGGTCCGGAAACAAGGTGAGCACGCGTTCGCGTGTTGCCGCTTTATCCTTTGGTGGAGCCGCATAGGTCCCGACATCAAGGTTTTCGTCTACGGACATGGTCGCAAAGACGTTTTTCGTCTGAGGCACTGCTGAAACACCGAGCGGAACAAGAGCAGAGGTCTTGCAGCCTGAAAGCTCCTTCTCGCCGAGTTTGATCGATCCGGCGGAAACGGTGGTCAGTGCAAAAATGGTTTTCAGCAGGGTCGACTTGCCGGCGCCGTTCGGCCCGAGAATGACCGCGATCTCGCCAGGCTCAACGGTCAGCGACACGTCCTCGATGATCGGCGGGCCGCCGTAACCGGCGCTGACGCCCGTGACGGAAAGTCGTTCGGTCATAGCTGCGCCTCATATTTTCCGCCGCCGAAATAAGCTTCGATCACGCGTTCGTCGTTGCGAACCTCATCAACCGAGCCTTCGGTCAGGAGTGAGCCCTGCGCCATCACCCGCACGTGGTCGCACAGCTTGGAGACGTAATCGAGATCATGCTCGATCAGACAGAAGGTCAGCCCCCGCTCCCGGTTCAGCATCAGGATCTTGTCTGCCAGTTTCGACAAAAGCGTGCGGTTGATGCCGGCCCCGATCTCGTCCAGCAGGATGATCTTGGGGTTGCGCATCAAGGCGCGGCCGAGTTCGACCAGCTTCTTCTGACCACCGGAAAGATTGCCGGCCTTTTCGTCAATGACATGGTCCAGCTCAAGCAGGCGCACGGTGTCGCGCGCAGTCTCATAGATCGCCTGCTCCTCGGCCTGATAATGCCCTCGACGGAAAATCACGTTAAAGACATTCTCGCCCTCTGGTGCCGAGGCGGAAGCCATCAGGTTTTCCAGGACGGAGAGATGCCCGAATTCATGCGGTATCTGAAAGGTGCGTGCGAGACCTGCCTTGGCCCGTTGATGGGGTTTGAGCGCAGTGATGTCCTTCCCGTCCAGAAGCACCCGGCCGGCGCTTGGCCGGATCGCGCCTGCGATGACGTTGAAGGCGGTTGTTTTTCCCGCACCGTTGGGCCCGATCAGGCCGGTGATGCGGCCTGCGCCGATCTTGAAGCTTGCATGGTCAATAGCCCGCAAACCGCCAAAATCGACGCAGATTTTTTCCAGCTCAATCACGCTATTGCCTGATCGGCTTATTCAACAATTTCGACTTGCTTGTAGCCGTCGCCGTCGACAACGAACTTGCCGATATAACCGCCGACATCGCCATTTTCATCGAACTCAGCGGAGCCGCTGGCGCCTTCATAGTCGATGTCCTTGCCTTCCTTGATGAGCGCAATCGCCTTCGCCCATTCGCCCGGGCCGACTTTCTCACCCGGAGCCATGGCAACATCCTTCAGGGCTTCTGCGATCTTGGCGCGGTCGGTAGAGCCAGCCTTTTCAATCGCCAGCAGAGCCAGGAAGGTTGCGTCATAGGTCTGGTCGACAAAGGCCTTGTCCGCACCTTCGCCGTACGCGGCATTGAAGGCATCATGCAGCGCTTTCTGAGCCGGGTTTTCGGCCGGAGACGTCGGGGAAGAGAAGAACGAGGTCTTCAGAGCATCGGCGCCAACGTTCTGGATCAGCAGTTCGTCGCGAAGACCATCCGTGCCGATGAACTTGGTGAAGAGGCCGCCTTCAATGGCCTGACGAACGATCTTGCCACCGCTATCACCTGCGTAGGCGATCACGACCAGGGCTTCGGCATCGCCCTTGGCAAGACTAGCCAGTTCCGAGCGGTAGGAATCTTTCTTTTCCTCGTGCTTCGCCTCGGCGACGATCTCGCCACCGGCTTCAGTGTAGGCGTCGATGAAGGTTTCGCCAATGCCGACGCCATAGTCGTTGTTGACGTAGGTCAGTGCGACTTTCTTGATGCCTTCGTCCATGACCATCTTGGCAAGGATTTCACCCTGATAGTTGTCGGAGGGCACGATGCGGAACACCAGGCCGTCATCTTCCAGGAAGGTCATGGCCGGTGACGTTGCGGTCGGCGAGATCTGCGGCACGCCCGCCGGAATTATCGCCGCTTCAGCCGCTGCAATCGTGGTGCCGGACATGAGCGAGCCCATGATGATCGGCACGTTTTCAACGTTCACGAGTTTCTGGGCGGCGTCGACCGCACCCTGGGCCGTGCCGGTGGTGTCGCCATAAACCGCAACGGCAGTGCCGCCCAGCAGACCGCCCTGCTCGTTCACCTGCTTGACGGCGAGATCGGCCGCGTTCTGAAGCGGCGGAATGAAATTGGCGATCGGACCCGTGATGTCCATCAGGATGCCGATTTTGGTATCGTCCGCCAGTGCGGCAGTTCCCGAGCCGAGCAATGCTGCCGCGGCCACAATTGTCGTCAACTTTTTCATGCTGTCATCCCCTCATTGCTTGACTATCAAACCCTGCACAGCCTGTTCTTTCCTCCTCGACAGGCTTTGTCTTTTTTAGTCGCGCAGGACTTCCGTTTCGAACCGGCCCGGCAAACTGACTTCCAGCAGCTCCAGGTTGGCAGTTGCATCCGTGTATCGCGTCGCCATATGCGGCGGGATTACGAAGGCGTCTCCGGCAGACAGGCGGTAAGGATCTTTGCCTTCACCCTCCAGGGTCATTTCGCCTGCCAGCACAAAGTTGAATAGAATATCGCAGTCATGGCGTGTCCAGGGAGAGGCCTCCCCGGCCGGACGTGCCACCATAACAGATGCCACGCCCTTCGTATTGTCACAGATGGTGGTGTCGCGCGCCTCAAAACCCGGGATGCGGAACGGGCTGAAGGTGCCGTCCTTCGCCAGGCTGTGCACGAATTTCTGGCCCTGCCACTCGCGGTCCGGCCGCTCATGGGGTGTGGGCAGGGTCATCTCGTGGTCGATCTCGGTAATGTGCTCGGCGGGAACGCCGATCTCGACCACTTCGATGCCTTCGGCTGCATGCATCACGCGGTGGCGGATTTCCGGCGGCTGGATGAAGCAGTCACCTGCCCTCAGACGTCGCATGCCACCTTGGTCTTCGTAGAGAACGTCGACCCAGCCGTGAACGCAGAAGATCAGCTGAAAACCGACCTTGTGGAAATGAACCATGTCCGGCACCGGCCCGTCCGGCACCCGGATGTGCGAGGCGATCATCGCACCGCCGAGCCGCGTGGGCACCAGATCGCGATAGGACATGCCGGCCCGTCCGATCACCCAGGGGGCCTGGTCGGCCAGGCGGCGCACCACGAAGGCATGCTCCGTTTGCGGCAGGACGAGCGGCGGATTAAGTTCATCGATTTCGACACGCGTACCGCCCGGGGAAACCAGCAGACGTTCGCCGCCTGCAAAGTCATCCGGATTATCGGTGAGGATGCGAAGCGTGCCAGCAGCTTCGCTTGCACCCTTTTCCACCCTCACACGCAGGCCATGGCCTGAAAACACCGCGATCTCCGGATTATCGGCCGGATAGATCATGTCCAGCCGCATGTTCAACGTCTTGGTGTAGAACGGCAGATCCTTGGCAAGGTCCTGTGTCGGCAGTCTGACTTCCGCGCGGGTTTCGCTCATGTCCTGTCCATCGCTCCTGTTGCTTCTGCGCTTCAACCTGCCTGCGCGGATGATGTTGCGGTCTGATTGCGTATCTCTTCATGCGCCTGGAGGTAGGCCGCCTCCCCTTCGAACACGAACCGCAGGATCCTGTCGCCGGCGGCAACCGCATCCCGGCGGCAGAACGCCTGGTAAAGCTGGGTGTTTCCGGCAACGATCAGCGGGTGGTTGGCCTGGTCGGCAAACGTCATCAGGCGCACGGCCTGAACCTGTGTCATGTAGCGTTGCAGCGCCTTGCGCAACGAAACATTGGGAACGGAAGCGATCCAGCTGTTGCGGAAAATCTCGCAGGCCCGGTGCAACCGTTCGATATCTTCCGCCGCCATGGCAGCGTGTGCCTCCGCCTGAATATCGTCCAGGGCCTTCAGCTCTTCGTCCGACAGGTTGAGCGCGGCCATGGCCGCTGCCCGTGGCTCCAGCAGGCGGCGGAGGTCGAAGATTTCGAGAATTTCCTGATGATCGAGCCGCGGCAGCATGAAACCGCGCGTTGTCGGCTCCAGATAGCCTTCATGGGCAAGTCGCATCAACGCGTCGCGTGCCGGCATGCGGGAAACACCGAACTCGGCGGCCACCGCCGTATCGACAAGACGGACATCCTGACCAAGTTCGCCGCGCTGAATGCGGCCCATCAGCAGATCGTGGATCTGGCCGCTGGTGCTTTGTGCGACAGATGGGGGGGAGGATGTTTTTCCGGCACTCACCAGCAAGTTCCTCCAGTTTGCAAACGTATCACACCGGCAAAATCGTATACGGAACAATTCAGGCCGAAACGGATCATTCGCTTATTCAACCCATTTTCAGACACTTGAAAAGTCCTTTAAGCTTGAACTATCTGAAAAACTGTATACGAATAATTCCACGCGGGTCAATAGCGTGTTTGATGCAGAAACGGACCGAATTCGGCATTCTCACCGACCAGTGGACACGAGCTTTCGGGGGACCGCATGACAACCAGGGAAGACGGCTACTTCCTCTATCATTCCATAGGACAGTATCCTGGCAAGGAAGCTGGGTTGAGCGCCGCAATGGCGGAGTTTGCCTCTGTCTGGAGTGCCCCAAACGATCAGCAGTGGTCCTACCTGCTGGGCAAGCGTGCGGAATTTATCGATCACTGGCGGGCAATAATCGACGCGCCTGAAGGGTCTGCGACCACCTGCGAAAACGTCACCCAGGGCGTCGACATGCTGATGCGGGCGCTTCCGGATGGCCTGCTGCGTGGCCGCAAGGTTCTTGTGGCTGCGGACTGTTTTCCGTCCAACCACTTCCTGCTGAACCGCCTGCAGGAACGGCTCGGGTTCGAATTGGTGACCGTGCGGGCCCGTCAAGGGGCCAATTTTGTCGCCGATGAAGACATGATCGCCGAATGGGACCGCGATGTCGCGATCTGCCTGATTACCTGGATCAGCTCGACCACGTCCCGACGTTCGAATCTCGAAAGCCTCGTAGCCCATGGCCGTTCGATGGGCAGCATCATCGGCGTGGACATCACCCAGGGTGCAGGCCTGCTGCCCTTTTCTGTCGATGCACCGAATGTGGATTTTGTCGTCTCAACCAGTCTCAAATGGATGTGCGGTACGCCTGGCGCCGGTATCCTCTACGTTCATCCGGACCTGATCCGCGATTGCCGGCCTGAACTGCGTGGCTGGTTCAGTCAGGACAACCCGTTCAACTGGGATATCGACGCCTTCGAATATGCGCCGGACATTCGCCGCTTCGACAACGGCACGCCCTCGATCATGCCCGCAGTCGCTTCCGTGCCGGCGCTCAAGTGGCATGCGAGCGCAGACAGGGAAACGATCCTGCGCCACAACAGGCATCTTTGCAGCATTCTGATTGATGGTGCCGATGCGCTCGGCCTGAAACTTCTCACACCCCGGGCGGAAGACGATCGTGGCGGCAGTCTGATGTTCGGCCTTGCCTCAGCCGATCAAGCGACACTGGTGCTCGACCAATTGCGCACCGCAGGCCTTATAGCCGACACACGCGGCGCAACCCTCCGCCTCTCCCCCGGCATCCTGACCTCTGAAGACGCCGCTCGCGAAGTGGTGGTGGAACTGGGAACAATGCTTCCCCGGTAACCCCGGGAGGGAGCTTCGTCAGAGGATGTCGCCCATCCTTCGAGACAGCGCTTCGCGCTTCCTCGGGATGAGGTTGGCACAAGTTAACAGGTTTACTCGGGGAACTTTCAGCCTCGCATCAACCTACCCCTCATCCTGAGGAGGCCGTGAGGCCGTCTCGAAGGATGGGTCGCAAACTCAGCAACCACACACCCTGATCAGATACAGCTTACGTAGCCACTCGCCTGCTTCGAAGTCATTCTCCCGGGAACCGATCTTGAAGTTCAACTGCTCCGCGCATGAGCGCCCCGCGGGTCTCGCCAAGCTCGCCCGAGGCACAATCGAGGGAGACGATCCGTCACTTAAGTCAGGACCGGAATTGGCTCATGCAAAGCTCTCAACGGTCTTCAGCGCTCCGTCGAGATCCGCGCCCTTTTCATCCTTGAGAGCCGCTTCGCGCAGGCGTGCGACCCATTCCGGGCCGTCATCCCGGTTTTCCACCAGCCGGGCGCCCGACAGTACCTTGTCGAACTTCGACAGACCCCTTGCATGGGTGTCGGAGTAGCCCTTGATGAGGCGCCGGCATTTCAGAACCTCAACGGCCATGGCATAGCGGTCAGGCAGGTATCCCGACACCATCTTGAGCCAGCTCTCCAGATGCTCCTGTTCCATCCGATGGCGCAGGGTCCGGCGTCGCCAGCCGCGCAAACCACCCAGGAAGTAGAGCATTGCAAAGCCGCGCAGGCTGTCGGTGCGGATGCGGCGGCCACGGTTGAACCAGCGGTCGATGCGTTTCATCCACGCCGGATCGCTTTCCATCTTGCGGCCCATCTTTTCCGGCAGCAGGCCAACGATTTCTTCCGCGCGCGGATGAAGATAGTCGGTCAGATGCAGCAGCTTGCCGTCCTTCACCTTCATTTCCGACTCGATCCGGTTGAACCGCTGCGGTCGCGTTTTCAGATCGGCGACGCGGATAACATCGTCATAGGCCATGGCGTTGGCGATGTATTTCGCGGCCTCGCGGGAGAGTTCGTAATCCTTCTCCGCGCTGTCCCGGCTGACGAGACCTTCCAGCCGGCCGAGATATTCCGCGCCGTAATCCGTGTCCTGAAAATCGACCACCTTGCGCAGTCCGGCACGGGCCATTTCGCGCACCGGTTCCGGCAAGCCCGCGACATTGGCTTCCAAAGATGCCCAGGCCTTTTGCGCCATGTCCGGGCCTGCAGGCCTGACGATTTCCTGATGAGCGGGCTTCAGGGCCTCGGCCTTTGGTTCTTCACCGTTTTTCGCCAGATCGAAACCGGCAGCAAAAGCCCTCAGACTGGCTTCCACGCCCTTGCCGCCTGCACGAATGGCGTCTTCAAAGGCTGCCCGTTCGAAGGGCAGAGCACCGGAGCCAGCCAGTGCCCCGAACAGGGAGGCGGAAATCACGGAGCCGACCTTTAGGGCAGCGGTATCCATATCGGCCAGCACAAGCTTCTGTGCGGCCAGTTCAGCCGCAGCCTTCACCTCTTCCGAGGACGCCATGCCGTCACCCGGCACGGATTTTTCGGAAACCGCGAGCATGCGGTGGCTCGAAGCGATAAGCGTGGTGCGGTCCGGGGTCACGAAGCCACGAATGATCGCCCGGCCCGCTTCCATCATTTCCGCTGCAACGATGATGTCGACATCGCCCGCAGACGGGGCGAGAGAAAAGACCGGGGCTTCAACATCCCCCGGCGCCATTTCCATATAATAGATGGTCGCGCCGGTTCTCTGGGCAACGCCCGCCACGCTCGTGGCCTGACAATGATAGCCCTGCGATCTCGCAAGGCTCTCGATCCAGTTCGTCAGAACGCCACCGCCCTGCCCGCCAACGGCGAGAATGGCGAGCTTGATGATCCCTTCGAGCGCCGGATCGGCCGGTCTGGCATCGAGTGGCAATGAAAGAGACATTACGCGCCCTCCCCGGTAAACGTCAGACGGGCACCGGCCCGCCGAGTCTGCAGCCAGGAAATGATTTTCGTCCGAAGCCCGGCATACCAGGCTTCGAAGCCGGTCGGGTTATGAACCACTTTCGCCTCAAAGAAGGACGGACACAGGATTGCCGCATCGGCGACTTCGCCGCAGTTGCCGCAACCGACACAGGACTGGTCGATGTGGGCCACCGGATCGTCGCGCAGCGGATCATCCAGCTTCTTCAGCGAGAGCGACGGACATCCGGATAGGCGGATACAGGCATGATCGCCGGTACAGACGTCCTGATCGACCCCGAACCGGGGTATCTCGACCCGTTCACCACCCGCAATCGCCTTGTTGCGCAAGGGCTTTTCCCGACGCTGGCGGTTGAGCATGCACTCGGAGGAGGCAACGATCACCTTCGGACCGTCATATTCGGTCGTCAGTGCCTCTCGGATGGTTTCGCGCATCCGGGTGACATCATAGGTGCGGTCGATCTGCCGGATCCACTTGACCCCGGCGCCCTGAAGCGCCTTCGTAATCGGGTTGTTGGTCGACTTGGTCTCGTTCTTTGCCCGGCTGGAGGGAATGTCCTGCCCGCCGGTTGCCGCCGAATAGTAGTTATCGACGATAATCGCGACACTGTCGGACTTGTTGAACACCATGTTGCCGATGGAGCTACTGAGGCCGTTGTGCCAGAAGCCGCCATCGCCAATGATGGAGATCGCCCGTCTCTCTCCGCCGCCATCGAAGGCGGCGTTCGAGGCCGGCCCGAGGCCATAGCCCATGGTTGAGCCGCCGATTTCGAAGGGCGGCAGGCAGGCAAAGAGGTGGCAGCCGATGTCACCGGTGATCTGATGCTGGCCGACTTCCTGCTCCACCATCTTCAAAGAGGCGAAGATCGGACGTTCCGGACAGCCGGTGCAAAAGCCCGGCGGGCGGATCGGCACCGTTTTGGTGAGATCCGGCAATTCCGTCTTGGGCGTGTTCGGCGCCAGCACCTTGCCCGGAAGGAGCTCCGGCGCATATTGGCGGACAAAGGCATCCAGGCCGTCGAGCATGATCTGGCCGGTGTATTCACCCGCACGCGGGAAGATACCCTTGCCTTCCAGCTTTGTCGTCCGGCCCTCCTTGTAGAGCATGGCGCCGAGTTGCTGCTCGATGAATTCCGGCTGGCCTTCCTCGACCATCAGCACGGCTTCCTTGCCTGCGCAGAACTCCAGAAGTTCGGATTTGACCAGCGGATAAGTCACGTTCAAAACATGAAGCGGAATCGACGTATTGCCGCTGATATCGGCAAGGCCGAGCCGTTGCAGCGCGCGGATGACGCTGTTGTAGATGCCGCCGAGGCAGACGATGCCGACCTTGCCCTCTGCCGGTCCGAAACGCTCGTTCAGACGGTTTTCCAGAATGAACTTTTCGGCTGCCGGCCAGCGGTTGTCGATCTTGTCATGCTCATGGGCATAGGACATGGGCGGCAGCACCACCCGCTTGAAGTCGCGCATCGGACTGGACAGCGCATCGCGCACGGAAAGCGGCGGTGGCACATTGTCCCTGGTCTCGAACCGGCCGGTGACGTGGCAGGAGCGGATACGCACCATCAGCATGACCGGCGAATTGCTGGCCTCAGACAGGGCAAAACCATCACCAACGGATTTGACGATCGACGTCAGGTTGGGCCTTGGATCCAGCAGCCAGAACTGCGATTTCATGGCAAAGGCGTAGGAGCGCTCCTGCATGATGGAGCTGCCTTCGCCGTAATCCTCGCCAACGATGACAAGCGCGCCACCGGTGACACCGGAAGACGCCAGATTGGCCAGCGCATCCGAGGCGACATTGACACCGACCGAGCCCTTGAAGGTGACGGCGCCGCGTATCGGGTAATGCACGGAGGCGGCCAGCATGGCAGCTGCGGCCGCTTCGGAGGCGTTGGCCTCGAACCGAATGCCGAGCTCGCCCAGAAGATCCTCGGCGTCGGCGAGAACATCCATCAGATGTGAGATCGGCGCGCCCTGATAGCCGCCGACATAGCCGACACCATTTTCCAGAAGCGCCTTCGTGATGGCCAGAATGCCCTCACCCGTGAAGGTGTCTCCAGTTCCCTTGCGAAGATGCTCTACCTCAGCCTTGAACGACCTTTCGGCCATCGGCCCCTCCTTACGCGATCAACTTATATCGGGTGCTTGCGCACGTTCTTCAAAATTGCCTGCAGCGTGGCGACAAAAGCTCTTTGATCCGCGTCGCTGATGCCTTTGAACATCTGCCGGTAGGCACCTGCCAGATGCGGCCAAAGCTGCTCGTGGGTGTCGCGCCCCTTGGACGTCAGGTGAATACGGACGGCTCGGCTGTCTTCCTTGTCGGAAATCCGTCGCACCAGTCCGTCCCGCTCAAGCGCGTCCAGCGCCCTGCTCAACGTCGAGACTTCGACAACCGCGTAGATGGCGAGCTCCCGGATCAGCAGACCGTCAACCACGGACAGCACGGCCAGAGCTCGCATCTTTGGTGTCGTCAGGCCCAGGTTGGCCATCTCCTCACGCAGCGCGGCGTTGTAACGGCCCATGATGCGGTTCATCAGATAAGGCGGAAAATTTTCCAGTCCGATCTCACCGAGCCGCGGCAAGCGGGCCTCTTCCAAAATTGCGTCCGTCTGATCCTCGTCGCTCATGCACCCATCCATTTCGCCAGGTTGTAACCGGACCCGCCACCGAGCCCCGGCCCTGGATGGGTCGAAGCACCGATCATGTGGAGGTTCCGGATTGGGGTGGCGCTATTAACGGAATGAGCAAAGGGGCGCCAGACAAAAAACTGATCGATGCTGCAAGCCCCGCCATAGGGGTCGCCGCCGACCAGATTGATGTTGAGGGTATTCAGATCCGCCGGCGAGTAGGCCCGCCGGGCAAGCTTGATCTGATCGAAATTACGAATATGCCGCCTGAGGATGTCTTCCAACCGGTCGGCAAAGGCTTCCCGAATAGTCTCGGTCCATTCGGCCCCGGTCTCGATCTTGCCGGCCGCGTCCCCTTTTATCGTGCGCGGGGCATCGGGTATCTGAAGCCACAGGATGCCCTTGCCTTCCGGTGCGCGCGACGGGTCAAGCCGGTGAGGCTGACCAACGCAGATCGTCGGTATTTCCGGTAGCAGGCCCCGCTCGGCCTCGTTGGCGGATTTGGAAACACCGTCGATGCCGTCCGTCAGGTGGATCAGCGCCACATCTTCCAGACCTTCGGCAATCCAGTCCGGATCCCCGTCGAGAGCATAGTGAAGCTGGAAATTGCCACGGCCGTAGCGATAGGTCCGCGTTTGCTCGGGAAGAGGCTCCTGTTTCAGAAGCCTTTGGTAAAGCTGTGTCGGCGTGACGGATGCAATCACCGACTGCGCCTTGATGGTTTCTCCGTCCGTCGTTTCGACGCCGACCGCCTTGCCGTCCTTCACCAGAACACGTTCGACATCGACACCCGTCCGGATCTTGCCACCCTTGGCTTCAATCAGGCGCTTGAACGCCTCCGGCACGGAGCCTGAGCCCCCCTTTGCCACCGGCGCGCCGGCAGCTTCAAGCGCAAATGCGATCACACGGCCCATCTGGCCCGAGTAGGTGCTTTCCGGCGTGAGGCCGGTATGCAGAACCCAGGGCGCCCAAAGCGCCTGCAGGGTCTCACTCTGATAGCTTCCTTCCAGCCAGCCGCGTGCCGGCTGGAGACAGGTGCCGAGCCAGGCCTTCAAGCCGCCGAGACCGCGCTTCCAGGCCTGACTGAGCATCAGGCGCGCCATCTTGCCGGACCAGAGTGGACCGCCGAGCAAGGCAAACAGAAACTCCGCATCGGCTTCGATACCGCCGACATCAGCTTCATGCTGTTTGCCGTCTCCAGCCGCAAGGGCATCGAAGGCGGCAATGTTGGCCGCGCGGTCCGTCGTCAGCTTGAGCGCCTCGCCTCCCGGCCGCAAAACGGCGGTCGGATGCGGAGAGTGGCAGAAATCGAGGCCGTGACGGCCAAGATCTTCCGCCAGTTCCGCGTAGGCAGGCGATGTCAGGAAAAGGACAAAGGTGGCCGCCATGACATCGTGCCGGAACCCCGGCAGCGTGATTTCCTCGGTCCGCATGCAGCCGCCAAGGACGTCAGAGCGTTCCAGAAGCAGGACCGGCTCTCCCCGCCGCGACAGCATGGCTGCCGCGACAAGAGCGTTGATGCCGGACCCTACGATGACATGCGGAGCGGCCATCCCGGGTCGCCTCAGGCTTTCGCGACCAGAGCCAGCGCACGGATCGGGCTGCCCGTGCCGCGCTCGATCTTCAGCGGCGTGGCGATCAGGATCGCCCCCTTGGCCGGCAGCTTGTCGAGATTTGCAAGCGAGGCCAGACCGAAGCAATTGTCTCGATGCAGCAGATTATGCGCCGGGAACGGCGGCTCCATACCACCAGCCTGGCCGGCATCGGTTCCGATGCACTGACTGCCCCAACCGACGATCTTCTTGGACAGAAGATATTCAATGGCATCCGGCGTCGGTCCAGGGCTGTGAGGGCCGGTCTCATCGGCATTGAGGAACGCTGCCTCGTCGTTGGCGCGTTTGTCCCAGTCGGTGCGCATTACCACCCACTCGCCGGCACCAATCTCGCCGTGCTCGGCTTCCCAGGCCTTGATCAAATCCGCGGTCAGCAGGAAATCAGGGTCCGCCGCGCTCTCCTTGGAGCAGTCAATCACGTTGACCGGCGCAATCAGACGCTGGACGTCCAGGGTGTCGGTAAAACCGTCGCTGTAGTCTTTCCCGGTGATCCAGTGATGCGGTGCATCGAAGTGCGTGCCGGAATGCTCCCCCAGAACCATCCAGTTCCAGGCGAAGAACGGGCCATCGGAATCATATTCACTGATCTTGTGAATCTCTACCTTCGGCGTATTCTTTGCAAAATCAGGTGGAAGCTGCAGGATCGGCGTATTCGGACCCAGAACGCCCGTGCAATCCACCACCTCCACTTCTCCGGACAGGAGTTTTGCTCCAAGCCCGCTGAGCGCGCTCTGTGCAGACATATTCGTTCCCTCTGTACCTCTGTGGCCTGTCGGCTCGTTATCACAATTCAATGCTAGACAGATTTATTTGTATTTGCAATTATCTTCTTCGAACGATGGAGGGGATTAATCGTGACAGAGATGTTGGACGGCGTCATTATCGGCAGCGGGCATAACAGCCTGGCCTGCGCTGTTCACCTTGCTGCCCAGGGCTGGAAAATCGGCGTTTTCGAACGCGCGGCAGAGCCCGGCGGCGCCGTCAAGACCGGCGAATACACGCTTCCGGGGTTTCGCCATGACTGGGCGGCCATGAACCTTTCCCTGTTCGCTGGTTCCGCTTTCTTCAAGCAATACGCAGAGGAACTGGGCGGTCACGGGCTTGCATTCGCGCCTGCATCCGATTGTTTCTCTTCCGTTTTTCCGGACGGCACCTGGCTTGGGGTCAGCAACGACCTGGAGACGACCGCTTCACGAATCGAAAAAGTCAGCGCGGAAGATGCTCAAGTCTGGCGCACGCTGACGTCGGAATTCCCCGGCCGTGCGGAGACCTTGTTCTCCCTCTTGGGCAGCCCAGCAAAAAAACGTGCATTTGCATATATATTGTTCAAGCAGTGGCGCAAAAGCGGTGCGGACGGCGTTCTGGATCTTGGCCGTTTTCTGCTTTCCGCCCCGCGCGACTGGCTGAACGCAACCTTCACTTCGCCCAAGGTGCGCGCGCTTCTTGCCGCCTGGGGCATGCATCTTGATTTTGCACCCGACATTTCAGGTGGCGCCCTGTTTCCCTACCTGGAAGGCATGACCAACCAGGCCTTCGGCATGGTGCTGGGCCAGGGCGGTGCTGACACGATCGTAAAGGCCATGGTCTCGCAGATCGAGGCGAGCGGCGGATCGGTGACCTGCAATGCGGAAGTAACACGGGTCATTGTCGAAAACAGACAGGCACGCGGCATTGAGCTCAGCGACGGGCGGCAGATCATGGCTCGCAAGGCCGTCATTGCCAACGTTGCCCCTTCAGCCCTTTTGAAACTGGCGGGCGAGACAGGCGACAAGCGCTATGATCTCGGTTTGAAGACATTCGCCCATGCGCCCGGCACGATGATGATCCATCTGGCGATGGACGCCCTGCCCGACTGGGCTGCCGGCGAAGACCTGAAAAAATTCGCTTATGTGCACATGGCGCCGGATCTAGACCAGATGGCGCGCACCTATGCCCAGGCGCGCGCCGGCCTGCTGCCGGATGAACCGGTGATCGTGTGCGGCCAGCCTACCGTTGTCGACCCGAGCCGAGCGCCGGAGGGCAAGCACGTGCTCTGGCTCCAGGTGCGCATGGCGCCCGGGACGATCAAAGGGGATGCCGCCGGCAAGATCACGGCCACGGACTGGAGCGAAGCGGCGGAACCCTTTGCCGAACGCGCGCTCGACATCCTGGAACGTTATGCCCCCGGCACGAGGGCCAAGATCCTCGGCCGCCATATCGTATCGCCCGCCCAGCTGGAGGCGGACAATCCCAACCTGGTCGGAGGAGACCAGGTCTGCGGGAGCCATCACCTGACCCAGCATTTCATGTTCAGGCCCGTACGCGGCTTTGCCGACGGCGCAACACCGGTGGGAAACCTTTACCACACCGGCGCCGCCGTCTGGCCGGGTGCAGGCACCGGTGCGGGGCCCGGATATCTGCTCGCACAAAAACTTGCCGGATAGCGCAAAAAAGAAACGCACCGGCTCCAGAGGTAAAAATGGGGAACAGTAACAATGAAAGTTTCAAGACGCACACTGCTTAAAAGTGCGGCTGCCAGCGGTCTGCTGACAGCCGTCGGAACACCTGCCTTTGCCAGCGACATCGAAGAACTGGTGATTGCCTACAACGTCAACCTGCCGAGCTGGGATCCGACTGTCGGCCCGTCCGCGGTCAACCCGACCATCCAGGGCATCTACCAGTCCGTGTTCGACATGTTCATTCATCAGAACACCGACCTCAGCTTTGCGCCGGGCATCATCACCGCCTGGGGCTGGAACGAAGACAAGTCGAAAGTCTGGATGGACGTGCGCGAAGGCGTTACCTGGCACAATGGCGACCCGCTGACCCCGGAAGACATTGTCTGGTCGCTGGAACGCGCCGGTAATCCGGACACCGGCAACCCGATCCAGTTCATCTGGGGCAAGATCGGCAACTTCCAGATCGACGGCAACAAGATCACCGCCGACGTCAAGGAATACGAGCCGACCATCTTCAAATGGATGAGCTTCCTGACCGGCTACGTCATGCCGAAGAAATACTACGAGGAAGTCGGCGCGGAGGGGTTCGAGGCCAAGCCGATCGGCACCGGGCCCTACATGGTCGACAAGTTCGAACGCAATGCCTTCGTCCGGCTGAAAGCCAACGAGAACTACTGGGGCGGCGCACCGGAATTCAAGACGGTCACGATCAAGTTCGTCACCGACGCCTCCAGCCGCACATTCGAAGTGATGTCCGGCAATGCCCATGTCACGCTGGAGATGCCTTACGAGGAATTCGACCGGCTGAAGGAAAACGACGGCATCGTCGGCACCGCTGCACCGATCTCCGATATCGGCATGATCTTCATCAACGATGTCGATCCGATGCTGGACGAGAACGTGCGCAAGGCCATGGCCTATTCCATTGACAAGAAAACCATCATCGAGCGGCTTCTGTCGGGCTACGGCGTTCCCATCGACACGCTGCAGACACCCGACTACACCGCCTATGATGCCTCCATCACCGTTCCCTACGATCCTGACAAGGCAAAGGAGCTGCTGGCGGCTTCCGGCTATGGCCCGGACAATCCGGTCAAGTTCAAGATCCAGACCACACGCGGCTTCAAGCCCAAGGATTATGAAATCATCCAGGCTATCGTCGGCCTGTGGCGCAAGATCGGCATCGAGGCGGAAATCGAAGTCTATGAAATCGCCAAGCATTACGAATTGCGCGCGGCGGATACGCTGGCCCCGGCAGCCTTCTATAACTGGGGCAATGCCATCGGCGACCCGACCACCTCGACAGGCTTTGCCATGTTTGGGCCCTCGCCGCATTCCGTGTGGGATGGCGAAGAACTGATGCAGAAGATCCTGCCGCTGTGGGGTGAGGCGGACGAGGACAAGCGTATTGAAGGCTGGAAGGACGTTGACCGCTACATCGCAGACAACGCCCTGGTCATTCCGCTGCTGCAGTACGTTCAGCCGATCCTGCACAGCGACAAGGTCAAGGTCACGCCGCACGCTTCCGGCGCGCTGCTGCCGGCCTTGATGACGCGCTCTTAAAAACCGGAATTATCGAACCCGCCTTCGCCGCAACACCCTCCAAAGCTTGCTCCCAGGGTGTTGCGGCGGCTTTTTTCCGATTTTTTGGGCCAAATACCGTCATGCAAATCGTGCGCGCGCTGCTGACGCGCCTCATCACAACGCTCATTACCCTGTTCGGGGCCGCGCTCATCGTGTTCGTGGTCATTCGTGTCGTTCCGGGCAACCCTATTGCCATGATGCTGCCTCCGGGGGCGACCGATGCCGATATTGACCGGCTGAAAGCGCTCTACGGGCTCGACAAGAGTATTTTCGAACAATTCTTGATCTGGATCTCCAATGTGGTCCAGGGCGACTTCGGCACGTCCATCACCCTGCGCCAGCCGGTTTATGACCTGGTGATCGGCCGTCTGCCCGCCACGCTGGAACTTTCGGTGATGGCGCTGCTGATAGCCGTTGTCATCGGCGGTGCGGCCGCGCTCACGGCAACGCTTTACCGCGGCTCAAAGGTGGAGGGAGGGATCGACGTTGCCGGCGGCATCGCGCTGTCCCTGCCGGATTTCCTGTGGGGGTTGGCGCTGATCCTGCTGTTCGGTGTCCTGTGGCCGCTGTTTCACATTTCCGGCCGGATCTCTCCGTCGCTCGGGTTCGAGTTCAGCTCCAACTTCTATCTGTTCGAAGCGCTCGCCCGGTTCCGGTTCGACGTGGTCCTGGATCTCATGGGCCACATGCTGATGCCAGCGCTTGCACTGGCGATCCCGCTGGCAGCCATCATCCTGCAGCTCCTCAAGCAATCCCTGAAGGAATGCATGCACGACGACTACATCACCCTGGCCCGGACAAAGGGCTACGCGGAAAGTTCCATCATCCTGCGCGATGCCTTGCCGAACGCGATCCTGCCGACACTTACGCTGATCGGCGTCCAGTTCACCTTCCTCATCGGCGGCACGGTCATCATCGAGCGTCTGTTTTCGTACGAAGGTCTCGGCAACATGGCGATCGACGCGGTGATCAACCGCGATCTGCCGTTGATCCAGGGCATTGTCCTGATCTTTGCCCTGCTCTTCACAATGGTCAATCTGGTGGTGGACATGGCCTATGCCGCCCTGAACCCGAGGCTTCGCCATGCGTGACGCCCGTGGACATATCCGCCGCCTGCCCGGCATCAGGCTCTGGCTCAGCGGTGGCTGGCTCACCTTCCTGGTGCTGGCAGCCGTATTCGCCCCCTTGATCAGCCCGCATGACCCGCTGGCGCAGGATCTGTTCGCCGGGCGCTTGCCGCCCTTCTTCGAACAGGGCGCCGATCCGGCCTATCTCCTGGGGACCGACAGCCTCGGCCGCGACGTGCTCAGCCGCATGCTTTATGGCGCAAGGCTGGCGCTGATCGTGGCGCTGGTTGCCGGAACGCTCACCTGCCTCATCGGGGCGACCCTCGGCCTCATCGCCGGGTACTATCGAGGCTGGGCGGATCTGGTGATCTCGCGCTTCATCGATATCTGGATGGCCTTCCCGCCGGTTCTCTTCGCGATCCTGCTGATTGCGGTTCTCGGCACCGGGCTGATGTCCGTCATTATCGCTATTGTCGTCATCGACTGGACGCGTTTTGCCCGCGTGGTGCGGGCAGAGGCGATGGGACAGGGCGCGATGGACTATGTGGCTTCGGCGCAAGTTGCCGGCCGCACCCGTTTCGGCACGGCTCTGACGGAGATCCTGCCGAACGTGCTGCCGACCATCGTTGCCCTGCTGACGCTGGAAATGGGCATTGCGGTGATCGTCGAGGCAATCCTGTCCTTCGTGAACCTCTCCATTTCCACCGACCAGCCGACCTGGGGCGGCATGATCGCCGAAGGCCGCACTTCGATCTATCAGGCCTGGTGGGTTCTGGTGTTTCCCTTGTTCGCCCTTTTCCTGACGGTGCTGAGCTTTTCCCAGCTTGGTGAAGGCCTGAAGGACCATTTCGATCCGGTGCTGCGATGAGCTTTCTGTCCATTCAGGACCTGACGGTCCAGTTGAAGAACGGCATGCCGCTGCTCCGGCATGTCTCGCTAGATGTGGCGCCGGGTGAAGTGCGGGCTCTGGTCGGGGAAAGTGGTGCCGGCAAGAGCATGATCGGCAAGGCTGTTCTCGGCATTCTGCCAAAGGCTGCTAGGCTGACCGGCGGCAAGATCCTGCTTGACGGGGAAGACCTGCAGACGCTCTCCCAGAAGGCAAGACGCCAGCGGATCGGTGCCCGGGCGGCCCTGATACCACAGGACCCGCTCACCGCGCTCAATCCATCCCGCCGCGTCGGGCCGCAGATCACCGACAGGCTGGTGGATATTCTCGGCTGGAAACGGCCGGATGCGGAGAAGCGGGCTTTGGAGCTTCTGGAGGAAGTCCACATCCAGTCGCCCGACCGGGTGATGAGAGCCTACCCGCACGAACTTTCCGGCGGTATGCGCCAGCGCATCCTGATCGCCTCCGCCTTTGCCGCTGAACCCAAGCTGATCATCGCGGATGAGCCGACAACGGCGCTGGACGTAACCGTGCAGAAGCAGATCCTCAAGCTGATCCGCGAAATGCAGCAACGCCACGGCACCGCGCTGCTGTTCGTCACCCACGACCTGGGTGTCGTCTCGAAGATCGCCCAGTCCTTGAGCGTGCTCTATGCCGGCAAGGTGATCGAGGAAACCACCGTCACGAATTTCTTTGCCGCGCCGTCTCATGCCTATTCCAAGGCCTTGCTTGCAGCAACGCCGAAGTACACGGACCCGGAAGGGTCGCTGACGCAGGTGCCTGAGAGTGTGATTGCGGCCGTGGAAGCCGAGGTGGCTGCTTTCGACGAACAAGCGAGGGCAGGAACCCGGCGATGAGCGAAACGATTTACGAACTGAAAGACCTGCGCGTTTCCTTTCCGGATATGTCCCGCAAGCCGCTTCTGGGCGCCGCGCCGCGCATCGACGTTCTGAAAGGGCTTACCTTCGACATCCCCAGGGGCGAAGTCCTCGGCATCGTCGGTGGGTCCGGGTCGGGCAAATCCACACTCGGCAGGGCTCTGATCCGCCTGATCGAGCCGGACAGCGGTGCGATCCTGTTTGAAGGCACCGACATCACCCATCTTCATGAGGACAGCCTGCGGCCCTTGCGCCGGCGCTTCCAGATGATCTTTCAGGACCCGATGTCATCGCTCAACCCGCGCCGGCGGGTCGGCGGGATCATCGCCGGGCCGCTGCGCCTTCAGGGGCTCGAGAATATCAAGGGCCGTGTCGATGAAGCGCTCGACATGGTTGGCCTGCCCCGGCATTTCGCAAACCGCTATCCGCACGAATTGTCGGGAGGTCAACGCCAGCGGGTCGGGATTGCAAGGGCAATTGCCCTGAAGCCGGACTTCATTCTGGCGGATGAGATCGTGTCCGGGCTCGATGTGTCCTCCCAGGCGCAGGTGCTCAACCTGCTTGAGAGCCTCGTCAAGGACCTCGGCCTGACGCTGGCCTTCATCAGCCATGACCTCTCGGTCATCCGGCGGCTGTGTACCCGCATTCTGGTGCTCTACAAGGGCGAGATCGTCGAGAACTCCGAGACAGCAGAGCTTTTTGCCAATCCGAAGGCCGAGTATACACGCACCCTGCTCGACGCGATCCCGTTGCCCGATCCTGAACAAGCCTGGTTCTGAAGAAACAGCGCCGTGCCGGTCCGGATTTCCGGACCGGCTTTTCCTTCAAGCGAATTTCCGCCGTCTGCGCCCTTCAATTCTGCAAAGGGCTGACCTACTCTCCCCACTTGAAACAGAGCATCATTCCAAGGGGAGACGACACGATGGCCGCCATTCCACCCGTTTGCGATTTCGGCTGGAAAGCTCCCGAATTCGAGCTGCCCGCAACCGATGGCAAGACCTACAAATTGTCCGACATAGCCGGCCCCAAGGGCACGTTGATCATGTTCATCTGCAACCATTGCCCCTATGTGGTTGCTGTCCGCGACAGGATCCTGCGCGATGCACGCGACCTTCAGGCGCTTGGCATCGGCGTTGCGGCGATCAGCGCCAATGACGCCGAGAGCTATCCTGAAGACAGTTTTGAGAAAATGACCGAACTGGCGACCAGGGAGAACTTCCCCTTCCCCTATCTCTATGATGCGGACCAGTCTGTCGCCCGCGCCTATGACGCAGCCTGCACACCGGACTTCTTCGGCTTCAATGCCGCGCTGGAACTGCAATACCGCGGACGTCTTGATGCGTCGCGCCGGGAAACCGGCCCCGCGGACCTTCGGCGTGACCTGTTCGAAGCAATGCGGCAGGTGGCTGAAACCGGCAAGGGGCCGGAAGATCAGATCTCGTCCATAGGATGCTCCATCAAATGGAAGGCTGCATGAAACCGATCCTGATTTTCGACCTCGACGGAACGCTCATCGACAGCGCTCAGGATCTGCACGCAGCAGCAAGCCGACTGCTGCACGGCGAAGGCCTGCCAGCATTGCCGCTTGAGACCATCCGCTCTTTCATCGGCAACGGCATTCCGACGCTGGTCGATCGCATGATCGATGCCACTGATCTGAAGTCCAGGGACCGCACCCGTCTGATTTCGAGCTTTCTGGAGGATTACCAGGCGCATGCGACAGACCTGACGGCGCCCTACCCGGGCGTTGAAGCAACGCTCGCCCACCTGCAGCAGACCGGACACACGCTGGCAATCTGCACCAACAAGCCACAGCGGCCGGCCGAAAAGATTATCGAAAACCTTGGCCTGTCGCATTTCTTCGACGCGCTGGTGGGCGGAGACAGCCTGACCAGCCGCAAACCGGACCCGGCGGGCCTGCACTACCTGCATTCCTCCCTCGGCGGCGGACCGGTGATCTATGTCGGAGACAGTGAAGTCGACGCCGAAACCGCCGTCAATGCCGCCGTGCCGTTCGCACTGTTCAGCGAAGGCTACCGCAAACGGCCGGTCTCCGAGATCCCGCACACGGTGGTCTTTTCAACCTTCACCGATTTGCCCGCCCTTGCCGAGAACCTGTTATCAGCCCCAGCCTGAGACACAGGCTGCGGACTGTTCCGGACAGAAAGCAAATACCGTCCGCTTTTGCAGCAGGTGCTGATGGAGCGGGATGACTTTGAGGGGAAAATAGCGCGGGAGCGAGCACAACGTCCGACCCCGGAGCCATGCGCTCAAGAAGCCGATGGTGGCAGCGACAGGATAGAAGTGGCGGAGAGGAAGGGATTCGAACCCTCGAGACGGTTGCCCGTCTACTCCCTTAGCAGGGGAGCGCCTTCGACCACTCGGCCACCTCTCCGGTTCGTTCCGTTTAGAGGCCGAAGCCTTGGGAAGCAAGCCCTTTTTTGATTTGCAGAGCAGGTTTTCCACGCCCCCTGCTGCGTGGCCCTGTGCCGAAATAATGTGCGGGCGAATGGAGATACGCTGGATTGTGACGACAAAACCAAGACCAATGTCCCCCGTGCCGCGCTATGTGCTGCAGAGCGCGCTTCTCGAAGCCCGGTGTGTGACTTCGTTTGAAACGCAGACTGATAACTAAGGCTCGTTTTGCGCACCGAACAATCACGCTTTTCCCGCCCTGCAAACATCGACGCTGCGAACCCAATCAATTTGTCTGAGAACTTGGGTTCGGCTCGGCTGTTCGTCACCTTCGAAGAAACCCGGCAACAGGTTGTACGGCAGTATGCTTTGCCCCTAGGATGCGTCGGTATCATCGCGGCCCCTTTCTCGGGCCGGTATACTTAGGAAATTCCGATGAGAAAGATCGAAGGAATAATCGATGGGCCACTGACGATTACCGACGACAGCCGCTTCAGCGGCATCGCAAACGGAGATATTTCTGTCGCGCCAAACGTCTCGTTCAAAATGTCCGGCATTCTGAACGGCGATCTGATCGTGGGGGAAAACAGTCAGGTGACGTTTGACGGCATGATCAACGGAACGCTGCGCAACAAAGGCGGCACGGCAACCGTGGTTGGAAAGGTTTCCGCGGTAGACGACCCATCCGGTTCCACGGTTGTATCGCCTGATCTTCAATCAAGCGAATGAGAGCATCCTGAAGATTTACTGCGAAAGCGTTCTGAAAGATCTCTCACTTTCAAGCGTTCAAGCGATAACAGATCAATCTGATTTTGCTACCAGCAGAGTGGTGTCACGCTCCTGACTTTCCGGGAAAGCCACTCGCTGAGCTGCGTTGCGGAACCGGACCGTAGGCAGCTTGAGGTCTTATAGACAAACCGCAAATCAGACGGCTGCGTGTGCGCGTGCTCTGACCTCCATCATGTGCCACTCTCAAAGGCGCTCATATTCCGTCGCCCCTTCATAATTCAGCCGCAGTCCTTTGATGCGATGCGGGCCTCTTCAACTTGCCCGGGTATCGGAGAAGTGCCATAGCCGAGCTCGCACCTCCGACGCATATGACACGGTTTGTCGCGGAAAAGTTTCCGTGGATCTGTGCGCTCTGGCTGCACCTTGCGCTTTATGCGGTGTTGAGCGATGCAGCCCTGTGGCGGAGCGTTGTGCCGGATCCGCCTGAGCCCGTCTCGGTCGAGATCATTCCGGAATTCCTGCCCCCGCCCGTGCCGGACACGGCAGTGGAGGGCGTTGAAGAAAGCCAGCAGCAGACTGCGGCCGTTCCACCGCAGAATTTGTCCGATCCGGCTCCCGGTTCGACGAGCGCTCCGGACCAGCCGCCCTCCTCTAGTGCCCGTTTGCCGGAACAGACAGCCCCGCCGTCTTCTGCCCCCAAACCCGAACAAGAATGGGTTACCGCCAACACCTATTTTGCCAATGACGTTTTGAACGACCCGCGCTCCGCACAGGCACGCGAGTTTCTGCCGACCCTGACCAGTGAAGACGGGCGCGAGCAGATATGCGCGCTGGAGGCGATGGAGCAGGTGCGTCATGCGCGTCCCGGCTTCAAGCCGACACGGCTTGCGCCGCATGCTTTCCGCAATTCATTTCAGAAGGAAGATACAATTGTCGTGCCCGCCGGTGCGCTCAGAAGCAACCGGGTCTGGTATGAGATCGCCTATCGGTGCCGGCTGGATGCCAGCGGCAAGATCGTCAGCGGGTTCGAATATGCCCTTGGTGCGCCGATCGACCGGTCGCTCTGGGACGAATACGGTCTGGCGCCGATCCATTGACGGGATCGGTCCCGGCAAATGTCCGGGAACTGGACGCGGCAGAAAACTGTGCTGCCGCGTCAGGTTGTAAAATTCGGTTCAGGTGCCGTACGGCCGGCAGCCTTCGTCCGGTTCAATGCATCGACAGCCATTCACGAGCCGAACGCTGCGCTTCGGCGATCTCGGACGTGGACATTTCACCGGAGATTTCCTTGCGGTAGCGTGCTGCGTCCTTGTTGCCCTTGAGAGCGGCAATATTGAACCACTTGTGCGCGGTGATGAGATCCGTCGCGCCGTGACGGCCGCATGCGCTGTCCAGACCCATCTGGAACAGGATGTCAGCGGTAACCGCCTTTTCGCCGATGATGGCCATATCGGCCGAGTGCATTTCAAAACGAGCCATAACGCTCCCCTTTCGTCTTTTTGACTTCTATGGAACGAACCGATCCTTCTGGATCCACCGTTCCGGTTCCCTACTGCCAACCGGTCGCGTTTCTGAACACAAGTGCCTGGCACGGACCGATCTAAGAAACACAAGCTTTCGCGAAGCTTTCCCCGTTGTTTCTTGAGCTCTACTTCATCAGCAGCAGTTAAAAGGGGCGTTAAAAGACAGGTTTAACGTAATGCGAATAAAATTTTAAATAAGTCTGAAATTCATATTGCGGTAAGTATGTGGCAGCGATTTTCCCTTTTCAATCAATCACATTCTCCGAAAATTTGACAAGGCCGATCAACCTTCTGTTCACCATGGATTCGTTTCCACATCTCTTTGTCTGACCTGGTTTCCTCCCGGCCACTTCAGATCGGACCGCGTTCCCTTCTTTCGGTCTGCGGACGGATTTTCGGTGGACGTGACGTTGGGTGACGGCTTTTCAGCTGGTTTCCTGGGCTATACATTCCCTTTCCGTAAACGGAAGGCATTCCGCTTTGGGAGGAACATATGCTCAAGACCATTCTGACGTCCGCACTTCTGGCAGGCGCCCTTATCACCACTTCGGCCACGATGTCTTTCGCCGGCGATGCCACGGGCGACTGGGTTCGCCCCAACGGGGCTTCCAAGATCCGGATAAGCCCCTGCGGCGGCTCCCTCTGCGGCAAGCTGATCTGGCTGCGGGACCCGCGCAATGACACGCAGAACCCGGACGCCGCCAAGCGGGATCGGCCGCTGCTGGGTGTTCAGATCGTTCAGGCGATGAAGCCGACCGACAAGGACAACCAGTGGAAGGGCAAGGTCTATAACGCCGAGGACGGCAAGACCTACACTGGTTTCATCGAACTGACATCCGCCAACGCGCTGAAGCTGGAGGGCTGCGTCATGGGCGGGTTGATCTGCAAGGGGGAAACCTGGAAACGGGTGCAATAGTCGGCTGAACAGAGCCCGAAATCGCCAAATCAGTCGATTTGGCCTTTCCTCCGTCGCAATTGCCGGTCACAGATTGTGGCGCAGTCGTCACCAGCATTGCGGCGGGGGATAATCTTGGTTCCTTTTTCTTTCTTTGGTTCGGCTTTTCCGGCTTCCAGACTTTACGCGCGCATCGGTCTGTTTGCGCTTCTGCTTGCAGGTTCGGGCGGTGAAGCCCCTGCTGCCCCGGACATAAACGGCAAATGGCAGACACCGGCAGGTGCCATCATCCAGATTCAAAAATGCGGCAAGGTGCCCTGTGGCAAGATTGTCCGGTTTCCGGCCCCCAAAGGCTATTCCATGGAAAACACGCCGGACATAAACAACAAGGATGCCAGCAAGCGCAAACGCAAGGTGCTCGGCCTGACCGTGCTCTGGCGCCTTGCCCCCGAAAAGGACGGCTGGAAGGGCCGGGTCTACGACCCGCGGCGCGGCTTCAGCGCAAATGCCACGGTCCGTCGCACAAACGCGTCCGCCCTTGAAGTGCAGGGCTGCGTCCGTGTTGTTTTCAATGTCTGTGAAAAGGAAACCTGGCGCCGGGTCGACTGACTGCGCCCGTTCTCAAGGTCTGCCTGAACTCATGCCTGACACATCTCTTCTGCCAGAAGATGTCGAAACGCTCACACGGCTGGAAGAAAGCCTGTGGCAGGCGGAAACGCGTTACGACCCGGTTCTGATGGACCGGGTTTTCGCGGACGACTTTTTCGAATTCGGCCGATCGGGCCGGGTCTATTCACGCGAAGACCTGATCCTGCCGGCAAGCGCCGCGCAGCCCATCGATGTGAGCCTGCCCCTGCCTCGCCTGAAGTTCACGGCCATCGACACGCATTCGGTGCTCGTGACCTATGTCAGCGAAGTCAGACGCGAGAGCGGAGAGGTTGACCGGGCAAACCGCAGTTCGATCTGGAGCAGACAGGACGGCTCCTGGAAATTGAGGTTCCATCAGGGCACGCCCTTCCAGCCATAAGCAGGTCAATGACGGCTCAGACGAACATCTTCTTGTAGCCGAGATGGCTCTGGTCATAGCCAAGGCGCTTGTAGAAGTGATGGGAGCCTTCGCGTTCCCTGTTCGACGTCAGTTGCACCATGCAGGCGTTGCCCTGCCGTGCCAGGTCTTCAGCCCTTGCCATCATCAGCCGCCCGACACCGGTGCCGCGCTGGTCAGCGCGCACGTGAACGCTTTCCAGTTCCACCCGGGGACGCCCCTGAAAGGCGAGGCCCTTCAGGAAATGGATCTGGAAGGTGCCGACCACCTCGCCGCTTTCGGCAAGCGCAACGTAGATGTCGCACTCGGGTGCGGCGACAAGCGCGTCAAACGCCGCGCGATAGTCCTGCCAGTCGGCAAACTCCTTGTCCTTTCGAACGTTGGTCGCGCCTGCATTGATGATGGCAACAATCTCGCGAAGGTGCTCCGGGCGGGCTTTCTCGATGGATACGGTTGGGGCAGTTGTGTCCGGCATGATCGGTTCGCGCCTCTGGTCAGGAAAGAGTACGGTCAACGGCAGATGGGGCTGTCGGGCGGGAGCTTCGCAACGCCCCACCACGTTGTCCGCCAACCGGGCGCTTTCCACAAATGCGGCCAGGCACCGGTCAGATATGTCGCCTCCAGCAGATCGGCAGCCTCCCAGAAAGCCACCTGTTGAAAGCGCTCAGCCGCAGGCACTTCCGGCTCTCCGTCGCCCTCTTCCCAGATGAAGAAACAGCTCGCGCGTGGTGGTGTTCTCGCCGGAATGGCCTTGGTGACCAGTCGGGCCTCAGGGAAAAGAACTCTCAGATTGCCGCCGGTGTAACCATCGTCGGCAATCAGTGTCGCGTCCGCGGCGCCTAGTTCGGCCAGCGGCGCCTTCAGATCCGCATAGGGCTTCATATGCCGGCACTTGCCTCCACACCAGGTTTTGTCCGGCGCGATCAACCCGGGCACCCGGGCCAGAAAGACGACCGCGACAACCGCCAGAACAACGGCCGTCAGCCAACGCCACTGCTTTTCAAAACCGAAGCGTTCCAGATCGGCAAACAACCACACCGGCAACAGCAGAAGCAGCGGGTGCATGTGCCGTTCCTTGACATAGGTCGCGCCGGTGATCGCGATCATCAGAGCGGTGAGCAGGATCATCACCAGAACCGTTCGCCCACATAGGCGCGCAACGTCGCTGACAGCCTGCATTTCAGGCCGCCTGCGGTCGAAATAGCGTTGCCAGAACAAAAGGAGCAACAGAGGCACCAGCGGAACGGAAAAGCCGACAAGACCGAAGGCAAGTTTTCCCAGCCCTTCGCCGGCGCGCATCAGATGTGATGTCTCAGCGCTGACGCCCATGGTGTCGGAGACCGATGCCAGCAGCTTCAGCCCCTCGCTGAAGATCCAGTAGGCGTAAGGGCTGTAGACCAGTGCCGCCGCAAAGGGAACCAGCAAAAGGCCGGCAACACGCAGCCGGCTGCGCCACGCCGGGTCGCTGGCCGCGGCCAGGATCAGGGCCAGCACGAAAATCGGGTAGGAATGCTTGCCGAGCAACCCTGCCCCGGCCGCCATGCCGAACAACACGTAGAAGCCGAGCCGTCCCGTCTCCAAGGCCTTCAGGAAAAAGAAGGCGCTCATGGCACAGGCAGTGGTCAGAACCACCGTGTGGGTGACGCCTTCATGAAGGTTCCAGCCGAACTGGTAGAAGAGCGAATAGGAAAAGACACACAAGGCTGCAATGCGCGTATCCCGGATAGCCTTGCGCGCAACCAGAAACAGAAACAGTGCGGCAATCGAGATCAGGGTGTATTTGACGAAAAGCGCCGCCCAGATCGTCGGGCCGAACATTTGCTGCGCAGACCACAGCAGCCACTCGTAAAGCGGCGGCTGACGCAGCATGTAGCCGGGCTCCAGTGTCTGCACCAGAACGTTCTCGAACATGTCGTCCGTACCGAGTACGGGCGTGTTCAGTGCCCTCAGCAGGATATGCGCGAGCCCCCAAAGGGCGACAATGGCCCAGACCCCGAAAGGCGTGGCGTAAATTGGAGCCGGCCCTGACCCGGCGGTCGAACTGCGAAACATCATGGCAGGGGGATACTAGATTTTCAGAGGCCTGTAACCTCGCATTTTCCCTCGTGAAAACAAAAAACGCGCGGCTTGCCACCGCGCGTTTCAGGCATTCAGCCGGCAGGCCTCAAAGGGCCGGCAGAGGCGGCAGCGGCGTCTTCAGCCATTTTTTCGAAAGTTCATCGAGCTTGCCGTTCAGCTTCTTGTGCAGAACGAAAACATTGACCCATTGCAGCAGGTCGATGTTGCCTGTCTTCACCCCGATGAAGGACGGCGAATTGGCGATGATGAACTTGTTTTCCAGATTGAAGTCCGGGTTGTCGTTGGAAATGCTGAGCGCAACCATGTTACCGGTCACGATGACATCGGCCTGGCCGGACACATAGGCCGCGATGGTGGCGGCGTTGTCGCCAAAGCGGATGATCTCGGCATCTTCCGGCGCATCCGCGGTGATTGCCAGATCTTCAAGCGTGCCGCTGGTCACGGCAATTTTCTTGCCTGAGAAATCGTCGATGGTGGACACCGCAACGTCAGGCTTGGCGAAAGCTCCGGAGAAGAACGGGGCATAGGCGTGAGAGAACCAGATCGATTTTGCGCGCTCCGGATTGGCTCCGAGCGTCGCAATCACCAGATCGGCCTTGTCGGTTTCCAGAAACGGAATGCGTTGCTTGGACGTTACGGGCACCAGCTCCAGTTCGACGCCGAGATCTTCGGCAATCATCTTGGCGACGTCGATATCATAGCCTTCATATTCGCCTTCGCTGCCGAGCGAGCCGAACGGCGGAAAGTTTTCCGGTGTGGCAATCTTGATCTTGCCGGCTTCCAGAATGTCCTTCAGCTCTGCGGATGCGGGACTTGCGATCATCAAGGCGGCAGATACCACCATACCGGTCAGCCCCAGAAATCTCTTCAACATTGCGCGACCCTCCTTCGGTTGTTCTTCAAGCGCGATTTGTCAGGCGGCGGCGGCAGCCCCACCTCTGGACGATGCGGACCCAAGACGCCTTTCAAGGCGCCTCGACCACACAGACAGCGGAAAACAGAGAGAAAAGTAGATCATCGCCATCAGCGGATAGATGACGAAGGGCTGTGTGCCCGGCACGGGCGCGTTCGCCCAGCGTTTGCCGACCGTCATCAGGTCGTGAAAGCCGATAATGTAGGCCAGCGACGTTCCCTTGATGATCTGCACCATGAAGCCGACCGTCGGAGCGATAGCCAGGCGAAACGCCTGCGGCAGGATGATGAGAAGCATGATCTGGGCAAAGGTCATGCCCAGTGCCTTGCCGCCTTCATGCTGGCCTGAAGGTATGGCTGTCAGCGCCCCGCGCCAGACTTCGGCCAGATAGGCGCTGGTGTAAAGCGTCAGGGCAATGCCGGCCGCGCGCCATGGATCCACCTGGATTTCGAACAGATGCGGAATGCCCAGCCCGAGCAGGAAGAGCAGCATCAACAAGGGCACTGACTGAAACAGCCAGGTGTAGGCGGTAAAGATCCTGCCCAGTGTCTTGACCGGTGAGACCCGCGCCGCGGTGACGCACGCACCTATCAAGCCACCACCGATGAATGCGATCAGCGACAGATAGATCGTGTATTGGGTGGCTTCCAGAAGCTGGAACAGGACGATGCCGAAGGGTTTGCCGAGGATGGCGATAAAAGCGTCTTTCACCGAACCACCTTCCATTTGAACAGCCGGTCATGCAGCAGTGCCAGAAGGGTTTTGAACCCCAGCGACATCAGCAGATAGATGATCGTCAGCGTGAAAAAGATCTCGAACGAGCGGAAATTCCGGCTGTCGATGAAGAGACCTGCCCAGGTCAGGTCCGTCACGCCGATTTCCGAAATGATGCCGGTTGTCAGGAACAGGAAGATGAACTGGCTGTTGAGTGATGGATACATGGCAGCAACCGCCTGCGGCAGGCACACCTTCACGAAGCTGAGCCAGCGCACCAGACCAAGCGCATCGGCGGCCTCAGTCTGACCAGCGCCAAGGGAGGCCAGCCCCGCACGCAAAATCTCGGCAAAATAGGCGGAAAAATTGATCGACAGCGCCAGCAGTGCATGGGCCCAGAAGGGCCATTGATAGCCAAGCAGCAGCGGCAGCCCGAAAGCGACGAAAAACATCTGCACGATCAGGGGCGTGTTCCGGATGAATTCCACATACGCCGCCGCCACTTGGGCCAGAACCGGGATCTTGTAATGACGGACAGCCGCCAGCAGTACGGCCAGTAGAAACCCGAGAACGCCGCCGCCGATCGTCAGCGCGGCACTGATGAAAGCCCCCTTGGCAAGAAGCCACAGGTATTCCGGATTCCGGTATATCTCGAAAAATCTAAGGTTGGACATTCATGCCAACCAGAGAAGCAAGGCCACCCTTCATCTCATTCTTCCAATGGTTCGAACCTCAGCCCGAGGAGCAAGGCTTGTGCCAAAGGAAAGAATTGGAGGTCTGCGCAGTAAATCTGCCACACGACTTTAAGTATAAGCGAACGACGAAGGCATTTGCCTATTTATTGATCGGGATCTTTTTTGAGCAAATTGTAATCGCCCAACATAAACGGAAATCAGGGCCGTCAGCTCCGGTAACCGTCAATGTTACTCGGGAATACGACCCAACCCTTTCGCCGTCAGCAAGAGCGGGCCGCTTCAGTCCAGAAAGGTCCAGGTATCGGCACCGTCGAAATGACGCAGGCCGATGGCTTCGATGGTACCGGGAGGGGCAAGGCGGAGGTTTACGGCCAGGCGGTCGGGATAGTCTGCCGACAGGCTTTGCCAGTGCGTGGTGCAGCCGCAGGTGCTGCATGTATGGAACGCCAGCCCCTTGTCACCCCAGGAATAGCTGAGCGTTGCACCGGGTGCTGCCTTGATCTCGATATCGCCGGTTTTCCCGTGGCCCCAGATGGTGCCAAGACGGCGGCAGAGAGAGCAGTTGCATTCAACAGCGTGACGAGGCGGTGTCTTCATTTCATAAGACACCGCCCCGCAATGGCAGGAACCGGTGATGGGCAGCTCGACTTTCGAAGCTGTCCCTTCACCGGCCATGGTCTTATTCCAGACCGATCTTCTGTTTCAGCATGTCGCTGACGGCCTGCGGGTTAGCCTTGCCCTGAGACTGTTTCATCACCTGGCCGACGAACCAGCCGAGCAGACCCGGCTTGGCGATGGCCTGCTGAACCTTGTCCGGGTTTGCGGCAATGATCTCGTCGACGATGGCTTCAATGGCACCGAGGTCGGTCACCTGCTTCATGCCGCGTTCTTCAACGATCTTCGCCGGGTCGCCGCCTTCGGTCCACACGATCTCGAACAGGTCCTTGGCGATCTTGCCGGAGATGACGCCCTCCTTGATCAGATCCACGATGCCGCCAAGCTGCGCGGCGGAAACCGGACTGGTGGAGAGATCCTTGCCTTCCTTGTTCAGGCGGCCGAAGAGTTCGTTGATCACCCAGTTGGCGGCCAGTTTGGCATCGCGGCCCTTGGCGACTTCCTCGAAGAAATCGGCCGAAGCTTTTTCGGCAATCAGGATCTCGGCGTCATAGGCTGTCAGGCCATAGTCGCCCATGAAGCGGTTCTTCTTGTCGTCCGGCAATTCCGGCAGGTGCTGTGCCAGTTCGTCGACGAATTCCTGCGTGAACTCCAGCGGCAGCAGATCCGGGTCCGGGAAATAGCGGTAGTCATGCGCTTCTTCCTTGGAGCGCATGGACCGCGTTTCACCCTTTACCGCGTCGAACAGGCGGGTTTCCTGATCGATGGAGCCGCCGTCTTCCAGAATGGCGACCTGACGGCGGGCTTCATATTCGATGGCCTGACCGACGAAGCGGATCGAGTTGACGTTCTTGATCTCGCAGCGGGTGCCGAATTCACCGCCCGGACGGCGGACGGACACGTTGACGTCGGCGCGCATGGAGCCCTGGTCCATGTTGCCGTCACAGGTGCCCAGATAACGCAGGATCGTGCGAAGCTTCGTCAGATACGCTTTTGCTTCGTCGGAAGACCGCAGGTCCGGCTTGGAGACGATTTCCATCAGCGCCACGCCGGAGCGGTTCAGATCGACGAACGACATGGTCGGATGCTGGTCATGCAGCGACTTGCCGGCGTCCTGTTCCAGATGCAGACGCTCGACACCGATCTCGACCTGTTCGTCCGGCATGTCGAGAAGGATCTTGCCTTCACCGACAATCGGCTGCTTGAACTGGGAGATCTGGTAGCCCTGCGGCAGATCCGGGTAGAAATAGTTCTTGCGGTCGAACACGGATTTCAGATTGATCTGGGCCTTGAGCCCGAGGCCGGTGCGGATCGCTTGACGCACACATTCCTCGTTGATCACCGGCAACATGCCCGGCATCGCCGCATCGACAAGGCTGACGTTATCGTTGGGGTCCTTGCCGAATTCCGTGGAGGCGCCGGAAAAGAGCTTGGCTTCGGACGTGACCTGGGCATGGACTTCCATACCGATCACGATTTCCCAATCGCCCGTCGCGCCCTTGATGAATTTCTTCGGATCGGGTGTGCGTACGTCGACAATCGTCATAGTCGTCAAAAATCCTGTTCGTTTTGATTTCGCGTCTGATCAACCAGCGGGAAAGACATGCTGCGGCGCGAATTTGTAGCCGTTTGATGACCTAGTCGGGAATTGTCCCGGCTGCAAGGTTTTCCTTGCCTGTAACGTCAGCTTTCGCACAGCAGGACGCACGTTGCCTGCTGAACGATCCGCCAATCCTGTAATTGGTAGGGCCATGGCAAACGTCAGGCCCGGAATTGACCTGGACCGTCTGTGATGTGCGAGCGGAGCCAAAGCTCAACCAGATGCTATCATTCGTTCGGTGGATGCTTGGCGTGGCCGGTGCGCATGATGAACCCGATCAGTACTGCGACCGCCTGATAGAGCTCGATCGGAATCTCCTGATCGACCTCGATCTGTGACAAGGCCTCCGCCATCATCGGGTTCTGTTCAATCGGCACACCTGCCTCGCGGGCAAGCCGTTCGATCTGCTCCGCCACGGAGCCAGTGCCCTTGGCGGTGACGACAGGAGCGCCCTCGTTCTCATACTGCAGCGCCACTGCCAGCTTCTTGCCAGTTTTGTCCTGATCGCTCATGGCCGGTTCCGTCTCATGATTGCCTGTCGATCAGCGCGCCATATTTCGCGGCGGTTTTCGGCGGAAGCCCCCGGATCAGACGCAGCTCCTGAAGATCCAGCCCCGCATCGGCAAAGGCGGCTTCCATGGTTTCGCGCACGGCATTCAGACTATCGAAGGTTTCCTTGCGATCCACCCACAGGCTGGCATAGGTACCGCCGCCGCGCAGGCTGATGGCTGCTTCCAGCGGTCCGGTGGCCGTCAGATCAAGGGCGAAACGCAGGCGCCAGGCCGGTTCACCCTCATCCTCGTCCTTGTTGCCTGCACCGTCCCGGCCGACCTGCATTTGCAAGACGGCTGTTTCGTGGCCGAACGCAAGCGGCAACTCGACCACAAGATCCATCGGGCGCGAGCCGACGCGCGGTGCATCGTCCATCGACAGCTTCGTGTTGCTGAGCTGTGTCAGCCGAAGCCGCGCCAGGGCGGAATCGGTTTCCTTCAGAAGTGCCTGAAGATTTTGCGGAGCTGCTCCGGCCCAGAACCCGCTGCTGGTCTGTTGCGCCTGCCCGTGCGGCGCTCCATGCCTGGAGGGTGCCGGGGGCTGTCCCGCAGGACGGCTGATCTCGGAGCGAGCACCCAATTGCTGCAGCAGCGCCTTGAACGACAGCAGAGCGGATTTCAGATCGGGCAGCGCAGCTTGGCCCGTTGCGGGCGCACCAGTGGGCAGCGCCAATTGCGCTTCACGGAACTGTCCCGACAAGCGCACGGCCTGTTGCAAGTCCTGCCCGGTCGGAGCCTGGGCGGATGGCAAGCGCAGCCCGAGGATCTGCTGCATTGCCTTGACCACAGGATCCGGCAGAGAGACAGTCCCGCTGCTTTGCGCCGACATGAGGCTCCCTATCTGGGCAAAGAGGCTGCCCAGACCGGCCTGCTGCTCGCTGAGGGGCTGCCGGAGGATGTCAGCTACCTGACTGGCTGCCTGTTGGCTCGCTGGTTGCAGGCTGGCGGGTTGTCCCTGTCCGGCAGAAACGGCGGCTTGCGAAACGGATACGCCTGTGGAGGCAGGATATGGCTGGGAAATAGCCGTTCGTGTCAGCGCAGCTGCCTGCCCCCCGGTCGGCAAGAAGGGGCTGCTTGCCTGTACGGCGTTCTGATTAGGGGCGCCAGGCCCTGGCAGATTTGCAGCCGTTGCGGACGCAGGACTGGCGTTTGCGGCCGAGACGACTGGCGGCGGCTGAGCACCCGGAGCCGAACCAGCCAGCCCAGATGGCGGAACACTCCCCTGCGGCGTGTGTGCAACCGGGGTTCCCGTCCCTGCATTCGCTGCAATCGAACCTGATACCGGACCTGCGACCGACGCTTGCCCGCCAGGCGCACCGCCTGCCGGCAGGGTTGGGTTTGCTGCGGCGGCCACACTCGCTGCCGAAGGTGCCGAGGCCGGGTTGGGCTGCGCAGCGGGCGGTGCTGATGCACCTGCTGTGCTTGCTGCAAGGGAGCCTGGCAGGGCCTGAGGGGGCGGGCTGGCGGGTGAAGCGAATGGGGTGTTCGTCCCTTGAGCTGATTGCGTGGGAGAACCCGTTGCGCCGGGAGCTGTCGATGCTGCCGGTTGTGCCCCCGGTTGGCTGGTCTGTTGGTTTGGAACGCCGCTCGTGGCCTGAACGGGACTGGCTGGTGCCGGCACACTCGCCCCGGGCTGAAACACACCAGTCACCGTACCTGCCGAGGATGCAGGTTGCGCGGTCAGTGGTTGACCTGAGGCTGGCACAGTTGCTGGCGGCGCAGAACCTGCCGATGGCTGCCCCGCGCCTGAGGCTGCACTGTTTGGAACAGATGCGGAAAGCTGAGGTTGGCCGGTGGCTGCTGGAGGTACCGTTGCCCCTTGCGCTGCAGACACCGACGGAGGTGCCGCATTGCCGGAGACCTGTCCCGATGCAGTCGCCGGGGAAAGAGGTTGCGCCTGCACCGCATTTCCGGGCGCAGCTGGCTGCGCCGTCACGGCCCCTTGCGGGGAGGCGGCGGGAGCCGGAGCTGCCGGGAGTGGTGCTTGCGGCAAAGGCTGGATATTGCCGGGTGCCTGTCCCGGACCCGTATTGACGGACAGGACCTGAATCAGATGCGCCAGAACCGGCGCCGGCTTGGGAAAGGCCGCAGCCGTCGAGGGTTGTGGCTGCAATTGCGGGGCAGGCTCGGATTGCAGGGGGATCTGGCCCGCCTGACTTGCAGGAGCTTGCCCTTGGGGCCCCTGAGCTTGTGGGATCTGACCTTGAGACCCCTGAGGTGTTTGGGGTTGAGATGCCGGATTTTGCGAAGATGGCGCCGGAGTGGCCGGCTGTTGCGTCTGCGCCTGGTCCTTGCCGACGGTTATCAGGATGGCAGGTTGCTGCTTGGTGCCCGATACGGTCACCGTCACCTCTCCGCCCTCTGGAAGAGGAGCTGGAACGCGCAACTCCAGCTTTGCGTCAGCGGTTGCCAAGCGCACCACACCGCCCGGCAGGTTGGCCTCGACCCTGGCCTTGAGTTCCGTTCCCGGTTCAAGTCCCTGGCTGACCGCGCCATTGCCGGTTGCCTGGGGCAGCGGCGATGCGCTCACCGTTTCAACCATCACACCGTCTCCAGGTGTTGCAGCGCTCCTTCCTTCAGGAGGCTGCCCGGCAAGGTCGTAGAATCATGAACCTGCAGTATGGCTGCTTTCGTCATGCTTGCCCAGAGTTGACCCTGATCAAGGTAACGCAGGCGTTTCTGCTACATTGTGCTTTTCTCAACCGGTGCCGGAAACCAGAGCGGCGCCGAAAGACAGAAGGCCCTGGCAGACCTTTTCTGCACACGTCCCGTGGGAAGGAGAAACGGCTTGAACTGGATGGATCGCCTTAACGAGCGCGCCGAACTTATGGGCAGGATGCTTGAGACAATCGGTGCCATGAATCATGTCCCGACCGGCGCGCACACGGATGCAGCCCTGAGGACTGCTGCCCATCGCTGCATCAATTGCAGTGAGACGGAAGCCTGTCGCGCCTGGCTGGAGAGCCATCCGGACGGTGCGGACAAGGCCCTGCCGAGCTGCCCCAACGCGGCTCTCTTCAATAGCTGGATCGACAACTGATTCTTGAACTCAGGGTGTGTAACCCGGACAGCCCATTATGGGATCACACGCTGATGTGCGTCAGGCGCGTTTTGCGCGGCGGCTGAGCCAATAGGTCACGGCAGAGGCGATCAGGCCACCGACAAAGCGGAAAGGAAAGATGGCCAGCGCACCGGCATCATGGGCAAACGGGTGCGGCACAGGCAACGCACCGATCGCCACATCCAGTATGAGCGTCAGCGCCGCCGCCGCGAATCCCGCGATCCAGAGTTTTTGCAGACGGTCTGCCCGCCACCCAAGATATCCGCCGATCAGCAGAGCAAAAGGGTTGAGCAGGCCAGCAAGGCCAAAGAGGTCGTACCAGGTTTCAGATAGCGTCATCATGGGCCTCTCATACCCCTGCGCGGGCCAAAATGCGAGCCGCTTTCCGGCTTTGGAAGCATTAATCTGTCGGCAATTTGCTGCAGGTTTTGTCTGAGCAGTTTACCGTAAAGCCATGTAATTTCTTAAAACAGGCGGACTGTCCCGGCGAGACACCCGGACATGAACGGTTACTCATGTCAATTTAGGTGGTTTTGCATAGCTTAACTCTATGCTACTTTTGGTGGACTAAGTATTTAACATGCTTTGCCTCCGGCAGCTCCCATTCCCTATAGCAAGTTTTTAAAACCATGAATTTACACACATCTATTGAAACAGAAGATCCGACGGTCGACACTCTCTACAAAACAGACAGGCGTCTCGCCATATTCTGTCGTCACTGCGGCCGTTTCCGCTATATGAACTTCGCCCGGTTCACCGGAGATCAAAAAGTATCATCCTTGAGCGAAACACTTACTTGCGCTTCTTGCGGCTCACAGGATGTCGAGGCCGTCGCCGTTTCCCGCGATCCCGACAACGGCTACTGGCCCGCTGAACACAGCTAAAGCCTCATCGTTACCTGAAGTCCTGATAGTGAAGACCGGGCGGTGAAGTCCGGACACTCCGGATCTGTGCAGATTTACAACAGCCTTAGCAATACATCTTGCCTCGCCGGCCGGTTTATCCTCGGCGCGTTGCCGCAATGTGCCGCCTATGCTATGGGCATTTTGCCAATTGAGAGGTTTTATGCACGGATTGAAAGAGTCCCTGTAAACCCCGGCTGATGTCAGCCGGGGCCAGTCACAACAGCACTGCAAGCGGTTTGCTGCAGTGGCTGCAGTTCTGTGCATACTTTCAGGCAACTTCACATCAATGGACATTTCCAAAGCCGAGCAGCGGGTTCTGCACCTGCTGGCTCAAGGCGGCTACATCCTCGTGGAAAAGGACGAGGATGGCCGTGTCGTCAAACATGAAACCGTAACGCGCGATGGCTGGTATTGGGGAGGCTGTTCGCCGTACCTGTTCCGCAAGCTGAAATACAAACGGCTGATCGCCTCCAGAAATAGTGGCCCCTACCGGATTACGCCACTTGGGCTGAAACGCGTAAGAGCACAATTGGACAACAGGTGAGAGCTACCGCCGGGAGTGCCTGCTTGCATCCCGGCGGTTTTCCCGCCCCTGCCACCGGCTCAGTCCTCACGAATATCGGGACGGTCGCCCAGCAGATAGCGGGGCCCGCGCCCTTTGCTGGCGGCCGCATCTCCCGCATTGTAAAGCTGGCAGGATTTCATCGACAGGCAACCGCAACCGATGCAACTGTCCAGCTTGTCTCGCAAGGCAGTCATCCGCTCGATTTTCCGGTCGAGATGGACGCGGAACTCACCGCTGATCCTGGTCCAGTCCGCTTTTGTCGGCGCCCGCCCTTCAGGCAAGCGCTGAAGCTGCACCGCGATTTCCGCAATTGAAAACCCGAATTCCTGTGCAACCAGCACAAAGGACAGACGCCGGATGTCCGCCCGTAGAAAACGTCGCTGACCTCCCGCGTTGCGACTCGGGTGTACCAGCCCCTTTTCTTCGTAAAAACGAATGGCCGATACGGACAGGCCCGTTCGCTCGGACAGGTCTCCGATGGTCAGAAGATCGGAGCCTTTCATCGCTTTGTTCAAAATATCCCCTCGCCACTCTTGACCTCAACTAAGGTTGAGGAATTATCTCTGGTGTCCACCAAAGGTCAAACCTTGAAAGGACACTGAAATGAGCAGCGCATTCCTGGAACATGTAAACGTCACAGTCAGCGACCCTGAATCCACCTCCAAACGTCTGGAAACATGGTTTGGCTGGAAGGTTCGCTGGAAGGGCGCAAGCCTTGGTGGGGGCACCACCTATCACATCGGCAACGAGACCAGCTATGTGGCGGCCTATTCCCCACCGGGAACAACCAGCAAAGTCGCCGGAGACAGCTACAGCCAGCATGGCGGCCTCAACCATATCGCCGTCGTGGTCGACGACATCGACGCCACTGAAAGAGTGATCAAGGCCGATGGTTACGCGACACACAATCACGGCGACTACGAGCCGGGCCGCAGGTTCTACTTCTACGACGACGACGGCATCGAATTCGAAGTGGTCAGCTACAACAAGTGAAATATGCGTGCCCGGCAGGGTGGCTCCATGCCACCCTGCCGGAGTGCGTTTGTTTTAGTGCCCCGTCAGCACAAGTGTCTGGATCGGGAACAACAGCGCCTGCAGGCGAATGAGCATCGCATGAACGAGACCGACCGTGTCGACCACATGCAGGAAGATGAACTCGCCGGTTCCAATCGGTTCTCCCGACGACAGGCGTTCGTGGTTGCTGGTATAGGCGTTGACCGTGCAAATGGCCCCCGGAGGCAGATCCGCCAGACCATCCTTGTAAAGCGGTTCCAGAAGGGTGGTGATCGTTGCCGGCTTCACGCTCTGAGCAGTATCGAATAGTTGTCCGGATGTCGTCACCTGCCCGGAAGCGATCTGTGACTGCACTTCCGTTACCACCAGCGGAATGATGGTGAAGGGCACCGCTCCGCAAAAGGCTTCCGCCACCATTCCCTCCTTCAGAACCTGCGCCTCGATCTGGCCGAAGCCCGCAACGATCCGCTCCCGCTGTGCGTCCTTGGGAATGAGCACACCTGCAGGTCGCATCATCGGGTTGACGATGTCGCCCGGGCGCAGAAGGAACTGGCTCATCGTTCCGTCCACGCCGGCGTAGACGGTCATCTTCTCCAGTTCCACCTGCGCCTCGCGCAATCTGGCTTCCGCGCTTTTCAGGCGCGCCGGCAGAAAAACGGTGATCTTGGTCTGGACAAGCTCCTGGTTGGACTGTGCCGCGCGGAGCGCCCCTGCCCGTGCATCCACGGTGTTCTGGAGCTTTTCGATGTCCCGCTCGCTGACAACATTGGCATTGCGGTTGAAAAGTTCATTCCGCGTGTCGAGTTCATCCTGGGCCTGCTTCAGCGAAGCTTGGGCCTGATCGACCTGGGCATTGGCAACCGACAATTCGCTCTGGGCCAGCGCAAGCTCGCCTTCGATTTCGATCACCTGCTGCTGCGCAGTCGCGACATCCGCTTCCTGGCGGGTGCTATCGAGCCTGAAGATCGGATCGCCCGCCTTGATGTCGACCTCGAGCTCAAGCGGCACGAAGGTCTCGACGACCCGGCCCGACGTTTCCGGCAGAACAGGGATCGTCCGGAAGGTCGAGACAGCCGTGGTTGCCGTGGGGTGGTAGTAGAAGATCAGCGTGATCAGCGAAATGGTCAGCATCAGGCAAAGCACGATGCCGTAGCGCAACTCGAACCAGACCGAATAGAGCGTAATTTCCCGGCCGATGCGTTTGCCCTGGACATATCTGCGGATCAGATAGTCTGGCAAAATCGTAAGCAGGGAACAGAACAGGAGTTCAAACATGTTTGTTCTCCTGCTTTCCATCCGGCGAGACGGCCGGAGCGGCGTTCTCTGAAGAAGGTTCCTGGAGCGTTGCGCCCGTCACGGTCGTGCCGTCTTGCGCGGCAGCTTCCTCTTGCTCGAAATCCTGTTCGACCAGCGTGTCAGAGGGAATACCGCCCGTTCCGGCCAGCCGGCTCAGGGAATGGGCCATCGATTCCAGCGGTGTCCAGAAATCGGGAAGCTGAATGAAGGCCAGCAGAAGCGCAGCAACCCAGAAGATGTTGTTGTGCGTGAACAACGCCAGAAGGCCGAGTATGGCAACAAGTTCAAACTGCATGCGCCCGTGTTTGTGGGCAAGACGTTCGGGAATCGAATGCAGATGCAGATAAAAAACCCCGGCAAGGATCGCACCGACAATCAGAACGACCAGCATCACGGTGAATAGCCAATCACTACCGTCCGCAGCCGGTATGAAAGGCGGCAGATGATGCGGCGCAAGCTCATGCGCATTTTCCGCCATAGAACACTCCCCCTTTGGCCGTTCCGCCTTAAATTGCGGAAACAGTAGCGTAACCTTAGAAGGGATTTTTGCTCATGCGTACGAAAAAGTGTGACCGTGGAGGACTTTGACACAATCTATCCGGCCATCCGCCATTCGGCATCGGCCGGATCGAATGTGTTGTGTACGCGGCTCCGGCGCCGAGCCTGAAACCGCTACTTCACCGGGGCGCCATGCGGATAGCGCCGTCCAGACGAATGGTCTCGCCGTTCAGCATGTCATTTTCGCAAATGGATTTGACCAGTTGCGCATATTCCGCTGCCCTGCCGAGACGCGAGGGGAAGGGAACCTGCTGTCCGAGAGAGTCCTGCACCTCTTGCGACAGACCCAGCAGCATCGGCGTTTCGAAGATCCCCGGCGCGATCGTCATGACACGAATACCGGACTTGGAAAGGTCGCGGGCGACAGGCAGCGTCATACCTGCAACCCCTGCCTTGGAAGCGGCATAGGCGACCTGACCGATCTGACCGTCGAAGGCGGCAACAGACGCTGTGGAAACGATAACACCGCGACAACCGTCCGCTGTGACAGGGTCCAGCCCGGCCATGCCGGTTGCCGCAATCGAAAGACAGCGGAAGGAGCCGATCAGATTGACCGAAATCACCTTCTCGAACATGTCCATCGGGTGGGGCTCGCCGCGGGAGACGGTCTTGGCCACTGGTGCAATACCGGCGCAATTGACCAGAATCCGTTCCTGACCGTGCGCCGCGCGCGCTTTTTCGAACCCTGCTTCGACGCTGGCCTGGTCAGTCACGTCGACATCCGCGAAGACGCCGCCGATTTCCGCGGCAACCGCTTCACCCTGCGCGGCGTTCCGGTCGAACAGCGTCACCTTGACGCCTTCGGCTGCCAGCATGCGTGCAGTTGCAGCGCCCAGCCCGGATGCACCGCCCGTAACTACGGCGGCAAGTGTTGAGTCCAGTTTCAAGGGAACCTCCAAATGGATGCAATTCATTGAAATCAATGAATTTAATCTTCCTAATTGACGATAAGGTCAATTTTGAAGGCAAAGTGACCCAGATTGACGTGCCGGTCAAGCGCTTCCGTATCGGCCAAACAGAGAAGTCCGAGGGCGAAAAGGTGCCTATGTTGCCAGAACAACCAGATCGACCGGCTGCTTGACGCCAGTCACATGGGTGACGGCACGAACTTCGAGCAGAGGCAGTTCGAGACCCTGGCTGAGCGCGAGTTCGTATGTTGTCCTATCCGTCAGCGCCTTTGTGTGCTGGATCTTGTTGGCGTCTTCCAGTTTCGCAGCCCGGTTGACGGCATCGCCGATGACCGTGAATTCGAGGCGTTGCTTCGACCCGATCACGCCAACCGTGACCGGCCCGGCGGCGGCGGACGTACCGACGCGCAGCGGCTGTGGCCAGCCAGCATCCTGAAAACGCAGCTGGTTCCGTTCCACGGCTTCCACAAGCCGCCTTGCTGCCCGCAGCGCGTCGGCTGCATACGTCGTGGAGGGATGGACGGCCCCGAAGGTTGCCAGAATGCCGTCGCCGAGAAATTTATCGACCCGGCCGCCCTCCTCAACGATCACATCAACCGCAAGGTTCTGATACTCGGCCAGGACCGCCAGAACGGTCTCTGGCGGCAATGTGACGGAGGTAGAGGTGAAGGAGCGAATATCGGCGTACAGAATGGCAGCATCGCGCAAACTCCCCTCGCCGGCCTGCAACTCGGTGTCCGCGCCGGTGATCGAGGCAGCGACTTCAGGCGAAAAGAAGCGGCTCAGATCCATCGCAGCCGCATGGTCCTTGGAAGCCTCGAACAACATGGAACGCCCCCTGTAGAGAGCGACGGACAGGATCACCGTGACGGCCAGAATGACCATGGTCTTGTCGAGTTCGGCGCCGATCAGGATGGTGTTGCCCGTCAGGTAGTCGACGTAATTGCGGGTCACACGCATGTGGTCCATGTCCGCGAACGCCGCATAGAAAACCAGCCCCAACCAGCCGGTCACCGCCACCAGCCCCGTGGTCAACACAAAGCGCGGGTCGAACCGCAAAGCTCTCAACCCGATGAAGATGAAGACATACATCAAGGTGGGCGTCTTCAGGTAGAACGTCGGATGCTGGCCGTATTGAATATGGAAGGAGAAGATCAGCCCGACCAATAGGGCCATATCGACGATGATCGACACCAGTAGGTACCAGCGCGGCAGTTCGAACCTGTAGGACAGCATGAGCCGCAGCACGGTGAACAGGAAATAGGCTGCAAGCGCAATCGGCACGAAGTTGAAACCGGCGGACCCTTCGGCCCTTGGGGCGATGGCATAAAGAAGCGAAAAGAACAGCACAAGACCCAGTTGAACCCAGCCGATCAGTCGCTCGGACGACGCTTCACGCGCCCGGATTTCGGCACGCACCCGATCGGGAATACCTGTGTCGGGGGGGCCGCCGCGCAGGACATAACGCAGTGTCTGGGAAATGGAGGTCATCTTGCCGCCGATAAGATATTGTTCGTGCGCGAAGTTTCCCCCGGCGACAAGAAATGCGCAAGCGGCCCCGCGGGAAAGTGAGTGGACGTGAGCGGCCTCTGCTACCTGCCTTGCAGACGCAGGTGCTCGATGCTTCGCACAAGGTCCGCCTGGCGGCGGGACCCGGTCTTGGACAGGGCCGCCTTGATCTGGTTGCGGACGGTGTAGATGCTGATCTGACGGTCGGCGGCGATTTCGGCAGGTGTCCGGCCATCGGCGAGCTTCAAAACGGTCGCCGCTTCGGCGTGGCTCAAGCCGAGTTTTTTCTGAACGTAGGCCAGGAAGGTTTCGCTCCCCGGATCCGGCCTGACCGCCAGCAGAACAGCGGAGATGGACTTGTTCATGAACGCGCCGAAGGGCGTTTTGTCCAAATCGCCCAGTTGCAATCCAACCGACCGACACATCCAGCTTCGCCCCTTGTCATCCGTTGCCTGCCAGTTCCGGAACACGTCAAACCCGCCCATGGACTGGAGTTTGGCAAATGCGGAAAACTGCCCCTGATCCTGCTGGTTATGGAAGTGAAGCCGCCTGCCCCAGTCACATCCGACAAGGGATCCCGATGCCAGAAGTTTCTGGGCTTCGCTACATGCGTAGTGGATCTGCAGGGACGTATCGGTCACGAAAATGGCCGAGCCCGTCCCCATAAGATGCTGCTCCGCTGCCCATTTCTCGAAGGTCAGGCCGGAAATTGTCCGGTTGATTTCGAGTGACTGTCGGATGACCGGGGCGAGATGAGCGCATAGCTGCAACCAGTCACTTTCATACTTGTCACGGTCCTTCGATCGCATGTTGCCGCCGAGCAGAAACATGCGGTCCCCGTCGAGAGCCAGCATAGCACCGCCTCCACCGATGATATCTTCAAGCGGCAACAGAAGATCGGCATAGAACTGCGTCTTCCTCAGCGTTTCCGGTGGACACAACTGATGCGTGGCAATGACATCTCCCACCTTGTAGTTGGCAAAATTGGCAGCAAACGGGTTCTTGTCCGCGTAATGCTCGTCGTAGAGCTCCAGAATTCGAGGATCGTATCCGGAAGTAAAGGCGAGCGGGGTGGCCTTGGTCAGGTCGTCATAGCCAATCAACTGGGTGCATACACGTGTCCCGACACTGCGGCTCAGCGTGTCGAGAAACACTTGCCACCGTTCTGGATCCAGGGCTGCCGACACCGCAAGGTTCGACAACCGAAGTAAATCTTCCGCTCTTACAGCCAACTCGACCCCCGGAGTTCCTGCTGTATTACGCCAGCAATTGAAGTCGGCCAGTTTGCTTCAACTTCACAACGCGTTTATGAGCTGGCCACTCCAAAAGCTGCGGATCATCGCGGTTCAGTTCAGACCGCTGCCGATCCGGCATATGCAAAATCCGCAGGCAACACTTTAACTTTGATCAAACTCCCGAGAATTTGGATCCAAGCTCAACGCTGAAGCCTGCCTGCCTATATTAATGCTAACCGAACGTCCTGGGTTCCCCAGGTGCGGAAAATTCATATTTATAGTCCAAATGGACCATGAAAGTAATGACTACACCCTGTAAACAACTAGTGATCGTATCCGGCAGACAAGAGTAACGTCATTTCAAGTTACAAAGGTTTGTTTTCCGGCTGCAACCAAGGGATTCCCGCATTCCTGCATCCGGCGATCGATTTATTTTTTAGCCTTAGCGTTTTTTGGGCGGCTATTTGAGCCGCCCTTTTTTTATATCCTTCAGGGCGCTTTCAGGCAGGCGACCGCTCAAGGCTTGAGGATCATGCCTTCGCTGGCGACCAGCATTCCGGGGTAGGCGTTTTGGGCGGCGAGGCCGATCTCATCAAGCTCATCATCGGACCTGCGTGGGTCATGATGGAAAAGGACCGGTGTCTTGACGTTGCCGGCCTTTGCCAGCTCCACGGCTTTCTGCCAGGTGGAGTGCCCCCACCCTTTATAGATGAGGTATTCGTCGTCGGTGAACATGGCGTCATAGATCATCACATCGGCATTTCGCACGAAGTCCGGAAGGGCGGCATCAATTTCCGGGTCGCCATGTTCGTGATCCGTGATGATGCAAATCGATTTGCCCTGAAACTCGAAACGATACCCGCAGGCTCCGCCTGGGTGGTTGAGCCGGGTGGTGCGGATGACGAGGTCGTCCGTTCGCGGGATCTGGTCACCTGCGGTAAAGGACTTGAACTCGACCGCCTTCAGGGTCTTGGCCGCGACCGGGAAGATCGGCGGCGACATGATGCGGCTGACGATGTCAACGAGGCTGGTTTCATCCTGAAAATGCCCGGCCCAGGCAGTGACGTTGAAACTCGGATCGTAGGCAGGTTTGAAAAAGGGAAGACCGCAGATGTGGTCGAGATGGGTATGGGTGAAAAGAAGGTCGAAGGTGCGCGTCTTGCAGCTGCAGATCTCCACACCCAGGTTTCGGGCGCCGGAACCGCAATCGACAAGAACCAGCGCATCACCTGCCCGGATCTCAAAACAAGACGTTTCGCCGCCGTAGCGCAGTGTGCTCGACCCCGGGGTCGGGGTGGACCCTCTGACGCCCCAGCAACGAAGCGAAAATTCCTCAGCCACGTGTTACTCCCTAACCGCCGGCAGCGCCTCGACGGGCGTCGGCAAGATCCCGGGTCGTCCGTTCAAGCCGCAGCGCCAGTGTCCGCATGACCTCCAGCGATATATCCGGAAATTCTTTCAATAGTTTCAAGAAGTCGTCTTTCGAAACAGTCAGAACATCCATGTCGTTGGCGGCAACCAGTGTCGCGGTTCTTGGTACGTCGCACAGAATGGCGATTTCGCCAACAATTGAATTTTCCGAAACCTTAGCCACCTTTTTTTCGCCTTCCGGCGTATCGACCAGAACGTCAGCAGCACCGGACAGAATGATGAAGGCGCAATCGCCTTCTTCCCCCTGAGAGCAGAGACGTTCGCCGGTGGGATATTCCGTCCGGTCGCTGATAAAAGCCAGAAGCCGCAACTTGGTCTCGTCGATCCCACGGAACAGCGGCACTTTGCGGAGCGCCTCGACTTCGGTTTCAAGTGTCATCTTCTTCTCCCGCGCCCGTTGTTGTCCCGTTCCACCTGGTCCGATTCGTCCAGCCGATACCTGCGGAACGGTTGCCCACCTCTTGTCACACCCACCGTCTTACCCTTTTTCCGAAAGTCGTCCTTGATCCAGAATGAAGCTCTGATCGAATTCAGCAGCTATGTCGGCATCGGACGTGCCGAACAGGAACGTTTTTCCGGACAGAATTTGCCTCAAGCATTTGCGAAGCGTCCTGTCCTCTTCCGTCACACCGGTGGCGATATCGTCCAATATGGTGATTTTCGCATTTTTCAGAAGACCGCGAACCAGAGCGATCTTGCGACGCTGCCCCGCCGACAGACGGGAACCGGATACGCCGACGTGGTAACCGAAACCCGCATAGATGATCGGGCGCCGCAAACCGGTCTCCTCGACAATCGTGCGGATGACATCATCGATCCGCCGCCGGGCGTCCCTGCGGTCGACGCGCGCGCGTCCGAATAGGAGATTATCCTCGATGGTCAGCGGCGGCAAATAGACGTCCGGATCGAACGCAACGAAGTTGTCGCTGTTCTTGACCACTTCTTCCAGGAACGTCTGGCGGGCGCTGATGATGTCGCGCTTCAGCTCATCCGTCATGACACCGAGACGATGGCGGGCCGGCACGAGCTTGAAGGCCAGTCCGGTCAGACGAGACCGGTCGGCGTCTGTCAGCCCCGGACGCGGCTGATCGGATTTGGCAATGCGCACGATGCGCTCGAAATCCGGTATCTCATCCAGTGTAATGAAGGAATATGACCCCAGAAGGCCGCTGTCGCCGGAAACGTTGGAAAACAGTTCCAGCATGGTTTCGGCGATCTTGAGTCCGATCTGCTGGAGCTTCGTGTCGAAACCGGTCTCAGCCAGGAAGGCCTTGACCTGCTCGAGATCGGGCACCTGATCCATCGTGATTTCCGGATCGGCAGGTACCGCAAAGAACAGGTTGTCCGCCAGGCTGGCGCTGGCGTTGAAGCGGTCGCGGTGCCACAGCTCGACCAGACCGCCGAGGTCCGGTTCATGGGCAATGCGCTCAGCAAGTGCCTTGCGCACGTTCAGGATCTTTTCGGCAAAGCCATCGTCCATGGACGGGTCGAACCGGGACTGCAGACCGAGCCGATAGATGTCCTTGTCGATCTTGACCGTTTCAAGCAATTCAAGCGCCTTGGTGTCGAGTTCGTCTTCATTGCTGACACCGGCGGCGTCAAAATCATCCCACTCGGCGGCAAGATCGTATGTGGGATTGCGCGTTTCCTTGGCCTCGGCAAGCCGCCGATTGTAGTTCTTCAAGCTCTCGCCTTCCCGCTGGGGCGGGATGAGCGGACGGTGGCGCAAACCGTAGTAGAGATTGTCACGGATCGTGCCGGTCCAGATGTGCACCGCACCGCCGACATAGGCGATCTGGCGGCCCAGCGTGGCATCTGTCAGCTTCTCGAGATCGTGGCTTCCGATGCAGACCTTGCCGGATACGGCCGAGACAAGCCCGGCGGCGAGTTGCAGCACTTCCGACCGGCCGGACCCGTCCGGCCCGACAATTGCGCAGGCGCTTCCTGCAGGCACCGTCATCGACACGTCGACGACCTCCTGGCCAGCAGCGCCGCCTGAGAAGTTGACATTCTCCAGCTTCACGTCACCGCTGAGATCCACCGTGTCATCCGCGGTCAACCGCTCGATGTCATAGATATCCAGAGGATCGAAGTTCTCGACGACGGTCTGGTATTTGACGCTGACGTCCGCCGTCATCTGATAGAAGGAGAGCAGCTCTTTCCAGGGGCCTGCCAGGTCCTTGTAGGCAGCGATCACCGCCAGCAGGGCACCGATGCTCAGATTGCCCTGAATAACCAGATAGCCGCCGATCAGGTAGAAGAAGAACGGCGTGAGCTGGTTCATGAAGTTGTTCAGGAACTTGATCAGGAATTTCCGGTTGAAGATGTCGTACCGGATCTTGAAGTTCTCGTAGAGCCGGTCGGAAATATCCGCCGAATGCCAGGCAGCCGCGTCGTTCGCGTGGATCTCGGCTACGCCCGTGATGCTCTCGCCGACCTTGTCGGCAATGACACGGATGTTGCGCACCCGCTGCCGGGACAAGAGCACCACCTTGCGCTGCAGAAGCGGGATGACATAGCCCTGGATGGGATAGGAGCTGATGGCCGCAAGGCCCAGAAGCGGGTCCTGCATGAAGATGAAGCCGATCTGCACGATCAGCATGCCGCCCTGATAGGCCGGCAGCGCGAAGGCTTCACCGATGTAACCGCCGACATCCTCCACTTCCGATGTGATCATCGGAATGATTTCGCCTGAACTGACCTTCCTGAAATGCGGCAGACGGAAGCGCAGCACCCGTTGAAACAGCTCGAAGCGCAGGCGCCGCAACATGCGCTCTCCGAGGCGGCCCTTGTAGACGTTGAGGTAAAACTTAAGACCGTTCGAGACAACAACCAAAAACAGGAAAGTAAAACACAGGAGAACAAGATAGGGCGTCTGATCAAAATCAAACCCAAGAATCGTCCTGGGAAAGTTGTCGCCCTGGACCGCATCGTTGACGATCAGTTTTGGCAGTTCGAGAAGGACGTAGACCACCGGATACGTGAGAACGGTGACCATGAGAATGAAGATTTGCTGTCTGGCGCTATACTTCCAAATAAAACCGAAAAGGCTCTTTTCCATAAGCTCATCCAAACAGACATGGATCAAATATGTGCAAGCAGATCATATTTGGTATATTAGCGATCAGAGTTAGTTGCGCCAGCCGGGATTAGCATTCGTCACAACAGCTTTAGAAGGGTCAGCAGACCGTTCCCTGTCAAAAGTCCCCTGTCAAGAGATATCCGCACGTGACAAGGGCCAATCGATTGAGACATAAGCCCTTTGGGCCAGCATTACAAATTTAGGGGCAGTATGAGTTCCAAGACGCCGAAGATCCTCATTTACAGCCACGATTCCTTCGGGTTGGGCCATCTGCGACGCTGCCGGGCAATTGCGCAATCCCTCGTCGGGGACTTCGACACCTTGTCAGTGCTGATCTTGTCGGGTTCCCCGATCATCGGCAGTTTCGAATTCCGTTCCCGCGTCGATTTCGTGCGTATTCCGGGCGTGATCAAGCTGCGCAACGGCGAATACACACCGCTGTCGCTGCACATCAACATCGACCAGACCCTCGCGATCAGATCCTCGATCATCGAACACACCGCCAAGGTATTCGATCCGGACATCTTCATCGTCGACAAGGAGCCACTCGGGCTGCGGGGTGAAGTGCTGCGCACGCTGGAAGCCCTTAAGGATACCGACACGAGACTGGTTCTCGGTCTGCGCGACGTGATGGACGACCCGAAGGTTCTGAAGGAAGAATGGGACCGGAAGAACGTCTATCCTGCCCTGCGCGACCTTTACGACGAAATCTGGATCTACGGACCGGAAGACATCTGCGACCCGCTGGAAGGCATCGATCTGCCGCAATCCGTGCGCGACAAGCTGCGCTACACAGGTTACCTGCGCCGCGAACTGCCGAAGTCGGCACTCGACAATCCCGAACCGGCTCCGTTCGACGATGAACCCTATATTCTTGTGACGCCGGGTGGCGGTGGAGATGGTGTTGAAATGGTCGATTGGGTGATGCGGGCCTATGAAGCCCGACAGCGCCCGCTGTTCCCGGCCCTCATCGTGCTTGGCCCCTTCATGCCCGCCGCAGCCGCGACCCAATTCAGCGAAAGGGCGGAACACCTGCGCGACGTCGAGATCATCCGCTTTACACCGCAGATCGAGCCCTATCTGGCGAAAGCCACGGCGATTGTCGGCATGGGAGGGTACAACACCTTCTGCGAGATCCTGTCCTTCGACAAACCCACCCTGATGGTGCCGCGGGTCATCCCGCGACGGGAACAGGCAATCCGCGCGGAGCGGGCGGAGCAAAGCGGCCTTTTGAAAGTGCTGCCGATCGACCAGTATCCGGATCCGGACCTGATGGCTGCGGCCTTGTCCGAACTGCCTGACATGGCCTCCCCTTCGGCTGCCGGCGTCGACAATCTGCTTGGCGGTCTGGGTGTCATATCCGGCCGGGTCGGCGAAATCTTCGACGAACAACAGGCAGCCAGCAGGAAGCTGGTCAACTTCTGACCCTCCTCACCAGCAAACCGAATTCTTTCAAGGGCCGACCGATGTCCCGTATCGCCGTTGTGGTCAAAGGCTATCCTCGCCTGTCCGAAACCTTTATTGCCCAGGAAATGCTTGGTCTGGAACGGCGGGGGATCGACATCCTGATTGTCGCCCTGCGCCGGCCTTACGATCCTTACATCCATGATCTGCACCGGCAGATCAGCGCGGACGTCATGTATCTGCCGGAATATGTGAAAGACGATCCCGCGCGTGTCGCCCGCGCCAAACGTTGGGCAGAAAAGCAGCCAACCTTCAAGGCCGCCAAGGCTTTGTTCGATGCCGATTTCGCGCATCAGCCGAACGCAGACCGTCAGCGCCGTTGGGCGCAGGGGTGCGTCTTCGCCCATGAATTGCCGGAAGACGTGACCTGGATCTACACCCACTATCTGCATACGCCCTGCTCCGCATCACGCTATGCTGCGCATCTTTCCGGGCGGAAATGGTCCTTTTCCGCGCACGCCAAGGACATCTGGACCAGCCCTGACTGGGACCTGAAGACCAAGATTAACGACGCTGCCTGGGGCGTGACCTGTACCGCGGTCAACGCCAAACATCTGAAAGGCCTCGCCGACGATCCGGACAAGATCGAGCTGCTCTACCACGGGCTCGACTTTTCCGGTTTTCCCGAGCCGAAGGAAAAAGGCACAGATCGTGACGGCAGCACGGAGCCTGTGCGACTGGTCTCGGTCGGCCGCGCGGTCGAAAAGAAGGGCTATGACGACCTTCTGGAAGCCCTTGCGCAGCTTCCCGCATCTCTCAACTGGCAGTTCACGCATATCGGCGGAGGAGAGCTTTCCGACGCCCTGAAAGCACAGGCCGACGGGTTGGGCCTGTCCGACAGGATTACCTGGAGAGGTGCCCAGCCGCGGAAAGAGGTGATTGCGACCTGCCGCGAGGCGGACCTCTTCGTGCTACCGTCCAAACTTGCCAGGTCCGGTGACAGGGATGGCCTGCCCAATGTTCTGATGGAAGCACAATCCATGGGGATCTGCTGCCTCTCCACCAAGGTTTCCGCGATCCCCGAATTGATCCTGGATGGTGAAACCGGTGTGCTGGTTGACCCGGGCGCGCCCGGGGATCTCTCTGCTGCCATGCAGAACCTGATTACCGCACCCGAGACACGGCATCGTCTTGGACTTGCCGCGGCCAAGCGGGTCAGAACGACCTTCTCGACAGACCCCGGCCTCGACCGTCTCGCAGACAAGTTCCGCAAGGTCCTTTAAGCCCTACGCTCAGGAAAATCATGAAGATCGCTTTTACTGCTCCGATGAAACCGCTGGATCATCCAGTCCCGTCCGGTGACCGGACCATGGGACGATTGATCGTGAAGGCACTGGAAAGTCTGGGGCATGAGGTGACGATTGCCAGCCGGTTCCGGTCGTGGCGCAAGGACGGCAGCGACGCCATCCAGTCAGGCGTGCGCGACCAGGCGTTTGCCGAGGCAGAGCGGATCAGCGGCGAGTGGCAGACGTCGGGCTACCGGCCAGACCTGTTCCTGACCTATCATCTTTACCACAAGGCGCCCGACTGGATCGGTCCTGCTCTTGCCGACCGCTTCGACCTTCCCTACGCCATCGTGGAAGCCAGCCGCGCGCCAAAACGGCAACAGGGCGACTGGGCCTTCGGGTTTGCCGCCGCGGACGAGGCCTTGAAACGCGCCGATGCCGTTGCCGCGCTCCACAATGCGGATGCCGAATGCCTTGCTGCGGTGGTGCCACATCGGTGTCTGTCGATCCTGTTGCCGTTTCTGGATGCCGATCCATTCCTGGCGGCTGCGGCCAGCCCCAAGCCTCTGGCCGCCTCGCCGCTGAAACTGCTTGCCGTCGGCATGATGCGCGAGGGCGACAAGCAGCGCTCCTTCGAAGTGCTTGCTGCGGCTCTTGAAGAGCTGCGGGATCTGCCCTGGCAACTGACACTCATTGGCGACGGCCCGATGCGCGATCATGTGCTGGGACTGTTTCCAGCCGAGCGGATCACCTGGCTTGGCGCCCTTGGCGGTGAGGATCTGCCTGCCCAATACGCACGGCACGATCTTCTCGTCTGGCCGGCGATCCGCGAAGCCTTCGGCCTCGTGCTGCTGGAAGCTCAGGCCGCCGGCGTGGGGGTCATTGCCGGTGACACCTTCGGGGTTCCCGATATTGTACGCGACGGCGAAACAGGTTTGCTGTCACCTGAGGGAGACGCGTCTGCCCTTGCTGCAAACCTGCGCCGCGCGATTCTGGAGCCGGCTCTCGTGGACAGGCTGGGCTCGGCTGCGCGCAATCACATCCTGCATTTTCACACCCTTCCGGCAGGCGCTGCCCGGCTCGAAGCCCTTGCGGAAAAGGCGGTGCGGAACCACCTGAGGCGCCGGGAGACGAAAGACGCATGAGCTTCAAGGCCCTCATTCATGTTCAGCATCTGCTGGGGACAGGCCATGTCGTGCGGGCTGCCGCCATCGGCAAGGCGCTGGCCGCCGAAGGCGTGGAGGTTACCCTTGCCAGCGGCAACTCAATACCGCCGACGCTCGACACCGGACCGCTGAAGGTCGTCGAGCTTCCAGCCTGCAAAAGTCCGGATGCCAGCTTCAAGCGCCTTGTGACTTTGGACAGTGAAGATATTGACGAAGCTTGGAAAATCGCGCGCGTTAAAGCATCGATTCAAGCTCTTGATGCCGACGACTACGACCTGCTTCTGACCGAGACCTACCCTTTCGGCCGCCGCCAGCTCGACTTCGAACTGAGTCCGCTGCTGGAAGCCGCCAAGTCCCGCACGAGGGTACCACTGATTGCCACCTCCATTCGCGACATCCTGGTGCGAAAGAAGCAGCTCTGGAAAGAGCGCTGGATGGCGGACCAGGCGCTGAAATATTACGACCGCATCCTGATCCATTCCGATCCCGACTTCATCCGCCTCGCAGACAGTTTCCCCTTTGCCGAGGAGGTCGACCACCTCTTGCGCTATACTGGATATGTGGGCGGTGAGCCGCGGCCTGCCGCTGCAGGGTCCGATGGCGAGGACGAGGTGATCATTTCATGCGGTGGCGGTGCCGTTGCCGAAAGCCTGCTGTCGGCGGCCCTGGAGGCAAGGCCGCTATCGCGGCGTGCCGAAGACACGCAGTGGCGGGTGCTGATCGGTCACGACATTTCCGACGAAGCCTTTGCCGTCTACAGACAAAGCGCAGCGGAAGGCGTGATTGTCGAACGGGCCCGGCGGGACTTCCCGGACCTTCTGAAACGCGCGCGTCTTTCCGTCAGCCAGGCGGGCTACAACACGGTGCTCGACATTCTGCAGGCCGGGGTTCCTGCGGTTTTCGTACCCTTTGCCCAGATCAACGAAACCGAACAGACGCAACGCGCGGAAGCCCTGGCCGGCCATGGCCGGGCCATTGTAACGCCCGAGGCAGACCTTACGCCGGAGCGGCTTGCTGGCGCCATTGACGATGCCCTCGCCCTTTCCCGCAGCAAACACACAGTCCGTCTTGGCGGCGCCGAGGAAAGCGCCCGCGTCCTGCTTCAAGACCTGAAGGACCGGATGACATGACCTCTGATGCGAAGCGCTTCCGGAAAGAGCTGACCGATCATCTCGACTGGTTCGCCGAACGCGGCCGCAAGGTGCGTTTCTGGTGGCGGGATGATGATGCCGTCGAACCGACGCCTGCCCTAGAGCGTATGCTGTCGCTCTCCGACAGCCACAACGTCGATCTGGCGTTCGCCGTCATTCCCAAGATGGCGACGAAAGCCCTTGCAGAGCGGTTCGCAGATGAACCGCATGCGCTGGTGCTGCAACATGGCTGGCAGCACAAGAATTTCCAGCGGAAAGATCTCGGCGAAAAGGCCGCGGAGCTTGGTTCCCGGCGGGACCCGGACGAACTGATGACCGAGCTCAAGGCAGGTTATGACCGCCTTCAGGAGCTCTTCGGCGAGAAGTTCGTGAAGGCCATGGTGCCGCCCTGGAACCGGATCGACCCTGAAATCTGCCGCCGCCTGCCCGGCATCGGCCTGTCGGGTCTCTCAACATTCACCTGGCACAATTTCCCGCGGGCGCATCAGCTCCAATCGCACATCGACATCCTGAAATGGAAAAAGCAGGTGCGCTTCATCGGCTGGGAAAGCGCGCGCCTTCGTTTCGACCTGCAGCTCACCCGCCGACGCAACACCGGCGCAGAACCCGTTGGCCTCCTGACGCACCATCTGGTGCATGACGACGGCTGCTTCGAGTTTCTGGAGATCTTTCTGGAAATCGCCGCTCATCACAAAGGCGCGGAATGGCCGGAGGTGAAGAGCCTCTTTGCCGAGAACGGTTCCTGGCCGTTCGGATGAGGCTTGGAGCGTGTCGCATAAGGCGCGCCCCTGAAAGAGAGGCAATCAATACATGAAAGACACGCTCTATATTCTCGCCCCGGGCTTTGAAGATCCCGCCTATCCCGGCAAGACCTTCTACTGCTGGCATTGCGCGCTGATGGAAGGCGTGCTCGCGTCCTTTCCGGATCTTGCAGACCGTCTCGACGTTCGTCGCATTGCCTGGCCGAAACCGCGTCGGGACGTTGCAGATTTGCTGGGGGAAGACAATCAGTCTTTGCCGGTGCTGGTGCTCACCGAAGGCGGTTTCATCGATGACAAGGATGCGATCCTCGACGCCCTCACCGAGCGCCATGGCTTTCCGCATCCCCATCCCTGATCGGGAAACGCCAGACCTGCAGTTTGTTCTGCCTTACTCGGCCGCTTCCAGCCGTTCCGGCTTCAGGACATCGGCGTATTGCTTGCGCAAGAGAGCGAGTTTCGGGTCGATATAGGTCTTGCAGAACGGGCGCTCCGGCCCCTTCGCGTAATAGTTCCGGAACTGTTCGCCGGAGGCCTTGAACTCGGCAAGTGTCAGCACGCGCGTCACCAGCGGTTCATCGAAGCCATGCTGCAAGGCACGCATCAGCCTTCCGACCTTCACCCCCGTACCTGCATCATAGACATAAACAGCGCTGCGGTACTTGCCGCGCATCTTGTGGTGGGAGGTGCTGGAGTGGGTGCGCAGATGGATCTCGAGCAGGACCTCCAGCGGCAACGCGACCGGATCGAAGGTCACCACCACCGCTTCTGACCAGGCATTTTCTGGCGGATCGGAGCGGATGAAGCCCTGTTCCACCTTCGAAATGCCAGCAATTGCCTGAAAGACGGCCTCGGTACACCAATGGCACCCGCCGCCCAGCCCGATTTTCACCCCGGCCTCCAATGTCATGATCGATGCTCCCAGTGTGACGTCCGGCTTTTGGTTTGCAAAACGGCTTGGCGGAGATTCCCCCAGAGGAGATCTTATGCCGGGAATTGACAGAAGACGCACAACAGAAGATTGTGAAGCATGATCAATCGCGTGACCCTTCATCTAACCGTGGTGCACATCGCCGTTCCTGCAGGGACCGCGGAGGGATCACTGTTGGCTGAAGAAGCCTAGCCGGATCGCATCGCAACCCTGCTTCGAGGAGCAGGGTTTGTCAGATGCCTGCTCTCTCGATCACATCCAAGAGAGCAACATGAGTACATCAGACATCCCGGCGGGATTTACCCCAGTTTCCAACGCGGCCAACTGGCCCGAAGGCCTGGTCATTCGGGCCGAAAGACCGGAGGACGTGGACGGACTGACCGTTCTGCAAGGTCTGCCGAAGTTTCGGGCGGGCACATTGCGCCTGCCCTACCCACGGCGCAAGGACGTCGAGGCTCGTGTCAGCCAGTCCTCACCGGACAAGGTGTCCCTTGTCGGCATTTTGGGCGGGAACCTGGTCGCCGCCGCCGGCTTTGCCCGTTCCGCCGGACGGCGCGGACATGCCGCAAGTCTGGGAATGGGCGTGCACGACGATTATTCCGGACGCGGGATTGGCCAGGCGATGCTGGGTGAACTGATCGAGATCGCCGACAACTGGATGAACCTCCACCGTCTTGAACTGACCGTCTTTGCGGACAATGCCCCTGCTGTCCGGCTCTATCAGAAGCTCGGTTTCGAAATTGAAGGCACCTTGAGAGACTTCGCTTTCCGCTCCGGAGCGTTCGTCGATGCCTATACGATGGCGCGGCTCAGGATGTGAGTGAAAGGCGCCTGCTTCTGATCTCTGTCCTTGTCGCCCCGGTTTGCCGCGCAAGCGGCAAGACCGGGACCCAGTATCCGTGAGACCCGGCCGAAAACCACGGCGGGCTCAGTAGATTACTGGATCCCGGCCTTCGCTGGAATGACAAGTGACGTATGCTTGAACACGCAGCAAAGCTGGCGGTTCGCCCGCTGACTCAGGCCGCCTCCCTTTTCTCCGCCGCCTTCGGATTGGCCGCGAAGTCGATGGCAGCTTTCAGGACATCCGGATCGCCGATCTGATTGGCGAGGATGAGGATCAACCGCGCATTCATGCAATTGGCGTCTTCGTCGCTCATATGGCGCTGGCTGGAGACCAGATACTCATAAAAGCCGTCGGGATCGGGCAGATTACGTGTCAGGTTCAGCTTCGGAGTTTGCGGCATGGCTCATGCGCCTCCCATCGCGGTCTTCAAGGCGGCTTCCACCTTGTTGTCGTTGAAATAGCGCCAGCGGGCGGCAACATGCTGGTCCGGACGGATCAAATAGACCGTGCCGGGAGCCGCGTCGTAACGGGCGGCGAGTGTTCCGTCCTTGTCCTGAAGGTCCTTGCCGACGCGCAGGACACGGGCCCTGACGTTGCCGGCCGTTACATCCTCAGCCGCTTCGTCGCCAAAGATCAGCAGGGTGAAGCCGTCGCCGATCTGGTTGAGGAACCAGGCCGCCTCGCCATTGACGCTCACCGGAGCATCGGCGCAACAGGTGCCCGGGGTCATGGCGCCGGCAAAACTGGACTCGTCCGCAGTGTTGAGCGGGCTTTCCACATAAGGAGTCGGGGCAGACAGACGTCCGGAATTCACCAGCGGTTTTGCAAAGTCGGTGACTTCCGACAAATCCAGCACCGCATCACGGAACCTGCGCGAGGCCTCATTCTTGGGCGTGATGAAGTCGGTGGACCGGGTCGAGTTCAACAGGTTGTCGTCTGCCGCAAAGGCTCTTTCCGTATGGTAGCTGTCGATGAGGCTTTCCGGGGCATCGCCATCCAGCACCAGTTTCAGCTTCCAGCCCAGATTGTCGATGTCCTGAACACCCGTGTTGGCACCGCGTGCACCGAAGGGTGAAACCTGATGCGCGGCATCGCCCGCAAACAGCACCCGGCCATAACGGAAGTTGTCGATCCGCCGGCAGGCGAACTGGTAGACGGAAGCCCATTCCAGCTCGAACTCCTTGTCCTCGCCCAGCATGGCCTTGACGCGCGGAATGATGTTTTCCGGCTTTTTCTCTTCTTCCGGATCGGCCTCCCAGCCGAGCTGGAAGTCCAGCCGCCAGACGTCGTCGCACTGCTTGTGCAGGAGGGCCGATTGGCCACGGTGGAACGGCGGATCAAACCAGAACCAGCGTTCTGTCGGAAAATCGGCCTTCATGATGATGTCAGCAATCAGGAACCTGTCCTGGAAGAACTGGCCGGAAAAACCAGCCCCGACCATCTTGCGCGTATCGGAATTGGCGCCGTCGCAGGCAACCACCCACTCGGCTTCCATCTTGAAGACGCCGTCCGGCGTTTCAACGGTTAGAACCGCATGGTCGTCGTCCTGTTGCAGGTTCAAAAGCTTGTGCTTCCAGCGCAGGTCGATGAGGTTCGATTTCTGCGCCTCTTCCACCATGTATTCCTCCAGATAATATTGCTGGAGGTTGATAAAGGCCGGAATCTTGTGGCCGTCTTCCGGCAGAAGATCGAAGGTGTAGGCAAGATCGTCGCGGAAGAAGACCTTGCCGATCTTCCATTCTATGCCCTTGTCGATCATGCGCGTGGCGCAGCCGAGCCTGTCCCAGATTTCCAGCGGGCGCTTGGCATAACAGACCGCGCGCGAACCGATGGAAACGGTATTGTTGTCGTCCAGAACGACCGTGTGGATGCCCCGCTGAGCAAAATCAAGCGCGGCCGTCAACCCGATCGGCCCAGCGCCGATCACCACCACCTTGTGGCGCTTGACCGTACCAGCCTTTTGTTCCTCGGATTGCCGGTAGTCGTACTGCGGATATTGATAGGTCTGAAACATTGGGCTCTCCTCCCAGATCCGCCAGGGCGGTCTCAATCGAACGGCATTTGCCGCAGCGGCGGCATGTGTCCTCCTCACACATCGGCCAACTCTTTGGCATGCAGCCATTCAGCGTGTTTCGGGGCCCGTTTCGTTTTCGACCATTCCTCCAGCATCTCCCACTTGACCTTGTCGAGGCGGGCCAAGAGCTTGTCTTCCTCCGGATCCGGGCAAGCCAGTTCCACGCGGTGGCCGTTGGGGTCGAAGAAATAGATCGAATGAAAGATCGAGTGATCGGTCACACCGAGAACATCGACACCATTCTTTTCCAGGTGTTCCTTGAATGCGACCAGTTCGTCCCGATCCTTCACCTTGAAGGCGATATGCTGCACCCAGCGCGGCGTATTCGGGTCAAACCCCATTTCCGGCTTGGTCGGCAGTTCGAAGAAAGCCAGAACGTTGCCGTTTCCCGCATCCAGGAAGACGTGCATGTAGGGGTCGGGGTCGTGGGTGGAGGGCACATGATCTTCGGCGATCGCCAGAACAAAATCCATGTTCAGCATCTTGCCGTACCATTCCACGGTTTCCTTGGCGTCCTTGCAACGATAGGCGACGTGATGCATCTGCTCGATCTTCATGGGACCGCTCCTCCAAATTAGTTACATATGTAACCATATAGAGCGCGCACTCTTGCGCCTTGATCTAAGTCAAATTGGTTGCACATGTAACTTTCTTGACTGAGGCCGATCCGGGATGACGCGCACCGCGTATTTCCAGACGACCACTTCGTGTTTGAATTGACAGGTCATGACCTGCGTTCTCATATGTGACACCCGCGACATCAGGAGCCGTTCATGTCCGCTCATGACCACGATCATCCCCACGAACACGACCACTCCGAGCTCAGTGAAATCGAGCTGCGCGTGCGCGCTCTGGAAACGCTTCTGACGGAAAAGGGCTACATCGATCCTCCTGCCCTGGATGAACTGATCGAGACCTACGAGACCAAGATCGGCCCGCGAAACGGAGCTCTGGTGGTGGCAAAGGCCTGGACGGATCCGGACTATCGGGAACGGCTCCTGAAAGACGCAACGACAGCCATAGCCGAGCTTGGTTTCACCGGCCGGCAGGGTGAACACATGGTGGCGGTCGAGAACACCGACGACATTCACAACATGGTCGTCTGCACGTTGTGCTCCTGTTATCCATGGACAGTGCTGGGCCTGCCGCCGGTCTGGTACAAGTCTGCGCCCTACCGCTCCAGAGCCGTACGTGACCCGCGCGGCGTTCTGGCTGAGTTCAAGGTCGAACTGCCCGATGACACCGAGATCCGCGTCTGGGATTCGACGGCTGAAATCCGGTATCTGGTGATCCCGAAACGTCCTGCCGGAACCGATGGCTGGAGCGAAGAGCGCCTGGCCGATCTTGTCACCCGCAACAGCATGATCGGAACCGGCCTCGCCCTCGAACCTTCCGCCCTGGAGGACGCAGCATGAATGGTGCGCAGGACCTGGGTGGACAGATGGGATTTGGTCCCATCGAACTGGAAGAAAACGAGCCGAACTTTCACGCCAAGTGGGAAGAACGTGCCTTTGCCCTGACTTTGGCCATGGGCGCGACCGGATCCTGGACGCTGGATGCCTCGCGCTATGCGCGCGAATCCTTGCCGCCGGTCACCTATCTCTCTTCCAGCTATTACGAGATCTGGACCCGCGGCCTTGAAAAACTCCTGCTCTCCAACGGCCTTGTGACGCAAGAGGAGCTGAAGGAGGGCCGCAAACTCGAAGATGCCAAGCCGATCAAGCGCGTGCTCTCGGCGGACGCCGTCGCCGGGGTCCTGGCGAAAGGGTCATCGGTCGACCGTGAAGAGCACCAGCCTGCACGGTTTCGCACCGGTGACAGGATTAAGACGCGGCGCATGAACCCCGAACATCACACCCGCCTGCCCCGTTACGCCCGCGATGCCGTTGGCACAATCGAGGTCATTCACGGTGTTCACGTGTTTCCGGACACCAATGCGCACGGCGAAGGGGAACAGCCCGCCTGGCTCTATGGGGTTCTCTTCAAGGGCACGGACATCTGGGGGCCGGACAGTGATCCCAAGCTGACGCTGCGCATCGATCTCTGGGAGCCTTATCTTGTCCTTGCCCGCTGAGTATCTTGCCACTCCGCGCCTGCCGCTCGATGAAGACGGTGGCCCCGTTTTCCGCGCTCCCTGGGAGGCCAGGATATTCGCCATGACGGTGAAGGCGCATGAAGCTGGTGTGTTTACATGGGGCGAATGGGCTGAGGCGCTCGGCGCCGAACTTGCCAAGGATGGCGATGGCAGCGGTGAGACAGAGAACTATTACGACCGCTGGCTGGGTGCCTTCGAGGCTCTTCTCATGACCAAGAACGTAGCCGCCGCAGGACAGCTTGCGGACTTGCGCAAGGCTTGGGACGAGGCAGCCAAAGCCACGCCGCACGGCAAGCCCATCGTCCTTCAGAACGGCTGAGACAGACCATGCGCCTGCTGCTTCCTCCTCCGGTCGTCGTCGGGTTCGGATTTCTTCTGCTCTATGCAGGTGCCAAACTGTTTCCGGCGCTCAACGTCACCTTTGAAGGACAGGACGCGCTCGCCCTCTTGTTTCTGATTGCCGGACTGGCCATTGGCGGGCACGCCCTTTTTCGTTTCGTCCTGGCAAGAACAACCTTCAATCCGACGACACCGGACAAGGCCAAGGTCCTGGTGACCGATGGTTTTTACCGGGTGTCTCGCAACCCGATGTATGTCGCCGATGTTCTGCTGTTGCTAGCGTTCAGCACGTATCTCGGTACAGCCACGGTCTTCGTCGTTGTACCGGCTTTCATCTGGTATCTGACGGAATTCCAGATCAAACCCGAGGAAGACCATCTGACGCGGCTGTTCGGCCAGGCTTACCTCGACTACTGTGCGCGGGTGCGCCGCTGGCTTTGAACCTGCCAACGTCCCTCATTTCCCAAGGTAAAGGTCGCTTTTTTCCTTGAAGGCGTCCGCCGCAAAGCGCAGAAACGTGCGGATGCGAGCGACGTTCTTCAGGTCCGGATGGGTCAGGATCCAGATGTCGTAGTAGCGGCTCGGTTCCACACCCGGCAGGCGGATCAGCTCCGGGTCCGGATCGCCCAGGAAGCACGGCAAACGACCGATGCCCATGCCGGCCTGCACCGCTGCATGCATCGTGATCATGTCGTCAGTCACCGTTGCCACCTCGCCATTGGGATAGCGCTCGCGCATTTCACTCGGCACCTTGTTGCCCCACCATTTGAAGGCGATGAACGGGACGGCCTGCGATGTGGCCGTTTCGAGCGCGGCCTCCCGGTACCGGCGGGCAAAATCTCGCGACACGTAGAAACAGCGGTTCTGGCCGGTGGCGAGACGTCCGAAGAGGCTTTCGTCCGGCTTGTCGGTCACACGGACCGCAACATCGGCCTCGCGCCGGTGCAGGCTCAGAATTTCATTGGCCGCATTCATGGTAACGTCGATTGCCGGATGCCGCTCCTTGAAACGGGCGACGATCTCGGCCAGTTGCACCTGGAAAATAAGCTGCGCCGCCGTGACCCGAAGCGGTCCTTCCAGTTCGGCATCCTTGGCGGCAATGCGCATGTCCAGCGCAAGCACTTCCGTTTCCATCCGGCGGGCGGCCTCAACCGCCTCATCACCGGCGGTGGTTGGCGTGAACCCTTCGGGAAGACGATCGAACAGACGTGCGCCAATCTCCTCTTCCAGCGCCGACAGACGCCGTGACACCGTGGAGTGCGTTACACCAAGACTGCGGGCAGCCTTGGTCAGGCTGCCGGCATTGGCGATGGCGAGCACGAATTTCAGATCGTCCCAGCTATACATGGCGGTGCATTTTTGCACAGTTCGATTACAAATTTGAAGAATTTTTCGCAAGGTAGCCCTGCGATAGGATTTTGGCATCTCAAGCACAGGAGACGATGAGATGTCCGTACAAGCCCTCGCCATGATTACCGTAACCGATCGGGAAGCGCTTGGCGCCTACCGGGAAAAAGCTGCAGACGCCCTCGCCCGCCACGGCGGCAGTGTCATTGCCGCCGATCCGGACCCTCTGGTACTGGAAGCTGCCATCGATGCGCCGAACATGGTCGCCCTGCTGACCTTCCCAAACGCGGAAGCCGCCAAGGCATGGCACCGCGACCCCGACCTTGCTCCCGTTCATGCGCTTCGTAACAAGGGCGGCAAGTCAACCATTGTCGTGCTTCCGGGCTAACCGCCGAGACACAGCGAAGCGGTGCCTTTTCGCATCGCTCCGCGACAGTTTGAAACTGCCCGGAACACACGCCAAATACGTGCGAACGGGTCGGTTTGCGTGGGGCCCGACGCCTTTGTCCGGAGCGCTACCCCACCGTCCCGCAGGCATGGCAGATGCCACCACTCTTTCCGATCTTACCGGTTTTTACCTGTCAGCAGCTCACTTCGCCGGGTCCGTGTTGGACCAGAGGACGGGACCACCTTCCTTTTCGTATGCCATCCCCTGCGGGAAGGATATCGCCTCCATCTGCAGTCCCCAGGGCGCAAAGAAATAGAGGATCGTCTGGCCAGCTGCCGGGCCTTCGGTAACCGGAAGCGGCCCGCCTAGCGTCCTGATGCCATTGGCTCTCAGATACTCGGCGGCCTTGTCGATATCCTCGACATAGATCGCAATGTGATAGCCGCCAATGTCGCTGTTTTTCGGATAGATCGTCTGCTGATCGGGAGAAGTGTAGCTGAACAGTTCAATGTTCGATCCAAAGCCGCATCTCATCAAGGTGATCTCTTCGATGACCGCACGCGGATCGACATTCAGCATGTCCTGCATGAAAGTGCCCTTGTCATCGCGAAACGGACCGAAGGACATGGCTTTCTCGCAGCCCAGAACGTCGCTGAAGAAGGTCACCGCCTGGCCCATGTCCGGCACGGTCAGGCCGATATGATTGACACCCCGCATGCCAGGCACTGGCTCGGCGCGAGCGGCCGTACCGAATGTAACGACAGCAAACAGCGCCAAGGCTGCGGCCATCCGGGGAGACTGGCTACCTAACTTACATGTCATGACTCATCCCTTCTTGAAAAATGGCTTCCGATCTTCCTCCCGGCATCGCTCCTTCAACTGTCCTGTATGCGGTCATTGACGGGTCTCTGTATGCGGGAGAAAGAAGCGTGTGGTTCGCCTTCTGAAGACCTGCCAAACACGAGGTTTGAGCGCCAGCAAAGGCGACATTCAATGACGGACTTTCCAGAGCCGGCCTGCGATATCCCCCTTCGCTTTCGCCCCCTCCAAGCAACTCGCAAAGCTTCGACAATATGTCCGCAGTGAGCATTCTGACTGCTCGAAGTAAGGAGATCGATCGACTGGCTCGCAAGCGTTAGCCTAGACACCAATACATGCAAATACAAATATTTTGTCCAAATCCGTCGACGGCAAATGAGTGACGAATTCGAAGCTGAGCGGACCGGAATGAGGTGTGGTGCACGGCACTGTAGCGCAACCTACAAGCTTGACAGTTCTTGCTCCGCAAAAGGTCCCATGCCCGCGTCCGGGCATGTCGGAAAAGGTCAATGAGGAAGCCTGCCTCGTTCAATCGCCGTCTTCTCCAGCATCTCGAAAGGCTGATCAAAGTTATTGCATTTACATATTTTATGCTGAAAATATCTATTAATCCGAGTAGCGTGAACTTTCCATATCGCTACGGAATGTCGCCCGATCAGGAATAACCTCAGCCGTCATGGCATCCTCATGACGCCTAAGAAGCGACAGTGCCTTGGGAAGCAACACGGCAGTCTCCAGAAACGCCGGCCTCCGGCATGACGGCCAAAAACAAGAGTCTCGAAAAGAGGACAATTCCACAATTCAATCAGAGGGAATTGCAATGAAAGATCTGGAAAAGGGCATAACCGAGAATGGCACAGGTTATGAAGACGTCGTCTGGAACATTCTCGGCCAAGTCTATTATCCCAAGGCCGTCTGCGAGGCGGCTTTCGCCTTCGAGACGAATTCCGAACCCGGCCAATTCGTGCCCGTTCACATCCACCCTGATCAGGACGAGTTCATTCTCGTTCAGGAAGGCGAACTGGATCTGAAACTCGACGGAGTATGGACCAAGGCGAAGGCAGGCGATCTCGTGCGCATGCCGCGTGGCATCCCGCACGGCTATTTCAACAAGTCGGACAAACCCTGCCGTGCGCTTTTCTGGGTGTCTCCGATGGGGCAGCTCAAGGATCTGTTCGAAGCGCTGCACGATCAGACCGACGTCGCCCGCATCGTTGAACTGTCAGCCCAGCACGCGGTCGATTTCCTGCCAGAAGAAGCCAACGAGTGATCTGACCGGGCCGTCCGCCACGTTTGCGCGCGACGGCCTGCCCGTTGTCATGACCGAGGCCGGTTATCCTTGGAGGCGGCTCTGCCTTTCCTCCTCAGGATCGGTTCCTTGGAAATGCCGGCTGATTAGCGAACCGGTTTCACCAGCCGCATGCGCCAGGTGACGCCTTTCTTGTCGGAGACGAGACGGTAGTCATCGAGGACTTCCCACTTGCTGGTATCGTCGGTCGCTTCCCAAAGCTTGTTGATCAGCTTGTTGGCACCTGACTCCGGCTTCTTCGGTGAATACATCGACAGGGCGATGACACCGTTTTCCTTCAGGAACGGGACATAGCGGGCAACGACGGCAGCCGGATCTTCCGCAAAGTGAAGAACCTCGTTGAAGACGATGGCCGAGAATGTCTCGCCCTCCTGCGCCTCGAATGTGTGCATGTCGCCTGCCCTCAGGCTGGCAATTGCGGGGTCGACATTGGCGATCTGCAACGAAGCGGGGGAAAGATCCATGCCGACGTAGCGCTTCACGCCCATGGGCTGAAGGCGCTCGTAAAGCAGGCCTTCGCCGCAGCCGATGTCGAGAACCTCGTCCATGGAACCGGTCAGGTTCAACCACATGCCGATGATGCCATAGCGACCGCTTTCGGGCAGCGAGCGCAGGAAGGCCCAGCGACCGGCTTCATATTCCTCGTCCCAGCCGGCGGCGGTGGTGGCATTCTTCGACATTGTGACTTCCTAACAGCAAGGCGGGCCAGAACGGCCCGCCGGTTCTTCAGATTTCAGATGCATCACTTATAGGGATCTGCCGCGTCGCGCAAACCGTCACCCAGGAAATTGAACGCCAATACCACGATGATGATCGGCAACACCGGAGCCATCAGCCATGGATAGACGGTGACCACCGAAATGTTCTGCGCCTCGTTCAGAAGAACGCCCCAGGAAACGGCCGGCCGGCGCAGGCCGAGGTTCAGGTAGGACAGAGCGGTTTCACCAAGGATCATGGATGGGATCGACAGGGTGGCCGACGCAATGATGTGGCTGGTAAAGCCCGGCAGCAGGTGCCGCGTGATCACCCGCTTGGGCTTGGCCCCCATCAGAACCGCCGCCTTGGCGTATTCCTCTTCCCGCAGCGACAGCAGCTTGGATCTGACAGCACGCGCCAACCCGGGCCAGTCGAGCAGGCCGAGAATGATCGTGAGGCCGAAATAGATCCAGACCGGGCTCCAGGTTACGGGCAGCGCCGCCGATAGCGCCATCCACAACGGCAGCTCAGGAAGCGAGCGCAGGATTTCGATGGCGCGCTGGATCAGACTGTCGATCCAGCCGCCGAAATAGCCGGCGATGCCGCCGAAGAAGAGGCCGAGAACGATCGAAATGGCAACACCGATCAGACCGACGGTGAGCGACAGCCGGGCCCCATAGACGAGGCCGGAGAACTGGTCGCGGCCAAGGCGGTCCGTACCGAGCAGGAACATCGTGCCGCCTTCCGCCGGGCAAACAAGATGGAACGAGGCCTCCCAAAGCCCCCAGAACTCGTATTTCGCTCCACTGCAGAAGAAGCGGAGCGGCTGGACGTTGTTCGGATCGTCCTTGAACACCCATTGCAGGGTTTCCATGTCGATTTCCGACGTCATGCCATAAACGAACGGGCCGACGAAACTGCCGTCATGAAACAGATGGATCGGCTGCGGCGGTGCATAAAGATGCATGCTGTCGCGGTTGTTGGCCCCATAGGGAGCGATCACCTCGGCAAAGGGCACGCACATATAGAACAGGATCAGGACTACACCCGACCAGACCGCAATCTTGTGGCGCTTGAATTTCCACCACATGATCTTCCACTGGGAAGCCTGGTAGAAACGCTCCTGCTCGGCGGTCATTTCCTCCGTCACAGCCGGGTTGAACGGCGTCGGATCGACGTAATGTTCCACCTCGCGCACGGGCGTGTTCTTCACGTCCATGGTCATGACGAGGCCCTCCCGCCAAGGCGGATGCGCGGATCGAGCACCGCCAGCAGCAGATCGGAAATCAGCATCCCGATCAGGGTCAGAACGGCAACGAACAACAGAATGAAGCCGGACAGGAACTGATCCTGGGATTGCAGCGCAGCCACCAGCACCGGACCGACGGTCGGAAGGCTCATCACCACCGATACGATGACGGAGCCGGATACGAGCGAGGGGATCAGGTTGCCGATGTCGGCGATGAAGGGATTGATGGCCATGCGCAGGGGGTATTTCACCAGAAGCTGGTTTTCCTTGAGGCCCTTCGCCCGGCCCGTGGTGACATATTGCTTGTGCAACTCGTCAAGCAGGTTGGCGCGCAGGCGCCGGATCATGGCTGCCGTGCCCGAGGTCCCGATCACGATGGTGGGGACAATCAGATGGGCCAGAACCGACATCGCCTTGTCGAAGCTCCAGGACTGGTCGATGTACTGAGGGTCCATCAACCCGCCGACGGACAGTCCGAACCAGCGATTGAAGAAATAGAGCAGGATGAGTGCAAGCAGGAAGTTGGGTGTTGCCAGGCCGATATAACCCAGAAAGGTGAACCCGTAGTCGCCCCAGGAATACTGGCGGGTTGCGGAGAAAATACCAATGGGGAACGAGACCACGTAGACGAACAGGATCGTCGCGAAATTCAGAACCACGGTCAGGGGCAATGTTGGCCCGATCACCTGCTCCACTGGCTTGTCGAACTCGAAGGACCAGCCCCAGTTGCCCTGAATAAGCCCGTCGAATCCATGAGGCCCCGGCCAGAGGCCGACCCAGATCAGGTAGCGTTCCATAAAGGGTCTGTCGAGGGAGAACTCCTTGCGAAGGAACTCGAGCTTGGCGACCGACGAGCTTTCACCGGACGATTTCAGGGCAGCAATCTGGTTGGAGATATAGTCACCGGACGGCAGCTCGATGATGAAGAAAGTCAGCAAACTGATCACCAACAATGTGGGACCCATCATCAAAATACGTCGGACAATATAATAGAGCACCTAAACTCCCCTCAGCCCCGGCACTTTGCGCAGATCAGGCTCTGACGTCTGCACTCAAGGTCAACTTCGATTTCGATAATATGACGTTTTTCAAACAAGAGTCAGTCCCTCGGAAAACGTCGGGCGGAACGAACCGGATCAAAATGTCCCGCCTGTTGTCTATGGTTCGGATGCCTTGCCGGCCCGGAGGTCATCTCCGGCAGGAGCGCATCCAACCCGGGGCAAGATCGGCCCTTCACCCTTAAATTCACCGGTCCGGCTGATGTCTTCAACCGGACCGGGAGAATGTACATGGGTCGGGCTTATTCGGCCACGTAGAACTCATCCATGCGGTGGATCCCGAAATGCGCGCCCGGATCCCAACCATAGATACCTTCCAGGGGCACGTTCTCCACGTCCTTGATCACCACAGGCTGGCGAACGCCGGACACGAGACCGATGTGGATAGTTTCGTCCGCATGGATCTGGAGCATTTCCTCCCAGATGGCGGTGCGCTCTTCCTTAGTTCGGGAGTTCAGCCAGGAGTTATAGAGTTCCATCAGGCGTTCGGCCGGTGCCCAGTCAGGCTTCTCGCCGCCCTCACCCTGCGTTTCGTAATAGTCGCCCCACTTGTGCCAGGAGAACGCATCCCCGCGCACCGGAGCATAATCTTCCGGCGGCATTTCGGAGGTCGGAATTCCGTTCTCGAAGCCCCACCAGACCGACATCATCAGATCGCCGGTGATCGCACGCTCGCGCATGTTGTCGCGCTGACTCGGCTTGGCAAACAGGGCGACGCCGATTTCCTTCCACATTTCCTTGACCAGTTCCAGGGCATCGTCCTGCACCTGTTCCTCGCCTGCGGTTTCCACGATGATTTCCAGCGGACGACCGTCGGACAACAGGCGGATGCCGTCTCCGTTGCGTTCGGTCAGGCCGATTTCGTCCAGAAGCGCGTTTGCCTGCTCCGGATCATAGTCCGCCCATTTGTTGGTGAATTCAGCCTTGTAAAGCGGGCTGGAGGCCAGGACGGTGTCGTTACCCGGCGTGCCCAGACCGAAAAACAGGACGCGGTTGATCAGGTTGCGGTCGATCCCGAGCGACAGGGCGTGCCGGAACTTGGTGTTGCGCATCAGTTCGCGCCAGACAGGATCCTTCACGGTCAAGTTCGGCAGGATCGAAATTTCCGCACCTTTGGTGTTGGACCAGAGCGCGGTGACGTAGCCATTGTCCTTCTCGCCCTTCTTCAGCACGGTGATGTCGGAAAAGCTGAGGTTACGTGCCTGCAGATTGCTTTCGCCCGCCTGAGCCTTCGCCGGAATCAATTTGCCGTCGGCAACGGTCATGATGACTTGATCGACATAAGGCAGTTGCTGGCCGGTACTGTCGACCCGGTGGTAGTAAGGGTTGCGTTCCAGAACGAAGCGCAGATCGCTATCATCGCGGTTGCGCACCCAGGGCTGCAGCGACGGCATGTCGACGTTCTGCGCGTTGTACATGTCGTCTTTTTTGTTATGCAGCGGCGCCCAGCTGCGCGCCTTGACCTTTGCCGCTTCCGTGGCAATGACATCCGGATCGCCGTATTTCTCGTGGAACTGCTTCAGGTAATGGGCAGGACGATAGATGAACGGAGGGCGGGACTTTGCCAGTTCCGGCAGGAACAGCGGGTTCGGGGTTTCCCAAGTATAGCGGACGGTTGTCTCGTCCAGGACCTCGAATTTCGGCCCCTTGCCATTGGACAGCAGGAACGGCGGCAAGCCGGCCGGGGTCAGGCTTTCGTTGCTGACGATGTCCTCGAAGAAGTAGCGGAAGTCTTCGGCACCGAAGGGGTGGCCGTCAGACCATTTGTGGCCCTCACGCGTGTGAAGCGTGAAAATGCGGCCGTCCTCGACTTCCACATCCGCCAGGATGTCAGGCACAAGGTCCAGTTTCTCGTTATACCCCACAAGTCGGGCATAGCCCCAAACGTTGATCAGGCGGACATCCTTGGCCCGGCCAATCAATGTGTCGATCTTGCCTCCCGGTTTGCCAACACTTCGGCCGGTGGCTTCCAGGTCCACGATCAGCGGTTCGGAGGGAACCCGCTCCGCCACGGGCGGAAGGGACGGGTCCAGACCCGGTGTTTCCTTAAGCTCCAGCGCGGCCAATGGCCCCGCGATCAGAGCTGCGGTCAGGAAGAGACCGGCTCTTAGGGAATTCAAAAACTTCATGCTGCAGTCCCCTCAAGCGCCCCGGCATTCTTCAGGCCAGGTGCGCAGACAAAGTGATCCGGTTCCATTTCCACCAGCAATGGCTCCTGGCCATCGGTCAATCGGAAAGGTTCCGGCCATAATTGCGGCTCCGATGCCCTGTTTGCATCAAGAGCGGCAAAATCCAGCGGCGACGACAGATCCGGCTCGGGTACGGCCGAAAGCAGCGCCTTCGTATAAGGATGGAGCGGATTGCCGACCACGGTTCGGGTCTCGCCCATTTCCACAAGGCGTCCCCGGCACATCACGGCGATCCGATCGGCGACATAATCAACAACAGCCAGGTTATGGCTGACGAAGAGATAGGTCAGGTTCAGATCGCGCTTGAGGTCCTGAAGCAGGTTCAGGATCTGCGCCTGCACCGAAACGTCAAGCGCCGAGGTCGGCTCGTCGCACAGGAGGAATTCCGGGTTCAGTGCAAGGGCACGGGCAATGCCGATCCGCTGGCGCTGGCCACCGGAAAACGAATGCGGATAGCGGCGCAGGAAGCGCGGGTCGAGCCCCACCAGTTTCATGAGATTACGCGCGCGCTCGGCCCGCTCCTGAGGCGTGCCGATGCCGTGCACTTCCAAAGGCTCCATCAGCGTGTCGTTGATGGTCATGCGCGGGTTGAGCGACGAGAACGGGTCCTGGAAAATCAACTGCACACGGCGGCGATAATCCATCAGCTCCGCACCCTTGAGCTTGGAAATATCTTCCAGACCCTTGCCGCGATTGTAGAGAACGCTTCCGCCCTCGATACCGATTGCCCTCAGGATCGCTTTCGCGGCAGTGGTCTTGCCGGAACCGGATTCCCCCACCAGACCGAGGCATTCGCCCCGGCGGATCGTCAGGTTGATGCTGTCGAGCGCGGTCATGGTCTTGACCTTGCCCCCCAGGAACGAGCCCTTGCGCAGGGTGAACCGCTTGGTGACGTCGCGCATTTCAACGAGAGGATCACCGGGCTTGACGTCGCACTGCGGACGATTGGCCGTCAGTTCCTCCGAGCGGACCTCGATAGGCCGGATCGGCACCAGCCGCTCGTCCCGGTCCATATGGAAACTGGGAACCGCGTTGAGCAGCGCCTTCAGGTAGTCGTGTTTCGGATTGGAGAAGAGCTGCTGTGCGGTCCCTTTCTCCATGATGCGGCCATGATAGATCACCGCAATTTCGTCCGCCATGTTGGCGACCACGCCGAAATCATGCGTGATCATCAGGACGGACATGCGCAGCTCTGACTGAACTTCGCGGATAAGCTTCAGTATTTCGGCCTGAATGGTCACGTCGAGCGCGGTGGTCGGCTCGTCCGCGATCAGAAGAGCGGGGCGGCAGATCATGGCCATGGCGATCATCGCGCGCTGACGCAGACCGCCCGAAAGCTCAAACGGATAGGTATCCAGCGCGCGTTCGGGATCGGGGAACTGCACCAGGCTCAGCATGGTTTTGGTCAGTTCGCGCGCTTCGGAACTGGAAACATTGCGGTGAAGAAGTGCCGCCTCGCCGATCTGGTCGCCGATGGTGTGCAAAGGCGACAGCGAGGTCATCGGCTCCTGAAAGATGATCGCCACCCGGTTGCCGCGCAGGTGCCGCATCTGCGGTCCCTTGCGCTCGAGCGCAGCAATATCGACGGGTGGCTCGGCGCCGGTCGGGTCGGCCAGAATGACTTTGCCGGATGTAATGGATGCAGCCTGGGGCAAAAGACCCATGATGGTCTGCGATATGACAGTCTTGCCCGACCCGGATTCGCCCACTAGCGCGACTGTCCGATTCTCAGGCACGACGAATGAAACATCATCGACCGCCCGGACCTGACCTTCCGCCGTATTAAAATCTACCGTCAGTCCCTCAATCGAGAGAACATTCACCGCGCATTTCCTCCCAGGCAAGGATTGTCTGACAGAGGCTTACTAAGCCCTCATTGCATTTGAAAGACAACCAAATTCGCCAGTGGATAGCAATGCAGGATTCAGGAAACACGACTGTGATGTTCGTCACAGTTTGCAAGAGAAGACCGGTCCTGCCGCTCGATAAACGGGTGCAATCGTCAAATAAATCGCGCCCGCCTGACACGCCTGATTTCTTTTTTCTGCGTTCATCTGAACATCAGACAGACGAGCGGATCGCCCTGAAGGTCACGTTCCGGGCAGGCAAGAATCACTCGGCTGCGGACACCGGTCGTTCATCCAGCTTCAGCGCCGGCTGAGATTGCGGAAACGGATCAAGCCAGTAGACTTCCATCTGTCCGCTTCGGCCTCGCAGATGGTGCGCGCCAACAGGCCGATGATGTGTTTCGCCCGGCAGATGGGCCACGGTATCCGCACTCGCCAGGATCGTCACTTCCCCGCATTCAGGCACTTCCTTGCCAAGCGTCTGCAAGCGCTCTGCCGCATTCACGGTGTCGCCGACCACGGTATAGTTCCAGCGATCGAGAGCGCCGACGTTGCCGACAACCGCCTGTCCTGTGTGAATGCCGATGCGCAGCGACATCGGCTGACGACCTTCCTCGACGGCTTTCAGGTTTGCCTCATGCAGCGCAGCCGCGATCCGTCGTGCGGTTCGGACCGCAGCTTCTGCGTGGTCCGGACGGGCGTCGGGGGCCCCCCAGAAGGCCAGCATGCCATCACCGAGGAACTTGTCCACCGTGCCGCCCTCGCCTTCGACAGCTTCGACCAGGATGGCAAAATGCTCGTTGAGAAGGCTGGCCGTTTCTTCGGCACTCAGGTGCTCGGAGAGAGCCGTGAAGCCGACGATATCGGTGAAGAGAATGGTGAGTTCTGCACCACGCGCCTGCGCGGCATCACCGCCGCCCAGTCGCATCAGCTTGATGAAGAGCGATCGCGGCACGTAGGTGTTCATGGCCTTGAGGCCCTCCACCATGGAATTGAACGCCAGCGCCACCTGGTCAATCTCCGCAACGCGGCTGCGCGGCAGCGGCTCAACCTCGTTGAGCGACAGGCTGCCGATCCGCTTTGACTGAACCGCAAGATACCTGAGCGGGCGGGCGACACGCCGCCCCATCCAGAAGGCAATCAGCACCGACACCACCAGTGCGCCGAAGCCGACGAACATGGAGCCTGCAAGTCGCCGAAGCTCCCGCGAGACTGTCGCGCTCAGGTAATATTGACCGACTGTCCAGGGCCGGTCACTGAAGCCGTCTAGCTGCGCCTTCATGACGATATATTCTTCATGATTGGCATTGACCATTGAAACGTCGATGCCCAGATCGGCGGCCTTCTTGAACTCGTCCAGCTTTTCTTCCTGTGCCATGGCCGCCAGCACGGGATCACCGATGGTCTGCCAGGCCCCCGGAAGCTTGTCCTGAATGCTGCCGCCGGTCTGAAGCCAGACCGCGTCGGAATGCAGGATCACCTGATCGCCGTCGGCGATGATGAAGACCGTGTTGTCGCTGCCTTCGTCCTGTGCGGAAACGATATGGGCAAGCTCTTCCATCGACGTTGCCGCCGTCAGCATTCCGGCAAGCTTTCCGTCGCGCACCAGCGGCACCGACACATTCGCAAAGAGACCGACTTCGTGCTTGACGAGCGCCCCCCAAGTCGGCGGGCTGTCCACACTCAGTTGCGGCGTCTGCTGCATGTTCATGCCGGGCGGCGGGGCGTCCGTCTCGATCCGCCACAGTTTGCCGTTCGGCGCCCGATAGATGCCCAGTTTGCGTTTGTCCAGCGACGTCACAACCAGAGTGGTGATGTCATGATTGGACTTCAGCGCAATCGACAGGTCCTGCAGGGTTCTCTCAGCATCGTCAAAGCCGAGTGTTCCGTCGTCAAAGTAGGGTTTCAAGCCAACGATCGCGTTTTCGACAGACACGAAATGCGTCCGGAGCTGCGTTTCGAGCGCCTGGGTGCTCAGGATCGTCTTGTCGTTGAGCAGAGAAAACGTGTTGCGGAAGTTCGCGGAAACAGACAGGCCAAGAACGAGACCGATGGCAATCGCCACGAACGCACCGAAGCCCAGCCCGACGATTGTCGTCAGGGGCAGCATAATCCGCCGTCCAGTGGGTTTCGAATTCTTCATCGGGCGGTGACCCTTGTTGCGAACAGGCAGATTACCTGCAGGACGGTTTCCGTCAAATTAAGGCAAGCTTTGCAATTTCCACCGCAAAGGATTGCCGCCGCGATGTCTTTTTCCTTTAGCCGGCCATTTGTCGCAGGGCCAGGTCCTGCAGCAGAACGATTGTCTTGACGTCCATGATCTCACCAGAGCGGATCATTTCGAGTGCCTGGTCGAGCGGAACGTGCAGCACTTCGATATCCTCACCTTCGGTTTCCTTGCCGCCGCCAGCGGCAACCTTGTCCTTCAGATGGTATGTGCCCCGGAAGAATGCCACATATTCCGTTACCGACCCCGGGCTCATGAAGGCATCAAACAGATGCTCGAGTTCGGACACCTGAAATCCGGTCTCCTCCATCAGCTCCGCCCGCATCCGGTCTTCCGGATGCGCGCCTTCCAGAAGACCTGCAGGCGCTTCGATCAGCATCGGGTCGCGTCCGGCCGCCCAGATGGGCAGCCGGAACTGACGGGTCAGCAATACGCAGTTCCGTTCCGGATCGTAGAGCAGGCAGGTTGCACCGTGGCCCTTTTCATAGACTTCGCGCACCTGCTCCTGCCAGGCCCCGTCTCTGCGCCTGTACTCGATCCGGTGACGGGTCAAGGTGCCCCAGGCATCTGCCAGGACTTCACTTTCGACCACCTTGAGGTAATCCGGGGTGCTCATTGGAGTGCTTTCTTGGTTCAGGATTTCGGACCGGTGGCTATGCCGAGTTCCCTCAGGATTTCGTCCGTATGCTCGCCGAGCGAGGGCGCGGCCCGATCCAGAACGAGCTGACCGTTCCGGAACCGAATGGGGGTGCGAACCGAGGCAACCGAGCCGCCTTCGACCCCGGTTGCCGGCAAGTCGACCTTCATATGCCTGTGCAGAACCTGCGTGTCGTTGAAGACATCTTCGACGGAATTGATGGGACCGGCCGGAACGCCTTCGCCTTCCAGAGCGGCCAGCAGATCGTCGCGGGCCCTGGTTGCCGTTTCCGCCGTCAGGATCGGCACAAGGTCTGAGCGGGCGGCAACTCTTGCGGCATTGGTGGCATAGCGCGGGTTGTCGGCAAGTCCGGGCAGGCCGAGAACGGCGCAAAGCCGCCTGAACTGGCCGTCGTTGCCAACCGCGATGATCAGATGTCCGTCGCTGGCGGGAAAGACCTGGTAGGGAACGATGTTGGGATGTGCATTGCCCAGCCGCTTCGGCGCCTTGCCCGAGACGAAGTAGTTGAGGGCCTGGTTTGCCAGCACACCGACCTGCGCATCGAGAAGCGCCATGTCGACCCACTCCCCTTCGCCGGTTTCATCCCGCCTGCGCAGGGCGGCGAGAACACCGACGACACCATAAAGCCCGGTGAAGATATCCGCGAAGGCCACGCCGATCTTCTGCGGATCGCCCTCCGGCTCCCCGGTCAGATCCATGATGCCGCCCATGCCCTGGATCATGAAGTCATAGCCAGCCCGGTGTGCATATGGCCCGTCCTGGCCGAAGCCGGTGATCGAGCAATAGATCAGCTTCGGATTGACCTTCGACAGGCTGTCGTAGTCGAGGCCGTATTTGGCCAGTCCGCCAACCTTGAAGTTCTCGATCAGAACGTCGGCATCCGCCACCAGCCGTCGGACAAGCTCCTGGCCTTCCTGTGTCCGGAAATCCACCGCTATGGACCGTTTGCCGCGGTTGCAGGCGTGGAAATAGGCGGCGTCCCTGTCCGCGCCGGTCTCGTCCTTGACGAAAGGTGGTCCCCAGCCCCGGGTGTCGTCACCTTGCGGGCTTTCCACCTTTATGACGTCCGCTCCGAGATCCGCGAGGGTCTGACCCGTCCAGGGCCCAGCCAGAATGCGGGCCAGTTCGACAACCTTGATACCTTTGAGCGGCGCGGTCATGTGTCTCTTCCTGAAGAATCCCGACGGTCAGGCTTCTGATGTCTTGCGGTAGATATGGTAACGTCCCCGGTGAATGCCGTCCGGCTTCTTCACGGCTTCATAATGCGGAAGGTCAAGCTCGAGCGCGCACAAAATGATGCCGCCGACAGCCATATGCGCATCGATTGCCGGTGCCAGCCAGGCTGCGGTCGCAAGATCGTTGGTCGGATCGGCCGACCCGATGTCGATGTGGGCGAACGATGCCTTCGCACCGATCCGCGGACCGCAGAAAACAAGCGTGTCGCGAATATTGCCAAGGATCATGTGGTGCGCGTCCGGAGCACAGCTAGGATGGCAGTCCATGGCGAAATCGAATACGAAAATTTCCTTGTCGGGATAAATCTCGCGCAAATGGTCGTATGTCCGGCCATTGCCCAACCCCAGCTCAAGGATCGGTCCGTCGACCTCGTTGACCTTGTCGACCAGAAATTCGAGCAATATTTTCTGCGACGTCATTCGGCGAATAAAACTGTCCAAACGGCTCATTAAAAAAGTTCCCTGCAACTTGCGAAGCCCATGACATAGACAATGCCCCGGCCGGCGTCAAAACCTCCCATCTGCTTTTACCTATTATCAAAAGGCTGACAAACCCGCAGCCGTTGCGGAAGGTCAAAGAGGACTTTGCCGTAATCGGCGATCATGCTAACGGCTAGAACGTTCTCACAATTCCATGAGGGTGCGTTTCCGGCCCCGGCCAGAACGCTCCAGGCAGGCTCTGGCAGGCCTTTGCGCCTCACATCAGCAGGAGATTTCGATGCGTTCCGAAACGGCGCCGGCCATACGGCTGGAAGACTATAAACCGCCACTCTATCGCATCGACACCGTTGCCCTGAACGTGGAGCTGGTCCCCAAAGCGACGCGCGTTACCTCAACTTTTCAGGTCGAAAGGCAGCCGGACACTGCAGCCGGCGCACCGCTGGTGCTGGATGGTGACGAATTGTCGCTTGCCGGCATCCGCGTGAACGGCAAGACGCTGGAGGAAACCGCCTATACCGCGACCGCCGACCGCCTCGAACTTGTTTCTCCTCCCGCCGAGCCGTTCGAACTGACACTGGTGACCGAACTCGATCCGGATGCAAACACCAAGCTGATGGGCCTTTACCGCTCATCCGCGACCTATTGCACCCAATGCGAGGCCGAGGGCTTTCGAAGGATCACCTATTTCCTCGACCGTCCGGACAACCTTTCTGTCTATACGACACGCCTGGAAGCCTCGAAGGCGGAGTGCCCGGTTCTATTGGCCAATGGCAACCTTGCAGAAGCCGGAGACATCGAGGGCACGGACAGGCACTACGCCATCTGGCACGACCCGCATCCCAAGCCGGCCTATCTGTTCGCGCTCGTTGCCGGCGATCTCGCGGAAGTTCCGGACCGGTTCACCACCATGTCGGGCAAGGACGTCGCGCTCAATATCTATGTCGAGCACGGCAAGGAAGGCTTGTGCGACTGGGCCATGGATTCCCTCAAGCGGTCCATGCGCTGGGACGAGGAAGTGTTCGGCCGCGAATACGATCTGGATGTGTTCAACATCGTCGCCGTTTCGGACTTCAACATGGGCGCGATGGAGAACAAGGGTCTCAACATCTTCAACGACAAATACGTTCTGGCCGATCCGGAAACAGCAACCGATCAGGACTACGCCAATATTGAAGCGGTCATCGCGCACGAATACTTCCACAACTGGACCGGAAACCGCATCACCTGCCGGGACTGGTTCCAGTTGTGCCTGAAGGAAGGCCTGACGGTCTTCCGCGATCAGGAATTTTCGTCCGATATGCGCTCGCGCCCTGCCAAGCGCATTGCAGATGTGCGTCTGCTGAAATCGCATCAGTTTCCGGAGGACGCAGGCCCGCTGGCCCACCCCGTGCGCCCGCGAGCCTATCACGAAATCAACAACTTCTACACAGCCACCGTTTATGAAAAAGGTGCAGAAGTTGTCCGCATGCTCCTGACCCTTCTGGGAGAAGAGGCGTTCCACAAGGGGCTGGATCTCTACTTCGAACGTCACGACGGAGAGGCAACCACGATCGAGGCCTTCCTGGCCTGCTTCGAGGAAGCCTCTTCTACCGATCTCGCACAGTTCTCGCTCTGGTACGAGCAGGCCGGAACGCCCGTGGTGTCGGTGGAGACGGAATATGACCCCGACCGCAAGACCTTCTCCGTTTCGCTGTCACAGGAAATTCCGCCGCTCGCCGGTCAGAAGTCCAGCAAACCGGCCGTCATCCCGCTGCGCTTCGGGCTGATCGGCCCAAATGGCGAGGATATGGAGACAGGTTCCGTCGAGGGTGCAGAGGTGAACGGCGACGTGCTGGTGCTCGACAGGGCCCATCAGGATGTCGTCTTCAAAAATGTCGCCGCGGCTCCCGTTCTCTCGCTCCTGCGCGGGTTCTCCGCGCCCGTCCGGCTGAACCAGCCTCTCCAGTCGAAGGACCTTCTGTTTCTGGCGGCACAGGACCGGGACCCGTTCAATCGCTGGCAAGCGGTTCAGACGCTGGCGATGCAGGACCTTGTCAGGCTTGCCGGCCTCGTGCGCGATGGTGTGGACGGCGTTCCATCTGAAGACGTTATCGGTGTCCTCGCATCCGTACTGGATGAAACCCAGCTCGACGAAGCCTTGCGCGCGCAGGCGCTAACCTTGCCGAGCGAGGCGGATATCGCCCAGGAAATCGGCAAGGACGTCAACCCGGACGCCATCCATGCGGCCCGAGAAATGCTGCGGCGTGCGGTCGCCACCCGCCTTGGCCCCTCGCTGCTGCCGTTCATTTCCGGTCACTCTTCCGGCGGATCCTACTCGCCGGATGCACAGGCCGCCGGAAAACGGTCGCTCGCAAACCGGTGCCTGCACTATTATGCAGCCTCCGGTGCGGACGATGCGGCGGATCTTGTCTGGTCCCGGTTCTCTTCAGCCGACAACATGACTGACCGGCTTGCGGCACTTACGCTGCTGGTTCAAGATCACATGCCAAGGGAAGAGGAAGCGCTTACCGCTTACCGGCAGCGTCACTCCGGCAGCTCTCTTGCCATGGACAAGTGGTTCATGACCCAGGCCATGGCCCCGGGCGACCAAACGCTGGAGCGGGTCAAGGCCTTGATGTCGGATCCATCCTATGATGCGGGCAATCCCAACCGCGTCCGGTCGCTTCTGCAGTCCTTCGCCACCGGCAACCCTACTCAGTTTGCCCGTGCGGACGGCGCCGGTTTTGAACTGGTGGCCGAATCAGCTCTGGAGATCGACAAGCGAAATCCACAAGTGGCATCGAGACTTCTGACGAGCTTCCGCTCGTGGCGCGCACTTGACCCACAAAGAAGTTCCCTTGCTGAATCTGCCCTCCTGAGGGTTTCCGCATGTGAAAATCTGTCGAGAGACAGCCGCGACATTGTCGACAGAACCTTGCAGTAGTCTGCAATACTGAGAAAAGTTAACGAAAGAACCGGAAAATCGGGCTCGCGTTAACCATTTTATTCTTGGCCGGGTCTGGACAAGAACCGACGATTTGATTCAAATGGAAGTGATTCGGGGGTTACCCCGGCGTGGCGGTTTTTGAGGCACACTTCCAATGGCGAGAGCAATAGCTGGCGACGCATCTTCGCGGCGCGGCGAGAAGGAGTCTGAGTGGGACACAGACGCAGGCACGAAACGCCTGCCTCTACGCACCATCCTCGGCTCCCTTGCCGAAAGCCTTGCCCGTTCCGACAGCCTGATGCGGCGTCTCATACCGGGCCTCGCCATTGTCTTCATCGTCATTCTGGCACTCTTCCGCACGGGCGACCTGGTCACTGACTACACCAGAACCCAGGAAACCGCGCAGATGACGTTGAGCCTGATGGCAACCGTCGTTGCCAGCGGCCTCATGTCTTCGGAAAGCGACCTGCCCGAAACGGGCTACCGGACAACCTTGAAACGCATCCTTGCCGACAGTCTGCCCTCCGGGGCAACCAGCAAGGGCCGCATTTATCTTGTTGCCGACCAATCCGGCACCATCGTCGCCTCCGCCCCGCTCCAGCCTTCTCTTGAAAGCCGCCCGATCAGCGACCTGCTCGGCCCGTCGCAGCCGCTCATGGTGTTCGGCGCCCGCGCAGGCGTCATGCCCGTGGTCACCAACCTGGGCGGCAGCAAGGGGGAGGAACAGGTTCTGGCGACCGTTCATCACCTCGACGGACGGTTGGGCATGGTTGCTGTCCTGCAGCCTGAAAACGCAATCTTCGGCCAGTGGCGGGACGATCTGTCGGCAAATGTGACCCTTTTCGTCGGCACATCTCTGGTACTGCTTGCGGTCATCTACGGTTTCTTCAGCCAGGCGACCCGCGCGGAAGCAGCTGACGACATGTACGCGGCAACCCGCGCCCGCATCGATACTGCCCTCACCCACGGCCGCTGCGGTCTGTTCGACTGGGATCTGTCGCGCGGCAGGATGTTCTGGTCGTCCTCGCTCTACGAGTTGCTGGGCCGCGAACCGAAGGACGACATTCTGAGTTTCGCCGATGTCGCCGACATCACACATCCCGATGACATCGACCTTCTGGGCCTTGCCGAACATCTGCTGGAAAGCGGCGAGACGCTGGTCGACGAAACCTTCCGCATGCGCCACGCCGACGGAAGCTGGATCTGGCTGCGTGCCCGTGGCGAGATCCAGTCCGAGCCCGGCCGTGCCGAGCCGCACCTTATCGGGATCTGCATCGACATCACCGAGCAGCACGAGCTGGCCGAACAAAGCCGAATGGCCGACCTGCGTCTGCGGGACGCTATCGAGACGATCTCGGAAGCTTTCGTTCTATGGAACGCGCGCAACGAGCTCGTGATCTGCAATTCCAACTATCAGTCACTGCACAGCCTGCCGAATTCCGTGATCAAGCCGGGCACGCCTTACAAGGACGTGATGGCGGCCGCCTCCAATGCGGAAGTGGCGCCCCACCCTGTCACCTTGCGCCAGCGCGGCGGCCAGCCGGACGGCTCTTATGAAGCGCAACTGGAAGACGGCCGCTGGCTGCAGATTTCCGAACGGCGCACGAAGGACGGCGGGTTCGTGTCTGTGGGCACGGATATTACCGCGCTGAAAAAGCACGAAGAAAAGCTGGTCGATTCCGAAAAGCGTCTGAAGGCGACCGTGACCGATCTTCAGAAGTCCCGCCAGACGCTCGAAGTTCAGGCCCGCCAGCTGGTGGAAATGGCCGACAAGTACCAGGAAGAAAAGACCCGCGCGGAAGCTGCAAACAAGGCAAAGTCGGAGTTTCTGGCCAACATCTCCCATGAACTGAGAACGCCGCTCAACGCCATCATCGGGTTCTCCGACATCATGACGCAGGAAATGTTCGGCCCGGTCGGCACGGAGCGCTACTCGGACTACTGCAAGGATATCTATTCCTCCGGCACCTACCTCCTGAACGTGATCAACGACATTCTCGACATGTCCAAGATCGAAGCCGGCCGCATGACCATCGAGACGGAAACCGTAAATGCGTCGGAGTCCGCCGAGGACGCCAGCCGCATCGTCACCGGAGCGGCAACCGAAAAGAACATCACCGTCACCACCGACGTCGTTGAAAATGTCTCGGTTCATGCGGACAAGCGGGCGCTGAAGCAGATCCTCCTGAACCTCCTGGCCAATGCGGTGAAGTTCACGCCGGACAATGGCACAGTCACGCTCAAGGCCCGGCCGCGCGGCGACAAGCTGCACTTTGAAGTGATCGACACCGGCATCGGTATTTCCGAGCGCGATATCGAACGTCTTGCGCAACCGTTCGTTCAGGTGGAAAACCAGTTCACCAAGACCCACCAGGGCTCTGGGCTTGGACTTGCCATCGCCCGCTCGCTGGTCGAACTGCACGGCGGCGCACTGGTGATCAAGTCGGAAGTCAAGAAAGGCACGACCGTCAGCTTCACGCTGCCGCTTGCCGACAAGGAAGCAGCCGTCTGACGCACGTCATAGTGCAGCCAGTAAAACCCTCCGAATGCAGTCTCACCAGCCTGGGCATCCACACAAAGACAAACCGCCCAACTTAAGACCGGCCCCCTCCAGACGGGCGAGGTTCGCGTTCTGCAGCAAAGATCACTCCTTGCCGTGTGCCGCCGTCAGGTCGCGCAGGATGTCGCGTGCGTGGGTCCACAGCAACGCGCCGCCCTCTTCGGGAAAGAACCGGCGGCTTGCGTTCGGCAGCCTCTCTGCGAGTGCCTGACCGAAGTCAGGTGAATGGACTGGGCTCCCATCCTTGCCGCCATACCAAAGCGTGACCGGACAATTGATCCGGCCCAGATCGATGCCCCAAGGCGTCAGCGCTGCAAGCGTATCCAGGACATAGCCTTTCAGCCCCTGCCTGAAGCCTTCGCGCAGCGCATGCCTGTAAGCCGCGGCAAAGGGCTCAGCACCATAGACCGCCTTGTCTTTCGGCGAACTCATCGACAGGACAAGATCATAGAAGCCGTCCGGCTCGGCGAAGCCTTCCAGCATCGTAGCAAACCCTGCCGGATCTTCCTGCGCGTGCCGGGTCATCTGTGTCACCTGATCTGGCAACCGGCCAGCAAACTCCGTGTGGTAGAGTTCATCCTGACCGGAAACAATCGCCAGAGCACTTGCGGTACCTTGTGCTGCAACTGCAAACGCGAAAGGCGCGCCTTGCGAAAAAGCAGCCATGGGGATGCTGGTTCGACCAAGACTTTCGACAAGTTCGCCTATGTCCCGCGCGACGCTTGCCAATGTCTTGTCGGGATCAGCGGACGATGCACCGAGGCCCGGCCTGTCCGGTGCAATCAGTCGAAGGTTTAGCTTTTCGAGATGCTCCTGACCGAAACCGAGTCTGCCGGCCATGCCGGCCCCTGTCAGAAACAGAACCGGATCGCCCCTTTCCGGTCCCCATTCGGACCAGGCAAGCAGACGGTTGCCGGCAAGCGTGATGCTGCCTTTGCGATCCGGGCGACGGACCGCTTCATCAGGTGAAAAAGTCATGACGTTTCTCAGGAAATGGAAAAGGGATCGCTCAGATGAGCGCAAAAAGACTTGAAATCGGCCGCCGGCGCGGTCTCTCCCTAGCCCAATGAAGACGGCTTGGCAATCCGCGTCTAGCTGCTAACCGTTTCAACCTCGCCAATCAGCCGCACGAAGGTCTCGCGCACCTTTGCCTGAAGGTCTGCAAGTTCCGCTTCCAGACGGGCAAAGGTCGGGCTGCCGGAGGCCTGCACCAGAAGGTCCAGAACACCGCGCGGAGCTTCCGCCGGAACGAACTTGCCGGACAGGGCCAGCCGCAACACCTGGGTAAGGCGGTGATAAAGGCGCAGAGCCTCCAACAGCAGGCCTGCATCGCCAAGAGTGAGGAAGCCTGCATCGCGCAACAGCTCCAGCGCCTGTTCCGTGCTTTGGGCCAGGATCTCCGGATTTTCCCGAGCATGTGCCAGTTGCAGAAACTGGGACAGAAACTCGATGTCAACCAGACCGCCGGCGACCTGTTTCAGGTCCCAGACATCCTTGGTGCCTTTTTCCTTCTCGATCCGGGCGCGCATGGTGCGGACATCGTCAGCGAGCTTCGTCAGGTCGCGCGACTGAACCAGCGTGCCGCTGATGCTGTCGACGATCTTCTGCTTGAACTCCGGCGTCGTGGAGGCAATCACGCGGCCACGCGTCAGGGCCATATGCTCCCAGGTCCAGGCTTCCTTCTTCTGGTAGGCTATGAAGCCGTCGAGATTGGTCGCCAGTGGTCCTGCATTACCGGACGGACGGAGGCGGAAGTCTACCTCATAAAGCGAGCCCTCCGCCGTCGGTGCGCTGAGGGCCGTTACAAGCCGCTGAGTCAGGCGCGTGTAATACTGCGTGATGGCGAGGGGTCTGTTGCCGTCGGATTGCTTGACGTCCTCCGGGGCTTCATAAAGCAGGATCAGATCCAGATCTGAGGCCGCCGTCATTTCGCGCCCGCCCAGCTTGCCCATGGCGAGAACAGCGACATTGCCGCCCGGCACCGTACCGTGGCTTTCGCCGACATGGACAATCACCTGCTTCAGGATGCGGTCGACCACCACTTCCGCCAGCCGTGCCAGTGCAAAGCCGACCCGGTCGGCGGACAGCGTGTCGGAAATCATCCGCAGGCCGATCAGGAACTGTTGTTCCTGGGTAAAGATCCGTGCCCGGTCCAGCGCTTCCTCGTAGAAGCGGGCTTGAGACAGCGTCCGGTCCAGCCCGGCACGAAACTCCTCCACACTCGGCATGGCGCCGAAGAAGGCGGGATCCAGAACCGCGTCCAGCACATGCACGCGTTTGGAAACCGTCTCTGCCATGCGTGGCGCAGCGCCCATGGTGGTCGCCAGAAGCGTCAGGAGCTGTGGATTGGATCTCAGAAGCGAGAAAAGCTGCACCCCGGCCGGTAGCTTGCCCAGAAAGCTGTCGAAGGCCCGCAGCGCGGCATCCGCATTGTCGGTTGCGGCCAGCGCGCTGAGAAGCGCCGGATGCATTTCGGTCAGCCGTTCGCGTGCCTTGGTCGAACGGGTGCAAGGGTAGCGGCCGAAATGCCAGGCCTTGACGATGGCGGCCGCCTCCGCCGGCTGCTTGAAACCAAGACCGGCGAGTGTTTCCAGCGTGCCGGGGTCGTGATCGTCGCCAGTGAAGACCAGATTGCCCAGTTCGGAGGACAGCGCCGGCTCATCTTCGAACAGTTCGGCATAGTGATGCTGGACTGTCCGCAAATGGTGGAGCAATGCGTCTTCGAAGCCGGCAAGCGTGTCATAGCCCATCAGCGCGGACACCCGTTTCATACCCTCCTCATCCTTGGGCAGAAGCTGGGTTTGCTCGTCGTTGAGCATCTGGATGCGATGTTCGACGTTGCGAAGGAACCGATAGGCAGAGGCCATTTCGTCGCGTGTCTTGCCCTTGATCCAATCGGCCTCGACCAGCGCATCCAGCATGTCGAGCGTGCGCCGCCCGCGAAGCGCCGGGTTGCGGCCACCGGCGATCAACTGCTGGGTCTGGACGAAGAACTCGACTTCGCGAATGCCGCCGCGGCCGAGCTTCACGTTGTGCCCGGCAACCGCAATGGCGCCGTGGCCCTTGTGCATATGGATCTGGCGCTTGATCGACTGCACGTCGGCGATTGCCGCAAAGTCCAGATATTTGCGCCAGATGAACGGCACGATTTCATGGAGAAAGGATTCACCGGCCGGAATGTCGCCGGCACATGGCCGCGCCTTGATCAGCGCCGCCCGTTCCCAGTTCTGGCCGAGAGACTCGTAGTAGACCAGCGCGGCGGGAACCGACATGGCAAGCGGCGTCGCCCCCGGGTCCGGGCGCAGGCGCAGGTCGGTGCGGAAGACATATCCGTCCGCGGTCCGGTCCTGCATGATCTTGACCAGGCGGCGCGTCAACCGGACGAATTCCACCGGCGCTTCTGCCGATCCGACCATTGGTGCCTTGGCCGGATCGTACAGAACGATCAGATCGATGTCGGACGAATAGTTCAGTTCATTTGCGCCGTGCTTGCCCATGGCAAGCACGATAAGGCCGCTGTCGACTTCCGGTTTTTCCGGGTCTTTGGGGTCGAATTTGTTCCGGCGGACAAGATCGCCAAGACAGAACCTGATGGCGGCCGTCAGCGCTGCGTCAGCAAATCCGGCCAGGGCGCCGGTAACGCGGGTCAGGCCGATTGCGCCGGAAATATCGGCAAGACCGAGCGTCAATGCGAGATCATGCTTGAAAAGGCGCAAGGTCCGCATGATGCCGGCCTCGTCTTCCGCCCGCGCTTCGCGGGCGTCTGACAAGAGATTTTCCAGACGGATTTCCGGTGCTTCCTGCAACAGGTTAAGCAGGCGCGGCGGATCGGCGAGCATCAGATCGCGCAGATAAGGAGAGTTGCCGATGATCCCGAGCAGGAAGCCTTCCAGATCCGGATTTTCCTGCAAAAGGGATTTCAGCGCCTCCCCGGCGTCGGCATCAGACAGAAGGTCTTTCAGGAAAAGGGCTGCATGATCGGGATCGGGCGCCGTGGGCACAACCGCGATCCGGTCGGCCAGAATGCCCGGGGCACCGTCCTGGCTAGTCCCCTTCCCCGGATTGTCCGGCTGTGCCGCCTTGTTCATGCCCGCTCCTGCTGCTGTCCGGTTTTACCGGCTTGAGATCGATCCGGGCACTCAGCCCCGGGTCCTCATTCATGAAGCGCAAGTCTCCGCCATGCAAGCGGGCAACCGCCTTGACCAGACTCAATCCAAGGCCTGTTCCAGGTTCCGAACGGCTTTCTTCCAGCCTGACGAAGCGTTCCTTGACCCGGTCCTGATCCTTTTCCGGAATGCCCGGGCCATTGTCAGTGACGCTGAGGACAATGCGGCCATCCTCTTCGCGGCCACCGAGGCAGATCCGCAAGTCACCGGTTTGCGGCCGCCCGTATTTCAACGCATTTTCGATCAGGTTCACCAGCACCTGGCTGATCAGGTCGCGGTTGCAATCGGCCATCAGCCCTTCGGGCAAATCGGTTTCAAGCTTGCCGCCTTCGTCTTCCACCAGCGGTTCATAAAGTTCGGCAACCTGCGCGACCAGCTTGTTGAGATCGGTTGGCTCCATCACCGAGGCCGGAGCCATGGATTCGACCCGTGCGATGCGCAGCAGCGCGTTGAAGATCCTCAGAAGCTGATCGCATTCCTCCAGTGTCGCTTCCAGGGCACCGCGATAGCCCTCCTCCCCTTTTGCTTCGCGCAGGGCGTTTTCAATCCGGGTTTGCAGGCGGGTCAGCGGTGTCTTCAGGTCATGGGCGATGTTGTCGGTGACATCCTTCATCGACTGCATCAGGAGTTCGATCCGGTCCAGCATGGTATTGAGATTGATCGCCAGACGGTCGAACTCGTCATTGTTTCCGGCCACGGGCAAACGACCGGAAAGTTCGCCCTGCATGATCGTGCGGCTGGTGGCCGAAATCTCGTCGATGCGCTTCATCACCCGGCGGCTGACAAACAGCCAGGTGATGGCCGCCATGACCACCACGACGACAAGCCACAATCGCAAGGCATTGGCCAGAAGGTTGGAAAACCGGAGCTGGTCGCCCAGGTCGCGACCGACCAGCAGTCGGAAGCCGCCGCGCAGCTCAAAGGTGCGCACCATGGCCTGGCGTTCGACATCTTCGGAATCCTGACCGAGCCGCGTATAGCGCACCCGCCGCAATCCGCCGTCGGCTTCTTCCAGAACGGTGGTGGGCAGGCGGGCGATGTTGCCGACCAGCGCATTGCCCGCGAAATCGACCAGAAGATAGAGGCTGGCGTCGGGATGGCGGGAGCGCGTGTCGATGGTCTCGACAAGATCCCGCACACCGCCACGCACATAGACATCGGCAAGTGTCTTCAGTTCCGAGTCGACGGATTGGACCACTTGCTCGGACATCAGATTGTCCGTGTTGTCCGCAATGTAGAAAAGCAGCACGCCGGACATCACCGTGAAGACGGCAATGTAGAGCAGCGACAGCTTGAAAGCTGTGGTTCTGGTAAACCTAGTGAGCCGCGTCACGGATCGTGTATCCGGCACCCCGGATGGTGTGCAGCAGAGGTGTGTCGAAACCCTTGTCGATCTTGCCGCGCAGACGGGAGATATGAACGTCGATCACGTTGGTCTGCGGATCGAAGTGATATTCCCAGACATTTTCGAGCAGCATCGTGCGCGTGACCACCTGGCCAGCGTTCTGCATGAGATATTCCAGAAGGCGGAATTCACGCGGCTGCAAGGGAATTTCCGTTTCGCCGCGGCGGCAGGAATGGGCCATGCGGTCGAGTGTCAGGTCACCGACGGTGTAGGTGGTTTCAATCTGGCTGGCCGACTTGGGGCGCCGGGCCAATGCTTCGATACGGGCCAGCAATTCGGTGAAAGCGTAAGGCTTGGGAAGATAGTCGTCGCCGCCGGCCTTGAGGCCCTTGACGCGGTCATCGACCTGACCGAGCGCGGACAGGATCAGAACCGGTGTGTGGTTGCCTTGCCGGCGCAGCTCCTTGATGACTGAAAGGCCATCCATCTTCGGCAGCATGCGGTCTACGATGAGGATGTCGTAGTCTCTGTCGAGCGCCATATCGAGACCGGCTGGTCCATCGGCCGCCTGATCGGCGGTGTGGCCCAGTTCGCTCAAACCCTTGACGAGGTAGCTTGCAGCTTCCGGGTCGTCTTCTATGACAAGAATCCTCAACATCCCATCCTTTTAGCTTGAGTTGGCCCTAAAGAAAATGCTGGCGGCGGCGATGGATGTGAGAGTCGCCGCCGCCAGTCAGTCAGGGTTTAGCAGATAAACCCTTGGCGAAGACCGGCCCGTCGGGGTTTGGGGGCAGAGGGCAGGCCGGTCTTGCCTCACAGGTCCGGTTCGGGGCAGAACCGGTCCCTGATCAGGCGACGTTCATGGGCAGGGCCACGAACCGGGAGGTGTTGTTGGTTTCAACCCGGAAGAGAACCGCCTTGCGGCCATCCTTTTCCGCCTTTTCCAGTGCCTTCAGGACATCGGACGGGCTGTTGACCTTGATACCGGCGACTTCCAGAATGACGTCTCCGGTGTTGAGGCGCTTTTCGGCAGCCGGGCTGTCCGGATCGATTTCGGCGATAACCACGCCGTCACCTTCCATGCCTGCTTCGGCTTTTGTGGTCAGGACCAGGCCGAGGTCATCAAGGCTGGTCTTGCTTTCAGAGGCTTCCGGCTGGACGGCAGCAACCTGATCCGGCTCCTGCAGGCGGCCAAGGGTTACGGTGACGTCTTCCTTCTGACCGTCACGCCAGACCGTGATATCCACATTGCTGTCCGGCTCGTAAGCCGCGATGATCTTGGACAGCTCGCGCGGGCCCTTCACTTCGGTGCCGTCAACGGCAAGGATGGTGTCGCCCGAGCGCAGGCCAGCCTTCTGGGCCGGGCTGTTTTCCTGCGCTTCCGCGACAATCGCGCCGCGGGCCTCATCAAGGCCAAGGCTTTCCGCGATGTCATCGGTCACGTTCTGGATCTGAACGCCCAGCCAGCCGCGAACGACTGTGCCGTCGTCCTTCAGCTCCATGATGACATCCTGCGCGGTCGAAGCCGGAATTGCGAAGGCAATACCGACGTTGCCACCGGACGGCGAGAAGATCGCCGCGTTCACACCGATCACTTCACCATGCATGTTGAAGGCCGGGCCGCCGGAGTTGCCGCGGTTGACCGGAGCATCGATCTGGATGAAGTCGTCGTAGGGACCTGCGCCGATGTCACGGCCACGCGCCGAAACGATACCGGCCGTCACGGAGCCGCCGAGACCGAACGGGTTGCCGATGGCCACGGTCCATTCACCGACCTGCGGTGCTTCCTTGGCGAATTCGACATAGGTGAACTTGTCGTCACTATCGACTTTCAGGAGCGCAAGGTCAGTTCGCTTGTCCGCGCCAATGAGCTTGGCATTGTATTCCTTGCCGTCGCGATCGATGACCGTGAACTCGGTGCCGTTTTCAATCACGTGATGGTTGGTCACAAGGTAACCGTCATCGGAGATGAAGAAACCGGAGCCCTGGGATATGCCATACTGGCGCGGTGCACGGCGCTGGTTATGCTGTTGTTCACCCCCCTTGCCGCCGAAGTCGCGGAAGAAGCGCTGGAACGGGTGACCGTCCGGCAACCCCTTGAAGAAATCCTCGAAGCTGTCGTTGCCGCCATCGTAGTTCATCATGCGCGGTTCTGCGGCCTGCTTGACCTGAACACTGACGACCGCCGGGCTGACGGCGCTGACAACGTGGGAGAAGTCCAGCGGAGCCGCGGTATCGACACGAACCGCATCAGCCAGAGCCAGTTGGTTCGGGACGATGGTCTGTGCCGTCAGAAGTCCGGCTGCGCCGAGCGCAACGACGCCTGCCAGCAATTTGGCGCGACGGGAGCGCAGGGGAGAAACTGAGCGACTGTTCTGCATGTTGTCTTCCTCTTTCGAGATACGGTTTGAAGGCCATTGCCGGGTGCGCTAGCGGGGGAAGCGCCCCAGGTTCGAAAGTGAAGGTATGTCAGCCAGTCTTACAGGCGCCTGTCGGTGGCATTACGGTTTTGTAAGGTTGGGAAGCAGGTTCGAAAACCTGAGGGAAATCGCGGATCCGGCGCGATAAAAAGCTGCATATTCGTGTCCGCCGCATCAACCGCACGCAAGAAAACCATCGTCAGTGGCAACACACTCACGACAAGCGTGACGAAAAGACGGCTCCGGCCCAGGGAATCAGGACGAGGGATTCGCGTCTGAAGGAAAGAAGACCGGCGTGTCCCCTGCCCGCCAGGGGCTCCACTTCGGCATCACAGATTGGAACCGGGAAGACTTCTCGAAGGCTTCCAGCCAGGCCTTCAGGGACACCCAGTTCTGGCTGTCGAACCAGCTTCGGTCCGAGTTGGCGAACTGACGAACGAACGGCAGGATTGCATAGTCGGCTAGCGAAGCCTTGTTACCGAAGAGCCAGGATGCCTCTGCCAGACGGCTTTGCAGTTGCCAGAGAAAGTCCCCTGCACCGGCGCGCTCTGTTTCCCTGTCCGCGTCCGGATATCTCGTGTCGTATTTGTAGCGGTCGAGATGGCGTTTGAAAGGGCCGTCGCACTCAGCAATCAGCGCCAGCATGTCATCGAGATCGCCCTCCTCCGGTCGAAGCCAGTTTTCCGCATCGCCGCGCTGCAGAGCCCAGAGCATGATCTCAAGGCTTTCATCGATGACCGTATCATCGGCCTTCAGGCAGGGAACGGTCGCGGAGGGAGAGGTTTCCAGAAACTCCGGTGCCTTGTCCCGCAGGAGGACCTCCCGCAGCTCGACCTGTTCACCGCTGGCGGCAATCGAAAGCCTGGCCCTGATGGCATAGGGACAGCGGCGAAAGGAATAGAGGATCGGCTTCGAAGGTGCGGTCATGTCCGTGAAATGACGCATTGGCGCAGTCCGGTCAACAGTGACGATGACACCTCCCTGCAACGAACCAATCGGTGTTTTTCACAGGTTATAAAGGAAATTCAGGGAAACTTATGCCGATAGGGTACGGACATGAGCGACTCGCTTCTTAAGCTTGCTAAGGACAGTTCTGCGGAGAAAAAACACGAGCTTGCCGAGCACGTGACCGGCCTGCTTGTTGCCCGCGCGGACGATCCTGGTTCCGAAGAGACGCACCTTTTGAACAACATGCTTGAGGGCGTCTACGATTCCCTGGCACTCGAAGCCAAGCGCAAGATGTCGGAACGCCTTGCGGACGTTCGTTCCATGTCTTCCAAACTGGCCGCCGCCATGGCCAGCGACGAGTTGCCTGTTGCCCAGGCCATTCTGGAACGCTCCAAGTCTCTTCGCGAAGAAGATCAGCGCAAGATTGCCGAAACCAAGGACCAGGGCTATCTCCTGGCCCTCGCCAAGCGCGATCATGTCAGCAACGACATCAGCGACATCCTGATCAGGCGCGGCAGCAAGGAAGTCAAACACACGCTGGCAGCCAACCTCGGCGCAGAGATCACCATGCCGGTGTTCGAGAGCCTGGTGAAGGACATGCCCAAGCAGCTTGGCGACCGTATCCGGCATTTGCGCAAGTCAAACGAAGAGTTGCTGGAAGACCTGTTCCGGGACGACGGCGACGTCGCTGCGGGTGCGGAACTGGTGAAAAAGCAATCCAAGATCAGCCCGAAAGCCTGGCTGATGGGCATCCGGCTCGGCAAGACAACCCTCAACAAGGCAGTCTACCAGCTGGCCCAGGAACACAACCTTCTGGATGCGGTTGCCCTGCTCTCGTTCTTCTCCGGCCTCGACATGAAATATGTCCACAATCTCATGGTCCGGTTCGATTCCACCGGCATCGCTACGGTCTGCCGCGCCACGGGCATTGGCGCAATGGAGTTTCAGGCCGTTTGCAAGGAACGCTGCAAGCATCTGAAGTTTCCCGAAAGCACGGGCAGCAAGTGGCTGACCAACTATCACATGCTTGACGACACCGATGCGCGCCGCCTTCTGACGCTGATGAAAATCAAGCTGAAGGCCATCAAGCACGAGCAAGCGGCCTGACCGCATCCGGCCCAAGCGCGCTAATCTCAATCAGGTTCCGGTGTTCCAGGAAATGTGTTTGCAGGATTCCTGAGAAGGTTTCTTCTGCCGGAGGCCGTGGCCTGACCGGCAACCACAAGATAGGCTGACTGACACGATAAAAACGCATGGCGATGAAAGGAATAATCCTGAATGACCCAAGAGGACGACTCGCCGGGAGATCCTGTCTGCTATGCCGACATGCTGGTGGGTGGTTTTGTCGTTGATCAGGAGACTTTTCGCGATGTCAGCCGGTTCCGCAAATCTGAACGCAGCCGGCTCTATGAGAAGCGGAAGGGACTGACCAGCACGGAGCGTGCAGAAACTACCGCAGCGCTGATCGATCAGCTTCGCTCCGTCGTTGAAGCCATCGACTTTCAAACCATCTCGCTCTACTGGCCGATCCGCGGCGAACCCGACCTACGCCCTTTGATGACGGAGCTTTGCACGTCGGGCAGGACGGTTCTTCTGCCCGTCGTTCGCGAAAAGCAATCGCCGCTGATCTTCCGCCCGTGGCGGCCCGGGTGCGCGATGACGCGAGGCCTCTGGAACATTCCCGTTCCCGAAGAGGGCCCGTCGCTGCGGCCTGAAGTCGTGATTGCCCCATTGGTCGGCGTCGACGCCGATTTTTACCGCCTCGGCAACGGCGGCGGCTACTACGACCGCACGCTGGCGTCGCTACCGGCCAGGCCGTTGACGATCGGCGTCGGTTTTGCCTTTTGCAGGATACCGTCGATTTTTCCCATGCCCTGGGACGTGCCAATGGACAAGGTTGTCCTCGACACGGGCGCTGACACGAAAGGGCTGGGTTAATCGCATATCGGCTCAAACATGAGTTACGCAAGGATATGCAACCTTGCAGAACCGGACAGCTTTCCAAACCAAGTATAGCCAAGAAGGTGACGATGCAGATGAATTGCGGGATCTGCACTGTCAATAATACGGATGTTTTGTGAGATTTATCGTTTTTTTATCCTGTGCTTTAGACAGTTGTAAACTGTCTGTGCGTTAGCTGTGTTGTAAGAAAAACGGACAGCTCAAAGATGCTCAACGACCTTCTCAGCCTCGCTCAGGAAAGCACCCCGGAAAAACGCCACCAACTGGTGGAACACGTTACCGAGCTTTTTGTACGCGGCGCGAACAGTTACCAGACAGAAGAAATCGCCCTGTTCAACACGGTGCTGGAAAGCATGCTTCCCACCATGGAGCCGGAACAGAAGAAGGCTATTTCCGAACAACTGGCGCCGATAGACGACACGTCCCACAAGGTCGCCTATGAGCTTGCCCGGGAAGAGATCGACATCGCGCGGCCGATGCTGACGTCCTCCAATGCCCTCAAGACCGAGGACATCCTTCGGCTGGCCAAGACCATGGGTCAGGGCCACCTCTTGGCAATTTCCAAGCGTCAGCATCTGGAAGCCAATGTCACCGACGTGCTTCTGGAACGCGGTGAAAGCCCGGTCAAGCAATCGGTTGCGGCCAACGCCGGCGCGGAATTTTCCGACTGGGGCTCCCGTCTGCTGATCAAGCTGGCAGAGCAGGACGAGAAAATCCGCGACGCAATGATGGAACGCGCGGACATTACCGAGTCCGATTACGACAAACTGATCAACCAGATGCCGGATGCCCAGCAGGCAAAGATCCGCAAGCTGCGCCAGGAAAACGAGACCCTGATCCAGGATCTCTTCCACAAGGCCAGCAAGGTTGTCGCCAGCTCCAAGCTGGAACGCAAGGCGACCCGAATCAACGCCAAGGTGACGCTTAAGGAAATTCGGGCTGGACAACGCTCGCTCAGCAAGGCGATCACCCAGCTTTCGCTGTCCAACAACCTGTTCGACATCTGCTTCCTTCTGGCGGAAATGGCCGGTCTGGAGCAGAAATACGTCACCAACGTCATGGTGCGCTACGATTCCACCGGCGTCGCGGTTCTCTGCCGGGCGATGGGCGTGGAAAACGCTGATTACGCAGCGCTGTGCAAGGCCCGGGCGATGCACAACAAGCAACCGCAGTCGACCGCGGAAAACTGGGCCAACGACTATCAGTCGCTGTCAGACCGTGACGCGCGCCGTCTTCTGTCCTTCATGAAAATCCGCCTGCAGACCCTGGAAGGCCAGGCGGCCTGAGGCCGCCTCCCCGCTTTCATCAGATCATGCGCCCGGTTCGCCGGGTGTCACTTCCCGCGTCACCACGGCTGCACCTGCTTCCAGGGTACGATGGACAGGGCATTTGTCTGCGATTTCCAGCATCCGGGTCCGCGTTGCTTCGTCCAGGTTTCCTTCCAGCGTGATCAAGCGCTCGAACCGGTCGATCCTGCCGCCCCGCGACTTCACGCTTTCAGAACACTTTTCGCAATCGGCGGCGTGCACCTTGCCGTGCAGAACCCGGGTGCCGATCCGGTCGATGTCGAGCCCCTTGCGTTCGGCATACATGCGCAAGGTCATCACCGTGCAAGCGCCGAGAGCAGCCGACAGATAGCCATAGGGTGACGGGCCGCTGTCGAAACCGCCAACGTCCCTGGGTTCATCGGCAATCATCCGGTGCTTGCCGCTGGTGACCATGACCTGAAACTTGCCCTGGCCGGTCTCCACCACCTCAACACCGTCTTTCACCTCGTCGTCGGCGCTCTGCTCCACGGGATCGAGATAGCGTCCAACCCAGCTGGCAATCACGCGGGCCGCATAGGCGGCGTCCTCGCTTTTCGACAGAAGGTGATCTGCGGTATCGAGGGAGACGAAGCTTTTAGGATGCTTTGCGGCGACGAAAATGCTTGTGGCATTGTCGATGCCGACAACTTCATCAAGCGGGGCATGCATGACCAGCAGCGCCTTGCCGAGACTGGCGACCTTGTCCCGAACGGACTGGGCTTCCAGGTCCTCCAGAAACTCCTTGCGGATGGTGAAGTTGCGCCCTTCGAGACAGACTTCGCCCTGCCCCTGCTGGCGGATCGTGTCTTCCTCACCCTTGAAGCTATGGATGACATGATCCGCGTCAGAGGGGGCGCCAATGGTCACGACAGCCCGCACTTCGGGAATGTCGGCGGCAACGGACAGAACCGCGGCTCCGCCGAGCGAATGGCCAATCAGCAACTGGGGGGCCTGATAGTTCCGGCGCAGGTAGTCCGCAGCCCGTTTCAGGTCTTCGATGTTGGAGGAGAAGCCGGTCGAGGCGAAATCACCGCCGCTGCCGCCAAGGCCAGTGAAATCGAACCGGAGCACGGCGATGCCTTCCTGCGAAAGCGCGCTGGCGACATGGCGTGCAGCAGCGATGTCCTTCGAGCAGGTAAAGCAGTGCGCGAACAGGGCAAAGGCCCTGATATTGCCTGAAGGCAAGTCCAGCCGGGCAGCGAGGCTTGCCTCGTGTGCTCCGTCAAATTCCAGTTTCAGCGGGTGCTGTCCCATTCTCCTGCCTCCATGCGGTCGCTCGACCTCAGGTAATCACACCTGCCCGTGATACAAGTCACGCCTTTGTGTGACAGCGGTGACCGCAGTCTCAGGACAGGCCGGGTCAGTCGGTCTTGTCCAGCAATGCTTGCAGGCGGCGTTCTTCTTCGGCAGTGAGCCTCGGCGCGGTGGGATCGGTGGCGGCGGAGCGGTTGCGGGCGCGCTTGCGCAGCGCCACGCCAATTGCGATCAGCCCTGCGATCAAAGCCACGGGACCGGCCGCCCAGAGCACAATGGTGTGCCAGGCAAAACGGGGTTTCAACAGCACGAATTCGCCATAGCGGGAAACGAGATAATCGACCACCTGCTTGTCGCTGTCGCCAGCGACCAGCCGCTCGCGCACCAGAATGCGCAGATCCTTGGCAAGCGGAGCATCACTGTCGTCGATGGACTGGTTCTGGCAGACCATGCAGCGCAGTTCCGATGACAAGGCGCGAGCCCGGTGTTCCAGAACCGGATCGTCCAGAACTTCGTCCGGAGCAACGGCAAAAGCCGGTCCGGCAAGAAGGCTGAGGCCAAGCAGCAAGGCAAGGAAAAGGCGCTGTATCATCCCGTTACTCCGCCGCCGCCATGGTCTGCTGACGCTTGCGGGCCGGTTTGGGAGCTCCCACACGCAGCCGCCTGTCGGCGATCGAGAATACCGCACCGAGCGACATGATCACACAGCCGATCCAGATCAGCGTGATCAGCGGCTTGAAATAGACCCGCACGTCGACGGCGCCATCGCCGCGGCCTTCGCCCAGCGAGAGATAGACCTGCGAAAAGCCTGTCGTATAGATGCCGGCTTCGGTCGTCGGCATCTGCCGGGCGGTATAGATACGCTTCGACGGGTCGAGTTCAGCCACCAGAGCCCCACCCTGACGGATCGAGAAGTGGCCGACCTCTTCGGTATAGTTCGGACCGCGGCGCGGCGCAGCGCCTTCGAATGTCATCTGATATCCGGCAAGCTCCACCGTATCGCCCGGACGCATGGTGAGGACCCGCTCTTCCTGAAACGCGGAGGCGGTGACAATGCCAAGGACAGTGACGCCAATGCCGAAATGGGCGATGGCCGTGCCCCAGGCAGACCCCGGCAGACCGACAAGACGTGCAAAGCCGCGCTTGAAGCCGATTTCGAAGAATTTGACGCGTGTCACGATTTCCGAAACCGCGCCAGCCATCACCCAGACAGCCAGCCCGACACCGAGCGGCGCCAGCACCTTGTCCATGCCCCACGCCCAGTAAGTGACAAGCGTCAGCAAAAGCGCCAGGCCGAAAGCCGCGTAGAGCCGCTGGCAGGCTGCGCCGAGATCTGCCCGTTTCCACGACAGGACCGGGCCGAAGGGAATGGCCAGAAGCAGTGGCACCATCAAGGGTCCGAAGGTCAGGTTGAAGAAGGGAGCGCCGACCGAGATCTTTTCACCCGTGACGGCATCGAGCACCAACGGATAGAGCGTGCCGACAAAGACCGCCGCACAGGCCGCCGTGAGGAACAGGTTGTTCAAGACCAGCCCACCTTCCCGGCTGATGGGTGCGAACAGGCCGCCCTGCTTGAGCATCGGCGCGCGCCAGGCGTAAAGGCTCAGAGAGCCGCCGATGAAGACGCACAGAAGCGCGAGAATGAAGACGCCGCGGGCCGGGTCGGTGGCGAAGGCATGAACCGAGGTCAGGACGCCGGAGCGCACCAGGAAGGTGCCGAGAAGAGACAGCGAGAAGGTGAAGATCGCCAGCAGGACAGTCCAGACCTTGAGCGCCTCGCGCTTTTCCATGACGATTGCCGAGTGCAGCAGCGCGGTGCCCGCCAGCCAGGGCATGAAGCTGGCGTTTTCGACCGGATCCCAGAACCACCAGCCACCCCAGCCGAGCTCGTAGTAGGCCCAATAGGAGCCCATTGCGATGCCAAGCGTGAGAAAGCACCAGGCAAGCAGCGTCCACGGCCGCACCCACCGTGCCCAGGCAGCATCGATGCGCCCGAGGATCAGCGCCGCGACGGCAAAGGAGAAGGTGATCGAGAACCCGACATAACCGACGTAAAGCAGCGGTGGATGAATGGCGAGGCCGATGTCCTGCAGGATCGGGTTGAGGTCAGCCCCTTCCAGCGGCGGATTGACGATCCGCGTGAAGGGATTGGATGTCGCCAGCAGAAACAGGATGAAGCCGGCGGACACCCAGGCCTGCACCGAGAGCGTCACAGCTCTCAGATCGGCAGGAAGGTTGCCCCCGAAAACGCCAACCAGTGCGCCGAAGAACACCAGAATCAGTACCCACAGAAGCATGGAGCCTTCATGGTTGCCCCAGACGCCTGTGAACTTGTAGAGCAGCGGCTTTGCGGAATGGCTGTTTTCGACGACGTTCAGAACAGAGAAGTCGGAACTGAGATAGGCCCCCGTCAGCACCATGAAGGAAACCAGGATCAGGACAAAGAGCATCACCGAAACGGGTGGCGCCACCGCCATCAGGCGGTCATCCTTCTGGAGCGCGCCCCAAATCGGCAAAACGGACTGGACAAGTGTCAGAGCGAAGGCCAGCACGAGTGCGTAATGTCCGAATTCGACAATCATGTCCGTTCCTCTTCCTCACCGGCACTGCGAACAATCAGTTCGACTGGCCTTCCTCGCCTTGCCAGTGTCCCTGCGCCTTCAGCGCTTCGGCCACTTCCTTGGGAATGTAGTTTTCGTCGTGTTTGGCCAGCACACTGTCTGCAACGAAGACGCCATCCGACCCGACAACACCTTCGGTAACGACACCCTGCCCTTCCCGGAACAGATCTGGCAGGATGCCCTTGTAGGTGACGGCAACCGTATTGGCCGTGTCAGTCACGCGAAAACGGACCTCAGCGTTGTCGGAACGCACCACCGAGCCTTCCTCGACTAGCCCGCCGAGCCTGATGCGCTGACCGGGCGCCACGCCGTTCTGGGTGATTTCAGTCGGGCTCTGGAAAAACACGATCTCGCTTCTGAGCGCGATCAATATCAGCGTCAGCGCAACAGCCAGCACCGCGCCTGCCGATCCGATAAGGGTCAATCGTCTTTGTTTGCGTGTCATGAGCCAAGCGTCCGATTTTCATTTCCCCGGCGCAATCGCGCCGACCGCAGCAGATCCGCCACTCAACCGTCAGATAGACCAAGCTTGCTTGCAGCGTCCTTGATCATGGACAAGTCCTCGGGTTTGTCCGCATATGCCGACAATGCCGCAGCCAGAGCCTGTTCCGCATCCTGTTTCTTTCCAAGGACCATATAGGCACGGATCAGTCGGTTCCACTCTTCGGCCGATCCGCCTTCCGTCGAAAGGCGTTCGGCAAGACCGGCAACCATATTGGAAATCATGGCCTGGCGGTCTTCGGCCGTCATCTCACCGGCGGCGGCAACCTCTTCCTGCGAGGGGCCGCGCAGGGTGTCGCCTGCAGGCGCTTCTCCAGTCAGCCTTGCCATTTCCTGCCGGGCCGCGCCAACCCAGGCAGCGTTTTCGTCAGCTCCCTGAAGAAGGGCCTGCCAGGCGGCAATGGCTTCTTCCTTGCGGCCTTCCTGGCCCAGCGCAAGCGCCAGGAAGAAACGCGGCTTTACCGCTGCCGGCTCGAGGCCGACGGCCTGCTCGAAAGCGGCGCGAGCCTGGGCAGTCACCAGCCCCTGATTTGCAATCGTCAGGGCTTCCCCCATGTCGGTCAGCCAGGCCTGCCGGGGGCCGAGAATGCGGATCGCGTTGGAATAGGCCTTGGCGGAAGCCTGGGGCTGGCCGAGAGACATATACACCGGAGCGATGACCGCCCAGCCTTGTCCATCTTCCGGATTTTCCGCCAGATGGCGCTCCACGCGGGCAACCAGCAAGTCCACGGATTGTTCTTCCGCCGGAGCATTGAGACGGCTGAGCAGCGGCTGGTCGGGAAGCCCGGGAGAGCCAAGGACGATATAAAGTCCGAACGCCATGACCGGCAGGGCCAGCAGGGCAAACCCTTGGGCAAGCTTCAGCCGCCCCGTCCGAACCCCGCCTTGTTTCGTGGCATCCCCCCTGTCGTGCGCCGCCAGCAAGCGGCGCGCGATTTCCGTTCGCGCGGCCTCGGCAGCTTCGGCATCGATCAGGCCTCGTTCGAGTTCCTTGTCGATGGCGGCAAGCTGCTCGCGGTAAACCGCCTCATCGGCGCGTGCGGGCGCAGCTTCCTGGCCTCGCCGCGAACGCGACAGGGGAATGAGTACAGACAATGTCGCCGCCCCGGTCAGCAGCGCAATCAGGATCCAGAACACCATGGCGCACTATAGACAATTCAATGCGGACAAAAGCAAGGTGGCTGAGCTGTGACCGGCGGTCGCGGTTGAGATGTTTCAGGTCATGAAACCGCTGTGAGTGCCCCTCGCCGGAATTCACAAGCCGGCGCGAGGATGGCGGGCCTAAGGGAAAACCGTCAGCGGCGACCGAGGGCGCTGGCAACCAGTTTGCGCTCCGGACTGAGGCCGGAAGGGACGCTGGCCGCATTCATGCTTGCCTTTGCATAGGCAGATTGCCGACTGCGGCGAAGCTGCGAGGCATAATCAGCGCCGTAATAGATCTCCGACAGCATGATGGCGACATCGGCTGCGGCCGTCTGCGCCTCCAGTGCCGGTCCCTTGGCCTTGCCAAGATCGGTAATCAGCGAACGGGTCAGGATCTCAAGCGTCTGTTCAACCGCCTGACGGGTGCGCTTGCCGATCTCGTTGACTGCAAAGGTCTCGGAGGCGTTGCGAACCATCGCGACGACGCGCAAGGTGCGTACGGCATCATCTATGGCGGACTGATCGATCTGCAGCTTGCCTTCCTTGTCGAACTTAGGCACCTGCAGTGCCCGGCGCACGCTGCCGTGTGCACTGTTCAATTCCCGGGTGACAACGCTGGAAATGCTGCGTTTGGTTTCCGCCAGACGCTTGTGCCACCTGCCTGTGACGGCAAGGTCCATGTCGCGTTCAACGCCGCGCACCAACGTGTGGTATTCGGACAGCGCCTGAGAGAAGGCAACAGGATCCGGATTGTTGTTGCGGTGCTCAAGCGCCAGGATCTGCAGACGTTCGGCCTCGCTCATGACCACATCCACGAAGGGCGCGAACTGGGACTGGGCGATCGCCTTGGGATCGCTGTCTCCCGCCAGGCGCCCGGCAAAGGCACACAAGGCCGAGGGCATATCGGAGCGGTCCACGAGGGCAGCGGCGATTACGGGCACATGGTCTGGAAAACGCGCCGAGCACTTGTCGACCAGACGCAGAACGTCCGTGTCCTGCTTCAGCCGATGTTCATTGATGCGGTCCGGTATGTTCTGCAGAAAGGGAACGAGCCAACGCTCCGCCGCGAAGATCTTCTGGATGTCGCGAACTTCCGCGATCCCGCGATCACCGCCAAGTTCGACAGCCATCCGGCGCTTGTCTTTTTCCGATATCTCGGCGCGCCGAAGCATATCACCAATGGCGTCCACCGCACGCGAGCGCAGCGCCTGAACAAGAGCATCCACCCGCTCGCCGCTGACAGCGGCATTACCGGCCTGTTCCAGGACGAGGCGGATATCGGCGGCCATCACATCGCGGCTGAGCCAATTCCAGACACGATCCAGAACACCGCGCTGAATGCGGCCTTCCTGCCGGGTCGGCAGCATTTCGTTGATCAGAAAGTCATCAAGCGGCATGAAGAACATGCGCTGTACCTGGCCCCGACGCTGCGCACCGCCAGGCATTCCTGGCGTCACCGACTGCGGTTTGCGGATAAGAGCAACAGCTGCGGCAAGAACAAGCTGGATGTGCGGGTCGGCCTGCTTTTGAACCTTGGCGCGTTCCAAATTCCGGACCAGAGCCTTAACCGCGTTAGGGCTTAGACTGCTCAGGTAGGTTTTGATCTTGGTTTCAAGCTGGTCCGAATATGCCATTCAAAGCGTCAACATCGCGATCCGTTTCACCGCAAGTTTAACGACAGAAGACTTAAGCAAGTGTTGAGAAAAACCTTAGGAAAATTAAAGGCCCCGCCCCTTCGCACCAGCATGGTGGAGCTGCCTTCAACCGGGTCTTGGTGCTGGCAGGATCAGCCAATCACCTGCCAGTTGCCTTGGTCGGTTTCGCAGGCCGTGCCACGTGCCTGCAAGGTGCGGCCCTGAAGGACCATTTCGTGGGTGAACTCGCGGCAGCTCGTCTCGTTGACGAAATAGACCGGTCCGGGGCGGACCTGGCCGCTGCGTCCGGTGCGCTCGTTCTGCCAGGCAACCGAAACCCCGAGCCCGCGTGCGCGCAAGGCCCGGTTCTGCGCATCTTCCGCCGCCATGCGATCCGACGGCTCAAGCGCGTTGCCGAACTCGTTGTTTACAAGAACCGAAATAGCCGTGTTCGCCTCAGAGCCTGCCACATTCGCATTCGGGTCGCCGAAAAAGGACCCCCAGGAGTTGCTGTCTCTCGATCCGGACGTCATGGAGCATCCCGCCAGAACCAAGGCAAGAGCAAGACACGAGGCACCGCGAAGACGCATTCTTGAAAGCTCCAAGTTCCGAGGATTTCAACCAGGAGCAGCCAAAATCCGAGTGCTGACCATTTTCATAGGCTAACGCAAGTCGATTGCGCTAGAAGGCGTGAAACCGGCTGAAACCGGCGGATGAATCAGTGATATTTTTAATTTGTGGCCGAACTTGGCCACAACCATGTCTTTATTGCCGAGATTTGCATCACATCCTATCACAGTCCCGCAAGGGCGGCTCCACCGTTCGTTCGACAAATCCCCTATTCCTTGTTGAGCGCTGGCAGCACAAGACGTGCCTTCAGTCCTCCGAGCGAGGAACTGTCTAGGGTGAAGGAGCCGCCGTAAAGGGCGGCAAGGTCTGCCACAATCGACAGGCCAAGCCCCGTTCCCGGCACCGTTTCATCCAGTCGCCGTCCGCGTTTGACCGCTTCAGCCCGCTGTTCCGGCGTCAAACCGGGCCCGTCGTCCTCGACCGTGATCGTGAACATGTCCCGGTTGGTCGCAGGATCATTCAGAGGCGCAACCTGAACCTGTACCTTCGACCCTGCCCATTTGCAGGCATTGTCGATCAGGTTGCCGCTCATTTCTTCCAGATCCTGGCTTTCCCCCCGAAAGCGGATAGCGCCCGTCTGGGCGAAGCTGACTTCCACGCCCTTGTCCTGATAGATCTTGCCCATGGCCCGGATCAGACGGGCAAGAACCGGCTCGGTCTCGCAGGAGACCCCGATGACCCGCCGCTGCGCTGCCATGCGGGCCCGCTCCAGGTGGTGCTGGATCTGCGTAGACATGATCGCCGCCTGTTCGGACACCTTCTGCGCCAAGGGACCTCCGGCGGCCCTTGCCTCGTTGGAGATGACGGAAAGCGGCGTTTTCAGCCCGTGGGCAAGGTTGCCGACATGGGTACGCGAGCGTTCGACGATTTCCTTGTTCGACACGATGAGCGCGTTGAGTTCCACCGCAAGCGGTGCGATCTCGCGCGGCAACGCCTCATCGATCCGTTCGGCCTCGCCTCGCCTTACGGCCGACAGCGACGCACTTAAATGCGCAAGCGGCCGCAAGCCGAATTTCACCTGAAGAAAGATCGCCAGAATGAGCCCGAGCCAGACAATGCAAAGGGTAATGGCGACAAGTCGCGCAAATTCGAAGATATCCGCCCAGAACCCGGCAGTTGCCGCCGCAACGGCAATCACATAGCTGGTATCGCCTACGGAAATTCTGCGTTGCAACACACGGATTTCATCACCTGTTGGGCCAATGATGAACCCCGCGTTGGCCTCGTCCTGACCGATCGGCGGCGTGTTCAGCGGATCTCCGACAAGAGACTCCGAGGCATAGAGGATCGACGGGCTGTCGGCGCGGCGGACTGTCCAGTACCAACCAGACAGTGGCAGCGAAAACCGCGGATCGCCGCGGTAGGCCGGTGCGGCCAGGGTCGCGGTTGTCTGGTCCGCGTTGGTTGCCAGCATTTCGGCAATCAATGCCTTGATGTGAACTTCGAGTTGCGCATCGAATGCGCGCTCGCTCGCTCTTTCGTAAAGGCTCACCAGAAACACACCGGCAATGGCAAGCGCGATGGTGGACCAGACAGCAGCCACAAATACGAGGCGGGCAGCAAGCGATCGTTGGGGCTTGTTCAACGGCTGACCGTTTCTGCTGGCCGTGGTCTCAGGAGTCACTCGCCGCTCCCAGGCGGTATCCGAGCCCACGGATGGTTTCGATCATGTCCGAGCCGATTTTCTTGCGCAATCGGCCAACGAACACTTCCACCGTATTGGAATCGCGGTCGAAATCCTGATCGTAGAGATGCTCGGTCAGCTCCGTCCGGGAAATGACCTTGCCCTGGTGGTGCAGCAGATAGGACAGCAGCCGGTATTCATGTGATGTAAACTTGACCGCGCTGCCGTCCACGGTCACACGGCCGGATCTGAGATCCAGACGCACCGCACCGCACGTCAGTTCATTGGAGGCATGGCCGGCAGCCCTGCGCACAAGCGCACGGACCCGGGCAAGAACTTCTTCCATGTGAAAAGGTTTTGCGACGTAGTCGTCCGCGCCGGCATCAATCCCGGCAACCTTGTCCGACCAGCGGTCTCGTGCGGTCAGGATAAGAACAGGCATGGTGCGTCCGTCGCGGCGCCAGTTTTCCAAAACGGAGAGGCCGTCGAGAGACGGCAGACCGAGGTCCAGAACCACGGCGTCATACGGCTCCGTATCGCCAAGAAAATGCCCGTCCTCACCATCCGTCGCACTGTCGACCACATAGCCGGCCTCTTCCAGGGCGGTCACAAGTTGGCGGTTCAAATCGGTATCGTCTTCGACAACAAGAATGCGCATGAAATTCAACTTTTTGACTGAAGGAACCGGAATCAGATCAACCAACCGAAAGCCGGCAGGAAGATGTCGCTTCTAGCAATTACCTGCTGGCATTGACTGTGACAGTTGTCACCTTGCCACCCTTTAGGACCGACAACAGATAGACATAGCCTCCGCCCTGCTGGCAAAGCTGGGCCTTGACGATTTCACCGCCTGCTTGCCCTGCAACCGCCCCAAGCGGGGCGGCCTTGCCGCTGGCCACGACTTCGCGGGCCTGCGACTGGGACAAACAAGCGGCTTGCGCCGGCGCGATGACGGCGAAGGTCAGGATCAAAAGGGCAAATATCTGTTTCACGTGTCCGATTCCGGTCTGCTCACGAGGTCATGCGCAAGGTGTAATCTATTTCACCTGAACGCAAGCTGAACCGGACGTTTGGTTATCTTCAGCATCCCTTCTCATTCAAGGCACCCTTCCGGTAAGCCGTCAGCCCACCGCGAGCTCGTCGGACTGAAGGTCGTCATAACGGCCCTTGAACTGCTCGAACACCTGCAAGGTCCGCCGCGCAATACCTGTCCAGCCGAACACGCGACGGGCGAAGCGGGCGCCTTCCACACACAGTGTCTCGCGCATCCAGGTATATTGCATCGGCATGTTCAGCATGGCCGCGAATTCCTCCGGACGCTTGGGATCAGCAACCAGCGCGTGACGGCCGAATTCAATCTGCTCGAACAAGCCGCCGTGAATGGTCACGACCGTCGGAGTGCCACAGGCCATTGCCTCTACGGCAGTCATCCCGAAGGGCTCATAGCGGGACGGCAGGGCGAAAATGCCCGGACCGCGATAGAAATCGGCCAGATCTTCATCCTCGACGTAGCCGCGCCAACTGATGGAATCGGCCACCCCAAGGGAAGAAGCGATCTCTTTCCATTGCTTGAGCAAAGCCTTGTCGCTGTCGGAATTCGCACCGGCGGCAAGCACCAGCCGCGCTTCGGGCTGCAGCTTCAAGAGGCTCGGCATGGCCTGAATGATCAGGTCATAGCCTTTGTTCTCCGCCGCGCGGCCGACAACGTAGATGTCCGTTTCCTTGAAATCGTGTTTCCGCCGCGCCTCCGCAACCACATCCGGTGTTGCAGGTGTGAAGCGGCCTTCATCGATGCCTGGCGGGATCATGGTGATGTGCTCACGTGGCAACTGGTACTGCTCCACGATGAGGTCGGTCTGCTGCTCGGTGGTTGCGATGATGTGATCGCAGTTGCGGTAAAGAACGAACTCCTTCTGGATCCGCTCCTTGAACCGGTAACCGGCCATCTCTTCCTCGCCAGCGCCCACCATGTCGTGCTGCTTCCACCAGCCGAGCGAATGCGGCGTGTGAATGTGCGGGATCTGCAGTTCCTCGGCAATTTTCTGGCCCGCAACGCCTGCGTCCCAGTAATGCGAGTTGATGACGTCATAATTCAGCTTGCGATGACGGATCATTGCCAGCGCATTGGTAACGAAGTCACCATACCAGTCGTGCATGTCTTCCTTGCGGATGAAATCGGATCCGCCGAAGGGCACGCGCACGACGCGCAGGTTTTCGTTGATGATATCCTCGGCCGGCTGGTCTTCGAACTGGCGCGTCATGACATCGACCCTGTAGCCGAGCCGCGCGAAGCGCTTTGCCAGTTCCAGTACGAAGACCACCTGGCCGCCCGTATCAGGTTTGCCCAGTTCCGGTGATCCGGCCACATAACCGTGCAGCGAGATCATCAGAAGTGAACCGATATTGTGCTTGTTCATGTGTCGTTACCTTGTTCGTGTGCTTTGTACTCCAGCGTCCCAGGCGTTCTTTTGCTCTTTTTGCTCATCAGCCCACCAGCGTTGCGGCAGGCAGCGGCCCTTAAAATGGCCGGATCAGACTGCCGACTGCGGCAGCAGCCCCATCACGGTCAAGCCTTCCAGCACGCCGGCGGCGTGGTGGGCGGATGCCAGATAGGTCTTTTCACGCGGCAGGCTCGCAAGAAGCTCCTGCCGGGCATTGCCGACCGCGATGGCCTTGCCTGCTGCTTCGAACAGCGCAAGGTCGTTGCCGGAATCTCCAGCGGCGATCGTTCGTTCCATCGGAATGCCGAGGTGGCTTGCAAGATGGCGCATGGCGGCGTCCTTGCCTGCACCGGGGGCGAGAATGTCCAGGTCGCTGGTTCCTGAATAGATATGCCTGAACGGGATGCCCTCGCTCCGAAGTTCGGCAAGAATTGCGTCCACGCCGTCTTTCCCCGGAACGGCAAAACTGGCCTTGCCGCCCGTCTGGAACTTGTTGTCGTGTGCATCATACCCCAATTTCCGGACGATTGCGCGAACCTCGCCGTCAGGCCAGTCGGCAAAACGGCTTTGCCAACTTTCCAGAAACAAACGGCCAAGACGGATTTCGGTTCCCAAACCGGTGATAATTGCGTCCGGTTCGAAGTCATCTGGAAAATATTCCGACAGGGTCTGGTCGACGCTGACGGCCGGACGGCTGGAGTTCAGAGCCAGTTTCAGATGCGGCCCGGCGGTCTTGAGCTGGTGCCAAAGCCGTTCCAGATCTGCCTGATTACCGGTCAGCGTATCGTCAATGTCGCTCACCAGAAGCCAGGTGTCACTCGTATCTGCCGTGCCCGTCTCCGCGGTCACCGGTTCTCCCCTTCCTGATCGGGCGCCCTGTGCGTGACGGAATAGACCGGTTCGACCGTGTGCTCCGTTACCGGACGGCTCAATGTTTCGACAACAAGGTCCTTCAGGCAAACCGCCGCGCTTTCAGTGTAGAAGCCGATGCCCCCGTCAACGAAACTGTCGTCGACAAGGGACAGCACGACATGACCGTCGATGGAGAACTCGAAATAGAGGCCATGGGCCACGACCTCGATTTGCCATGGGCCATGATCGCTGCCGCGGAAATGCGCTTCCTGAAGCGGTTCGTAGCGGAAAGCGTGTTCGAATTCCGGCGTCGGATTTGCGCCCCATGCCCGCATCTGGGCAATGCCGTTGACGAGGTCGAGAGACAGATAGTAGCCGTCGCCCTCGTCGTTCATCCGCAGCACGAGACCGGTCTTGCCGAGCCCTTCCAGCATCAACTGCGCCTTCAGGCGGAAGTCCTCATGCTTGCCGGGCAGAATGAAGGCCTCATAGCCGCTTACACAGGACAGGTGCAGCCCGTCCGAGCGATCGATGGCGGAGGCGTGCGGATTGGAATAGAGAACCTTGCACTGATAGGAGGCCGTTACGACCTGACGCTGTGTGACCAGGTAATTGAAGTCGGAATTCGATTTCAGCTTGAGGCGGCCGGCACTGTCGGTCACCAGCTCCTTGGGAGGCGGCAGCAGCTTCTTCACATGCTCCCGTCCGTAGACGTATTCCGTCTTGGAGAAGAAATTGAACAAGAGCAAACGGTCGTTCGTCCGGCAGATCCGGCCCGCGTAATTGCCTGTCGGCAGGATCACATTGTCGAAAAAGTTCTGATATGGGCCGTCGATCGTCTCTGAATACCAGTAATGGATCTTGGTATCCTCGCGGATCGAGCCCATCAGATAATAGCGGCCGTCGAGCCGGAAGAGGTTCGGCACCTCGACGTCATCATAAAGTCCGGGCCGGTAGAGCGGTGCCTCGAAGGAGAATTTGTCCGTCTTTGTCTCCCGCGCAAGCCCGACGCAGCCGCGCCGGATGACCGGACCGTCTTTCACTCTGGCAGACGACAGCAGCAGCCGTTCGCCCGTTTCCTCGTCCATATAAAAGAACGGATCGCGAAAACTGACCCACTGGCGGCCTTCGTCGACGGAGCTTTCATAAAGCGGCCCCGGCACCTCCAGCGGATAGTTGCCGTGGTTGCAGCGCTGCCAGTTGAACAGATCCTTGGACCGCGCCAGCCCGACCCGCTGCACCCGGCCATATTCCGCACGGGCAAGCCCGGTATAGAACATGCGCCACTCGCCCTTGCGGTCCGGATCGGGCGTTACATGCATCGTCCAGAGCATGTCATCGTCCCATTCGCCCGGTTCTCCGACGAAAAGCGCATTCTTTACGCGACGCCAAGTCATGCCGTCCGTGCTGACGGCGTGCGCGATGAAATCGTGGTTGGGCAGCACCAGATGGAACAGATGATAGAGGCCGTCGTGATACACGACATCGACGTCGCCAATGTCCGACCGCAAAAATCCATGGGATGCATACATGCGTTAAACCTGCCCAGATATTTCAGCAATTTCAAGAGACTAAGCCAAGAAATTTGCACTGCAACATAAACCCTACCGACAATACACCTTGTCGTACAGGCCTGTCTTGCTCCGCCACTGCCTTGAAAGATCCTCCGCTATGAACTGGCAGCAGCGGCAGGAAGACGGTCTTTCGGCAGATCTGCTCGAACCGCCCGATTGCCGGAATTTGAACGCCGCGTGGATGCATGCTCATCTTATTGGCATTCCCTTCGAGCCCGGATCCACTAGAATGGTGTCATGATGGGCCGCCGTTCGAACTTGCTGATGGATCACCGCCGCCTTGGAAGAGGCGCAATGCGCAAGACCTTGCGGCGCGCCTGCAGTCTGTTGTGCCTCGCACCGCTGATGCTCGTCCCTGCCTCGGCTTCAGCCTGTTCCCTCTCGCTTGTTCTGGCCATGGATGGATCGGCCAGTGTCGATGCCCGCGAGCATACCCTGCAGCTCAACGGACTGGCGGACGCCTTGACCGACCCGGATGTGGTGCAGGCAATCGAGGCTGTCGGCGGGATCTGGGTCACCAGTTTCGAGTGGAGCGGCAGGTACCAGCAATTGCTCCAGCTCGGGTGGAGCCATCTCAACGATGCGCAAAGCGTTGCCAATGCCGCTGAGATCCTGCGCCGTGCGCCGAGAGGCTATACGGAGTTTCCGACTGCCCTCGGTTATGCACTCGGCCATGCATCCACCTTGATGCGAAAAGCACCCGTTCCCTGCGGGCGAAAGGTGGTCGATGTCGCCGGCGACGGCATCAATAATGACGGCTTCGGCCCCGACAGCGCCTATAGGGCCTTCGACTTCAAGGAAATCACCGTCAATGGCCTTGTGATCTCGGGCGCGGACGAAACGCCTGTGCGCTACTACCGGTCCCATGTGATCAAGGGTCCAGGCGCTTTTGTCGAGGTCGCCGCCAGTTACGACGACTACGCAGAGGCGATGAAGCGCAAGCTGCTGCGGGAAATCTTCGGCAGCGGCTACGCGTCCCTGCGTTGACGTTTGCCGCCTGGGCTGCGCGCGCCCGCGAGGCTGACAGGGCTGCTCCACCGATTTGCAATTAAAAGAAGGCCTTTCCGCGTGGTCGTCACCCGGCAGAATTGCCCTGGCTGTCTCGCTCCATACCGCGGTAGAAATCCTTCAGAGTCTTGCCGGGCTCAGGATCGAACCGGTCGCCCATTTCCCGTATTTCGGAAATCCGGTCCAGCCGGAACATGCGGAAATCCTGCCGCAACTCGCACCAGGCGACAAGTGTCCACACCTTGCCCCAGAACCAGAGCCCCAGAGGGCGGATCGCCCGGCTGGTCGGCTGCCCCTTGCTGTCGCTATAGGCAATGGACAGTCGCTTTCGGCCATCGGCAGCCGCTTCCAGAAAATCGATATGCGCGCGGATTTGCGGTGTCATCTCCGGCGCGAAGGCGTGGATCTCGACCTCATTCTGGCGCACCCGCATCTTTTCAGGCAGAACCGCGTCAATCTTGATCATCGCCTCTTCGGCGGCCCGGGCCATGGCCGCACCGCCCCAGGCGCGGATCAAACGCGCACCGGCCAAAAGAGCGACGATTTCGTCCCGCGTGAACATGAGAGGTGGCAGTTCATAGCCATCGCGCATGATGTAGCCGACGCCGGCAGCCCCTTCGATCGGCACGCCGGAGGCTTGGAGGTCGACCACGTCACGATAGATGGTGCGTTCGGAAACTTCGAGCCATTCGGACAACTGTCGCGCCCGGACAAGCCGGCCACCGCGCAGATACTGTACGATCTGGAACAACCGGTCGGCACGCCTCATGATGCCGGCTCCCTGCGAAGCCGGCATCCTGTCAGTCGTGCCTCAGCGTGCGAACATGCCGATGGAATTGCCGTCCGGATCGATGCCATAGGCAAAGCGGCCTGCCGGGATCGCCGCCGGATCGGAAATGATCTGCCCGCCACTGGCGGCAAAGCGCTCCATTGTTTCTTCCAGGGTGTCCGGACAAGCGAGATGGATGGTTGGTCCGGTTCCGCTTTGTGCGGGTTTCCCGGGATAAAGGTGACCTGCAATCCCGCCCTGCTCTTTCGTTGGAAAGATTGCAATCTCATTGGGTCCCATGTCAGCGACACGTCTAAGCTCCGTTTTGAACACGTCATTGTAAAAGCTGACCGCCTTGTCCAGATCGGAGACGGGTATCTCCATCCAGACAGTGAAGTGATCGGGTGCAAAAGTCATGGAAAGTCTCCTCAGGCGCTGTGATGAGGATCACCCTATCAGACCTCTCCTGACAGCATTCTGTCAGGAGAGAGCACCGAGCATATCTCACGCAAATGCAGGGAAACACCCGATAATTTCGCTTGCAGAGAAGATCTTCAAACAGGACTGATGACATTTAACCCGGCAAGACACCGGCGCAGACAGACCGGACCGAGCAAGGTTGCCCTTCTGTCTGCCGGTTGAAGGCGCGCGCGCTTTGCCCTGATGCACGCTTCAACCTGATCCGGGCGGGCCAAACTGCGGTTTTGGGGTAAAAAACAACACCAGGAGCCACAAAAGGCGGGATAACCAGTCAAGTTAAGCGCCGTTAATTCTAACAATTGACTTGTTCTTAATCCTGGCTGTGCAACTTGGGCGGACCAATAACCGGCAATGAAATGGCACGTCACAGTACCTCGCCCAACAACCGCGCACTATTAACAGGCTCTCTTGCGGGCCTCGCGATTTTTGCCGCCATGTTGGTAATTGCCTGGGCTGGCGTCGCCTATGACGGTCAGCGGGATCTGCAAAAACAGACATCTGATCTTCTGGCGATCTGGCTTTCCAATATCGACCGGGGCAACAAGCTCTATGCGACCTTGGAAAACCTTCCGCAACACGATTGCAGCGACGACCATCTGAATGCGCTGAACACACTCGTCTACAAAGACAATCACATCACCAACATCTGGTTCTTCCCCGATGGGGATACGAAGGCTGCCTGCTCATCGAGTTTCGGGCGGTTCGAGCCTGCTCACGATTTCGGCCCGCCCAAAAAGGCTCAGCTTTTTCGCGATGGCCGCCAGACCTGGTATCGGGTGCCATTCGAAAGGGCCCGGGATGTTGGCGAGATCACCTTGATCAAGAAAGGCCGCTACGGGGTTTCCTTCTACCAGACCGGCAACCTGGCAACGGCGGCAGACGACCTGTTCTATGTTTCGAACAGGCAGGATCCCTACACCGTTCTGTTTTACGGCCACGGAAACGCCGGCCTTCTCCAGCAATACCGGAACACCTATGGCCCGGTGTTCGGGCGGATCTATGCTCAGGCCTGCGGTGAAGGGGATGTCAGGCTGTGTTACCTGACCATGATTCCCCCCACCCGCATCGTCGAGCAGAACATCGCACTGATCGTGATATTTGCCGCTTTCGGCCTCGTGACCGGCGTGCTCGTTTTTCTGAAGGTTGAACGGATCGTGAGTGACCGGCACAGCCCGGCCGGGCGGATCCGCCATGCGATTGCCAACGGCGGCAAGGGTTTCGAACCGCACTACCAGCCGATCCTGACGCTCGAGACGATGAAGTGCGACGGCTGCGAGGTTCTTGCGCGGTTCGAGGATGCACAGGGCAAACTCTTCCCCGATGAATTCGTGAGCATTATCCAGCAGGAAAACCTGACCTGGGAGTTCACGGAAATCATCATCACCAAGGCAGTGCGCGATCTGAAACCGCTGCTTGCCGGACGGCCCGGTTTCAAGGTTTCCGTCAATTTTTTCCAGTCGGATCTTGAAGACGACCAGATCCAGTCCGTCCTTCGCTCGCCTGTTTTCGCCATGGCGGCCGAAGCCGGTCTTTCCCTGTGCTGCGAGATTCTTGAAACCGGGATCAGGTCCGGGACCAGCAGTGTCAAGTCGCTTGAGTATCTGCGCAGCAACGGCTGCCTGATCGCGATCGATGATTTCGGCACGGGATATTCAAACCTTGCACAGATCAAGGCGCTCAATCCGGATCTCGTGAAGATAGACAAGATGTTCATCGACGATCTGGGCAGCGCCACCGATTGTGCCCGCGGCGCGTTCGTCCAGGCGATTCTGAGTATTTCGTCGGCACACGGCATGAAGGTCTGTGCGGAGGGTGTCGAGACCATGGAACAGCTCGCCTCCCTCAGACACCGCAATGTGGACTACGCGCAGGGGTATTTCTTTGCCAAGCCGATGCCGATCCGCGACTTCTCCCTTTACCTTCTGGAGCAGACGCTGAAAGAGAAGATGCCGACAACCGGCCGGCTGGCGAAGCTCAAACCCGCCAGCGGTTAAGGCCTGCATCACCGTCGAAGCATCGCTCCAAAGGCTTTCAGCCGCGCGTTCTTCCGAAAGGCGGCGCGGCCTCAAAAACACTTTTCAATTTGAAGCGCGATTGATCTGTCTCAAGGTGATTGGAACGGGTTGGCGGCACCTTGTGCTTCTTACAAGGAGGCAAGAATGAGCCACGTGCCACACGAACTACATGAAGAATTTCCGGAAGCCGCGGACACATTGCATGCGTTGAAAACCAACGATGCCCATTTTGCGCGGCTGGCGGACGAATATCACACGGTCAATCGTGAAGTGCATCGCATCGAGACGGATGTGGAGCCCACATCGGACGAAGTCCTGGAAGATCTGAAAAAGAAGAGACTTCACCTGAAAGACCAGATTGCAGCCATCCTGGCCGCAGCCTCTAACACCGTGTCCTGAGCCCCTCCTTTTCAGGCCGGTGTTAAAGCCCGCGCCGTCCCCGTCCGACGGCGCGGGCCACCGCTTGCAGCTCTCCAGGACAAGTCTCCGGGACAAAGTCCATGCCCTCCAGGAGCGCAGCGGAGCACATTTCCAGTCGCGGCAAGCCTGCCGACGACACACGCAGCATAACTACAAAGAGTTGAAAAAAGAAGGCGCCGCAGCCTACTTCAAGGCCCGGCGCCAGTCTGGGGAGGAACGACCCTCATCGTTCACCCTACGATGTGGGTCTTCACGCAAACAGTTGCAAGGCAAGCCTGTGTGAGGCTTGAGTGATCCGGAACCAGCGTTCCCCGACATGCCGGCGGTCACCTGAAACATCAGCCATGCGAGCAATGCCCCGACAGGGGCAGTTGAAGGCGACCGATATTTTCGTGCGAGCTATAGGGCAATACGGCATTGGCGTATCGTGCGGCGAAAGGCTCGAAAGAGCGCTTCCGAGAGCTTTGACGCGGTGCGCTCTAATTGAAACTTCGGGCGGGAAGTGTGAATTCGCTGCGCTTTAACCGGACGGCTGCATTGCGGACAAAGTGAGCTTTCGCTGCGGCTGCTCCAACGTCTGCACTGATACAAATACATTGACGAATAGCTGTTTAACTATGTAATGGTTGAGCATGGTAGATCGGCTTGAACAATCCAAGGCTCTTTCAAGCAAGGCGCGTGTGGCAATACTCGATTGGTTGCGTGAGCCATATGATCATTTTGCGCACCAGGAGACTGGTGACCCTCGCGATATCGGCGTCTGTGTCACGCTGATCACGGAAAAGCTCAACATGGCCCAACCTACGGTCAGCCGCCATCTGGAGCTGCTGCGTCGCGCAGACTTTGTGACCGTCAACAAGATCGGTCGCTGGTCGTTTTTCAAACGCAATGAGGCGGGCATTGCTGCTTACAAGGAGTGGCTGAATGAACATCTGTGAGGCAGCCGACGCCCGGCTTCTGCCCGGCTTCAAGAGGCAGTTCGTCACTGTCGATGGCAACGACACCTTGGCCCTGACGGCCGGGTCCGGTCCGCCGCTGTTGATGCTGCATGGCGATCCGCAAACGCACCTATGCTGGCATGACATCGCGCCGCGCCTGACGGACCGGTTCACCGTCGTCCTGACCGATCTTAGGGGACGGGGAGAAAGTCACAAACCCGAACCGGGCCAAACCCCGAACCCTTTTGCAAAGCGCACGATGGCAGCCGAGCAAGTCGCGGTCATGCACAAGCTCGGGTTCGACAGCTTCTCGCTGGTTGCTCATGATCGTGGAGCGCGGGTTGCCCGGCGAATGGCGCTCGATCATCCCAATGCCATCGAGCGCTTGTGCGTCATGGACATCGTGCCCGCCCTAGACTTCTACAAAAATACGAACGCTGCGATCGCTCAGGACTATTTCTATTTCTTTTTCCTGACCCAGCCATACCCGCAACCCGAACGACTTATCGAAGGCGACGCTGAAGCGTTCCAGCGCCAGATACTTTTCGGCCTGGGCGACAAGCGGGTGCCATACGACGAGGACGCCCTCGCGGTTTATCTGGAACGATCGACGGACCCTGCTTCCATCTTCTCTATGTGTGAGTGTTTCCGGGCAGGCTACGGGATCGACCGGGACTACGACGCTGTCGATTGGGAGGCAAACCGCAAGATCACCTGCCCGACACTGGTCCTCTGGGGTGACAAGGGTGTGACCGGGCGGCACTTCGACCTGAAGAAAATCTGGGACGGATGGTGCGAGGACGCGCACTATGCAGCGATGCCGAGCGGCCATTTCATTCCGGAAGAGGCCCCAAACGAAGCGTTCGATGCCTTGCTTCCGTTTCTTACAAAAGGAACTGCGGCATGACGTTGTGCTGCGCTTTGTTGCCGAAAGCTGCAATTCGCGCGCCTCGCAGCATTGGTTAGAAAGGGCTCCAAGCAGACCTGCGCCGCAGACTGATCGAACGACCGCAAAGGGCCGTGATTACGATTCCGTCAAAGCTCTGAAAATTCCCACTCACCCGACCTCGATCATTCAGCGGAGGAATGCCTGATTGCCCGCTTGCCCGCACCCGCCGTCGCTTGACCCGCACGCGGCCGTGTTATCTTCTGGGGCGAGTTCAGTTCGGATCGGATCATGACCCTTGTTCGCCTCTGCCTGCTTCTGCCCCTCTTGTTCTCGTCCACGGCATTTGCCGCCGATCATTGCATCGACGTGCAGGCCAAGGGGGGCTGGCAGCAACTGGCGCTACCCGGTGGCAAGATCACGGGTGTGCGGTATTCGGGGGGCTGGAGCGTTATTGCCGGCATGTACAAGGCGGTCGGTCCGCGTGGTTATTCCGGTGAAGATGCCCGCAAGCTCGGCCCGCTTTATGGCTACAAGTATGATCAGGCCTACGCTTTCGGGGAAATGCTGGTGCGGGACCAGGCTGGCCGCATCGTGCCCTTCGCGGAGTTCGCCGCGCTTGCCGTGAACACACGCGACCCTGCCGGGGTCTATGCCTTCCGCATCAACGACAAGGACGTTGCGTTGCCGGACAATGCCGGCGCGATCCGCGTCTGCATTTCCATGCGCTGAGCCGCTGAAATCAACCCCTTTTCCAATCCCTGCCCCGAACGGACCCCGCTGTCATGACCCAGAAAACCATTCTCATCACCGGTGCTGCCCGCGGCATTGGCCTTGCCACGGCAAAGCTCATGCTCGCACGCGGCTGGCAGGTTGCCATGCTCGACAGGGATGCAGACGAACTTGCGATTGCCTCAAAGGGGCTGGAGGGGGCCGTGCCGTTTGTGTGTGATGTCTCCATCATTGAGCAGGTCGAGGCGACGATCCCCGACATCCTGCAAAGGTTCGGCCGGCTGGACGCGGTGGTGAACAACGCTGGTGTTGCTGAATTCGGCCCCATCGAAGAGACCGATTTTGCCATGTGGCGCCGGGTGATGGAGACCAATCTGGACGGTGTGTTTCTGATTTCGCAGGCGGTCACGCCCGCCCTGAAGGAAACCCGTGGCGCGATCGTGAACATCGCCTCGATTTCCGGCCTTCGCGCCTCCACGCTGCGGGTTGCCTACGGCACCTCCAAAGCTGCGGTCATCCAGCTGACGAAACAACAGGCGGCGGAACTTGGCGAATACGGCGTTCGCGCCAATTGCGTCTGCCCGGGCCCGGTGCGCACCAAGCTGGCAATGGCGGTGCACAGCCAGGACATTATCGATGCCTATCACGACGCCATTCCGCTCAACCGCTATGGCTCGGAAACCGAGATTGGCGAAGTCATTGCCTTCCTGTGTTCAGAGCAGGCCAGCTATGTCACCGGTCAGGTGATCGCTTCCGATGGCGGTTTTGAAAGCACGGGGGTCGGTCTTCCGGCGCTTCGCAAGTAGGCGTCAGTCGACTTTCAGGAACACACAGCGCTGCATGACCGGCCGGTTTGCGGCCTTCCGGGAACAATCCTCTTTCCGGAACGCCCCTTCAGGGCGGTACTTGTCCATGACCGCGTCCAGGCGGTCGTTGGTGATGGCGGCGTTGGCCCTTTGAAGGCAGGGTAGCAGAATTGCCTTGTTCGCGCGTTGCTGGGCACCGCTGGGATATTTACCCGGTTCCGGATTGACCGGTTTGAAGCACTCGATGAAAACCGCTTCCTCGATCCCGAGGTCGGCTGCGATCCGGTCCGTCGGGCGGTTCGGGTCGTTGTCCGCAAGAGCGGGACCTGCCAGGAACAGTGCGGCAAGGACAATGATGAAGCGCATCTTGTAAACTCCTGAATCTCAACCGACTTCCGGAGACGGACTTCCGGTTCATGCACCACTCTAGACGGTCCGAAATTTCAGGATGTGATAGTCGTCACATATTTTTCGAAAAGGGCTCTTTTCTCAATCCAGGGCGTTTGACAGGCCCGCGAAACCAACTTTCAGCGGTCGGACAGAAAATGCGCAGCGACCTGGCGCTGGTGCGGCCGGGTGCGGTGTTCGAAAAGATAAATCCCCTGCCACGTTCCAAGCGCCATCCGCCCCGCAGAGACGGGAATGGAAAGCGAAACCGGCATGATCGCGGCCTTGATGTGGGCGGGCATATCGTCCGGTCCTTCCAGCGTGTGCACCAGATACGTCATGGAAGGGTGATCCGCGGGCGGAATGAGACGCTCGAAAAACGCCTTCAGGTCCTTCTGCACATCCGGGTCCGCATTCTCCTGGATCAGCAGCGAACAGGACGTGTGGCGAACGAACAGGGTAAGCAAACCGTCTTCAGCCCCTGTTTCCGCAAGCCAGTCGGCCACCGACGAAGTGAATTCGTAAAGGCCCTGACCGCGCGTGCCGAGTGCGAATCTGGTTTGCATTGTGTACTCCAACGGCGGTGTTGCGCCTGCTCTGGCTTAGGCGATCCACGTTAAGGTTGCAATTGCGGGCCGGGACAGCCATCTGAGGGAGGCCTGCCGACGTCCTGTGTGACTATCCCCTCCGAGGCCCCGATGCCAAGTCCCCGAAAGAAGATCCTGATTGCCTCCCTCGGTACACGGGGAGACGTTCAGCCGTATGTTGCCCTGGCGCGTGACCTTACAAGGCTCGGGGCCGATGTGGTGGTGACCACGGGGGAAGGCTTCGATGACATGATCACCGCCGCCGGTGCCCGCTCACGACCTGTCCCGCTGAATTATCAGACCCTTTTGCAAGGGGAAGACACACAGGCTGCGCTTTTCACCTTGAAGGGGAAAATCCGCGCGGCGCGCAAGAGCATGGATCTGCAAAAGGAGGCCGCGCGGTGCCTCTGGGATATCGGAACGATTGAGCGGCCGGATCTCATTCTCTTCAACCTGAAGGCAACGGTTCTCACGCTGGTGGCGCGACACCTGAACGTGCCTGCCCTGCCGACGGCGCTGCAGCCTGTTTCCGCGCCCACAGGTTCCTTTCCCCTGCCCCTTTTCGGGCTACCCGACCTCGGCCCTTTCCTCAACCGGCAAAGCTATGCCGTTGGACGGCTGCTGATGCGGCTCGGCATTGCCCCGCTGGCGAAGGCTGTGCGGGAACACGCGGGACTGAAAGACACGTCTGCCTCAGACGGCGATCTGATGGGCGACGATCTGATGGGCGGCGATCTGATGGATGGCCATATGCCGGGCGGTGAGGCAGCGCTTTGCCTCCAGGCGTTTTCGCGCGCCCTGGTGCCGGCGCCAAAGGACTGGCCAACAAACACCTGGGCCTGCGGCTACTGGCTGACCGAACCCGATCCGGACTATGTGCCGCCGGAAGACCTGGCCTCCTTTCTGGAGAAAGGCCCGGCGCCGATCTATCTGGGCTTTGGCTCCATGCCCAGCAGAGACCCCGGAAAACTGACGGAAACCGTGGTTGCGGCGTTGGAACAAACCCGCCAACGCGCCGTTCTGGCCACCGGCTGGGGGGGATTGTCGGCGAAAGACCTGCCGCGATCCGTGTCAGGCCGTATCTTCCTGCTGGAAAAAGCGCCCCATAGCTGGCTTTTCCCGCGATGTGCGGCAGTCGTTCATCATGGTGGTGCCGGCACCACCCATGAAGCCCTGCGCTGGGGCAAACCATCGCTCGTCTGCCCGGTTTTCGGCGACCAGCCGTTCTGGGGCAAACAGGTTCACAGGGCCGGAGCCGGACCTGCGCCGATCCGTCAGACTTCGCTGACGGCTTCGAAACTTGCCCGGGCCTTGAAGCAGCTCGAAGACCCAGTCTACCGTGTGGGAGCAAAACGGGCAGCGGACATCATGGCGGGCGAACCGGGCGCACGCGGCACGGCCGAGCGGCTGCTGACAATGATCGGCGCCAAAAAGGCCTGACAAGCCCGGCGCTGTCGCACTCGTGTCGGCACCGCTGCCTTACGCGCTTGAAAATGCCGTTTCGGCGCGAAAGGCCGTTGACAGAAACCGCGCCATACAGGCGACCCGTTCGACTGATCGAAGGTCCGGGTGGGTCAAAACCCAGAGCTCGTTTGCCGGCACCTCGGTGGCAACGGCAAGTTTCTTCAAACCTTCCCGCGCCACATCCGTAGGAAGCAGGCAGAGCCCCAGCCCCTTGCGCGCCAAAGCGGCCATGGTCGTAAGATCATCACTGCGAACAACGACCCTGTCGCGCAGCGATCTGTCCATCTGCAGGAAACCGGGCCGCTGCGCCAGCAGTCCGCTGGCGCCGATCAGATCGTGGGAGGAAAGCTCGGCGGCACTCACCGGAACGCCCTTGCGATCCAGATAGCTCTGGCTTGCAAAATAGGCCCAGAGGATATCCGCGACCTTTCGGCCGATCAAGTGTTCGGGTGGGGATGAGGTGACACGAAGGGCGATCTCGGCGGCCCTGCTGGACATGTTGATCTCCTCGTTGGAGGTCAGCAGCTCAACCGTGATGTCTGGATACCTGGCTTTGAAGTCCAGAAGATATCCGGGCAGGAAGTGGACTGCGAAACTTGCCGGAGCCGTCAGCCGGATTCGCCCTTTCAAGGCCAGATCCGCGCCCGAAATCCGCCGGTCGATGTCCTCCATCGCAACAGCGACGGACTGCGCCAGGTCCAGGATTTCAGCCCCCGCCTCAGTGGCTCTGTAACGGCCTTTCACCTTCTCGAACAATCTGGAACCGAGCTGATCTTCCAGAGAGCGGATGTGCCGGAACGCCGTCGCGTGACTGATGGCGAGCTTTTCCGCAGCCTTGGCGAGACTGCCGGTCTCAGACACGGCATGAAATGTTCGAAGGTAATTCCAGTCCATCACATTCTTTCAAATTTGCAAAGCCGCACCTCAATTCTGCCTATTCCGTTCATTTTTGCAAATCTCTAAATCGGTCATGCCGGCACCGCACACACCATTTTTCAGGAGCAAGACATGATCGGATATACGTCCTTGGGAACAAACGACCTGAAGCGGTCAGCCGCGTTTTACGACGCTTTGCTGGCCGAACTCGGCGCGCAGCGGCTGATGGAGTTTGACGACTTTATCGTCTGGTCCGGCCAGCCGGCCGGTGCCGCCTTTTCCGTGCACATTCCCTTTGATGGGAAACGGGCGACTGTCGGCAATGGTGTCATGATTGCCCTGTCTGCCAACAGCCGCGCGCAGGTTGACGCTGTGTACCGGAAAGCCATCGAACTTGGGGCAGCGGATGAAGGCAAACCCGGACAACGCGCTGACAACGGCTTTTATGCCGCCTATTTTCGGGATCTGGACGGCAACAAGCTGAACGTTCACCACATGGTCTGAAGTCGATCCGGTTCCAGCGAAGAGCGGTCAACGGAGTTGATCGCTCTTTCCTTTTCGGCCGCAGCCTGACAAAACTAGGCAGCCCGCCGAAAAGGAGTCACCGGTCCGTGTTTCCCGCCCGCTATACCGTTTTCATTCTATGCATCGCCCTTGCCGTTATTGCGCTTGTCCTGACGTTTGCCCTCAGCGGCTACTTCGTCTGGCCATTTCTCATCTTTGCCGTGTTGTCGGCGATCGGTTATCTCGATGTCCGCCAGACCCGACATGCGATCCTGCGCAACTATCCGGTGGCCGGTCATTTCCGTTTTCTGTTCGAGGCGATCCGGCCTGAGCTGCGCCAGTATTTCTTCGAAAGCAATCAGGATGGCCGCCCCTTCTCGCGCGAGCGGCGCTCCATGGTTTACGACCGGGCAAAGGACATCGAGGATGTTCTGCCGTTCGGGACGGAACTCGACGTCTATGACACGTCCTATGGCTGGGTGAACCATTCGATCTGTCCCAAGCCGCACAATCACGAAGACATGCGCGTGACCATCGGCGGGCCGGACTGCAAGCATCCCTATTCCGCCTCCCTTTACAACATTTCGGCCATGAGCTTCGGCTCGCTGTCCGGAAACGCCATCCTGGCGCTTAACAAGGGCGCCAAGGCCGGCGGCTTCTATCATGACACCGGCGAAGGCAGCGTTTCGCGCTATCACAGGCAGGGCGGCGGCGATCTGGTCTGGGAGCTTGGCAGCGGCTATTTTGGCTGTCGCGCAGACGATGGCACCTTCGATGCCGACAAATTCGCCAAGCAGGCCGTCGAACCGCAGATCAAGATGATCGAAATCAAGATGAGCCAGGGGGCGAAGCCCGGTCACGGCGGCGTGTTGCCTGGCCCGAAGGTGACGGAAGAAATTGCAGAAGCCCGCGGGGTTCCGGTCGGCACGGATTGCATCTCGCCAGCCTCTCATTCCGCCTTTTCAACCCCGATCGAACTTCTGCATTTCATTGCGCAGTTGCGAGACCTTTCCGGCGGCAAGCCTGTCGGCTTCAAGCTGTGTATCGGCCACCGCTGGGAGTTCATGGCCATCGTCAAGGCCATACTGAAAACAGGCATCAAACCCGATTTCATCGTGGTCGACGGCGCTGAAGGTGGCACTGGCGCGGCACCAGTGGAATTTGCCAACCGTCTGGGCACTCCGCTGCGCCAGGGGCTTACCTTCGTCCACAACTGCCTGGTCGGCACGGGCCTGCGCGAGGATATCCGCATTGGGGCCAGCGGCAAACTGATCAGCGCGTTCGATATTGCCGGCGCCATGGCACTCGGGGCCGACTGGGTGAACTCCGCGCGCGGCTTCATGTTCGCGGTCGGCTGCATCCAGTCCCAGAGCTGCCACACCAACCGTTGCCCGACCGGTGTCGCGACGCAGGACCCCAAGCGCCAGCAAGCCCTGGTGGTTCCCGACAAGGCACAGCGTGTCGCGAATTTCCATCGCAACACACTCAAGTCACTCCGGGATTTCTCCGCTGCCGCGGGGCTGAACCATCCGCGTGAATTCAAGCCGGAGCATTTCTATCTGCACGAAGGCCTTCGCGAAATCATGCCGGCCAGCGTCGCGCTCTCCTGGCTGAAGAAAGGCGCGCTTCTGGAGCAGTCGCACAATATCGCGGGTTATTCGACCTATTGGGAAATGGCGGAAGCGGAAAGCTTTCTACCGGTCAAGTCGGTTGAAGCCGCAAAGTCCGCCCACGGCTAGGCGTAGGGACCACCTTGGAGAGGATATCGGGCCGGCTGACTGCCGATAGGAAACTGCATGGACGCGAAGGCTGCTCGACTGAGTCCAAAGGCAGAACCGCCCCCTGTCCCCTGTGTTTACGGTGACGAACTGAAGTAACTCAGCCGAGTTGACCAGCCAGTCCACCCACGAAGTCCCCAGCCTCATGGGAGCGGATAACCGCATGGCGGACCAGATCGTCAAAATGACTGGCAAAAAGCTGGACATGCCGTGTGTTGGAAAAGGCAAGATAGCGCTGGCCAAGATAGAGCGCGGCCCACTTCTGACCGAAGACGGTGAATGGCGCTGAGAATCGGTCCGTGGCGCCGAAGAGGTGCAACCTGAGTGAGGGATAAAGCTCACTCAAGGTGTGTCCCATAACTTCAAGCTGTTCGCGGCGCAGATCAACCGGCAAGCCCTGCCACATCCCTTCTCCGCGTGCAAAACCCTCCAGAGCCTCCTTCGACAGAGCAATTTCCATGTCGGATTCCGCCCGGCTGAGAAGCGCCCTCTGGTCCCGGGTACCGGTAATGGCCTGATCCGCGGTGCGCAGCGTCTCACCGGAATATTCAAAGGCCAGAACGGCTTCGGTCTTCAGCACGTCCGGCAGATTGGCGGGCACATGCCGGATCTTCGCCCCGACCGCATCACGGTACCAGGCGAGCAGGTGTTCATCGACAGGATGCCGATCGGTCTCGGCCACCTGCACCGCCTGGTCCAGGATTTCGGCCGCAGCCCCGCGGTGGGTCGACAGGCCCAGCAGCCAGTCGGAAGAAACGCTGAGCGCGGTCGCAATGGCGGCCAGCGCCTGTCCGTTGGGCAGGCGCGGCGCATCCTCTGACAGCAGTTGGGAAACGGTTGACCGGTCGAGCCCAGCGCCACGCGCCAGATCCGACCGGTTCATATCCCGGCTGCTCAAGGCATCCGACAGGCGTTCGCGAAAAAGTACAGCGCGGTCTCTTTTGTCCATGAGGGGAGTATTGTCAGCCGGATTTCAGAAAATCAACACGAGCTGACAAATTCCCGCGCGCCACACCGTTTCTACCAGGAATGCAGGGCCCGGAGCGTTGGCGTCTTCTTGGCCATATGCCCTTCCATGCGCGAAACCAGCCTGTCGAGAAGCTGTACCGCCTCGCCGACAGCCGGGCCCTTGTTCAGCATCACGCATTCTGCCCGTGCCGCCATGGCGGCATCGGTCATGTCGCCGCGCGAAGGGCTGCCGAATTTCACCAGGCTTTCCAGCACCTGCGTTGCCCAGATCACCGGTGTCGACGCAGCCTCGCAGATCCACAGGATTTCCTCCTGCATTTCCGCCAGCCGCTCAAAGCCGATTTCGGAGGCAAGATCGCCCCGGGCAATCATGATGGCAAGCGGCCTGGTACCGCTGGCGCGGGCGATCAATGCGGGCAGGTTCTGAACCGCCTCGGGCCGCTCGATCTTGGCGACGATGCCGAGCGGATGGTTCGCCGCGCCGATGCTTGCCAGCGCGTCTTCCAGAAGGTCGATGTCGTCCGGTTCGCTGACGAAGGAATAGCCAACCATGTCAGCGAGGGCGGTGACCGTCTTGAGATCGGTCTTGTCCTTGGCCGTCAGAGGCGAGACCCCGAGCGCAGTATCAGGCAGGTTGATGCCCTTTTGCGGTTTGATCTTGACCCCACTGTCCTTGGCGCGCGTGACGCGGATGACAGCCTCGCCATTCGAGACCTCTTCCACGACACCTTCCAGCTTGCTGTCGTCATAAAGCAGCCGGTCCCCCTCGCGCAGCCGGTTCACCATTTGCGGCAGGGACACGCTTGCGGTTACCGCAATGTCCGAATGGGCGTCAGGCGTTTCCTGCACCACGAGGCGAAACCGCTCGCCGATGGTCAGCTTCGGTGTCTTCTTCTGGGGCACCACGGTTTCGGTACGGATCTTGGGCCCGGCAATATCCATCAGAATACGCACGTCTCGCCCTTCCAGCTCGGCTGCGGTCCGGACATGGGCGGCCATCTTCTCCCAGGCTTCGGGGCCATCATGGGCGCAGTTGAGGCGGGCAACATTCATGCCCTTGCGGACAAGATCCCGGACAAAAGCCGGATCGTCAGCCGCCTCGCTCGGGAAAGTCACCATGATTCGACCGCGGCGATGTTCCGGTTTCGGGCCGAACAAGCCGGCCGAGGCCTCTTCCAGCCGCCGTTCACCGGCAAAAAACTCCATTTCGGACCTGAAGCTGCCATCCTGTTTCTGCCCGGTCATGGCCGACAAAGCCGCCAGCACCGCGTCGAGGGTCGGCATTACCCGGCTTTCAAGGCGGCCGAGCGAGGAAAGGCCATGGCGCATCAGGCGGCGTTGCAGAAATCGGATATCGTGATGACGCAGGGCGACATAATGCGCCAGATTGACGATTTCAGGCGCGGCTGCCGTTACCCCATAGCCTTCGAGCAGCCGCGCGGCGTCGACCCCGATGGCGTCCCTCAGGGCAGTAATTTCCCGAATCATCGAGGCCAGGTCAGCCCCTTCACCCTTATCTGCAGATCCGTTTTCGGGGCCGGTTTCCTCGTTCGAGGGTGTATCGCCCTGCAACTCCATGGAACTCTCCATATTGCGCAGCGGCAGCTCCCACCTGCCACCGGACAGTCTTTCCTCCAGTTCTCAGTTAAACGGAAGGAGCCTTCGTCTTTATGACAACTTCAGGAGACCAGGCGCGACAAGAGCACGCATTTGCCAGGCTGGCGCCTGAAGGACTTATTCGGCAGCACTCAGCGCCAGGAACCCACCCGATTGCCGTTCCCAGAGCGCCGCATAGAGCCCTCCGGACGCAAGCAGTTCCCGGTGCGTGCCTTCTTCGGCAATCCGGCCCTCGTTCATCACGACCAGACGGTCCATGGCCGCGATGGTCGACAGGCGGTGAGCAACGGCCAGTGTCGTGCGCCCTTCCATCATGCGGGTGAGGTTCTGCTGAATGGCAAGTTCGGCTTCACTGTCGAGAGCAGAGGTTGCCTCGTCGAGGATCAGGATCGGCGCATCCTTCAGCAGCACTCTGGCAATGGTGATGCGCTGGCGCTGCCCGCCGGAGAGTTTCACCCCCCTATCGCCCACATGGGCATCAAGCCCCGTTCGGCCTTTGCTGTCCTTCTGCTCCTCGATGAAATCGAGCGCTTCGGCTGCCTGGGCGATTTTCCGGATCTCCTCATCGGAGGCATCCGGTTTGCCGTAGCGGATATTATCGCGGATCGAGCGGTTCAGGAGGGAAATATCCTGCGTGACGACCCCGATCCGGCCGCGGAGAGATGCCTGCGTGACATCGCGCACGTCCTGCCCGTCAATCGAGATCGACCCTCCGGTGACGTCCCGCAAGCGCATCAGCAAAGACACCGCCGTCGACTTGCCGGCACCGGACAGGCCGACCAGACCAACCCGTTCCCCCGGCTTGATGGTCAGGTTGAATTTGTCGAGAACCGGCTTCCGGTCGCTCTGATAGGCGAAGGACACGTTGTCGAAGCGGATCTCCCCGGCGCTGACTTTGAGATCACGAGCATCCGGTCGGTCGACGATGGCCGGCCGGCTCGTCATGATCGGCATGGCGTCGCGGATCGTGCCGAGCGTGCTGGTGATCGACTGCCCGATGCCGATGAAACTGGTTGAGGCGTTCGACAGCGAGCGCGTGACGGTCAGTCCGGCGACGAAGTCACCAATCGTGACCCATCCTTCCATCATGCCCCAGAACCCGATGACCACCACGGCCAGTATCAGAAGCACGTTCAGAAAGTAAACGCCACTGTCGGTCAGGATATACGACCGGTTCTCGCTGTGTCTGGTGTCGATCGTCTCGCCAATGACCTTGCGAATGGCACCGGCCTCCGAATCTTCCGCTGCGAACAGCTTGACCATGGCGATATTCGAATAAACGTCGGTCATCGCCCCGGTGGCCTTGGAATTTGCCGCCGCCACCTTGGCAGAGCGCTGCAGATAAGCCGGGATCGCCAGCCAGGCGACGAGGATATTCGCGCAGATCCAGAAAAGCACCGGAATGGCCAGCGGCCAGGCCATCGCCAGCAGCAGCAGGAACGAGCCGCCGAACTGGATGACCAGATACGGAATCGTTTCGATGGCCAGCATCATCTGCCGGTGAACCGACATGGTGACCTGGGCAATGCGGGACGCAACCTGACCGGCGAAGGTGTCTTCGAAAAACGCCAGATCTTGGGATTCCACGGCCTTGTGTGCCTGCCAGCGCATCGCCGCCGGCAGAAGAATGCGCACGGTCTGGAGAGCAAAGGTCTGCCGCAGAAGGAAGGCAAGCGGGTCAATAATCACGAACAGAAGGAAGAAAGCGGCCAGGATAGTCACGTTGTCCCTCAGGAAGCCTTGCGCGCCGGCCTCCGTTACCCCGTCAACCACAAAGGCGATTGCCCAGATGCCGGCGAGGCCGAGACCAGAGGACGTCATTGCCAGACAGCAGACGATCACCAGTTGCCAGCGAAACATCATGGCAAAATGCCAGACCAGCTTCAGCGGCCCCTCGTCCGGAAGCGGCGTGACGGGCAGTTCCAGCGGTTTGATGTGGGTTTCGAACGGATGGAAATACCGATCGATGAGCCGCGCAAGCAGCGGCCGGGCAAGTGACACTCAATATACTCCTTGAGCAGGACCGGCGAAGGATCAGGCCGCGGGCTCGATCCTGTAAACACAGCGACGGCCGCCCGAAAACTGATGTTCGGTGCGCTCGACGGTGACGTCAGGTCCAAGTACGTCCTTGAAAAGATTGAGCTCTGAACGGCAGAACCCCTGACAGGCCGTTGCCGCGGCGCAAATCGAACAATGATTTTCGATGAGCAGATAGCCCGCCCCTTCCGGCACAAGGTCGGCCATGTAGCCTTCGCGGTTGCGCAGGTCGGCAAGCACTTCCAGCTTGCCGAGCAGATCCGGCGCTTTGCCAACCGCTTCGGAATAGGATTTCCGGCTTTGCGCTTCCCGGTGGGCGATCAGTTTGTCGACACCTTCGGCGCCGAAAATATCATTCAGGCCGCTGATCAGTCCGAGCATCAGATTGGAATGATTGTCGGGGAACTGCTTGTGCCCCTCCGGCGTCAGGTCCCAGACCCGCTTGGGCCGGCCGACTGAGCCTTTCTGGTCGTCGAAATCCACCAGTCCGTCCTGCAGCAGGCCGTCCAGATGCTGACGGACAGCCACAGACGTCACCTTCAGTCCTCTGGCAAGGTCTGCCGCGGTCTGCGGGCCGGAGGATTTCAACGCGTTCAGGAGCCGGGTTCGAGTACGATCTGCCATGCCTTTCCATATAGCGTAGATTTAAGATAAAAAAATAGTCTGCTTATCATATTACGAAGAAACCATCACCGGCGTGCGCCTTTAAAGTGAGGTCAGCGAGCTTCCATGTAACGTTTGCTCGACCAACCGGCGAAACTATCGTCGGACCAGAAGACTTTGCACCATCCTCCGTCGCATTCGGTGATGTAAAAATCGGATTGTCCCGGTGCGAGCGACCCTACCTTGTGGCATTTCGACGACTCGCACGAACGTATCCAGAGCACGTCGTTTGATGCCACGCCGACGATGCGTTGCCAGTTACGACTGTCGGGTTTCGAAGCCTTCGCATTGACCGGCCGCTCTCCGGGTTTGCAAAGGCCGGATTCCGCGCAATCGCGGAAACCAAGCGCCGTAAGCATCCGGGGAAGATCAGGCGATGCCATGATCCTTGCTCGGGTGTTCCGCGCAAGATCCGGTAGATCCTTGAGGGCGGTTTCCAAAGGGTAGATTGCAAAGGACGGCAGCTTGTCCATGAGGAGCGCCAAGACCTCGGCGTCATTGCTGCCTGTCATGTCGAACGTGTCGGGAGCAAATGGTCCAGAAATCAGGCAGAAGTCGTTGCCGGGAAAATTATCGGCACCGGACCAGGAACCGCCGCAGCCCGACATCTGCGGTCCTTCCCCTAGGTTAACAACGCCGATCAGGCAACCGGACTTAACCATATCCCAATGAGCCGCATAAACCTCGTAATGAAAGCCGCTGTAACCGTTGTTAGCGGAATGCGCGTGAAAAGCAGTCACTCCGTCCATCAGCTGATCTTGGGTATAGGTTTCGTAGTCGTAGACCAGATCTTCACCCGTGGTCGTGCTGACAGTGAACATGTTGTGGCATGCCCGCGAGGCCGCCATGGCGTCGACCAGCACGGATTTCTCAAAACCGAAGAGGTCGATCTGCCAGCGCAGCGCCGCCCCCACCGTATCGACATAGAAAAAATCCTGCCCCTTGTGCTGGAGCATGTTCTGCATCAGATCGGGCTGCACGAATATGCCGTCCGTCAGGCCAAGCGGCGTGTTGGCCAAGGCCATGAATCGGTAGATCGCCTCATTGGCAAGGTCGAAGGCCTTTGACAACTGTTCGCCGGAAAAGCCGGCTCCGTCCGGTGCATCGACCGACGGGCGATGCAGACCAAGTGTGGCATTGACATGCAGCTTGCGGTTCAGGCCTTTGCCTAAATCACCGTCCGTGCTGCCCATCAGGAAAATGATCGAACAGGCCGACAGGCAACTGTCGCCATCGTCGACCACCGTTCCGATCCACTTCTCAAGCAGGAATGCGGCAATCTGCGTTGCTTCCGACAACGAACCGCCCGGAGAATTGAGGCACACCGAGAATGGCGAAAGAACCAGCGGATCATCTAGTTGATATCGATCGATGCGATCCAGTGCCGTTTGCAAATAGCCTATTATCTTTTCGCTGTCTCCGCGACGGATCTGGCCGTCAATACGATGAGCACAATGGTCAGAGCGGACCGGCTGAATGCCGGCGGCTTGAACCGGGCCAGCTGCCGTAACGAGCGCGACGACGATGGCTGTGACAAAAAACAGAGCAGACCCTGTGATTATGTGCAATCTTCTGGTCAATTTATTCTGCCCGAATAACAAATAAAAAATCGATTTGGCTTAACTCTTAATACTACCGATCCGGTACCCCGTGACACCGGATGCAGTTCCTTTTCCCTGGCCTTTCTCCACGCCGCTCGTTCTGCACTTTTGTTTGAGACTAAAAATCGCCAGTTCAAGCCCAACCGTTCGCGAGGAAGCACAATATACCGAGCTACGATTACATGGATCTGAGCTGTAGTCACGTTGCTTTCCCGCCAAATTGGATACATGATCCACTGCACAGTTCTCGAAACAATCTGAAAGCGTCGGCTTCAACGCTGTAAATTGACGAATTCCGGCAGCAAAGTTCATGTGCAGGATTGCAACCACACCATGTCAGGACGATCGGCATTTCTTGCCAGCAGCCCGACTTTGCTAACTGAATATCAGTAAAAAGAAACCGCATTTTCCCCATCCAAATATTAAACGCTTTCACAACCGTATAACGACCCAAGGTCATGAAAGCTGATCAAATAACTATTCTTTATCTCATTTCGATTAGAAGAAATATCAATGGAGAAAATGATGGAAAAAATCCGGGCTTTCCTGAGATGGATGATGATCGATCCTCGCCATCCGGAAATAGCGCAGGCTCAGTACAATGAGCTGAAGACCCAGATTCCATCTCTCTATGCCCTCCTCATGGTCAACGCGATTGCGGTTGCCTATACCCACTTCGACGTCGCGCCATCCTATCTGACGGTCGGCATTCTGGCGGTCATCCTGCTCGTCACTGTTGTGCGTATGGTGGCCTGGTTGCGTGCCCGGAAAACAGAGCTTGCTCCGCGAGAAGCCATCCGGAAGATCCGGCAAACGGTCATCCTCGGCAGTCTGATTTCAGTCATCTATATCACGTGGTCGCTCAGCCTTGATGGTTACGGCGGACCCACGGAGCGCGGGCATGTCGCGCTTTTCATCGCCATCACCGTCATTGGCTGCATCTTCTGCCTGATGCATCTGCCGCAGGCTGCCCTGATGGTCATGGTCATCGTCACCATCCCGTATCTGGTGCATTATCTTGGCCAGAACGAGGATGTCTACATCGCCATGGGGCTGAACATCTTCCTGGTCTGCCTCGTTGTTCTGCAGGTTCTCCTGAACGGATACAGGGGCTTTTGCAAACTGATCGTGTCGCAGTCGGCATTGGCTGCCAAACAAAGGGAAACGGAGCTTCTCAACGCGGAAAACTCCAAACTCGCCCAGACTGACGCCCTTACCGACCTTCCCAACCGCCGCCACTTCTTCAACAGACTTGAGGGCCTGATCGATGAGGTGAAAGACACTGGCCGGAAGTTTGCCGTCGGTGTTGTCGATCTGGACCGGTTCAAGCCCATCAACGACACCTATGGCCACCAGCTGGGCGACCAGTTGCTGATGGAAGTCGGTCAGCGTCTGAAAAACCTCGGAATTCCAGGTGTCGAGATCTGCCGCCTTGGCGGTGACGAATTCGGCTTTCTCTATCTCGGTAATCTCGATGAGGCAGCGAGTACGGGACAATCCATTTGCGAACAGATCAGCCGTCCCTACCGGATCGGCGAACTGCAGGTGTCCGTCGGTGCGTCCTGCGGCATTGCATTTTATCCGGACGCCGGGACCTCAGCCCATGTTTTGTTCGACCGGTCCGACTATGCGCTTTACAATTCAAAGACCAGTCTGCGCGGCCGAACCACCGTCTACTCGGCGGAACACGAGGCCCGGATCCGCTCGGAACGGGCGATTGAAGCTGCCCTTCAGAGCGCGGATCTTGCCACCGAATTCCAGGTCTATTTCCAGCCTGTGGTCCAGTTGCCGGAACGCTTCGTTGTTGGTTTTGAGGCACTTGCGCGGTGGAACAGTCCGCAATTGGGCAGGATTGCCCCGGACAAGTTCATCCCCATCGCCGAACGGGCCGGCCTGATTCATCGGTTGACCCTGTCGCTGTTCGAAAAGGCGGTCGAGCAGATCAAGAGCCTGCCGGGCACGCTGATCCTGTCGTTCAACCTGTCCGCCCACGACATCACGTCTTCGGAAACCGTCGCAGCACTGCTCGACATCATACGCCGTGCCGGCGTAAACCCAAGGCAGATCACCTTCGAAATTACCGAGACATCCGTGATCGGAAGCTACGAAGCGGCCGAGACCTGCCTGCAGCTTCTTCGAAAGGCCGGTGTGAAACTGGCGCTGGATGATTTCGGCACCGGCTATTCCAGCCTCGGCTACCTGCACCGGCTGCCCATCGACTGCGTCAAGATCGACCGCAGTTTCGTTTCCGGTATCAAGGACCCGATCGCGAGCGGCGTTGTAACCTCGATCGTCAACCTGTGCCGGTCGATGAAGATGTCCTGCGTGGTGGAAGGTGTTGAGGAAAGCCATCAGCTGGAATTGCTGGAAGCCATGCGCTGCCGGCTGGTCCAGGGATATCATTTCAGCGCTCCCATGCCCTTCGAGGACATTCTGGCAAGCACCAGGGAAAACGGAACAGTTGCAGGTCTCCCCTTGTCGGGAACCGCTGCCGCCAACAGCATTCAGTTCTTCCGCGCCTGACGGACGCCCGGAACAGGGCTATAAGGTAGCGGCTTTTTTTCAAGCCTTCAGCTGCCCCTTTCCGGTTCTCCTCACTCATCACTCATCACTCATCACTCATAACTCATAACTCAAGGGATAGTTTCATGACTGGCGGCACCAAGCGTCAGAAAGACATGCGCAAGGCACTGCGGGTCTTGCTGCCGCGTGTTCCCTTTTCCGACGCGGAAGCCATCCTTGAGGTTGCCCTGGCCGGCCATCTGCGCCACCTGCCACCGTCCATTGCTCTCTGGCAGGCCACCACCAGCCATGTCCGCCACGCGCTGACCGACTACGAGACACTGCTGGACGAAGGCTATGACCGCGACGCTGCCCGGTTCTTCGTGCTGGACGACATGAACGACGTGCTGAGTTCCTGGGGATGTGCGAAACGTCTGGAAGCCGACGACACGTCCCCGGCCGACGATTGACTGCCCTGCCACAAGGCGCTGCCCTTATGCGTTTAAGCATCGCGCGCCTTCCGCTTGCCGTTAGTCTTCGCTCTGCACCTGCCGGTTTTCAGGAAACCGGAAAGCTGACAGCCCCCGGCTTGATGCATCACGGCCGCCGGGCGATCAAATCGATCTCGACCAGTGCATCAACGGCAAGGCCCGACACGCCGACACAAGTACGTCCAGGCAATTTGCCGGGCTCGAAAAACGAGCGGTATGTGTCGTTCATCGCCTGATAGTCGCGCTTGAATTCGGTCAGATAGACACGGACAAAGGTCGTATTTTCAAGACCGAGCCCGAGCCCTCCCAGAACGAGCTTCAGGTTTTCCATCACGCGCACGGTCTGCGCCTCGATGCCCTCCGGCAACGGAGCGTCCGGATCATCCGGCAGGGTTGGCATCTGGCCGGTCACGAACACCCAGCCGTCTATTTCGACTGCATGGGAAAACGGGGCGACCGGCTGTGGCGCCTGGTCGATCATGTGGTGGATCGGCAGCATGGAGGCTCCTTTTGGAAGGTTATGACAGAGCGTCCAGACTAGAGAAATTTGCGATCCTCGGGAAAGAGGTTTCGCATACAGCCCCGCTCAAAATCAGATGCGTTCGTATATCCACTGTTCGGGAACATGAGCGGTGACGGTCTCGCCTGCCGCAATCTTCCCCGGAATTTCGATATAGCCGACGAGCCCTCTGAGGCGCTTTGCCTTTTGTGGAAAAAGCAGGTCCAGCCCGTCCCTGTCCGGAAAATGTTCGGCAATCGCCTCGCCTGCAAAACGGCAGGGTTTGTTGTCACCGTCCACACGAATAACCACGCCGCCCTCGAAGACCAGCCGTGTGCGCGGCGGAACGAGGGACAGCCTCGGGATCCCGGAGACGAGGATATTGCCGCCGATCCACTCGGCCTTCAGCTCTGCAATCTCCATGCGCGATGCGATCTCGGCAAGTTCTTCCGTCGACAGGATGGAAATCTGGCGCTCGTTGCACATCTCGGTACCGCGTGGGTACCAGGGCTCGCGGCCGCCGGACCTGCGGGTGTGACCGCTGTGCCGGTCTCCCGAAATGCCTTCGAACGTCAGCTCCAACGCATCCACGGTGGCGGTTCTGAAGTCTTCCGCAGAACTTGTCCGGAACACACCCTCCACCTTGCCGGTGGCCCTGAACGCCGGCGTGATCCGAAGGTCATCGGCAAGAAGGTCGAGCTGGTCTGTCATGGGTGTCTCCTGTCCCGGTCGAAAGGCGAAGCTAGGGTATGGAGGCCTTCCTGACCAACGAAACTCATTGATGTTTTCATAAACGCTGCGGATCAATCCGCCGCGCCTGAGATTTGAGCCGGACACAGCCCTTATCAGACAGGACCGGAGAGGAACTTCTCCTTGCGCAATCCGTCCAGGCATCGCACGATCTTCCGGGCATGATAGAGCATCGCGACCCAACCGGTTTCCAGAGCAAGGTTGCCAGATGCCCCTTCGGGCATGGCTGACATCCAGTCGTCCTCCAGCCCAGGAACGGTCTGCCTCGGGCGTCCCTCAAGCACAGCCGCAAACTCGTCCTCCAGGCGCTTGTCCATGCGCGCGACAAGCGCGTCTATCCCGGGCTTGGCCGGACTGTCCAGCGTTTCCCGCGCGACGTCCGAACGGACCTCCCGGTAGAGCACCACATATTGAGCCAGGACGATCACCAGCACGTTCATGTCACTGGTGGAGCGCGTGAACGACGACCACGGCGCCTGTTCTATTCGGTAGGACCTTGCGGTAGCGATCAGAGTGCTCGCTGCCGTACGAAGACGGGCGAGATCCTGAAGATCCGTGTCCGGCCCGCCGCCTTCCACCCTCAGGCATTTCCGGCAGGCGTTGAGGTAATCGGACGCCAGACTCTTGAAGCTTGCGCCGGTTCGGTTGGGAAACAACAGCCATGCCGCAGCAAGACCGACGCCTGCGCCGATCATCGTGTCATAGAGACGCGACCAGAGTTCACCGATGGGAAGGCCTTCCAGGGTCTGAAGCCCCATGACCACCAGGAAACTGATGATGCCGGAGGCAATAGCGTAATTGCGATCGAGGAAAACGATGACACCGGGTATGGCAAGAACAACGAGCGCGAGCCGGACGGACGGAAATTCCGCCAGAGCCGGGTCGACCAGCATGGCCAGAACGACGCCGCCCGCCGTCCCGCCTATCCGTTGCACGGTTCGAAGCAGCGTCGCTCCGAGGCTGTTCGAAAGGACGATGATGATGGTCAGCGTGACCCAATAGGCGTGATTGAGATCGAACGCGAGCCCCAGGGAAAAGCCGATCCCGGCCGCAACCCCTGCCTGAAGCGACAGGCGCCAGGAGAGCTTCTGCAACCAGCCGTGTGTGGGGCCGCTGGCATCCGCACCGAGGCTCAGGCGAACCGGCTTGTCTTTTGCCGCCAGCAGCCAAAGCCGCTTGAAAGCCTGGGCGATGCGCAGTTCCTGAAACCGGTCGTGTGCCGTCGCCCCGGCATCGGCCTGAAGCCAGCTCGCGGCAGGTGCGCCGTCCCCCCCATCACCTTCCACCCTATCGCCCTCACCGGTTTCCAGGCGATGGACAATCCGGTCGACCGTGCGGCGAAAGCCGGCGTCCTGGGCCAGACGGTTGCGGGCGTCCTGGGAAAGCTGGGCGCGGGCATCGCCGACGACTTCCAGGGCAAGCTCCACCATGATCGCCGCTTCCGGCGACATGCCCTGCAATTCGCCTTCCGGCCTGAGCAGATCGGCACATGCCTGAAGTTCCATGCGCAGCTTCGCCAGATCCCTGATCCGGATGGCCGCAGCGCCGGGCGAACCGGCAGACTTGCCCGACAATTGCCGCAGATAGGTTGCCATCGCCTGGCGGTTGGCAGCTTCCACCCGCAAGTAGGTTCGATATGTCGAGGGCCGCCACGGCCCTGTGCGGACCACGAGCGCAGTCAGCGTGCCGAGCACCGCCATGGCCGGCAGCCAGAGGCCGGGCGATCCTCCCAGGTTGCCGAGGACCACGAACAGCCAGCAGATCGCCATGCTGCGGCCCGCACGCTGCCAGAAGGGGCTGAGCCCCTGCATGGCAAAGCCCAGCATGATCGCGGCGATCCAGAGCGCCTGCAGAACGGTTGAGGCGCTTTTTCCCGATACCTCGGCGGCAATGGCCCCGAGCGCAAACAGGGCTGTCAGCAGTGCTCCAAGCTTCAGGATACCGAAGATCTCGGCCTTTCGAGTGGAGACCGGCGTGAACATCAAGCAGTGCCCGCCGGCGGCAGCTGCCAGAACGGCCAGTTTGAAAGCCGACTGACCGGGCACGAAGCTTGCCACCATATTTGCCAGAAAGACTGCACCGAGCACGGTCAGCATCAGGTGAACGCCGCGCATCAGCCGCAGGCCACCCGGATCGGTGCGCAGGAGACTTGTCTTTATGTCCGACACGGCTTGAAGCATTGGCTTGACTTGAACCCGGCTCTTCAGGGCAGACGCCCTGACGTACAGACTAGAAACCTCTTATGCGGATTGCAGTGTCTCGTGTCCATGGCGCTTCGATCTGCCGAACGCCGGGTTGCCACCGGAAGATCAGTCCGACGGCTTTCCCTCCACAAGAGTGAACTCGGCAAAGACCGGCCAGTGGTCGGACCCGTTGAAGTGTCCGAGTTCGCAGTTTTTCACCGCAAGCCCGTTCCTGACGAAGAAATGGTCGAGTTCGAGGCCGATGCCCGGAACTGGGGCAAGCCATGTCGGGGTCCAGCGGCTGCCACAGACAGCCTTGCGCACCTTTGCCGTTTCCTGAAACTGCCTCAACAACGGTGCCCAGGAGGCGGCGTTCATGTCACCGGCAACGAGAACCGGTCCCGGCGTCTTTGCGACTTCGGATGCAAGCTTTTGAAGAATGTCCGCCTGGTGCAGATAGAAGTCTCGCCTGAAAGGCGGCAGAGTATGCACCGCAAAGACACTCATGCAGGGCTCCGCCTGCACACCGCAGTAGACTGCCTTCGTGATCGCGAAAGGGTTCCGGCCAACAGGGATCAGTTCGACGCTGCGCGGTTCAGTGCGCGACAGGATAATTGCAGCAGGACGTCCGCCGAGCGCCTGATCGGGTGTTCCTGCCAAATGAAGCATGCCCTTAAACCGGTCGAGCAACCCTTGGTCGGCAGGTACCGGCAGCTCCGTGAGGATCATCAGATCGAAACCGCGCGCGGTGTTTTCCTCAATGAGGTCATCAAGCGCTGAAGCGCTACCGAAGAGATTTGCGGTGGCAACGCTGATTGCCGGTTCGGCCGCATCGGAGGATGCCGCGAAGCGACCGTCGTCGAAGATCCCCATGCGCACGAGCGCGACCAGCGACAAACAGACGGCCAGGGCCGCCATGGACCAGGTCCGGCAGACCGCAAATCCAACGGCAAACAACAGGCCGGCAAGAACATATTGGGCCTGAAAATGCGCCAGAAGATCGAGCGGCCAGCCGATCTCCGCCAGAAAGGAAACCAGGACGGCAACGGCAAAAGCCGCAAACAGAAAAACAAGAGTTCTGTGGACCATGCCTCGTGCCGCTCGCTGGACAACAATCGCCCGGTGGCCGGTATGTGCCGCCGCGCAAAAAAGATGCCGGCCCGTTGCTGGGGCCGGCACATTGGGAAAACAGGGGGCAAGCCCCCTGTTTCAGTTTTCAGGCCGTTGGCTTAGCGTGTGAGCGGCTTGTACTTGATCCGGCGCGGGTCGGCGGCATGTGCACCAAGGCGGCGGACCTTGTCCTTTTCGTAGTCTTCGAAGTTGCCTTCGAACCACTCCACATGGCTGTCGCCTTCAAAGGCGAGCATGTGCGTGGCCAGACGGTCGAGGAACATACGATCGTGGCTGATGATAACGGCGCAGCCGGCGTAGTTTTCCAGCGCGTCTTCGAGAGCTGCCAGCGTCTCGGTGTCGAGGTCGTTGGTCGGCTCATCGAGCAGCAGCACGTTGGCGCCCTTTTTCAGCACCTTTGCCAGATGCACGCGGTTGCGCTGACCGCCGGAAAGATCGCCGACCTTGGCCTGCTGGGCTGCACCCTTGAAGTTGAAGGACGAGCAATAGGCGCGGGAGTTGATTTCCTTGTCATCGAGATAGATGACTTCTGCGCCACCGGAAATCTCTTCCCAGACCGTGTTGTTCGGGTTGAGCGCATCGCGGGACTGGTCGACGTACCCAAGGTGCACGCTGTCACCGACGATGACCTTGCCCTTGTCCGGCGTTTCCTGGCCGGTCAGCATCTTGAACAGCGTCGTCTTGCCGGCGCCGTTCGGGCCGATCACGCCGACGATGCCACCGCGTGGCAGCTTGAACGACAGGTTGTCGATCAACAGGCGATCTTCGAAGCCCTTGGAAACGCCATCGACCTCGATGACGTTGGCGCCGAGGCGCTCACCAACCGGAATGAGGATCTGCTCGATGGACGGCTGACGCTCTTCCTGGGCGGTCAAAAGGTCTTCAAAGGCCCGGATACGGGCTTTCGATTTGGTCTGACGGCCTTTCGGGCTCATGCCCATCCACTCGCGCTCGCGGGCAATCGCCTTGGAGCGGGCCATGTTCTCGCGGCCTTCCTGCTCCATACGCTTGGTCTTCTTTTCCAGATAGACCGAGTAGTTGCCTTCGTAAGGGATGCCCTGACCGCGGTCGAGCTCGAGAATCCAGCCCGTGACATTGTCGAGGAAGTAGCGGTCGTGGGTGATGATCAGGACGGAGCCCTTGAACTCACGCAGGTGGCGCTCCAGCCAATGGACTGTTTCGGCGTCCAGGTGGTTGGTCGGCTCATCGAGCAGCAGCAGGTCCGGCTCGGACAGCAGCAGCTTGCAGAGCGCGACGCGGCGGCGTTCACCACCGGAGAGATTGTCGACGGCTGCATCTGACGGCGGGCAGCGCAGGGCTTCCATCGCCATTTCCACCTGGCTTTCCAGGTTCCACAGATCCTGTGCGTCGATCTCGTCCTGAAGCTGTGCAGCTTCCTCGGCGGTTTCGTCCGAGTAGTCCATCATCAACTCGTTGTAGCGGTCGATTTTCGCCTGCTTGTGGGCAACACCTTCCATGACGTTTTCCATCACGGTCTTTGTGTTGTCGAGCTGCGGTTCCTGCGGCAGGTAGCCGACCTTCGCCCCTTCGGCCGCCCAGGCCTCACCGGTATATTCCTTGTCGATACCGGCCATGATCTTCAGAAGGGTCGACTTACCCGCACCGTTCGGGCCCAGGATACCGATCTTGGCGTCCGGGTAGAACGAGAGATGGATGTTGTCGAGGACCTTCTTGTCGTTATAGGCCTTGGACAGGCCATGCATGTGATAGATGAACTGGCGCGCCATGGGGCTCCGCTTCTCCGCTTTCAAAATCTGATGGGATTCTCAGGAATTCTGCGGCGTCTTTTAGGGGAAATGACGCCCGGGGGCAATGGGGGGATTAAACCGGGAGCGGTCCATGAGCTTGTATCGCCCTCTGTCATTGACTGCGCAATCCCGATTACTCCTCCTCCTGCGCCAACTTCCGCCCGCCTTCACCTGCGGATAAGGCACCTTTTCTTTGGGCAAGTTACAAACCGCTGGCGATACCTAAAGTCTCCAGGAAGCAAACTACGCCCATTGCATCAGGCTCTGGCGGCAAATTCCGGAACTGCGTGCAAGTCCTGTGCGCTGCCCGCACGGTCATTCCGGACAAGTGCAGCGACGCTGCACGCCGATCCGGAACCCAGCGCATCAGCGTGAGCAAAGCGAACTCGCGATCCTGCTCAAATTTGCCGCGCTTAGCGCGAAATATCTCTGGTTTCCGGATCTGCGCTCGACATTGTCTCGCTTGTCCGGAATGACAGTGGAAGGCGCCGTTTCTCAGGCAAGTTGGACCATACACGCCTCAAGTGTAACGGAACTTGCGTACCAACTCCGCCCAATTGGATCTTTTCTCCCCCTGCCGAAGTGCCTAAGGTCACCGCATCTTTGTTCTTCATCCCACCGGACCCACCATGACCTCCATCGATATTCTGATGCCCCGCCCGATGCTGCCGATTGTTCAGGAGCAGCTGGATGCCGCCTTTACGGTTCACCGGCTTTACGAGGCTGATGATCCGGAGGCGATGCTGGCGGAAATCGGAGAGAAAATTCGCGGAGTTGCTATGGCGTTCGGGCCGGTGAATGCCGAGTTTCTTGCGAAAGTTCCGAATGCGGAAATCGTTTCCAGCTTCGGCGTCGGCTACGACCACATCAACACGGACGACTGCCTGGCGGCGAATGTGATGGTCACCCATACGCCTGACGTCCTGACCGAAGAGGTTGCCGATACGGCGCTTGGGCTGATGATCATGACGATCCGCGAATTCGGCCAGGCCGAGCAATGGCTGCGGCAGGGCAATTGGGAAAGCAAGGGCCCCTACAAGCTGACGGGGGCAACGATGCAGGGACGCACGCTCGGCATCTTCGGCCTCGGCCGCATCGGCAAGGCGATTGCCAAGCGCGCCGAAGCCTTCGGCATGACGATCCATTACCACGGCCGCCACAAGCAGGACGACATCTCCTACCCCTACCACGCGACATCGAAGGAGCTGGCGGCTGCCTGCGACACGCTGATGGTGGTGGCTCCAGGCGGCGAGGAAACCAGACATGCCGTCAATGCGGAGGTGCTGGAAGCACTCGGGCCAGATGGCATCGTGATCAATATCGGCCGGGGAACCGTCATCGACGAGGAAGCGCTGATCGCGGCGCTTGAGAATGGCACGATCTACGGCGCCGGTCTCGACGTCTTCGAGAAGGAGCCGCATGTGCCGGATGCCCTTCTGAAACTGCCAAGGGTCACGGTGCTGCCGCATGTCGGTTCCGCCTCGCAGGCAACCCGAAATGCCATGGGCCAGCGCGTGGTCGACAATCTGAAAAGCTGGTTCGAAACGGGCAAGGCCATTTCGCCTGTGCCGGAAATGCGTTCAGCCTGAGCGAACGCTGCGGCGACTTTGCGAAAAGCTCCACTCGGGCCAAGACACCGACCAGACCTAAGCGCCGCGGCTTTCAAAGTACGCGGCCTTTTTTTGCCCAAGGTCTTAACGGGCAGGCAGTTCTTCGATTGTCAGCCTGAAAGAACGCCGCAACCTGCAGTGAGCTGTAATCAGCCGGGCCTACCCGACCAAAACTGCCTTAGCGTCAAACTCAAAAATCTAAAAAGGTCATATGAAACAATGACTTTTAAAAAATTTAATCGCTTTAATTAAAACTGTTTTAACCAACGCCTGAGCACCGTCGCCGGAAGGGAGGAATCAATCAGGGCTACTTTTAAAATGTCTGTACTACTTAGAATATCGTTAGGATTTGGCGCGGTCGCCATTGTCCTCCTGGGGTTGGGTGCCTGGTCCATCTTCAACCTGCAGAATGTCAGCGTCGCCGTTGCCGATCTGGACGACATGAATGGCGATGCCTTGATCGCATCTGAACTGAATGCTGATGTTGCGACAATTCTCGCCGGAACAGGAGACTACCTGCGCACGAGAAAGCCTGAGGCTCTCGAACAGGTCACTCGCTATCTTGAAAAAACAGAGACTGGCCTCCGCAATGCAGAGGCAGAGATCCACAATCCAGCTCGCGTCGAGCTGCTGAAGCAAATTGAAGCGAATACGGTAACCTTCAAATCTGTTCTCGAAAAAGTTGCTGTTCTCTATGGCGAACGAGATGAGCTTGTAAGAGACAAGTTGAACGTCATTGGTCCACAAGCCATCAAAAATCTTGAAAAGCTGGGGGCATCGGCGGCAGCGGATGGCGACTACCAGACCGCGTTTCTTGCAGCCAGGGTTCAGGAAAGTTTCCTGCTTGCCCGGATCGATATGCTCAAGTTCCTCGATACCAATGCCGTTATTGAAATTGACCGCCTGCAAAATGAGTTCGAGTCCGTCTCCGGCGACATTCTTTCTCTGGAACGCAGTATAGAAAATCCTGCCCGGATGCAGCTTCTGGCAGAGACGACTCCGTTGATGAATGAATATCAGACTTATGCGCTGCGTGTTCGCGACATCATTCTCGAACGAAACCAGTTGCGAAACGATGTTCTGTTGACCGCCGGTGCGGACGCCTCGGAACATGCGCGGCTGATGAAGGATAGCGCCACCGCCGACGCAACGGCTCTTGGTCTGGCGACAATTGACAGCGCCGACTCGGCGGTTGTTCACGTCGCCATTGTCGCCGCCGCCGCCCTGTTGCTCGCAATCGCGTTTGCAACATTGATTTCAAGAGCCATTGTCAAGCCGCTGCTGCGCCTCGTCGCAGACGCCAGGGAACTGGCTGCCGGAAACACCGACATTGCGTTTGAAGAAGCGAAACGTTCGGATGAAATCGGGAAAGTGGCCCAATCCATCGCTGGCTTCCTTGACGGCGTTCTGGACCGTCAGCGCCTGGAGGCCGCGCAGAAGTTAGAACAGGAAGCGCGTGAGCAGCGGACTGCCAGGGTGGCCATAGCTGTCGAAGCTTTCGACAAGGAAGTCTCAGGCATGCTGAACTCCATTTCGGAGGCCTCTGGTAACCTGCAGGTGACCGCCAACCAAATGACCGCAACCGCACAGGACACTGCGCATCAGGCAAACACTGTGGCGAGCGCATCGGAACAGGCCAGTGTGAACGTTCAGACAGTTGCCGCTGCAACGGAAGAGCTTTCTGCGACCATTGGCGAGGTGAGCGGGCAGGTTGTGCACTCTGCAAACATAGCTAGCGAGGCGGAAGCACAAGCCCAAAAGACCAATCAGCAGATTGCCGGTCTGGCAACCGTCGCGGAAGATATCGGCGAAGTCATTGCCTTGATTTCATCCATTGCCGAGCAGACAAACCTTCTCGCCCTGAACGCCACCATAGAGGCTGCCAGGGCTGGTGAAGCCGGTAAGGGTTTTGCGGTGGTTGCGGCCGAAGTGAAAGAGCTTGCAAGTCAGACCGGCAAAGCCACCGAAGAAATTTCCGCCAAGATCTCGGCGATCCAGAGCGAGACACGTGAAGCCGTCAGCGGCATTCAGGGCATCGCAAAAATCATCGCTGAACTGAACTCCGTTGCCTCCTCCATCGCATCCGCAGTGGAGGAACAATCGACAGCGACCTCGGAAATCTCCCTCAGCATCGATCAGGCTGCTCAAGGCACCGACGAGGTGAGCCGCAGCATCGTTGTCGTGTCCAAGGGCGCCAGCGAAACCGATGCCGCTGCCGGAAGCGTTGTCGAGGCTGCCGAGCTTCTCATGGCACAGTCCACGACCATGCGTCAGGTGGTCGAACACTTCCTCAACGAAGTGAACGCCGCCTGATAACTGCACGTTTGTTCAAATGAAAAACGTCTGCCCCGGTCCGAACGTTCGAACCGGGGCAGTTGCTTTCAGGGACTGCTTTCCCACGACGCTGTGCGGCCGTGCCATTTTTGGGCCAGTCAATTCGCCGTGGGACCGAGAAGCCTGCCTTTCACAAGCAACACCGACAAATGGTAGCCCTTGCTGTGCATGTCGAAATAGCCATTCGTCACCTCGAAGAAATAGAACATCCCGGGCATGGCTTCGGTCGAACTCCAGAAGGTCGCGCCTTCGCCGAAGTCGGACGCGGTGATGTTGGGAAAGGTCACGGTGTCGATCTTCGGACCTTCACAGGTCTCGGCGTAAAGCGTTTCCAGTTCCGGCCCTTTGGGCACGCGCCAGCCGCCCCCTTCCCGCTCGGCGTAGGCGAGTGCTTCATCCAAGGTGAAGCCGCGCGGGTCCCCCAAACATGTGTTCGTTTGCGTGTCCCACGTCATGCCGACCGCACATCTTTTCCAGGTGAGACCACGTGCCACGTCCGTTGCCTCATCCCCCTTGATTGCGTAACCGGAACCCGTGGCTTCGATGCAGGTGGCGTGGGCATTGATGGGCAGGAAAAGCAATAAAATGAGGGCCGGTATTGTGCTGAATTTCATGCGGATCTCTGTTCGTGACTTGATGTGATTGGAAGCCGGCAGGCAATGGGAAGGCTGGCGGCGCGTTCGTTCGCGATGTCGGCAATAGCCCTGCTGTGATCTTCATTCAGGTGCTTGGAGCATCCGGGCCAGACTTCACCGGCTCAATCCGATCCGCCGGCCGGACACCTGAACGGGGTAAAGGTGCTGCCCATGTTGGCACTGACGGTCATCATCGTCAGGATGTCGGCAAAGGCGAACTCGGCGGGTGTTTTCGGGCAAACGGCTTTCCCGGCGAAACAGCCACCGGCGATGAAGGCATCATGCTCGGAAACAAAGCCTGGCCGCATCTGCGAACGGCTGACATTTTCGAATGCCACCCGGACGATCTCCTGGTAGTAGGCGCATCGTCTGACGCGCTTTTGTTCGCGGGTTTCCTCCGCAGACGCCAGGCAGCACATGGTCGCGGCCGCAACAAAGGCAAGCAGGAGGGCAGACAAGGACCTTGGAGCGGACAAGATTGTCTCCGTCGGAAGCGGCAGGAGATTTAGGGTGTAGCCCGGGCGGGGAAGAGATTCCGCCCGGGCAAGCGCGTCAGTCGCGCAAGCTTTCCGCAAGCGCAACGCCGATATCGGCAATCGCCTTGTTGCGGTCATCGAAGGAAGCGTCGGTCCGGGTGATATAGACCGCGATCAGCACGGGCTTCCTGTCATCGGGCCAGATGACGCCGATGTTGCTGCGAGAACCGTTACCCCCTGCCCCGGTCTTGTCCGCCACTGGCCATTCTTCCGGCAATCCGGCGCGCAGGGTCGCCTTGCCAACCTGGTTGTCCAGCAGCCAGCCCGTCAATTGGTCTCTGGCAGCAGGTGACAGCGCATCACCCAGCACAAGTTTGTGCAAGGTGGCGACGGCAGCGACCGGGGTGGTGGTGTCGCGGTCATCGTCAGGCTGGCCCTCGTTGAGGGTCGGTTCCGTCCGGTCCAGCCGGGTAATGGTATCGCCGATGCCGCGCAGATACTCCGTCAGGCCCTGAGGTCCGCCGACTGCTTCAAGGACCAGATTGGCAGCAGCGTTGTCGCTGATCGTAATGGCCGCGTCGCACAGTTCCAGATAGGTCATGCCGCCGGAGCCGACCTTTTTCTCGGTAACCGGCGAATAGGAGACAAGGTCTTCCTTGCGGATCTTCACGCGGCGGTCTGGTTGAACCTCACCCTGCTCTGCCTTTTCCAGAAGCGCGGCACACAGAAAGGCCTTGAAGGTGCTGTTGAGCGGAAAACGTTCGTCCGCCCGATGAGTAAATGTCTTGCCGGTTTCCGTGTCCAGAACGGCGACCCCGATCCGGGCCGACAGGCGGCTTTCCGCATCCTGGACGGTTTTTTCAAGCGGTGCGGGATCAAACCCGGCAGCCAGTGCAGATCCGGTTATGTTTGGAACCATGGCGAAAAGGGCAAGGGAGAGCGTCAACGCGTTGCGGCGTTTCCAGAGTTTCATCTTCAACTCCAATGATGAATTCGAACAGCCCGACCCGGTGTGGTGTGTTGCCCCCCGCACCATTCGTCTTCGGAACACCGAAACAGTGCCGCCGCCTCAGATATAACGCAAATGATGATTACTGGGGTTAGACATGAAGAAAACTTGGCCATAGTAGAATCCCGATGGACGTCTCCAAACTGCCGCTTAATGCCTTGAGAGCCTTTGAAGCTTCCGCCCGGCTTTGCAGCTTCACACGGGCGGGACTGGAATTGCGGGTGTCGCAAACCGCCGTCAGCCATCAGGTAAAGACCCTGGAGGATGTGTTGCAGGTGTCGCTGTTCGAGCGCCTGCCGCGCGGCGTTGCCCTCACGGACGAGGGCCTCGCCCTGTTGCCTGTGCTGACCGATGCTTTCCGGCGGATGAGCGAAGCGCTCAGCCGGTTCGAGGACGGCAATTACCGGGAGGTGCTGACCGTCGGTGCGGTTGCGACCTTAGCGACCGGCTGGCTGTTGCCGCGTCTAGCCGGCTTTGCCAAGGACCACCCGCAAATTGATCTGCGGCTGAAGACCAACAACAACCGTGCGGACATTCTGGCGGACGGCCTCGACTGTTTCCTGCGCTTCGGCGACGGCGCCTGGCATGCCACCAATGCGGAAAAGCTGATGGATGCCCCGCTTTCCCCGATCTGCTCACCTGAAGCGGCACCCCGGTTGTGCGAACCGGCAGACCTTGTGAACGAACCCCTTTTGAGATCCTACCGGATCGACGAATGGGCCATGTGGTTTCAGGCCGCAAACCTTCCGCCGCCGAGGGCGCGCGGCTGGATGTTCGACAGTTCGCTCGCCATGGTTGAAGCGGTCACGCAAGGGGCGGGTGTCGCCCTGGTGCCGACTTCAATGTTCAGCCGCCAGCTTTCGTCCGGCGCGATCGTGCGGCCCTTCCAGACGAGTGTGCTGACAGGAAGCTATTGGCTGACCTGGCTGAAATCCCGTGAAGAGACCGGCGCCATGCGAAAGTTCCGCCAGTGGATACTGGAGACGGTCGCCGAGTGACGTACGTTTTGCGGCGTCCTCAGGGCTTTCGCCCCTTCACCATTTCGCGTTTGCCGGCAAACCCTTCTGCCTTCTCGATTTCGAAGCCCGCCGCCTGAAGATTGCGACGAACCCAACCGGCAGCCGTGTAGGTGGCCAGCGTCCCCCCGGAGGTCGTCAGATCCGCAGCGGCTTTCAGAAGGTCGGCGTCCCACAGCTCCGGATTGCGCGCGGGGCTGAAACCGTCGAGGTACCAGGCATCGACGGACGGCATCACAGGTTCCTCACCTGCGGCTGCCCCGGATCGCAGGTCACCGATCAGCTCGCGTGCATCGCCAATGCCGATCCGCAAGGTGGCACCGGAAATTTTCAGACTGTTCCAGCCTGGTTCCGGAGACCATGCTTTCAGAAGTTCATCAGCCAGCGGCTGCAGCTCTGGAAAGGCCGCAAGGGCGCGTGCCAGTTGCTCGCCGGTCATCGGGAAGAGTTCGAACGACACGAAGGTCAGCTCCGGCCGGCTGGACCTTTCCTGCCACGCTGCAAGGGTCGTGAGGAAATTGAGGCCGGTTCCGAAACCGAATTCGGCAATGGTGAACCGCTCGCAGGCGTCGAACCGCTCCGGCAGACCGTTGCCACGCATGAAGACATGGCGTGTTTCCGCGAGGCCGCCCGCCTTGGAGAAATACGTGTCGTTGAAGCCTTCGGCCCGGGGTACGTCGCCCTGCAGCCATTCCAGATCCGGTGCCTTGATGGACATGATCTTGAGCTTTCCTTCCGGGTGCCCTCATCAGCCTTTGCCATTTGCAACGCGTTCTCATAAGAGAGCCGGCAGGATCAATCAATCTCAAAGGACCCCGCCCATGGCAGTGACCGACGCCGAACCTTTCGATGTTGCCATCGCTGGTGCCGGCATTTTCGGACTGGCAATTGCGCGGGCGGCCATCGAGGCCGGCTTGAAGGTGGTGGTTCTGGAGAAAAGTCATGTCGGCGCCGGGTCCAGCGGAGGTGTGCTGGGTGCCTTGATGCCGCATATGCCGGCACGCTGGAACCCCAAGAAGGAATTCCAGTTCCAGGCACTGCTCTGTCTGGAAGAGCGAATTCGCACGCTGGAAAACCAGACCGGCCTCTCCTGCGGCTATCGCCGCTGCGGCCGCATTTTGCCGCTGACGACAACCGACAAGCTGGAGCACCATCTGGAACGCGCGGAAGAAAGCAAGCTGCGCTGGCGGCCGCTGGAGACCGGGTTTTCCTATGTGGTTGAACCAGCCGGAAGCCGGTCAGACTGGCTTGATGCCAGTTCAGCCCCTTTCGGCATCGTTTATGAGACCCTTGCGGCCCGAATTTCACCGCGGGCATACCTTGCCAGCCTTGCCAGCTTTGTCCGCCAGAACGGGTGCCTGCGGGAAGGTGTTGAAGTCACCGGTTATGACGATGCAACACAAACCGTTTTGCTCGCCGACGGGCAGACCTCCATTCAGACTCGGCAATTCGTCGTTTCGGGTGGATTTGCGGCTTTCGACCTGATCGAGACACTCACCGGTGAGCGGATCGGGCGCGGAGAGAAGGGCCAGGCCCTGGTGCTGGAAGGCAAGGGACTGGAAGACCGGCCTGCGATTTACTGCGACGGGCTTTATGTCGTCCCGCACGATGACGGCACCGTGGCGATCGGCAGCACATCCGACCGGGAATTTGAAGACGCAAAGCCCTCACCGGCGCGGTCAGCCGAGCTGTTGCAACGTGCCACCGCCTTCTGCCCGCAACTGCAGGGACGTCAGGTGCTGTCGGATTGGGCCGGTATCCGGCCGCGCAACCACAGGCGCGATCCGCTTGCAGGACAGCTGCCCGGTTTTCAAACCGCCTTTGCGGCTACCGGGGGCTTCAAGATATCCTTCGGCATTGCCCATCTGATCGCGGACGCTCTCGTGGCCGACATGACCGGCCGTGAGCCGGCGGTGCCGCTACCGGACACATTCCGGCCCGCACACCACTTTGGCAGCGGCAGGCTGGACACTGACCTCTGAAGATGCACACGCGCAGTCGGCACCGGGATGCGACGACACCCGGTTATTTGCGACTATGTCAGATAAAACAGGCCGGGTCGGGCAAGGCATGACCGCAAGTTTCTAGCGGCCTGGCTCGGTCAGAAGCAGCACCCGTCGGCTGGCTATATGGCGGCAACCACCGCGTATAGACCATAAAGGCTCAGCAGAATCGTCCCCCAGAAAAGGAGATTTTTCGCCACCAGAAATGGCAAATTCATTGACCCATCCCGACGAGCTGCAAGATCAGCCTGTTTCTTCCTCTTCATACCAGAGGAGTCAACTTCATTAACGGCTGCAGCGGCTCTCGCCATTTCGGCAATCCTTGAACGACTAAAACAATGGCTAACGGCAACCCTTTATCCGTAGCCACACACTGTACCGTTTAAGTCGCAAATGGTTAAAACCCGTTTAAGATTACCATGAATGTTTTATTAATTTACAGCACAATGAGATTGTTGATATGCACAAATTGTGGTCCGGCCCAGTGTAGCTTTTGCGCATCCCGCCTTGCCGGTCCTGTTTGATCCGACACGAGGAATTTCCGCAGCATGAGCCTTGAAAGTGTCCGCAACCACCTTGCCAGTGCCGCCCCTGAGCTTGAAGTCATCGTGACGGAAAACAGCAGCGCCACGGTCGACCTTGCCGCCAAGGCGCATGGGGTCGAGCCCGGCCAGATTGCCAAGACGCTGTCGTTTCAGCTCAAGGACAGGATCTTTCTTGTGGTTGCCCGCGGTGATGCCCGGCTGGACAACAAGAAGGCAAAGGCGGCCTTTGGCGGCAAAGTGAAGATGCTCGGCCTCGACGAGGTGGAAACCCTGACGGGGCACCCGGTTGGCGGTGTCTGCCCGTTTGGCCTCGCCCAGCCGCTGCCCGTTTACTGCGATATCTCGCTGAAGGAATACGACGTGGTCATTCCGGCGGCCGGGGCTACCAACGCCGCCGTGCGGATCTCACCGGACCAGATGGCCGAAATCACCGGTGCCGAATGGGTGGACGTGTGCCAGCCGCCCCAGCCCGCCTGACTGCGACGGGCAGTGTCTTTCTCCAGGGACTGCCGTCTTTGACTTTGGCGTTGTCGCCAGCCAGGCCAGGCATCAGGCCCGGTAATAGTCCTGGTACCATTCAACGAACCTGGCTACGCCGTCCTGCACGGTCGTCTTCGGCCGGTAACCTGTCAGGCTTTGCAGCAGATCCGCGTTGGCCCAGGTGGCCGGCACGTCGCCGGCCTGGATCGGCATCAGATTGCGTTCGGCGGTTCTGCCGGTCGCCGCTTCGATGGCTTCGATGAACTCGGTCAACTGGACGCAGGTAGAATTGCCGATGTTGACCACGCGCCAGGGCGCGACCGGCGAAAGGCTGTCGCCTTCCTGGACCCCTTCCCCTTCCGCGGGGCGAACGGGCACGGCATCCATCAGCAGCCGGATGCCTTCGACGAGATCCTCCACATAGGTGAAGTCCCGCCTCATGTCGCCGTAGTTATAAACGTCGATCGGCTTTCCTTCGAGGATCGCCTTGGTGAATTTGAAGAGGGCCATGTCCGGCCGGCCCCAGGGCCCGTAGACCGTGAAGAACCGGAACATGGTCACCGGCAGGTCATAGAGATGGGCGTAGGAATGCGCCATCGATTCCGTTGCCTTCTTGGTCGCCGCATAGAACGACATCTGATGGTCGGCCTTGTCGGTCTCCGTGTAGGGCATTTCGGTGTTGGCGCCATAGGCTGAGGATGTGGACGCCAGCAGCATGTGTTCCGGCGGAAAGGCTCTGGCCGCTTCAAGCAGTTCAAAGGTGCCGCAAATGTTGCTTTCCAGGTAGGAACGCGGTGCCTCGATGGAGTAGCGGACACCGGCCTGCGCTGCCAGATGAATGACGAAATCCGGCCGCTCGGTGCGGAACAGCGACATCAACAGGTCCGGCGCCTCAACCCGGTCGTTTATCGGCTTGAAATGCTCGTTCTGCATCAGCATCTGCTGACGGCGCTCCTTCAGGCGGACATCGTAATAATCCGTCATGGCATCGAGGCCAATCACCCGAAAGCCATCCTTGAGAAGTCGTGTGCACAGGAAATAGCCGATAAACCCCGCGGAGCCGGTCACCAGAACGGTTTTCATGATTTACCCAAAGCCTCTCGATCGAAAATTCATTTTGCAAGAACGTAACAGTCAGTCAGTCAGTCAAGGTATTAAAAGGCTTCGGGGAAACGGGCAATGGCGAAGTCTGCCGGACCCGCCTTGCCGGAGATACACAATCCGCCTCTGCAAATGAAAAAAGCCACCCGCTCTGTTGCAGCGCGAGTGGCTCGTTTTCTGGTCTGTGCGTCAGATCTCCCTGCCGCGCTCACATTCGCTCGCCTGTCAGATCCCTTCGCCGTCGGCGCTGAAGGTGTTCAGGTAGCCGCGTTCGCGCAGGTACTCGATGATCTCTTCGGCAACCTCTTCCGGGTCTCGGCCGACGTTGCGAATATGAAGTTCCGGGTTTTCCGGCGCTTCATAGGGGCTGTCGATGCCGGTAAAGTTCTTGATCTCGCCCCGGTCGGCCTTGGCATAAAGGCCTTTCGGGTCGCGCTTGCGGCACTCCTCGATAGGAGTATCGACAAAGACCTCGATGAATTCGCCGTCTTCCAGAAGATCGCGCGCCATCTGACGTTCCGAGCGGAACGGCGAGATGAACGACACTAGAGTGATCAGGCCTGCATCGGCAAAGAGCTTGGCAACTTCCCCCACGCGGCGGATGTTCTCCACCCGGTCGGCATCGGTGAAGCCCAGGTCCTTGTTCAGCCCGTGGCGCACGTTGTCGCCGTCGAGCGTATAGGTGTGGCGCCCGTCAATATGCAGCTTCTTTTCCACGATCGAGGCGATGGTCGACTTGCCGGAACCGGACAGACCGGTGAACCACAGGATCGCGGGCTTCTGCCCGAGCTTCTCGGAACGGGCCGTCTTGTCGACGTCGAGCGCCTGCCAATGGATGTTGCTTGCCCGGCGCAGCGCGAACCAGACCATGCCCGCACCGACCGTCGAGTTGCTCATCCTGTCGATCAGGATAAAGGAACCGGTCGTGTGGTTGGCCTCATAAGGATCGAATGGCACCGCCGAGGACAGCGAGAAATTGCAGAACGCGATTTCGTTCAGCGTCAACGTCTTGCCGGCCACATGCTCGAAGGTGTTGACGTTGATCTTGTGTTTGATCTCAGAGACCGTTGCCGTGACCGTGCGGGTGCCGATCTTCAGAAGATAGGACCTACCCGGCAGCAGCGGTTCGTCCGACATCCAGATCACATGCGCGGCAAACTGGTCGGCGACATCCGGACGATGGGCGGTCGAGGTCAGGAGATCGCCGCGGGAGATGTCGATTTCATCTTCCAGCGAGATGGTAACCGCTTCGCCGGCCCGGGCCGAGCTGACTTCACCGCTTGCGCCGATGATCGACTTCACCCGGGACTGTTTTGCGGGGCCTGCAACCACGATCTCGTCGCCTACGGCCACCTGTCCGCTGGCAACCGTACCGGAATAACCGCGGAAATCCAGGTTGGGCCGGTTGACCCACTGAACCGGAAAGCGGAACGGCGCTTCCAGAACGTGTTCGCCCACCTGCACAGTTTCCAGATGTTCCAGAAGCGTCGGGCCGGAATACCAGTCCATCTTGTCGCTGCGCCCGGTGACATTGTCGCCATATCGCGCCGACATCGGAATGGCCTGAAGGGTTTCGAAGTCGAACCCGTTGGCAAAGACCTCGAATTCCTTTCGGATTTCCTCAAAGCGTTCCTGGGAATAGCCGACAAGGTCGATCTTGTTGATGGCCAGCACAACGTGGCGGATGCCCAGCAGCGACGCGATGAAGGCATGGCGGCGGGTCTGGACCATCAGGCCGTTGCGCGCATCAACCAGCAGCACGGCAAGATCGGCCGTGGAAGCGCCGGTGGCCATGTTGCGGGTGTATTGCTCGTGACCCGGGGTGTCGGCAACGATGAACTTGCGCTTTTCGGTCGCAAAAAACCGGTAAGCGACATCAATGGTGATGCCCTGCTCGCGCTCCGCCTCAAGGCCGTCGACCAGCAACGCCAGGTCGATGTCCTCACCCACGGTGCCATGCTTTCTGGAATCGCGCTCCAGCGCGGCCAACTGGTCTTCGAAGATCAGCTTGGTGTCATAGAGCAGACGGCCGATCAGGGTCGACTTGCCGTCATCGACGGAACCGCAGGTCAGGAAACGGAGCTGGTCCTTGCTTTCCTGGGCCAGGATATAGTCTGTGACGGCTGTCTCTGCAGCTTCCTCAATGTTTTCGATCGACATCTTAGAAATATCCTTCCCGCTTCTTCTTCTCCATCGACGCGCTTTCATCCTTGTCGATGAGGCGGCCCTGGCGCTCGGATGTACGGGCAATCAGCATTTCGCGGACAATGGCGGGCAGCGTGTCTGCATCCGATTCAATGGCGCCGGTCAGCGGGTAGCAGCCGAGCGTGCGGAAGCGGACCATCTTTTCCTCGATCTCTTCGCCGGGCAGCAGCTTCATGCGGTCGTCATCGACCATGATCAGCATGCCGTCGCGGTTCACCACAGGCCGTCTGGCAGCGAAGTAGAGCGGCACCATGGGGATGTCTTCGGTCAGGATGTACTGCCAGATATCCAGCTCGGTCCAGTTGGACAGCGGAAACGCGCGGATGCTCTCGCCTTTTGCCACGCGGGCATTGTAGAGGTTCCACAGTTCCGGCCGCTGGTTCTTCGGGTCCCAGCCGTGATTGGCATTGCGGAACGAGAAGACGCGTTCCTTGGCGCGCGACTTTTCCTCGTCCCGGCGCGCGCCGCCGAAGGCGGCATCGAAGCCGTATTTGTTGAGCGCCTGTTTCAGCGCTTCGGTCTTCATGATGTGGGTGTGAACCGACGAGCCGTGGGTAAACGGGCCGATATTCTTTTCCAGCCCTTCCGGGTTGGTATGGACGATCAGATCCATGCCGAGACGCGCGGCAGTCTCGTCACGAAAGGTGATCATGTCCCGGAATTTCCAGGTCGTATCCACGTGCAGCAGCGGAAACGGCGGCTTGGACGGATAGAATGCCTTCATCGCCAGATGCAGCATGACGCCGGAATCCTTGCCGATGGAATAGAGCATCACCGGGTTGGAGAATTCCGCCGCGACCTCGCGGATGATGTGGATGCTTTCCGCTTCAAGCCGCTTCAGATTGCTGAGGCGCTCGGGTGTGATCCCGTGAGATTGCATGTTCATGTTCGCTTTTCCGTTTGGCCGGCGAACCAGCCGTATCAAAAATCGGACACGGGCCAGACGCCCGCGCAATTTGCCAATCGTCAGGCGGCCGGGGCTACGTCCCGCAGCAGGGTTCTGCACCCCGTCGCCAGAAAATAGGGATTTCTCAAATCGTCCTTCCGCGCGTTTTCCGGCACGCGGTAGACAAAATCTTCGCCCGTCTCCGCCAGAACAACGGCTCCGCCTGCGGCCCGCACGATGGCATCGCCCGCGGCAATGTCCCATTGCATGGTCGGGGCAAGGCGCGGGTAGAAATCGGCCCGGCCGGCGGCGACCCAGCACAGCTTCAGCGACGAGCCTACATTAAGCTGCTCGGCGACGCTCAGCCGTGAGATCAGGGCAGAGGTTTCTTCAGAAAGATGCGAGCGGCTGGCGAGCACACTGATGCCGCCCGCTGGTGGCGTGCGAACGGCAATGGGTGCAATGTCGGTGATCCCACCATCCCGGATGGTGCCCTTGAAGGCCTTCATTTCGGCGCTTCCATTCCCCTCGATTTCCCCGCCCCAGTAGATCTCATCAAGAGCGGGAGCGGAGACCACGCCGAAGACCGGCCGGCCGTTTTCGATGAGCGCGATGTTGACGGTGAACTCGCCGTTCTTCTTCAGAAACTCCTTTGTGCCGTCGAGCGGGTCGACGAGGAAATAGCGCGCTCCCGCAGAAGGCAGTTTGCCTGCTTCGACCGCCTCTTCAGCCACAACCGGAATATCGGGAAACTTTTCCGCAAGGCCCGCGAGAATGATTTCTTCGGCCGCTGCGTCTGCCTTGGTCACCGGAGACCCGTCGACCTTGTTCTCGACTTCGAACGGTTCCGCGTAGATTTTGAGGATTTCCTCTCCAGCCTTAAGGGCCAGCCGGTTCAAGAAAAATATCTGTTCTTCAGTCATCGATGCCTCAATTTGCGCCGGGAAATATTGCCCCCGCGCAGTTCGCTCGAGTGGCTCTCCCGTAAATAGAAAGGGACAGTGTATCAATTCAAGGAATGGTGTTCCACGTTTTCGCCTGAATAGAAAAAGCTCAGGTTTCTCTGACGGCGGCATAGGAGCTTTTGTTTCTCCTCACAAGGCCCGAAACCAGGCGTGGACAGGCCCGGCCTAAGTGGATTCACCGATTGGCAAGGGCTTTGAGCCTAAACTAACCATGATTGGGGTTTAATGTGCCCTTGGACACCAAGAGAATGCGAGAGATCCATGTCGGACGCCGCCAAACCCTTCGCGCCCCAAATGGCGGATGAGAGCGCCAGCGAACACATGCCGCGCGAGCGGCGGGCACGCGTCTTCAAGAAAGGCAAGATGGTCTTTCAAAACGGTCTGCGGTCGATCCCATGTATCGTGCGCAACATTTCCGACGGCGGTGCCCTGCTGGAGTTCGAGCAGGCCTACATGCTGCCGAAGGAATTCGACCTGCACATCGATCTCGAAGATTATGAAGTGACTTGCGAACGGCGATGGGAAGAAGGCCTGCGCTGCGGCGTGCAGTTCATCGGCGAGAAACGACCGGTCGCCGCGCAGCGTGCGCAAGTGCTGCGAAGCTCCGAAGAAGCCTTGAGAAACAACGAGCCTGACCATCGCCGCGACAGCCCGGACAACTTTTTCCAGCGCCGCCACATGGATGAACCGCATGCCGACGAGCGCGCCTCCGTGCGCCGCAACCGGCCCGATGCAAGCGCCGGCAAACCGACCTTCGGCAAGAGACGCTGATACGCCACGGGCGCAGAAAGCACCCCACGAGCAGCAAAAACGCCGACTGCCCCTCTCCGCTTTACAAAACAGATTTGGCCCGACGGGGCAGCCGTCAGGCCGATTAGTCAACTCGGGTTCAAAACCTCTCAGGCCGCCTTGCGTTCACGCTCCAGCGTCCGCACGGTGGCCGGGCGTTCGCTGCACCGCTTCACCCAGTCGCGGATCGCTTCGTTGTCCGGCATCAGATCCGGCAGCCACAGGAACGGACCGCTGCACAAGAGGTCGACGGCGGAATAATTTTCGCCCAGCAGATAGGGCTGTTTTTCCAGCGTTTCGGCAAGCCGAGCGACCATCGTGTCGTAATCGCGCAGGTTTGCCTCCAGGGCTGGATGCGTAAGCCCCGCGAATTTCAGGATGATGACCGGCTCCATCACGCCCTGATAGTAGAACAGCCAGGACAGATACTCGCCGCGCCCCGGCTGACCTTCGATCGGCCCCAGCCCGGCTTCGGGAAACTTGTCGGTGAGATAAAGCATGATCGCGCCGCGCTCGCGGATCGCCTCGGCTCCATCCAACAGGTAGGGCACCTTCTTTTCGGGATGCGGGTTGGATGCATCCGGCCCGCCCGAGCCATCCAGCCGGCGAACCGTCACTTCCTTCACCTCAACGTCGGCTCCCAGCTCTTCGATCAGCGTCACGATTGCCGAAGAGCGGCTGTTGGGAGAATGGTAAAGCGTCATCATGGGAAAGCTCCTTTTCTTTGCGATGCCAGAGGTATAGCTTCCCCCTGCTGACAATTTACGGCAGGAGCAAACATGGCCCGCATGGACAGGCTGATGCGCCTGATGGATACCCTCAGGCGCCTACCCCAACCGGTCACCGCCGCGCGCCTTTCCGAAGAGACCGGCGTTTCCCTGCGCCAGCTCTACCGCGATATCGCAACGTTGCGTGCGGGCGGCGCGCTGATCGACGGGGCCGCGGGCGTCGGCTACACCTTGACGGAAGATCCCGTGCTGCCGCCGCAGAGTTTCTCCCGGTTGGAAATCGAGGCGCTGATGCTGGCACAAAGCGGGCTGGACCAGATCGGTGACGAGACACTGAAAAAGGCCGGCCGCAACGCCATGGCCCGCATCATCGCCACCCTGCCCGACCGGCAGGCGCGCCAGGCCATGCACACGGTGATGCGCAGCTGGCGTCAGCCGGACAAGCGCCCGCCGGTGACGGTGGATCTCGACCTGTTGCGCGAGGCCTGCTGGGAAGAGTTCAGCCTGATCATCACCTATCGCGACCTGCAGGAGCGGACGACCACAAGGGAAATCTGGCCGATGGGCCTGTCCTACAGCGAAACCTCGCTGCTGCTGCTCGCCCATTGCCGCCTTCGGCACGACTACCGCCACTTCCACGTCAGCCGGATCGCCTCACTGGCGCCCGGCACCGAAAGCTTCCGCCCCAACCGGGTGGCCCTGCTCCGCGACTACATCAAACTACGAGGATATGACCGGAACAGGCAAGCTCGGCGCGGTGAAGTTGGGTAAAGTGCGAATTGGAAACGGACTAACCTCAAAACGCGGAGTTTTCAGGGGAGCGGGTTACGACATGTCGTCGAACGACCAGTGATATGGCACACAAAGTCAAACTCGTTCAGTTTTTATTGGGAGCAAGAAAGTTCCAATTTTGCGGATCAATTTCCATGCTTTCACCCGCTGTACGGATAGCTTGGTATTCGTGCTCATTTGGAAGAACATCAAATTCTTCAAGCTGCGTGCACAGATTCTCAAAAGCCATACCCCATTCACCGTGCTCAGCATCACTCCGGCAATCATTCAGCCACTCGCCATCTAACCGCCCCCTAAACAACTCGATGATTTTAATGACAGCAATTTTGGATTTATTATTCATGTTCAATACTTCGAAATAGATTTGGTTCCCAACCCCCAAATAATCCACGTTGCGCATCAGGAGCCAGAACAGGCGGAGTGATCAAAGTCACGGCCAACAAACGGCTATTCGCTTTATCACATCACCATAAATTTCTAGTTCAACCGTACTATCTAGATCATAGCCGTCTGGAATCTGAACTAGGATATGATCCTCTCGCCGCTCGAATTGTCCTTTGAGATAATGTCGATGCGATGATCCGCCCGCAACGGGGGGAAGCAAGTTCGAAACTCTTAGAGCTTGAAACTCATCACCGACAAATAGCCGCGCTCCGTCCGTTGTCGACAGCGTTACGCTCATTTCGTCAGCAGGAATTTCCAACAAACATTCTTCCATGATTAGTCCCGTATCTGAATTGCGTTGCCAGTGAAGCGACCTTCAAATGAAGAAACCGTTTCATAGTAAACGCCGCCGTTTGGTCCGCCTGCTGGATCACGAACAGCTACAACACGCTGACCACTGCGTGTCGTCACCCCATCCACAACAACATAGTGATTGGTATTGGGACCAGTCCGAACCATTGCAATGCTAGGACGGCCTCCTGCTGTCATACTTTCCAAGTCGGAGACCGACCGCCGGGTTCTGACTACCGAACTAACTCCATTGTCTCGCAAAAGACGCTGCAAGTCCGGCACAGTGGTACCGGCAGAACTCGTAACTGGGTGTGTCCGAATAAGATCGTCAACCGCAACAGGGTTGCCCTGTGTATTTAGTACCATCCCACAAGAATGCTGACCGCAAGTAACCGAACGATTTGGCTGAACCTGCACACTACCTCGATCATTCGTACGAATGATCGGATTACCACTGGAGTCCAATGGTTGTGAGGGTCGGAACCGTCCGCCGCCTACTGTATTTGTAGCTCTCCCTTTGTTTTGCCCTGCTCGTCCCAAAAAGACGGTGACCTGCTCCCCTGATTGTCCGCATTCAAAAGTTAGCTCTGTTCACGGTGTGA
>NZ_JAZDVZ010000013.1:0-76174 GCF_036350355.1 Roseibium sp. FZY0029
TCACACCGTGAACAGAGCTAACTTTTGAATGCGGACAATCAGGGGAGCAGGTCAATACCGATTTCGTCTACCTGGAGTTTCAAATCTCCGCTAGAAGTAAAAATTTCGTCGAATTCATTGTAGTTCATCGTTCGGTTCCGCAATCCTGCAGTTTCTTGTCAAAGAAGTTTCTGGCAGCCGCTGTCGCTGCACGCCATTTGGAGAGTGAGGCTTTGGGAATCGCGATACGTGCCTCCCAATTGTTGGGCAAAACATCGCTAATCTTGCAGTTCTTGACGCTGACATCAGTGGAGCAGGCAATCGAAACAGCTGCATCTACACCGGTTTTTTGTTTAGGCTCGTATCTCTTGCTGCCGTTTGCGCGGAAACACCGACCTTCCCCTTTGTAGAGTTCGACGAGACCAAACTGTGCGTCTCGAATATTGCAGCCCCACCTCAACGAACCATTTTCTTCAATTCTATGATCGCGTTCGTTGGCGCTTTGTTTCCAGAAGTTGACAACAATACCTTGGTCGGAAGGTGCTTCTGCGCCCATATAAGGAACTGGAGCGCGCACAAAGAAGAAAGGCGACGTTTTGCGCAAAAATGGACTGTCATTAGGCCACTCAACCTCACTAGGTTTGAACCTAAGACACCAGTCATCAACTCGGTAGGTATCGTAGCCAAATTTTCGGTCTAAATACACAGCAGCAGTGAATGTGGTTGCCAAGAGAAGCAGTAAAATTCGTCCTGAACGGATGAATCGTAACGCAGGCATGTGTCTATTCCATTGTTTCAAAGCTAATTTTTCAGAAACGCGCTAGATAATTACATTACTCCCAGCTCGTGAGGTCTTCTGACAAGGTTAGCTTGTTTTAGATTTGTATTCTAAATCTTTTAGGCTGCTTGACCTGTGTCCATCATGCACATTTACTTCACGAGCTTTAGCAATATATTCAAACAGAAAGCAACAAAATTTTCACCAAATGGTTGAATAACCTTCATCTGCAACATTTCAGTGTTTGGTCGTAACTTCACGTAAGAGACGATGGTTTCCTACGTCGTGTCTCATCACCTTCATGAAGGGCCTGTCGCAAATTGGTGCTGTCACCTTATTCCTTTGGCAATAATTTGGGGCGTGTCGCAAAGATTTTCGCGTTAACCACGCCTTGAGATTTGGCTGTTGAAAGAGCGCTCCTGAGTTTGGAGTTCCGCGTCATGATTCTGTCTGCCATCGTTGAAAAACTGAAATGCCAGTCGAAGGATGACTTCAAAGGCAGACAGTTCGAGGCATGGCTGATCATCCAGGCGGTCTCCTGGTACTTGCGTTATCCGCTGAGCTTTAGGGACCTGGAGGAAATGTTCCTAGAACGCGGCTTTGAGGTGGACCACAGCACCATCAACCGTTGGGTCCTGGCCTACGCTCCTGTTATGGAAAAACGGTTGCGGCGTTTCCGCAAACCGCATTGTGGCTCGGTCCGTATCGATGAAACCTATGTGCGCATCAAGGGCCGATGGCGCTACCTGTATCGGGCCATCGACAAGCATGGAAATCCGGTCGATTTCCTGCTCACGGCAAAGCGAGATCTGCATGCGGCCAAGCGGTTCTTTCGAAAAATATTGAAGGATGCCCCGCTGCTTTCACCGAGCAAAATCGGCACCGATGGTGCCGCCACTTTTCCTCCGGCTATCGGGGATGCGGTTGACGGCGGCCTGCTTGCTCCGGATCCGGCGCACCATGTGACCAAACATTTGCAACAGGGTATCGAGAGCGATCATTTCAGGGTGAAGAAGAGCATGCCGAAGGTCGGCGGGTTCCGCTCGTTCAACTCAGCCAGAAAATCCATCGCCGGTTTTGAAGCCATGCTGTGGCTCAGGAAGGGCTTCGGCTTGACCGGTCAATGGAGCGTCTGGGAACAGAACGATCTGCTTACGATGATCTTCGGAATTGAAAAAGGAAATGAAGCCTGAAAGGCGCTCCCCAAAACGGGAGAAAGCTGCCCGTCGGCGAAAGTTGCGACAAGCCCATGTCATTGCCATTGCCGCCGTCGAGCTGATCGTTGCCGGCGTCACCACCGAGGATATCATCGCCATCCTGGCCGAGAAGATAGTTGGCATTGGCATCGCCAATAATTGTGTCGCTGTATGCGGAGCCTGAGATGTTTTCGATATTGGTGAGCGTGTCTCCCTCAGCCTCACCGCCCCTTTCAGCAAGGCCATCATTCAAAATTACCGTTACGCCAGATCCTGAGAAGTCGAAATAGGCTGTATCGATACCGCTTCCACCATCGAGTTCATCGCTTCCGGCGCCGCCATCGATCTCGTCATCGTCGTCACCACCTTAAATTTCGTCGTTTCCGGCGTCGTGATTGCCAAGTTGTTGAGGTCGCTCGGCTTTGGTAGATGGCTATGATGTTGCAGAGATCCGATTTTCCGCGCCTTAAGGGCTTCCGTTTTCCCAGGTCGATCATTTCCTACGCGGTTGGGCGTATCATCGGTTTGCGCTGAGTACGGCAGATGTTGAAGATCTGCTTTCAGAGCGGGGTATTTTCGTCAGCCGTGAAACGATCCGCAACTGGGTGAACCGGTTTGGTCGGCATTTCGCGCGCTGTATTCGCCGGGACCGGCCAAAGCCCAACAACAAATGGCACCTTGATGAGATGGTGATTGTCATTGGCGGTTTGAAACACTGGCTCTGGCGGGCAATTGACGGCGATGGCGATGTGCTCGACATCCTGGTTCTATCCCACCGGCATGCAAAGGCAGCCAGGCGTTTCTTTGGCAGGCTGGTCACGCAATTCGTCCAGGCAGTATATCCCTCCTTAAATGGCCATTTTGGAGTGTCCGACGAAGTAAGGATGCCACTGTCAAAACCCATGAGGCTAATGGCAATCTTGAAGGTCGATGCTGACGAAATTCGATCTGCGCAGTTGCCTTGATCGAGAATGGGGGCAGTCGCACCGATTTCCTTCGCCAGGGTGCAGACCATACGCTCCGTTGCCGCCGCCGGTGTCGCCAGCGCGATCAAAGAAGCCGTCATAAAGAGAATTGTTTTCGTCACAAGAACGTCCTTTCTGTACCGGGCACAGATACCGATCAACCTGTGACAATGTCCAAGTCTCTTTCCGACTGTTTTCTCCTCGATTTGGAATACCTGGGTAGAGTAAGGAGCAAACTTGCGGCGGGCGGGGAGCTTCTCACCCAAAGTTTGAATTAGCTGCGCTTGCGGTGAACGGCGGCTTTAGGAAAGGGGTCTCCGGTTCGTCGAACGACTGATCAGGGAATGCGAAGCCGTTGGTTCGCGATCTTCAGAAACGTGGACGAACATCAACCGAATGAGCTTTCTTCGGCTCGGAATGAGATGGCAAAGTTTCTTGCGGTGAAATAGGACAATCCGTGCAGAAATGTCATCAATGACAGCCAGAAGATTGCTTCTTCCGGATGGTTAGAAAATTGGCTGAGCTGATAAGCGATGGTCGCCGCTGAATATGCAACGAACGTTGTCCAGGCCGCAGCAAAGACAGCCCACCCTGCGCCGATTTCACGAGCAATCGCAGAAAGGGTCGCAACGCAGGGGATGTAGAGCAATACGGCCAGCATGTAGGCAAATGCAGCGCTCTGGCTGCCGAAATACCTGGACATTTCGGCAAAGACGGCTGGCTGGACGTTCTGTTCGCCTGCGGCGGCTTCGAAACTGGATATGTCACCGACATCCAGTCCAAGCGGATCAAGCAGGGCATCCGCCAGGCCGAGCAGGGATTCGCCCAGGGCAAGCACCGTGGCTTGTGCGGTTTCCATCGGATTGGGAACCACTTCAGCTGTCGTTTCGCCGGACGCGTAGAGAGCCTGCAGGGTTCCCACGACGGTTTCCTTTGCGAACATGCCGGTGAAAAGACCGACCGCTGCCGGCCAGTTGTCGGCACTGACGCCCATGGGTTCAAGAACGGGCGTAACCTGCCGGGCTGTGAGCGCCAGTATGGAGGTGCCATTGTCCTCATTGCCGAAGCTGCCATCGGGGCCGACGGAATTCAGAAACGACAGAAGCGCAACCACGACCACGATGGTTTTTCCTGCCTCGGCAACAAATTGCCGGATCCGGGCCCAGCAGAGCCGCAGGACCCTGGAAAACGGCGGCATCTGGTAGATCGGCAGCTCGATTGCCAGAGGCCGGGGTCGCTGCAAGGTCAGCCCGGGAGCCAGCATCCAGCCGGTGAATAGCGCTGCCGCGATGCCGATCAGATACAGCGCGAAAACAACATTCTGGCCCCCAACCGGGAAGAAAGCAGCGGCAAACAGCGCATAGACCGGAAGGCGCGCCCCGCAGGACATGAAGGGCGCCATCATCGAGGTCAAAATGCGCTCGGCGCGCGTGTCGAGTGTCCGCGTTGCCAGCACGGCCGGAATTGTGCACCCGAAGCCGAGCACAAGCGGCAGGAAGGCGCGTCCCGACAGTCCCAGACGACGCATCACACGGTCCGCGACCACGGCGGCGCGGGTCATGTATCCGCTTTCCTCCAGAAAGATCTGGCACAGGAACAGGAACCCGACCACCGGCACGAAAGTCCCGACCGTCTGAATGCCGGTACCGATTGCGCCGACGGCAATGTCGAGGACCGTGCCGGACAGCCCCAGCTGATGGAAAACGAGCGCTGGCGTATCGACAAAGGCAGCCTGACCGAGGCCGTCGAACAGATCGATGAAGACGCCGGACACATTGATCGTCAGGAAGAACAGGAGATACATAACGCCAAGAAACAGCACCGGGCCGAACCAAGGCGAAAGGGCGATCCGGTCGAACCTGTCGGACAGAAATCTGCGGCCTGCAGGGGGCGGCATATCTATGCGGCGCGCCAAAAGGGTTGCCTGTGCAAGGGGCGCGTCCGCCAGATACTGGTCGAGCGGCACGCCTTCCACAGGTCCGGTTTCCTCGATCAACCGGTCACGTATTTCAAGAAGGTCTTGTCTCGCGCGCTTTTCCGTCAGCCAGTCCCGTTCCATCAACCGGCGCGATGCAGCAACGGTGTTGGCGTTTTCATATTCGGACCTGCCGTCCAGTACCTGTTGCAACGCCTCCAAGGCGTCGCAGACCTTGCCGGGAAAGGATGTCTGCTGAGGAGAGGAAACGTGCTGCCGGTCTTGCAGGCAACGTGCAAGCTGGTCATGGAGCTGATCGAGCCCTGAAAGGGTTCTGCCGGAAACGGCAACCACTGGAACAATCAATTGTTCGCTCAGAACCCGCGCGGCTGCGTCCACGGCAGCCGACGTCCAGCAGTCGGCCTTCGTCAGAACCGCCACAACCGGCACGCCGTTTCCACGGGCCTGCAGCAACATGGACAATCCGCGATGCGGCGCGGACAGATCCACCGCAACAACCAGGGCATCATGCGCCACGTTGACGAGCGCGTCTCTGGCAACCCTTTCATCTATCCGTTCCGCCTGGGGAGCGGACAGGCTCGAGATTCCCGGCAGGTCAACGAATTCTACGGTCAGACCCTTGATGACAGCCGTTCCGCTCTTTCGATCGACGGTCACGCCGGGCCAGTTGCCGATCGTTTGCCGGGCGCCGGTGAGCATGTTGAACAGCGTGGACTTGCCCGAATTGGCAGGGCCGAGCAGGAACACCCGGTACTGCGCCGGCGCACAGGGCAGAAGATCCCGCCGAACGCAACCGGGTGCGGCACAACTGGAACAGCCCATCAGACGTCCCTCCTCCGGAAAACGTGTTCTTGTCCCTGTTTCTTCTGGCGATTGCTGTCGCAACCGCAGCCACAGTCACAAGGAGAGAGATGGACCGACAAGGCCAGATCCACGCCGATGGCGGCGCGAATGTTACCACAGGCCACGATGCGCGGCCGCAAACCGTAGCCGCGAAGAAGATTGATGACCGTGTCAGGTGCAAGCCCGGCCGCAAGAAGTTCCATGCGCGAGTGGCGTGTCTCGCCCAGGCAGACAACGTGATACGCCTTGCCCGGTACAGCATGCGCAAGCGTCAGAACATCCGCGCCATCGGCTGTCGGCGGCGGCGTTATCTGTCCACTTTCGGTTTGAAGGATTGGTTCAGACATTAGCGAAGCCCTTCTTGTTCCGAATAAGGGCGTAGCACCGGGAGAACCCGACCCAATTGACCATAGTCAAGTCTGACAGGGGGCCCGGTCGCGGCGAAAGATCACAGATCGACCGGCAAAGGGCTGCCGGAGATCCAATTTCAGGCTGGTTCACCAGTCCATCGCCGCAGGCTGTCTCCTGGATCGATCCCCGCCGTTGCGAGCGTGCGGGCAGCAATCTGCCGGGTCATTTCCTCTATCGTTGAAAGGCCCAGATAAAACGGAGGCACCGGCGGTGCGACGATCGCACCCATGCGGGTAACCTTGAGCATTGCCTCCAGATGCCCTTCGTGGAGCGGGGCTTCACGAGCCAGCAGGACAAGCTGCCTGCGTTCCTTCAAAGTGACATCTGCAGCGCGCGCCAGCAGTCCCTCCCCCGTGCCGTAGGCGATGGCAGCGAGGCTGCGCATGGAACAGGGTGCGACGATCATGGCATCCATCTGAAAGGATCCGCTGGATATGGGTGCGGCGACATCCGAAGCGGCATATTCCTGCGTCGCGAGATCGTGGATTTCCCGGCGGGCCACATCGCCCAACTCAAGCTGTATCGTCCGTTCCGCCGCAGCGCTCACTGTGGTGAAGGTGTCGAGCCTGAGTGCCTTGCACAACCGCAGAATTTCAAGTGCAATTGCCGCACCCGATGCCCCTGAAATGCCGATTACAAGTCGTTTGCGCCGGCTCATGGGTACTCCTCGGCCGCTGGTGTCCGGCACAGCTGCTCGAAGAGGCTGTCAGCTCGCGTTTCCATCTCTGCCGGCATCGTCAGTTTCTCCGCAAACATCCTTGTCGTCTCTGCGCCAGTCTTGATTGTCGCATCAATGCCGAGCTTGCCGCCCAGTCCCTCGCGCGGGCTGGCAAAGTCCAGTTGATCGACCGGTGTTCCGGTCAGGACGAGCAGGTCGCGCTCCGGGTCGGACCGTGTCGCGACGGCCCACATGACATCGTCCCAGTTCCGGATGTCGATGTCCTGATCGACAACGATCACATATTTGGTCATCGAGAACTGCGGCAAGAGCGACCAGAAGCCCATCATCGCCCTCCGTGCCTGACCGGGATAGGTCTTGGCGATCCGAAGGACCGCCACTCTGTAGGAGCAGGTCGCAGGGGGCAGATGGACATCGACAATTTCCGGAATGGCCTGTTGCAGCAGCGGGCGGAAGAGACCCGTCATGGCCTCGCCGATAACAGAGGGTTCGTCGGGTGCCCTGCCTGTGAAGGTCGACGGATAGACGCAGTCCCGGCGCATCTTCATGGCCGTCAGGCGGAACACAGGATAATCGGCGGCTTCGTTGTAGTACCCCGTGTGATCGCCGAAAGGTCCTTCCAGCGCCGTCTCTCCCGGCTGGACTTCCCCTTCTAGGACAATCTCGGAACTCGCCGGGACATGAAGCTCGATCGTATCGCAGGGAGCAAGCTTTGATGGCGTGCCGTTGAAGATGCCGGCCAGCGCCAGTTCACTCACGTTTGCCGGAGCCGGGATAACAGACGCCAGCAAGGTTGCCGGATCACAGCCGATTACCACGGCAACAGGCATTACCTCGCCTGACTGCTGCCACTGGCGGTAATGTTGGGCACCGCCGCGAAACGGCAGCCAGCGCAGGATTGCCCTGTCCTTGTCCAGCACCTGGATCCGGTAGATGCCGAGATTGTAGCTCCTGGGGTCGTCCCTGCCGGGGCTACGGGTGACGACCATTCCCCAGGTGATCAGTGGTCCCGCATCGCCCGGCCAGCAGGTCTGGACCGGAAGCTGCGAGAGATCCGGCTCAACCCGGTGAAGATCTTTGGGAACGCCAGTCATCTTCGGCCTTGAGTTAAGCCCTGCCTTTGCCATCGGGATCAGGGTTCCAGCCTCCCGCCAGGAAGCTGGCGGTTGTGGACTGCGCAAGCTGGCCAGAAACTGTCCGAGGTCGGGCAGGTTTTCGGGGTGAAAACCCAGTCCGTTCGCAACGCGCTTCGAGGTGCCGAAGAGATTGATCAGAAGGGGTGCGGCAAAACCGCCCCGGTCTGCCCGGACTGGATTGGAAACGAGGACCGCGGGACCGGCACTCCCGATCACCTTCTGATGCAACGCGGTCGCTTCAAGATGAACATCCACGGGGGTGCTCAGGGTCTTCAGATCGTCTTGACGACCCAGAAAATCCAGGAATTTCCGCAAGTTGGGAAAGGGAGGCAGGTCGCGACCGGTCTTTTGCATCGTGATTCCAGCAAGACATGCGCGTGTGGCAACACGCTGCTCAGAGTGTCCGGCGATATCGGCAGAACGACCGATGCCTGCCTTGATAATTGTCAAGTTGGCAAGGGGCGATGCCGGTCTAGGCTCCGCTCACAGAAAGTGAGATCCGGATGCAAACACACCCCTCTTCGGAAAGCCTGCCACCACTCGTTTCCTCCCTTGTTTCGCCCCTGCCGAAACCTCCAATGGAAGCGCTGTTGTCGACCCTCACGAAACGCCTCGTCGCACGTCGGCCGGATCTGATCCGCAGGCTCGGCGACGTAGTCCAGGTGCCGATCGCGATCGTTCCGGACGATTTGCCCCACGCCTTTCTTCTGTCACTGGACCCCGACAACTCCAGGGTCCGGATCTGTGACAAGAGCCGGATCGGCGATGCCAGGGCGATCGTGCGCGCTCCCTTTCTGGTGCTGCTGGGACTGCTGGACGGCACCTATGATGGCGACGCCCTGTTTTTCAGCCGTGATCTTCGTATCGAAGGCAGGACAGAACACGTGTTGGCGCTGCGCAACACGCTGGAAGAGGCAGATCTCACCCCGGGCGAATTCTTCGGCCTGAGCGGACAATCGGCCGACTGGGTGAACACCATCAGCGACAAGCTGCTGGGCCAGGTTCGTGCCTTTGCGCAAAAATCCGCCCAGGCTGACTGTTCCCGGCAGAAACTCTCATGAAATCACCTGAAGCAAAGGCGATGGAACTGGTTTGCCCGGCAGGAACCCCTGCCGCGTTACGCGCGGCCGCGGAAGCTGGGGCCGACGCGATCTATTGCGGTCTTGCAAACGAGACCAACGCGCGCAACTTTCCCGGGCTGAACTTCTCGCCGGAAGAGCTGGCGGAAGGCGTTGCCTTTGCCCACCGCAAGGGGTCCAGGGTGCTGGTCGCGATCAACACGTTTGCCCGGGCCGGAGATGTCGGTCTGTGGCGAGAGGCTGTTGATACCGCTGCGCAATGCAGGGCCGACGCCGTCATTGCCGCTGATCTAGCCGTTCTCGATCATGCGGCAAGCAACCATCCTGAACTGAGGCTTCATCTGTCCGTGCAGGCGGCCGCCAACACGCCCGAGGCGATCCGGTTCTATGCGGACACTTTCGGGGTGAAGCGCGTCGTCCTGCCAAGGGTGCTGTCGGTGCCTGAAATCGCGAGCCTGAACAAGGAAATCGACGTTGAAACCGAGGTCTTCGTTTTCGGCGGGCTCTGCGTGATGACAGAGGGCAGATGTTCGCTTTCCTCCTACGCCACGGGCAAGTCGCCGAACCTGACCGGCGTGTGTTCGCCGCCGGAACAAGTCGACTACACCGAAGACGCCGACGGCAAACTTCAGGCCCGGCTCGGCGGGTTCACAATCGACAGTTTCGAACAAGGCCAGGCAGCCGGTTATCCGACGCTCTGCAAGGGCCAGTTCACCGCGGAAGGCAAGACCGGCTACCTGTTCGAGGACCCGGTTTCCCTCAATGCCTTCGAGCTTCTCGGAGACCTTTCCAAGGCAGGTGTCACCGCACTGAAAATCGAAGGTCGCCAACGCGGCAAGGCCTATATCGCGGGCGTCGTCGGCGCTTTCCGGAAGGCTGTCGACAGTCTTTCAGACGGTGGCGACCCCGGCCCGGCCATCGGCGCCTTGAAAGCCTTTTCGGAAGGCGGTCGTCAGACCGCAGGCTCCTACAAGAAAACATGGCGATAGATGATGCCGGACCATCCGAAAATTGAACTTGCGCTCGGGCCCTGTTTCTTCAACTGGTCTGCAGAGCGGCTTGTCGACTTCTACCGCGGTATCGCCGAGGAAGCGGACATCGACCGCGTGTATCTGGGTGAAGTCGTGTGCGGCAAGCGCATGCCGTTCACCGATGCTATCTGGCCGGACATCATGGAGATGCTGACCAAGGCCGGTAAACAGGTGGTCCTGTCGGGGCTTGCGCAACCCGTCAACAAGCGGGAACGGGAGATCCTGCGCCAGCAGGCCGGTTATGACATGCTGATCGAGATCAACGATCTGTCGATGGTCCCGGGCCGTGCTGGCCAGGAATTCACGGCAGGCCCGTTTCTGAATATCTACAACGAAGCCAGCCTCAGACTGCTTGCCGACAGAGGAGCCACGGCCTGGTGTCCTCCGGTCGAACTGCCTCTTGTTTCGATCCAGAAAATCGCCGCGCTCGTGCCAGAGGTGGACATTGAACTCTTTGCGTTCGGCAGGCTTCCACTCGCACTCTCCTCCCGTTGTTATCATGCAAGGGCACATGGGCTGCGCAAGGATGCCTGTCAGTTTGTCTGTGATCGCGACCCAGACGGAATGAACATCGCCACACTGGACGATCGCAGGTTCCTGGCGGCAAACGGAATTCAGACTCTGTCGGATGCCGTTCATGTTGCGGGCGTAACCAGCGGACAATTGCAGGCAACGGGTATCCGCCGGCTACGACTGTCTCCTCATTCGCTGGACATGGTGAAGGTCGCCGGCACATTCAGGCGTTTTCTGGATGGCGAGCTGACATGTGAAGACTTGAATGCAGAGCTCGCAGGCCAAGGCCTGCCCGGCCCTGTCTGCAACGCCTATCTCGCAGGAGATGCAGGATGGAAGACAGCGACACTCCCGGCCTGAGACCGGGCACCGAAGCGCGAAGCGAACCATTTCCGGATGTCATCGAGCAGATCCACCGTGAACTGCAACGCCTGGACATGCCCTGTACGTGCAAGGAACAACTGGACCGGACGATCGTCGCCATAGAAACCTGGAGAACCCTCAAGCTGCAGAGGGACCTGACCGGCAATATCGAGGCCGAGTATGCGCAGATGGCTGCCGGTATATCCTTCCTGAGCGATCTGGCGCTCCTCAGTCGCAAGCCGCTGACACCGCAGGAGATGGTCGATCATGCCGAAAGCCTCAAGTTTCTGGCAGATATGGCGGATCGGTGTGCCCGGCGGCTGACGGAACTGGCCAGAATTTCCGGCAAGACCTGAAGACTGCTGCCTTACGGCATCAGCGTTGCCACGGGATCGACACCTGCAAACAAGGGGTGCGCAACAGCCAGGACAATGTAGAGCACAAGCCCTGCCGTTGCCCTGAAAAGGATTGCTTGCCAGTTGACCGGAGCCACGCTGGACGAACGCTTCATGTCGGCGAGCAGGCAATTCCAGGTATTGCCCATTTCCCTTTGTTTGCGCCGATCGATCAGTTTCATGCCTGCCAGAGAGAAAACCGCGAACGTTCCGAACAGGAAAACGTGCGCCAGATCTCCGTTCGGAACAACATGCGCTACCGACCACAGAAACGCAGCCACCAGGATCGGGTGACGCATCAGGCCAACGATGCCTGGACGCTCGGGATCGAACCGATTGGTGTGCCGACCGCCGAAGGAGAACGGGTTTGGTGCACCGATCCCGAAGGCGAGGATCAGACAGACGGGCAGCATCATCAATACGGGTACATAGGTCTGCCAGGTCTCCCAGGGCCAAAGCGCAACGTATGGCGCATCACGGGCTGCCACAATCAGCCACCATAGGATCACCAGCGAAAGCAGCGAATAGCAGAGTGAAAACCCGCGCGGTGAGAGGAAGGCGACCAGAAGGGGACGAAGCGGTGGCCTGACCAGAACCATGTGGGACGCGAAGAAGACCAGGAAGGCCGCGATAAAATTGAGCCAGTTGAGGCTGTGCATGGACGGGGCGCTCTCTTCATGAACACGTTTCCGGAACCTCGCAGCTCCGTCTATATACATGACTCTTATAGTCATGAATCCAATCCGACTTGACGATGGTCAAGACACTTGCAGACCTGTCTTGGGATCATGAGCCAAGGGCCCTTCGGCCTGTTTCATCTTCAGCTGCATTTGCCGGTCTGCCGGCAGAAACACCCTGAAAGGCAAGCTCATGATGGCAACTCATCGTTTTGGGGCATTGGGCAGCCCTACCCGGATCCCGACAGTGTTGACCGCCGGGTTCAGGTTCTTTTTCCTGTCCGCCGGCATTTTTTCGGTTTTCGCCATGCTTGCCTGGACCGTCTGGCTCGGCGTGCATGCCACCGGAGGCACCTTTGTCTCCACACCCATGTCCATGGCCCCGCATCTCTGGCACGCGCATGAAATGGTTTACGGTTACACGGCAGCCGTGATTGCGGGGTTCTTCGTGACCGCGGTACCCAACTGGACCGGAACGAAGGAAGCCGGTTCGCTGTTTGTCATCGTCAGCGGCACGGTCTGGCTCGCGGGCCGTCTTGCCATATGGTTTTCCGCCAGCATCGACCCGGTTATCGTTGCAGTGGTTGACCTTGCTTTCGTCCCCGTCCTCTCCACCGCCGTGCTGGGGCGCCTTGCCCGCAAATCCCAGGCCCGTAACATGGTGTTCCTTGGGCTACTGACCGTACTTCTCACCGGCAATCTGATGATGCATCTGGAGTGGATCGGCTGGACGGACGACAGCGCTCAGGCTGGCGTTCGAATGGGGATTTTCACCAGCACGGCCATGATCGCGATCATCGGTGGACGGGTCGTGCCGGCTTTCACGCGCAACGCCCTCCTGCGGGCAGGGCATGAAGGCGATCTGCCCCTGTCGCGTGTCTGGCTGGACCGGGCAGGCATCCTGTTCGTGCTGTTGTCCACCCTCGCCTGCCTGCCATTTGTGCCCGAAACACTGCTTGGCGGCCTGTGCCTTGCTGCCGGGCTGGTAACCCTGCTGCGTCTTGCCGGTTGGCAAGGCTGGGCGGCGCGAAGGGAACCGATCCTCTGGATCCTGCATGCCGCCTATCTGCTGCTTGGGTCCGGGTACCTGGTTTACGGTGTGACTTTACTGACCGGCGAATACTCCGAAACGGCTGCCCTGCATCTGCTTGCAGCCGGAGCAATCGGCAGCATGACACTTGCAATGATGACGCGCGCCTCGCTCGGTCACGCGGGTTTGCCGTTGAAGGTGTCGAGGCCGATCGTGCTTGCCTATGTGCTTCTGATCGCCGCCGCGCTGGTTCGAAGTTTCGGGCTCAGCGCCCTCGACTATTTCGAAACCATGCTGCTGTCGGGCAGTCTGTGGATCGTGGCCTTCGCTTTGTATGTCGGGGTCTATTTCCCGATTCTGACAACACCTCGAATACGAAAATAACAATATTTATCAAGGCGCTCGCCACAGGTGAGCGCCTGTTTTTCATCTCCCGAAGAATCAATTTCGACACGCTTGACTATCGTCAAGAAGTTCCAGGCCACGAAGGCCGACAACTAGCCCCAAGAGAAAACACACGACTTCTTGGAGCGCGTCTCGTGGGTCATCCCCGTCACATTTTTCTGTTCGCCTTTCTGAGCATCGCTGTCGCCCTGGGTCTGGCGGGTATCGCACCGGTCAAGGCAGATGAAGCGCTGGTCCAGCATTACCTCGACAAGGTAGCGCCGGGCGAACTCGTGCCGGGGGCCGAAACTTTCGGCCCGTTGAAGAACGATGTTCCGGTCGTGCCTGCCCTGAAAGGTAAAGACACGCTCGGCTGGGTTTACCTGACTTCGGATTTCGTCTCCACAACGGGCTATTCCGGCAAACCGATTCACACACTGGTCGGGGTCGACAAGGACGCCGTCATCACGGGTGTCCGACTGGTCAAACACTCCGAACCGATTGTCCTGATCGGAATTCCGGACAAGAAAATCCGTGCGGTCACGGAAGGCTATGCAGGTCTCGACCTGAAGGCGGAAGCTGCCAGTGGTGGCTCGGCACACGATCTCGACATCATTTCCGGCGCGACCGTGACTATCATGGTCATCGACGATTCCATCATCCGTTCGGGCCTGAAGGTTGCACGGACCCTGGGTCTGGGTGGTCTTGCTTCCGAAGTTGCGGAGAGTGGCCCGCAAAGGGAAGTCGATACCGGCAAGAAAGACATCAGTGACTGGATGACGTTGACCGGTGATGGCTCGGTACGGCGCCTCTCTCTCGATGTTGCGCAGATCAACGAATCCTTTGTGAGCCAGGGCGACAAACGTGCGGTCGACAGGCCTGAAAAAGGCCCGGAAACCGACACGTTCATCGACCTCTATCTCGCTCTTGCAGATGTACCTTCAATCGGCCTGTCGCTGTTGGGCGAAGCGGAATATGCCAACCTGATGGCACGGCTGAACGACGGCGACCACGCCATACTGGTTGCCGGCCGGGGACGCTATTCCTTCAAGGGGTCGGGTTATGTTCGGGGCGGGATCTTCGACCGGATCCAGCTCATCCAGGACGATATCTCGGTTCGGTTCCATGATCGCCAGCACAACCGCGTCGGCACCATCGCCGCAGACGGTGCCCCAGCCTTTTCGGAAATGGACCTCTTCATCATTTCGGCGGGCTCAGGCTTCGATCCTGCCAAGGAATTCCGGCTGCAGCTGCTCGTGCAGCGCCCGGTCGGGCCGATCGAAAAGGTGTTCCTGACGTTCGACCTCGGCTACCGGCTGCCCGACAGCTATTTGAAGACCGCTGCGCCAGCCGCAGCGCCTGCCGCAGCTTCGGGTCAATCCAGCGGAGCCCTCGCGGAAAAGGACACAGGCGTCCAGGCACTATGGAAACGGATCTGGAATGACCGCAAGACGGACGTTCTGATCCTTGGCGCTGCCATCGCCGTGCTCACGCTGGTGTTCTTCTTCCAGATGCAGGTGACCCGTAACGAGCGTTTCACCTTCTGGTTCCGCATCGGCTTCCTCACCTTCACGCTGGTCTGGCTCGGCTGGATGGAAAATGCACAGCTGTCGGTAGTCAACGTGCTGGCCTTCTTCTCGGCACTGACAAGCGACTTCAGCTGGGATGCCTTCCTGATGGATCCGCTGGTGTTCCTGCTGTGGTTCTCCGTGGCCGCCGCCCTGCTGTTCTGGGGACGCGGTGCCTATTGCGGCTGGCTGTGCCCCTTCGGCGCCCTGCAGGAGCTGACAAATCGTATCGCCAAGCTGTGCCGCATCCCGCAGATCGAAGTGCCCTGGGGTCTGCATGAGCGCCTGTGGCCGGTGAAATACATCATCTTCCTGGGTCTGTTCGGACTGTCGCTCTACTCACTCGATATTGCCGAACACTATGCCGAGGTCGAACCGTTCAAGACGGCCATCATCCTGAAGTTCCAACGCGCCTGGCCCTTCGTCCTGTTCGTGGTCGCCCTGCTGGCAGCCGGCCTGTTCATCGAGCGGTTCTACTGCCGGTATCTGTGCCCGCTCGGCGCAGCACTCGCGATCCCGGCACGTCTGCGGATGTTCGACTGGCTGAAGCGGTATCGTGAATGCGGCAACCCCTGCAACCGTTGCGCCAAGGAATGCATGGTCCAGGCCATCCATCCGGAAGGCAACATCAATCCAAACGAGTGCCTGAACTGCCTGCACTGCCAGGTTCTGTATCAGCACGACCAGAAATGTCCTGTTTGCATCAAGAAGCTCGCGAAAAGACGGCGGTTCGAGGTGCAGACCGGTCTCGTCAAGCCGGACACGAAAGCCAAGGCGGAAACGCCAGTGCCGGCCAAGTAACCTTCAAAAGGCAACCCAAGGAGATCAGCCATGAAGGACAATAACGAACAGCGCGGTGTATCCCGCCGGGATCTGTTGGGCGGATCTGCCAAGACCGCCATCGTCGCCGGAATGGGCGCGGTTGCCCTGAGCAGTGCAGACCTTGCATATGCGCAGGGAGACGGCCAGAAGTTCGAACTCGCACCGGGTGAACTCGACGAATACTACGGCTTCTGGTCTTCAGGCCAGAGCGGCGAATTGCGCATTCTCGGGTTCCCGTCCATGCGCGAGCTGATGCGCGTTCCGGTCTTCAACCGCTGCTCGGCAACCGGCTGGGGTCAGACCAACGAATCCCTCAAGATCCTGACGGAAGGTCTGTTGCCGGAAACCAAGGCGTATCTCGCGGCTCAGGGCAAGGTCACCTATGACAACGGCGATCTGCACCATCCGCACATGTCCTTCACCGACGGCACCTATGACGGGCGCTACATCTTCGCCAACGACAAGGCGAATACGCGTGTGGCCCGCATCGATTGCACCACGATGAAGTGCGACAAGATCATCGAAATCCCGAATGCGCACGACATCCACGGCATGCGGCCGCAAAAGTATCCGCGCACGGGTTACATCTTCGCGAACGGCGAGCATGAAGCTCCGCTGGTCAACGACGGCAAGATCCTGGACGATCCGTCTCAGTATTCCTGCCTGTTCACCGCCATCGACGGCGACGAGATGAAGGTCGCCTGGCAGGTGATCGTGTCGGGCAACCTCGACAACTGTGACGCCGACTATCAGGGCAAATACGCCTTTTCGACCAGCTACAACTCGGAAATGGGCATGAACCTTGCCGAAATGACCGAGAGCGAACTGGACCATTGCGTCGTCTTCAACATCAAGGCGATCGAGGAAGCCGTCGCTGCGGGCAACTACCGGGAACTCAACGGTGTGCCGATCGTCGACGGCCGGAAAGAAGCCAATTCCCAGTTCACCCGCTATATCCCGGTTCCGAACAGCCCGCACGGCTGCAACGCGGCACCGGACAAGAAGCACATCGTCATCAATGGCAAGCTGTCGCCCACCTGCACGGTGATCGACGTGACCAAGGTCGACGCGCTCTTCTCTGACAATGCCGATCCACGCTCGGCTGTTGTCGCCGAACCTCAGCTCGGCCTTGGCCCGCTCCACACGGCTTTCGACGGCAAGGGCAACGCATTCACGACCCTGTTCCTCGACAGCCAGATCGTGAAATGGAACGTCGACAAGGCCATCCGCGCCTATGCGGGCGAAGAAGTCGATCCGATCATCTCGAAGGTCGATGTGCATTATCAGCCGGGCCACAACTCCACGTCCATGGGTGAAACCGCGGAAGCGGACGGCAAATGGCTGATCTCGATGAACAAGTTCTCCAAGGACCGGTTCCTGAACGTCGGTCCGCTGAAACCGGAGAACGAACAGCTCATCGACATTTCCACCGACGACATGAAGGTCGTTCACGACGGTCCCACCTTCGCCGAACCTCATGACAGCATCATCGTGCATGCGTCGAAGCTGAATCCGGCAACTGTCTGGGATCGCAACCATCCCTGGTTTGACGATGCCAAGAAACAGGCAGCCGCCGACGGTGTCGAGCTGGAATATGCCGCGGACGTCATCCGCGACGGCAACAAGGTGCGTGTCTACATGCACTCGGTCGCGCCGACATTCAGCCTCGAGAAGTTCACGGTAAAGCAGGGCGACGAAGTGACCATCTACGTCACCAACATCGATGATATCGATGACCTGACCCATGGCTTCTGCCTGTCCAACTATGGCATCGCCATGGAAGTTGGTCCGCAGGCGACCGCGTCGGTCACCTTTGTTGCCGAACGCCCGGGCGTCCATTGGTACTATTGCCAGTGGTTCTGCCATGCGCTGCACATGGAAATGCGCGGCCGGATGTTCGTGGAGCCGAGGAACGCCTGAGCCATGCACCGCGCTCTTTTCAGATTACTGGCACTTTCCACCGCTGGTGTCGCAAGCCTGGCTGTCTGCGGGCCGCTTCAGGCAGAGGAATGGCAGGTGCCGGCCGAAAAGGGCGCCTTGCAGCAGGTTCTTGAAAAAGCGCAGGCCGGGGATGTTCTCCGGCTTGCGCCCGGCAACCATGAGGGCCCCGTGGTTCTCGACAAACCTTTGACCCTGAGTGGAGCGGGCAAGGCAGGTATTGCCGGAAATGGCACCGGCAGCGTCGTCACCATCAACGCACCAGACAGTGTCGTGGAAGGGCTGGAACTGACCGGCTCAGGCCTCTCGCAGGAAACGCTGGATGCAGGCGTCAAGCTGTCCAAGACCGCACATCGCGCCATTGTGCGTGACAACCGGATCCTCGACAACCTGACAGGTGTCGATGTTCATGGTGCGCGCAACGCAACTGTATCGAACAATCTCATCGAAGGCCGCCAGGACCTGCGCATGAACGAGCGCGGCAACGGCATCTATGTCTGGAACGCGCCCGGTCTTTTGGCCGAATACAACACAATCCGGTTCGGCCGCGACGGTATTTTCGTCAATACCAGCCCCAAGGATACTTTTCGCAACAACCGCTTCGAGGACCTGCGTTTTGCCGTCCACTACATGCACGGCAACAACGGTACCATCGAGAACAACTTTTCCAAGGGCAATGACATCGGCTACGCGCTGATGTTTTCCGACCGGCTGAAGGTGCGCAACAACGTATCGATCGGCGACCGCAATCACGGCCTCATGCTGAACTACGCCAATCACGCCGAGATCTCCGGCAACCAGGTCAAAGGCGGCGGTGAAAAATGTCTGTTCATGTACAATGCCAACAAGAACACAGTGACAGACAACAGCTTCGAAGGCTGCCCCATAGGCGTTCACTTCACGGCGGGATCCGCGAACAACGCCTTCGAGGGCAATGCTTTTATCGGCAACAAGACGCAGGTGAAATATGTCGGCAGCCGTCAACTCGACTGGAGCACGGACGGACGCGGAAATTATTGGAGCGATCACCCCGCCTTCGACATGAACGGCGACGGCATTGCCGACACCGCCTACCGGCCCAACGACATGGTCGACCAGGTCCTCTGGACCCAACCTTCCGCCAAGCTTCTGGTCGGCAGTCCGGCTGTTCAGCTGCTGCGGTGGACCCAATCTCAATTTCCGGCGCTGCTGCCAGGCGGCATCGTCGACAACGCTCCACTGATGTATCCGCCGGTGCGGGCGACACCGAATTCGGGAGTTCAAGGATGACCGAAACGTCCCTTTCTGCACCGACCCTCCGCGTGGACGGCGTCTGCAAGACCTTTTCCGGGCACAAGGCCGTCGATGACGTGTCTTTTTCGCTGAACGCAGGTGAACGGGTTGCCATGCTCGGGCACAACGGCGCCGGCAAGACCACACTGTTCAAGATCGTGCTCGGGTTTCTGAAGCGCGACCATGGAGACGTCGCCGTCATGGGAGCTGCCCCCGGCAGTCACGATGCCCGTGTCGGCACGGCCTATCTGCCGGAATCGGTCGCCTTTCCCGCCTCGCTCACCGGCAAGGAAGTACTGACCTTCTACGCGAGACTGAAAGGCGAAAGCCCGGCCAGGGCCTTGCCGCTGCTCGAAAGGGTTGGCTTGGCGGAGGCTGCAAAACGGCGGGTCGGCACGTATTCCAAGGGCATGCGTCAACGCCTTGGTCTCGCCCAGGCTCTTGTCGGGAGACCTCGGCTGATCCTGCTGGATGAGCCCACCACCGGACTTGACCCCATTTCCCGGCAGACGGTCTATGAACTGATTGGTGAAATCGCTGATCAGGGAACGACGGTGCTGTTGTCGTCTCACGCCCTCACCGAGCTGGAGGCCCGGACAGACCGGATCCTGATCCTGTCGAAAGGCCGGCTCGTTGCCGACGATGTGTTGAGCCGCCTGCGTGCCCAGGCAGGGTTGCCGATCAGGCTGAAGGTCTGGACCAGGCCCGAAGACCTTGCTCATGTCTCCGAAAGCCTCGGCGGAGGGCAGATGAACGGACGTTCGGTCGAGTTCAACTGCAACGCGGACGACAAGGTCAAAGCCCTTTCGGCAATCAGCGCACTCGGCAACCTGGTTGAGGATGTCGATGTGCACGCGCCAAGCCTCGACGACGTCTACCGGTATTTTTCCAGCACTGCTGGCAAGGAGGCCTGAACCATGTTCTCCAGAATCCTCACCGTAGCAGGACAAGAAATCCGAATTGGTATCCGCAACAGGTGGATCCTGCTTGCAGCGATGATCCTCGCCGTGTTCTCGCTGGCGCTCGCCCTGCTCGGCTCGGCACCAGCCGGAACGCTCGGCGTCGACCGCCTGACCATTACCGTTGCCTCTCTGGCCAGTCTGTCGGTCTATCTCGTGCCGCTCATCGCCCTGCTGCTCGCATTCGATGCCATCTGCGGCGAGATCGAGCGTGGCACACTGCTGATGACGCTGTCCTGCCCGATCTCCCGTGTCGAATTTCTGATCGGCAAGGCCGTCGGCCACACGCTGGTTCTGGCGTTCGCACTGGTTGTCGGCTACGGCCTGACCGCCGGACTGCTTGTGGCAGCGGGCTTCGGCTCCCTCTCGGGCCTTGCGGATTTTGCGCGTCTGATCGCAACCTCGATCCTGCTCGGCGTCTGCTTTCTCGCCACGGGCTACGTTCTGAGTTCACTGACACGCCAGTCGCGCACTGCGGCGGCGGCTTCAGTTGCCGTGTGGCTAATGTTGGTCGTCCTGTATGACCTTGCGCTGCTTGGCGCGCTGGTCGCAAACCCAAGCGGTGTCTTTGCGTCCGACGTTTTCCCCTACGCCATCCTGCTCAACCCGGCCGACGCCTTCCGCCTGTTCAACCTGGCCGCCCTCGGCGCAAGCGATCTGGTGGGCGGCATGGCCGGGGTGGCAGACACGCTGCCCTTCGACCCCTTGCTCGCCCTTGGCTCCCTGGCCGCATTTGCCGGCCTGGCCATGGCCGGCTCCGCTCTTCTGATAAAAAGGATTGCGCCATGAAACGCGCGCTCATTTCGATATTCATGCTCGGGGTCCTGGCTGCCTGCCAGGAAGAGGTTCAGATTGCCAAACCCGATGCCGTGCATCTGACACCGGAGGCGGCTGGTCACTACTGCCAGATGACCGTTCTGGAACATGACGGCCCCAAGGCGCAGATCCATCTGGCAGGAAATCCCAATCCGCTCTGGTTCACACAGGTCCGCGATGCGGTTGCCTTCCTGCGTTCTCCCGAAGAGCCGAAGGATATTGCTGCCGTTTATGTCAATGACATGGAGCAGGCAGAAAGCTGGACCCAGCCGGGTACCGACAACTGGATCGATCTGGATGGGGCCTGGTTTGTCATCGGCAGCGACGTGGCAGGCGGCATGGGAGCCCCGGAAGCAATTCCCTTTGGTACGCAGGCCGGAGCGGACGCCTTCGCACGGGACAACAAGGGCCGCGTCGTCCGCGCTGAAGACATCCCGACCGACTACGTTCTGGGAGCCGTCGATGTATCCGCCGCCACCTCGGTCCCCATGTCTGCAAAACACGGGGCTGCGCAATGACACATGCAACCATCAATCAACCACCCATGAACCGCAGGCGTTTCCTGCGGATCTGCGCCGCCGGTGTTACTGGCCTTGCATTGCCCGCAGGCGGAGCAATGGCAGGTGCACAGGCCCAATTGTACCGCTGGCGCGGCATTGCGCTCGGGGCTGGGGCCGAGATCGATATCCTGCATGAAAGCGCAAGCGAAGCGAAACGCCTGTTCAGCAAGGTGGAAGCGGAAATCCGCAGGCTGGAAGCGATCTTCAGTCTCTACCAACCGGACAGCGAGCTGGTCCGGCTGAATGCCAACGGACGGCTTTCGGCACCTTCTCTGGAAATGGTCGATCTGCTCGGCCTGTGCGACAGGCTTCATGCCGCGACTGAAGGAGCCTTCGACCCGACCATTCAACCTTTGTGGACTTATTACGCCAGGCAGGCGTCCGGCGACATCGGAGAGGATCTTGCGGCCGCCCGAAGTCGCACAGGCTTCAGACACGTCGTTTATGGACCGGGCGAGATCCGCTTTGCGCAAAAAGGCATGTCCATGTCCTTCAACGGCATTGCCCAAGGCTACATCACGGACAGAGTGACGGCCCTGCTAGCCGCGAAGGGATGCACGAACATGGTGGTCGATCTCGGTGAGATCGTCACCAGAGGTGGGCCGGATGATGAACCTGCGCTTGACGCAGGCGCTCACCGTGGCTGGCCAGTGACCTTGCAGCCAGTGGCCGAAAGCGCAGAGGCGAAGACCAGGATCAGATTGACGAACGCCGCAGTCGCCAGTTCCGCGCGGCTCGGAACAACGTTCGATCAGGCTGGCCGGCGCTCCCACATCATCGATCCGCGAACCGGCCTGCCGGTTGCGGGTGCAGTAGAAGGCGCCAGCGTCATAGCTCCGGCCGCAGCTCTTGCCGATGGCCTGTCCACGGCCGCATTGGTGCTTGAAGAGAGCCGCCTTGGCAGAGCCCTTACCGACTTTCCGGCAACCAGCGCCTTCGTGGTGCGCCGCGATGGTTCGACAGGGTGGCTGAGGGCTTGAGGAAAGCGTCTGTCAGCGGATTACGGCGCGCAGGGCGGTCGAGGTAACGATCGCCCAGAAGCCCGTTCTGAAGATCAATGCCACGAGAGTGCGCGTTTCATGAGGCCCGCCCTGGGACACATACACAAGGAATGCACATAGGACGATCGCGGTCCCGATCAGAATCGCGATGGCCATCCAGCGAGCCCACCCTCTGGCGAACCAGAGCCCGATGCCAGTCATTACATATGCAAAGCCCGCCAGAAAATTGAACCACAGGACAAACGAGACGACGTTGCCAGCCAGTCTGGATAGCTGATCGCCACCAAAGAGAACCGTTCCACCGCTCACGACTGTCATGACACCGAAAACAGCGGCGGCGGCACCAGCCATGCGCAGGCCAGTTCCTCGACGCAGATCCCTTTGTATCAACATGGTCCGTTTCCCGTTTACGAGGGTGTCAATCTGCCGGTGGCAGTTTTCCATCTGCTTCGTCCATCAGTCGCCGCACCCACTTTGCTGCAAGCCATGTGGCCGGGATGCCGAGTGGCAAGCTGATCCAGATCGACACGATCGGCGACAGGGCCGGCAAGCCGATGGCCTGCCCCATAAGGCTGAGCATGAAGAGATTGATGGCAACGGCAGCGGCCGTGAACGGGTAAAGCACGATCGCAAGTTTGCGCACCGGCCAGCCGGTTTCGATCCGTGTCACGCCGCCAGTTCCTTCCGATTGGCGCTCTCCAGCGCGCAGGCAATGAGTTTGGGTACGAAAGGCGCCTCGATCAGCGGAGCAAGGCGCAGTCCCTCGAACCCGGCCTTGTCGAGAGCTTCCGGAATGTCCTGGGTCACATGGTGCCCGTTTCCGGCGAACAGGGGCAACAAGACCGTTCTCATGCCGCAGCTTGTAGCCGTTTGTTCCAGGAAGGGTGCTTCTTCCAGGAAGCCCAGTCGGATCGGTCTTTCCGGCAACCATTCGGCAAGACCAGCGGCAAAGCGGAGGGTGCTTTGCGCGGTCGACCGGCAGGTTGCCGACCCATGGGCTGCCAGCAGCAGTTCGTAGCCGGACGCATTCCAGTGAGTTCTTTCAGCTGTCATTTCCAGAAAATGCGCCGTCAACCGTGGCAACTCGGGATGAATACCGAGGGCAGGCAGCTGCCGGGCGCCCGTCCCTTTCAGCCTGCCTGTCAGAGCGGTCTGCGTGAACCAGCCTTCGGCCATGAAAACCGGAAAAACAAGCGGTTCAGGCCCGGCAAGGCCCAGGGCCCGTTCAAGAGCGCCAGGCGCGGCCAGCGTGGCCGAGCGGATGGACCAGCCGGGCAGGAATTCGCGGACCTGCTGCGCAAGTGCGCGCAAATACGCTTCACCTGCCTGCGGGTGCGACGGCTGGCCATGCGAGACGAGGATCGCCTCAATGGCTCGTTCCTTCCGAAAAGGTGATCTTGTTCCAGACATTGTACTTCCCCGAAGGTTTTCGCATGGGCAGGCGCCGGATCTCTTCCAGCGTGCTGGCGTCGTAGACAATCACCGCACCGTCGTCCTCCCAGACGGAGACAAGGGCATTGCGGCCATCTTTCGTGAATTCGACATGGGCAACCGTCGCGCCTTCGACGGGCTTCAAGGTCTTGACGATTTCCAGGCTTTCCTTGTCGATCACATGAATTTCGTCCTTGTTCGGACCGAAGAAGACATCGGCCCAGAAATAGGGCGTGTTCTCGTGACTGCGCAGGAAGAAGCCGGGACCGTCGGTCTTGATTGTCGCGATCTGCTTCCAGGTTTCGGTGTCGATGACCGACAGCTTGCCTTCTTTCAGATGTGGGGTCGCCATGACCCTGCGGCCATCCCGCTCCCAGCTGATACCGGACCCGAGATGCGGCATGCCTTCCAGCGGCAGTTCAGCGATTTCACGTCCGACGTTCAGGTTGACCACGACACCGCGCGCGCCGTCGCGCGACGCTCCGACGAGATGCCGGTAGTCATCATCGAAAAAGAAATCGTCAAGCGGTTCTGCCGTCAGGATCCGGCGGCGGGCGAAGAGACCGACGGACGAAGGCAAAGCTTCGACCATGCCTTTTTCCCGGCTGTGCACGAAGCCTTCGTAGACCGGGTCGGCTTCCGGATCGGTCGCTACTTCCCAGATTTCCGGAGCATCCTTCAAGGCAAGGATGAAGCTCTTGCGGTTGGGAGCCTGATAGACCGCCGAAACGCGACTGGCCGTGCCGTCCTTGGCCGTCACATCCATCACGGTTGCGACCGAAAGGTCCGCGGTCGACAGGATCGTCAGCGTCATCGGCAGATAGTTGGCAACCGCCAGCCACTTGCCGTCATGGCTCATGGCAATGTTGCGGCTGTTGAGCCCTGCCCTCACCCGGCCAACTTCCTGAAGCGCGTAGAGATCGTATTTCTGGACCCAACCGTCGCGCGACATGATGAAGACATAGCGCCCGTCCGGCGAGAATTTCGGCCCGCCATGGACCGCAAACGGCGTTGCGAACCTATCGAGTGTCTCGAAGGTATCGCCGTCAAGAACACTCACGTGATGATCACCTGTTTCGACGACAAGGGTGATGTTCATCGGATCGGACTGCCAGAGCGGTTTTTCGACGGGCTGATAGTCCTCATTGATCACCTGGCTGGCGGCAATATCCGTTTCGGTCCAGTCCGGAACGTCACTCAGTGGTTCCTTAAGGAAAGCGGCCAGGGCCTCGATCTGATCGGCACCTAGAATATCGGCGAATGCCGGCATCTGCGTCGCCTTGCGGCCGTCTCGAATGACAGCATCAAGATCCGGTCCGCGCATGCGGCCGAGGGTCTCCGGGATCAGTGCCGGTCCGACACCACCAAGACGGCCTGCTCCATGGCAGTCCTGGCAGTTGTCTGCATAGTCCTGCGCGGGGCCTGCAACCGAAAGCGAGGTCATCAGAAGGAGTGCGCTAAGCGAAGCGGTGAGCCGGATCATGGCGTTTTCCTCGGAACGGGGTCACGGCCAGGCGCTCGCCGCCAGGGCCGGCAAGCCCGATTTCGTCGTCATTGAGATAACAGGCAGGGTCTTCGGCCCAGGGATCGCCAGTCAGTTGCAGTGCGCGGATACGGGTATTGCCGCCGCACACGTCCTTGAAGGCACAGGCACCGCAGCGCCCCTTGAGCGGTCTTGGCCTTGTTCTGAGCCGGGCCAGCATGGGGTCTTCACCGGTCCAGAGTTCGGAGAACGGAACGGATTTTACGCTGCCGATGGTGTAGTCGGACCAGTAGGTATCCGGATGCACGTTGCCGAGGGTGTCGATGTTGGCGACACCGAGACCGGAGGAATTGCCTCCCCAGGCCGCAAGATGACCGCGCACTTGGGCTGCCGTTTCCGGACCAAAGATCCGCTGTACCCATTCCAGAAAGTAAACCGCGTCGGCATCATTGTTGCCGGTTACGATATCGAGTGGCCGGCCACCGCTGACACCTTGCCATGCGCGGTCCATCAGAATGTCCATTGCCCATCTGGAGCGCTTGTGCTCGGCATCTTCGCCGCGGTGCTTGTCGCCCCTGCCGGCATAGACGAGATGGGACAGATAGAACTTGTCGACACCTTCATCGTCGCACAGACGCAGAAGATCCGGCAGGCTTTCGTGGTTGCCCTCAGTCAGGGTGAAGCGCAATCCGACCTTGATGCCGCGTGACTTGCATTCGCGAACGCCCCGCAGGGCAGATTGGAAAGCTCCCTCGACGCCACGAAACCAGTCGTTCGTGGACCCGATCCCGTCAATGGAAATGCCCACATAATCGAAGCCGATCTCCGCCACCTTGTCGGCAGTCTCGCCGTGCAGCCTGGTGCCGTTGGTCGACAGAGCCAGCATGCGCACAAGGCTTCTGGCGCGCCCGGCAATTTCAAAGAGGTCTTTCCGGTCCAACGGTTCACCCCCGGACAGGATCAGGGCGGGAATGCCGAAGTGTCCAAGATCCTCCAGGGTCGCCATGGCCTGGTCGTGGGTCAACTCGCCCGGAAAATCGACGTCTGCCGACACGGTGTAGCAATGCCGGCATTTCAGGTTACAGCGCCGGGTCAGGTTCCAGATCACCACCGGTTTGACCGCACCGGTGCCGCGGCGTGTCCTGACAGGTGTCGGCTCCACGATCTGGTGCATGTATTCCGATAGGCGGAACATCGTTCAGCCCTCCTTGCCGCGAAGGCGCATACCGGTCTTTTTCAGGATGCGCGTTGAAAACAGGATGTCGCCGGCACGGCAGGCCTTGCCCAGCAGACTGGAAATCTCCGCCCGCTTTGCAATAACTTCCTCGCGGGTTTCTCCATGAACCATGGCAAAGAGGTTGTAAGGCCAGTCGGGCAGCGCCCGCGGACGGCGGTAACAATGCGTGACGAACGGCAGGGCGCCGACCTTTTCGCCGAGACTGTCGACCACTGCGTCATCGACATCCCAGACGGTCATTCCGTTGGCTGTCATGCCGAGTCGGTAATGATTTGGGGCGGCCCCGATACGCCGGATGACACCTTGCGCCTTCAGCTGCTTCAGGCGGTCGATCAGCTCCGCTTCGCTCAGTCCCAGGCTTTCCGCAACCACGGCAAAGGGTCTGGTGACCAGAGGCAATCCGGCCTGTGTGGCTTCGATGATCGTTCGGTCCTGTGGGGTCAAGGTCATGCGTTCACCCGAAAGCCTATGAAAAACTCGCGTTCCTTCGGAAACAGCAGCACCGGCAAGCCTGTGTCGCGTTCGATTGCTTCGGCAGTTGCCGAAATTGCGGCCTGACTTTCCGTTGCCAGGACGAACCACATGTTGAGCTTGTGGTCCCGTTCATAGTTATGGGCGACTTCGGGGTAGGCATTGACTTTGGTTAAGACGTCTTCGAAACGCTCTGGCGGTACCGCGATGGCGCAAAGGCAAAAGGCACCGCCAAGGGCTTCCGCATCGAAGAAGGGTCCGAACCGTGTCAGTAGGCCGTCGTCGCGCAAGGTCCGGATGTGCCCGGCAAGCTCTTCTTCACTCAGGCCCAGTTCCTGCGCCAATTCCTGAAAGGGATGCGGAACCAGCGGCAGATCGTCCTGCAGACGATTGATCAAGGTCCGTTCAAGAGGAGACAGTTTCCGGGTCATGCCGCAACTCCCTGACGAGAGATCAGCGCCCCGGTCTGCTTGAAGCAACGGGTGGAAAAGAGAACGTCATGCCTGACGCCCGCCACTTCCGGCAGGCGCGATGCCTGAATGAGAACATCAAGTGCCTGCGACCGGCTCCGGCCGTGAATCATGCAGTAAAGCCGATAGGGCCACACGCCTGCCACGGGCCTGCGTTCGTAACACAGGGTCACCCCCGGATGCGCAGCAAGCGCCGGCCCCGCCGAGGCGATCCTTTCCGGTTCGATATCCCAGACAACCATGGCGTTCGCGCGCCAGCCAAGGGCGCGATGACGTACAATCACGCCGAAGCGGGAAATGATACCGGCTTCAAGCAGCCTTCCAATCCGTTCCAGAACGTCCTCTTCCGTTCGGCCGAGGTGTTCTGCGATACGCAGGTAGGGACGCTGTATGATCGGGAGTCCTGTGGTCAGAGCCTGCAGGAGGTCATCGTCTCCCTCCTGCAGTCGCTCCAACCGGACCGGCCGGGGCACTGGTGGCCGGCCCAGGCCGCCGTTCAAGCTGAAGCCTAGGTCTATATTGAACGGACGGATGATCGGGAGATCCAGTACGGCAAGCTGCGTCTGGTCCCGAATGGTGTCCAGAACCCCGTTGACATGCTCCCGGTCCGGGCCGGTGGCAACGAACCAGAGGTTCCGGTAATTCTCCCGTAGATAGGAATGATTGATACCCGGCTGAGCACCGACGATCCCTGCAACGGCCTCGATGCGATCGTGTGGCACCGACATGGCCGCCAATGTGCTTGCCGAAACCGTGTTGGGTGCACAGGTGGCACCAACACGCGTGATCCGGCCGGTCGCAGCCATATCCTGCAGCCGCCCGATAACGTCACTTTCTGAGCAGTTCGTTCCCGCTGCAATGATTTCGAAAGGTCTCGGCACCAACGGGAAGTCCCGTTGCCAGTTGTCGAGCAGGGTCAGGTCAATGGGGTCGATGAGGCTTGTCATGGCTCACAACCCCGTCCTGTGTGCCCGGGCTGTAAAGAAGATGCCGGATGGGCTTTCGGCGTCGATTTCGCCTGTCTTCTCGAAGGTCCGGGTGTCGTAGATCATGACCTTGCCGGCATCGCGCACGGAAACCCAGACCTCGTTACCGCGTGGCGTGAATTCCATGTGCAGTACGGCAGGGCCGGGTTTGAATTCGTGAACGACCTGCTTTGTGACCGTATCGATCACCTGGATGGTGTCATTGAGCGGATGTGCGAAGTTTACCCAGACCTGGCGGCCATCAGGCCGCGCCATGGCAAAGACCGGTTGACCATGGGTACTGGTGCGTCCGGTTTCGGCGAGCGTTTCACCATCGACCCACAGAACCTCGTGGTGCCCGACGGCAGGCAGGACAAACTCCTGGCCGGCACGTGCCCAACCTTCCAGATGCGGCATCTTGTAGACCGGTAGCTCCGCTTCCCCGCGGCCATATCCGGGCAAAACGCGAATTGGTTCGGGATCTTCCTGCCACAGGTCGAGCGCGGTCAAACCGTCTTCGCCAAACAGGCCTGTGATGTAGAGACGGCCGTCACCGGTGATCAGGGCGTCATAGGGGTTGGTGCCCATGCCGGTAATCCTGGTGATCTTCGGTTCCTCCGAATTGAGGTCCGCGATCCAGGTTTCGCCTGCATCCCACAAGGTGAAGACAAAGCGTTTGCCGGGCGCATCGACAAGACCGATTGTCTTCGACCCGGTCGGAATATCTGTAACCATCTCCAGCGTCTGAGCGTCGAAGATACGCACACCGCCAGGCTCATAGTTGGAAACCGCGACCAGTGAGCCGTCGTCCGAGATGGCCCCACCGATGGCGTTTCCGGATTGAATCACCCGCTTGGCTATCCGTTTCTCGACAAGATCGACCTTGGAAAGGCCGCCATCGCGGCCGAAGACATAGGCGAAACGTTCGTCCGGTGAATAGACCAGGCTTGCATGGGAAAGGTCGCCAAGCCCTTCTATCCGTGCCAGGGAGGCACGGTCGGACTGATCGACCAGCAACAGAGACCCGCTCGCCCGTTCAACCACAAGACCGAGATCGCCGGTGGCAACGACCGACTGCGCCTGGACAGTGCCGGTCAACATGGCTGCCAGAACGGCTCCACATAGCCACTTCATTTCGTGTCTCCCTTCAAAAGATATTCGGCAATTCTCCTCGCGTCGGCCTCGCTCAGGATCGGACGCCAGGGAGGCATTGCCGTTTTCGGGATGCCGTCCAGAACCACCGTGGACAGGGTGTCGATGTCGTAATGACCGAGGGCATCCGGCCGGATGTCCGGTCCAAGGCCACCTTTCAGCGTCATGCCGTGACACGAGCCGCAGTCCTGCCGCACCAGGTTGACCAATGCCGCAGGCGTTTCTTGTTCCTCGGCAAGCGCGAGGCTTGTGATGGCCAGAAGACAGAAGGCAATGGTGAGCAGCGTCTTAAGCATGGACCAGCCTTCCAGCCGTGCCGCTGTCCACGGCACTGAGCATCGCGTCCAGGGTGGCTGCCGGCCATTCGGCACTCAGGGTCACGACCTTGCCGACAACAAACAGCACCGGTGCCTTGAACCTGGCGTCGCGGATATCGATCGCGATCCTGTCGAGTTCCGAATAGAGCCTGGTTTCACGCGGTGTCGTCGCGTTTGCGATGGCAAGTACGGGGGTTGTCCCGCTCAGTCCTTCGGCAATCAGGCGCAGGGCAATCTGCCCGATGTTGGCAACCCCCATGTAGACGACCAGCGTGGTGTCCTCGCAGGCGAGACTTTTCCAATCGAGGTCGAGAACGCCGTTTGCCTGCCGGTGTCCGGTCACATAGCGGACGCCGGTTGCCAGACCACGATGGGTGAGCGGCACACCTGTTACGCAGGCAGCCCCCTGGGCAGCGGTAATGCCGGGCGCATATTCGACCGCGATGCCGCGTGACAAAAGATGTTCGGCTTCTTCCGAACCGCGACCGAAGATCAGCGGATCGCCGCCTTTCAGGCGGGCGACGGTCAAGCCTTCCAGCGCCAGTTCTTCAAGGATCTCGTTGATCCTCTCCTGAGGAACGGGATGATTGTCGGGCGATTTTCCAACAGGCACCTGCAGGGCACCGGACGGAGCCAACGACAGGATTTCAGGTGAAACCAGACGATCGAAAACGACGGCATCCGCTTCCTGGAGCATTCGCAGGGCCTTGAGCGTCAGAAGCTCCGGGTCACCGGGTCCCGCACCGATCAGATAGACCTTCCCTGGCTGTTTCATCGTTTGCTCCTGCAGGCGGCATGGAAGAAAGAAACGGGAGAGGCGGAATTCCGCCTCTCCCGGCGGGACGTCAGTAGACGTCGGCGCGCGTGTTGAAGACGTTGAACTTGCCGGTCGGAGTGATCAGCCGTTCGTCCTTGATGACGTGCTTCAGCTCGAGCGTCTTGTCGTCAACGACGACGATCGCGCTTTCCTTGTCCTTGGCGTTCCAGACGGAGAACCAGATTTCCTCACCCGCCTGGTCGAATTCGCCCTGAACGACACGCGGCTGGCCCTCGCCAACATCCGCCCATTCGACAATCGGCAGAACCTTGTATTCAGGTTCTTCCTGGGTCAGGTCGTCGACGTTGAACACTGCGATCGCGCCCGAGACTTCCGCGTCCGGGTTCAAGGGTGCATCCACGTAGAGATGGTTCGACTTCGGATGGGACTTGACGAAGAGCGAGCCCCCGCCGAGACCATAGAGGGTCTGCACGACCTTCCAGGCACTGTCCGGATGGCCTTCCGGATCCGTCCCGATGAGGGCGACGGTTTCATCGCCGAGGTGCGAAGTGACCCAAACCGGTCCGTAGGTCGGGTGGATCAGGTTGGCACCACGCCCCGGGTGAGGTGTCTGACCACCGGTTTCAAGTAGGGCCGTCAGCTTGCCTTCCTTGGTGTCGACGACCGCGACCTTGCCGCGGGCATTGGCAGCCACGAGGAAGTAACGCTTGGTGCTGTCGAACCCGCCATCATGCAGGAAGCGTTCGGCTTCGATCTCGGTCGTCTTCAGGTTCTTGATGTCCGAGTAGTCGACCAGCAAGATCTTGCCGGTTTCCTTCACGTTGACGATGAATTCCGGATTGTAGTGCGATGCCACGATGGAGGCGACGCGCGGCTCGGGATGATAGGTCTGGTCGTCGTAGACCATGCCACGGGTCGACTTGATCTTGAGCGGCTCCAGCGTGTCGCCGTCCATGATCACATATTGCGGCGGCCAGTAAGAACCGGCGATCGCATACTTGTCTTCCCATCCCTTCATTTTCGATGTTTCGATGGAGCGGGCTTCGGTGCCGACCTTGATCTGCGCCACTGTTGCCGGTTCTTCCATCCAAAGGTCGATCATGTTCACAAGCGCATCGCGCCCGATCACGTAAAGATAGCGGCCGGAGGCGGAAATACGCGAAATGTGAACCGCGTAACCGGTGTTGATCACTGCATGGATGGCATAGGTTTCACCGTCGATAAGGGCGACCTGGCCACTGTCGCGCAGGGTGACCGAGAAGAGGTTGTCGATGTCGATATCGTTCAACTTCTCTTTCGGGCGGTCTTCCGGTGCAACCAGCACCTTCCAGCTCTTGCGCATTTCGTCCATGCCGAACTCTGGCGGTGACGCCGGTTCCAGCAGAATGTAGCGCGCCATCATGTCGACCTGTTCCTCGGTCAATTCACCCGAGGTCCCCCAGTTCGGCATGCCGGCGGGCGATCCGTAGGTGATGAAGTCGCGCAGATATTCGTAGCCGTTTTCCCGGGTGATATCCGTGGTCAGCGGCTTGCCGGTCGCGCCCTTGCGCAGCACGCCGTGGCAACCGGCGCAGCGTTCGAAATAGATCTGGTTTGCATTTTGATATTCTTCAGGCGTCATCACGGGATCGCCTTCCTTGCGCCCCGGAATCTCGACCTTCAGCTGGCCGAGAGTTGACATGCTAGGCTCATAGGCAGCTGAAGGACCACTGCCGTGGTCCGCCGGCTTATCCTGGGCAGAAACGCCAACTGCCGACAATCCGAGTGTGAAAGCCACACTCATCAGCAGCGCATTTCTCCGAATGGCTCGTGTCGAGATCATGATTAGTCTCCGTTCGACTGGTGAGGCAATCGGACGGTGCGCGCAGGCAGGGTCTGCTTCCTTGACTTTCGTTAACTTGAAATTTTCAGGCAGGTTTGTTCAGCCATGCCCGGCGGGAAAACCGGCAAGACACGATCCTCCTAAGCCTTTGTCTTTAATGAGATAATTAGGAGTTCACCGCCTGCAAAACGACACAATTGTCGCAGGGGAGCATGCACTTCACGGCTACATCGGCGAACGCGTCGATCCCATTGCAATGAATTTCACTGTCTTCGGCACCGCTTTCCGGTCCACTTGACTTTGGTTAAGGAAATGCGGCTGCGCGCTGGCACCCTCCCGGCAGGATCAACTCCGGGGAAAGGAGCGCGCTATGCGCGAAGTCATGACCAAAAGCATGGCCCGAAACATATTCTATGGCGGGTCGCTTTTTTTCATCATCATCTTTGTGGGGCTGTCGGCGCACAGCCACCTTTACATCACCAGCACATCGACGAATGCGGAAACGCTGACCGAAAGCGTTGCCGCAGGCAAACGGGTCTGGGAGGACAAGGCCTGCATCAACTGTCACACGATCCTCGGCGAGGGTGCGTATTTCGCCCCCGAAGTCGGCAACGTGATGACCCGTTGGGGTGTGCTGGACGATCCTGACCTGGCATTCGAGACCCTCAAGGGCTGGATGGAATCCCAGCCCTCCGGCATCGAAGGTCGCCGACAGATGCCGCAGTTCCACCTGACGGACGAAGAGATCCGCGATCTCTCGAACTTCCTGATCTGGACAGACAAGATCGACGCCCAGGACTGGCCGCCGAACGACGCCGGCTGATTTTGAACGCTGAGGAAACCCAAGATGAAATACCAATCTCAAAAGGTTGCGCTGGCGTATTTCGCCGTGGCGCTCGGCCTGTTCGCCGTCCAGGTTCTGGGCGGGTTGCTCGCCGGCTACATCTATGTGGCGCCGAACTTTCTGTCGGAGCTGCTTCCCTTCAACATTGTGCGGATGCTGCACACCAACAGCCTGATCGTCTGGCTGCTGCTCGGCTTCATGGGCTCCGCCTATTTCCTGATCCCGGAAGAAGCGGAACGGGAAATCCATTCCACCAAGCTCGCCTATCTGCAGCTCATCATTCTGGTGGTCGGCACATTGGGTGTGGTTCTCACCTATGTCTTCAACCTGTTTGAAGGCAACTGGCTGCTGGGCAAGGAAGGCCGCGAGTTCATCGAACAGCCCAAATGGGTCAAGGTGGGCATCGTTGTTGCCGCCCTCATCTTCCTGTTCAACATCACCATGACAGTGCTGAAGGGCAAGAAAACCGCGATCACCAACATCCTGCTTCTGGGCCTGTGGGGCCTGGCGCTCCTGTTCCTGTTCAGCTTCTACAATCCAAGCAACCTCTCGCTCGACAAGCAGTACTGGTGGAACGTCGTGCACCTGTGGGTCGAAGGTGTCTGGGAACTGATCATGGCCTCGGTCCTCGCCTACCTGATGCTGAAGCTGACCGGCGTCGACCGCGAAGTCATCGAGAAATGGCTCTATGTCATCGTTGCCGCCGCACTGTTCTCCGGCATCCTGGGCACCGGCCACCATTACTACTGGATCGGGACACCCGGATACTGGCAGTGGATCGGCTCGATCTTCTCCTCGCTGGAGGTGATCCCCTTCTTCGCCATGATGGCCTTTGCCTTCGTGATGGTCTGGAAAGGCCGGCGGGACCACCCCAACAAGGCCGCGCTGCTGTGGTCGCTCGGCTGTGCCACGCTCGCCTTCTTCGGCGCCGGCGTCTGGGGCTTCCTGCACACCCTGCATGGCGTGAACTACTACACCCACGGCACGCAGATCACCGCTGCCCACGGGCACCTGGCCTTCTTCGGCGCCTATGTTTCCCTGAACCTGGCGATCATCACCTACGCCATGCCGCTTCTGCGTGGCCGGGATCCCTACAACCAGGTGCTCAACATGGCGTCCTTCTGGCTGATGGCCGGCGGCATGTCCTTCATGACCTTCGTCCTGACGTTCGCCGGAACAGTGCAAACCCACCTGCAGCGCGTCATGGGCGAATACTACATGGACGTTCAGGACCAGTTGGCCGTTTTCTACTGGATGCGGTTCGGGGCCGGTGCAGCCTTTGTACTTGGTGCGATCCTTTTCATCTACGCAGTTGCGGTTCCACGCCGCGAAGTCATCCAGCCCGGTGAAGCAGCCGGCGCCCCGGCGGAGTGATGGATATGGACGCTACAGTCTCCGTGGAAAAGGGGGCGGCATCTGCCCCCTTCTACCTCGCGCAAGGCGACGAATGCGATGTCTTCGAAGCCGCGCACGGGAACGGCCTGCCAGTTCTGCTGAAGGGACCGACCGGCTGCGGCAAGACCCGGTTCGTCGCCCATATGGCGGCAAGGCTCGGCCGCAAGCTTTACACGGTCGCCTGTCATGACGACCTTGCCGCCGCCGACCTGATCGGCCGGTATCTTCTCAAGGGCGGAGAGACCGTCTGGGTGGACGGACCGCTGACACGGGCCGTCAGGGAAGGCGCAATCTGCTATCTCGACGAGGTTGTGGAAGCGCGCAAGGATGTGACGGTCGTCCTTCATCCCCTCACGGATGATCGCAGAACCCTGCCGATCGACAGAACCGGAGAAGAGCTGATTGCCTCACCCGGCTTCATGCTCGTCGCATCCTACAACCCTGGTTACCAGAACATCCTGAAGACCCTGAAACCATCCACCCGCCAGCGGTTCCTGTCACTTGAATTCGATTTCCCGCCGGCGGATCTGGAAACGGAAGTGGTTTGCGAGGAAAGCGGCCTCGATCACGACCGGACCGCCTCGCTGGTACGTCTGGCCGGGAAACTCAGGGCACTGAAAGGCCAGGATCTCGAAGAAGGTGTGTCGACCCGTCTGGTCGTCTATGCGGCAACGCTGATTGCGCAGGGCATGCCTGTCGGACGGGCGATCGAAGCTGCAATGATCGAACCGCTGACCGACGATGAAGACGTGAAACGCGGGCTCCTTGATCTTGTCACGGCCGTGTTTGGGTGAGGCCAGACCGATGGGCAAGATCGACATCGAGCCATGGGAACCCGAGGAAACTGTCGGGAAACTGTGGCACGCGTTTGCAAGCCGCCTGGGTGCACCCGAGGTGCATCATGGAGCCGCGGTCGGCCTCGATGAGGTCGGCGGGCGGCTTGCTGTCCTTTTCCGGGGATTGGGCGGAGCTCACAGTGTCGAGCTCCGTCCGGTCGCCCAGGAGGTTTCCCGCCATCGCCTCGGATTTCTGAGGCGGCTCGGCACGGAAGCCGAAACCGTGACACGGACCAGCTTCGACGGCGAAATCCTGAGATTGCCGGCCAGTCTAGCGGTGTTCCCGCTGCGGGAGGCAAATGCAGCACTCTATGTCTGGCTGACCGCCCTTGCGGCCCATGCACCAACCCATATCGCCGAAACGGATCCGCTCCGCGCCGATCTTCAAGCGCTCAGGGCGATTTCCACGATGGTTCGAGACACGCTCGAACATGCTCCCGGCTTGCGGGATCTCTACGCCGCACTCTGCCAGCGGGTGCTGGCAGCAAGACCTCTCTCCCCGCTGCCGGACATGGAAGCAAGGGTCGACAGGCTTGTGCGTCAAATGCTGGGAGACCCCGCGCTTCCTCCCCGCGATGTCCTGGAACTTCAGGAGCGGGTTGACCGGAATTCGTTCGAGGAAATAACTGCCCCGCGCGGTTACCGCCCTTTCCGGCCTGTGCCGCTTTGGCCGGATCTCAGAGAGGTCGTGTTTTCAGCGGGAGACCAAGTCGACAGCCGCGAGACAGACGGCCCACCCGAGGAAGCGACCGGCAAAACCGTGCGCGCCCGCAGACGCAAGGCAGATCAGGCGGAACGCAAGGACAGTCTGATCCTCCACAAGTTTGAAGCCATTCTGAGTTGGGCGGAGTTTCTCAATCTCAATCGGCGTGTCGATGACGACGACCACGACAGCGCCAAGAAAGCGGCAGACGATCAGGACGAGATCGGCCTTGGGCAAATCTCCAAGGCACCGGCAACCCGTCTGAAGCTGCATCTTGATCTCGCCCCGGAGGATGTGGACCGCGAAAGACTGTCCGGACGGCATCTCTACCCGGAATGGGACACGCGCAGCGGCCGCTATCTGGCAGACCACGTCTGCGTTCTGACCAGCACCGCGGAAGCGGATCCTGAAAAGGGATCTGCCGGCATGGACGAGCGGGCCAAACGGCGCATCCGCTCGGTGAAGAAGCAGTTCGAGGCCCTCCGCCCGGGCCGGGTGACGACACGTGGACACCTGGAAGGCGACGGACTGGATCTTGATGCAGCCGTGCGCTCTGAAGCCGAACGGATTGCGGGCGGCACCGGCTCGGAACGAATCTGGCTGCAGACCCGTCCGGAAGCGCGTGATCTTGCGGTTTCCATCCTGCTCGACGTTTCCCGCTCCACCGAGAGCGCCGTCACCGGACGCGCCGTGATCGATATCGAAAGGGAGGCCCTGACAGCCTTGGCCTGGGGTCTGAACGCCTGCGGCGATGATTTCGCCATCACTGCGTTTTCATCGCTGAAACGGCAGCGCGTGTACCTTCAGTCCTGCAAGGGCTTCAACGAACCGATGAGTGCCCTTGTCGAACAAAGGATCGGCACGCTGCGTCCCGGCTTCTACACCCGTCTCGGGGCAGCCATTCGTCATGTATCCGCCGATCTGGCAGCGCAGTCGCGCAAGCGCAAGCTTCTTCTGGTGATCACGGACGGCAAGCCGAACGATCTTGATCACTACGAGGGGCGGCACGGCATCGAAGACACCAGGATGGCAGTTCGGGAAGCCCGGCGGGCAGGCCAATCCGTCTTTGGCGTCACCATCGACAAGTCGGCCAAGTCCTGGTTTCCGCGGTTGTTTGGTCAAGGCGGCTTTGCCGTGATCCCGCATCCCGATCGGCTGACACAGGCCTTGCCGCAGATCTACCGCCAGATTGTCGGAGGCTAGAGCCGCTGATGCACGCTCCGTCACCGAAGCCGGATCAAGACGGCGACGCCGGCATCCTCGACGAGTTGCCCGGGGAACTGATGATGTGGGTACTCATCGTCAGTGAATTGCTGGTGTTCGGTGCCGGTCTTGCCGCCTTCATGGGCGTGCGAATATCCGATCCGGCAGGATTTGCTGCCGCAAGAGCTCATCTCGACCCGGCGCTTGCGGGCATCAACACGATCGTTCTGATCACCAGTGGTTTTCTGGCGGCCAGAAGCCTGGAGCTTCGGCTTGCGATGAAACGCACCGCGGCGCGTTTGCACCTGATTGGTGCCATGGCCCTCGGCTGCGTGTTCCTCGCCATCAAGATACAGGAATATGCGGTCAAGATTGAGCAAGGGATCTCCACGGAAACCCATCCCTTCTTCACCTTCTACTACCTGCTCACCGGATTTCACGCGGCTCATGTGCTCGCGGGGATCGTTGTGCTGGGTCTGGTTGCCTGGAAAGACGAACCACGTACCATCGAAACAGGCACCGCCTTCTGGCATATGGTCGATCTCATCTGGGTTCTGCTGTTTCCGGTGATCTATGTCCTGGGATAGCGAATGATGACCCTTCCCTCCGTCACGCTTGCGTGGATTGCACTATTGGGCCTGTCGGCCGCCACCGTTCTGGTGACAACAGGCGGAACGGAACATTTCAGTCCGGCTCTTTTCGGCGGATTGCTGTTGCTGCTGGCCTTCATCAAGGCACGGATCATCCTGTCCCGATATCTCGGGTTGTGGCAGGCGCCTGCCTGGCTGTCAGGCTTCAGTTGGGTGATCGGGTTCTTTTGCCTGCTGTTGCTGGTGCTTTACGTGGCACCGGGGCTCAGTCCCTGAACGCTTCGGCGAGCTGCTTTGGAAGATCGAATTCGGCAAGCACCCGGGCCCGTCCCTCCTCCGACATCTTCCGTGCCGTTTTCTGCACGATATCGAGCACCTTGCCGTCCTCGTGCTTGGCGGCAAATGGCGCGAAATACCATTTCAGGAACACAAAACAGATCACGTTTTCCAGCGCCTGCACGTCCGCGTCCCGCTTGAGGCCTTCCTTGCGCAGCATCTTCGCCGCCGCCTCGATCTCCTCCGGTGAATAGCCCGCGCTGGCCATGATTTCACCGACCCGGTCCGCGTGGTGACGGGCTTGATCCCGGCGCCAAGCGTGATAGCCGGCCTTGCCGTCCGGGTAGGACTGGCGCGGAGTGATCCAGCGCTCGATGTGCTGGCCCCTGGCCGCAATCTTCAACGGATCGGTCGCCTCCGGGTAGAGCCGGTCCAGCTCTTCGCTCATCCGTTGCCCATATAGAAGAGCCGCAGGCTTGCCGTCTTCCTGGTTGGGATCGGCGGCGTTCGCGGTGTCGATGGCCGTCAAGGCAATGTCCAGTTTCATCATGGTCACCCCTTGGTCCAGGCATCCACCGGATCTTCTTCGGAGAAGGCCCGAAGCCGCTCGATATCCTTGATTTCCGCATGATTTCGATTGATGCGGACGCCCGCTGATTTCAACCGAGCAAAAGACCGCGACAGGCTTTCCGGCTTCATGCCGAGACGGCCGGCAATCAGGAACTTGTCGTATGGCAGGGTCACCTCGCAGCTACCGCTTTCCTGCTCGCACAATTCCAGCAAGAACTCGGCGACCCTTTGCGGTCCGGTTTGCGCCTTAAGCTGCTCCAATTGCGAAACGAGGGAATGCAGGTGAATGAAGGTCGACGCCACAACGGAAACCGCAATGTCCGGATCCTTGCGCATGGCTTCCAGGATGGCCGTGCTGGGTATGCGCATGACTTCGCAGGCAGTTACCGCTTCCGCCGAAACCGGATAGGCGAGCCCGCGGAACGCAACCGCTTCACCGAAGCTTTCGCCCTTGGCAAAGACATTGACCACCGCTTCGCCCCCATTGGGCGCGATCCGGTAGAGCTTGACCCAACCATCCATGACGATGTGAATTGCCTGGGCCGTCTCTCCGTGCAGGAACAACGTCTCGCCTCGGTCATAGGTGCGCCAGCTCGACATGCCGAGCACCATGTCGCAGATCTCCTGCGGGAAGCTTTTCAGAAGCAGGGAGTTCTGGGCAATTTTCCGCTGGCGGTCGGTTGGCATCGATGAAGGTCCTGCTCAAGTGATATGCAAGAACGTCTAGCCCGACCTAGTAACTTTGCACAATAGCAAGCGCGGACCATCGACGGATTCTTGCCTTTCTTGACTATTGTCATTCAGCCTGCCCTGCCCCGCAACTAGCGTCTACCGGACACTTGAGAAAGCGGGGACGTCATGGACTATCAAGCCTTTTTCAAAAGCCGTCTTGCAGACCTGAAGCACGCCGGAAACTACCGCGTCTTCATCGACCTTCAGCGTAAACGCGGCAATTTTCCGGAAGCGAAGTGGACCAGCGGAGAGAGCACCAAAGATGTCGCCATCTGGTGCTCGAACGATTACCTCGGTATGGGTCAACACCCGAAGGTTCTGGCAGCCCTGCACGAGGCGGTCGACCGCTGCGGAGCCGGGGCAGGCGGAACCAGAAACATTTCCGGTACGACGCACGATCATGTTCTTCTGGAAGCCGAACTGGCAGACTTGCATGGCAAGGAAGCCGCGCTGGTGTTTACATCCGGCTATGTTTCCAACTGGGCTGCGCTTGGCACGCTCGCATCGCAGATCCCCGATTGCATCGTTTTTTCCGACAGTCTGAACCATGCTTCGATGATCGAAGGCATTCGCCAGTCCCGTGCGGAAAAAGTGATCTGGAAACACAACGACCTGGAGAACCTGGAAGCCAAATTGCAGGCTGCCGACCCGGCAAAGCCGAAGCTGATCGCTTTTGAAAGCGTCTACTCCATGGATGGGGATATCGCGCCGATTTCGCAGATCTGCGATCTTGCCGACCGGTATGGCGCCATGACCTACCTGGACGAGGTCCATGCCGTCGGCCTTTATGGGCCGCGCGGTGGCGGTATCGCAGAGCAGGAAGGTGTAATGGACCGCCTGACCGTCATCGAAGGCACCCTTGGTAAGGCATTCGGCGTTGTCGGCGGATATATCGCAGCTTCTGCCGAACTTTGCGATTTCGTGCGCAGTTTTGCCAGCGGCTTCATCTTCACCACAGCCCTTCCCCCCGCCATCGCGGCGGCCGCAACGGTGTCCATCAGGCATCTGAAGGAAAGTTCGGTGGAACGGGAAGCCCACAAGGCCATCGTCGCCAAGGTTCGGCGGCGTCTCGATACGCTCGGCATTCCACATGTCGACAATCCCAGCCACATCATACCGGTGATCGTCGGCAATCCGGCCAAGTGCAAATTCCTGTCGGACACGCTCCTGGAGGATTTCGGCATCTACATCCAGCCGATCAACTACCCGACCGTTCCAAAGGGCACCGAGAGGCTTCGGATTACGCCGTCGCCGGTTCACACATCCGGGGATGTCGACCGGCTGGTCTGCGCACTGCATTCGCTCTGGTCGCAATGCCATCTTGCAAGACAGCTCGTTGCCGCAGAATAGGCGCCGGACCGCTTGACGGATGTCAAGGATGTGAAGGGCGATCACCGGCTTTCTGGCTTTGCACCATCACCATGACCTCGTCCGTCCGACAATGAGGCCTGGAGACGGACCGGTCGGGCCGGGCAAACAGGGTTTACCCGGCCACCATGACAAAACACCGAGGCCGTCCGCTGGCTGTATTGCCGGCAATGTGTCGGCATCAGGAAAGGAAACATCATGAGAAAGACACTCACCTGCCTTGTTACGCTAGCAGGTCTCCTCGCGGCGGCTCCTGCCTGGGCTGACGGCGACGCTGCCGCCGGAGAAAAGATCTTCAAGAAATGCCAAGCCTGCCATGCGGTTGGTGACGGCGCTAAGAACAAGGTCGGACCGGCCCTCAACGGGATTGTCGGCGCGCCTGCAGGCCAGGTCGAGGGCTACAAATACTCCGCCAGCATGACCGAAAAGGCCGAAGGCGGTCTGGTCTGGGACGAAGAAACCCTGACAGCTTATCTACACAAACCCAAGGATGTCGTCCCAAAGACAAAAATGTCCTTTGCCGGTTTGCGCAAGGACGAGGAAATTGAGAACGTTATTGCGTACTTGAAGACATTTCAATAGCTTCTTGAGCACTAACAGCGCGAAGCACTGACATCAGTCAGTGCTTTGTTAAATTTATTTAGCATAGACTATATATTTCCGCAGGCTGCGCGCTCCAAAACTTGGCAGTACCCTTAAAATATTTAAATATCCAATACATTCGAATATATATATCTATCTTATAAGTAGTAACACGTATATATCAACAACCTATCTTCTGCCTAAGTTTCCGTCAGGTACGAACAACAAGACCAACATCCCGTGCCTAATTCCTGATCGACCGCAAGCTGAGGGAGAGGCTATGGCGGAGAACAGTGTTCCAAAGAAACGGGACGAACGGATTGCGTTCATCCTGCTGGCCGTTGTGCTGGCGCCGGCGCTTTCCGTCGCAATTGTTGGCGGCTACGGCTTTATTATCTGGATGACTCAGCTGGTCCTTGGACCGCCGACGGGCTGATTCCATGTCACCCGATCCACATTTTTCGGCCAGCCGCAGAGCATTTCTGAAACTGCCCAGCCAACCGGATATCAAGAGGCTGCGTCCGCCCTGGTCGGGCGAAGCCTTGGTTGCTGCGCGCTGCACCGGTTGCAACGCCTGCAGCGAGGCTTGCCCCGAGTCCATCCTGAGACCGGACGACACCGGTCGGCCGGAAGTTGTCTTCGATGGCGGCGAGTGCACTTTCTGCGGCAAATGCGCAGACGTCTGTGCACAGGATGTCTTTGACACGAAGCGCACGCCGGCCTGGCCGATGAAGGCAGAATTTCAACCGGGTTGCCTGCAGGATCACGGCATAGCCTGCCAGGTGTGCCGGGATATCTGCCCTACTTCGGCAATCCGCATTGATCTCACCAAACGACCCTTTGGCCGGCTTCGCATTGAAACCGACGCCTGCACGGGCTGCGGCGCTTGCCTGCCGGTCTGTCCGCAGGAAGCGCTGGCGGTTGTCCAACCCGAAGAGGATGTGGAGACAGCATGAACGCAACAATCCACATAGCCAGTCTTCTCGTCCACGCGCGGACCGAAGCTGTATCGCAAGTCGAGCGGGATTTGCTTGCCATCGACGGCGCAGAGATAGCCCATTCCGATGAGGAGGGCCGCCTTATCGTGACGCTGGAAACCGCCAACGAGACGGAAATCGTTCAGGCCCTCACCGATATCCAGAAGCTCTCCGGCGTTGTCAGCGCATCCCTTGTTTATCACCAGACAGACGGTGCGCCCGAGGCAGCACCCACCTCCCTTCAAGGAGACATAAAATGAGCGGAATAAGCAGACGCGATGTCATCAAGGCGCAGGCGGTGGCCGCCGCCGCAGCTGCTGCGGGCCTTCCCGTGCCTGCCGCCGCGCAGAACCTTGTCACTCAGGCGCATCTGACTGACCTGAAATGGTCCAAGGCCGCCTGCCGCTTCTGCGGCACCGGTTGCTCCATCATGGTTGCCACCAAAGCAGGCCGTGTCGTCGCCACCCATGGCGATGCGGAAGCGGAGGTGAACCGAGGCCTCAACTGCGTCAAAGGCTACTTCCTGTCGAAGATCATGTACGGCAACGACCGGTTGACGACACCCCTCTTGCGCAAGAAGAACGGCAAGTTCGACAAGGACGGCGATTTCGAGCCGGTGTCTTGGGACGAGGCCTTCGACATCATGGCCGAGAAATGGAAGGCGACTCTCAAGGCCAAGGGCCCCAAGGCTGTCGGCATGTTTGGCTCCGGTCAGTGGACAGTCTGGGAAGGCTATGCCGCTTCCAAACTGATGAAGGCCGGTTTCCGCTCCAACAATATCGACCCGAACGCGCGCCACTGCATGGCCTCTGCCGTCGTCGGCTTCATCCGGGCCTTCGGCATCGACGAACCCATGGGCTGTTACGACGATTTCGAAAATGCCGACGCCTTTGTGCTGTGGGGCTCCAACATGGCGGAAATGCACCCGATCCTGTGGACCAGGATCGCAGACCGACGCCTGAGCCATCCACATGTCAAGGTCGCGGTGCTTTCCACTTTCGAGCATCGCAGCTTCGATCTGGCGGACATACCGGGTGTGTTCGTACCGCAGACGGACATGATCATCGCAAACTATATTGCCAATCACATCATCCAGTCCGGCGCGGTGAACGAGGATTTCGTTTCCAGCCATGTCAATTTCCGAAAAGGGGCTCAAGACATCGGCTATGGCCTGCGACCGGACCATCCGCTTGAAGTGGCGGCGGCCAATGCCGGCAGCGGCGATTCCGAACCGATGACACTTGAGGAATTCGCCGAATTCGTAGAGCCCTACACTCTGGACTACGCGGCCGAAAAATCCGGCGTTTCGAAGGAGCGGCTACAGCAGATCGCGGAGCTTTATGCCGATCCCGACACCAAGGTGATGTCCCTTTGGACCATGGGTGTCAACCAGCACACCCGCGGTGTGTGGATGAACAACCTCATCTACAACATCCACCTGTTGACCGGTAAAATCGCCCAGCCCGGTAATTCGCCCTTCTCATTGACGGGCCAGCCGTCTGCCTGCGGCACCGCCCGCGAAGTCGGCACCTTCGCCCACCGCCTGCCTGCCGACCTCCTGGTCGCAAATCCCGAGCACCGGGCAACAGCAGAAAAGATCTGGAAACTGCCGTCCGGAACCGTGCCGGAATGGATCGGTGCCCACGCCGTTCTACAAAACCGGAAACTCAAGGACGGTGAGATCAACTGCTACTGGGTGCAGGTTAACAACAACATGCAGGCCGCCCCGAACATGATGGAAGAAGGTCTGCCCGGATATCGCAATCCGGAAAACTTCATCGTCGTGTCCGATGCCTACCCGACCGTGACGGCCGAAGCCGCCGACCTTGTTCTGCCAACCGCAATGTGGGTTGAAAAGGAAGGCGCCTATGGCAATGCCGAGCGCCGCACCCAATTCTGGCACCAGCTCGTCGACGCCCCGGAAGGAGCGATGTCGGACCTGTGGCAGCTGGTCGAATTTTCCAAGCGCTTCACGACGGACGAAGTCTGGCCGCCCCAGCTTCTGGCAGACAATCCGGACTACAAGGGTAAGACCCTGTACGAGGTTCTGTTCGAAAACGGCAATGTGAACGCTTTCCCCAACAGCGACCGGGCGGAAGACTATGCCAACCACGAAGCCGATGACTTCGGCTTTTACATCCAGAAGGGCCTTTTCGAGGAATATGCCCAGTTCGGCCGCGGACACGGCCACGACCTGGCAGACTTTGACACCTACCACCAGGTGCGCGGTCTCCGCTGGCCAGTGGTCGACGGCAAGGAAACCCGCTGGCGCTACAACGGCAAATACGACCCTTACGTAAAAGAAGGAGCGGAGTTCGACTTCTACGGTAAACCGGACGGCAAGGCGGTCGCCTTCGCCTTGCCCTATGAACCACCTGCGGAAAGCCCGGACGAAGACTATCCTTTCTGGCTCTCCACCGGCCGGGTGCTAGAGCACTGGCACTCCGGATCGATGACGCAGCGCGTCCCTGAACTCTACAAGGCCGTGCCAGACGCTCTCTGCTTCATGCATCCGGACGATGCCGAAGCCCTTGGCCTGAGGCGCGGTGCGGAAGTACGCATCAAATCCAGACGCGGGGAGATCCTCACACGGGTGGAAACCAGAGGCCGCAACAAACCGCCCAAGGGGCTGGTTTTCGTTCCCTGGTTTGACGCCCGCCAGTTGATCAACAAGGTCACGCTGGATGCGACCGATCCGCTGTCGAAGCAGACCGACTTCAAGAAATGCGCCGTGCGCGTAGAAGCAGTGTGAGGTGAGCCATGAAACGCTTTGCAATCGGCCTTGCCTGTGCCGCCTTCTTGGTTGCCGCAGCTGCAGCCGCCCAGGAAAATATCGCCACCATGCGCCCGACGACGCCGCTGGCTGAAAACGGGACGCCCGCCCCCATGCCTAAGCCGGTGAACTCCGACATTCGCCAGGTGCGGAATTACCCCGAACAACCACCTTTGATCCCACACACGATCGAGGGCTATCAGATCGACAAGAACTCCAACAAGTGCCTGAGCTGTCATGCCCGCACAGCCGTTGAAGTCAGCCAGGCCCCGATGGTGTCGATCACGCATTTCATGAACCGGGACAACCAGTTCCTGGCGTCCGTCACGCCCCGCCGGTACTTCTGCAATCAGTGCCACGTGCCGCAGACCGACGCCCGGCCACTGGTCGAAAACGACTTCGTCGATGTCGATGAAGTTCTCGAATATGTGAAATCAAAAGAGGGAGCCAAATGATGCTGGCCTTCCTCAAAAGGCTCTGGACCACCATCCGCCGCCCGAGTGTGCACTACAGCCTTGGCTTTCTGACCCTTGGCGGCTTCATCATGGGTATCATATTCTGGGGTGGTTTCAACACCGCGCTGGAACTGACCAATACCGAGAAGTTTTGCACGGGCTGTCACGAAATGCGTGACAACGTTTTTGCCGAGCTGAAAACGACGATCCATTATTCCAACCGCTCAGGCGTGAGAGCCACCTGCCCGGATTGTCACGTTCCCCACGAATGGACCGACAAGATCGCCCGCAAAATGCAGGCCTCGAAGGAGGTCTGGGGCAAGATCTTCGGGACAATCAATACGCGGGAAAAGTTTCTCGAGCACCGGCTTGAACTGGCCCAGCACGAATGGGCCCGGCTCAAAGCCAACAATTCGCTGGAATGCCGTAACTGCCATTCCGCCGATTCCATGGACATCACCCGCCAGAGCGGAAGAGCCTCGGAAGCGCACCAGCGGTTCCTGTTCACCGGTGAAAAAACCTGCATCGATTGCCACAAGGGCATCGCGCACCGGCTGCCGGACATGTCCCAGTCGGCATGGCACGGAGAAAAACCTGAAAAAATGCTGAAGGAAGCCACCGCCTTTCTGGCAACGCGGCAAGATTGAATTCTGTGATGCGGATGGAGACGCAATAGTCAACTGAAGGATTCCGTCCAATTCGGTCATTCGACCACCTTGCAGCGAACGTCCGCTAAAGACCTTTGTTCGCTGTACAACGAACGGTGGCTTTGCCCACGTCGCCGAAATTCTGCAAACGTACCAAATAGGAGCGCATTGCAGCCATTGATGACGCCCGCCAGTTTCAGACCAGAAGCTGTTGCGTCTCGTCCACCAGAATGAGTTGGCAATCCCGTCAATAATACTCCGATCACTTTTCATATCGAGCCACCCAGTTGGTCAAACTGCAGATCGGAAGGGCCTGTCGCAACTTTTCCCTCCAGACAGATTTCTGCCTTTTGAGGAAAGTTGCGACATACCCGGCCGTTGTGAAGGTAGTGTCAACGCGCAAGAGAAGCTTTCACGGCCTCGCGATCCCAGGTGTCGGCGGTCACGCCGTCTTCGCGCAGCAGATGCTTTTGCACTTTGCCTGATGCCGTCTTCGGCAGGTTTTCCAGAACGCGCAAGTAACGTGGCACCATGAAGCGTGGCAACGTGGCCGAAAGCCTTGCAATAACGGATTCCGCGTCGATCCGTTGTCCGCTGGCAGGCGACACTACGATCAGCACCTCATCCTCGGTGAACTCGGAAGGCACCGCCACGGCGGCGCATTCGCGGATCTCCGGCAGGTTGAGGACTTCGCTCTCCAGCGCGAACGACGAGATGTTCTCGCCGCGCCTCCGGATGACGTCCTTGAGCCTGTCGACAAAGTAGTAGGTCCCGTCCTCGTCTCTCCGGAAGCTGTCGCCGGTGTGGAACCAGCCGTTGCGCATGGCCTCGACCGTTGCCGCGGGATTGTTGTGGTAGCCGGCCATCAGCGCCCAGGGACGGTGTGAACGAATGATCAGCTCACCCACCTGGCCGTCACCCAGCGGCAGGTCGTTTTCATCGACTATCCTGAGCTCGCACCAGGGGCGCGGCTTGCCGGCAATCCCCTTGGATTTGATGTTGGGCCCTGCGTGCAGAGGACTTGCGATCTCGGTCATGTTGTAGATGGTCCAGGCTTCAACACCAAAACGTTCGGCAAAAAGAGGGCCATCCTCACCGAAGGGCGTTATGAAGGCACGGCGCAACGAATGATTGCGGTCGTCCGGTTGGGCCGGGGCTTTGACCAGAAAGGCGGCCATGACGCCAAGAAGAAGGCAGTAGGTCGATCCGGTCTCGCGAATGGCCTGCCAGAACGTGTCCGTCTTGAACTCGCGCATCATGCCGATTGAAAGGCCGCGCGCCAGCATAGCGTTCACATAAAGCGTCGAACCGCAGTGAAAGATCGGGCCGCAAATCATGCAACGGTCATCGGCCTCGACGCAGTCGAAGGCGTCCGGTCCCATGGTGTAGTGCTGGGCATAGGTGCTCATCACACCCTTGGCGTTGCCCGTGGTGCCCGATGTATACATGATCGCATGAAGGTCCCAGGGTTCGATCGGCTGCGTGAGATCCAGCGCGTCCGCGTCTTCGACCTGCGGATCAATCAGCGGCTGGACGTCGTAGCCATCAATTGCAGCAGGTTCGCCCTCGACCACCAGCACGGTCTCAACCTTGCCAGGCTGCACCTCCGCCAACCGCTCGAGCCGCGCGGCTTGAGCGATCAGGACGGGCGCATCGGCATCGCTGAGGATGTGTTCAAGCATGTGCCCGCGCGCGCCGGTGTTGATCGGCACATAGACCGCGCCGAGGTAGTTGATCGCGAACCAGGTGCAAAGAAGGTCGGGGCTGTTGCCCATCAGACAAAGCACATGATCGCTTCGTTTGACACCCGCCTGGGCCAGCGCGCTCGCCCGCAGGCGCACCTTGCGATGCAGTTCGCCATAGGTCCACGTCGGCCCTGGCCAGAATTGAACGAAGGGGGCGTCAGGCTGAGTTTGTGCATAGCTATCAATAACATAGCGCAGAACTGAACGCCTTCGGTCCAGTGCAGGATCGACCGACCGAACGATTTCAGGGGCCTTGCCCGCAGGCGTATGGGCCATCTTGTCCTCCTCAAGAAAAGTCAAAATCAGGACGCGCGCAGGCTTTTGTCCTCTCACATTTCATATTGCACTGTTGCGCCTCAGTGTGCAACATACTTAGTAGTATGTCGCTCTACCGCAGCGCAATAACGGGAGGAATGACCGCAATGCCGGGTGCTGAGGTTAAGGTTGAAGGCGCAATTGCAACCGTCCGATTCGATCGTGGCGGACAAGCCAATGCGCTGGATCATGCGATGATCGATGCGCTGGAGACGGTAGCCAGGGAGCTATCGCTCAATCCCGACGTTTCGGTGATCGTGCTGGCCGGGACGCCGAAAATCTTCGCTGCGGGCGTTGATCTGAAGGATGCACGGCTGTGGAACCCACAGGGCCAGGCCGTCTCCCGCCATCTATCGATGAACGCGGGCGTGCGCATGAGCACGGCCTGGCGGCGGCTGCCGCAGATCGTCATCGCCGCGCTTGAGGGACCGGCGATCGGCGGTGGCGCGATCCTTGCCCTTTGCGCCGACTTCCGCGTCATGGCCGAGGATGCCTATCTGCGTTTTCCGGAAATCCGACTCGGTATGACACTCGGCTGGGGCGGGCTGCCGCTGCTGACCGAACGCGTCGGCGCGGGTCGCGCCAAAAGGATATTGTGCTGCGACGAAACGATCGGGGCCGACGAAGCACTGACGCTCGGCCTCGCCGACCGCAAGGCTGCCGCAGGCGCGGCGCTTGACGAGGCACAGACATGGGCGAACGAAATTGCGGAAATACCGCCGATGTCGCTGCGCATGACCAAATCCACCATTGACGCCCATGCCCGTCGGAATTGGGCCGAAGGCACCGAGGGCGACCAGTTTCTACTGGCCAAGCTGCTTTCTGAAGGCGGTGCAGGATGATCACTGGCCGGGCGTGAGTTCGTCCGGCTTTTTCATGCACCTCAGCGGTGCAAAACGGGAGGAAAATTGAATGACTTTAATAAGAAAGGCTATTCTGACGTCGGCCTTTTCTGTCGCCCTCGTGGCGGGAGCGCAGGCCGAGCCATATCGGATCGGCGTTCTGACCGACATGTCGGGTATGAATTACGACCTTTCCGGCAAGGGTTCGGAAGTCGCTGCGCAAATGGCTGTCGAGGACTTCGGCGGCACGCTTCTGGGCGAAAAGATTGAAGTCATCGTAGGCGACCACCAGAACAAGCCGGATGTCGGCTCAACCCTGGCGCGACGCTGGATCGATGAGCAGAATGTGATCGCAATCGCTGACGTACCGACATCCTCGGTGGCGCTCGCCGTTCAGGAAATTACCCGCCAAAGCGATACAGCGCTGCTGATCTCGACTGCAGGTTCTTCAGCCCTTACCGGCGCTTCCTGTTCGCCATCGACGGCCCAGTGGACCTGGGACACCTATGCGCTTGCCAACGGAACCGGCCGCGCAATGACGCTCGAAGGCGACAAGAAGTGGTTTTTCCTGACCGTAGATTACACCTTCGGCCACGCGCTCGAGGCCGACACGGCAGCGGCTGTCGAAGCCGCCGGCGGCACTGTTGTCGGCCAGGTCATGCATCCACGGGAGACTTCCGATTTCTCGTCTTACCTGCTGCAGGCTCAGGCCTCTGGCGCAGATGTGATCGCGCTTGCGAATTCCTCGGGTGATACGATGACCGCTCTGAAACAGGCGGAAGAATTCGGCATCACGGCTGGCGGGCAGAATATCGCCGGCATGCTGCTTTTCCTGACCGACGTCAATGGCGTCGGCCTCGACATCGCGCAGAACCTGACGCTGACGACCGCATTCTACTGGGACATGAACGACGAAACTCGCGCCTGGTCTAAACGTTTTGGCGAGCGGATGGACGGCAAGATGCCGACAATGGTGCATGCCGGCGTCTATTCGGCTGTCATGAACTATCTCAAGGCGGCCGAGGCAACGGGGCAGGTAGAGAGCGGTTCGCGGGTCATGGAAACCATGCGCGGCATGGATATCGACGACTTCTTCAACCGCAACGCCTCCTTGCGCAAGGATGGCCGCGTCGTTCACGACATGTACCTCGTTCAGGTAAAGACGCCCGAGGAATCCGCGGGTCCGTGGGACTACTACAAGGTCCTGCGCACGATTCCCGGTGCCGAGGCGTTCCGGCCGCTCGACAAGAGCGATTGTCCGCTGATCAACGGGTGAAGGCGACATCATGACGATGGCTACCGTTTCGGTGAACGCCACGCTGAAGAGCACCCGTGCCGCACTGTCGGCGCGGGGACTCAGCAAGTCCTTCGGAAATTTCCAGGCTGTGAAGGATGTCGACATCGACATTCATCAGGGCCGAATCCATGCGCTGATCGGTCCAAACGGCGCAGGCAAAAGTACGGTATTCAACCTGCTTACCAAGTTCCTGCAGCCAAGCGCGGGGACAATCATGTTTGGCGAGACAGACATAACCCGGTTGGCACCGGCCCATGTGGCGCGGCTCGGCGTAGCACGGTCGTTCCAGATTTCAGCCACATTCGGCGACATGTCGCTGGTGGATAATGTCTGCGTGGCGCTGCAAAGGCCGAACGGGCTTGCCGTGCAGTTCTGGCGGTCGCTCGCCAGCCTGTCGCGGTTGAGGCCCCGCGCGATGGAGTTGCTCGCTCGCGTCGGCCTTGCCGACATGGCCGATAAAAGGGCAGCGGACCTTTCCTACGGCCGCAAACGCGCTCTGGAAATTGCCACCACGCTGGCGCTCGACCCGAGAGTGCTCCTTCTTGACGAACCGCTGGCGGGCATGGGCCAGGAGGACGTGGAAACCATGGCCAGGCTCATTTCCGATGTCGCCCGCGACTGCGCTGTCCTGATGGTGGAACACAATATCAAGGTTGTTGCCAATATTGGCGATGACATCACCGTGCTGCAGCGCGGCGAGATCCTCACACAGGGAAGCTACGACGAGGTCAGCGCCGATCCGCGCGTGCGGGAAGCCTATATGGGGACCGAGGACGATGAATGATACTTGCGTGACGACGCGCGAGGCTCGCGGGTCTCAGCAACTGAAAGTGCGCGGCCTGGAAGCCTGGTACGGAGAGAGCCAGGCGCTCTATGGCGTCGATCTTGACGTCTATCCCGGCGAAACCGTCACCCTGCTCGGTCGCAACGGCGTCGGCAAGACCACGACGTTGCGAAGCCTGATGGGTATTGTGCGCAAGCGGACCGGCACGGTCGAATTCGATCAACAGTCGATTTTGCGATTGCCGCTGCATCGGGTCGCGCGTACCGGCATCGGCTTCGTGCCCGAGGAACGCGGGATCTTTGCCTCGCTGAACGTGGAAGAGAATCTGATGCTGCCACCGCTGGTGGCCCGCAACGGCAAGGAAATGTCGCTCGAAGAGATCTACACGCTGTTTCCAAACCTGTTGGAACGACGTTACAGCCCCGGCACCAAGCTTTCGGGGGGTGAACAGCAGATGCTTGCTATTGCGCGCATCTTGCGTACCGGCGTCAGCTTGATCCTCCTCGATGAACCGACCGAAGGTCTGGCCCCGGTGATCGTTAACAGGATCGGTGAGATGCTGAAGGCACTCAAGGCGCACGGCCTCAGCGTCCTTTTGGTCGAACAGAATTTTCGCTTCGCCGCCAGGATTGCGGATCACTTCTACGTCATGGACCAAGGCGAGATGATTGACAGCTTTGCAGTCGCCGAACTGCCCGGCAGGCGCGAGGCGCTGAACAAGGCCCTGGGAGTCTGACATGACAATGATTTTTGGCGTGCCGCTTGTGGTGCTGACCGGGCAGGTGATGATCGGCCTGATCAACGGATCGTTTTACGCGCTGTTGTCGCTCGGCCTGGCGGTGATATTCGGGCTGTTGCGCGTGGTGAACTTCGCCCATGGGGCCTTCTATATGTTCGGAGCCTTCGTTGCGTGGATGCTTGGCCAATATCTGGGACTGGGTTACTGGGGGTCGCTGCTGATTGCACCTGTCATCGTTGGCCTTGCCGGCGCCCTGGTCGAGCGCACTATGTTGCGCCGTCTCTATGATCTCGACCACCTCTACGGCCTGCTCTTCACTTTCGGTCTCGCGCTGCTTCTGGAGGGGGCGTTCCAGCATTTTTACGGCGCGTCCGGCAAACCCTTTTCGACGCCGGTCGAAATGCGGGGCGTCGTGCGCACCGATTTCGCGACAGTGCCCGTATATCGAGGCTGGGTTGTCGTCGCCTCTCTGCTGATATGCTTCGGCACTTGGGCGCTGATCGAAAAGACCAAGATCGGGTCCTACCTGCGCGCTGCGACGGAAGATTCCATCCTCGTGCAGGCATTCGGGGTCAATGTGCCGCTCCTGTTGACCCTGACTTATGCCTTCGGCTGCGGGCTTGCGGGCATTGCCGGGGTCCTTGCTGCTCCGATCTTTCAGGTGAGCCCGACGATGGGCTCCAACATGATCATTATCATCTTCGCAGTGGTCGTTGTCGGCGGAATGGGATCGATTCTCGGCGCCATAGCCACGGGCTATCTGCTGGGGCTCGTCGAGGGTCTGACCAAGGTGTTTTACCCCGAGGCAGCGAACATTGCGATCTTCGTCATCATGGCGATCGTTCTGCTGTTACGCCCCGCAGGTCTCTTCGGAAAGGAGAACTGAGATGATCGAAGCCGAAGAATTCGAAACGGTAGTCGACACCACCCGTCCGCACCGGCTTCAACAGCTCGTCATGCTGGCGCTCATCGCCCTTCTGATACTGCTTCCGCTCTGGGTTTATCCGGTTTTGCTGATGAAGCTGATGTGCTTCGCTCTTTTCGCTTCGGCATTCAACCTGTTGCTTGGCTATGGCGGCCTCCTTTCCTTTGGCCATGCTGCTTTTTTCGGCGGTTCCGCGTATGTCACAGCTCATGCGCTGAAGGTCTGGGAGGTGAACCCCGAGTTTGCCATTCTTGCAGGGGTCGCCGCCGCGCTTGTGCTGGGCCTGATCATGGGGCTGCTGGCGGTGCGCCGGCAGGGAATCTATTTTGCGATGATCACCCTCGCGCTTGCGCAGATGTTCTACTTCTTCTGCCTGCAAGCTCCTTTCACCCATGGCGAAGACGGGATTCAGGGTTTCTCGCGTGGGCGTCTTTTCGGATTGATCGATCTCGCCGACAGCAACGTGCTTTACTACGTCATCGCCGTCGTCTTCGTTGCCAGCATCTTTGCGATCAGGCGGATCGTATATTCGCCCTACGGTATGGTCTTGCAGGCCATCCGCGAGAATGAACAAAGGGCAGTCTCGCTTGGCTACTCGGTGCAACGCTACAAGCTTGGCGCTTTTGTGATGTCGGCTGGCTTTGCTGGGCTTGCTGGCGGACTCAAGGCAATTCTGTTCCAGTTCGCCACGTTGACGGACGTGAATTGGCACATGTCGGGCGAGGTGATCCTGATGACGCTTCTCGGCGGGATCGGCAGCATTGCGGGGCCGATCGTCGGTGCGGGGCTGGTTGTCACCCTTCAGAACTATTTTGCCACAACCGGGTTTCCCGTAACCACGGCGCTTGGCGCAACTTTCATTGTCTGCGTTCTGCTGTTCCGCCGCGGAATCGTGGGCGAACTTCGCCACCGTTTCGCTGCCAGGAGCAAACAATGAGCATCGCAGTGTCCAGGCAGGCGTTCAACGTGCTGCCAGATTGGGTCGACTACAACGGCCACATGGGCGATTTCGCTTATGGCATCGCCTTTTCCCGGTCGGTCACTGCTCTGATGGACGAAATCGGCCTCGACGAGTCCTATCGCACCGAAAATGAAGCCACGCTCTACACGCTTGAGATGCGGATCGGTTATCAGCGAGAGTGCCATGAGGGCGACACCTTCACGGTCGGCACGCGGGTTCTGGCGGTCGATGTCAAACGGATGCACCTCTATCAGGAGATGCTGGACGAGAGCGGAGAGCGGCTGGCGTGGTGCGAGCAAGTGCTGCTCCATGTTGCCCGCACGTCCGGCCAGCCGAAGGCCGCGCCTTTTCCTCCGATTGTCGCCGCACGCCTCGAGGCGTTGCAAATGGCACAGCGGGACCAACCTTACCCGGACTGGCTCAATCGGCGCACCGGCATCGGTTGAGTTTGAGGTTCCAGGCTCGCCCGTCCGGCCTCTTCAGCGCATGCCGGGCAGACCTTAAAGCCAATGAAAAAACGGCCACCGTTCACGCTGACCGTTTCACTGTTTTTGCTCAGAGAACTTCGAAAAGTCCTGCCGCTCCCATGCCGCCGCCAACACACATGGTGACGACAACGTAGCGCGCCCCACGCCGCTTACCTTCGATCAGGGCATGGCCGACCATGCGTGCGCCCGACATACCATAGGGATGGCCAATCGAGATTGCGCCACCATTCACGTTCATCAGCTCCTCCGGAATGCCAAGCTGGTCGCGCACGGGGATGACCTGGGCGGCGAAGGCTTCGTTCAATTCCCAAAGGCCGATATCATCGACGCTCATTCCGTGGGTGGCTAGAAGCTTTGTGATCGCGGAAATCGGGCCGATCCCCATCTCCTCCGGCGAAACGCCGGTCACGGCAATGCCGCGATAAAGACCGAGCGGCGAGACCCCGCGGCGTTCCGCCTGGCTGCGTTCCATCAGAACTGCGGCGGACGCGCCATCAGACAATTGCGAGGCATTGCCGGCGGTCACAAACTCGCCCTCCGCCACCTGCTGGCCATCCTTGAATACCGGGGCAAGGCTGGCGAGACCGTCCAGAGTTGTGCCGGGGCGGTTTCCCTCGTCGCGCTCGAGGGTCACTTCCCGCATTGTGGTTTCACCAGTCTCTCGGTCGGTGACCTGCATGACCGTGCTGAGCGGCACGATCTCCTTGTCGAACCTGCCGGCCACTTGGGCAGCGGCGGTGCGATGTTGCGACTGCAGGGCGTAGGCATCCTGGGCTTCGCGGCTCACACCATTGCGGCGCGCGACGATCTCCGCAGTCTCCACCATCGACATATAGGTTGCGGGAAGCCGCTCGGTAATCCATGGATCCTGCCAGTTACGGGTGTTCATCTCGCGCGTCTGAACCAGCGAAATCTGCTCGACACCGCCGCCGATCGTCACAGCCATCCCGTCGGATATGATCTGCTTGGCAGCGATCGCGATCGCCATCAGGCCTGAAGCACATTGCCGGTCTACGCTTTGTCCGGGAACGGTCACGGGAAGGCCGGCACGCAGAAGACCCGTGCGAGCGATGTTCATATGCGTGGTGCCCTGCTGGAGGGCGGCCCCGACGACCACATCCTCGATCTCTGCGGGGTCGACACCCGCGCGGCTGACGGCGTGCTCGATAGCGTGGCCGATCAAGCGGGGTGCGGTGGTGGCATTGAAGGCACCACGATAGGCTTTTCCAATTGGCGTACGAGCGGTCGAAACGATGACGGCTTCCCTCATGACAGGGGCTCCTTGTTATCGGTGGCAAGATCACGGAACAGCGCCTCGGCGCACGCCCGCAATTCAGGTGTGAGCGAGATCGGACGGCGAGCTGCTCGGCTCACATAAACGTGGACAACATGCCCCCGCGCGGCGCATGTGCCGCCCGTGCGGTCAAAAAGACCAAAGCCCCAGGACAGGCTGCTTCGCCCGATGGCCTCGACGCGAACACCGATGGTGAGCCTTGCGGGAAAGGTGATCTCGTGAAAGTACTGAGCGCCGTTCTGCACTACCAGCCCGATTGGCCCCTCGGCATCGGCCGAGAGATCAAGCGCGCCATGCTCAAGCAGCGCCATATTCATCGCAGTGTCGAAATAGGAGAGGTAGGCCACGTTGTTCACATGGCCATAAATGTCGCAATCGTTCCATTGTGGCGCCGTATCGTAGTGCCAGGCATAGGCGCTGCTCGGAAGCGGCGCGAGACGTTCGCTCATCGCCTCAGTCCTCCTTCGCCAATGCCGCACGGGCATTTGCGATGATCCGATCAACGTGATCGAGACCAGCCATCACTTCGATTTGCCCGTCAAGGCTGGCGATCTCCTCGAAACGGTTTCCGACGGTTTCAGGCGTGAACTCCTGTCCCGCGAAGCACACGCCCTGGCTCTCGACCAGCGCGAGACGCGCTACGGTGCCCGCACCTGCGAGCAACGCGGTGCGAGAGGGGGCGTCACGGCTTACCAGCCAGACCGCGGCGGGCGATACCAATTCGGGCGACAGAAGCTCCAGCATTGACGGATCCATCATATCGCCGGTCATGCGCGTTGCCGCGGTAGGCAAAATCGCGTTGACGTGGATACCGTATTTTGCGCCTTCGAGATGGAGCACGTTCATCAGCCCGAGAACGCCCATCTTGGCGGCGCCATAATTGGACTGGCCGAAATTGCCATAGCTGCCAGACGTCGAGGAGGTGACGAGGACGCGGCCGTATTTCTGTTCGCGCATCTGTGCCCAGACCGCCTTCGTCGCGATCGTCGTGCCCATCAGATGCACCTCGACCACGCGCCGAAAATCCTCGATTTCCATCTTTGCGAAGGACTTGTCGCGAAGAATGCCCGCATTGTTGATCAGCACATCGATACGACCAAAGGCCGAAAGTGCCTCGTCCACCATCTGTGTCATATCGGCTTCTGAGGCGACATCGCCGGCATTGGCGATGGCGCGTCCACCCGCCGCGGTGATCTCCCGCACGACGGCTTCGCTCGCCTCTGTGGTGCCGCCGCTACCGTCGCGCCCGCCGCCGAAATCGTTCACCACGACGGCAGCGCCGTGCTTGGCAAGAGTGAGAGCATGTGAATAGCCCAGACCACCTCCCGCACCGGTGACGATCGCCACCTGATCTTTGAATGAAACCGTCATGTCATCTCCATCAAATCGGCTGTCTTGATAATTCCGGTGTAGTCTGTAGCCGCGTCGCGCCGTCATTCCGTTTCTTGGTCCCCAACCACCGTCAGGACCAGCCAACTGGCTGCCAGAGCGGGCCGCTCCGTCCCTTCGATTTCAACGCGCGCGTCGTAGCAGCGCAGAACGCCCCCCGCCTTGGGGGTTTCATTCTCCAGTGTGAAGCTGCCGCGCACGCGCGCACCCACAGGAACAGGGTTGAGAAAGCGCAGCTTGTCGAAACCGTAGTTGACTTCCACCGCCCCTGCTTCCACCGGCGGCAGGGCGCTGCGGGTGAAGGCGGTCAGCATCGATAGCAGGTAGAAACCGTGCACGATCGTACCGCCGTAGCTGGTCTCTGCCTGCGCCCGCTCAGGGTCAACATGAATGAACTGATGGTCGTCAATCGCGTCAGCAAACCGGTCGACCATCGGCTGATCGACGGTTTTCCACTCGGAAACAAAGGGGGCGTGTGCTTCGTTCAACTTGGGCGCTCCTTGTACGCGGATGACTTTCTTGTTGCAACATACTCAGTAGTATGCAAACTCGAAACTGTCCAGACCGTATGCGTGACATCAAGTTTGTTGTTCGCTTTCGATATCGGCTTTATTGCTGGAAGGATGGACCTTAAGAAACTGACCGCAGGGGGCAAACGGTGGCCAAAAACGAAATGCACCGCGAATGGGCGCTGAAAACCCGAGGTCAGGAAGAGTCTGGCTATCTTGTCGAGAGCGTGGTCGAAATCCTGGATTGCGCCGCGCTCTGCTTCACCGAAATGGGGTTTCAGGGCACCAGCATTGATGATGTTGCTCGCCGCCTTGGCGCAACCAAGGGACGCATCTACCATTACTTCCGCTCCAAGACCGACCTTTTCTTTGAGGTGCACCGCGAAGGAATGAGACGGTTGATGGACGCGGTGAGCGAAGCGATGTCACCCGATGGGTCCGGTCGCGAAAAGCTTATGCGCATGCTGGAGGCGCATGCTCTGACGATGATGCAGAACATCGCTTACGAAGCAGTCGTGGTGCAGGGCGTGCACATGCACCGCCTCGGCGCGACCACCCCCGAACAACGCGCTAGTCTCGATGAACTGATGAGTATCAGGCAAAAGTTCGAACTGCTTTTCGTCGATGCATTTCGCCAAGGCCAGGCCGATGGCAGCATCCGTCCGGACACCGACGTTTCGTTGGCCGTCAAAGGCATGCTCGGCGCAGTAAACTGGATGACGATCTGGTATCGCCCGCGATCCGGCGAAAGCCTTGAACAGCAACGCGCAATGGCGCGCCGCATGGCCGAGTTGCAGATTGGCGGGATTGCCGGATGAAACCCAAGCCGTCCAGCCTTTCGGCGTCGCGCCCGCTATCCCTTACGCGTTGAGTTTCGGAAGCTGGCCTTGGCGCGACAACCGACCTTCGAGGACACCATGAATAGATTTGCATTCAATACCGCCAAATCGATCCGGTTCGGGGTCGACATGATCGATGATCTGGCGACGCTCGTACACACGCAGATCGGCAAACGCATCATGCTTGTCACAGATCCTGGCATGATGGCGACGGGGATTGTTGACCGGGCGGTTGGCATGCTGCGCGAAGGCGGCATCGCCGTGGAACTGTTCGCCGACGTCCAGGCGGATCCGCCCGAGCAAGTAGTGCTTTCAGCGGTCATTGCGGCTCGGTCGGTTGACGCGCAAGGTATTGTCGGTCTTGGTGGCGGGTCATCGCTGGATGTTGCCAAGCTGGTTGCCCTCCTGGTTCCCGGTGAGGAATCGCTTGCAGATGTCTATGGCGTCGACAAGGTGCGAGGTCGGCGTCTGCCGCTCATCTTGGTGCCGACGACCGCCGGAACCGGCTCTGAAGTCACGCCGATATCGATCGTCACCACTGGCGAGAACCAGAAGATGGGCGTGGTCTCGCCTGAGCTTCTTCCCGATATCGCCCTGTTAGATCCGGCTCTGACCTATGGCCTCCCGCCACACATAACTGCGGCAACGGGTATCGACGCCATGGTTCATGCGATCGAGGCCTTCGCCTCGGCCAGCCCCAATAACAACCCTCTGTCCCGCATGCTGGCGACGCAGGCCCTGACGCTGATGGGACGGTCCCTTTTGAAGGCAGTTGAAGACGGGTCGGACACGGCAGCGCGCTCCGACATGCTTCTGGGATCGATGCTGGCCGGACAGGCCTTCGCCAATTCGCCGGTCGCTGCGGTGCACGCGCTGGCCTATCCGCTCGGCGGGCACTTCCACATACCGCATGGCCTCTCGAACGCGTTGGTTCTACCGCATGTTCTACGTTTCAATATTGTCACCTCACCCGGCCCTTATGCAGAGCTCGCGCCTTACGCTTTTCCGGAGCTATCGGCTTTGGAGGGGCAGGAACGAGCCGCGGCCTTCTGCGAGAAGCTTGAGGAGCTGTCGCGCGCCTGCGGTCTGCAACCCAATTTAAGAGCGATGAATATTCCTCAAGACATGCTTCCGAAACTTGCATCCGATGCGATGAACCAGACCCGGCTTCTGGTCAACAACCCGCGTCCGGTATCCGTGGAGGATGTGCTTTCGATCTATCGCGCAGCTTTCTGAGCCGGCAGCAGCGCCTGTGGCTCGACGGGTTCACGCGGACGTGTGGTAAGAGGGGCGGATCGCAACCTTCGCCGACGAACAGATTTCTCGCGCTATGGGAGCGACTTTCTGGCTTCGTCAACTTTTTCAATCCCGAAGAGCGTCGCAAGCAGATCGTTCTGTTCGCGGACGCTCTACTGACGCGGCAAAGTCGAAGCCTTTCCTGAGCCACAGCATGGCTTCAAAGCCGGCGATGGATCTTCTGGCTGAATTGAAGGATGGGAGCCCGCCGACCGTTTACATATTCTTCTTCACCCTGAAATGAACACTCTCGATGCCTTGTTGCAAATGCTTGGTCACATAGTGCACCGGGTTCGGAGCAAGTAGGCCCTGCCCCCTCGGTGGCCGAAGGGAAAGTGTTGGACCCATCGGTGCCGATTTTGCCCGGTGACAGCAGCCGGGCATCCTTCAACATTTTTCGAAAGAACCGCTTGGCCGCATTCAGATCGCGCTTCGCGTGAGCAGGACATCGACCGGATTTCCATGCTTATCTATCGCCCGATACAGATAGCGCCATTGGCCCTTGATGCGCACCGACCCGCAATGCGGCTTGCGGAAACGCCGCAACCGTCTCTCCATCAGAGGAGCTTAGGTCAAAACCCGTCTAACGATGGTGTTGTGGTACACATCAAACCTGCGTTCTAGGAACATTTCCTGCAGCTCCCGAGACCTCAACGGATAGTGTAAGTACCGGGATACCGCCTGAATTATCGGCCTGGCTTCGAACTGTCTGTCTTTGAAATCATTCTTCGACTGGCGCTTCAACTTTCCGGCGATGGCAGTGAGAAACACGCCGCGAAGCTACAATCACAGGAGCCGACCAAACTCTATCCGAAAGCATTCAGGCCGCTGCTTTTCGTTTGCTCGCAAAAAGTATGAGATTCAGTAATCCGGACCTGGTCAATACTCCCTTGAAATTCCCATTTTCCGTTACCGGCAAAAATTCTCGTTCAGTTTGAACTAGCAACGTGATGGCCTCTCCAAGCGGCACACCACTGTCGAGAGCGAAATCTGGCCTGCGCAGTATGTCTGTTGCTCGAACTTGTAATGATAGCAGGCGCGGTCTCGTCAGCTTTTCCATTTCCGACAGCACATCCTTGTGCCAGATAAACCCGAGAAACTTCCCTTGAATATCTGTGACCGCGAGAACAGCGTGATCCGACAATCGAAACCGTCGGACAATCTCTCGTAATCCAGATTTGGCGGAAACGACCGGGATATCGCTTGAGGCGGCATCACCACACGCTTGGCCTTCAAAAGTATGATGGAGCATCTCTTCCTCTGCAGCCACCAGGAGCCGCGCAAGGTCGACAGCACCCAGGTTTGTGGTCTGATGAAACTTTGTCAGCAGTTCTGTGAGTTCGTCTTTATCGAGACCAAGTCGCTGGGGTGGCGTTGGCGCCACTTGTGAAAGGGTTGTCCTGAAGGGGTACCGGCGGCCGGAAAACTTGTGAAACAAAACACCGGCCGCAGCCAGGGCAAGGGTCATCAGCGAAATATTCAAGCAAATTCCGAGAATGCCGTTATCGTAAACAAGGTCTGGTGAAAGCCCCATTAGCAAGGCTACGGCTCCGCCGGGAGGGTGTAGTGCCCTGCCAAGCAACATTGCGGCGAACGCGAGCGTAACCGCAAAAACTGGAGCCACTTGGGGACTTGCCAGCGTTACGGCAATCACGCCGCAAATCGCTGCAAGTGTGTTTCCTAACACTGCCGACCAAGGTTGTGCCAACGGGCTATTGGGAACGGCAAAAACGAGCACAGCCGTCGCACCAAGTGGCGCGACGAGAAACAAGCTTGGTAATCCGAGCTTGCTTGTTAGTCCAGCCAGCAAGGCGCAGGAGAAGATTCCTAGAAAGCCTCCGAGCGTGGCCATCAGCAGTTCACTTCGTTCCGGAAACGGCATGGATGGCAAGCAAGCCAACCACCACACCGGTCTGTCGTCTGAATTCATTCGAATCGCCAAAAATCAGTGCAATTGATTAAGTGTTAGGCGATTTAGCATCGTTTTGATTGGGATTTGAAACTCTATATGTGCGGCTTTGGAGAACTCTTTTCCGGTAACTTGGTTTCGATAGGCGTGGTAATGCCGAATTTTCGGGCAATTCACATCATACATGCGATGTCACCTTAACTTGAATTCGGATGGATGGGGGACTTCTGCCTCGAGGATTGATCTCAGCTCATGGCTCCGGCCGCAGCGTTCCACTCTGCGATCGCCTGGATACGGTGAACGCGGTTTTGGAATGCGGAGCGTTGTGAGCGGGGTGGGACGAAGAGGTTACGGACAGCGGAGAAGACAGAGACGAAGCGCTGAAGGCCTCCCGGTGATCGGAAGCCTTGCATCATCCGCTCTCGCTTTCGCGGCGGCACATGAGAATTCTCGGCTCGGTTGTTCAGACCCTTGTGAGATCGGTGTTCGACGTGTGGCATGACCTGTCGCCGGGCTGCTCCATAGGAGCGCAACTTGTCCGTAATCATCCTCTTCGGTGCGATGCCCTGCTTCCTCAGAAGTCGGGTCAGCAATCGCCTGGCAGCCTTGGTGTTGCGGCGCGTCTGGACGATTTCGTCAAGCACATACCCGTCCTGATCGACGGCCCGCCATAGCCAGCGTTTTCTGCCAGCAATGGTGATGACCACCTCGTCCAGATGCCACACATCGTTCCCGCCGGGTGTCTTGCGGCGAAGGCGACGCGCATAATCGGGGCCGAACTTCTTTCCCCAGCGGCGGATCGTTTCATAGGAGACGGCTGCCCCGCTCCAGGAGCAATTCCTCTACAAGGCGCAGGCTCAGCGGAAACCGAAAGTAGAGCCAAACTGCGTGGGCGATGCTCAGTGTTCTGTGGGCATTTGCCCTCCGCCTTCAGCTCGGAAATGGCCACGCCATAGGCGGGAGCCTTATCAGTATTGATCGCATAGGGCTTTTCCCAGTCTTTCAGCCCCCTTAAGGCTTTGCCCAGGAACCGCTTCGCCGCCCTGGTGTTGCGGGTGGCCGAGAGATAGAAAACGATGGTGTTGCCGAACTTGTCCACGGCCCGGTAGAGATAGGTCCATTTTCCGCGGACTTTGATGTAGGTTTCATCGATCCGCCAACTTCCGAAACCGGCTGGCGCCATTGCCAGCGCAACCGTTTTTCCATTTCTGGCGCATAGGTCTGCACCCACCGGTAGAGCGTGGCATGATCAACCCGCACACCGCGCTCGGCCATCATCTGTTCAAGATCCCGGTAACTGATCCCGTAACGGCAATACCAACGAACCGCCCACAATACGACTTCGCCTGTGAAATGACGGCCCTTGAATGCATTCATGAAATCAACAACCTGCTCTGCAAAAGCCGCTTCTCACACCAAGGACAAAAATTTGCAACAGAGCCCCTTTACTTGCTTCTGGCTCTGCGTTCCTGCGTCCGAGGCGACGTTCTGGCGATGCGGTTTTCCCCGCAGACCAGGTCGACCCGGACGCATTTTCAAGTACCGATCAAGCCGCTTCCAAGGCTTGGATCATCCGCGTCAAGCCATGTCCAGCGGGGCGGTTGCCTCGGCGTCGGTCTCCGGCAGATCCGGCGAGATCTTGAACTCCCGCAGTTTGTAGACCGTACCAGGCCGCGCACGGGGCGCATCGGCGCCTTCCTTCATGCGTCGCTTGAACGAGTGGATAGGTGTCGCCCTGTCGTCGATGCGGACTTCGACAACGGACGGACCGTCATGTGCGAAGGCTTCGTCGAGCGCCGCACCAATTTCGTCCGGAGTCTCGACATAGATCCCCTTCAGTCCCAACGCGGTCGCAGCCCCCGCGAAGCCTGGCTTGACGCTTTGGGTTTCAAGCAGGGCGGACTGTACGTTCTTGAAGAAAATCTCCTGCCAAAGCTGGATCCAGCCGAGGCGGCCGTTATTGATCACCACGTTGACAACGCGCTGATTGAACTGTGCCTGTGTCGCAAGCTCGCCCACCGTGTAGGAGAAAGCACCGTCGCCGGCTACGGTCACGATCCGCACGTCCGGCCGCGTCGCGGCTGCGCCGATGGCACCTGGCACCGAATAGCCCAGACCGCCTTGACCACGTGCGAACAAGAACTGACGCCCCGGTTTGCGCGCAGGGATATAGCCGGAAATCCAACCCGCTGAGAAGGAGGCATCCGAGACGACGATGTCGTCCTCACCCAGGCGTTTGGCGATCTCGTCCATGATCACCGGTGGCTGGACCGGGATCTGTTTGGAGGCAATCTCGGCAGCCTTCATCGCTTCGCCTTCGGCTTTCACCTCGGCAATTCGCGCCATCCACTGCGGCCGGTCCACCGGCTCGCCCAGAGCCGCATCGAGCGCGCTGACAACCTCGCGCACGTCGCCCATCAGCGGAACGGTCGGGCGGAACGTGCGGCCATGCTCCATCGGGTCGCTGTCGATGGTGATCGTCGCCTGCTCGGGTTTCGGCAGGGTCCAGTTCATACCCGTGTTCTGACTGACCTTTGAGCCACACCAGACGATGAGATCGGCCTCCTGGATCAGTTCGATGGCCGACCAGGACCCCAGCGGGTTCAGCACGCCAGCAGCATAGGGTTCGGTCTCGGCCACTGCCCCCTTTCCGGATAGGGATGTGACGACCAGACCGCCGAATTTCTTGGCAAAGGCGGATATTTCTGCGGTCGCGCTCGAACCGTGGACACCGCCGCCGCACACCAGGGCCGGGCGCTTGGCACGCCGGATCAACGCCGCCGCTTTGGCGATATCCGCTGACGGCGCATTGAAGCGCACGAACGGCGCTTTGCAGGCGCGGTCATCGACCACAATCTTGACACGGTCTTCGTCCCACTCGGCATCGAAGATGTCATGCGGAATAATCAATGCAACTGGCCCGGGCCGTGGACCGGTTGCCGTACGATAGGCAGTGCGGATGAGTTCCGGCAAGGCGGTGACCGACGGAACAAGCCACGCATCCTTTGTACAGGTCTTGAAAAAGGCAAGCTGGTCAAAGCCCTGGCTTGCAATCCCCTTTTCCTTCAGCGACAGCCAGTCCAGCGGAAGTTCGCCAATGATGCCGATCATCGGGATTGAGGCGTTCAGCGCTTCAAGAAATCCTGCTGGAAGCAGGTTCGCTCCGGGTCCCACCGTCACGTCGCAGACGCCAGGCTTGCCTGTCAGCCGCGCATAGGCATCGGCAGCATATGCCGCGTTGCGTTCGTCCCGCATCAGCACGTGGCGGATCCGGTCTGTTCTGCGGGAGATGCCGTCATGCAGCGCCGTCGTCTGTCCGCCCGGCATCCCGAAGACGAGATCCGTTCCGTATTGCGCGAGCATCTCTGCAACCAAGTCGCCGATATGGGCCATCTTCCATCTTCCTTTTCATTCTGTTTGGAGGGGCCGTGCTCAAAGGGAGCACGGCCCTTGGGAGGAACCGGATCAGAGATCGTCCGGCTTTGCTTTTCCGCTGGCCCAGGCGTTGAGCAGTGCGTCATAGCTCACGGTCAGGCCCTGCGGTTTCTCGTTTTCCAGCTTGCGCTGCGGCGCCAGCCAGTCTGGATTCGCCTCGGCCTTTGCGAACCAGTCCTCGGCCGAGGTTTCCGGGTTCAGCTTCGGTCCGCACCGGTCCATTACGCTGGCGCGCTCAAGCCGTTCCATCACGCGGTCCTGCTGGGTCGCGAGATTGTCGAGCGCGGTCTGCACGCTGTTCTCGCCCGACAGAGCGGTCGAGATGTTCTGCCACCACAGCTGCGACAGCTTTGGGTAGTCGGGAACGTTGGTGCCTGTGGGCGTCCACATCACGCGAGCCGGCGAACGGTAGAACTCCACCAGGCCACCCAGCTTCGGTGCGCGCTCGGTGAAGCTCTCGTGCCGGATCGTGCTGTCGCGAACGAAGGTCAGACCGACATGCGATTTCTTCACGTCGACGGTCTTGGAGGTGACGAACTGGGCGTAGAGCCAGGCCGCCTTGGCACGGTCGATCGGCGTCTGTTTCAGGAGCAGCCAGGAGCCGGCATCCTGATATCCGAGCTTCATGCCTTCCTTCCAGTAGGCACCGCGCGGGGACGGCGCAACACGCCACTTGGGATTGCCGTCGTCATCGACCACCGGTATGCCCGGCTTGGCGTAATCGGCGGTGAAGGCCGTGTACCAGAAGGCCTGCTGGGCAATGTTCCCCAGCGTCGGCACCGAGGCATATTCGTAGAAGGTCATGCCCTGAGCTTCGGCAGGCGCGTAGTCTTTCAACCATTCGATCGACTTGCTGAGCGCATAGACAGCGGCAGGGCCGTTTATGTCGCCGCCGCGCGTGATCGACGAACCGACCGGATGGCAATCCTCCACGCGGATGCCCCATTCATCGACAGGCTTGCCGTTGGGCAGACCCCGGTCGCCACTGCCGGCCATCGAGAACCACGCATCGGTATATCGCCAGCCAAGCGAGGGGTCCTTCTTGCCGTAATCCATGTGACCATAGATCGGCTCGCCGTCCACTTCCTTGACGTCGTTGGTGAAGAAGTCGGCGATATCCTCATAAGCCGACCAGTTGACCGGAACGCCTAGCGGATAGCCGTATTTCTCTTCGAACCGCGCCATCAGGTCGGGATTGGTGAACAGGTCTTGACGGAACCAGTAGAGGTTGGCGAATTGCTGGTCCGGCAGCATGTAGATCTTGCCATCCGGCGCAGTGGTGAAGCTGAGCCCCATGAAATCGTCAAGATCGAGCGTCGGCGAAGTAACGTCGGCGCCGTCACCCTCCATGAAATCGGTCAACGGCAACACGGCGCCATACCGATAATGGGTGCCGATCAGGTCGCTGTCGTTGATATAACCGTCATAGATGTTCTGACCGGATTGCAACTGGGTCTGCAATTTCTCGATCACGTCACCTTCTTGCAGCAGATCGTGGTTCACCTTGATGCCGGTGATCTCTTCGAACGCCTTCGTCAGAACCTGCGATTCATAGGTGTGGGTCGGGATGTTTTCGGAAACCACGTTGATTTCCATCCCGCGAAACGGCTCTGCCGCCTGCGTGAACCATGCCAGTTCAGACTTCTGTTGGCTCTGATCGAGCGTCGAGGGCTGGAATTCCTCCGTAATCCAGTGCTCGGCGGCGGCCTGGTAATCCTGTGCCTGAACCGCTCCGGCGAAGAACGCCGTTCCGGTCAATAACGCGGCACTCAGGCCCATCAGGCCCCTTCCGCGCTTCATTGAAAATCTTCGCATTTTTGCACTCCTCCTGTGTTGACCGGCTGAGTCTCCTCCCGGCCGGCGGTTAAAAAACGTGATCGTTGATGACGAATGAGGGTGGGGGATCAGCCGAAGCGCATCATCACAAGCGCGGCCAGGACCGAGACGGCAAGCGGGATCCATAAGGTGTGCACATCGGTGAATGCGACAAAGCCCAGATGGATGAAGGCCGCCAGAAGAAGGGACAGGAACAGCCGGTCTCCCCGCGTTGTCGGCATGGGCAGGAAGCCCTGCCGCTCAACCGCGGGAACCCTGATTTCGGCCAGGGTCATGGCAATGAGTATCAGCGCGATCGTCAGGAAGAAGATTGCCGTCACCTGTGTCCAGGCCATCCATTCAAGATCCATGTCCGATCCTCCTTAGACGCGGCCCAGGGCAAAGCCCTTGGCGATGTAGTTGCGAACGAAATAGATGACTGCGGCACCCGGCAGGATGGTCAGAACGCCCGCCGCGGCCAGCAATCCCCAGTCGAGACCCGAGGCTGATACCGTTCGTGTCATCGCCACGACGATGGGCTTGGCCTCGACCGAGGTGAGGGTTTTGGCCAGCAGCAGCTCAACCCAGGAAAACATGAAGCAAAAGAAGGCGGTAACCCCGATCCCTGCGCGGACCAGTGGCAGGAACACCGTCAGGAAGAAGCGCGGGAAGGAATAGCCGTCGAGATAGGCAGTCTCGTCGATTTCCCGGGGAACGCCCGACATGAAGCCTTCAAGGATCCAGACCGCGAGCGGCACGTTGAACAGGCAATGCGCAAGCGCCACTGCCAGAGGCGTATCGAAGAGCCCAACCGCAGAGTAGAGCTGGAAGAAGGGCAGCAGGAACACCGCCGGCGGCGCCATCCGGTTCGTGAAGAGCCAGAAGAACACGTGCTTGTCGCCGATGAACTTGTAGCGTGAGAACGCGTAGGCCGCCGGCAGCGCCACCGAGAGCGTGATGATCACGTTCAGGACGACATAGCTCAACGAGTTCACGTAGCTCATGTACCAGGCAGGATCAGTGAAGATCGTCTTGTAGTTATCGAAACTCGGTGCTTTCGGCAGGAACGCCGAGCTGGACATGATGTCTCCTGGTTGCATCAGAGACATACGGACGAGCCAGTAGATCGGCAGCATCTGGAAGCTCAGATAGAGACCGAGCAAAACCGGTCCGGCGGCGCGGCTGTTCAGGACATTGCCCTTCAGTAGGGCGGCCATGCCGGTACGGGGCTGAGCGGATGTGTGGGTTATCATGGTCATATCGTCACCTCACTGGGCGCTGATACGCTGGAGGATCGTGTAGAACACGTAGGACACCAGCAGGATCATGAGGAAATAGAGCAGGGAGAACGCCGCTGCGGGGCCGAGGTCGAACTGGCCCACTGCCATGTTCACCAACCTGATAGACAGGAACGTCGTGGAACTGCCTGGACCGCCGCCGGTGACCACGAAGGGTTCGGCGTAAATCATGAAACTGTCCATGAACCTCAGCAGCACCGCGATGGTCAGAACGCTGCGCATCTTTGGCAGCTCGATGTAGCGGAAGATCGCCACGCGGCTGGCGCCGTCGATGCGGGCCGCCTGGTAATAGGCGTCGGGGATCGAGCGCAGCCCGGCGAAGGCCAGAAGCGCCACCAGCGGCGTCCAGTGCCAGACATCCATTGCAACGATTGTCACCCATGCCGACACCGGATCGGCGGTATAGTTGAACACGATGCCGAGATCGTTTATGACCCGGCCGAAAAAGCCGATCTCGGGCCGCGCATAGAGCTGCCAGATCGTGCCCACGACGTTGAACGGGATCAACAGGGGCAGGGCGAGGATGACGATGGCGAGCGAGGACTTCCAACCGACCCTTGGCAGCCCCAGCGCCACAAGCACGCCAAGCGGGATCTCGATCGCCAGCACGATCCCCGAAAACGCAATCTGCCGCAGAAATGCACGATGCACTTCCGGATCTCGCAGGGTCTCGCGGAACCATTCCAGCCCGATCAGGTAGCGCTGGCCAGGTCCGAAGATGTCCTGCACCGAGTAGTTGACCACTGTCATCAGCGGGATCACGGCGGAAAAGGCTACCAAGAGCACCACCGGAAGGATCAGGAACCAGGCCCTATTGTCTTGGGTCTTATGCATCGAGATCTCCAATCAGACGGTCGTCGGCATAAAGCAGGGTGTGTTTCGGCGGGAAGGTGACCCCGAGTTCCCCCGAAGGCAGCTCGGCATCATCGGGCACGCGCATCGCCACGGCGGTCTCGCCGATCCGCAGATCCGCGACGTAACTGTCTCCCCGGGGCAGAAGCTCGACGAGCTGCGCGGCGATCCGCTCGGTGCGTGGCTGACCGTGCCGCAGATGCTGCGGACGGATGGCGATCTTCAGGGACTGGCCACTCACGATCTTGCGCGACAGCGCGGGGGGTAACGGCAGCGATCCGCCTGAGAAGGCAAGCCGTTCGCCATCGGCACGGCAGGGAATGAAATTCATACCCGGCGAGCCTATGAAATTGCCCACGAAGGTGTGGCTGGGCCGCTCGTAAAGCTCTTCGGGCGTACCGGCCTGCATCACTTCGCCTTCGGCCATAACCACAACCTCGTCGGCCAGGGTCAAGGCTTCGCTCTGGTCGTGTGTCACGTAGATCAGGGTCAGCCCCAGTTCTTCGTGCAGCAGCTTGAGCTTGCGGCGCAGCTCGAACTTCACATGCGGGTCGATCACCGTCAGCGGCTCGTCGAAGAGCACAGCCGCAACGTCCGAACGCACCAGGCCACGTCCAAGGCTGATCTTCTGCTTTTCCGCAGCCCCAAGGCCGGCCGCCCTTTTCTTCAACAGCGGCCCCAGTTCCAGCATTTCGGCCACGTCGGCAACGCGGCGACGGATCTCGTCTGCAGGAAGGCGGCGGTTCTTGAGAGGAAAGGCAAGGTTCTGCTCGACAGTCATCGTGTCGTAGAGGACCGGGAACTGGAACACCTGTGCGATATTCCGCTTTTCTGTCGGCATGTCCGAAACATCGGTCCCATCGAACAGGATACGGCCGGAGGTCTGGCGCACGAGGCCCGAGATGATGTTCAGCATAGAGGACTTGCCGCAGCCCGAGGGACCCAGGAGCGCATAGGCACGTCCGTCTTCCCAGGTCAGGTCAATCTGTTTCAGGGCAAGGGCGTCCGGGTTGGACAGGTTCCCGTCATAGGAATGACGAAGCGAGTCGATCACGATTTGAGCCATTATGCAGCCTCCGCCTGGCGAGGGCCGGGTGTGGCGAGCAACTGGCCGGATGCGTCGAACAAAAAGCATCCGGCCGGATCGATCGTGACCTTGCAATCACTGCCGCTGGCCTGGGGATGCACGCCGTCCCGCTTCATCACCCATTCATGCCCGCCATATTCGAAATGCACGAAAGTCGCCGAGCCATCGACCTCGCAAAGGCTTACGCGGCCGGCAAGATCACCGGATTGTCCGCAGGTGGCAGGACGGATGCGATGCGGCGGCACGCCAAGCAGGCACGCCCCGGAAACACGGCCCTGCATGTGTGCGGGCAGCGCGGTGCGGATGCCGGCGAAGTTGATCGTCTGGTCTGAGACATGCCCTTCGATCACGTTCATCGGCGGGTCGTAGAAGATTTCGGCGACCTTGACCGAGCAGGGGTTGGCGTGCACCTCGGCAGCCGGACCGACCTGGATCACCCGACCTTCTTCCATGACGATCGTGGTGCCGCCCATTTGCAGCGCCTCGTCCGGCTCAGTGGTGGAATAAACAACGGTTGCGCCGCCACCGCGAAATATTTGTCGCAGGTCGGCACGAAGCTCTTCGCGCAGCTTGTAGTCGAGATTGACGAGCGGCTCGTCGAGCAGCAACACGCCCGCCTCCTTGACCAGCGCCCGCGCGATGGCAAGCCGCTGCTGCTGTCCACCGGAAAGGTTCTGAGGCAGACGATCGAGAAGGTGGTCGATATGCACCATTCGCGCAGCGTCCCGGACCTTGGCATTGAGCGTGGCCCGGTCCATCCGCTTGCGCCGCAACGGCGCGGCAATGTTGTCATAGACCGTGAACGACGGATAGTTGACGAATTGCTGGTAGACAAAGGCGATATCGCGGTGCCGCACTGGCATACCGGTGAGGTCGGTCCCGTTCTGAACCAGCGTTCCGCTGTCCGGGCGATGAAGCCCCGCGAGCACGCGCAGCAGCGATGTCTTGCCTGCGCCTGTGCGCCCCAGGAGGACATACAGATTACCGGGCTCGAAGGACAGGGTCACATCCTCCAGCCAGGTTTCTCCGGCCACCGTGCAGCGGACATTGTGAATTGCAAACGTCATGCTGAGGCCCCGACATAGCTGGAGGCACAATCGGGGGCCGTGTGCGGCACCCAGGCGGCGGCAAGCCGCTCGCCAACCTCGCTGTAACGGCGATAGCGAGCCTTGAGCACCTCCACACGGTCCGGGTCAGGCGTGTGCGTGCGTGATATCCGGGTCATTGCCGAGATGGCGCTTGTCAGGTCAGGCTGCATTCCCACGCCAACGGAAGCGCACATTGCAGCCCCCTTGGCACCGAATTCTGATCCGTTGGCTACGACGAGCGGCAGGTTGAGCGCATCGCAAAAGATCTGCGACCAGACCGGGCTCTTGGAAGGGCCTCCCGACAGGAGAACTCGACGGATGCCATCGGTTCCGGATTTGCCGAGCAGATAGCCGATATCCTGGCAATGGGCAAAGACGATGCCTTCGAATACGGCCCGCAGCACGTCCGGCAACTGGCTGCCTGCCTGGACACCCAGCAAACCTGCCGGTGCTCCGCTTGGTCCGCCGAAGACATATGGAAAGAACAGGATGCCGCAATCGCGATCAATCGCGCTTTCAACAAGGTCGCTGCACACCTCGTAGATCGAGCGCCCGTTGCGCCGGGCGACGTCTGCCTCGGCTGCGAGCAAAGTGCTACAGACCCACTCAAGATTGCTGGCCGAAGTCGCCCCGGCCATCGTGGCAAGATACTTTCCCTCAAGCGGATAGGCGACCTGCAAGGTCGGCAGCGGATCAAGAGAAGGTGCGGTGTACAGGCGCGAGTTGATACTGAACGTGCCTGCGACCACACCAAGCTCGTCGGCACGGGTCAGGCCAGAGGCGAGCGAGCAGGCGACCACATCATAGACACCACGACACACCGGGGTTCCTTCTAGAAGTCCGGTCTGTGCCGCCGCCTCGGCCGTCACATAGCCGGCAATGTCCGTTGATGCACCGATTTCGGGGAGCTTTTCGATACAGTCCACAAGGCCTGCGGCGATGAACGCATCGGTCGCATAGCATCCCTTAGAGACATCGGCGAACCCGGCGCAGCCGGCATCAGTCGGATCGGTGGAAATATCGCCGCAAAGGCGGAAGCGGAGGAAGTCCTTGCAGAGCAGCAAATGGCGGGTACGGTCCAGCACATCGGGTTGATGTTGTTCGAACCACCCGAGGATCGGCAGGCTCTGTCCAGCCCAGACCGCCTGTTGAATCGCGGATTCCAGGTCCGATTTCAGACCCGTCTCTTCCCAAAGAGCGATGGTTTCCGCGGAGCGAGTGTCGGTCGAGCCGATGCCAGGCCGAACAACCCGTCCGTCGGCATCCACGAAATAGAGACCGGCCCCATAGCCGACCGCGGTGACCGCCGCAATGTCGCCGGGCGATGTGCCCGTCTTTTCGAGCAAGGTGCGGATACCCTCACACGCCGCACGCCACATGCCATCCGGATCCCGCTCCGTCCAGCCCGCATGCGGAAACTGAATCCGGTTCGGACTGTGTTCACAGGCGATCTCGTTGCCGACGTCATCGAACAACGCAACCTTCGTCATGGTACCGCCCGAGTCGATACCGAGTAGCCGAGCTACCATTTTTCCTCCTCCCAAATTCTCCTTCGACCTTCTGGCGGCCTTGCCGTGCTCCGCTACTCCTCTCAACTTGTTATTACATGTTGACTATGAAGACAGATGACCAGACCTGTCAAGAAAAGAAATACACAATAAAAATCGCGGAAAACCGGCGGCATATCCTGCCAAAATTCAAAAACGCTCATAAGAACAGGCATCGACCGAGCTTGATTTGACACATGTTTCACCGACTTGTAATTATATGTTGAGCGGTCATCGAAACGGGCCGATGGGGAGGATGTGATGGAAAAACGCAGCAAGATCTCGGACCGCCTGAAAGCCGGAGCCTTTGATGGCACGGTCCTCATCGTTGGCGGTGGCATCAACGGGGTCGGGGTCTATCGTGATCTGGCTGCGCAGGGTGTGCCCGCGCTGCTTGTCGACAAGAGCGACTTTGCGTCCGGCACCAGTTCCGCGCCTTCGAGACTGATTCACGGCGGCTTGCGCTATCTGGAAACCGGAGAGTTTCAACTGGTGCGCGAATCCGTCGAGGAGCGGAATCGCCTGCTGCTGAACGCACCGCATCTCGTCAAGCCGATCCCGGTCTGGGTCCCGGCGCTCAGCCGGTTTGGTGGCGTGATGTCCGCCGGGCTGCGCTTCTTGCGGCTGAAACGAACGCCCGGTGCGAAGGGTTCGATCGTGGTGCGTATGGGCCTCGCGCTTTTCGACCGCTTCGGCGACAAGGACCGCACCATGCCCCGCCACCGGCCCGTCCCTATCTCAGAGGCGCGCGCGCGCATAGGCCTCGCGCAAGGCGTGCAGGCGGTGCTGGAATACTGGGATGCCCGGATCGTCTCGCCCGAACGCTACACGCTCGAACTCGTCGAGGATGCCGAAATCGATTGCCCGGCATCCGGTGCGCTTTCCTATTCGGCTGTGACCGGGCTTTCCAACGGCAGCGTGACCCTCACTGACAGCACCACAGGCGAGACTTTCACGGTGCGTCCGGGCCTGGTGGTCAACTGCGCCGGCCCCTGGATCGACGAGGTCGATGCGAATATCGGCATACCAGAGCCACTCAGCGAAGGGACGAAGGGGTCGCATCTGGTGCTTGAACGCCCGGACCTCGTGCGCGACCTCAACGGCGCTATGCTCTATTTCGAAACGCACGACCACCGCGCCTGCCTCGTCTATGCGCTCAATGAGCAAATGATTCTTCTGGGCACCACCGATCTGCGTACCAGGGAGATCGATGCCGCTCGATGCAGCGAAGAAGAGATCGAGTACCTGTTCGGCGTCTTGCGGGATGTTCTGCCCCGGAGCCATCCGGAACGCGATCAGATCCGCTACAGCTATGCCGGCGTTCGTCCGCTGCCACGCAGCGATGCCGGTGCAACCGGGGCGATCAGCCGAGATCACAGCTTCCGCGACTTTCCGGCCAATCAGACCCGGCCGTTCGACGTGGTCACGCTGGTTGGTGGCAAATGGACGACCTACCGCGCCTGCGCCGAACAACTTGTGGACCATATCCTGCCCCGCCTGAACAAGACCCGCATCCGCTCGACCCTGACGCTGCCGGTCGGTGGCGGTCGGGATTTTCCAAAGGACTCAGCAGCGCGCAGCTCCCTTGTAGCGGAGGTCGCAAGGGACGGCGGTATCAAGACAGCGGCGGCAGAGCGGCTGGTGAACCGTTACGGCACCCGCGCCAGGAAAGTCGCCCAAGACCTTGATGAGGCCGGGCGCGTGGAAATACCCGGTGCGCGGGAATATCTTGTCGGGGAGATCCGCTATATGGCGCGGCACGAGCGCGTTTCCCGGTTTCATGATATCGTGCTAAGGCGCAGCCTGCTGGCTTTCGAAGGTCTCGCGTCCGAGACCAGCCTGAATGCATTGGCGGATATTATCGCGCCGGAGTTGGGCTGGACCCAGACGCAACGAGACGCCGAAGTCGCGGAGCTTCTTGAGCAACTCCGGGATCGGCATCACGTTTCGTACGTACATAATAAGAATGAGGCAGACATATATGACGAAGCCACAGTTGCCTGACATCGCGGGCGCCGCCAACTCGGATGCTGTATCGCGATCGGACGACAATCTGCGGCTGCCGCTATGGGCACAGCTGAAGGTCTGGCTTATGACCCAGATCGCAAGTGGCGAGCTGCCTCCCCACACCCAATTGCCGTCCGAAGCCGACCTCTGCCGTCGCTTTGGTGTCTCGCGAACAGTGGTGCGCGAAGCGCTCAAACAGCTCGTCATGGAACAGCGCATCTACAAGATGCAGGGCAAGGGATCCTTCGTGAGCGAGCCTCGCACCGATCAGGATTTCGTCGGCTCAACAATGTCGTTTACCAGCGATCTGCAGCGATCAGGGCACATCGTGACACGCCAGCTGCTCAACCAATGCCTGCGCCAGCCAACCGATGAAGAAACAAGGCTGCTCCAGTTGACCGACGATGAGGCCGAGGTTGTCGAGATCGACCGGGTACTTTTCGTCGATGGCGAACCCCGCACGCGCGTGACAGCGGTCCTGCGGGCTTCGGCGGTGCCGGGCCTTGCCGCAACTCCGATGGGCAACCGCTCTCTCTATCAAACGTTGCAGCAGCGATACGGAATCGTCTTGAAAAAAGCCGAACGCTGGGTCAGCGCTGCAAATTCCGACGCCGATACTGCTTCGCTGCTGAATATAGAACCGGGCAGCGCAATTTTGAATATTCAGTCCGTCTCTACCGATCAGAATGGTCGCAGGATCGAGCTGTATTTTGCGCAACACAGGACGGACAAGTCGCGGCTGCATTTCTTTATCAAGTGACTATGTGAACAGGGTGTGTCGCAAAGTTTTCGAGTTAACACGCCTTGAGATTTGGCTGTTGAAAGGGCGTGACCTCCGTCCGGATGGTACCATCACTGTTAACGAAGCCGCCGTCCCAACCAGCGAAGCTCAAAAGCAAGAACGGTTATCTGGATTTAAAGAAACCCTGACCAGGCTGGAAAGCCTGACCGGAGGTTTGTCGCAAGAGCATCTTCAGCAGAATGTTTCCTCCGCTCAACAAGCTTTGGAAAGAGCGCAATCGGCACAGACCATCGATATTCAGGTCTGAGCAACTTTCTAATTCGGTTTCCCCACGTTCCATGGATCAGCAGCGGCGTCTGTAAGGTCGAACTCAAGGAAAATAACTTACCTCTCCCGCAAGGCATGGGCTATCTGATCCCGTATCGGCTTCACCAGGTAGCTGAGCACCGTTCTGTCACCGGTCTGCAGGAACGTCTCGACAGGCATGCCCGGCACAAGGGCTTGGTCACCAAGTTTGGTGAGTTCGCTCTCATCGATCACAAGCCGGGCAACGTAGAAACTCA
>NZ_JAZDVZ010000014.1:0-72485 GCF_036350355.1 Roseibium sp. FZY0029
TAAAGTCATCCTTCGACTGGCGTTTCAGTTTTCAACGATTGCACTGAGAATCATGGCCCGGAACCCCATTTAAAGGAGCGCCCTTTCAACAGCCAAATCTCACGGCGTGGTTAACTCGACAAACTTTGCGACACGCCACGCCGCACTGCATTGCGACAGTCTGGGGCTTGACCTGATGGAGGAGGCCGGGGCGCTTGTTCCGCTGGCAAAGCATGTGCATCTTCACGACAGCTTCGGCCGCACCGGCAACATTCCCGTTCATACCCAGCAGGAAGCGCTTGGCCTCGGTGTTGGTGATCTTCATCTGCCGATCGGCTGGGGCAACCTGCCGTTTGACGAGATTGTCTGCCTGGACAGGTTTCCGAAAGACGCAATCTTCAACATCGAACTCAACAAGCACCGCTGGCACGCGATCGAGGAGACCGTTGTTGCGGCCCGGCGCATCGCAAAACTTGCTTTCGAGCAGTCACGCCCGAATTGAACTTATGACTCACTGATCGGCAGGGTAATTTTGATTTCTGTGCACCGGGAACTCGGCATGATCTCAATCGTCCCGCCATGCCGCAGAACGCGATCTCCTGAACGATTGCAAGCCCGAGGCGGCTGCCGGAACCAGGTTCGATCTGCCGAAACGCCTGAAGGCGACATCCGCCAGTTCCGGAGGCAGCCATCAAAGGAGCCCGGAGGTTCATATCCAGTCCCTTACCCGCCTGGTGCGCAGGACCTCTCCGCACCACATCGGGGCACGGGAGCGCGGAGAGGTAACCGGTTGACGGAAAGCGCTGGGTTAGCGCTTCCAGCCTTCTGTCTTCATCAGAGCTTCGGCTTCCGGCGTTACGAGAAATTCGAGAAAGGCCTTTGCTTCCGGATCAGCCTTGGGGGAGAGCACGACATTGACGTCACGCCAGATACGGCGGTTATCGTCCAGATCGACATAGCTCAGGACGTCCGGGTTGTTGATCGGCCAGTTTGGCCAGGTAATCCAGGCATCGGCCTCCAGGTTCTTGAACGCCCTGAAGCTGGCGCCGGAACCCTTTTCGAACGCGACGATGTTCGCACGGAAGGCGGAGATTTCACCGAGAGTGCCTGTCCGGCCGGCAACGTCTTCCCAGACGCCGGTGCCGGAGGTGTTGGCGACGCCAGCACCTTCTGTCACGACGATTTTCATCCCGTCCTTGAGCAGGTCTTCGAAGCCCTCGATCTTTTTGGGATTACCGGCCCGCACCGCGATGATAGCGGGCCGCACGTAGATCGGCTGTACTCCGTCGGACGCAAAACTGCCGTAGGTTTGCAGGAACGCGGTCATCGACTGTTCGGACGTTCCCCACAAAATGTCGGCATCCGCTTGGGCTTTCGCAGACCAAGTAGTTTCCGGACCAGCTGTGATCACGACCTTGTTTCCGGTCTTCTCTTCCCAGGCCGTTGCGACTTTCTGGAAGGCCGTGTGCGGGCCGCCAGCGCCGTAGAGCTTGACGATGCCGTCTGCCGGCTTGTGTTCGATGGACGGATCGGCGAGCGTGCCTTCCTGAGCGTGAACGGGGCTGACGCAAGCCAGCAGCGCGAGGACGCGGATCGTGTTCTTCATGTCGGAGTTCCTGATTTCCGGTTGGTTTGAGGCGCAGGGCGCCGGAGGCGGCATTTCACCGCCTCCGCTGCGGACTACGCCTCCGGGCCGTCAGGTCTTCCCGCTGGAGGTGTCACGAACGCGCGAGGTCTCCTTAAAGCGCGGTCACGCTCAGTTCGACTGTTGCAACGGGTCGAACTGGGTCTGAATCAGGTGGGCGAGATTCAGGAGCTCGGGCCGGGGCATGTCACCAGTCACTGCATAGGTGAACTCGGTGTCGCTCCAGAAAAACGCCTGCTCGGTGCCGGATTTCACGAACTGGAACTTCGGTTCGCCGTCGACCCCGCGGCGCAGATAGACCGTTACCCGCTTACCGTTTTCATCGTCATACATGAGCTGCGCCGCCGGATCGATTCCGCTCGGCAGCAACCGTCCGCCCATCAGCGTCAGCCCGGCAACCCGCAGATCGGGAATGCGAAGCGGATGGTTCAGCCGATTGCCGAGCCAGGTCGCCAGATGCCGCTGGTCGCTGGCGGCAACCTCGACAGGATGGGCAACCTCGACGGTAAAGGTGCGATGTGCCGTAAGGGCATCGGTCAGGAAGGGTTGCTGTCCAGGCTGGCCCGCGTCCGGTTTCATGGACCAGCCTGCGAAGACACCCACGAGCAAGGCCGCCGCGATGGAGGCGGCGATGCCGGTGCGTGGCAGCCATCTGCCCCGAGACGGTGCATCCAGGCTTGGCGGCTCGGCCTTCACGCGGGAATAGGCCGTCCTGAGACTGACCGCGATCTGCCGGTCCGCTTCGACGCAGGCGGCTGCCTCCGGATTTTCCTTGAGATAGGCCTCGACCTCGCGCCTGCGTTCGGCCGACAGCTCGTTATCGACATATCGGACGAGGTCCTCCTCCGCGATGGGAGGCACCGCCTGGGAATTCATGTCACGCTCCTTAGATGGGGACGCTCGGAGGCGCGGGGGGCTTCTCTCAGTCTGGCACGGGCGCGGCTGATGCGCGACATAATGGTTCCTTCGGCAACATTCAGGATCTCGGCGGCTTCTGCATAGGTAAAGCCTTCGACCCCGACCAGGAACAGGGCCTCGCGCTGGTCCTCCGGCAGGGCCAGCATGCGAATGAGAAGATGCTTGAGTTCGGCGCTGTCCTGCTGCGAGGCCGGCGCTTGAAGCTGGTCTTCCAGATCGTCCAGCCCAATGTGGTTAGAATGCCGCCGTAGCCGCCGCCAACGGCTGACGTGAAGGTTGCGCATCATGCGGAAGAGCCATGGTCGCAGCGGAACGGACGGCCGGCGCAGGCTCCACTTGCGCAAGGCTCGTTCCAGGCAATCCTGGACAAGGTCTTCCGCCTCGGTCTGGTCGCAGGTCAGCGTCACCGCGTAGCGATGCAGGGCCGGCGACTCCCTGAGCAGGCGTTGTGTATGGTCGGGCAAGAGCTCTTCCTCGTAGACACTACTGACACCAACGCTCGCGCTGTCCGAATTATTCCATCGGCGGCCAAAAAGAAATTCCCGCTTCATCGGGAAGGAAATCTCCACCGGCGGCGTAGTCACCACCGGATGCGGCAGATCGCATCTCGTATAGTGAACGAATGGAGACCTCAAATGAAGCTGATCAGTAAATTTGCCGCAACCGCTTTTACCGGCACGGTCCTTTTTGCATCCGCAGCCCTGGCCGGTCCGGGAGAAGACCTTGCACGCGCCCATTTCAACAACATTGCCAGCGGCAAGGTCGATGCCCTGAAAGCATCTTATTCCGACAAGGCGGTCCTGGATTGGGTCGGTGGCCCGCTGGACGGTGTCTATACCGGTGCTGCCAGCATCGGCACGGTCTGGACCAAGTTCACAGGTGCACAGGGCAAGCTGAAAGTCGATGTCTCGAATGTCCAGGAAAACGCCAACCCGGCCGGTGTGACCGTTACCGCAAATGTGCGCTTTTCCGGCAAGAACACCATCCCGGTCCGCTACGTCCTGACCTATCGGGGCGGTAAGCTGGCAAGTGAAATCTGGCAGATCGACCCCAAGCTCGCGAAGTAAGCCGGTATCAACCTGCCTGCTGTTCCCGCTGGCAAGGGAGGGAGAACCGGCGCGCAAGCATCCTGCGTTCACAAGAACGCAGGATGTCTTTTTTTACCGAGACAAGTCCAGTGGAAACGCTATCCAAGTTTGTTTCCGGAAGTTTGCTTTGCTCTTCCCTGCCGGCTCGCTGTTTCGGCCGTTGAGATTGATACGCCCGCTGCAAGGCTCTTATTGACCGTCATTTCAACTGCCAGTCCGTTGTCAGGAGAAATCCTGGTGTCGCGAGACCGATTGCTATTACGTTCAGAAAAGCAGCTCACAGGGCGCTTGGCACCTGTTCCTGTTCATCAACACCCGATGCGCGGGAGTTTGGTGACCAAATCACCAAACTCCCGCGCATCGGGTGTTAGGGATCCTCAAATGTGTCCTGTGCTCGTTGATTTTCCGAAAAGCACAGGTCCGCAAACTGAGGAGCACACGACATGGAGCTCGATATTGTCGAGCTGTCACGCCTGCAATTCGCGATGACGGCGTTGTACCACTTCCTCTTCGTGCCGCTGACACTGGGGCTGTCGATCCTGGTCGCGATCATGGAGACCGTTTATGTAATGACCGGCCGGCCGATCTGGCGGCAGATGACGAAATTCTGGGGAACGTTGTTTGGCATCAACTTCGTTCTGGGCGTCGCAACCGGCATTACCATGGAATTCCAGTTTGGCATGAACTGGAGCTACTATAGCCACTATGTTGGAGACATTTTCGGAGCACCCCTCGCAATCGAGGGGCTCATGGCCTTTTTCCTGGAAGCTACCTTCGTCGGGCTCTTCTTCTTCGGTTGGGACAAACTCTCCAGGGTCGGGCATCTGACAGTCACCTGGCTGGTCGCGATCGGCTCCAACTTCTCAGCGCTGTGGATCCTCATTGCCAATGGCTGGATGCAGAACCCGGTTGGGGCGCAGTTCAATCCGGACACGATGCGCATGGAGATGACTTCGTTTTTCGAAGTGGTCTTCAACGAGGTTGCCCAGGCAAAATTCGTCCACACCGTCTCGGCTGGCTACGTCACCGCCTCGGTCTTCGTGCTCGGCGTGTCCGCCTGGTACCTGCTCAAGGGCAGGCACATGCCGATGGCGCGCCGATCGATCACCGTTGCTGCCTCCTTCGGCCTGGCATCGGCTCTTTCCGTCGTCGTGCTGGGGGATGAATCCGGTTATTCGGCCAGTCACACACAGCGCATGAAGCTCGCCGCAATGGAAGGCATGTGGGAGACCCATGAGGCTCCGGCTCCCTTCAATCTGATCGGGCTACCCGACCAGGAGGCGCGTGAAACACATTATGCCATTGAGATCCCCTGGGTCATGGGGCTCATCGGCACCCGTTCGCTCACGGAAACAATTCCCGGCATAAATGACCTCGTCGCCGAAGCCGAGACGCGGATCGAGAGCGGTATTGCCGCCTATGACGCGCTCATGACCATTCGTGAGCAAAGATCAGAAACAGCCCCGCAAGTGCGCGATACCTTCGAGGAAAACTCCGGCAACCTGGGTTTTGCGTTCCTTCTGCTTCGCTATATGGACGATCCGAGGGACGCTACGCCCGAGGATATTGCCCGGGCAGCCGAAGACACCATTCCCGGCGTTGCGCCGCTGTTCTGGTCCTTCCGCGTCATGGTCGGTCTTGGCTTCGCCTTTATCGGGGTGATGATCTACTTCTTCTGGCGTTCCTCTTTCTGCCAGCAAAGCTATCCCCGTTGGGCGCTCCGGCTCGCCGTGGCGATCATTCCGGCGCCCTGGATTGCAGCAGAACTCGGTTGGTTCGTTGCCGAGTTTGGCCGTCAGCCCTGGACAGTGGACGGCATTCTGCCGACGGCCCTCTCCGTCAGCCACCTGAGCATTCAGGACGTATTGCTCACCCTCACGGGGTTTGTGACCTTCTACACGATCCTCTTCGTGGTCGAGATGAGCCTGATGCTGAAATACATCCGCAAGGGCCCTTATCAGGACGTCGAGGAGACGGAAATCTGGAACGCCCGCCACGAACACCGCTTGCGTACCCATGACGGCCAGGTGCCGTTTGCAACCCCTGCGGAGTGACTGTCATGATCCTCTATGAACTTCTTCCCTACGACACTCTTCGCCTTATCTGGTGGCTGCTTTTGGGTGTCCTGCTGATTGGTTTCGCCCTTACGGACGGCTTCGACATGGGCGTGGGAGCGCTGCTTCCCTTTGTCGGTAGAACGGATGTTGAACGGCGCATCGTTATCAACACCGTCGGTCCCGTCTGGGAAGGAAACCAGGTCTGGTTCATTCTCGGCGGTGGCGCGATTTTTGCCGCATGGCCACCGCTTTATGCGGTCAGCTTTTCCGGTTTCTATCTGGCGATGTTCGCTGTTCTAGCGGCGCTCATATTGCGCCCCGTAGCATTCAAGTACCGATCCAAACGTGAAAGCGTCATCTGGCGAAACAGCTGGGACTGGGCTTTGTTCGTCGGCGGTGCGGTGCCGGCCCTGATCTTCGGGGTCGCAGTTGGAAACGTCCTTCAAGGCGTGCCGTTCGAACTGACGCCGGACCTCTTCTCTCGCTACGAGGGCAGTTACTACGGCAAGTTTCTGGGCCTCCTCAACCCCTTTGCATTGCTCACGGGCGTTGTATCCATTGCCATGTTGACGACCCACGGTGCAGCCTGGCTGTCGCTGAAGGCGGAGGGCGTGGTCGCCGAGCGCGCGCGAAGCATCGGTGTGGTAACGGGATTGATGACGATTATCGGTTTCGCGGTGTCGGGGCTATGGTTGTACTTGGTGATCGAAGGGTATGCCCTCACAGGTGACATCGTGACGGACGGGCCGTCGAACCCGCTCTACTCCGAAGTTCAGCGAACCTCTACATGGCTGTCCGCCTATGTGGCCAGACCATGGATCATCATTGCTCCCCTACTCGGTTTCGCGGGCATGACGATGGCTGTGCTCGGCCTGCGCAAAGGCCGCGAAGTCTCTACTCTGCTGTGGTCCAAACTCGGCATTTTTGGAGCAATCTCGACGGTAGGTCTAACAATGTTTCCGTTTATCTTGCCGTCATCTCTCCACCCGAACTCTTCGCTGACGGTCTGGGACAGTTCGTCCTCTCACCAGACACTTTTCATCATGCTGGTGGTCACGGTGATCTTCATGCCGTTGATCCTGGCCTACACCGCATGGGTCTACAAAGTGCTCTGGGGCAAGGTCACCGAAGCGGACGTTACCGGAAACTCGGACACCGTCTACTGAGATAAGGAGCAAAACCATGTGGTACTTCGCCTGGCTTCTGGGTCTGCCGCTCGCCGCGATATTTGCGGTGATGAACGCGATGTGGCTCGAACTGCAGCGGGATCGTGTCCTCGCCGACGAGCACGAGGAACGACCGCCCGCCGTTCAGGGATAAAGGTGATGAGGCCGGCCATGGAACCGGCCTTTACCCGCTGCCGCGCACCCCAGCCTTCAATGCGGAGAGCCGGAAGAAAGGAATCTCCTGTCCGTTGGTGACCAAGTCACCGAGTGATGCCGCCATGACATGCTAGGAAATCGGGAACTGCCGGTGAAATGCGAAATGTTTCGCATGGTCTGCCGGCCCGATACCAAAGGAGATGTCGAAATGACCTGGGACTGGAGACTAGGTGGCGTCCTGCTCGGTGCGGTCTTCTTTGCCGCAGTGCTTCTTGTGAAGCCCATCGGTGTCAGCACGCAGTTCGTGATCCTTGATGCAATCGTTGCGGATGTTGTTACGCCCGATTTCATCACCAAGACCGCAGACGGTTACACATCGACGAATGCCTACATGGCCAAGTCGAACGGCAAATATGCCGGTAATGCCGCAAACCCGTTGAACTACAGTTTTGTTTTTGTGCTGGCCATGGCGGCGGGCGCCTTCGTCTCAACGTTGCTCAAGGGCGGCATCGGACAACAGGAGCGCCGTCTGCCTGCCGTCTGGCGGGCCAACTTTGGCGACACACCGTGGAAGCACTACGCGGTGGCCTTTGCCGGAGGCTTTGTCGTGCTTTACGGCGCGCGTCTTGCCGGTGGCTGCACCTCCGGACACATGATGAGCGGCATGATGCAGACGTCCCTGTCCGGTTACATCTTCGCCCTCGGCGCCTTTCTCGCAGCCGTTCCTACAGCCCTCTTCATGTACAGGGAGGATTGACCGATGACCCTCGTGCTCGCCATTGCAATCGGTGCCGCGTTCGGCTTCGTCCTGGACCGGATCGGGGCCACCAACCCCAATGTCATCATCGGGATGCTGACATTACGGCGCCTGAACCTGATGAAAACCATCCTTCTGGCCATCGGAACCGGTTCGATCCTGATGTTCGGCGGCCAGATGCTCGGGCTTGTCGATGTCGGCCACATGTCGGTCAAGGCGGCCTATGCAGGCGTCTTTATCGGCGGACTGCTGCTCGGTGTCGGCTGGGCCGCTGCCGGCTACTGTCCGGGCACGGCCATCGGCGCCGCTGCTGCCGGTCGAAGAGGTGCATTGATCTACCTCGTCGGTGGTCTGTTCGGAGCCGCCGCATACATGGCGACCTATCCGATGTGGAAGGCCTCCGGACTGCTTGATGACATCGCAGGCGGCAAGGTCACGCTAGGCGCCGTACCCGGCTCTGCCTATGAGGGCATCTGGACCGTTCAGGGAGATCTTCTGGGTATTGCACTGGGGGCAGTCTTTGTTGCCGTCGCGTTCGCCTTGCCGCAGCGCCTGACGGGAGATGCGACAGGCAGGCTTCCGGCTGAATAACTCGGGTGCCACATGGCCACCCCGGAATCATTCCAGCTCTGCAGGGAATGGCAACAACACGAGAAGGTGCTGATTTCAGCATCTTCAAAAGGGAGGGAAAACGATGAACCGGAGAGATTTTCTGTCGCTTGCCGCCATCTCGGGTGGGTTGGCAGTCGCACCGCTGGCCGGCAGTGGAGCAGCCGCCAAACCGATTGCGACAAAGGCTCGTGTTGTCATAGTCGGGGCCGGGGCCGCTGGCACCGCCCTCGCCAATCGCCTGGTGCGACGATTGGACGGTGCAAGCATTACAATCATCGATCCAAGGACCACCCATCTCTATCAACCCGGGTTGTCGCTCGTGGCGACGGGGCTGAAGCCTGCGGATTACGTCACATCTGACGTGGCCCATTGGCTGCCGGACAACATCGTGTGGATGGGCGAACGGGTGGCCGCCGTCGACGGCGAGGCAAAAACCGTCTCTACCGAGACCGGAACCGTTATCGACTACGACTGGCTTATCCTTGCACCAGGCCTCGTGCTTGACTACGGCGCCATTGAGGGGTTCTCCGCAGATCTTGTCGGTGAGAATGGCATCGGCGCTCTCTATGGCGGGCCGGTCGAAGCCGAGCGCACCTGGAAGGCAGCGCAACGTTTCACGGAAGAAGGAGGCACAGGCATCTTCACGCGACCTGCGACAGAAATGAAATGTGCTGGCGCTCCCCTGAAGCACACGTTCCTGATCGATGACCTTGCCCGCCGCGCGGGAACCGCGGGCAAGATGAATATGATTTATGCCGCGCCGCAATCCTCCCTGTTCGGCGTGCCGATCGTGGCGGAAAAAGTCCGCATGCTGTTCGAGGACCGCGACGTCGACACGCTGCTCACCAGCACGCTGACTGCGATCGACCCCGGAGCAAGGCGCGCCGTATTTGCGACTGAAACCGGACAGCAAGAGATCGACTACGACTACATCCACATCATTCCGCCGCAACGGGCACCGGACTTCATCAGGAACTCCGGGCTTTCGTGGGCCGACCGGTGGACAGACCAGGGCTGGGTCGAAGTCGATCAGGCAACCTTGCGCCATCTGAGATACCCCGAAATCTTTGCTCTTGGTGACGTGGCCGGCGTGCCGAAGGGAAAGACGGCCGCGAGCGTGAAGTGGCAGGTGCCGGTGGTGGAGGATCATCTCATCGCCGCCATTGAGGGCCGCGAGGGAACCGAGACCTACAACGGATATACCTCGTGTCCGCTTATCACCCGGATCGGCCGGGCGATGCTGGTGGAGTTCGACTACCGGGACAACCTCGTTCCCTCGTTCCCGGGCATTATTGCCCCGCTTGAAGAGCTCTGGATTAGCTGGCTGATGAAGGAAGTCGCGCTCAAGGCAACCTACAACGCCATGCTCCGCGGACAGGCCTGAGGAGAACGACCATGAAAGAGCTAACTCTTCAGAGCCTGATCGCGGTGTTCGAGGAAATTTTCGGCCGCGGCCTGTTTTGGACCCTGCTTGCCCTCGCTGCAGCGGTAACACTCACCTACTTCTACGTGCTGATCCGTGACCGTTCGGTAAGCTGGAAAAAGTTTCTGCTCGCGCAGCTTTCCATGCCCTTTGGCGCGGTTGCATCGGTCTGGTTCGTATTGACCATGACCAATTCCCGCCTGTCCGACTTTGGCGGACCAGTGGATTTGATCGTGTTCCTTTTTGTGGCTGTGATCGGAGCGGTTGGCATGGCCATCCTCGTCTACACGCTCGAGGCCCTGATCGGGACTGAGCGGACACGTCAGCGCGGGTCTCAAGGTACGCGTGCCGAGACAAGGCATCGTCACCCGGTCTCATCAAATTGAAGGGCGATCATCATGTTGAACGGCAAAATCGCGCTGGACGAAGAATGTCACAAGGGATGGCTCGAACGTCAGCGCGACCTGATCGAACGACCTGGCAAGAAAATCTACTACGCCAAGCTGGCCAGTTTTGGCGAAGACCATTCCGAATAACCGCAGGATTGAAAAACCATGACCGTTGATACCGGACTGGCAGCGCTGCCGTCACGACTGGAACATTTTCCGATCAGCATCTTCGGCGTCACGATGGGGCTATTCGGTCTGGCTCTGGCGTTGCACGCCTGCGGCGTTGCCGGGGCTTCCTCCGCCGTTGGCTGGTCCGCTTTTGCGGTTATGGTGTTTCTTGCGGCGATGTATCTGCTCAAGGCGCTGCGCCACCCGGAATCCGTTGCCGCGGAGTGGCACCATCCGGTAAGGCTCGCCTTTTTTCCGGCGACCGCAATCTCGCTGCTGCTTTTTGCGACTTTCCTGCGTGACCAGAACCCCGCAGCAGCTAATATCGTCTGGATTATCGGAGCGTCGGCACAGGCAGTCTTCACGCTTGTCGTGGTAACGACCTGGATCTCCCATCGCTCCTTCGGCCCAGGTCAGCTCTCTCCGGCCTGGTTCATACCGGCGGTGGGCAACGTTGTTGTTCCGCTCGCCGGTGTCCCGTTGGGCCATTTAGAGGCGAGCTGGTACTTCTTCTCGGTCGGCATCGTTTTCTGGATCGTCTTGCTGACACTTGTCTTCAACCGGCTCATCTTTCACGATCCGCTTCCCGGCAAACTGCGTCCGACACTGGTGATCCTGATCGCTCCGCCCGCTGTTGCCTTTCTCGCCTGGATTCAACTGTCGGACGGCGCCGTGGATGCACCGGCCCGGCTGCTGCTGAACATCGGTTACTTCTTTACCGCGCTTGTTGCGATCCAGGTCCCTGCGCTGTTGCGGCTTCCGTTTGCACTGCCGTTCTGGGCCCTGTCATTCCCACTGGCCGCAATGACCACAGCCAGCTTCCGCTTTGCTGCACTTGATGGCTCCGCACCACACCGCGTGATCGGCTGGACCTTGCTGGCGCTTCTCATTCTCACCATCGCAGCGCTGACCGTCCGAACTATCCGCGCTGTCGTGGCGCGGCAGATCTGCCTACCTGAATGAACCTGAAAGGAAGCCCCATGAAGTTCCTGACCCGTGCTCTCTCAGTCGCGGTAATCTGCGCCGCAACCGTAACCACCGTCACAGCGCAGGAAGCGAACAAACTCGTGACCGTTGTGACCTCGGCCGAACCTCAGACCCAGTTGATGGCCATGGTGCTGACGATGCAGGCGGCGCAAAAGGGTGCCGAAACGCACATCCTGCTCTGCGGACCGGCGGGGGATATCGCATTGCGCGACGCTCCGGAGAGCGCAACCTCCGGCCAGCCTCCGCGTGATATGAGCCCCCAGGGGCTTATGCAGGCAATCCGTCAGAAAACCGGGGCCTCGGTCGAGGTTTGCGCGATTTACCTGCCTGGACGCGGTGAAGACCCATCGGTCCTGCTTGAAGGTATCGGCGTGGCAAAGCCCGACGAAATTGCGGCACGGCTATTGGCAGACGGTACGCGCGTGCTCAGCTTTTGACGCAGGTTTGACCGGAGGCGCCGGCCGTCACCTTGAAGCGGCCTCTTGCAGATGGTCCCTGGCTTCGCGCAGGTGAGCACCTATCCGGCCATAAAGATCACTCTGTGCCGAGGACTTGCGCCAGGCCAGAGCCACCCGGCGCGGACACGCGTCGGGCAGCTCGGACAGGCTCAGAGCGTGCCCCTTTGCAACTCCGGCGTCCAGGGCAAGCTGCGGCAAGAGGGTGATGCCAAGACCTTCATCCACCATTGCGACAAGCGTTGGCAGGCTTGTGGCGGCAAAACTCTGGTCTTCATTGAGCCGAACTTCCGGGAAACTGGACAGCGCGTGGCGCTGAAGGCAATGCCCGCGTTCGAGAAGAAGCAGCTGCCGTCCGGACAAGTCCTCCCCTGCGAGCGATTTCCGGTTCGCCAGGGGGTGACACAACGGGACGGCAAGACGATAGCCGTCGGCAAAAAGCTCCTCGGAGTCAATCTGAGACGGCAGGTCATATGGCAGTGCGATCAGTATGAGGTCGAGCCGTCCGTCAACCAGTCCCGCGATGAGAGCATCAGTCAATTCCTCACGCAAATAAAGCTTCATATCCGGATATGCCGCGCGGAGCAGTGGCATGGCTCTCGGAATGAGAAACGGGCCAATGGTCGGGATCGCTCCCAGCCGAAGCTGCACGGTCCCGGCCGCAATCTCCCGGTCGGCGCGGTCTTCGAAGTCTTTCACACGGGCGAGCACATCTCGTGCACGATCCGCAAGATCTTCGCCGACCAGGGTCATCATGACCGAATGCTTGGTCCGTTCCGCCACCTGCACACCCAGCCTGTCTTCAAGTTCTTTCAAGCCGTTCGAAAGCGTGGATTGCGTGACATGACACAGTTCAGCCGCGCGGGAGAAATTTCTCGTTTCTGCAAGTGCCGTGAGAAACCGAAGCTGTCTGAGAGTGGTCATCTACTGATCGTTTTTTTGAATTACAAAGGACCATTAAATCAATTTCCAATATAACGAGCAAGTGCATACTTTTGGCAGGCAACCACTCAAGGAGCCTATCGATGACTGCTGAAAACCCTGCCTCAAACGATCGTAATGTCGGCCTGCCACGCCTTAACGAACCGGCTCCCGACTTCTGCGCACTGACCACTCACGGAACGAAATCCCTCTCGGATTATCGTGGCAAATGGCTGATCCTTTTCTCGCACCCGGCCGACTTCACCCCGGTGTGCACGACTGAATTCACCGCCTTCGCTCGCCGGGCTGAAGACTTCGCCAGGCTCGATACAGAGCTACTTGGCCTTTCCATCGACAGTCACTACGCTCACATCGCATGGGTTCGCTCGATCAAGGAGACCTTCGACGTCACCATTCCGTTCCCGATCATTGCCGATCTGGATATGAAGGTGGCACAGGCATTCGGCATGATCCAACCCGGCGCATCCGACACACAAGCGGTTCGGGCGACCTTCATAATCGATCCAGAAGGCATTCTGCGGGCTATGGTCTATTACCCCATGACCAACGGCCGCTCCGTCGATGAATTCTTCCGCCTGATCCAGGCCCTTCAGACTTCGGACACGCACAAGGTGGCGACGCCCGAAAACTGGAGGCCCGGCGAGGATGTTATCGTGCCGACACCCCAGACGACAGATGCGGCAGATGCGCGAATGAACGAAGGCTTTCAGACCAAGGACTGGTATTTTTCGACGCGCGCAATCTGACGACCCGCATGCAAAACTGGTATTCGAGTCGCACGGCGGTAGAACCGCCGTGCAACCTGCCTTTATTGGAATGGGAGCGCGCTTCATGAATCACCTGGCAGACAACTGGATTGACCGGTTTCAGGGCCTGAGGGGGCTTCCCGCAGACATTCGTGCGGATCTGAAAAACGGAAGCAGGATCGTCTCGGTTCCGGCCGGCACCCGGGTCTTCGAACCCGGCCAGTCCGCAGACAATCTACTCTTGCTGCTGGAAGGTACGGTGCGTGTGCAGCATCACTCGGCGACCGGACGTGACGTGCTGCTTTACCGGGTTCATGCCGGCGAAAGCTGCGTGCTGACCACCGCCTGCATGCTGGCATTCGAGAACTATTCCGCCGAAGGCATTGCAGAAACAGAGGTGACGGCAGCAGCAATTCCGCGAAAGGTCTTCGACGAGCTCGTAGCACGTTCGTCCATATTCAGAGAGTTTGTTTTCACAGCATACTCCCGCCGGATCACCGACCTTTTCACCCTGATCGACGACATCGTGTTTCAACGCATGGATGTTCGTCTCGCCTCCCGTCTCCTGGAGCTTGCCAGTGCCGACGGCTATGTCCACGCAACCCATGCTGCCCTCGCTTCTGAACTGGGTACGGCACGCGAGGTGATCTCCCGAACGCTCTCGGAGTTTCATCGCCGCGGGTGGATCGAACAGTTGCGCGGCGAAATACGCCTGCTCGGACGGGAGGGACTGGAACAACTTGTCCGCTCTGTTTGAACCAGGCACAGGAACAGGGTTTGCGGACGGTGACCAAGTCACACAAAACCGGCTGCTGGGCATGCGATAGTTCGCTTCCTCGGATTCCATCAAGGAGCAGCACATGAAAAGAAATATGGGAACCATTGATCGCGGCATTCGCGTGTTTGTCGCAATCATTCTCTTGGGCATTACCTTCGGATCGGCGTTCGCCTCAAGCGGCGTCTTGCATTGGTTGTTGATCGCGGTTGCTCTTGTTTTCCTTCTCACAGCCGCAGTTGGAAATTGCCCTCTCTACAGCCTCATGGGCATCAGGACCTGCAAAGCGAGCTGAGTCATTGGGCCTGCCGTCTACATCATCAAGCCCAGCCCAATGAGTTCTCCGGCAGACACGTCAACGCGATTGATCGTTCGCTCTACACGATCGACCGGCTGGGGCGATGCTCCAGCCGTGGCCACGCACTGAATTGCCCCTAGATTTGTAGACGCCTTCTTCCCTAAGTTTGAGGCAAGGAGGCAATGATGGACACGAGCAATTTCAGTGACGAGTTCAAACGGGACGCGGTAGCGCAGATCACCGAGCGCAGTTACCCCGTTTCGGAAGTTTCGAAGCGTTTGTGAGTGAGCGCGCATTCCCTTTATGCTTGGAAGAAGAAATTCTCAAAGCCGGATGATCCGGACGAAGCCGATCAGGTTGCGGAGATACGCCTACTGAAGCAGGAACTGGCTCGCGTCACCGAGGAGCGCGACATCCAAAAAAAGGCAACCGCGTACTTCGCCCATAAAACTTAAGGGGGAGCAAAGTGAGGTAGGCCTTTGTCGCCGAGCATCGCCCGCTGTTTTCGGTGCGCGTGATGTGCCGTTGCCTGCGCATCCATCCAAGCGGTTTTTATTCCTGACTCAAGAACCGCTCAGCAAAAGGGCCCGGGAAGATATTCGCCAGACCGAGTTGCTGAACAGGGCCTGGAACGAGAGCGGCAAGGTCTACGGCTATCGCAAGCTTCATGACGATCTGCTCGATCAGGGGGAGACGTGCAGCCTGAACCGTGTCGCGCGTCTTTCCAGGCTGGCCGGGATCAAGGCTAGATCGGATACAGGCGCCGACCGGGCAGCTATTGTCGCAAACCGTCATTGGTCGTCGACAACACGTTGGACCGACAGTTCGAAGTGATTACCCCCAACCGGATCTGGATAACGGACATCACCTACATCAGGACGCTGGAAGGTTTCGCCTATCTGGCTGTCGTGATCGATCTCTACTCCCGCCGTGTCGTGGGATGGCCAACGCAGAACCGACAGACCACCGACCTCGTGTTGCAGGCATTGCTTATGGCAGTGTAGCGTCGAACGCCAAAACACAAGGTTCTGATCCACCCGGACCAGGGCTCCAGATCACAAGCATGGACTGGGTATTGTTCCTCAAGGCTCACAAACTCGAGCATTCGATGAGCCGGCGCTGGAACCGCCATGATAACGCGGAGCGCTTCAACCTTCAGGAAGCGCTGCTTGAACCACCGCGCCATAGCGAGGTAAAGTCATCACATGACCAAGGCGGAAACTTCAATCCTCCAAAGCGCAAAAAGTCTCTGATAATTCGACGACAGACATATGCGGTTTTCAGATTAGTGACAACCTGACAGGAGCGGTTATGACTAGTTCGATACGCGCAAATTCATGTGAGGCGTGGAGGACTGATGAAGGACGTCATGGGCTTTCGAAACCTTTCGCGCAGGCGATTCAAAAGGCGCTTTTCGGCAAGCAGTCGTTTCCATACGTGCTCAATGCACGTCCTGACACCCCGGATTTCCGCGACTATGTCTACCAGTCGTCACTGATCGAAATCCCAGCGTTCAAGGCACCGTTCCAGGTTCCGGGCCGCACAACCGGCGATCTGCTTGCCGTGCGCAACCAGTTGACGGAGGGATCGTGTACCGGCCAGGCGTTAGCCACTGTCATCGACATGCAGAATGTCAAACGACGGCGCCAGGGTGCAGCCGTCCCCTGGCGTGTCAGTTCGCGCATGCTTTACAGCTCGGCCCAGACCTTCGACGAGTTTCCCGACGATGATCTGCCCGGTTCCTCCGTGCGCGGCGCTATCAATGGTTTCTGGAACCGGGGTGTGTGCAGCGAAGACACCATGCCCTACCTGCCGGGCCTGAAGAACGATACCATCACCATCCCGGTCGCCAAGGACGCACGCAAGGTCGGATTGGGGGCGTATTTCAGGCTTGAGCATGTTCTCAATGACTATCATGCAGCCCTAGAAGAGACCGGAGCCATTCTGGTTTCGGCCATGGTCCATGACGGCTGGTGGCCGGAGAATGTCGAGCGCCATCGCGGGACGATCAAGCTCGCCAGGCAGCCTGAACTTGAAGGGGCCCATGCTTTTGCGATTGTCGGTCACACCCCCGAAGGGTTTCTGATCCTCAATTCTTGGGGGCCTGACTGGGGCGGATATGATCTAGCGGCGGCGCTTAAACGGCACTGGCGCAAGAACCGCAAGGATTTCGACAAAAACGCCATCGAGCAGGCCCTGTCGGTAGGTGGTGTTCACAAGGGTCCTATGCCCGGCATTGCGCTGTGGACCTATGAGGATTGGAAGACCCATGTTCTCGATGCCTGGCTGCTTCGCCTGTCGGCGCCGACAAGGTTACCGTCGGGGACCACCGGCGGCTATGCGGTCAAGAGCGGCAGGGAAGATAGAGACCGGCAACAGACTGTTTCGGTGCGCGAAAATGACGTAGCGGGCCACATCATCCACATCCGCAACGGCAGGCTAATCGATGCTGGACTTTACGCCAGCAGCCTTGACAGTATAGCGGAGACGGCGCGCCATATAGCAGCCAATAGAGAAAAGAAATATGACCATGTCATATTTTATGCCCATGGCGGGCTGAACACACGCGATGTCGCCCTGGCCCGAGCAAAGGCCATGATTCCGGTTTTCAAACGCAACCGCATCTACCCAGTTTTCTTTGTCTGGCGTAGCAGTTTCAGCGACACGATTGGCGACATTCTCAGTTCGCTTGCACCACGCATCAACGAGCGGGCCGGTTCTGCGCTGACCGAAATCCGCGATATTCTCGCCGAACGCCTGATTGCGCCTGTCGGCTCGGCGCTCTGGCATCAGATGAAGGAAAATGCCCGCGACATGTTTGTCAGCCGCACCCAGAGCCATACTGCACTTCTCACATTGTTTGATGCCGCTGGACAAAGCGCCCAGCCGCTCAAGGTCCATCTTGCCGGACACAGTGCCGGATCCATCCTGCTGGCTTACCTGATCTGCTCGATCGAGCAGAAGCAGCGTTGCCAGATCGCGTCAACAACTCTGTTTGCCCCTGCCTGCACCAGGGAGCTGCTGGCGTCTCACATTATGAATTACGCAGAAATCAGGCGCGGCTTGCAACTCATCAACCTGCCCGATCACCTCGAACGAAGTGCAGATCCCTCATTGCCGATCTATGGCAAGTCTATTCTTTGGCTTGTGTCACGGGCTTTCGAGGAGCAGGTTCAGGGCAAACCAGTCCCGCTTGCCGGACTCGAGGAGCAATGGCCAGATGGCGGTGCGGCTTCTCCTGACCGCATAGTGTCAAACCCGGCAAATGGCCACAATTCGCGATCGGCAACGCATGGCGGCTTCGACAATGATCCGGTGACGATGAATTACCTGCTCAAGCGGATTATCGGCAGAGCACCGTCCAACGGACACGAATTCCGCCTTGCGGAGATTTCCGAAGCGAACGGCTTTTGAGGGTGCCATGGCCGCTAAACACGACAAGCTAAAAACAACGGCGCAGCCAACCGCCAAGTCCGGTTTCTCGCTGAAAGGGCGTACCCGCAGCATGGTGTTGCGCGATGCCATGCGCGCGCGTGCCGTGATGAAAGACAATCTTCCGGCGTTGAGGGTTGCTGTAGACTATACCGTTACAGTGCCCGACCCGGGCAATCCCGACATGGCCGCATTTACGGCAGGAAATACGGTTGACGGCAGTACCTTGCTGACAATGCTGGCGGTGGTCAGCCGTTCCGTTTGCCGTATCGACAGGGTTATAGGCGACGACCGGCTCCCCGTTGGGACAGGCATCCTGATTGCGCCCGACAAGATCATGACATGCCGTCATGTTCTGCGCGACTGCAATTGCAGCCTGGCCGACTTTGGAGAGAACGGACGCAGGTGGCAAATGCCGAACACCGGTTCCATCGAAGCTGTGTTCGGCGCGCAGCCGCTCCAGGCGTCTGTCATCCGGCCAATCGATTCAGTCATCTATGGCGATAACGACTCAGGCCGCAGGGTCAAGGATACGGTTCTCGAAGTTGCGATTGCCAAACTGGGCCCTTTGCAAGATGGCGAGCTCCAACCCGGTGATCCATTGGCGCTGTTCAAAAACGACAGCCAAATCGCAAGCAGGGCGGCGATCGCCGTAATCGGCTTCCCAGGTCCCGACGCCGAAACTGCTGCCCAGCTCGACCTTCAGTTTAAACGGGACGATGATACCCAACCCGTAACGGAAGCGATCCGCCGCATCTTCGGCACCAATCCGGATCTTGAAAAGCGGAACATGCTGATTGGGGTAGGAACACTTGAAGAAACCGGCAGCTCCCGCGAGGCAACCCGCTACTGCAAACATTTCGCTCCAACCATGCCGGGCATGTCGGGCGGCGCCGTGATTGATCTGGCGACCGGTTCGTTGATCGGGCTCCATGCCGCCGGCAGCCATTTTCGGGACAACCGGTTTCACTTGTTTGGGCCTATGCTGCGGTTCCTTTCGATCAATGATCCGTGCCGCAAGGACATTGAGGCGCTTTGACCATCAAGGCGCGACACGGACCACCGAAACGGACTGTGTGCCGGTCAGCTTCACGACACGATAATCAAGCTCGGGCAGGCGCTCGCCCGTCAGACGAAGCGCGTCGAACCCCTCAATAAACCGGGCGCGTGTCACCTGAGGGCCGGCAAAGCGGGCAGCCTCCTGCAACAACATGCGAAGCATGCGTACAATGTCCGGAGAGGCAACCGGCATGCCGTCCGTCGTAACCGGTGAAACAGAAAGTTCAAGTGCTTCGCGGTTGCCGCTGCCGGACAGTTTGCGCGCGGCCTTGATCGAAAGTGTGGCAGGCGCATAAATTGTTGTCCCCACAGGAAGATCAGTGGCATGGTCAAGGCCAAACGGCACAAGGATATGACGCGCTTTGGCCAGCACTGCGGGATCGGACGGCTTCATGCCGGCACGCCGCAATGCGCGCGCCTGCCATTCCGGTGCATCGGGAGCAAGAAGGATTGCGGCATCCGTCCCCGCCTTGTCGAGCAATGCCTTCCATTGCCAAAGCAGGCTTGCTGACATGGAGCGGACATCATGCGCCTGCTCGGTGCCGATCAGGGAACCGAATGGCACGATGACTGGAACGCCGCACAGCACCGCCGTTTCCAGCAAGGGTTCGAAATCCGCCAGTCCGGCAAGGACAAGGGCAAGCGCGCCCGCGCCCGGACAGCTGTGCTGCTGTGGATCAATCACCTGAAACGCGAATGCACGGCCATATATAGGATCTGTGGATCGAAAAGCCCTCGTCAACTCGGCTGATAGAGCCGTCGCTGCGGCTCCACCCTGTCCGTCTGCCACGGCAAAAAGCAGCCGGTCACTCGTCACGCCCTGCCGTTGGAAGGAAGGCAGCGCTTCCAGCCATGACCACAAGGCCCGCGTATCATCGTGGTCTATGGCGTAACGTGGCATGCGGCCCGACAGGGTGCGCCCATCGCTGCCGATCCCATCCGCCAAGGCGGAATGGAAACTGCCGACACTATAAGCCGGGCGAAGCGCGCCCTCACCGGTTATGCCAATCCTGTCGAGCCCGCCTTCGCCGAGGACGATTGCTGGCGCAATGGCATCCGCTTCTCGGCGCCCCTCTCCGTCGCGACCATGACAGCCGGAACATCTCAGAATTGCTGCGTTGCCAGGCCTGCCATTGACCACGGCGGTGACGGCGGTAGCCGCACTGCCGCGTCCCTCAAAAAGGGCGCGGCCGCGCTCAAGCGTTTCAGATCCGGCACAGAGTGGCTGGACCAGAACGAGGTAGAGAAAGGCAGCCAGAATGGCTGGCCTCAGCGCAATCCCGCAATTTCCCGGGCTGCCGCCAGGATGGTTTCGGCTGTCGCTGTCGTTTCCCAAAGGCTTAAGGCCTCCGTCGCGTTCTTGCTTGCCACGATAAAGTAGCTTTCATGATCGTCCAATGCACCGGCATCCATGCCGAGCCTATCCAGCACATGCCAGACCTCTCCCGGTTCCCCGGTGATCCAGCGCCAGTTTTCATTTTTCTCAAAGCCGTATTTCTCTCGATGCACCTCCAGCACCGCCGGGCTGTCGTTAAGTGGATCTATCGTGAAGGTCAGAAGCGCGACGTCAGTGCCGGCCTCGTCAGCCATGTCGGCTAATTGGCTCATGACCAGGTCGGACACCGGGCATATCGAGCGACAGCCGGTAAAGGTGAAGGAGATGACCGTGACAGGCGAGTCAAACAATTCATCGGAAAATGTCACCCTCTCTCCGGATGCGGTCAGCAGCTCTGTGCCGTCGAGATCAAGCCCGCCGGCATGGGCTATGCCGCAAGCGACAGAAAACCCCAGGATAGCCATGCAAAGGCGTTTCATCAGCGTTCCTCCACAATCAAGAAAACCGGCTTGCGAAAGCCGTCGGCCTCAGCGGTTACCGGATACTGACCGGGCGCACTGATGGTCATGTCAAAGCGATAGCTCCCATCTTCATGCTTGCGGGCGATCCTGTCAGCCCGATTGCCGAACATGTCACGGACCGTGACGTTGAGGACCGGTGGCAAGGCCTGCATGCCCTGGGGCCGTTGCGCGATTTCTAGGGCCACCGCGAATGGCTCACCGGCAACCGCTTTAAAATCCGGCGCAATGGCCAACGCGGCCTCGGTCTCCGGCAGCGGTGCGCTGCTTGCCACGTCGAAACAACGGATTGTCTTGTAGTCGTCGGTCACCGTCACCAGTTGCACCGGGCCCCGCATCGGCAAGCGCCCAACTGCGGAATAGCTGCCGAGTACGGTACGCCGGAATGTCCGGTCTAGCGTCATGATTGCCTTTGACCGAGCGCCACGAAGCGGAGTTGTGGTCATTGGCGCTGTCGGATTGCCATTGCCATACACATTGGCAACAGAAAGCCCTGGCGGCATTGCAACGATCCAGCCCCCATCGGCATCATGGACCGCCATTGGTGTGGCACGACCCACTGCTTTTATCTCATAGATACGGATCGCTGCCTTGGTGCCGACCCCGGAGAGCGGACCGGTGTCGATCAGGGTAATGCTGGCATCATCGCGATGGTTGACAAACAAGCTACGCCCCGCAAACAGCGCTCCAGCCGGGACGGCAGGCAGGTCAAACCGGTCTGCGACCCGTCCGGCCACAAGATCTATAAGTGCACCGGATGAACCGTCGTCTGACCAAACGAACCCGAAACGGCCAAACCCGTCGGCCACAAGCCCGCCAGGTCTGAAACCGGGATCAAGCCCAACCGGGGCGCGGCCCCTGGCGTGGAGTAGATGCAGAACACCGTCCCGCTTGAGCAGGAGCAAGCCCGATGCATTCCCGGCGACGCCGGCGACATTCGCCTGTGTGGGGAAGCCGCCCGAAGGCCTTCCATCGAGAGCTCCGATGACCGAAAGCCGTCCGTCCAATTCCAGAATGGCAAGCATCGGTATTTGTGTTTCACCGGTCTGGCCATTCTCCAGAACCGTGACGGATGTTACACCCCCCTCGGTTTCATGCTCAAAGAGCCTTTCGCCGCCGGGGCCGAACCCGGCAACACGGTTTCCGGCGACAACAAACATAGCCGGCCCCGCAACTCCGAACGCCTGTACATCTTCAAGCCCCTGCACAATTGATCGAACATGACCGCTCGCGTCAACGGCCAGGACTTCGCCGCGTGCCTTGAGTAAAATGGCAACCTCGCCTGCAAAGGGCACAATTGCGTCAGCAATCCCGGGCAGTTGAACAAGCTCGAATATATTCGCGCTTTTCAGGTCGGATAACGGATCAACAAAGCTCAGCGTTGCATCGGCATTTGCCGTCACGATAAGACTTCCTGTCAGCGATGATGCGTCCTTGAACAAGCCCTTGTTGAGCGAATACGCGCGCACTGCCGTGGCACAATCATCGTTGCCGGCCCTGATTGTTCGCATAAAACCGATTGGCCGCACCGGTCCGGACACCACCTTGCCGGTCGCCGGATCGAGATAGGCAATTTCGATCCGCACCATAGCGCCGGGACCGGGAAGGCCTCCATCGACCGCAGTGACCTGAGCTTCCACATCATACTGGGGAAGTGACTGCGGCAATGCCGGGGAAACCGTGGCCACCATCAAAATCCCGGCCACAATCCCACCAGAAACGGTGGAGGGTAGTTTCAATTCTCGCCTCCCGCCGGTTCCGTCTTGCTGCTTTTCGGCACAATGCGCATCAAGCCCCAGGTTCCGCCGGACATCAGCTGGCGCGGACCGTCAAACCAAAGATAGTCGCCCGGCGTGGCCGGTGCCTTCATGGCGGCCGTCACCCCTTTGCCAGGTGCGATCAGCGCGCTGTGTCCGGAACCGAATCCCGGAAACATGTCATGATAACCGGTGCCGGTTGGCACGAACGCCCGTTGGCGTGCCCTGCCCTGCGGCTCGACAATACGCACCATGATCTCCTGCTCCGCCTTGGAGTTGATCAACGCCGTATCATTGCCGAGCCTCTCATCGTCGAACAGGTCGGAGGGCAATGGCCATGCGCTCAAGTCAGATGTCAGATCAATCACGGGAGCCCAGGGGCATGACCCCTCACCCTTTCCTTCGCGTGGCTTGATACTGCCGAAGTAGATCGGCCATCCGCACTGTGACGACCAGTCCTTCGGACCGACGGTCTGAGGGATCATGACGGATTGCGGGGAACCGCTATGATCCTGCTCGATTGCCCTATCGCCACGCACGCGGGCAAAGAGCGCGTTGGTATCGTAAGAGACACCTTTCTCGCCTCGGTCATAGCTGTCGTCACAGATGTCGCAATCGGGGATCGGGCCGCCGGGACGCTTGCCCGCGGCAAGGCAAGAGTCCGAAGCCGGACTGTCTGCTGTGATCCGGCAGCCGCCCTGCCGGGCGTGATAGAAGGGCCTGCGCCGACCATCCCAAAGGTTCAGCCCGTCCTGCCACAACAGCGACATCTCTGCGACAAGCGATTTGGGCAGAATGAGCTCCTGGTAGTCGGCCATGCCCGACACCGCCGGAAGCGTGACCTTCTTATAGGTTACGGTCGTGCCCGGCTTGGTCGAATCACTGCCGCTGTAGTCGACGGTCTTCCAGTTTTCGGCAGCATAGCCGTAAGCCGCCCCGCCCTGCCATTGCGGCTTGATGCGGACAGTCGCGGGCGCCGAGCCGTTGTAGCTTCGCCGCACAGGGTCTCCCCTGCCAGCATACGTAGCTGAAAGCGGCTCGATGATCATCGTCCCAGCCAGCCCATGAACGCCATGGCTGATCGGATCGCTGACCGACTTGACCGGCAGGGTTCCATGCGCATGGGGAATGACGCGCAGCCGCGTGTCGACTTTGGTTTCCACATCAACAATGCTTTGACGGATCAGGCCCGAAACACATTGCTGGATGTCACCAGTATGAGGGATCGGGCTCAAGGCCGGCAGCGAGCTGTCAGCTTCAAACGCGGCGCAATAGGTTCGGCCAAGCACGTTGAGGCGGGCTTCTTCACCCAGACGGCAGGCCCGTACTGCGGATGGCCACATGACTACATTGCGCATCTTCCCGCCCGCATCGGCAACGTCGCAAACGAAATGACTCTTCTCATAAGTCGGAGCAGCAGGCAGCAGCGCGTTTTCGCACAGGGCCTGATACCTCTCCCGCAAGTCCGGCGTGCCCAACGATGCCTTGTCATACAGGCCGCAAAATTCTGCATTGTTCAACAAGCTGTCGAGCTGGTCGATCGCATAGCCGATGGTCCCGGCGAACATGACATCGATGGCATATGAAACCTCACCATCCGTCATAGGCGGCAATGCACGCCGCGGATTGACGCCAATCGGTTCGGGTGAATCGTCGACATTGGACATTTTCGACATTGGAATGGCAACAGCCAGTGACGCTGAGCCGCTGATTTCACCGGTCGACAAGTCCTGTTCGTCGGAGTCCCCATCCTTGATCTGGTCTGTATTGAGCCGCGTAATCCGGGGCAGGAAAGCATCGCCTGGCAGGTCGCGAAGGCCATCGCGGTTATTGCCCGACATTTCACCGTAGCGGCCGGCGGTCGAATTGGCTTCCGTTGTGCTTGTTTCGGTCAAGGCATTGACCACGACCAGATGAATACAGTCACCCGCATTAAAGCGCTGGACATAGGGTACGGCACCGCGCTTGGCTACCACCCTGCTCGCTTCCTCGATCACCTTCTTCCAGGGCAAAGTTCCATAACGGCCGTTTTCATCGCCGCCCAGCCTTTCGGCACGCAGGATCTCCTCCACGCTCAGGCCAAGTTGCGCGATCGGCACCGGAACGAACATCAGCCCGTCGGGATCGTAGATGACACCATTCTTGCCATAGGCAACACGACCGTTTGCGTAGGGCTTGTTAAGAACGGTGCCGTCGGCGGCAACCTCCCGGAGATGCCGCGCCTCAATGGCAACCAACGCCGAGAAGGCATGTGGTGCCTTGAAGCGCGCACCGGTTACGCGAATGTCCTTCTGGTCAATGCTTTCCTTTGAGAACCCGGCAGCGGAAAGCGCTGTCTTTTCTTCCGCAGTAAAGGGAAGATCATCACCATCAAAGAACGGGCAGGCGAGATCCGGATAGGAGGGAAACACGCTTTCAAGGCTTGCGGCTTCCTTGTCACCGGCTGTTCCGTAAAGAAGGATCTCCCTGTCTTTCCCCAAATCCAGATCTGTTGTCTGCGCTGCGGCAATCGCACGCTTTCTCTCAAGTTCTTCGCTCTCGTCAACCAGCAACCGTGCTAGGCTTGCAGCACTCAGCGGATGGCTTGCAAGCGGTTTCAACCGGTCGCCGACCCTGGTTTTCAGTTGTTCGCGGTCACTGCAGGTGTCGCTCCAAGCTTTCGGCTCGGCAAGTCTCAGGCAATCGGTCACATCGAGGGTGTCCGGCGCATTGTGGATGCGCAGCACGCCCCAGGCACCGTTCCAAAGTGCGTCGACCGTCCCGAAATGATAGAGCGAATCGCGAACCGGAAGGGCGGCCATACGCACCTCGCGGAAGTCGCCGGAACCACCAAACTTCATCAAATTGCCGGACTCCGGCGCACGGCCCGAGTCGGACGAGAAGACGCCCGCCATTTCGAAGTGCTCGGAAATGCCGATTTCCTGCGCCGTGACGAGGCCGGTTATGTTGTCGCACTCGGCGACAAGCTTGCGGTAGTACTCCAGCCAGTCAACGCTTGGCGGCCTTTTTTGGAGATCGCTCTTATTGTCGAACCATTGCACGTGCTGCCAAGGCCTGCCCGTCTCTGCTGCTTGCATGCAGGCATTCCAGCGCGTTGGTCCGTTGCTCTTGCCCTCGTCCGCATCGAGGCGGGCAAGAAATGCGTAGGCCTGGTCGACATTGCGGCGGAACTGGCGGCCTTCGAGAGTGAAGACATGCTGGACTTCCTGCGCACCTTGGATCAGGCGGAACATCACGCGTTCATCGGCATAGGCTTCCAGGACCGGTGTGCACGGATCGCCATGCACCATCGAGCGGAAGACATTGGCCATGTCGCCGGACAACTCCTTGCCTTTTTGCCGGCTGATGCTGTCCGCACGGCCATCGGCAAGCAAACCCTCGACGCTGTCACGGCTCTGGCCAGCAAAATCGGGACACTTTCTGCTGCTGATCAGATCCGTACCGCCCTCGCTCTCGCCGACACGAAGCGGCATTGGCTCGTTGCGATAGTTCACCAGATAGGGGTCGTGGTGGGTCTGCGAGATCGCCTCGGGACGGTCCGGCGGATAGACCGGACGGCCGTGCGCTTCCCGGATCGGCTTGAAGTAGTTCTCGGTCAGCTGCGTGGCCGCCTTGGCCAGCCATTCAACGGCTGTCCGCTCTTCGTGGATTTCGCAAGCCACCGCCTGCGCAGGCGGCAGGGTTTCCACACCTTCCGGCCGGGTCAGCTCATTGCCACCCTTGTCATGTTCCTGTGCGCGGCCACGATTGTATTCGCAAATGTCGCTGGCGCGCCTGAGGGGCTCCGTTTGCTTCGCATTGGCGTCATCAAGGGCTGCGCGGTAATCGACTCTCGCCTCCTTGATGAGGCGATCGAGCCCTTTGGCGTTGCCGCCGCCATCAAGCCCGGCATCGTCGCTGTCTGCCTCAAGTGCTGCCTTCGAGTCTGTGACATTGTAGCCGTCGTAGAGAAGCGCGAAGTCGGCGATGGCGAGGGCAAACTCGCGATAGTCAGGGTGATAGGGATCCTGCGCCGAAATCGCATCATTTGCCGTTTCGGTCGGGGGCGTCTCCACACGCGCCTTAGCACCCACGCCCTTGCCGGCCTCACCGACATCGATGAGCTCCGGTTCATGGGCGCCCGATGCGCTTCCAGCCACGGGCACCCACTTGCCAGCCTCAACGGTCTGCTCGGTACCGGATTCCGCCTGCGAGGACTCGTAAACCCTCACGATCTTAGTTGCCGGTTCTATTAGCAACGCATTGTAGAAACCGTGCTGCTGGATGTTCGACGGAGCAAAATGGTCATGGGTGAAGACCGTGCGCAAGGTACGGTCTGCCACGGGTGCCGCGTTGCCCCCATTCTCGCCCGTGTTGGCAAGGATGGGATCCGCAAACCATCGCTGGACGGTTGTCTGGAAACAGGTCGGGTTTTGCATCCGCCGTAGTTTCCAGATTTCCTCATGACGGCCGCATTTCTCTTGCCATGGAGAACCGGGCGCAACAGAAGCCTTAAACGCTATGGGATCAACGCCAAGCATCGGATCAAGTGACAAGAGGTAAGCATTGTCGGGATGTGCTAACCAGCCGGTGCCATCGCCATCGGTCTTATCCTTGCGATTGGCGGCGTGGATGCGCTCTTTCAGCTCATCGGGCGCAAAAGTGCCGTCTTCATAGTTGAAGCCGTTGCCGGAGCCGTCCGAGGACGTTACGTCAAACTTCACCAGGTGGATATGCTGGCCGATCGTATCGGTCGGAACTTTAGTCTGGAAGTCATCCAGGTCGAGTTTGTGCGGCGTTTCGTTGGTATGGCGGAACTCGATGCAATCGCCGGAGAAGGCACGGAAGTAAAACGGTTCTTCCTCGCCGCTGACTGCGCGTGGTCCTGCCAGCTGGTCGGCCACAGCCGGCTTGTACTTGTCGCTGTTTTCCGTCAGCACATTGATGCGCGCCATCGGATCATGCCAACCGGCTTTGTTGACGATCATGTCGAACTGGACAACCGAAGCCTCGAAGCGGCGGAAACCTGACAAGCCGGGATCGTAGGTCATTTCCTTCGGCGGGTAGGAACCGAAGGTATTACCGAACTTGTCCGCACCGCCTGCGAGAATCGAGCGGTAAGGTTTGTGGCGCTTGTTGAAATAGGGATAGGCATCGGATCCGGTGGAGCCAGCCGCCTTATAAGGATCCCTGAATGGCGAGTTGCGCAATCCATCGGGCGCGCCGCACGGATCTGCAAACGGCGAGCCGGGCCGGGGTGCCGCGCCATTGACCGCAAACACGCCGATCGGATCGGCAGGGTCTGATGGGCCGGCAAGAGGCGACGGCAGGTAGACAGATGCATAGCCGGAAGCAGCAGCACGAGCTTCAACAGCACTGTTGTAAGCTGCTCTATCGGTTGCCGGGGCACCGGGCGCCGGTACCGGCGGTATGACTGGCAATGCGCCTGAGCTGTCACCGGGAACACTTGCAAGTGTCACGCCATTGGCGTTGCGCAGCAGCAGGCGGTCACCGGTCACACCTTCGCGCAATCCCTTGTGATGGAATGCCATCGCATTGCGCTCAAGCACGGTGCCGTCCGGCGGCAGCAGTTCGATCTCGAGCTTGTGGTAGGCCTCGGTCAGATCACCGAGCGCCAGCATCTGCGCGACGGTAACCGGGACGATTTTGTGGTGATAGTAAGGAACACCGTCCTTGATTTCGAGCCCGGCGGCCTCAGCTTCGGAAAGACTGATTTCGCCTGCCTTCCATCTGGTTGCAACATCGCGGATGCGCTCGCCGCCAGTGACAATGTGTCGGCCAAGACCACCGTCCATACGTTTGTCTTTTTTGACTGCAATATCCATGGGCGGCTGCGGTGCGCGGTGCCCCGCCTCGCCTGCCACGTAGAACGGATAACCGGGAAAACCCCTGAGGTCCGCAATTTTGGTTTCGGCTGCATCATAGGTCGGCAACAGCGGTGCTGCCTGTGACGGCACGGGCAAGAGGCCGGGGATAGGTGTCCCTTCCTGCAGATAAGAAGCCTTTTCTGTGTCAGACAGTTGTTTATCATCCCATGCAGCCCATAAGACTGGGCCCTCGCCACTCGTCGGCGTCCCACTGCGCACCATCTTGCGTTCATCAGGATCCCTCCGGGGATCCAACGACAGCCCCGGTTTAAATTGCCCGTCGGGCAATGTGCGGGTGCCATCCTCCAAGACGTCATGGACCCGCCACAACTCCCACATGCCTTGCGCAAAATGTGGATAGAGATGGCAGTGGAAGATCGCATCGCCGGGCGTGCGGTTGCGATTTCCCGAACCCAGTGTTTCATACCAGCCCTTCTGCAGCTTGCCGTCGACCTTGGGGCCGGCGCGATATATCTCGGTGCCGCCACCATAGATATCGTAGCTCATGCCCTGCTGCGGGCCGATCGTCTGGCTGTCGAGATATGCGCCGCGGTTCCTGTCATTGCCGGCAAACCACTGGTGCGAATGCAGATGGAAGACGTGGGTCTCCTTCGGCCCCGCATGGAAATTGCGGAAGACGACGCGGTCATTGAGATAGGAGTGGTGCACGTTCGACGGATCGTCGACGAAACTCTCCAACAGCGCCGGATCACCATTAGCCCAGCTGCCGAGGAAGAATTCCTCATAGGCGCATTCCGGGCAATCGGCGGCCGGACCGATCTTCAGTTTGTTGGCCAGCACGATCGAGCCGGCGCCTGAAGCACCATAGTTGATGCCGAAACCGTCGCCGATGCCCGAAAACTGTTCGAAGCTGCCAAGCGATTCCATTTCCTTCGTGTAAAAGGATTTCAATTCGTCATGAAAGATGACGACAAACTCGCGGAACGGTTCGGCAATCGGCTTTTCATAGGGGTTGTTCTGATTGAGTGTCCCGGCACCACCCGGTTCGGCAGCTGGGGCCAGTGGTGGCACAATGATTGCGTTGATGTCGCCATGGACGATTTCACGGACCGGAAGCGTCTGGCTTTCGCGGCCAGGAAGCGAAATCACATCGGTTCCGCAATCGCGCAGCATGTTGGCAACGGGCATCATCGCGTCCGCGTCGCATGGGCTGGAAACACCTAGCTTCTTCACGGTTGGCGCACGATCGGCGTCGAGTTTCATTTCATATTCAGGCGTGCCCACCCGCGCATGAACAATGGCATCGTTGCGTTGCCACACATTGTCAAACGCTGCCATCGGCACCTGGCTGCGGTAGAAGGATGATCCCTTAGGCTCGACAATCAAAGCGCCGAACAGGCCATGAGTGAAGGAACCGCCATCGCCCTCCCCTCCTGCGGCTGCTGCCATCGACTGGAACAAATGCGTTCCTTCCCGGTCGAGCCGGTAATGGCATGTAATCGTGTCGTCCGGCTCGATGGCTCCAAGCCCCTTGCAGGCAACAGGGATGATCCCCCCATCCTTTGGGCCGGGAATCGGCTCAATGCCGGGAACCACGAAAGAAAGGGTGCGCGTGCGCGGAAAATCGGACCCTGCGCCGGCCACGTCCGCATCGAATTCATGGGCCTCTTCATCAGCCTTGGCGGCATCTTTGCACAAGGGTGCCGCATCGCCCGCGGTGGGATATGTGCTGACATGGGCGCGAATATCGGTGATGTTCGGCAGAACGCCATTGCCCGGCTGCGTCCTGCAAAAGGTCTTCGAAATGCCCGGCTGTGCCGGGCGAAGCAGATTGGTCAGGTTTATACGCAGGATATCACCCGCGCGTGCGCGCAGCACCAGCGGCCGCGGGCGCTTGCAGTCCTTCAGGCGCACTTTGCCGGCAATGAGTGCGCCGGTTCCAGGTTCTACACCGGTGCGTGTCGCGCAATCGCCTGCATTCCTCTTATCACCGAGTTCGCCGGCGCTGCTGACATCGCGCCGAAGCGCAAACACCATCCCGTAAGGGTCGAAGGATCCAAACCGATTGTAAACGATTAATTGATCTAGCGCGACAACATCGGCATGAACAATACTTGGCCCGGTTGAAACATTAACATCGCGGGCCGCCGCCATGGGACTGATTGCAACGAGGAGTGGCAACAGAAAAAGGATACCAAAAATCGCACGCGCAAGAGCCATGAGTTTGCTCCATTTACCAGCCAAGTTAAAGAAAATTCAGCGCATTTTGTAGTATTGCACCTTCGTCATGAACAATTTACGGCGTGGCGCCGTACAGGAACAAGCATAGTAATAATTTAGAAATCTACCGACAAACTCCCATTTATGCAAGGTTTACGTGTAATACGGCGTTGTTACGTAAAGTTTGCCGAGGCAAGAAGGATCCGAAATTCCTGTTTTTCAGGCGATGCAGGACGCAATTTTCCATGCCTCGAATGCTTCGAGGCGATGGTAGCGAATTGTTTGTGCTGCTCGGCGGCGGGGCGGAACTAAAAAGCAATTGCGGGCAGCGGGTTGCATTGAGGCGAACCTTTGTAGCGCTCCCGGCGACCAGGGGCCTTGCACGGCTCGTTCCCGTTTTCGAAATGGCAGGTGGCTGTTTTCGCTCCGATTGTCGGGTCCCTTGTGCGACCAATGGTCGATTCCGGGTGCCACGTCCGCCTTTGCTGCACCATAGGAGCGAAGTTTGTCGTTGATGGTCTGTTTGGGAACAAACCCATAGCGTTTCATCAATGCCACCCGCAGGCAGCTGGCCACGCTACTCCGCGCAAACATTATGTTCGGCAAGCGAGCTGCGTTCAGTAACCCTCTCGACCTCATTGCCGCGCACATCACAGCACCAGCCCATGCAGGGATTTGTGGAGGTGCAATTTGCCCTCTTCGGGGAAGGCCTGGCGAGAGCGTCGGCGCCAATGGCGCTCGCCAATCCCGTTCGCAGCGCCGTCAAGAACGAGCTTTCCAAAACGGCAAGCGGTCGCCCGTCGTTCAGGTCTTTGAGGATGAAGGGACCCTGTATGGTGGGATTGCTACCAGGAAACTTCGCGTGCACCTTGACTGCGTATGCGGGGATTGCGTCCACCAGACCTGGTGCGATGACGATTCCGGAGGCATCGAGCGGAACGCGATCCGCTGGAAGTGGAATGGGGACGCGCAATGCATCGATTGTCCTCTTGGAATAGGATATGAAGCCTTCCCAAAGTGCGCCCAATAGCGCGGTGGTAGAAACCAACCGCTGCACGTCACGCCGGCTGAGAAAAAGGATATCCTGGACCATGTCGCAATGATGCGTACGCCCAGTTTCATCTTTCACGATCTAAAGTGTCAGACCCCTGAGGAGTTCGCTGCTGCGAGGCCCTGAAAAGAGGCCGGCCAAACAAAAATTCTTCCCGTCTTGTCCGAAACCCGGCCTCGCGCACGTCCTTGACGAGAACGCCACTAGGGGATGCACATGTTCGTTCGTAGCCGGTCGATGGTTCTGCTGGATATCGCTCTTTATTTCATCGCCACGTTGGGCTTCGCGATGCTGTGGCACCTTGTCTGGTTCTCCGGCGCCTATACCGCGCTGAACTGGCCGGACCCGTCGGATGCGGACGTTCCACTCGGAGCTCTAGCCGTCTTCGTTCAAGCCGTCGTACTGGCGCTCACCATCGACTGGGCGCTGGAGCAAAGCCGGAACCGGAGTGCAATCTTCCGGGTTGCGATCCTTGCCTTCGCGTTCCTTTGGTCGAGCCACGTTATTGGCGACGCCGCAAAATGCGGGTTTCTTCCTAAGAGCCGTTTCGTGGCGCTGGAAAGCGTCTATTTGGCCATCCAGTTCGTGGTCTATGGCGCCTTGCTTTGGATCGGACATTCGCTTTGGGATCGGCGCTTCAAGGTGTAATGTGCAAATGAAGGAGGCACGGCCCGTGCTCTACTCAGTCTTGATTTTCGGCGTTGAGGGCGTCGCGGAGCGCCTGCCACGGGAAGAGCATGAGGCCTTGCTGGACATGCACCGCAACCTGCAGGCCAAATTGCAAGCAGAAGGTAAATACCGTGGCTCTGTCCAACTGATGCCGCCATCAACGGCCATGACGGTAGGCGAAAAAGGCGGTGTAGTCACCGTTCTGGACGGCCCCTTTGCTGAATCCAAGGAACAGATACTGGGTTTCTATCTCATCGAATGCGACACGATTGACGAGGCGATCGAAGCCGCGAAGGCCCTTCCACAAGGTGTCGCCACGATGGAGGTTCGACTGGTCAGTTGGACGGGCGGTCTTTAGGCCATGAAGCCTGGCCTGACCGAGGCGATTTTCGCTTACAGCCGACCGCGCGCACTCGCCGCACTTCTACGCTCGTTTCGCGATCTGGACATGGCCGAGGATCTGTTTCAACACGCCTGTCTCAGAGCGGCGGAGCGTTGGGCGGCAGACGGCACGCCGCGTGACCCGACCGCCTGGCTCATCCACGTGGCGCGCAACGCGGGCCTCGACCTCGTCCGCAAGGATCGACGGTTGTCTTTCGGGGATGTCGAGGCGGCGTCCGACGCGTCGGATCTGGCCGGAGACCCTCACGACGACGCTGCCGAGGCGCTAGATCGCGCCGAATACAAAGACGATGTCCTGCGCTTGATGTTCCTATGTTGCCATCCGGACCTGAAGAGACAGGAGCAACTCATCCTGGCGCTCAGGGTGATTGTCGGCCTGTCCGTGGGTGAAATCGCACGCGCTTTCGTTGTGACACCCGACACGATGCAGCGACGCATCTCGCGGGCAAAGACGCGTGCCGGCACTCTGGCGCGCGTGCTGGAAACGCCCGGCCTCACGGAACGGGCCGAGCGCCTGAACACCGTTCAGACGATGATCTACCTGCTATTCAACGAGGGCTATTCCGCAAGCCGTGGCGACGAGCAAATCCGGAATGCGCTGTGTGAGGAGGCGATCCGTCTGGCGCGCCTTCTGCTTTCTCTCTTTCCGGGGCAAGCAGAGACGATGGGGCTTCTGGCGCTAAGCTTGTTTCAACACGCCCGCAGCGCCGCGCGCATTGACGCAGAGGGCGGACTGGTGTCGCTGGAGGATCAGGACCGAACGCGCTGGGACCAGGCAATGATACAAGAAGGGCGTGTCCTGATCGAAAAGGCATTACGTCACGGGCGTCCGGGGCCGTTGCAGGTGCAGGCAGCGATTGCCGCTGTGCACTGCACGGCCAAACGCGCCGCAGATACTGACTGGGCCGAAATCGCGCGGCTTTATTTGGCGCTTGAAGCCATCGCACCAAGCCCGGTGGTCCGCCTAAACCGTGCCGTCGCTGTCTCCAGGGTGACGGGGCCTGCAGCCGCGCTGGATTTGCTGATGCCACTGGCCCACGACCTTGCCCGCTATCGACCGTACCACGCGGTGCGGGCGGCGCTTCTGGAGGAAACGGGCGCCTTGAAAGCGGCGATCAAAGCACTCGAAGCCGCGCTTGGCTGCTCGCCCACTAGCCAGGAGGCCGACTATCTGATCGCGAGGATCACGCTTCTCCGAGAAAAACTGGCCCCTTCGATTGCATGATGCGAAGCGAAGAGGCCTTCATTCGAGAAATCAGGCTGCGGCCAGTTCGGCCAGAAGTTCCGCCAGCAGCTCCATACCAACGCCCCAACCTTTGCCGATATTCTCCATAGCGTTTTCGAAACATGCGATCTCCGCGGCGCTCGCATCGTGCGGCGTCCATTCGAGGCGCATCTCGGTCTTGTCCGCCATCTCCTTGAAGGTGACCACCGTCAACAGGGTTTTGGGCCAGTCCGGCATCATAGGATTGGAGGCGATGTTCCAGTCATCATCGGCATTGGACATGATGCAGACCAGTTTTTCCGGTTCCTGAACCTCCGTGAACTCAGCCCTCTGATAGCTCGAATTCCCTCCCATCTTCATTTCGCTAAGCCACAGCCCACCTGGCACCACGTCGAGCTTATGGATCACTGTCTCGACATTCGGGCCATACCAGCGCGCGAGCAGTTTCGGGTCGCTCCAGGCTTTCCAGACCAGAGCCCGTGGCGCATTGAAGGTCCGTTCCAGAACGTAGGTTGGTAATGATCTCATTTTCCCTCTTCACCTTCTTTCATTGATTGCAGCAGTTCATCAAGCTGATCGAAGCTCGATGACCAGAATTGCCTGAAGGCTTCGAGCCATTTTACGGCCTCGGCCAAGGGTTCAGGATTGAGGTGCGAAGGCCTACGGGTCTTGTCGACTGCACGTTCGATCAGACCGGCCCGCTCCAGAACCTTCAGATGCTTCGATACCGCAGGCTGGCTGATCTCGAAGGGGGCCGCGAGTTCTTTCACCGTCGCGTCACCCGCAACGAGGCGCGTGAGTATGGCCCGGCGCGTTGGATCGGCAAGCGCCGCGAAGACCGCATCAAGGGTTTGGTTTGAACTTTCATAACCATTTTGTTTCATAACTGTTTGGTAATATTGTTTTGCCAGGCAGTCAACCGCTTTTTAAGCCAGGCCTGGACCTGCGCGGCGCAGAGAAATTCGGAGAGGGCTGTCCGTATTGCACCTCGCCAGACGTCCTTTGGCCAAGCGCTGAGAAAGCGGCGCTTGAAATCGCTAAAGACAAGGAGAATTGCGATGACCGATCCGAACACCGCACATGGCACGCCAAGCTGGATCGAACATTCCAGCACCGACACCGAAGCCGCGCGGAAATTCTATGAGGACGTGCTTGGCTGGTCCATCGGCGAAATGCCGATGAAGGATGGGTCCACCTATCCGATGATCATGGTCGGCGACAAACCGGTTGGCGGCTTCCCTCCCATGCCCGGCCAGGGCGGTTGGCTTCTCTACATTACCGTCGATGATGTCGATGCGCGGGTCGCTAAGGCAAAGTCCGCAGGCGCACAGGTTGTCCGCGAGGCAGTGACCGCACCGGGCGTCGGCCGTATGGCGGCCATATCAGATCCGTTCGGCGCGCAGATCGCCTTCATCGACTACAGCGAGGCATAAAGAGCCAGCCGCCGACCAGCGACTGGGGTCATCGGCCGGCGGCTCGCGTATACAAAGGGACAAAGACCATGCGGGCCCATATTCTGTCTGTCGTCGCCTATTTCATCGTCACCTTCGGGGTTCAGGCTGCGAACCATTTTGTCATCAACACTGCGCATTATGCGCGCGAGAAAATCATTGCGCCCGAGCCCGTTCTTTGGGGCGGCCTCGCGGTGATTGTGATTCAGGGCGTGATCCTGACTTTCCTGTATTCGCGTCTGCGGTCCCGCTTCGCCGGCCCGACAGGCGGTCTCGCCTTCTCCCTTGTGATGGGCGCATTCCTGGCGAGTTACATCGCACTTACCGAACCCTCGAAATACCTCATCTCGTCCAAGCTGGAATGGGCGCTTGTCGAGGCTGGTGCCTCCACCCTCCAGTTCGCCATTTTTGGAGTGGCTCTTGGACTGATTCATGCGACGTTTGGAACACCGGCCGTGGAGGGAACAGATGGCAGTCGATGAAGGCTTGAACGAAGTCTATCGCAGCGCGCTCGTCGGCGTGCCCGGCGTGACTGAGAAGAAGATGATGGGCGGTGTTTGTTTCATGGTGCACGGCAACATGCTGGGCGGCGCGCATCGCGAAAAGGATGGAACCGGCTATTTCATGTTCCGTGTCGGCAAAGAGAACGCTGTGGCTGCCGAAAAAATCGGCGGTGGCGAAGTCATGAAACAGGGTGGCCGCGTCATGAGCGGGCTCTATTTCGTCGAGGCCGACGATTGTTCCGACATGTTGTTCGAAGACTGGAAATTACTGGCGCTTAGCCATGCGCTTTCACTGCCAGCAAAGTGAGGACTGATGCTTAGCCAAGAGACCACCTGTTTTCCTCGCCGATCTGAAAGATCACAATGATCGCGATTGGTTTCGGTCGCAAAAGCAGTGCAACGAAACCCATGTATAGACGGCGTCGAAAACGTTCGCCGCTTCTTTGGAGGGGCAGCTGTCAGATCGCTATGATGTCAGCGTCACCGCGAAACTCTATCGCATCAATCGCGATCTGTGTTTCTCCAAGGACAAGACGCCCTACAACACACACATCCATATATCGTTTCCCGATCCCGCAGCAAAGGCGGCATGGATGATCGGCCTCGAAACGGATCGGCTGGTGCTCGGCGATGGCGCCTTCGCCTTCGACCCAAATCGGCTTGCGCAAGGTCGCGAGCAGGTCTCGGGCCGGCAGGGGAGCGATTGCAGGGCGGTCTTGAAGAATTAGAGGTTCGGCTGGAGCCGCCCGAGCTGAAGCAAACCCCTGCACCCTGTGCGGCCGATCATCCGGCCTCTGACCTTCTGCGGTGCAAAGTATTTGCCGTATGGCTGCTGGACATGCCGACCGAAGCGGCATTTGGCGAAGACGCGACGGCGCGACGGCTTGAAAGGCTCGCGACGCTTGATCCGGTCCGAAGCTGGTTCGTCGATGAGCTAGGCTAGCCTTGGCGCAAGCCGCTCGTTCCGCTCTTGCGAGAGCGCAGAGACTCCTCAAAACTCCATAATGTTCCCATTGACTGCGCAATATAGGGAATGATATGGTAGTTTATGACCCAAAACCTCCTCACTGTGGATCAGGCGGCAACCCGGCTCGGCGTTCATCGCAAGACCGCCCTTCGCTACATCCATGAAGGGCGGCTGAAGGCGACACGCGTCGGCAAAGCCTACCGGATCTTGCCAGCGGATCTCGACTCGTTTGCCGGATTGCCTGTTGCAGGGCCGAAACCGTCGGGCGTGCGGGTGACGAGCATCGTCGAGATGCCCGAACTCTCCGTGCATGACTCTAGCCGCATCGTCACGGCGCTTCAGGCTTTGCTGACAAGCCGGACTGGCCATGCGGAATCCGTGCATCTGCAAACCGCTTATGATGTCGAGGAGCGGCAGCTCAAGCTTGTTTTGATCGGCGACCCGGGAGCGGTCAGCTCGTTCATGGCATTTCTCGCAACGCTGTTGGAGGGGCGAGGATGAACACGCTTTACCGCACGGGGACGGCGCAGGAGGAAATCGAGATGGCCTATCGGGCCTTGCTCGAAGATTGGCCAATTGAAAACCACAAAGGATCGGTATCGACCCGGTATGGCGACACCTTTGTCATCTCGTCCGGACGGGAGACTTCCCCGTCCCTGCTTCTGCTGCATGGATCGATGGCCAATTCCGCATCCTGGATGCGCGATATCCCGGACTATGCGCGCCACTATCGCTGCCATGCGATCGATATGATCGGTGAGCCGGGGCTTTCAGCGCCGGCACGTCCCGCATTCGGCTCCGACGCCTATGCGCTTTGGCTCGATGATGTCCTGGCAGCGCTGGGGGTCAACCGAACCGCTATCGTCGGCCTTTCGCTCGGCGGTTGGCTAGCGCTCGACTACGCCATCCGGCGGCCCGGTCGGGTGAGTACCATGGCGCTGCTCGCGCCGGGTGGTGTCGGGCGTCAGCGGAACATCTTGCTGCGCGCGCTCCCGCTCATGCTCCTCGGACGTTTCGGTAAGAACCGGCTGAAAACGATGATCACCGGTCCAAGGCCCAAGGATCTCTCGGCATCCGGCCGTGCCTTCTTCGCGATGATGGACCTCATCCAGAATCAGTTCCGGCCACGGCGCTACTTGACGCGCTTCAGTGACAATCAGTTGCGGACGCTCGACATGTCGATCCTGGCCATTCTTGGCGGCCGCGACGTGATGATTGATTCCGAGGAAACGCGGGCACGGCTCGAAACGAATGTGCCGACCGCGCAGATAGATTTCCGACCCGACGGACGGCACTTCATGCCCGACACCGTAAGGGGGGTGCTTGCATTCCTTTCGACCGATGAGGCCCCGGAATGATGGAAAAACGCAATGCTTCACGAAGTGTCGTTTGCCGATTCCGATACGCGCAACCAGGAAAGTCGGCGACGTGTTGAAATATGCGCCCGCCAATCAGAAGGTCAAAAGTAACTATCTATAGTATATTTTATGGTCTATGAACTTCTATTGGCACGACTATACTTAGAACCGAACCACTTCTGCAAATCATTTCTTGATTCCAGAGAACTCTTATTGCCACTAGAAACAAAAGCAGCCCAGGTGTACATGACCGAAACCATAGCACAGATTGCTGGCCCCTATCTGATCTTGACGGGGATCGGATTTCTTCTCAGCTCTGATTTCTATCTGAAGATGATCCTCGACCAGACCAAGACCGATCGCGTTACCGTTAATCTGTCAGGCGCGACGCATTTCATTGTCGGGATGGTCGCTCTCGTCCACCATTTCCGATGGTCGTCCGCATTCGAAAGCGCAGTCACCATGGTAGGGGTCGCCGCCGTTTTGAAAGGTGCCGGATTGATCGCTATTCCCGAGGCAATGATGAAATCGCCGTCAATGAAAAAATCGGGTGTTGCTCTCTCGGCTGCCGGGTTTCTTGCGGCCGGGATCTATCTCAGTGTAATGGGTTTTAGGCTCTACGCCGTCAGCGTTCACTAAACCGATTGAGGGATTTAGTTAGAGGAGGATTTTGGTAGATCGTGGGAGGAGCGAAGATGGGTCAAAAATCCGTGCCTGAAGGATCGGCGGAAGAGACCGCTAAGACATCCGTCGCGCGACGCGCAGGTGCCACGACAGATGAGAAGATCCGCAGGCATTGCCTCGCGTGAGGCGCGTGTATCGCGACGAAAGGGAGAATAGGTACCGGCGTGAGCGCTCCGTTGCAAATTTTTGTCCTTGGTGTGAGAAGCGGCTTTTGCAGAGCAGGTTGTTGATTTCATGAATGCATTCAAGGGCCGTCCTTTCACAGGCGAAGTCGTATTGTGGGCGGTTCGTTGGTATTGCCGTCACGGGATCAGTTACCGGGATCTTTAACAGATGATGGCTGAGCGCGGTGTGCGGGTTGATCATGCCACGATCTACCGGTGGGTCCAGACCTATGCGCCTGAAACGGAAAAACGGTTGCGCTGGCAATGGCGCCGGCCGGTCTCTCGCTGTTGGCGTGTTGATGAGACGTACATCAAGGTCCGAGGAAAATGGACCTATCTCTACCGGGCCGTGGACAAGTTCGGCAACACCATCGATTTCTATCTCCCGACCACCCGCAACACCAGGGCGGCGAAGCGGTTCCTGGGCAAAGCCTTTAGGGGCTGAAAGACTGGGAAAAGCCCTATGCGATCAATACCGATAAGGCTCCCACCTATGGCGTGGCCATTTCCGAGCTGAAGGCGGAGGGCAAATGCCCACAGAACACTGAGCATCGCGAGGTCAAATATCTGAACAACGTCGTTGAGGTCGATCACGGCAAGCTGAAACAGCTGATCCGGCCAGTGCGCGGGGTCAAAACCTTGAAGTCTGCCTATGCGACCATCAAAGGATTTGAAGTGATGCGTGCTCTGCGCAAGGGGCAGGCCGGCATCTTCTACTTCACAAATGACATTCTCGGCGAGGCTCGCATTGTCGAACGAGCGTTCGGCATCGGTCCCTGTGCTCTGGCTGAAGCGATGACCATTCTCGAAAACCACCTTCAAGATGCTGAAGCTTGAACTGGATTGCCGGAATAGGCCGAAATCTGTCAGGACGCAAAGTTTGCAACAGAGCCCAATGACTGGCTCCACGGCGAGCCCATCTGGAATGGGGTCGCTGGGAGAACGAGTGCTGGACTAGGTGTTTCCGGCCAGCACCTTGTCGAGGGTCGCCGGATAGTCGCGCACCCGCACGCCTGTGGCGTTGTAGATTGCATTCGTGACGGCAGCCGCCGCACCGCAGATCCCGAGCTCACCGAGGCCCTTGGCCTGCAGCGGGTTCGCCCAGTCGTCGCGCTCGTCGAGCAGGATGACGTCTATCTGAGGCACATCGGCATTCACCGCAACGTGGTACTCCGCGAGATCGTGATTGACGATCTGGCCGTAACGCGGATCGTGCACCAGATCCTCGGTCAGCGCCATTCCGATGCCCCAGACCATCCCGCCAATGCACTGGGAGCGCGCTGTCTTGGCATTGAGGATGCGGCCTGCCGCGAAGGCCCCGGTCATCCGCCGCACGCGTGTTTCGCCAGTGACCGAGTTGACCGCCACTTCGGCAAAATAAGCGCCGTAGGTTGCCTGACGCACCTTTTTCTGGGCCTCGCCCGGCTTGACATGGCCCTTCGCCTCGAAGTTCTGGCCATCGAGAACCTTCGTGAGCGGCGTCGAGCGGTTGCCGGCAATCGCCATTCCATCCTTGAGGGTAAGATCGGTCTCCGTGCAGCCGACGGCGTCCGCGATGCGTTCTCGGATCTCCTCACAGGCGAGAAACACGGAGGTGCCGCTTGACGCAGCGCCAAAGGAGCCGCCTGAACCGGAGGCCGGCGGATACTCGGTGTCGCCAAGCCGCACGGTGACATTTTCAGGCGGGAGACCAAGCATCTCGGCCGCGATCTGCGTCAGCACGGCGTAGGTGCCGGTGCCAATATCAGTCATGTCGGTCTCGACTTCGGCTGTGCCGTCTGCCTTCAGGGTGACACGCGCTTCGGATTCAATCAGCAGGTTGACGCGGAATGCCGATGACATGCCCATGCCAATCTGCCATTCGCCGTCCCGAACTGCACCCGGCTTGGCGTTTCGCTTGTCCCAGCCAAATGCCTTTGCCCCCTCATCGAGCGCCTCGGCGAGCTTGTGAGAAGAAAACCGGATATTCTGCGAGGGAACTTCGTCTGGGATGTTGATCCTGCGCAATTCAACCGGATCGATACCGACCTTTTCTGCAAGCTCGTCCATGGCGTTCTCAAATGCGGTCACGCCAACGGCCTCGCCCGGCGCTCGGACCGAACCGGCACAGGTGCGGTTGAGCCGGGCGACGGAGTTGCCGATAACCCGGTTCTCGCCGCGATAGAGGAAGGGGGTCGCCTGCGTTACCGGCTCGGTGAAACCCTCATCGAACAGGCTCGAGACCAGCGCCTCATGGCCGATGCCGGTGAGCTTGCCGTCGGCACCGGCGGCGAGTCGGATGCGCTGGCGCGTCTCGGAGCGGCGCATGGTTGTCTCGAAGACCTGCTGCCGGGTCATGGACACCGAGACCGGACGGCCGAGTTCCTTCGCCGCGAGCGCCGCGGCAATCGCTTCCGGTGCGATGCCGAGCTTGGAGCCGAAGCCGCCGCCGACATAGGGCGACAAGATCCGCACGTTCTTCGGGTCGATACCGAGGCTGTCGGCCAGTTCATTACGGTTGAACTTCAGCATCTGGTAGCTGCCGTGCAGCGTCAGACTGTCGCCATCCCATTCGGCGATCGAGGCGTGCGGCTCCATCGATGCACTCGAATGAGCAGGCGTCGTGTAAACGGCGTCGATGCTGTGGGCGGCATCGCGCATCGCCGTGTCGAGATCCCCCGTCGAGGACTGCTTGTCTTCAGGCACCTCCGGTTCCACTGCGTTGGGATCAATGGCGAAATCCTCGTCGCGCTCGATCTCGAGTTTCAGCGCCTGTGCACCGTGGCGGGCCTGCTCGAATGTCTCGGCAACGACGAGCGCTACTGGCTGGCCGAAATAAACGATGTCCTCACTGCCCTGAACGGGGGCCTCGTTCGCCATGCCCTGCGCGGGGTTGCGCAGCATCTTCTCGCCGCTGACCACCGCGAGCACACCGGGCAACGCCTTAACTGCCTCATCGGAAATCGCCTTCAGCCGCCCCTTGGTGACCGGTGCACGCACCAGCACACCGTGGCAGAGATCGGCGCTTTGCCATTCTGCCGCATAAGGCGCCGTCCCGGTGACCTTGAGCGGCCCGTCGGGACGGTCGAACGGAGTGCCGAGTGTCCCCTGCACCATGTCGTCAAGCCTGCGCCTGGTATCGGCTTCGTCCATCGTGAGGTGGCGGGTCATCGTGTTGCTTCCTTCAGTACGGATATCAGCACCCGGCGCGCGAGGGGTATCTTGAAGTCGTTGCTGCCCTGGGGCTTGGCGTCTTTGAGCAAAATATCGGCGGCGGCATCGAATGCTGCCTCGGACACCGGCTTGCCGACGAGCGCCGTCTCGAGGGCCGCATCTCGCCAAGGCTTGTGGGCGAGCCCGCCAAAGGCGAGATCGGCTCGTGCAATCTTTTCGTCCTTAACGTCAACCACCGCAGCGATCGAGACCAGAGCGAAGGCATAGGAGGCGCGGTCGCGCACCTTGCGGTAGATCTGCCGGCCTTGCACCGGGGCCGGTAAAACAACGCCGGTGATCAGGTCGCCCGGCTCCAGCACGGTTTCCTTCTCCGGTGTGTCTCCCGGCAGCAGGTGGAACTTGTCGAGTGAAACAGTGCGGTCGTTGCCGGCCCTGTCCGTGATCTCGACCTTCGCGCCGAGCGCCAGCATGGCCACCGCCATGTCGCTCGGATGTGTGGCGATGCATTTTTCGCTGGCCCCGAGGATCGCGTGAATCCGGTTGAAGCCACCGATCGCGGCGCAGCCCGACCCCGGCTCGCGCTTGTTGCAGGGCATTGCCGTGTCATAAAAATAGTAGCAACGGGTCCGTTGCAGCAGATTGCCGCCGGTCGTCGCCTTGTTGCGCAGTTGGCCGCTCGCACCGGAAAGCAATGCCTTGGCCAGCACCGGCCACCTGGTGCGCACCCTCATGTCGGCGGCAAGGTCGCTGTTGGTCACCAGCGCGCCGACCCTCAGGCCGCCGTCGTCGGTCTCCTCGATAGCCTTCAGGTCGAGCCGGGTGATGTCGACGAGACGTTCCGGTGTCATCACCTCGAGCTTCATCAGGTCGAGAAGATTGGTGCCGCCGGCGATGATGGCTGCTCCCTGCTGCGCGGCGGACGCGACGTCTGACAGGGTGCGCGCGCGCTGATAGTCGAAAGGTCTCATTCCTTGCCACCTCGTGCGACTTCGCGTATCGCGTCCACGATGTTGGGATAGGCGGAGCAACGGCACAGATTGCCGCTCATGCGCTCGGAAATTTCGGCGTCGGTCAGGTCGGGCGTCGAGGCCATATCCTCGGTGACGTGGCTTGGCCAACCGGCCTTCGCCTCCTTCAGCATGGCTGTCGCGGAGCAAATCTGGCCCGGTGTGCAGTAGCCGCACTGGAAGCCATCGTGCGCGACGAACGCGGCCTGCAGCGGATTAAGGTCGTCTGGAGTGCCGAGACCCTCAATCGTCGTGATCTCGTCGCCGTCATGCATACAGGCGAGCGTCAGACAGGAATTGATCCGCCTGCCATTGACGATCACCGTGCAAGCACCGCACTGGCCGTGGTCGCAACCCTTCTTGGTGCCGGTCAGGCCGATGTGATGACGCAGCACATCGAGCAGCGTCGTGCGGCTGTCCAGGTCCAGCACGTGTTTGTCGCCGTTGATCTTGAGTTCGGTTTGCATGGAATGTTTTGCCTCGCGCATGTGAAATTGACGGCAGAGGCACTGCCCCTCCTGAATTAACAGCGCGGTTGGAAAGAGGTTCCATGCGGACAGCCGATTGGGCAGATGTCCCCTGTCGTCTTGCCCATACGTTCCCTTGGTAAGGCCCTGTCGAAACTTGGCGCTGGCGGTCCCTCGACTTCGATGGCGTTGCAGTTTTCTTTGGCGTGCCACCGGCCTTTCCTGGCCTTCGAAAATGGTCCATCGAGGCTCTGCAAAGTATGAGTTTTCAGAAGCGAGCCATTGCTATTCAAGACTTCCGCTTGTAGCGAAATCCGGCCTGTTCGGGAAATGTTGCGGGCGCAAACTTGCCGGGAACAATGCGGGTGCTTAACTTTGTCCGCATGCGTATCCTCCTGTCGCTGTTCCTCTGCGTTGCGGTGGTCGGCCTTTCTGTCGTGACGTTTCTCGCGCTGTGGCCGACCAACTTGTGGTGGGTACGGATGACCGATTTCCCACGCCTTCAATACGGAATAGGCCTCTGCGCGGCTGTGATAGCGATCGTCCTCGCGCGGCGTATGCTCGGTCGGCCATGGCTGGCGCTTGCTGCTCTGGCCCTCGCCGCGCTGATCTTCAACGCGGTCAAGCTGATCCCCTACATATTCCCTGAAGATCGGCACACAGCTGCCGCTTGTGATCCGGAGCGGCAATTCAAGGTAATGGTCGCAAACGTGAAGCTGGAGAACCATCGTGCTGATGAGCTTCTGCGGATCGTCCGGGACCGCGATCCGGACCTGCTGCTCGCCCTTGAGACAACGGAATGGTGGGATCGCCAGCTCTCCGCACTTGAGGATGAAATGCCCCATGCAGCTTCTCGCATCACCGGCAGTCATTTCGGCATGCACCTTTTGTCCCGGCTGCCGCTGGAGGATACAGAGATTCTTTCGCCTGCGGGACAGGACACGCCGGTAATCAGGTCCAACATAAGCCTCCCCACGGGTGATGAGGTCCGCTTCTACGGCATCCACCCCCGCCCGCCGCACCCGGGGCAATCATCGGTCGGAAGGGATGCACTGCTCATGTGGGCGGCGCTGCAAACCGCCGAGACCGATGGTCCGGTCGTCCTCGCGGGCGACCTGAACGCAGTGCCATGGGAGCGGACGGTCTCACGGCTGCAGCGGATCGGCGGCCTTATCGATCCGCGCCGGATTTTCGGATTCCAGGCCACCTACGATGCACATTCCTGGTGGATGGCCTGGCCGCTCGATCAGGTCCTGCACACCCAGGACCTGTCTGTCACATCAATGGTGGTGCTGCCTGACTTCGGCTCTGACCATTATCCGGTCGAGGTCTCGTTCTGCTATCTCCCGACCGAAATGTCGCCACCTGAGCCCCGCCCAGACGACCTTGACCGGGCCCGAGACATTATCGCGGCCGCCACGCGCGCTGTCTTGCCCACCCAATGATCCCCGCAGACACCTGACGCCAACTGCCAGCCATGACAGGCTGGCAGTTGGCCCTTTCCTGGCCGCAAGCTTGCCTCAAGCAGGATAAAGCGACGGCAATTGCGTCGACGACAGGTCCTTTTGCGCAGAACCGATCTTGCGGTCTTCCTTTACAAGGATGTTGAGCCAGTCGCGGCTCCGGCCGCCGGCGGTTTCGGACGCGGGTGCAAAGGCTGCTTGCTCCAGAGCTGCAATGGCATCTCTTGCGGCAGCGGTCATCGCCGGCTGGCCACCGGCCAGTCGGCGCCAGGCCAGAACGCAGCCGTAGCATCCGCGCAGATCACCGGCTTTTTCCTTGGTAGATGCAAGGGCCAGTTGCTTGCGGCGCTCGGATTGTCCGTCCGCCTGGGTCTGCTTCCGCGGTGTCGCTGGTGCGGGCTTGCGGCCATTTTCGGCAGGTCTTCCAGTTCTCCGGAAATAGACAGCGGCCCCGCCAAGTGCGGCAAGAACCGCGGCAGCACCCAGTCCGGCCAGCAGATAGATGCGCTGATTTCCAGCGTCCGACTGCTGAAGCTGCGGCGCTGCATTCGCAGTTGGTGCTGCCTCTGGCGAGACGGCGGCCGACTGGCCGGCCTGCGGCACCGTTCCTTCCGCAGTGATGACTTCGCTCGGCAAGGTGACGGTCTTTGCTTCGCCGCTGACACTGTCGGTCCAGTTCACCTTGATCTCCGGGAGCGTTATCTTGCCGCCCCGTGTTGGCACGACCGACAGAAGAAAGTCCTTTCTGGCGACCGTGCCTTCAGCCGTCTGATCCTCGCTCGTCTGGACGTCATCCAGATAGATCCGTGCGCCATCCGTGTTTTCGAACGAGAGGTCCGGAAGCTGAACGGCGCTCGCGCCGAGAGCCAGAAGGCTGACGCGCCGGCTTACCGCCTCCCCTTCCCGGAAGACCGGATGCGCGGGCGACCATTCGGCGGTCAGTCGGACATCCTTTGCCGGCAGGAACCACTGATGCTGTCCCGAACCTGCATTGGGGTCCGCCCGCACTGTCAGCTTGATCGGATCAGAGCGAACAGCAAACGGTTTGCCCGGATCGAACATGTCGTTGAACATGGACGATGGGAACCCGGAAAAGCCCTTGAAACCGAAGCCCGCGAAGGGATCGCGCCGCCGCGCATTGGGGTCCTCGACGGAGCCGCGCAGGACGAAGGGCGGGATTTCGATTGCGCCCTCCTCCTGGGGCTTGAGCATATAGGTACGCTCGATCACGTTGACCGTGCGTCCGCCCCGCGTGGCCTGGCTTACCCGGTCCTCTCCGCGCTGAACGAGGTCGAAGGCGCTGGAATGCGGTGCGATCAGTTCAGCGCTCTTTATGGGTTGGCTGGTCTCGATACGGACGGTCAGAGGCGTTTCCTGGAAAAGAAACGGTTCGCCGTCTTCAAGTGTCGCCGAAAGACCGATCCCGGATGCGCCCGTTGCCTTCGGCATGGAACCGGCGTCGACCACCTTGATGGCGACAGGAGAACTGCTCAGGCTTCCCGCGCTGATCGACGGAATTTCGACAGTACCCTTCGTTTTCGGCGACAGCGACACGATCCAGCTCACGCTTTGCGAGCGTTTGCCATTGATGATCTGCGTCGAACTGGATTGCGATGTGCCGAGGATATCGAAATCCTTCTGCAGCGGTGCGAGATCCGGGCTGGCGTTTACCTGGCCGTCGGCGGTCAGGGTCAGCTGGATCGCGTCCCCTTCGGCCACCGTGCCACTGTTCACGTGGGCGGCCAGTCCGCCGGCCCAGGCTGGGACGGCAAGCGCGATGGAAAGAACAGCGGCGCTGACGGTGGTTTTAAGCGTATTGAATGTCATGGTCCTGTTTCCTCTCAGTTGGCGCCAGACCGAAGCTGGACATAGTGTTGGCGGATGCGGGCGCGCAGCAGGCCGGACGGATCGTCAGGGACTTTGCGCAACTGTTGCTCGACCGCCTGATCGACCACAGGAGCAGCGCCCGGAACGGAGGCCTCCACCGGCTCGCCGCTGGTGACCTCGCCATTGCCGTCCAGCATGCTGGAAAGCAATTTCGACAGAGGGTTTTCACTCTCCTTGCCGGCTTCGCCGGTATCGCTTCCAGAAGCGCTTGCCTGCTGACGAGCCTTGGCAGCTTCCTGTGCGGCGCGGTCTTCCTGGGCAAGGCCCTCGGAGCCGGCCTGGTCTTGCTGAGCGGCCTGCTCGCTGCCGTTTTCCTGGCCCTGCGGCCGGGTTCCGGAAGCTTCCTGCGTCTGCTCTTCACCAGCACCTGCCTTTGTTTCGTCAGCCTTTGCAGCGGAGCGTTCCTCTTCGCCGGCCTGGGGAGACTGGCCGTCTTGCTTGTCGTCGGAGGAGGCAGAAGCTTCGGCAGATGCCTGGTCTTCCGCTTGCTCGCCTTGCGACGCGCTTTGCTGGCCAGCTTCTTCAGGCGAAGCGGTCTCCTGTCCCGACTGAGAGGCGGACTGCTGCTGATCACCAGATTGCTGCTGCGCACCGGACTGCTGCTGTTCGCCGGATTGGCCGGACTGCTCGCCGTCCTGTTTCTGCGAGCCCTCGGAGGCCTGCTGCTGCTCGCCGGACTGGCCATCAGCGTTTTGCTGATCCTGCTGGCCCTGCGAACCGGACTGCTGTTGCTGCTGATCCTTGTTGTCGCCCTGGCCGGACTGCTGCTGTTGCTGCTGGTTCTTCTCCTTCTCTTGTTCTTCCTGCTTTTTCTGTTCGTCGAGCAGCTTCTGGACCAGATCGCGATTGTACTTTGCGTCTGCATCCTGCGGATTGGCAGCCAGCGCCTGATCGTAGGCTCCAAGTGCGTCTTCAAGCTGCCCGGACTTGGCAAGCGCGTTGCCGCGGTTGTAGGCGTTGGCGGAAAAATCCTGTGCCGCCGCTGCATAGTCGCCTGCCCGGTAGGCGGCACTGCCGCGCCAGGAAGATGTCTCGAACTGGCGGGACGCCGTGTCGTAGTCGCCGGACGCGAAGGCTTTCTGTCCCTGCTGGTCGGAGGTCGACCAGAGATCCTGCCAGGTTCCTGCGTGAGCAGGCTGGGGCGCAATTCCGGGGACCAGGCCCAGGCATGCAACCAGTCCGATGCTGAATACGAGCCCGCGGCGGAACGCGAAGGGCAGCAGCAGCACGGGCAGGATCAGGAGCCAGTAGCCCATGTCGACCCAGCTGTCGGCCTGGAAATCCTCTGCCTTGCCAGCGGTTTCGATCCGTTCGGCCTTCGGCAGGATGCGGTTAAGGTCTGCGCTGTTGGCCGTCACGCTGGCATAGGTCCCACCACCGGACCGGGCAACCTGGCCAAGCCCTTCGGTATCCAGGGACGTCGTCAGCTTTTCACCAGAGCGTCTGGTGATAGCCTGACCGTCCGCGGTCTGCAGCGTGGCGCCCTCTTCGGTGCCGATACCCAGAACGGAGACGGTGTAACCGGCCTTGCGCGCTTCGCTGGCTGCCTTGGCGGTTGCGGCCGTATCGCCCGCGTTATCTGCGATCAGAACAATCTCGCCACGTCCCGCATCAGCTCTCTCCAGCACGGAGACCGCCTCGGAAATGGCAAGGTCCGGCCGGTTGCCGAGAACCGGCATCAGTTTGGTGGAAAGTTCGGGGATCATCTGCGAAATCACCTTCTTGTCACTGGTCAGGGGAGCTGCGACGAAGGGAATATCCGAATAGATGACCAGTGCGCGCTCGTCCCCTTCGGTCCGGGCGAGAATATCGCGCAGCTTGTGCACCGCGCGCCGCAGGCGGCTCGGCGACAGGTCGTCGGAATTCATGGATTGCGCCAGACTGAGGACTGCGACCACCGGCTCACCGCCGGTGAAGGAGGGAACCTCGGCCTTCTGCCAGGTCGGCCCGGCCAGCGCTGTCACCAGAACGACAATCGCGGCGGCTGCCAATGCCGGCAGGACACGCGATGCGCGGGCGGTGGCCCCGCTGATCGCCAGATGCCGCAGCAGATGGGCGTCCACGTATTTGCCCCAGTTGCCGCCTGTGGCGCTTTTGCGGGATCGCAGGACGAGCCAGAAGAGAAGGCCCGCCGGGACCAGTGCCCAGAACCATTCCGGGCGCAGGAAGTGGAACAGATCGTTTTCCATGTCAGGCTTCCTTGTGTACGGGGCGTTGCGTGATGAGGGCCGGAACCGTCGCGAACAGCGCGGCAAGCGCCGTCAGGAGCAGGGCCAGACCGGCCGGCCAGAAATACAGGGCGACTTCAGGGCGCACATGCACCGGGTCGGCACCGATCGGCTCCAGCTTGTCTATTGACCGGTAGACCTGTGCCAGACCGTTGACGTCGGTTGCCCGGAAGTATTCCCCGCCGGTCAGTTCGGCGATCTTGCGCAAGGTGCCTTCATCGAGGTCCGCGGACGGATTGACCATCTGGCGGCCCATCGGGGTGTTGACTGCCATCGGACCTGCGCCGACGCCGATGGTATAGATCCGGATCCCCAGTTTCGCGGCAAGTTCGGCCGCCTGGATCGGGTCCATCTTGCCTTCGTTGTTCGCACCGTCTGTCAAGAGAACGAGAACACGTCCTTCCGCCGGCCTGTCTTTCAGGCGCTTCAGGGAAACCGCGATGGCGTCGCCGATAGCCGTTTTCTGGCCTGTCAGACCGACTTCCGCCTGATCGAGCAGATCACGGACCGCCTGACGGTCAAAGGTCAGAGGCGCTTGCAGATAGGCGCGGTTCGAGAAAAGCACGAGGCCAACCCGGTCGCCTTTCCGGCGTTCGATGAACGCGTCGGCTGCATCCTTGACGACGCCAAGGCGGGTGGTCGGCTTGCCGCCGACAGCGAAATCCTGTTCGGCCATGGAACCGGAGAGGTCGATGGCCATCATGATGTCACGGCCTTCGACGGGAAGCGGAACTTCGGGACCGACATAGGCCGGCCGGGCCACTGCCGTGACCATCAGCAACCAGACAAGCGAGGCAGCAGCAAGCTTCCACCAGGATGTTGTGATCCGGTCGGCACGGCTTCCCAGATCCCGCGACAGGCTGGCAAAGAACGGCACCTTCAGCGCGCCGCCCAGCCCCTTGTCAGCGGGTTTGAGAAAATAGCGCAGCACAAAGGGCAGCGGCAGCAGAAGAAAGGCCAAAGGCCAGAGAAAGGTAATCATCCGTTCCTCCTGATCCAGGTGGCGGTTTCGGCGCGTAGCGCCTCCGGTTCAAAATTCTGGTTGGCCGGCGGGCCGTAGGGACCGGTGGCCAGAAGCGCCGCGGTATCGCGGTCCATGCCGTGTTTGCCTTCCATCAGGAACGCGCTCCACGCCTCGCCGGTCAGCACGTCGGCACCGGCCGAGCGGCGACGGGCAACACGCCGGAGCAGGGACGAGATCTGCGTGAGGAATTCGTCTTCCCTCTCCGATTTGATCGCCTCAAGTTCGCGAAGCGCAAGGAAACGTGCGCTGCGGCGGCGGAGCCAGGTCCAGACGACAGCGGCCACGACGAGCGCGCAGACGAGGGCGAGCAGTGCCCACCAGCCTGGCGCGACCGGCCACCAGCCAACAGGCTCCGGCAGGTGGATGTCGCGAAGCTGGTCCAACTGGGCCAGCATCTGCGGAGAGAGATCTGTGCTCATGCTGCCATACTCCGGTTGAGATGCGGGTGGAGGATCCAGGACGGATCGTCAGGGGTCTGCAGGAAGTGGCAGACCATGCCGTGATGACGGCTGACCAGTTCCAGCCGCTCTCTTCGGGCTTCGAACTGCTGTGCGTAGTGCTCGAGCTTCCGCCCGCCGAGAGCCGAAATGGCCAGCGCATGTTCGCCATCGGTGATACGCCCACCGCGCGGCGGCAGCGCCGCATCGAAGGGATCGCTGACCTGGATGTTGGTGACATGGGCATTCACCGCCAGATGCCGCAGCTCTGTCTCCGCGTCGTCGCCGAAATCGGAGAAATCGCTGATGACGAAGGCAAGCGTTCCGGGGCGGTTCCGGTGACGCAGGCGGCGCAGGGCATGTGCCAGCGTCACCTCCGTTCCCAGGGCGCGCTCCGGCCGCGTTTCTTCCGCAAGAGCTTCCAGATATCCGAGCACTGAGCGCCGGGTTCTGGAGGCACGAAAGTCCCGCAGGCCTTCCCGCGTCATGACAAGTCCACCGACACGGTCGCCGCCGTCATGCCCGGTCCAGGCCATCATGGCAGCCACTTCCGCTGCCAGGTTTGCCTTGAAACGGTTTCTGGTGCCGAACTGCATCATTGCGCGCATGTCGGTCAGAATGACGATGGGCCTCTCGCGCTCTTCCTGAAAGAGCTTGGTGTGAGCCTGGCCCGTGCGGGCCGTCACGCGCCAGTCGATGGATTTGACGTCGTCGCCGGGCTGATAGATACGGCTTTCGGCGAATTCCATGCCGCGTCCGCGGAAAACGGAGCGGTTGGCGCCCCACTGGTGGGTCGCAACGCGACCCGAGGGCGCAAACCCTGTGAGGCCGCGCTGCGGGCGCACCCTCACCAGTTCGGGCAGGGTCGCGACGATACCTTTGAGTTCATGGTCTGTCATGACGGTCCCCCGTGTGTTCAAGCAACCGGAACCCTGTCGATCAGGGCGTCGATGAAACCGTCCGCTGTCTTGCCTTCCGCTTCTGCCTCGAAGCTGAGGATGATGCGGTGGCGCAGCACGTCATGCAGGACGGCCTGCACGTCGGACGGGGTGGCGAAATCCGCGCCGTTCATCCAGGCATGGACCCGCGCACAGCGGTCCAGGGCGATGGTCGAACGGGGCGAGGCGCCGTAGGAGATCTGATGGGCAAGGTCGTCGCCATACATCTGCGGACGGCGGGTCGCCTGGATCAGCTGAATGATGTAGTCCGTGAGCGCATCCGAGACGTGGGTTTTCAAGGCCGCCTGTCTGGCGTCGAAGATCTCCTTCTGGGACACCTGGAAGGTGGGCTTCACGTTTTCGGCCATGGCTTCGCCACGTACGATCCGCAGCACCTCGCGTTCGGCGTCTGCTGACGGATAGTCGATCTTGACGTGCAGCATGAAGCGGTCGAGCTGGGCTTCCGGCAGCGGATAGGTGCCTTCCTGTTCGATCGGGTTCTGGGTTGCCATCACCATGAAAAGATCCGGCAGACGATACGTCGCTCCAGCGACGGTCACCTGACGCTCGGCCATGGCTTCGAGCAGGGCCGACTGCACCTTGGCCGGTGCACGGTTGATCTCGTCCGCGAGGATCAGGTTGTGAAACAGGGGGCCGGAATGAAACTCGAAGGTTCCTTTTTCGGGCCGATAGACTTCCGTCCCGGTCAAATCGCTGGGGAGCAGGTCCGGCGTGAACTGGACACGGCAGGGCTCGCCTTCGATAAGTTCGGCCAAGGTGTTGACGGCCTTTGTCTTGGCAAGGCCCGGCGCTCCTTCGAGCAGAATGTGCCCGTCGCCGAACAAACCCAGAAGCAGCCTGTCGACGAACTGCTCCTGGCCGACGATCCGCTGGTTCATATGATCGCGGAGCGCGTCGACAAGCGCGTTGTTCGGGCGGGCGGCGGTGTGAAGTGCATTGCTGGTCATCAGAGTCCCTCGCAATCGGGCCCGGCATCGTGCCGAGGCGCCGCGGTTTCAGGTTCAAAGCTTCAGTGAAAACGAGAACCAGCCTGCGGGTGGCTGCAAGGCCTCCATTCGCCTTGCTTAGGGGCACTGGTGGGCCGTGCAATCAGGGAGATCGCTGAAAAGGAATCAGACTTCTCAGTCCGACCGACCTAAATGGTTCTCGCTTTCAAGGTTCACTTCCCGAAGTCCATGAACTGCGAAAACCCTAAGCGGCGGAGTTTGAGGCAGCTTGCGGCGTTCTTTAATTATTTTTGAAGTTGGCGTTTGGGGAACGAGACGGTGACCTGCAGCCCCGGATGATCGGCAGAGTCGGGGTCTGTCTTCGACAGCGCTATGGCAGCCTCGTGATGGTCGGCAACGGCTTTGACAAGGGCAAGGCCAAGACCGCTGCCCGGCTTGCTGCGGGCGCTGTCGATCCGTTTGAACAGGTCGAAGACTTCATGCCGCTGCCCGTCGGGAATACCCTCGCCCGTGTCCTCCACGACGAGATCAAGCCTGTCGGGCCGGTTCTCGAGACGCACTCGGACCGAAATGCCGGGGCCGCCATGCACGATTGCGTTTCCCACAAGGTTGGCGAGCATCTGCTGCACCATGTTCTTGTCGCACAGAAGCTGGCAATCGCCGGCTTCCCCGGGCAGAAACGCGAGTGTCTGACCGTTCTCCTGTGCCAGTGGCGTGAAGAACTCGACCGTATTCTCGATGAGACTGCCGAGGTCGTTCATCTGCATATCCTTGCGCGGTGAGCCCGCGCGGATCCGGGTGATCCGGAGAATAGTATCGATGATGTCGTTGAGCGACCCCGTCTCGGTGAGTGCCCGTTCGACTTGAGGCTGCCCATTGCCGCCGGCCTCGATTTCATCCAGAGCATCGTTCAGCACGAGGCCGACACGAGCAAGCGGGGTTTTCAGGTCGTGCGCGATGGCAGTGGTTGTCGCGCGCATGCTGTCCATCAGGCCGGAGAGCGCGTCGAGGTTGGCGTTGATCTGGATGGAGATCCGGTCGATCTGGTCCTTCCTGTCAACGATCGGAACGCGCGCTTCGGACTCTCCCTTCGCCACGCGTGCGAGAACGCCCTCGATCGACCGAAGTTTTGCGAAACTCTCACGGCTCGCTGCCAGACCCAGAACCAGCGTTCCGAAGGTCAGCAACACCGTCATGACGACGAGGCCCGCAATCATGTGGGCCCGCGTCTCGTCGACACCCTTGAGGCTTCGGCCGACAACAAGCGTTGCATCGTTGAACTTCTGGACCGACAGCACGAAATGGCCTGCGCTCCCTTTCGCGGAGACAGATTGCAGCTTGGTGTCGCGGAGACCGATGAATTCCGGCATGGCAAGGTCAGCCCCCGCCAGATTGACGCCCTTTTCATCGAACACAGCAGAGACCCGTTCCTGACTGTTGACGAGGTCGCTCAAGGTGCCGATTGCCTTCACCAGGCCCTTGCGCCCTTCCGAGGAATAGATGTCGCTCAGTAGGACCGCTTCCTCCAGGGTCTGCTGCTCCGTGGCATCGCGCAGGGCCTGAGTTGCAGACCATATGAACAGCGTTCCGCCCAGGCACATGAGAACCAGAACACCTACCGCGACCTTGGCGGAGGTCCGAAAGGAGCTGCCCGACAGGAGGTCAGTGAGGCGCACGGATCCGGTATCCCATGTTGCGAACGGTGTGGATCAAGGGTGTATCGAATGGCTTGTCGATCTTCTGGCGCAGCTTGCTGATGTGGGTTTCAACGACGGTCGTTCCCGGATCGAAGGAAAAATCCCAGATGCTCTCCAGGATCATCGTCCTGCTAACGACCCGGCCCTCTGCCTCCATGAGAAGTTCGAGCAGGGCAAATTCCTTGTTCTGCAGATCGATGACCTGCCCCTGGCGCACCGCGATCCGCTTGAGCAGGTCCAGCTTGAGATCGTGACACGTGAGTTCGGTCTTGTGGTTGTTCTGCTTGGGACGCCGCGACAACGCATGAATGCGGGCAAGAAGTTCTGAAAAGTGAAACGGTTTGACGATGTAGTCGTCACCGCCCGCCATCAGGCCCTCGACCTTGTCTTCGACATCGGAAACCGCCGTCAGAAAGATAACCGGTAGGGAGCTGTTGGAGGCCCTGAGCGCCTTGACGAGCGAAAGCCCGTCAAGCCCGGGCATCATCCTGTCGATGATGGCAACGTCGCAGGTATTGTAAAGGCAATAGGTCAGCGCTTCGCGGCCGTCGCTCACCCAATCGACCGAAAATCCCTGTTCGAGCAGACCTTTGCGGACGTATTCCGCCATTGTCTCGTCATCTTCCGCAACAAGGATTTTCATATTTCAGACCCTTCGACAGGCATTCTCTTTCCGTTTCCTGAGATACAATTTCCCCTGGAACCATGGAAGCAATGCACAAAGGTAATCAAACGGCAGGTTTGTCTATTGCTAACCCCTCACGGCTGTTTAGTAAATTGGGGCGACAGCTACCGAATAGCGCATAGGTTCGGAGACGCCTTCTGATATGTACCCGTCAATTTCCTTCTGTTTGAGTTAGTGGTTTCCGCGATTTTCTTTGAAGAAGACTTTTTCGATCTGCAGAGCCGGAAAATGGCTAAATCAGCAAAAGAGCAACTTGTCTTGCTGGATCAGGCTGCACTGGAAAGTGAGCAAGGTCGCAAATTAATTTATACGAAAATCGCTGACCTCTACCCAGTGCCTGAAAGCCCGTTTTTTGACAGGTGCGTGCTGTTCCGCGATTTCGATCATCTCACCTCATGCGGTGAAAAGATTGTGGCGGAATGGATCGTCGCAAATGAAATGCTCAACGCTTTGAGCGTGAAGAAGGCCGACGTTCCGAAGGGGCTTGAAGCAGGGTCATAAATGACCCTGCACACGCCAGCCCACACTGACAGCCGCCAGCAATTCCAGAAGCAACGGACGGACAGATTGCGACAGAACCCGTCAAACGTAATCCAGCGTGTCGCCTCCGTTCAGATTTCTCGCAAACGGTTAGGCTCTAGAACCCCAGTGCCATTCCGTCCTTGCGGCTGTCGCTGCCGCCGATGAGGACGCCGTTTTGCGTGTCGATACGGATTGCCTGGCTGCCTCCGAGGGGGCTCTCCACCACCTTGAGTTTGTGACCGCGGGCGGCAAGGTCAGCGCGGGTCGTCTCGCCGATGCCCGGTTCGATCTGCAATTCGCCGCCAAAAGCGAAACTGCGCGGTGCGTCCATGGCAGCCTGCAGATCCAGCCCGAGATCCAGAACACCGGATAGGAAGGCTGCGTGACCAGACGCCTGGTAATGGCCGCCCATGACGCCGAACGGCATCACCGCTGCGCCATCCTTGCACAGCATCCCGGGAATGATCGTATGCATCGGGCGCTTCTTCGGGGCGATCACATTGGGGTGTCCTTCGATCAGGCGGAACGAGCTACCGCGCGAATGGAAGAGCACGCCGGTCTTCGGATCGACCCGCGTGGAACCAAAACCATGGAAGATGGAATTGATGAAGGAAATCGCGTTGCCTTGCGCATCGACCACGCTGAGGTAGATCGTATCCTTGTGTTCCGGTTCATCCCAGAGGGTCGGCGGCAGGGCGCGGTCCATTCGGATTCGTGCCGCAAGCGTGTCGATGACGCGATCGGATAGAAGCGTCTCCGCCAGTCCCTCGCAGGCGGCTGGGTCAGCCAGAAGCACGTCGCGGTGATGATAGGCCAGTTTCGTCGCCTCGGCATGCAGGTGAATACGGTCTGCCTCGGAAAGCCCCTGCCCCATGTCGAACTTCGAAAGCAGCCGCAGGATCACAAGTGCAACAAGCCCCTGGCCGTTGGGCGGGCATTCCAGCACGTCATATCCGCCGTAGGAAGCCGAGATCGGCTCCACCCAATGCGCCTGTGTGCTGCCTTCGTTGAAATCTTCTTCCGTATGAAGACCGCCGAGCGACCGCAGATGCGCAGCCATGTTTGAACCGGTTTCGCCTTCGTAGAAACCGGCAGCGCCTTTTGACGCGATCTCCTTGAGGCGTCCTGCCAGAAGAGGCTGCGCGTGCCGCTCCCCTGCAACCGGGGCTTTTCCATTCGGCAGAAACACCTTGGCAGCATGAGGATCGCTTCCGATCAATGCTGCATGCGCGCTCCAGTCCATCGCAACACGTGGTGTCACGGGATAGCCATTCTCAGCATAGCCGATTGCACGGGCAAAGAGCCGGTCCAGCGGCAGCGACCCGTGGTCCGCATGAAGGAGGCACCAGGCGGAAATCGCTCCTGGCACGGTGACGGAATGCGGGCTGGTCTGCGGTATTTCGCCTTCGAGACCTGCTGCCTGCAGCGCCTCCAAAGTGGCCGCGGCCGGCGCACGGCCCGAACCGTTCAGTGCCTTCACCTTGCCGCCCTTCGGCGCGTAGAGGGCAAAGCAATCGCCGCCAATACCCGTCATCAGCGGATCGACCACACACTGGACGGCGACCGCAGCAATCGCGGCGTCCACGGCATTCCCGCCGTCCGTCAAGACCTCCAGACCGGCGGCGGTCGAAAGGGGGTGGGATGTTGCGATCATCGCCTCGGAAGCCAGGGTCGAGGGGCGGCGGGCGGAAAAGAAATCGAAAGTCATGTTAGTCCCGGGAAAGAGGAGTGTCGGTTTGGTTTTGAATGTCAGCGGCGACAGCCGTCGAAGACATGTCCGCGTCAGAAACAAGGGGCAGCCCTTCGCCTTCTGACAAAGGGTGAAGGCAGGCAACGGATCGCCCGGCACCGTGCTGCGCGAGATAGGGATCACGGGTCCGGCAATCGCCTTTCACTGCGGGGCAGCGGGTGGAAAACCGGCACCCCTTCGGAAGATCCAGCGGACTGGGTATCTCGCCGGGCAGAGGCTCCGGCAAAGGTTCGAAGAAACGCGGCGCGGCAGCCCTCAGAGCGGCGGAATAGGGATGAGCCGGCGCGGCAAGAACATCGTTCGTCGCACCCGTTTCGACGATCCGGCCGAGATACATGATCGCGATCTTTTCGCAAAGGTAGCTAGCGACGCCAAGATCGTGGGTGATGAAGACCAACGTCAGGCCCATGTCCTGCTGCAGACCACGAAGCAGGGTCAGAAGTTGCGCCTGGGTGGAAACGTCTAGGCCCGAAACGGCCTCGTCCGCCACCAGAACGGAAGGTTCGCTCGCCAGCGCGCGCGCAATGGCCACCCGGCGAACCTGACCGCCCGAAAGACCGGAAGGATAGCGCTGCGCTGTATCCACCGGAAGGCCGACCCGATCAAGCAGCTGGGCGACACGAGCAGGCTCCTCGTCGCGCGAAACGATGCCGAAATGCCGGAGCGGTTCGGCAATGAGCGCGCCCACCGTCATGCGTGGATCGAGCGAGCCTCTGGCGTCCTGATAGACGAGCGCGACATCGCGTGCGAATTCGGTGCCCTTGCTGCGCACGTCCGAGATCGGCCGACCGCGATAGTTGGCTCGCCCGTCGGTGGGGGCATCCAGCCCGAGGAGAACCCTCAGCAGCGTGGATTTTCCAGAGCCACTTTCGCCCACGAGGGCGAGCGAAGCTCCGTCATTTATGCGAAGTCGCACGCCGTCGAGAGCTTTCAGCCCGACCGTTTCCCGGCTGAACCGACGTCCGGGCTTTGGCACCTGAAAGGTTTTCTCCACGTCGATCAACTCGAAGACGGGCGTTTCGGCTGCGGGTTTCTCGCGCAGCGGTTCTGAACGTGTTCTGGTCATTCCGGATTCCAGCAGGCAAAGGCGTGATCGGACGCGCCGTCGCGGTCGTTGCTGGCGGGCGTCAGAGGGGGCATTTCGTTGGCGCACCGCGGCAATGCCCGCGGACAACGGGTGGCGAAACGGCACCCTGGCGGCATGCTGTCATGTGACGGAACGGTCCCCTCCGGGGCCTCCAGGTCCTGCCGTCCGATTTCCAGAACGCAAGACTTGAGCTGCCTGGTATAGGGGTGGCGATGCCGTTCCAGAACGTCGCGGGCTGGGCCGCACTCCACCACCTGCCCGGCATAAAGAACCACGATCCTGTCGCAGGACTGGCTGGCAAGAGCGAGGTCGTGCAGAACGAAGATGCAACTCGCCCCCCGGGCCCGTGTCTGGGACAGGATCAGCCGCACGATCTGCGCCTGGATCGTCACGTCGAGCGCCGAAGTCGGCTCATCGGCCAGAAGAAGGTCCGGATTGCATGCAAGCGCAATCGCGACCATCACCCGTTGCTGCATGCCACCCGAGAGTTGGTGAGGAAAAGCGGAAAGCCGGGCCTCGGCGTCGTTGATCCCGACGGAGGAAAACAGGTCTACAGCCCGTTCGCGTGCGTCCCGCCGCGAGAGGCCCAGATTTCGGCGCAAGGCACTGATCAGCTGTCGTCCGACCGTATAGGCCGGATTCAGAGCGGCCCCGGCGTCCTGAAAGATCATCGAGATGCGCTGGCCCCGGAGCTTCACAAGTTGCTTCGAAGGCAGAGACAGCAGGTCGCCCGTGCCCTCAAGCTCCGCATGCCCCTCGACCTTGGCACCACTCAGAAGCCCCATGAGCGCGGTTGCGATCGTCGATTTGCCTGCACCGCTTTCACCGACGAGAGCAAGTGTCTCGCCTTTTTCGACGGTCAGCTTTACCCGGTCGAGGATCTTCGCCGCGCCGCGGTGAACACTCAGGTCATCCACGATCAGGAGCGGCTGCGGAGCGGCGTTCAGGGTCGGTGTCCCGGTCATGCACCCCTCCTCAATTTTGGATCGAATTCTTCGCGAACCCCATCGCCGACGATGGAAAGCGCAATCAGAAGCAGAGCCAGTGCGAACCCCGGCATGGCCGACATCCAGGGCGCAAAGCTGACGAAGGCCCGGCCTTCTGCAATCATCAGCCCCCAGTCCGGCGTGGGCGGTGTCACACCGATGCCGAGAAAGGAAAGCGACGAGGACACCAGGATCGCTTCAGAAATACGAATGGTGACCTGCACCGCCAGAGGGAAGATCACATTCGGCAGGATATGGCGCCAGATCACCTTGAGCCGGGGGATCGACATCAGATGCGCCGCCTCCACGAACAGTTGCACGCGCACCTGCATGACGTCCGCCCTGACGGTTCTCGCAAAAGGCCCGATCAGAGAAAGCCCCACGGCGATGATCACCTTGTCGACCCCCTGCCCCAGGATGGCGATAAAGGCGACGGCAAGGATCAGGGACGGCAAGGCCAGGATGGAATCGATCAGCCGCATCAGCACCCATTCCACCCAGCCACCGGAAAGGCCGGCGGCAAGCCCGACGACGAGCCCGCCCGTCGCGCCGATCAGCACCGAGAAGAAGCCGATGGCCAGCGCATAGCGGGCACCGAAGATCACCCGGGAGAGAATGTCCTTGCCATAGCTGTCGGTGCCAAGCGGATGCGCCACGGATGGCGGCTGCATCATGGCATCAATCGATTGGGCTAAAGGGCTGTAGGGCGTAATCCAGGGCGCAAACACCGACGCCAGGACGTAGCCCAGCGCAACCAGCAGCGCGGCGGTAAAGAACGGACGGCGGACGAAGATGGACCGGACCGCGGTCGTTTTTATGGCTTGAGCACCGGGATGCCCGGAAGGTTCGGAAATATCTGGAAGCGTCACTTGCGATCCCTTAGCCGTGGGTCGAGCAGGGGATAGGACAAATCAACCAGCAGGTTGACCCCAATGAACAACGTCGCAGTCATCATCACACCGGCCTGAACGACGGCGTATTCGCGCCCAAGCACCGCACTTGTCAGCATCTGACCGATACCGGGAAGATTGAAGACGGTTTCGGTGAGGACCGTGCCCTGCAGCAGCACCCCGAGTTGCAGTCCGAGAATGGTGACCAGAGGCATGGCGATATTGCGCACGCCATGAACCCAGATGACCCGCCAGTTCGGTTCGCCGCGCGCCCGGGCGGCGGCGATATAGGGCTGCTCGAGCACTTCGATCAGTGTCGCCCGCGTCAGGCGGGTGATCATGGCGATGAAATAGGTGGACAGCGTGAGGGCGGGCAGGATGATGTGATAGATCCCCGTCCAGAAATCCTGCCACGGCGAGACGTAGCCCATAACGGGAAAGAGCCCGAGCTTCACGCCGAAGAACCAGATCAGCAGGATCCCCAGAAGGAAGGAAGGGAAAGCCGTGCCGGTAAGCGCGAAGACGGCTGCACCCGCGTCGAAGGCCGTATCCTTCTTGACCGCCGACAAAACGCCAAGCGGCACACCGATGAGAATGGCAAAAGCCAGCGAGAACGACGCCAGCGTCAAGGTTACCGGCAGCGCTTCCTTGAAGGCGTAGGTGAAAATGTCGGTATGGGCAACAAAAGACGTCCCCCAGTCACCCTGGACAAAGTTCAGGGCCCAGTGGGCATATTGCACGAGAAAAGGCTGGTCGAGCCCCATCTCGGCAACGAGAGACTCGTAAGCCTCCGGTGAATATTCGGAACCGAGCATGATCTGTACCGGGTCGCCCGGTGCCAGCTTCAGAAGACCGAAACTGGCGACCGAGACGACGAAGAGTACAGCAAGCGTCTGCCCGATCCTGGCAAGCGCATGCAGCAACATCAGGCGAGGCTCACAGTATGCAGGTTGACGAGATCCGCGGGGATGTAATTGAAGCCCTGTACCTTTTTGGAGAACACCTTGTAGATCGGCATATGCGCCATGACCGCGATCGGCGCCTCGTCCATCAGAAGGTCCTCGGCGGCGTAGTAGAGCTTCCGGCGCTCGGCCACTTCCAGAACGACCTGGGCTTTGGCGCAATAGTCGTCGAAGTCGGTGTTTTTCCAGCCACAGAAGTTCCACGCGCCATCCGACTTGAACTCCGGATAGATCGTTTCGTCAGGATCAAGATCGGCGACCCATTCGAAATCATAAAGATCGAACTCGCCGGAGTTGCGTCTGCTGACCCATGCTGCGGGCTCGATAAGCTCCAGGTTTGCCTTGATGCCGATCTGTTCGAGCATCGGGGCGACGGTCTGGGCTATTCGGGTACCGACCGGCCCACGCTCGGCCATGATATAATTGACCTCGATCTCACCCTGGTTGGCGGCCTTTGACCGGAATTCCTTTGCCTTGGCGAGATCGAACCACTGGCCGCGGCCCGATTCTGCGATATTAGGATCGAAGAAACCGCTCATGGGTGGGGAGATCGGCGTATAGGCCTGCTGGGCCTTGCCGAAATAGGCTTGCTTGACGAGCGTTTCGCGGTCGAGTGCCCATGCCACCGCACGGCGCAGGTTCATATCATCGAAGGGCGCCCTTCGGCAGTTCATGCCAACGAAGGTGTAGTTACCCTCGATAGCGCCGTACAGCTCGGCATTCGGGAAGGCTGAAACCTGGTCGACCAGTTGCATCGGGCAATCGGTCATGCCATCGATCTGGCCCGAAAACAGAGCTGCAAGCGCGGTCGAGGCTTCGCGCATCAGCACGAAAGTGGCGCGCTCCAGTTTCGGCAGGCCGGGTTCAAAATAGTCGGTATTTGCCTCCAGCTCGATCGCATCGTTTTCCTTCCAGGAAACAAACTTGAACGGGCCCGTGCCGACCGGATTGCGGCCATACTCGGTGCCGTATTTCTCGACCGCCGCCGGGCTCACAATCGTTCCCGCGCGCCCGGTGGAGCCGTTGAGCGCGACCGGCAGGAAGGCATAGGGTTTGGAGAACTTGAGCCGGACCGTGAGCGGATCGACAATCTCGATCTCGTCCAGAAGGCTCAGCTTCCAGGCGTGGGGAGAAGTCGGCTTGCCGTCTCTGACGCGAAGAAGCGAAAACTTGACGGCCTCTGCATCGCAGGGTGTTCCGTCGTGAAACTTGACGCCGTCGCGAAGCTTGAAGAGATGGGTCTTGTCGTCTTCCAGATCCCAGGTTTCGGCAAGGTCAGGCTCGAACCGGACGGTTTCGCCGTCATAGGTGATCTTGAGAAGACCATTGTGAATGTTGTTGATGATCTGGATCGCGGAGAGGAACCCGGTGAAGTGGGGATCCAGAGTGTCGATGACTTTCACCGACGCGATTTTGATATGCCCGCTTTGTTGCGCGCGCGCGGCGCCGGGGATACCGCTGACGCCGGCAGCGACGATGCCGGCCCCCATTCCCTTGAGAAGGGTTCTACGTCCGAGTTGCGTGGAAAGCCGCTCGGCCAGGATCTTCCTGTGGTCTATATCGGTCATTACGTCTCTCTCTGGTTGGCATCCTTTATTTCCTTCCCTAGCTCTTGGGTTTCGAGCGACCGGCCTTTGGCTCTGTTCGCCCCTAGATCAGTCATCGCAACCTCCCGCTGCAACACCCGATCAGACAGCAGAACGTTGACACGAAATGTATACATGTGCAAGCTCTCAGTGCACATTAATGAACCGGGACAAAGCGCATGACCGGGAGAGCCGCCGATGCCATTCTCGACGCCCTGATAGCTCGGATCGTCTCCGGCCAGCTGCCGCCAGGCGACCCGCTGGCGGAACAGACCCTTGCCGAACAGTTCGGTGTATCTCGAACCCCGGTGCGCGAGGCGCTTCACCGGTTGGAACAGGTGAACCTTGCCGTGCGGGGGGCCCGCCGCGCCTTCGTGGTGCGCGAAATGAAGGCGGAGGAACTTTCCGAACTGTTTGAAGCGGTTGGCGAAGTTGAGAGCGCGCTGGCAAGCCTCGCGGCACATCGCATGAGCGAGATAGAGCGCTTCACGCTTCAGGCGCTTCTGGAGGAAGGGGAAGCCTGCGGCGATGATCCGAAAGCCTATGGCGAGGTCAACGCCCGCTTTCACGAGGCGATCAATGCTGGCGCCCACAATACGGTCCTTGCCGCCACTTGGGCGGAGTTGAACACCCGAACACTTCCCTGGCGCGTGGCGAATTTTACCGAGGACCAGCGCAGGCTTGTCAGCTCGCGTGCAGAGCACAGGGCGATTACAGAAGCCATCGTTGCCCGGAACGCCGAAAAGACTCGCCGTCTGATGCGTAGCCACGTTGCCGCCTCTTACACCGTTGCGGCCAGGATACTGGCAAGACGATCGTCCTGATTCCGAAGACCCCGATGCAATTTGCTGCAGAAGGCAACGCCTCGAAGCGGCACCTTTTTGCTGTCGTAACGGCTCTGTTGCAAATATCGAGATCGGACAGTTTCTGACCTTTGCCGAGGTGTCTGCTTGGTTTTTGGCACACCGAAGATGGGTTTCGAGTAATGCGCTCGCGCTAAATACCCCCCATTTGAATTAGACTTTTCCCCGATGATTTTTCCGGATGGGGAAAGAGCGAATTTGATGAAGGCTGGTTCCTGCTACCCTCGCCGCGCGCAACGTGAAGTGCCGCACCAAGTGGCAAAAGGGTTGGACCAACAGGAAGATCAGGCTTGCAACATCGCCGCTCTGTTCAGGGTTGAGCGAGACGATTTCGATCAGCAACAAGTGTGAAAGCGTCGCCTCTGCCGTATGACCGGCTCATCGAAAAGTTACGGATTGTGTGGCCATCAGCGCCTGCGCCGTTTTCGAACCAGACGAATGGCGACGAAGATCACGACCGCGATGATTGCCACAAGCGGAACCGCATGCATCGCGTTCGGATGGTGCGTCAACCAGTGCGCGGCTCTGCCGCCAAGCACGGTCCATAGCCCGGCCCAGGCCGCTGCGCCGACGATGTTGGCGATCAGGAACCGAGGCCAGGGCATTCCCGTCGACCCCGCAACCAGTCCGTTGAACTGGCGCAGCACGACGAAAAACCGCGCGAATACGACCATGAACGCGCCGTATTTCTCCGTTGCGGCCTCCACGCGCGCGTAGCGCGCCTGTGTCAGGCCCACACGGTCGCCGTAGCGCGCTACCAGCAACTGGCCGTATCGGTGCCCGATGACGTAACCGATGTTGTCACCAATGACCGCCCCCGCCCAAGCCGCCAGGAAAACGTACGGCAGGCGTGTTGCGCCCGCGCCGGCGGCGGCCGAGGCGGCAATCAGCGCGCTTTCGCCGGGCAGAGGCAAGCCGAAGGCCTCCAGAAGGACCGTTACGAAGACTGCCGCAGGGATGCTCCCGCCCAGCAGTCCCCAGCTGGAGATGAGCGAGATCTTCATCGCTCATCGCGCTCCACGGATCGCTTTGATGATCGCAAAGGGTTCATGTGGCTGTCCGATGCTTTGCTTTAGGCCAACGGGCTTGCCGCCGGACAGCTCACGCATCCTTGCGGCGACCTCCAGTAACTCGATCCGCGCGGAAAAGGCCGAATGGCCACGCGGCGACAGGGGATGAGGCGTGCCGCCAAGGTCGTCCTTGAGGATGTAGCTGTGAACATTGGGCCGCAGATGGTGAAACAGCCACCTGATCCGGCCAGCCACGGAGCAGTTACGCGTGCTCGACCAGCGGGTCTTGAACGCGCCGGAGGGCCCGAGAAGGACGACAACGGCCATTTCCAGTCCGAACCAGACCCATCCCACGGCAACGGCGAGCAGAAGTCCAACCGCTGTGATGATCGGGATGATCGCCTGCTTTGATAGGTCAAGTAGGCTGATCGGTTGATTGTTCACTTTTTCTTCTTTCTTTTTTGCTCAACACAATGTGCCTGCGGCCTGTCGTCAGTGCCAAGGCACCACTTCTGGGTCCTTACTTGACTCCGGTCAAGATCTATCACCTTTGTTTCTTGTTTCTTACTTGTTCCGGGTCAAGCGCTTGCGCTGCATTCCTGCTTACCAGAACTGACCAGTGATCGGAATTTCTTGAAAATTTTTTTGCCAAAGCTGAAATATTTTGGGTTCGTATCTGCAGGTCGGGGCTTTCAGATCGCCTCCGGCGCAGCTTGGGGTCAGAGAGCGGGGCAGCTCTCACGTCTCCTGACCGAGACTTGAACACAAAATCGGATGCCCTAAAAATATCCGAACATTTGAGGAGCTCATTCTGACCGCGTTTCGAGCGCCACTCTGCAACCCGAAGGAATAAAGATGGACGTCACTCAGATCATCCTGCAGGACCACGCCGAACAACGCCGTCTGTTTGCCGCGATCAACGAGATAGACCCAAGCGAAACCGAAGCCCTCGCGGCCGTGTGGGGTCGCCTGAAAGCCCTGCTTGATTCTCATGCGGAGGCCGAAGAACGCTTTTTCTATCCTGACCTCCTGAAAACAGGCGCCGGTGCTGCCGATGCCGACGATGCTGAGGAAGAGACACGCGACGCCATCGGTGATCACAACGAAATCCGGGATACCGGCGAAAAGGTGCAGAATTACGAGGTTGGTTCGCCGGAGTGGTTCTCGGCAGTCGCCGCCTGCGAGGTCGCCAACAGCGATCACATGGGTGAAGAAGAGCGTCAGGGCCTCGCGGATTTCCGCAAACGCAACTCTCTGGAGGAGCGCCACAAATTGGGCGTGCGCTTCCTGGCGTTTCAGTGCGCACACCTGACGGGCGTAGCTGTCAAGGACAAGGATGTGGACGACTACGTCGAGGATCCGGCGCAGACACTGGGCAACGTCTGAACCGAGCGCCCCGGAACGCATATCGCGGCCACGAGGGAGCTGCCTTCGCAATCACTTGGCAATCCGGGTTGCAGAAATTCCAAATATGCCTGACGCGCATCCGGTAGGTGCGCGTCAGCGCTTGGCCATACCCCTTTCGGGCTCTCGCCAGACCTAAGGCTAGTCGTGTCCCCGCTGGGACTTGATGGCGCTCTCCAAATCGATGCGCCGGTCAAGTTCCACCGCCTGGCTGACCGTGATCGCGCCCTCGTTTCTTAGATCCTTTAAGAAACGGCGCTCTGCTTTCAGCGCGGCACTGTGAAGATCGCAGCGCAGTTCGGCGGCGGACTCTCTGTCATCCGCATCAAATTCGTGACGTAAGCTGTCCAGCCGATGTTGGTAGATTTCCATGATTTCGCCCGTGGCCGCGTCGAGGGCAGTGGTGTCTTCCATGTCCTTTGCCCGATCCGAGCGCGCATCTTTCAGCGCCGACAGGGCTGCTTCCGCCATACGGACCTCAATCTCCCGCAACTCGTCCCTGGTCGATCCGGTTCCATGCCAGTCAAGCCACCGAAGGCAGACCGGCAGCAGCAGTCCCGTCAGGGTCGTGGTGGATACGATCACCACGGCGGCAACCAGGATGGCAAGGTCTCGGGTCTCCAGCGAAATCTCGCCAGAGGATGTTGCGGGCAACGTCAGGATTGCGGCGAGTGTCAGTGCTCCGCGCGGTGAGGCCACCGTCATCGATATCAGCAGCGGGAGCAACTTCGGACCCGCATCGCCCGTGCGCAGTTTTCGCCAGGCCGGCAGCACGCCAAAGACGATGCCAAGGACGATCAGCCTGACCGCGTAGAGCGCGATCAGGATCAGGCCGATCTGCAGGACAAGGCTTTCCACCCCTTTCAGATTGGCAGTTCCGGACACCTTCAGTCCGCTCTCCAACAGTCTTGGAAGTTGCTCGCCCAGCAGCACGAAGACCGCCCCGTTCAGCGTATAGCTGATCAGGTTCCAGATTGCGCGTCGCTCCAACCGATGAACCCCGCCGCCCAGTTTCGCTGAATGGCGCAAGGTCACGGCCAGACCCGAGGCCGCGGCGGCAAGGACGCCTGACGCACCGACATGCTCGGCCGCAATATAGGCACCGAAGGGAATGAGCACCGTGATGAGTGCCGTCGATCCCGCATCCGCTCCCAGGCGATCATCGATCTTTGCGGTCAGCCAGATGCTGAGCCATGTCACGGCGACACCTATCCCGACGCCCGCGCTCGAAAGCCAGAGGAACTCGCCACCGGCCTGCCAGATTGAAAATCCGCCCGAAGCGATCGCGGCAACCGCGAACTTGAAACACACCAGCCCGACGGAATCGTTCAACAGCGCTTCGCCCTGTAACACGGTCATCAGGCGGCGAGGCATGGGTACACGGGAAGTAATCGCCGAAACCGAAACCGGATCAGTCGGCGAGATCGCCGCTGCAAGGGCAAAGGCCACGGGAAGCGGCAGCTGGGGTAAGATCGTGTGGATCAGGAGGCCGATTGCAACGACGGTGACAAAGACCAGAACAAGCGCCAGGCTCAGCACCGTCGGCGCATCACGCGCCAGGTCATCGCTCGGCAAGCGCCAGCCATCATAGAACAGGAGTGGCGGAACAATCATCAGGAAGAACAGATGCGGATCGAGCGTGATGTTCCATGGTGACAGCGCTCCAATCGCCGCCCCGAGCGCGATTTGCACGAAAGGCCGAGGCAGCCCGGGAACGACTCGCGACAGCAAACTACTGATCACCGTGGCCAGCAGGAACAGGATCACGACGAGACCGTCGTTCATGCGGATCCCACCCGTTGTAATCCATAAACGGTCATGGTTTGGCTTTCCTTCGACTGTGACACCCGAGGGTGGCGTCACCTGCTGCTTGAACGACGATCATACCTACTGAAAACTCTGTCGAACTTTCATCTTTTGCAAGGAACGTTTCTTGGCTCAGGCGGTTCCAGTGGGCCGCAGATCGGCCTTGATCGCGGCACCGTCCGGGCACACGAACTCGCGCCGAACGTCGCTGGAGCCGCGATGGACACCTTTGCGACGCACTCACGAAGCCGCTCTCAAGGCAATTCGGAACGTCTTCAACACTCTGCCAGACCACCCTGAAAGGATGCTTCGCGCCCTCATTTCGGGCATTCGAAGCAGGATCTGGAGATCCCGAAACCAGACACCTACCATTGAAAAGGCTTCATTTCCTTCACTTTCAGATATCCTAAAGGAAGCGGATGGTCGAGAAAGCACAGCTTCAATAAGAAAGGCAGGGAACCAGTCCGGTGGGCAGAGCGTTATAGAGCGATGTAAACGCATCTACAGATCTCTCCAAGAAAGTAACCAAAGTGCCTCTACTGCGAATTGACATGATCGAAGGTCGATCGGAAGAGCAGCTTCAGACCCTTCTAGATACCATTCAGAGCTGCGTCGTTGACGCCTTTGGCGTACCTGATTCCGACCGCTATCAGATCGTCCATGAGCACAAGCCGGGACGCATGGTGTTCCTTGATACCGGTCTCGGCTTCACGCGTTCAAACCAGATGCTTTCGATCCAGTTCTTCACCAGTCCGCGAACGCATGTCGAGAAGATAAAGATCTATCAGCTTCTTGCTGACCGCCTCGAAAAGCAGTGCGGCCTCAATCCCAACGACCTTCTGATTTCCGTGTTCACCAATCGGGAGGAAGACTGGAGCTTCGCCCAGGGTGAAGCACACTACGTCACCGGACGTCTTCCATAAGAGCCCGCGGCAACACCGGTCGGGGCCGCTTTCCAATAGGCCAAACCGGGCGTGTCGCAAAGTTTCTCGCCAGAGAATTTCATTCCGATGCTGCAGGTCTGAATGTCGAATTTTCCAAGATCTGGCTGATCGTCTCACTGGAGAAATCCCCACCGTATAATGGGGTTACGATTTTGGCTTTCACACCAGAATTGTTGTCTACCTATTCAAGCACTCCACGAACTCTGCGACACTCTCCATAACCTTGATCCCGACCCGCCCAAGCCATAGCCGACCCCTTGTCCCGCACAGGCGCTCCCCCTTCCCGAGGGCGCCTCTGATCCATTCCCGAAAGGACCCTGCAGATGACCACTCTTGCCAAACTTCTTGTCGAAACACTCGCCTCCGCCGGGGTAACGCGGATCTGGGGCGTGACGGGTGACAGCCTCAATGCCATTGACGGCGCCCTGCGCGAGAACGGCGAGATCGAGTTCATGCATGTCCGCAACGAAGAGGCCGGAGCATTTGCCACCGGTGCAGAGGCTGCGGTTACGGGCAAGCTCGCGGTCTGCGCAGGCAGTTGCGGGCCGGGCAACCTGCACCTGATCAACGGGCTTTACGACTGCTACCGCAACCGGGTCCCCGTGCTTGCCATCGCATCGCATATCCCCTCGACCGAGATCGGGCTGGGCTTCTTCCAGGAAACCCATCCCACGAAACTGTTCGAAGAATGCAGTGACTTCTGCGAGCTCGTCACCACGCCCAAGCAGATGCCTGGCGTCCTGCACAGGGCCTTGCGCACAGCCATCGGCCGGAACACCGTTTCGGTGATCGTCATCCCTGGCGACGTGTCTCTTCTGGACTTCGACGGCGACACCCCGGCCTTCGTGCCGCCCTCGCCGGTGCGCCGCGTACCAGTCGATAGCGACATCACCGCCGCAGCGGAGCTTTTGAACGGCTCGCGCGACATCACGATCCTGGCCGGGGCCGGTACCATGGGCGCGCATGACGAGGTCGTGGCGCTGGCCGACGCACTGAAAGCGCCGATCGTCCACGCTTTCCGCGGCAAGGAATTCATGGAATGGGACAACCCTTTCGACGTGGGCATGACCGGACTGATCGGATTTTCGTCAGGGTATCACGCTCTGAAAGAATGCGACACGCTGCTGATGCTCGGCACCGACTTTCCCTATCGGAATTTCTACCCCGAGGGTGCCAAGGTCATCCAGGTCGACCGTGAGCCCGGCGCGCTCGGCAAGCGTGTGGCCCTGACAATGGGGATCGAAGCCGACGTTGTGGAATTTGCGCGCATGATCACGCCGAAGATCGACGGAGACCGACCGCGAGAGTTCCTCGACAAGGCGCTCAAGCACTTTGCCAAGGCACGTGAAGACCTCGACGCTTTGGCGGTCCCCAGCAAGCCGGGCAAACCTCTGCACCCGCAGCACATCTATTCGATCGTCAACGAGGTGGCCTCAGAGGATGCGGTCTTTACCGTCGATGTCGGCACGCCCGCGATCTGGGCCGCGCGCTATCTCAAGACCAACGGCAAGCGGCGACTGATCGGCTCGTTCAACCACGGCTCCATGGCGAACGCGATGCCGCAGGCGCTGGGGGTGCAGGCAGCGTTTCCTGACCGGCAGGTCGTGTCCATGTCTGGTGACGGAGGGGTTGCGATGCTGTTCGGCGAATTGCTGACGGCCGTACAACTGAAGCTGCCTGTCAAGATCGTGGTGCTGAACAACGGAACGCTCGGCTTTGTGGAGCTGGAGCAGAAGACCGGTGGCTACCTGCCCGAGAATGTCGCCCTGCAGAACCCAGATTTCGCAAAGGTCGCTGAGGCCATCGGCCTGAAGGGTATTCGTGTCGAGGAGGCCGACGATCTCAAGGGTGCGCTGCAGGACGCCTTCGCCCACGATGGCCCTGCGCTCATCGACGTGGTGTCGAACCGGCAAGAACTGGCCATGCCGCCAACCATCAAGGCCGACGAGGCCATCGGCTTCAGCCTCTATGGCATGCGCGCGATCCTGAACGGACGCGGTGACGAGATCGTGAAACTGGCTACCAGCAACCTCTTCAGATGAGCCCCCAACCAACCGACCGAATTCTTACATTTATTTGATCTTGGGAACCGGCAGAGGAAAGAAACACGATCAAATATAGCCGGAAATAAAACGAGTGCGCAGCGGGGCTGGTCCTGCCGGTGGTGGGCGGTCAGCGCTGCGCATACTGCAACGCCAAGACGGGAGTGATCCGAATGGCAGCCCCAACCTCCCGCTCTGACGGAGCCATGACCCACTATCGCTGGCTCGTCGTCGCGCTTCTCTTCGCCATCGTCGTGATCAACTACATCGACCGCTCGGCGATCTCCTACGCCATCGACCCGATCTCAAAGGAACTGAGCCTGTCAGACAGCCAGAAGGGGCTCATTCTCGGAGCTTTCGGGGTTGGCTACATGGTCACCACCTTCATCGGTGGTATCCTGACCGACCGTTTCGGTCCGCGTATCATCCTGACTGCCGCAGTCATCCTCTGGGCGGTCTCAAGCGCGCTGACCGCCGTCGCCTCCAGCTTCTTCCTTCTTCTGGCTCTGCGCGCGCTCCTGGGTCTTGCGGAAGGACCGATGTTTCCGGGCCTCACCGGTGCCGTCGCCAACTGGCTGTCACCGCGTGAACGCGCACGGGCGTTGGGCTATTCACTGGCAGCGGTGCCTCTCTCGTTGGCCATCGGCGGCCCTGTCGTCAGCGGCATCCTGTCCTTTACCGACTGGCGCACGCTGTACTGGATCCTCGCCGCAGCTAGCATTGTGTGGTTTCCGCTGTGGTTCTGGTTGTTCCGAAACCGGCCGGAAGAATCGGCTCAAGTAAACAAATCCGAATTGGCCCATATCCGGCACAAGGCCGTCGAGGATACCTACACAGACCGTGGCAACAGAAATGTCGTTCCTGCCCGGTCCGACAACGCGACCGAAACAAGCTGGAAGCGGCTGTTCACGAACGGAACGCTTCTAGCCAACTACTGGGCGTTCTTCGTCTTTGGCTATTTCCTGTTCTTCTTCATGACATGGCTGCCGGGATATCTGGAACAGAAGTTTTCGATATCGGTTGCCAATGTGGGCTGGTTCTCTTTCGTGCCCTGGGCGGTCGCCGGTCTGGTGCTGCTGTTGCTTGGCAATCTGTCCGACCGTCTGCTGGAGAAAACCCACAGCCTTCGCATCTCGCGCAGCTGGCAGATCATCATCACGCAGCTGATCGCCGCCGTCGTCATCCTGCCTGTCGCCTTCACCTCGACACTCTGGGTCGCCCTGGCGCTGATCAGCGTTGCGGTCGCGGCCTCCATGGGGGCAAACGCGGTCTACTACGCCGTCAACGTTGACGTGGCCCCGGACCGGTCGGCTACGGCGCTGGGGATAATGGACTTTTTCTTTGCTGTTTCAGGCTTTGCCGCGCCTGCCATCACCGGCTGGGTGGTCGGCAGCAGTGGCGGCTTTGAGCGGGCATTCTTCATCCTCGCCGGGCTGGGAGTGACCTGCTCCCCTGATTGTCCGCATTCAAAAGTTAGCTCTGTTCACGGTGTGA
>NZ_JAZDVZ010000015.1:0-69548 GCF_036350355.1 Roseibium sp. FZY0029
GCCGTCGATGAACCGGGTTATACGCACCTCACCCAAACCCGTCAACAACCGTTTTGAATTTTTTTGAAAGAAAATTTGCGCCCCTTTCCGGCCGGTGGATATTAACCTTTCGCTAACCATGAAAAGCCCCGGAAATGCTGGCCTTTACCCGATCGGGGAATTTCCGAAGCCCATCAGCCGCTGTCCGGCGTCCACAACCAGGGTATGTCCGGTCACCTGTTTTGCCCCCACCAGATAGACAACCGCTTCGACCACATCATCGGGGCCCAGCCCCTGCCCCATAGGGGTCAGCTTCTGCCTGGAGTCAAAGTTTTCCTGGGTTTGATCGCTCGGCAGGACCAGGCCCGGTGCAATCGCATTTACCCGAATCCCCTTTGGTCCCAGATCGAAAGCTGCCAGCCGGGTCGCGCCGTCGAGTGCGAACTTGCCACAGAAGTAGCTGAACCGTTCAGGCGACGCCGACAGCATCTGAGTATCGAGCATGTTCACGATCGCCCCACCGTCCGGCAGAGGATTCTGGTTGGCAAATGCCTGCATCAGAAACACCGGCGCCGCTGCATTGACGTTTATCAGGAACTGCCAGGTATCGATGGTGAGGTCCGAAAGGCTGTCTGTCGAAAACGCGGACGCGGAATTGATCAGCACGCTGACCGGTCCTCCCAGCGCTGCGGCAGTTTCGCCAATCAGTTCGCCAGCTGTTTCTGGCCGGCTCAGGTCTTTCTGCAACAGCACAGCTTTGCCACCTTCGGCGATGATCTCGTCGTGGAGCTCCTGCGCGCCTTCGGTGGAGGAGTTGTAGTGGAGACCCATGGCATAGCCCTGGTCCGCGAGACCTCTGGCGATTGCCTTGCCCAGCCGCTTTCCGACTCCCGTGACCAGTGCGATCCTGTCGTTTGCCATTTGCATTCCTCCGGCTGGCTCGGGTTGTCTCTATCCGCCCTTGTGAAAGTCTGGCTGAAAAGACCGGGCAGGTCTTCAGGCAAAGTCCTGCAGGTTCAGGACCGGCTGCACGCGCGGTACTTCATGGCTGCGCACCAGGTTGGCTTTCGACATGACCGCGAGAGTGGCCGCACTTGTCTGCGCCACCCGCACCTCGTCGCGGAACAGATAGACAGCGCCTGTCAACTGCACCGTCACAGGCCAGCCGAGTTCGCGCAAGCGGAAGGACTGAAGAATGCTGTCGGTCTGGTAGCGGATCCGGTCCGGCCCGTCCGGCAGATGCAGTGCAAAGCCGAATCCGGGGTCGACCCACAGCCGCTCGATGCCGGCTTCCGTCGCCAGGTGGATCCGCTCACGAAAGAATGTGAGCTGGTGGTCGAAGATATCTTCAGCCGGCGGCAAATAATCGTCGGACCGGGCGTTCTTGCCCGGTGTGTAACACAGCACGATACCGGCCTGGTGTTTGGCGATCGCCTCATAGAAGGCAGGATCGTCCACCCGTCCCGTAAGGTTGACGACCCCGGCTCCGGCTTCCAGCAAGGCAACGCCCACTTCCGGATGATAGGTTTCGACGGAAACGAGAATGCCTTCCTCGGCAAGCGCCTTTACAACGGGCCGCATACGGTCGATCTGCCGTTCGGCCGCGACGATGTCCGCTGTCTCGCCGGTCGATTCAGCTCCGATATCGACCATCGCCGCCCCCTCCAGCGTCATGCGCCGGCCGCGATAGAGCGCCGCCTCGAAGGTGTGGCAGACCGTTTCGCGATAGGTGCTGTCCGGCGACAGGTTCAACACGCCCATCTGATAGGTGCGGTCCTCGAACCTGCGGCCGAACTTTTCAAATTCGAAGGTCCTAATCGGCGCTTCGAGGGCGTCGCGATACTTGAGCCAGAGCGGCAGCAGGCGGTCGGCGGAAATCATGTGAGGCGGGGCTCCCGGTGTCGAACCTCTTGCCCGGCAGAACGCCGGACGGGATCAGGCAGGTTTCTGGGCAGATAGGCAAAAGCGGCAGGAGGGCAAGGTCACCTGGCCGGCCGGCGGCGCCGGATGCGAATGCCAACACCCGAAGCATCCTCGAAGATGTCCGGCTTGGTGACCTTCACGCTGACGTCTTCAACCAGCTCATTCTTCAGAACGAACTCGGCAACAGCTTCGGCCCAGTCCTCGACCAGATCGATGTGGCCGCCGGACGCCGCTTTCTGCTGGATGAATTCGACCGCGTCGGCATAAGAAACGAAGGCGCCGGTTTCGCGCACGATCCGACGGTAGCCGGCCACCGTCCGCATCTCGATATCGAAGCAGACGGTTTGCGTGCGGTTTTTCTCGCTGTCCAGAATGCCGATCTGCGCCGCGGCTTTCAGTCCTTCGATAAGGATGACATCACGTCCATCCTCGGCAAGGGTATCGCCATTCATTTCCATAAAGGTCTCCGGGCTTGCAGGCATCACCGGCTCCATCGCCTCTGCCGTGAACTGTGTCGGGGCGTGACCCCAGCACAGGGATGTAACCTGAACCGGCCCCCGGTCAAGCTCTCCGCCTTGCCCGAAAAACCTATTCCACTGCCGTACTGAAGGTGTCCAGAACGTCCACGGCACGTGTCACTCCGCGCAGCTCCGCCAATCCGCGCAGTCGTCCGATTGCCGGATACCCGGGCGTCGACACGCCATTGAGGTCGTTCAAAATGCGATGCCCATGGTCGGGCCGCATCGGGATCACCCGGCCTGTCTGACGTTCAACGCGCCGCAGGGCACGGATGATCGCAACCATGTCGATATCGCCCTCAAGATGCGCGTCCTCGTGAAAGCTGCGCGGGTCCTGCTCGCGCTTCGTTGCCCTCAGATGGGCGAAGTGGATCCGCTGGCCCAATCCATCGATGATTTTAGGAAGATCATTGCCGGCGCTGACACCAAGCGAGCCGGTGCACACGGTAAAGCCGTTCGCAATCGACGGGCTCATGCCCGCGATGCGTTGTAGATCTTCAAGCGAGCCGACAATCCGCGGCAGCCCGAAGAGCGAGCGTGGCGGATCGTCCGGATGGATGGCCAGCACGGCGCCTTCTTCCTCGGCGGCCGGCACGACGATTTCAAGAAAGTTCTGAAGGTTCCGGAAAAGCTCTTCCCGGCCGATACCGCGATAAGAGGCCAGGCGCTCGCGGAACGTATCAAGCGTGTAGCTTTCTTCCGAACCGGGCAGCCCCGCGATGATGTTGGCGGTCAGCCGATCCCGTTCCGCGCCGGACATTTGCGTGAACCGCTCTTCGGCAAGGGCAAGATCTGCCTCGCTGTAGTCGGCCTCAGCGCCCTCGCGCTGAAGGATGTACAGGTCGAATGCGGCATAGGCTGCAAATTCGAACCGCAAGGCAGTCGCCCCGTCTTCAAGTTCGTAATCGAGGTCCGTTCTGGTCCAGTCCAGAACGGGCATGAAATTGTAGCAGATGGTCTTGATGCCCTGGCGCGCCAGAGCCCGAACCGTGTCCGCCCAGTTTGACGCCAGTTTTTCCCATCCCGGCGCGCCGGTCTTGATACCTTCATGGACCGGGATGCTCTCGGTCACGGTCCACGTCAGACCGGCCCCCTCGATCATGCTGCGGCGGGAAGCTATTTCGTCTTCCGGCCACAGACACCCGTTCGGCATGTCATGCAGGGCGGTGACGATTCCGCGTGCTCCTGTCTGGCGGATATCCCTCAGGGAGATGGGGTCCTGCGGTCCAAACCAGCGCCAGCTCTCGATCATCGCCTTTGGTCTTTCTTGTTGTTATCGCTGAAGCGTTTTGCGTTAGGAAAAGGGTAGCCCATTACAGGTGCCAGGACGGCCCTCAGGGCGCGGCCCGGGCCGGTGTGTAAAGGTAACCATCGAAATCCGGGTCACCGACATCGGAAAGCTCAAGCAGGGTCAGGCGAACGTTTTCCAGATGCTGCCACATGGCCTGACGGGCCTTGTCCGAATTGCGATGGCGCAGCGCTTCCAGAATCTCGGCGTGGTCGTCCAGCCATTTGGCCCGGTAGCTGAGATCGAAGATACGGTCGTGCAGCCGCGCCCACATGGAACTGTTTTCGCGCTTGTTCCAGAGGTCTTCCACCTGGTCGACCAGAACGCTGTTCTGGGTGGCCTCGGCGATCTGCCGGTGAAACTGCCTGTCGGCGGTATAGTCTTCCTCGCCGTTCTCGATTGCCCTGCGCTCCAGATCGAGCGTCTCACGCAGGTGAATGATGTCGCTTTTGGTAATCGTGGTGGCGGCAAAGCCGGCGATGCTGCTTTCCAGAAGCTGGCGGGCCTGCAGCAATTCAAAGGGCCCGTAATCGGCCTTGGGAATATGCAGCGAAATCTTTTCGCCGGCCGCCACATAGCTGCCGGAGCCCTTGCGTACGTCCAGATAGCCTTCGATTTCCAGAACGATAAAAGCTTCCCGCACCAGGGACCGGCTTATGCCGAGTTCCACGGAAATCTGCCGCTCGGTCGGAAACTTGTCGCCGGGCCTGTAGCCCTCCTCCTCGATGCGCCTTGCGAGAAGTTCGGCGATTTCCTGGTACCGTCGCTTTGCAGGATCGCTGGTCATGAGGCCTTCCTTGCACCCTCCCCGGCCGTTGCAATCTCGCGATAATAGTCGGCCAGGATATGGAATGCTTTTTTCTTGGTTTTCTTGTCGGCGGCAATCAGCCCCTTGTGATTATAGCCGTTCTGGAAAATGTTTTGGCGCCGCTCAACACGGAAATCGTACAGGATCCACGGCGACATACCCTTGATATAGCCAAGTTCGCGCAGTGTCGCGATCTGCTTTCTGTAGACTTCGGCCATATAATCTTCGCTGAACAGACCGGATCTGGGGCCCTTTTCGCCGATAACCCCATCGGCGCCGGTTTCCGAGATCACCACCGGACGGTCCGGGTCGGAGTTCTCGCCGATTGCCGCTAGGTCGTCGAAATTCTCTTCGTACCAGCCGTAATATTCGTTGAGGCCGATGATATCGATATGGGCGGCCAGCCTGTCTTCGATCCGGTTGCGGGCATGGTTCACAAGGCAGGCGGCTGACGTCAGCCGTGTCGGGTCCAGGCGTTTGCAGGTTGCCGCCAGACCTTTCATGAAGGTGAGACGGTCATCGGTGTCCGGATTTTCGTTTCCGACAGACCAGATGACAACACTGGCCCGGTTGCGGTCGCGCTTGATCAGTTCGGACAGCTGGTTTTCAGCATCCCGGTATGTTGCCGGATTGGCGAAGTCGATGGCCCAGTAGACCGGAATTTCCTCCCAAAGCAAAAAGCCAAGTTCGTCCGCAATCTGCGCGGCCCGCTCATGGTGGGGATAATGCGCCAGACGCAGATAGTTGCAGCCGAGATCTCGCGCATGCTCAAACCGGCGGCGCAGATCTTCTTCGCTCGTCACCTTGCCAAGGGTCGCATCGTCCTCGTGCACGGAAATCCCGCGCAGGAACAAGGGCGCCCCGTTGAGAAGAATATCCGTTCCCTTGCGTTCGATCTGGCGAAAGCCAATCCGGTCATTCACCCGGTCTTCGCCGCAAGTCAGACGGACATCGTAGAGGACAGGTGTTTCCGGGCTCCACAGCTGCGGCCGGGCGGCAATATCGATCGCGCCCTTGCCGTCTTCATCCAGCGCAATGACCTGTTCGACGCCGAGCCCGGGAATTGACAGGGTCGCGGCCTCTGCCTCAGGACCGTCCACCGTAACCTCGGCCCTCAAGATGGAATAGGTGCCGTCCGGCACCAGATAGACAAAGACATCCTTGATCAGGGTCCTGGGCGTTTCAAAAAAGGAAACCTCCCGGTAGAGCCCACCATAATTGAACCAGTCGGTGTTGCGCATCGGCACGCGGTCGCGTGTCCGGGTGTTGTTGACACAAGCCATGATCCAGTTGCGGCCGGTTTTCAGCTTGCCCGTCAGCTCGACGCAGAAGGGCGTCGACGCACCGTAGTGGTTGCCCAGAAATTCGCCGTTCAGGAAGATCTTGCAGTCGTAGCTCGCCGCACCGAACCGGAGGAACTGACGTTTGGAGGTATCCACGGCCTCAATGTCGAGAGGCCGCGTGTACCAGGCGCTGCCTTCGAAGAAATACCATTTCTCCTTCACCATCGCCCAGTTGGAAGGCACCGGCACCGTTTCCCCCATGTAGGGATCATAGTCCCAGGGCTCCGTGCGGTCCTCGGGGGCCTCCGGCAGCATGGCGAACCATTTCTGCCGAAGGCCGGTGTCGAGAAGATCAACGCAGAAAGTCCACTCGCCATCGAGGCTTTCCGATGCCCGCCCGCCCATGAAGATCAAGCCGTCATGATTCAAAGACTGCGTGTTGAAAGGCACGTCATAGTCTTCGTCATGCAGCGCCTGCAAGGCGTTGTCGGCAAGATGGGAACGTTCGAGCATCGGTCGGTCTCCGGGGGGACTTTCAGGTGTTGTGGGGTGTTACTTCGCGGTAGCCTTGATGCGCTCGATCAGGTCAGCAACGACCGGAGACTTGGCCGCAGCTTCTTCATGCATCGGCAGAACGGCCTCGATAAACGGGCCTTTTTCCACTTCGATGAACTCCACACCGAGCTCGTTCTTGGCGGTCTCGATGGCTTCCGCGCTCATGGCGTCCCACTGCTTGCGGTGGAAATCCATGGACTCGCGCGCAGCCGTGCGCATGGCTTCCTTCTGCTCGTCGGTCAGATCGTTCCAGGAGCTGGTGGAGATCATCACGACAGACGGGATCATGGTGTGGCCGTCGTCGGAATAGAACTTGGAGACTTCACCGTGGCGGGCCGAGGTGAGGGCGATCGGGTTGTTTTCCGCGCCATCGACAACGCCTTGCTGCAGGGCACTGTAAAGCTCACCCCAGGCAATCGGAGTCGGGTTGGCACCGAGCAGCTCGACCATGCGAATGGCGGATGGGCTCGGTTGAACGCGGATCTTCATGCCCTTCAGGTCGGCCGGGGAATGGATCGGCTTGTTGGCATAGAAGGAGCGTGCGCCTTCAATGTAATAGGCAAGGCCGATAAAGCCCTTGTCTTCGGACGAGGCCAGAATGTCCGCGCCGATGTCGCTTGTCAGGACGTCGTAATAATGGTCCGCGCTGACGAAGATGTATGGCAGGTTCAACGCGCCGTAGGATTCCTCGAAGGCTTCCAGTTCGGAGGCGTTGGAGCGTGCCATGTCCAGGGTGCCGTTCTGCATCAGCTCCATGGATTCACGCTGGGTGCCGAGCTGTGCGTTGGCGTAGATGCGAATTTTAAGATCGCCGTTTGTCAGCTCTTCAACGCGGTCAGCCATGAACTGCATCGACTTGTGCAGCGGATGGTCTTCCGGGTTGTTGTGGTTGAGGCGAAGCGTCTTGGCGCTGGCGGCAGAGCTCAGAGCGACGACGCCCGCGGCCAGTACGGCCGCCAGCTTGACGAATTTCGACATGATTTCCTCCCAATTGCAGCTATGGCCGCAGGACTTGCGTTCCTGAGCGGAACGGATCGGTTGGCCGCGGGACTTGCAAGGCCAGACCGCCGCGGATGACGAATTGTTCGTCCAATTTTCAAAATCAGTCAACCTTTTTTGGAAAATTGGTTGACCAATTTAATTTCCTGACGCATGTCTTAAAGCGTCGGAGCCCACGCCGCGCCTGTTGCCGCGGCACGAACGAGGCCTGCGCGGGAGGAATATCGTGACAGTCATCACCAGAGGCGTGGACATGATCCTGCGCCTTGTCATCATCATCGCCTTCACCGTTCTGGTCGCCTGCGTCGTCTGGCAGGTCGTTTCGCGCTACGTGCTGCAAAGCCCAAGCACGGTGACCGACGAAATGGCCCGTTTCCTGTTCATCTGGGTTGCTCTGCTGGGCGGGGCCTACACTTTCGGCCAGCGCCGGCACCTCGCCATCGACCTGCTGCCTGTCGTTACCACCGGAGCTCTGCGCCTTCTGGTCAATTGCAGCATCATTGCCGCCATCGCGGTCTTTGCCGGTGTGGTGATGGTCTACGGCGGGTTCGATCTGGTCAGCCGCACGCTGGAAACCCAGCAGGTCTCGCCGGCGCTGCGCCTGCCGATGGGCCTTGTTTATGTCGCGATCCCCTTCTCCGGGATCTGCATTCTCTATTACTGCCTGACCTTTCTGGGCGACCTGTTTCGCACTGGCCGCGGCCCCAATGATCAGGGCGACACCGCCAGCATCGGCGGCCCTCTGGACTGACACCTGACCGGGAACGAGAAATCTCATGGATATCCAATCTGTCCTCGTCCTGTTCGGGACGTTCGCCTTTCTGATGATCCTGGGCGTGCCGATTGCCTTCGCCATCGGACTTGCAGCCTTTGCCACCTTCCTGCTGTTCATGTCGTTCGACCAGTCGGTCTATATCGTCGCACAGCAGGTTGCCTCGGGGCTCGACAGCTTCACCCTGCTGGCGATCCCGTTCTTCATCCTGGCAGGCAACATCATGAACCGGGGCGGCATTGCCCTCAGGCTGATCGAGTTCGCCAAGGTGCTGGCCGGCCGCCTGCCCGGCGCACTGGCGCATTGCAACGTCATTGCCAACATGATGTTCGGCTCCATCTCCGGCTCGGCCGTGGCCTCCGCCGCGGCCGTCGGCGGTGTCATGTCGCCGTTGCAGAAGAAGGAAGGCTACGATCCGGCCTTCAGCGCGGCGGTCAACATCGCGTCCTGCCCGACTGGCCTGCTGATCCCGCCGAGCGCAACCTTCATCGTCTATTCGCTGATCACCAACGGCACCTCCATCGCCGCGCTCTTCGTTGCCGGATATATTCCCGGTATCCTGATGGGGCTAAGCCTGATGGTCGTGGCCGGCATCATTGCCAAACGCCGGGGCTATCCGGTGGCAGAACGGCCGACCGGCCAGGAGGTGATCGCCAAGACCCTGGACGCCATGCTGCCACTCGGCCTGATCGTGATCGTCATGGGCGGCATCATCGGCGGCATCTTCACCGCAACCGAGGCCTCTGCGGTCGCCGTGGTCTATACGCTCTTCCTGGGCGTGATCTGGTACAGGGAAATTTCGCCGCGGGAACTGCCCGGCATCATTCTGGAAAGCGCGGTCACGACATCGATCGTGCTGCTGATGATCGGCTGTTCCATTGCCATGTCCAAGGCCATGGCCTTTGCGGACATTCCCTATTCGATCTCCGACACGCTGCTGGGCCTCTCCGAAAACCCGCTCGTGCTGCTGCTGATCATCAATCTGGCTCTGCTCGTGGTCGGCACCTTCATGGACATGACCCCGGCGCTGCTGATCTTCACCCCGATCTTCCTGCCTGTGGTGAAGGATCTCGGCATGGACCCGGTCCATTTCGGCGTCGTCATGACCTTCAACCTGTGTATCGGCATCTGCACACCACCTGTCGGATCGGCGCTGTTTGTCGGCTGCTCGGTGGGCGGCGTGAAGATCGGCCAGGTTCTGAAACCCATGCTGGGCTTCTACGCGGTGCTGGTCGCGCTTCTGCTTCTGGTCACTTACGTGCCTGCCCTCAGCCTGTTCCTGCCGCGCCTTCTCCTCGGCTACTAGGATCTGTCATGAAAGCCCTCAAGAACTGGCGTTACCTGGAGCACTCCAGCGCCGGGATCGCACTCGACGTCGAAAACCGGCACCGCCTGACGGTGACGGTTCTCGAGCAGACCCTCATTCGCGTCACCCTGTTGAAGGACGGCGCCTACCGGCTCGACCGGACATGGGCCATCGCACCACAGGGCGACGTTCCGTTCGAGGGCCGCTCACGCGACGACCTCACCGGCTTCTCCTGCCCGGACTTCCGTCTGGAGGAACAGGACGGCAGGCTGGTTGTGGAAACGGACACGCTGCGCCTGACGATCAACACGCCGCTGGCCCTCACCTGGGAAAGCCGGCCCGCTGCCGGAGCTCCCTGGCAGGAGATCGCCCGGGACCGGCCGCAGGACGCCTACATGATCGGGCGGCGTGACCAGCGCAACCACCATTTCATGCGGCGCAGCCCAGACGAACGCTACTACGGCCTAGGCGAAAAATCCGGCAGTCTGGAGCGCAACGGCAAGCGGTTCGAGATGCGTAATCTCGATGCAATGGGCTATGACGCGCGCTCGACCGACCCGCTTTACAAGCACATCCCCTTCACGATCACCGACAAGGGGCCGCTCGGTGCGGTCGGTCTTTACTACGACACGCTGGCGCCCTGCTGGTTCGATCTCGGCAACGAGAAGGACAACTACCACCTGCCCTTCCGCGCCTTCCGCGCGGCCGATGGCGACCTCGACTATTATTTCAGTTGGGCACCAAGCGTTCTGGAAATCGTCAAGCAGCACCACCGCCTGACAGGCGGCACGGCCTTCATGCCGCGCTGGGGGCTCGGCTATTCCGGCTCGACCATGGCCTATACGGATTCGGAAAACGCGCAGGAACGACTGATGGAGTTCCTCGGCAAGCTGTCGGAAGAGGACATGCCCTGCGACAGTTTCCAGATGTCTTCCGGCTATACCGCCATCAAGGGCAAGCGGTACGTCTTCCATTGGAACACCGACCGCTTTCCCGATGTGGAGACCATGACCCGGGCCTATGCCGAGGCCGGCATCAACCTTATCGCCAACATCAAGCCGGTGCTTCTGGACGACCACCCGCTGTTCGGGGAAGTCGCGGAGGCCGGTCTGTTCATTCGCGACAGTGAAACCGGGGCGCCCGAGCAATCGCCATTCTGGGACGGTTACGGCTCCCACCTCGATTTCACAAACGCGGACACCGTGCGCTGGTGGCAACAAAACCTGAAGGACAAGCTCTTTTCCAAAGGCATTGCCAGCACCTGGAACGACAACAACGAATATGAAGTGTGGGACGACGAGGCCATCTGCGCCGGTTTCGGCAAGCCGATCCCGGTCAACCTGATCCGGCCTCTGCACAGCCAGTTGATGACGCGCGCGTCCTATGAAGCCCAGGTCGCCGATCAGCCCAAAAAACGGCCCTATCTGATTTCCCGCTGCGCCTGCCCCGGCACGCAGCGCTACGCCCAGACCTGGACGGGCGACAATTACACAAGCTGGGAGACGCTGCGCTGGAACATTCCCATGGGCCTCGGCCTCAGCCTCTCCGGCTTCTACAACATCGGCCACGATGTCGGCGGCTTTGCGGGGCCCCGGCCGGAGCCGGAACTGTTCCTGCGCTGGGTGCAGAACGGCATCTTCCATCCGCGTTTCACCATCCATTCCTGGAACGACGACGGCACGGCCAACGAAGCGTGGATGTATCCGGAAATCACGCCGCTCGTGCGGGATGCGCTGAAATTCCGGGCGCAGTTGATCCCTTATCTTTACAGCCTCCTGCATCTTGCCGTGACCGAGGGCGAGCCGATGCTGCGGCCTCTGTTCCTGGATCACGCAAACGATCCCGCCTGCCGCGAGGCCGAATTCGACTTCCTGCTGGGCCGGGATCTTCTGGTTGCAACGGTGGTCGAGGAAGGCGCCACGTCCCGGCGGGTCACGCTGCCCGCCAACGAAGAAGGCTGGTGGGCGTTTGACGGCAGCACCTGGTACGAAGGTGGTCAGGTGATCGAGGTGCCGGTTGCCCTCGACACAGTTCCGCTGTTCGTGCGGGGCGGCACGGTTCTGCCGCTGGCGGCCGCAAACCTCAGGGCAACACCGTCTTCCGATACATCCCGGATCTGGCGCATCTATCCGCAGCCCGAAGGGGCACCGGACCGGAACTCGCAGTTCTACGACGATGACGGCGACACGGTGGAGGCGCTGGACGGGGAAAGCTGCCTGACCCGGCTTTGCCTGTCCCGGACGGCAGACGCGGTCCGGCTGGATTGGCAGAGGTCCGGCAACTGGCAACCTGCCTTCGATACCGTCACGCTTTGGCTGGCCGGTGCCGGCGCAGTGACCGTCAACGGAACCGCGCGGAAAGCGGGCGACACCATCGATTTCACTGTGAGCCCGTCATGACCAGCACCAAGCACCCAATGGAAACGGTTGATTACGACCGGACAAAGCTGCGCATCTGCCTGCTGCATATCGGCTTCGGCGCCTTTGCCAAGGCACATGTTCTGGTGTTTCACGACGAGATGCTGCGCCGGACCAAAAGCGACTGGGGCGTAGCGGTTACCCGCCTCAATTCCGGTGCCGACGACCTGACGCGCCTTGACGAGGCTGACGGGATTTACACCGTCGGCGAAATGTCGGGCGATGACCTCTCCCTGCGCCAGGTCGGCGCCATATGCACAACCGTCCACCCCAAGCGCGACGGCATCAATGCCCTGCCGGACCGGATCGCCGATCCGGACCTTGCCGTGATCACGCTGACGATCACCGAGAAGGGCTATTGCCTGAAGGATGGCAAGCTGGACGAAGACAACGCCGGCATCCGGCAGGATCTCTCAACGCCCGAAGCCCCTTCCACCGCCATCGGCGTGCTGGTGGAAGGTCTCAGGCGGCGACAGTCAGCCGGCGGTCTCGCCGGCTTGACGATCCTGTCGTGCGACAACCTTCCCGCCAACGGCGAGCTGTGCCGCCGTGCGGTTCTGGATTTCGCGGTGCGGCTGAGCCCTGCCTTGGCGGCCTGGATCGAGGACAATTGCACCTTTCCCTGTTCCATGGTGGATCGCATCACCCCGGCCATGACGGACAATTCCTTCGAGACCCTGGAGAACGCTCTTGGCCACAAGGACCGGAACGGCATCCTGTGCGAGACGTTCCGCCAATGGGTGATCGAGGACCGGTTTGCGGGCCCGCGACCGGACTGGCATCTGGCCGGCGCCGAATTCGTTGACGATGTCGCCCCGTTCGAAGAGATGAAACTCCGGATGCTGAACGGCACCCACTCGTTTCTCGCCTATCTTGGCGCGCTGGCGAGCAAGGAAACGATTGCCGATTGCATGGCAGATCCCGTTTTCCGCCAAGCTGCCCTGGACCTCATGCTGAGCGAACAGGCCCCGACGCTGACTGTCCCGGACGGTGTCGACATCAAGGCTTATGCCGAGGCCCTGATCGCGCGGTTCGAAAACACCGCCCTTCACCACAAGACCACCCAGATCGCCTCCGACGGCAGCCAGAAACTGCCGCAAAGACTGCTGGCGCCGATCCGGCAGCATCTGAAGGACGGCAGTCCCTGGACACTTTCCGCGCTCGCGGTTGCCGGGTGGATGCTCTATTGCCGCGGTGTTTCGAAAACTGGCTCTGCACTGCCGCTGAACGACCCCATGTCCGGCAGGATCGAAGCCATCGCCCAGGAAGCTGACGGCCTCGAATACGTCGACAAGATGCTGTCGCTTTCGGAAATTTTCGGCGATGACCTGCCGCGGTCAGAGCCGTTTACCAGCGCCCTCAAGTCCGCCTACCAAAGGCTGCAATCGACCGATGTCGCGTCGGCTCTGAAAGGCTAGATGCACGGAGAAAAGTTACGCAGGCGGTTCGAAAACCGGGCCGCCTGTCTTTGCCACCACCAACCTTCATCCCTCACGCACCCCAGGTATCGCTAAGCTTGTAGCCGCCCGGCCAGGGGTCGCTTGGGTCGAGCATGTGCTGGTGAATGCCGGTGATCCAGCCGCGGCCGGAAATTTCCGGAACAATTCCGGGCCGGTCTCCCGCCATCTGCTGAGCCACGATCCGGCCAGTGAAGGTGGATCCGATGATGGAAACGGCTTCGAAGGTGTCGCCGATTGTCATTTGGCCCCTGGCCGCCATCAGTGCCATGCGGGCGGAAACGGCCGTGCCCGTCGGTGAGCGGTCGACCTTGCCCGGCTGGATGGCAACCGCGGACCGGCCGGTGAGGCCGGTTGGGGTCTTGGACAGAGGGCCGCAAAAGGCACAGAAGGAGATGTGGTTCCAGTCGGCGTTTTCCGGGTGGGAAAAGCCGAGTTGTTCGTTGGCCGCGTTGGTGATGCGCACCCCCAGGCGGGCTATGTCCCTGGCCTCGTCTTCAACAATCCCGAACCCGAGCGCCTCCGCATCGACAACCACGAAACTGTCGCCGCCATAGGCTGTATCGACCGTCAGCGTGCCGATGCCTTCCACGTCCAGCGGCACCGCCAGCTTGTCGGCAAAGCTGGTGACATTCTGGACGAAGATGCGCTCCGCCTTGCCGTTCCGGCATTCGGCCTTCACCCGCACAAGCCCGCCGGGCGCTTCCAGAACCATTTCCGTGATCGGCTCGATCATCGGCACGATGCCGCCGTCAAGCAGCACGGTGGAGACGCAGATGGAGTTGGAGCCGGACATGGGCGGCGTGTCTTCCGGTTCCATGATGATGAAAGCGGCATCCGCCTCCGGATGTCTGGGGGGCACAAGCAGGTTCACATGGCGAAAGACACCACCGCGCGGTTCGTTCAGAACGAAATTGCGCAAGGTCTGGTCCTTGGCAATGAAGCTGCGTTGCTCCCAGAGCGTTTCCCCCGGCGGCGGCGCGACACCGCCGACGATCACATCGCCGACCTCGCCTTCCGCGTGGCAGGAAATCACATGGATGGTCTTGCTGCTGCGCATGGTTCCGCCTTTGACTGAGCCGGCTCAGGAATAGTGGGCGACGGGCTCGCCAAGAGTATCGAAGATCGGCGTGATGCCGAGACCCGGCAGGTCGGAGGCGGTCATTCGGCCATTGACGCGTTTCGGCGCGCCTTCCGCAATGTCAACCGTGCCATAGCTGTTGAAGTCGGTTGCCGAGAAGGTGAAATCCGACGGGGTCGAGCGGGCCAGATGGGCAATTGCCGCCGTGACGATGTCGCCGCCCCAGGTATCCTCGATGGTCATCGGAATGCCGTGGGCAAGGCAGAGATCGCGCATCAGCTTGGCCTTGGTCAGGCCGCCGACCTTGGAGATCTTCAGATTGATGCAGTCCATCGCGTCTTCTGCGATGCCACGCACCAGCGTGTTGGGCCCGTCGATCACCTCGTCCAGAATGAAGGGCAGCGCCGTCCGGCGGCGGATGGAGACGCTCTCCTCATATGTGAGGCAGGGCTGCTCGATGTAGACATCGAGCGAAGACACGGCCCCGACGACACGCGCGGCTTCATGCCGGGTCCAGCCGGTATTGGCATCGGCCACCAGAAGGTCCGACTTTTTCAAAACTTCGCGTGTGGCGTGGATGCGGTCGATATCGTCATTGGCATCGCCGCCGACTTTCAGCTGGAACTTGGTATAGCCTTCCGCGGCATAGCCTTCGATCTTCTTTGCCATGATCTCCGGGGCTTCCTGGCTGATCGCCCGGTAAAGCACAACGTCTTCCTGCGCCGCGCCGCCAAGCAACGTATAAAGCGGCTGGCCCGTTGCCTTGCCGAGCAGGTCCCAGCAAGCGATATCAATGGGTGCCTTGGCGTAGGGGTGACCGCGCAGGGCCGCATCCATCACCCGGTTGATCTCACCGATATTTAGCGGGTCCTTGCCGATCAGGTGAGGCGCCAGCTCCTGAAGGCCGGACCGCACGCCAAGCGCGTAGCTCGGCAGATAGGCGGAGCCGAGCGGGCAGCATTCCGCATAGCCCTTGAGGCCTTCGTCGGTCTCGATCTCGACAACGGTGCTGTCGAACACCTCCACGAAATTGCCGTTGGACCAGTTGTAACGCCCTTCTTTCAGCGGAAGATCGACCTGAAAGACGTTGATGCCCGTGATTTTCATGAAGTTCCTCCTTTAAAGGGCCTTACAGGCGTATCCCCGAGCGATAAGGGTCCGCTGGATCGAAAATCACCCTGGCATCGGACGTAACGTAGGCCTGTCCGGTAATGGTGGGAATAACGCCGCCGCCCGGACCGGGCTGATAGCTGATCTTGTAGGTGCTGCCGATGACGCTTTCCTGCACATAGTCCTGTCCCGGTGCCAGCGACCCGTCGGCGGCAAGGCAGGCCAGTTTGGCCGAACAGCCGGTGCCGCAGGGGGAGCGATCATAGGCGCCGCCCGGACACAGAACGAAGTTGCGGCTTTGCGCGGCCGGATCTTCTGCCGGTCCGAACAGCTCGATATGATCGATCCAGGCACCGTCCTTGCCGGTCACACCGGCCTTTTCCAGCGCAGTTCGGATTTTCAGGGTCAGATCCGTCAGCGGACGGATGTTCGCGCCCGTCAAGGCAATCGGGCTGTTCTTGACCAGGAAAAACCAGTTACCTCCCCAGGCGACGTCGCCCGTGACCGGCCCCACCCCTTCAACCTCAACCGTGACATCCTTCGCGAGCCGGTAACTCTCAATGTTGACCACGGATACCGTGTTGGCGTCGATCAGGTCAATCTCGACCACGCCGACCGGCGTTTCGAACTTGTGTCGGCCGGGACCGATCCGCCCGAGATGGGCCAGCGTCACGCCAAGGCCGATGGTGGCGTGACCGCACATGCCGAGGTTCTGCAGGTTGTTGAAGTAGATCACGCCGGCAGCGCATGCCGGGTCGGACGGCGGCACCAGCAAGGCCCCGATGATGGCATCGTGCCCACGCGGCTCCAGAACGACGGAGGCACAGAAATCGAGATGCTCCGCTTCCAGCCGGGCGGCCCGCTCCGCCAGCGTCCCGGATCCAAGATCCGGGCCACCGTCTAGCACGACGCGGGTCGGTTCACCCGCCGTATGGCTGTCGATTACGCGCATTCGGCAATCACGCCCCCTTTCGTGCTCCAGTCGGCGTACCAGGTCTTGAACAGCTTGTACTGTGCTTCGGCATAGTTGCGCTGCGCATCGCTGAGAGCATCGGTTTCGTTGAAGTGCAGCCGGTATTCGTCTTCACCGTTCAGCACCATCAGGTGCTTGTAGTAGAGCACAAGGTCCGGGCCTTCGTCGAAGCTGGAGAGAACGGCCAGAGCTTCTTCCAGTTCCTGCGCCCGCAAGCGCGCTTCCGCATGCCCTTCAGCAGCCTTTTCGCAAAGCGCCACCAGATGCAGAACTTCCTTTGGAAGGGCATTTCCAATGCCGGTGATCGCACCTGTGGCACCGCAATTGACGAAGCCATGGTAGACAGCGGTGTCGACACCGACCATCAGCGTCACCTGATCATCCTTTGAGGTGATGTTTTCAGCCGCATAGCGCAGATCTGCCAGCCCGCCGAATTCCTTGAAACCGACCAGGTTCGGGAATTCGCCGCGCAGATCGAAGAAGAGATCCGCGCGGGTGGCAAAGCCATAGTAGGGGCTGTTGTAGATCACTGCGGGCAGGCTCGGGACCGCTTTCAGAATATCGCTGAAGTGGTGGCGCTGCGCGGACACAGAACTGCCGCGGGACAAAACGCGCGGGATAAGCATCAGGCCACGCGCCCCGACCTTTGCCGCATGGACGGCGTGGGCAACGGCGGATCTGGTGTTGACGGCGCCGGTTCCAACGACAACCGGAACGCCGGCCTTCACCAGGCGTTCAACGCCTTCCATGCGCTGTTCATCCGTCAGGAGCGGCCAGTCGCCCATGGAGCCGCAATAGACAACGGCCGACATGCCGGCCTCTATCAGTTCCTTGCCCTTCTTGACGAGGGCATCGAAATCCGGCGACCGGTCGGCCCTGCACGGGGTCATCAGCGCGGGCATGCATCCGGAAAAGACATTGGACGTCATCATTCACTCCTGAATAGGCCAGACCTGACGGCGAACTCCTGCGCCATGAGGTCTGACGGTCAAATCTAGTTGCGCTTTATCAGCGCTTGTTCGCAAGACATTTTCGGTGGGGTCGGTTCAGGCGAACCGAAGATCCCGGCCGGTGGCCGATGCAATCCGGCCGCTTTCATTTTCAGGCTCCTGGCGGTTCCTTCCGCACCCGAACCAAGCAATATCGATACTCTCAGCGATTGATAATCCAAATTGGATCCAATATTCAATATATAATATTGGAAATCATTTTCGCTTCACCAATCAGGGCCCATCCCGTAAAAAGTGGCCTCAAGGAGACCAGGTCCTATGAAACTGAAAACGATGGATATTTCCGCGACCGCCTCGGCGTCGTCGATCGTGTTCGACGCCCTGCGGAAAGCCATTATCGAGGGCCAGCTCGAAGAAGGCGAACCTCTGCGGCAGGATGAGATCGCCCGCCTGTTCAACACCAGCCGCATTCCCGTGCGCGAGGCGATTTCGCGGCTGGAGGAACAGGGGCTCGTCAAGACACAGCGCTACAAGGGCGCCGTGGTCGCGGGTCTCTCACCGAAGGAAACAGCGGAAATCTTCGATCTCCGGGCCCTCGTGGAACCGGAAATCATCCGCAATGCCGTGCCCCTGATGTCGAGTGAGCTTTTGGCGGAAGCGCGGGAGAAATGCGCGGCCTTCTCCTCGGCCACCGATCCGATGACCTATGGCGACCTCAACCGCGCTTTTCATGAAACGCTCTACAGCGCCAGCGACCTGAAGTTCTTTCAGGAGATTTCGGACAACGCGATTGACCGGGTGGAACGACAGATCCGGGCTCAGCTTGTCATGTCCAACGGCATGGAACGGGCGGGACGCGAACATTTCGCCATCCTGGAAGCCTGCGAAAAAGGCGACGCGGACCTCGCCTCAAGGCTTACCCGGGAACATATCCAGGGCGCCAAGGCCTCGCTCCTGAAACACCTGCCAGGGGGCTGAGCCGGTGATGAAGTCCTTTATGCAGGACTGATCGACTGGACGGTGCCGGTTTCGTCGATAATGCAAACCGCCTGCCCGCCGTCGAACGTCAGGTTCACCTGATAGGCGTTTTCGCCCGAAGGCATGGAGCTGACAGGCAAAACATTGCCGCCGGCGACCTTCAACTCTTCCGCGGCCTTCGAGGCACAAAGCAGTTGCAGGTCGGTTGGTGCGGTTTCGCCTGACGAACGCACCGCGCCGGCAGTCGGTGTCTGGTTGGAGCTGGTGTTGCAGCCCGCGACGACGGAAAGACAAAGCCCGGCAGCCAGTCCCGCAGAAAGCCTGTTCGATACCCTGATGCTCATTTCAAGTTTCTCCCACCCCTCACCGACAGGTCTCAGACGCCCTTGTAAAGGGCAGCCCCCTGCATCAGCACAATAACCTTCGCGCCAACTTCCACGCGGCTGTAGAGATCCGCGACATCCTCGTTGTTCAGGCGAATACAGCCGGAGGAAATGTTGAGGCCGATCGTCCAGGGCTGGTTGGTGCCATGGATGCGATAGATGGAATCCTTGTTGCCGATATAAAGATACATCGCGCGGGCACCCAGCGGATTGTCCGGCCCGCCCGGCATGCCGTTCGCCCATTTGGCGGATTCCGGATCACGGGCAATCATTTCGGGCGGCGGCGTCCATGTCGGCCATTCCTGCATGCGGCCGATCTTGACGATGCCGGCCCAGCCGAAGCCGTCGCGCCCGACGCCAATGCCATAGCGAATCGCCTGGAAGTTGGGCTGCACCAGATAGAGGAAATGCCGGTCGCCATCGATGATGATCGTGCCGGGCTTTTCCGCCGTGCGGAACGGGACCACCTGCCTGCGGAATTCCTCAGGCGACTGGCCGTGCCGGTTATAGAATTTCGCCGCCGCGCGCGGCGTGTAATCCACCCACTTGCGTGTCGTCGGATCGTAGATCTGCGTCTGGAACGATTGCGCCAATGCCATGCCGGCAAAGACCAGCACGGCAAGGGCCGGCAGCCAGCCCAGCAAGGTGCGAAATGCGCTCGGCAGCTTGATCATTTGGTCCACTCCCCGATCCTGTCCGCATTGGCGGCTATCCAGTCTTTTGCAACATCCTCGGCCGGCTTGCCTTCCACGACCACGGCGTAGCTCATCGCGGTCACATCCTCCGGTGTCAGCTCCATTTTCGACAGGAACGAGGCCACCTCGGGCATTCCGGTTTCGAGGGAGGTTGCAAAGGCAACCTTGAAACTGGAGGCGTCCCAGGCGGTATCTGCATGAGACTTTGCCAGCCAGTCGTTGTCCTGGGCGCGGGTGACGATTGTCCAGCGCGCAGGGTCATATGCGGGTTCTTCCAGCTTCACGATGTCATGAAGTTCAAAGACGTGATGCGGCCCGTAACAGTAGAAGACCACCGGTTTGCCGAAGGAGACCGCTGCATCGACGGCTGCCATGGCGACATCTTCCGGCATTTCCAAAAGTGTCATGGTCTGATCGTAACCGTAGGAATGCGCCCGGATCCGTTCGATCTCGGTCGATGACCAGGTTGGCGCGCCAATCCAGATCTCACCTTTGCCGTCGCCGTCACTGTCGAACTGCGCGGCCATTTCCGGCTTCACCAGATCGGAGACCCCCTTGATGCCGGTCTGCTCGACCGTTGCCCGTGTCGCGCAGATATTTTGCGTTGCGGCGACACTCTTTGGACTGAGAGACAGGACGTTCTTTTCCTCGCTCAGCCGTGTCGCCATCGCAGACAGGTTGGGAAACCAGACTTCCGGGTGAACCTGGATTTCGCCCCTGCCGATATCGGAAAGGATTGTCAGCGTCCCACGCTCACGCAGTTCCGTTTCAACACCGAGACGCTCGTTCAGAACATCATGGATGATGTTGGCCGTAACCTGCGCCGACGGCCAGGCCGGCACGCCGATGACGACAGCATCGGCCCTGACCGGGCTGGCGGCAGCAACCGCCAGAAACGAGGACATGAGAATAGAACGCCACACAGCCATCACTCCCTGCGCACCTGAGCGTCTACCATAAACACCGAGGCAAAACTTACGCAACGGCAAATAGCAGGAGTAATTTATTCCCGAAGATTTATCGCACCGCCAGGCTTCGCAGGTCCTGCCTCAGTCCAGCAGGACGTCTTCACGGTAATCGGGCAGCCAGCACGGCCAGTCCAGCTCGCTCTCGATCCTGTAGCGCAGGGCATCGGCGGCATCCGGCTCGCCATGCGTGATGAAAGTCATTTTCGGCGGCCGCTCGAAATTGCCGAGCCATTGCATGATCTCGTCCGCATCCGCATGCGCCGAGAGCATGTGCAGATTGCCGACCTCCGCCCGGATCGGCACATCTGACCCGTGGATCCTGACGCTTGTCGCGCCTGACGTCATGGCCGCGCCGCGCGTTCCGCCGGCCTGAAAACCCGCAAACAGGATCATGTTGCGATGATCGGGCGCATAGTGTTTCAGGTGGTGCAGCACCCGGCCGCCGGTCGCCATGCCGCTGGCCGAGACGATCACCTTGGGCATGCGGTTCCGGTCAAGATCCTTGGATTCCTCGACATCGGCAACGTAATGTGCCGCTCCGTTCGACCAGTCGCATTCCTCCGGCGTCAGCCGGTGATCATCCGGGTGTTTGCCGTAGATGTTGGAGGCGCTGACAGCCATCGGACTGTCGAGAAAAATGGGCAGATCCGGAATTCGCCCTGTCTTCTTAAGGCTCTCGATGTGGAAAAGCAGTGACTGCGCCCGGCCGACGGCGAAAGACGGAATGACGACAGTGCCACCGCGCCGTGCCGTCTTGGTGATGGCCTCGGCCAGAATATCGTCGGCGTCCAGCTTCTCGTGCCGGCGGTTGCCATAGGTGGATTCGACCAGCAGATAATCCGCCTCGCGGATCGGCGACGGGTCGAACATCGTCGCATCGCCATAGCGCCCAAGATCGCCGGAAAAGACAATCCGCGTTCCGCCCCAGGTCAGTTCGACGATGGCCGCGCCAAGAATGTGACCGGCCCTGCGGAAGCAGACGCTGAAGGTGTCCAGCATGTCATGCACTTCATTGAAAGCGACCGGCCGGAACCGGTCGAGCGACACTTCAGCATCCTTTTTGGTGTAAAGCGGCAGAGCCGGACTATGCTTGGAGAAGCCATGCCTGTTGGCAAATTCCGCGTCCTTTTCCTGCAGAAATCCACTATCGGGCAGCAGGATCGCACAAAGGTCCCGTGTTGCCCTGGTGCACACGACCGGTCCCTTGAAACCGTTGCGCACCAGCAGCGGCAGATAACCGGAGTGATCCAGGTGGGCGTGTGTCAGGATGACCGCGTCGATGGTTTTCGGATCGACAGGCAGCGGTGCCCAGTTCTTGAGCCGCAATTGCTTGTACCCCTGGAAGAGGCCGCAATCGACCAGCACCCGCGTGCCGTCTTTTTCGAGCAGGTATTTCGAACCTGTAACCGTGCCGACACCCCCGAGAAAAGTCAGTTTCACGCTCATTGAGCTGCATCCTCCCGATTGTGTGCACAAGATTTCAGGTTCAAGGGCATCGCCTGCCCACCTGGTTCGGGAAGCAGGCATGAAATCAGCACCTTGCGCAAGTCTCCCTTTTGTCACGCCGTCCGCGGGACATCGGTTTTGGGGCCATTTTGTCCGCCTTGGGCGGCGGGTTTTCGCCGGAAACGGCCCCTGAAACGAGTGCTCGCATTGAAAAATGCTGCATTGCACCATATCTTGTTCTGACGATGCCGCGGCAGGCCTGAAGCCGGGTCCGCCGAACACCGCGCCCTATCGGCCGGGCATCGAACCCAAGCAAAAAAGTCATGAGGAAGCGTTTCGGGGTGGGACAAAACTTCGTGGAAAGGAACCCGGACCTTGAAACAGACCGTTTCACACAGCGCTTCAGGAGCGCCCAGGATACCCATAAACCTGGCGCTTCAAGGTGGCGGTGCCCATGGCGCCTTCACCTGGGGCGTCCTGGACCGTCTCCTGGAGGAAGAGACACTTCATATCAACGCCCTCTCGGGCACGTCAGCCGGCGCAATGAACGCGGCGGCGTTGCTGACCGGTCTTGTAAAAGGCGGACGTGAGGAGGCGCGCGCTTCGCTGGCAGGCTTCTGGAAAACGGTTTCCAGGCGCAGCCGGTTTACCCCCTTCAACATGACGACCTCCAGGGCAGTGCTCGGGGGATTGGGTATAGATTTCGAAAAACTGCCGTTTCTGTTCGGTGCGGGAATGAACTTCCTGTCGCCCTATGATCTCAACCCGGCAGGCTTCAACCCCTTGCGGGAAATCATCGAAGAAACCATCGACATCGGCGCCATTGCCCACGCCGACATTGCGCTGCATGTCACGGCGACCCATGTCGGCTCTGGTGAAGCGCGCATCTTTTCCAACAGCGCCATCAGCACAGACGTTCTGCTTGCGTCCGCCTGTCTGCCTTCCCTCTTCCACGCGGTCGAGATCGACGGCGAGCACTACTGGGATGGCGGCTATACCGGCAATCCCAGCCTGATGCCTCTCGTTCTGGAGCCGGGGGAAGCGGATCTACTGCTGGTGCAGACCAGCCCGACCGAACGGGCCGCGCTGCCACAGAATGCCCGGCAGATCGCCGCGCGCGAAAAGGAGATTTCCTTCAACGCGCCCCTGATCAAGGAATTGCGGCTTCTGGCTGAACTGCAGCACCAGGCCGGCACAAAATCACCGGCCGTCCGGCCGGGTTTCCTGCCGAGCCTGACCGGACGTACTGCCGGTTCGGGACGATCCGGCTCCACTAGTGAAGCCAACCGCCCCACAAGTTCCATCGCCGATCTGCGGGTCCACCGCATTGCCGGCGCCGTGATGAATGGCCACAGCGACCAGTCGAAGCTCAACTCCACCTGGCCTTTTCTGGAACAACTGCGCGAGGAAGGCCGCAGTGCGGCGTCGGAGTTTCTGCAGAAAAACGGCGCGCAACTCGGACGGCGCTCGACCCTGGATCTCAGCCAGTGGCTGCAAAGAACGGACGCTGCCCCTGTGCGCAAGGCAAAGGCTTCCTGAAGCCTGCAGCCTGAACGGTCAGCGTGGCAGCAGGCCGTTCAGGATGAGCTGGATCGTGTGATTGAGGTAAGTGCGAATATCCGACAGGCCGGTGATCACGTCGGGCGTCTTGGGACGGAACAGCCGGGCCGCGATGAGGACATCCAGGAGATATTTTGCCGTATCCCGGGAGGACTTCGCGACGATCCGGCCCTTCGCGACTTCCTCTTCCACCCAGGCCGTCACCAGGTCATGCAGCTCGCTGCCGCAATACTTCCTCAAGAGTACGCCCAGTTCCTCGTTGGCGACAGCCTCCACGTAGAACAGGCGCATTTCGGCAGCTTGCTGGAGATGTTGCTCGTCGCTCTGGTCGACCTTGAACACCGCCTTGAGGGCGTCTTCAAGCGTTTCGGTGTTCCGCGCCGCCGGAACATCGAGCAGGTTTGCGCGGTGACGAATGGCAAGTTCCGCGAACAGTTCGAGTTTCGAGGGAAACAGCTCGTAAAGCGTCCGCTTGGAAATACCGGCATTCTTGGCGATCAGCGCCATTGTGGTGCCGTTGTAGGAATGCTTCTGGAACGTGCTGAAGGCCGTCTCGACGACGCGCGCTTTCAGCGTTTCCTCGTCATGGACCTTCTGGCGTCCGCGCTGCCGCTGCTCGGTGCAATCGTCCTGACCAGCCGGACAGGCTTCCATTGTTATGTCTGTTTTTCCTGAAGAGCTCATCATGTCCCTCCCCCCAATACGCATAAATACCGAATTTCGATTGACGAGGGAACCTTTGTAAGAATATTGGTACCCTGGAGTTTTCTAATGCTCCACAGCATTTGCGACCAAAGAGGTTCCTCCCGGAAATGACGTGTATCTCTCTCGGTTCGAGCACTGCGTCCCTGTGCTCAACGAAGAAGCCGTTCCGTGCTTTTCTTTTTGCCTTTCTCGTCTCCTCCAGCCTGGCCTCCGGCAGTGCCTTTGCCCAGCAGATGGGTGGTGCGGCCCCCAAGCCGGAAGTCGGCGTTGTCGAGCTGCAGCCGGAGTCGGTGGCGATCACCGCAAAGCTTTCAGGCAGGATCGCAGCGTCCCTGGATGCGGAAGTCCGGCCTGAGGTTGGCGGCATCATCAAGGAGCGGCTGTTCAAGGAAGGAACCGAGGTTAGCGCCGGGGACGTGCTCTACCGGATCGAGGATGATCTTTACAAGGCAGCCCACGACAGCGCCCTGGCCACCTTGCAAAAAGCGGAAGCCGCCCTGCCGAGCGCCCAGACCAAGGTCGAACGGTACGAGGAACTGATCACGCAAAACGCGGTCGCCAAGCAGGAGCTGGATGACGCCAAGGCGGCCCTGGCCCAGGCGAAGGCGGACATCGCCTCAGCGAAGGCCAGTGTGCAAACCGCAAGGATCAATCTCGACAATACCGTGATCAAGGCGCCGATTTCAGGTCGCATCGAAGCCTCGAGGCTGAATGTCGGCGCCCTGGTGACGGCCAGCCAGGCTGCGCCGCTGACCATCATCCGGCAGCTTGACCCGATCAATGTCGACGTCACCCAGTCGAGCACCAACCTCCTGAAGTTGCGCAAGGCCGTGCGCGAAGGCCGGATCAAGCTGTCCGGCGAAAACGTGCAGGTGCGCCTGCTGCTGGAAACGGGTGAGGAATACTCGGAAACCGGCAAGCTGGAATTTTCGGAAGCCCACGTGGACCCGACCACGGGTACCTACACGCTGCGCGCCGAGTTCCCGAACCCTGACCGGCTTCTCCTGCCGGGCATGTACGTTCAGGCGATTGTCGAGGAGGGCATCGCCCAGAACTCCTTCCTGGTGCCGCAGCGCGCGGTGTCGCGCAATGCCAGAGGCGAGCCGACGGCGCTCTTCCTTTCCAAGGATGGCAAGGTTGAGGAACGCGTCCTCAGGGTGGAAGGCGACATTGGCAACAACTGGCTGGTCAACGAAGGCATTTCGCAGGGTGACAGGGTCATCGTTGAAGGAACGCTGTTCGTGCGGGCCGGCCAGGAAGCCACCGGCACTCTGGTGACCATTGACGAAGCGACGGGGGAGGTGGAAAGCCGCGGTGAGGCGGTGACAAACACGGGTGAGATTTCCGACTGATGTCAGCTTTCTTCATCGACAGGCCGATCTTCGCCTGGGTTATCGCCATTGTCACAATGCTGGCAGGCGCTCTGGCCATCACAACGCTTTCCGTTTCACAATATCCGCAGATCGCGCCGACCACGGTCAACATCAGCGCCAACTATCCCGGCGCCGATGCGGCGACGGTTGAAAACTCGATTACCAAGGTGATCGAGCAGGGCATGTCCGGGATCGATTACCTGGACTACATGACCGCGACCTCGTCGAACACCGGTTCGGCCCAGATCTCGCTGACATTCTCGTCCAAGGCCGATCCGGACGTTGCCCAGATGCAGGTGCAGAACAAGCTGCAGCTTGTCTCCAGCCAGCTCCCGCAGATCGTGCAGAACACCGGCATCACCGTCACCAAGTCGACCTCCGGCTTTCTGATGGTGCTTGGCTTCGTTTCGACAGACGGACGCCTGACCTCCACCGACATTGCCGACTACGTCGACAATACGCTCAACGACACGCTGAAACGTGTCGAGGGTGTCGGTGAAACCCGGCTGTTCGGCTCCGGCTATGCCATGCGCATCTGGCTCGATCCGAAGAAACTGCTGAAATACAACCTGATGCCGAGCGATGTCAGCTCCGCCATTCAGGCCCAGAACACCCAGGTTTCCGCCGGTCAGCTCGGCGGACTTCCTCAGGTCGAGGGTCAGCAGCTCAACGCCACCATCACCGCCTCCAGCCGCCTGCAGACTGCCCAGCAGTTCCGCGACATCATTCTGAAAAGCTCCGAAGACGGCTCGGTCGTTCGCCTCAACGATGTCGCCCGGGTGGAAGTCGCCAACGAAAGCTACAGCACCTCGGCCTTCTACAACGGCATGCCGGCCTCCGGCCTTGCGGTGTCGCTTGCGACCGGCGCCAACGCCATCGACACCGCCGAGCGGGTGCGCGAGACTATCGACCGGCTGTCATCGACGCTGCCTGCCGGTGTCGACGTGGTCTACCCCTACGACACCACCCCCTTCGTGAAGCTTTCCATCGAGAAGGTGGTCCACACGCTGCTGGAAGCGGTCGTGCTGGTGTTCCTGGTGATGTATCTCTTCCTGCAGAACCTGCGCGCAACCATCATTCCGACCCTTGCCGTACCTGTGGTTCTGCTCGGCACCTTCGGGGTGCTCGCCCTGTTCGGCTATTCGATCAACACATTGACGATGTTCGCCATGGTGCTCGCCATCGGGCTTCTGGTGGACGATGCCATCGTCGTGGTGGAAAACGTCGAACGCGTGATGGCCGAAGAGGGCTTGCCGCCTAAGGAAGCCACCCGCAAATCCATGAAGGAAATTACCGGCGCGCTGATCGGCATCGCGGTGGTGCTGTCGGCCGTGTTCGTGCCGATGGCGTTTTTCGGCGGGTCGGTCGGTATCATCTACCGCCAGTTCTCGATCACCATCGTTTCAGCCATGGTGCTGTCGGTGTTCGTTGCGCTGATCCTGACCCCGGCGCTCTGCGCGACCATCCTGAAAAAGGGCGATCACGGTCATAGCCGCGGCCCCTTCGCCTGGTTCAACAAGGGCTTCGATGCCAGTGCAAACGGTTACCGGGCGGCCAACGGCGGCATCCTGAAACGCGGCAAGCGCTTTCTTGTGCTGTTCATCGCCATCGGCGTTGCCATGGGCTGGATGTTCAGCCGCCTGCCGAGCTCCTTCCTGCCGCAGGAAGACCAGGGCATTCTGATTGCCATGGTCAACCTGCCTGTCGGCGCGACCCAGGGCCGGACGCTGACCGTGCTGGAGAAAGTGCGCACGCACTTCATGGAAAACGAACCGGATGCGGTCGACAGCGTCTTCACCGTCGCCGGCTTCGGGTTCGGCGGTCAGGGCCAGAACGTCGGCCTGGCCTTCGTGCGCATGAAGGACTTCACCGAGCGTGAGGACCCCAGACTTGCCGCCCAGGCGGTCGCCGGGCGCGCCATGGGAGCCTTCTCGCAGCTCAAGGACGCCCGCGTGTTCGCGCTTGCGCCGCCTGCCATTCAGGGCATGGGCAACACCAACGGCTTTTCCTTCTATTTGCAGGACATCAACGGCGCCGGTCACGAACGGCTGATGGAAGTCCGCAACCAGCTTCTGGGCATGGCTGCCCAGTCCGGCAAACTGGTGGCGACACGCCCCAACGGCCAGGAAGACCAACCGCAGTTCAAGGTCGATATCGACACGCAGAAAGCGCGCCTGCTGGACCTCGCCATCCCCGACATCAACAATACCTTGTCGATTGCCTGGGGATCCGACTACGTCAACGACTTCATGGACCGCGGCCGCATCAAACCCGTCTACGTTCAGGCCGATGCTCCGTTCCGGATGCAGCCGTCCGACCTGGACCTGTGGCACGTGCGCAATTCCAACGGTGACATGGTGCCCTTCAGCGCCTTTGCGTCCTCACGCTGGGCCTATGGCTCGCCAAGGCTTGAGCGCTTCAATGGCGCGTCGGCGGTGGAACTGCAGGGCCAGGCGGCGCCAGGCGTCAGTTCGGGTGACGCGATGGCGGAAATCGATACGCTCGTTTCCCAGCTTCCGACAGGCTTCGTTCACCAGTGGACCGGCCTGTCCTATCAGGAACGGCTGTCAGGCGATCAGGCCGCATCGCTTTACGCGATCTCGATCCTGATCGTGTTCCTGTGTCTTGCCGCACTTTACGAAAGCTGGTCGATCCCCTTCGCGGTGATGCTGTCGGTGCCCATCGGCGTCTTCGGCGCATTGGCGGCAGCGCTTATCTTCGGTCAGACAAACGACGTCTACTTCAAGGTGGGCCTGCTCACGACCATAGGACTTGCGGCGAAGAATGCCATCCTGATCGTGGAGTTTGCCATCGAACGGCAACGCCAGGGCAAGGACCTGCTGCAGGCAACCCTGGATGCCGCCCGTCAGCGGCTCCGACCGATCCTGATGACGTCCTTCGCCTTCATTCTGGGCGTGACGCCGCTGGCGCTTGCCACCGGGGCAGGTTCGGGCGCGCAGAATTCCATCGGTATCGGCGTCATGGGCGGCATGATCGCCTCCACCTTGCTCGGCATTTTCTTCGTGCCGCTTCTGTTCGTCACCGTGCGGCGCATCTTCAGCCGCAAGCAGACGAACGAAGCCACTCCTGACACGACAGGCAGCAAAGCCCATTGAGAGAGTTTCGATGACCCTTTTCAAATCTGATACCGGCCCTGCCTGCGCCGCCCCATCCCGACGCCACACGACCTGGCTGCGGCTGGGTGTGGGCCTGATGGCGGCAACCCTGCTGAGCGCCTGTTCCGTCGGCCCCGATTACCAGCGGCCGGACGTCTCCGTTCCCGGCAAGTGGCGCAATTCAACCAGCGAAACGCCGGCCTCCGTGCCTCAGCTTGCCAACTGGTGGACCCAGTTGGGAGATGCACAGCTCAACAGCCTGATTGCTCTTGCGGTTCAGAACAACCTGGACGTCCGTACCGCCAAGGCCAAGGTCCGCGAAGCCCGGGCCAGCTACAAGCAGGCTTCCGCCTCGCTCTTTCCGAGCCTTGACGGCGCGGCCGGCGTGAACCGGTCCAAATCGAGCGGGTCGGACAGCGTCAACACGCTGTGGAACGGCGGCTTCGATGCTGCCTGGGAGATCGACATCTTCGGTGCCAATCGCCGGGCGCGGGAAGCTGCCAAATACGGTCTCGACGCTGCCGAGGAAGAGCTGAGAGCAAGTCTCCTGACCCTGATCGGCGACCTTGCCACCAACTACGTCGAGGCCCGCGGCCTCCAGCAACGCGTGAAGCTGGCGCAGGACACAGCAAGGTCGCAACAGTCCTCGGCTGACCTCATTCGCAAGCGTTTCCAGGCAGGCTCGTCCTCCGGTCTCGACGTCGCCAATGCGGAAGGTCAGGCCGCGTCGACCGAGTCAAATATTCCTGCCCTGAAGACGGCTCTTGCCGCCTCCATGCACCGCTTGAGCGTCCTGACCGGTCAGCAGCCGACCGCGCTCACCGACCAGTTGATGAAAAGCAGCCGTATTCCGACACCGAAGCTGCCGATCCCTGTCGGTATTCCGGCAAGCATCCTGCTGACGCGCCCGGACGTGCGCCTTGCCGAACGCAAGCTTGCGGAATCGACTGCGAAAATCGGACAGGCGACGGCAGCGCGCTATCCCTCCGTCAGCCTGACCGGCTCCATCGGTACGGCGGCGGCTGACTTCGGCGATCTCGGCAAGAATTCGTCGATCAGCTGGGCCTTCGGTCCGTCCCTCTCCGTGCCGATCTTCAACGCCGGCAAACTGGCGGCAGGCGTGGAGATCGCCGAAGCCCAGCGCGACCAGTATTTCCTCGCCTATCAGGCTTCGGTTCTGACAGCACTGGAAGACGTCGAAAACGCACTTGTCGGCCTCACACAGGAACGCAAACGCGTCGCCAGCCAGGCCCGCGCAGCAGCGAACTTCAAGTCTGCGGCGGAACTGTCCAGATCGCTCTATCAGACCGGCGCGGCCAGCTTCCTCGATGCCCTCGACGCGGAACGGTCGACCTATTCCGCCCAGGACACGCTCATCCAGAGCCGTGTCCGCCTGACAACCTATTACATCGCCCTGCAAAAAGCGCTTGGCGGCGGCTGGACCGGCACAGTGGAAACCGACAAGCCGGAAGTGGTCGACAAGAACACCGGCCCGCATCTGTCCGTGGCTTACTGAGGCGCTCTCAGGACCACTGCCAGAACCGGACCTGACGGCTCCCGTCAGCCCTTCGACTGCGGTCTGAAAAGTCCGGACTGAGCAAAGGCTTCATGGCCCTGCTCAGTCCTTTTTGCTTTTGAAAGCCTTCAGCAAGTCGGCAACCAGCGGGTTGGGGAAGCGCCGGTGCAGAGTGACGGCGAAGAACTCTTCCTTGAGCCCTTCCAGCCTGCCCAATTCGATAAGCCGCCCGGAGGCGAGTTCGTCTCTGACGACGATCGGCGGAATGACGGCAAGGCCCGCATGCGCACGGGCAAGCAGGCGGATCATCGCCATGTCGTCGGCTTCCGCGGCCACTTTCGGGACAAGGCCCAGTTGCTCCACCATCGCGTCGAAGGAGGCCCGCAGGGCCGATTCCGGTGTCGGCAGGATCAACGGCCGAGAAGACAGAAGCTCGGGCAAGGGCCGCCCCGCCAGATCGGCAGCGGTCGCGGGTCCAATCAGGCTCACCGGCTGTTCAGAAAGCCCATGCGCCAGATAGGGGCTGGATGCATCGCGCGCCGGCACAAGGTTTGTCAGAACGACATCAATCGCCAGCGCTTCCAATGCCCGCAAAAGGTCTCCCTGCGCTCCGGAACGAAGCACCACTTCGACATCCGAGCGCCCGATCAGGGGTTCGATAAAACCGATCTGAAAGTTTCGCGACAGCGTTGCAAGGGAGCCGACCCGCAAAGCCCTGCGCTCCGTGCCGGTGTTGCGGAGCGTCGCCGTGAGGTCGTCCGCGGTGCGGAAGATCGCTTCCGCGTGATCAAGGGCGATCCGGCCGGCCTCCGTCATCACGAGACCTCTGCCGCGCCGTTCAAACAGGTCGTGACCAAGGGCGGCTTCCAGGGTCTTTATCTGCGAGGAAAGTGCCGATTGCGAGAGGTTCAGCACCCGGGCTGCACCCGTTAGCGTTCCATCGCGTGCAACTGCCCGGAAAAGCCGAAGATGATGAAGGTTCAGCACGACAACACTTCCAAATTATAGAACGGTTTTGACGATAATATGTAATTTTTTGCAAGAAAGCGAGACGGTATACCCACGGCGTCTTTCAGCGTCCGTGAGGTTCCCATGTCGCACCTGTTTCCCCTGCCCCTTCTGGCCCCGCTGCTGCTGCTGGCATCTGCTACCCTGTCGACAGTGCGCCCCGGCCGCCGCCCGGGTTCCTATCCCCAGATCTCGGAAGCAAGCGCTTTCATCGCCTTTCTGATTGCGCTTTCAGGCCTTGCCCAGCTTCTGGTTTTCGGCACTTCCGAAATGGTTTTGTTCGAAGGCGCGTTTGCGCTTGTCTTCAGGGTCGATGCGATCAGCGTGACCATGACTCTGCTGGTGGCTTTCATCGGCTGGGTGGTGATGCGCTATTCCCGGACCTACCTCGACGGCGAAGCGCGCGAGGGAGCCTTCCACGGCTTGATGCTCAGCGCCCTGGCGGCCGTCCTCCTGGTCGTGCAGTCGGGCAGCCTGCTTGTGCTGGTGGCCGGCTTTGCCGCAATCGGCCTGTGTCTGCGCAGGCTTTTGCTGTTCTACCCGCAGCGCGCTGCTGCCCAACGGGCAGCAACCAAATTCGCGCTTGTCTGGCATGCGGGCGATCTTTCGCTGCTGCTGGCCGCTGGTCTGTTCATGCTCAGCTCCGGTTCGACACAAATCTCGCAACTCTCTGAAATCGTCGGGACGAGCCTCTCTCCTATCGAGCATCTGGCGGTCACGTTTCTGGTGCTGGCAGCCGTCCTGAAAACCGCTGCCTTCCCGCTGCACGGCTGGCTGACGGAGGTCATGGAGGCACCAACCCCGGTTTCCGCCCTGCTTCACGCAGGCATCATCAATGCTGGCGGGTTCCTGCTGATCAGAACCGCCGACCTGGTTCAGGCCAGCCCAGGCGCCATGGGCGTGCTTGTTGCCTTGGGCGGTCTCACCGCACTCTTTGGTGCTGTGGTGATGCTGACCCAAAGCGCAGTCAAGACCGCCCTTGCCTGGTCAACGATTTCCCAGATGGGGTTCATGCTGCTGCAATGCGGCCTCGGCCTGTGGCCGCTGGCTCTCCTGCATGTGGTCGCGCACTCCCTCTACAAGGCGCACGCTTTTCTCTCCTCCGGAGGCGCTGTCCTGGCGGTTGGCAAGTTGCGGCGGCCCGGCCCCATCGCGGTCCCGAGCGTTGCCAACGTTCTGCGGTCCTTCGCAATCGCCCTTTTTCTCTACGCCATTGTGTCCTTTGCCTTCTCGATGATCGCCGGACCGAAAACGCCCCAGGCGCTCGCCATCGGAGCAATGCTGATCTTCGGCGTGGCCTATCTGGTGGCGCAGGGCCTGGCAGATGCGGCTCCCGCCGACCTGACGTACCGCACCTCACTGGCAGCGGTCCTCGTCGCCTTCGCCTATTTCGGCTTTCAGCAAGTCGCCAACTTGCTATGGGGCGCAACCCTGCCAAAGGCTCCGGTCGCCGGTCCGCTTGAATGGGCCCTGATCGTCCTGGCGGTCCTTTCCTTCGGCATCGTCGCCGTGGCCCAGACCCTGTTTCCTCTCTGGTCCCATCACCCGTCCACGTCCGGCTTGCGCGTTCACATCGCCAACGGACTCTACCTCAACGCGCTCCTCGACCGCTTCATCGGCGGCTACCGGGTGGCGAAATCCAAGTAAGACGAGGCAATCGAGATGTTTATCAAACACACACAATTCGCTTCGGCGCGGGTTTCAGGCATCCTGGCAGCAGGGACGGCGGCCATTCGGGCGATCCCGCCGGCCTTTCCGCTGGACGCAACCGTTGCCGTCAATCCGTTCCTCGGACAGGTACGGGAAAATCTCGCAGAGGCCTCCGTCCGCCTGGCCAGAACAGCAGGCATCAAGCTGACAAGGTCCAGAAGCAGCTACAACGCCGACATCGCCAGCGGCCGCATCACCGACGAAGACCTGATGGCAGCTCTGAGTGCCTGCCAATCAGAGACCAAGCCGGCAGATCTGGCGCAGCTCAAGGCGCTTGTTCAGCAGGAAGGGTCAGCGCCTGCGGCTGCGCCGACAATTGCCGATCTGGCAGCTTCGGTTTCCGGCATCGACTGGCCGTCGGTCATCGAAAAGTCGGTCGGCCTCTGGGCAGCCGGTTACTTCGACCGCGGGCAGGCGCTTTGGTCTCCGGCTCCGGGCGAGGGCGCCTATGCCGCCTGGCGCTCGTGGGCGAGCCGCGACCTGACACCGGAAATTGCCGGTCTTTCGGGCTTCTGCTCCCATGTCAGCGCATCGCCGGACACTTCCGAACAGGCCATCCTGCAGGTGACCGGCAGGCTGGCAATCAACGTTCCGGCGGCCGAGACCGTGTTTCATCGGCTGCTGACGGATCTGGGAGGCTGGGCGCAGCATGCGCGCTGGCTGCTGTGGCAGGCCGAGCAGGACGGCAAGACGGATGGGACACTCGGCGACCTCCTGGCCGTTCGGCTGATCTGGGAAGAAGCGCTTTTCAACCGGTTCCCGGCCGTTGCCGAACAGTGGCAGACCACGCTGCAACGGCACGAGGCTCCGCTAGTTCCGACCGAGCACCAGGTTGTCGACGCCATTTTGCAGGACGCGGCCGAGCGGGCCTATCAGCGGTCTCTGGGCCACAGCCTGACCAACAAGGCTGCAAGCACCGGCACCCGGCCAGCCCTTCAGGCGGCGTTCTGCATCGACGTGCGCTCGGAAGTCTTCCGGCGGGCACTTGAGAACCAGAGCCCCTCCATCGAAACACTTGGCTTTGCCGGCTTCTTTGGCCTTCCCGCCGCTCACCGGGACCACGGCTCGGATGTTCAGGAAAACCACCTGCCGGTGCTATTGAAACCGACGCTGACTTCAACCAGCCACGGCTCCGCGCGCGAGGAAAAGACGGCACGCATCGGTGCGCGGACCGTGCGGGCGCTGGACAGGTTCCGCCAGGCCGCCGTCTCGTCCTTTGCCTATGTGGAAGCCGCAGGCCCGCTGTATGTGACCAAGCTGGTGAAGGACTCCCTTGGCTTCCCCGCAAAAAGGGCCGAAACCCGTCCTGCGCCCAGGCTCGATCCAGCGCTGGATGCCGAGACCAAAGCGGCAACCGCTGCTGCGGTTCTGAAGGCCATGAGCCTGACAAAAGATCACGCGCCGGTGGTGCTGCTGGTCGGCCACGGAGCCAATGTCAAAAACAACCCGCATGAGAGCGCCTATCATTGCGGCGCGTGCGGCGGTTATTCGGGAGAAGTTTCGGCGCGGCTGCTTGCAAGTCTGCTGAACGACGCGGAAACCCGCGCAGGCCTTGCCACGCACGGCATTGACCTGCCGGGAGACACAAGGTTTGTCGCTGCTCTCCACGACACCACGACCGATGAGATCACTCTCTTCGACACGGACCATCCTGACCGGATCGACGGGCACGACCTGCTGAAGACGTGGCTGAAACGGGCCGGTGTTGAAGCCCGGGCGGAACGTGCCCTGCGCCTGCCGGGCGCCAATGCTGCTTCCGTTGCCTCACGGGCGGTCAACTGGGCCGAAATCAGGCCCGAATGGGGTTTGGCTGGCTGCGCGGCATTCATCGCCGCCCCCAGGACGGTAACCTCGAAAGCGCACCTGGAAGGCCGCGCGTTTCTGCACAGCTACGACTGGCAGTCGGACAAGGACTTCAAGACGCTTGAGCTCATCCTGACCGCCCCGGTGGTCGTCGCGAGCTGGATCAGCCTTCAATACTATGGCTCGGCGGTCGCGCCGGATGTATTTGGCGGCGGCAACAAGCTGATTCACAACGTTGTCGGCGGCATTGGTGTCGTTGAGGGCAACGGCGGCCGTCTGCGACCCGGACTTCCCGCACAGGCCCTGCACGATGGCGAAAAGGGAATGCACACTCCGCTGCGGCTGTCAGTTCTGATCGAAGCCCCAGAAGCGGCAATCTCCGATGTCCTGGAGGCGCACCCGGAGGTTCGGATGCTGTTCGACAATGGCTGGCTGCACCTTTTCGCACTGAAGGACGGGCAAATCGCCGCCCGTTATCAGCCTGGCGGCACCTGGGCTTAACAACAGCCTGTGCGCCGGCTTTGCCCAGGCAACGCCGGCGCACAGCGTGCGAATTGAACTCTATGGCTGCTCAGACGTTCTCAAAGGAGAGCTTTCCATTGGAGGACAAAATGCACCCACATAAAAATGCCCGGGCGACCGCGACTTTGGCCGCCGCAATGCTCATTGTCTGCGGCTCAGCGCTTGCAGAGGAAAAACCTGAGGACTGCCAGGTCGACACCGGCACGAAATCGCAAGACAGGGTTCCCACGGAAACGGAAGAAACCGTCAGCCTGTCGGACTGTAATGGCGTCTTGAAACCGGCTCCTGTCGGAGACCGCGAGCTGGTCGAACCTGCGCCCAAAGCCGGTGAGACGCCGATCATCTCGCCGAACGAGATACCGGACCAGCAGCCGGCGGATTGATGCGCCACCGGCCACAGGGAATTTCACGAGCGCAGCAGACGCTTGGTCGACCCGACGGCCGTTGCGATCTGGGAATAATGCGTCTTGCGTTTTTCTGAGTTTCCAGCCGAGCGCAGCAGGATGGTGACGCTCTCCTCGATGGCTGCCGACGCTTCGCTGCGGGCCTTGGCGAGGTTGGCCTTGGAAACAGCCCGGTAACTGCGCTGCCCGACGGATGCGCGCGGCGCGCTTCGATCCTGATATTTCGAAACAATGCCATCGAGCTTGCGGGACAGGTTTCTGAGTTCCCGAGCCGCATCCCGGTAATTGGGACGGTTCTCGATTGTCGAAGCGGCACGCCCCAGAACATTTCTCAGACAGTCGAAGCGGTATTCGGGACGAATGGAATTCCGGCACTCGTTGGTGCCGTTCTGGATGATCCAGACCACGCCGCGTGTGATCCTATCGTCCAGATCGTAGACCGAACTCAGGCTCGGATCACGTTCCTGACGATCGAGGTCATAGGACGGTCCGACCGGTTCGGAATAGGTATCGGAATATTGCGATTGTGCAAGCAGCAAATCCTCCAGGACGGACTCCAACGGATCGTTCTGCACAAGAGCTGGACCACCCGGCACCGCCACCGCATATGCCGGCACGATTGCGGCAGTCATGGCCTGCCCTGCAAGGGCAGCAGCCGCCACACCGGCAATAATTCTGTTCTTAAACATAAGATCCCCCAATCAAATTACTCAAACACTTCGAACAATTCGTCAGAGACACTGTATCGGGGCGGCCAGACATCGCGCTTTACACCTTGACCGCACATCAAAGGTAGAAAAACCGTAATTAATATTAGAAAAATGTCCGCACTGTCTTCATTGAAATCAGGGATTGATGTTTCCCGACTTGTTTCTTTTGATTGTTCTTCTCCAATTCTAATCCCTTGAAACAAAAGAACAAGACAAAAGTTACTTAGCGTTAACAGGAGAAGCGATCGCGTGTTGGCCATGCCCCGGTCCGGCGTCTGTCTGGCGTCTGTCTGGCGCCGGTCGGAACAGCTGCGCGCCCTATTCCGAAAGCCCGTAAGCCTTCCGCAAACCTCTTTGGGTCTGCGGGCCGAACTGGCCGTCGATCGTGCCTGTGTAGAACGCACGTTCCGACAGCTTGCGTTGCAGGGACCGCCGTGTCGTGGCCTTGAACATCTTCGGGTTTTCCGAGAGCTGGTTCAGAACCTCCTCGTTGCCCGATCGCAAGGCCCGGTAGAGATATTCCGCCGCATCGTTCGGTTCCTTGCCCTCGACAACGCCATCATCGATCAGGGCCGCGTAATTGAACATGGCTTCCGGGTGCCGCTGATCGGCGGCCTGTCCGAACAGTTCGATTGCCTTTTTGGGATCACGCGCGATCCCCAGACCACCCTGATAATACAGAAACCCCAGGTCATTGATGGCATCGGCAAAGCCCTCGTCCGCAGACTTGCGGAAAAGGGCGAGCGCCTTGTCGACATCCTGCTCGACGCCGATGCCGCGTTCATACATGCGGGCAAGCTCGAACATGGCTTCAGGGTCGCCGGCTTCGGATGCCTTTTCCAGAAAGGCTGCCGCGCGAGACGGATCGTAGCGGTCCTCGCTCGGGTTGAGCCGCATATAGGCCAGGCCCTTCAGGGCCCTGCTGTCGCCTTCCCGTGCCGCCACCTGCAACTGTTCTTCCTGACTGACCTCGAGACGGCCCCAGGCATTGCGCCGGTCCGCCGCCGCAAGCACATTGACCTCCTGACTGCCGCCGGCCAGAAAATACGGTTTGCCGGAGAGCGAGCCGTAGGTGTGCGGCTCCTGCGCGTTGGCGGTGGCCTTCAAGACGGAATCGCGCACCTGCCGGAAGGCGAGACCTATTTCCAGGTCCCTTATCTTCAAGGTCTGGGCCAGCGCCGATGCAAATGGACTGTTGTCGCCAGCCCCATCCAACGCGACGGCACCGGCTTCTGCGGCATAGGCCACAAGGGTGCCGCGCTCGGGCGATGGTGCAGCCAGGCCGCGCCCCTGGAGGCCTTGCCTGACGGTCAGCGTTTCCTCTCCGCCCACATCGGCGAACGGATCGTTGCGGCAGGAGTCCAGGATCACGATCCTGAGCTGGCGCGCCTTGTCGACGGCTTCCAGGATATCGTCGAGAGAAACGGAGGTATCGGCAACCTGTTGTCGGCTGCCGGCCTTGGCATCCGACGGGACCAGGAAGTTACGGCCGCCCACTTCGATGCCGTGCCCGGCAAAATAGACAAGGGCAACATCGGCCGTCTCCGCCTCGAAAGCAAAGCGGTCCAGAAGATCTCGAAACTCGGCGAGACCAATGTTGAAATGCTCGGACACCTCGAAATTCAGCTCGTTCAATGTGTCCGAAATGAGCTTGCCGTCATTGGTGGTGTTGCTCAGGTCGGGCGCGTTTTCATACCTGGCGATCCCGACCACCAGCGCCATGCGCCGTTCCGCAAACGGATCCGTTGCCGCACGCGCGGTCGCCGCCGTGACAAGCACCAAGGCCACCAGGCACCAGACAGCCAATCCGTTGATATCAAGACCCTTCAACAGCCGTTCGACCCGCTTTCGCATTTGGCGCAATCGCATGAAACACCGGTTTCCGCATTCAGCCCAATGCCGGAAACACTGCTTTCATCATTGAGGGAATGCCCGGTGAAGACAAGCCCCTCTTTTCGTTGCGTCACCTGCCCAGGGCTTCCATCAACTGACAGACTCCGTTTACAAAAAAAGGACCGGTTCGCGTCAAACGAACCGGTCCAAGGCGGACATTGCCTGAAGACCACATCAGACAATCCGGATTGGAGAGCTCCTTTGAAACGGAGCCGCAGACCCTTTCCCAGAACCGCGCCCTTGCGGGAAAGGGCACGGTCCTGTCGCTCACTCCTCGCGGAAAGCGCGTGACATGCTGTCGACGATCGGTTTCGTCAGATATTGCATGAAGGTCCGCTCGGCGGTCTGGATCATGATCTCCGCAGGCATGCCCGGAGTCGGAACGAAGTTCAGCACCCGCGTAAGCTCGCCGGGTGCAATGTCTATGCGGGTCACATAGACCTCGCGCATCATGCCGGTGGTGTTGTCGGTGATCGCGTCTGCCGACACATATTGCACCTGACCCTGCAGCACCGGCGTGGTCCGCTGGTTCAGGGCAGACAGACGGATGGTGGCCTGCTGTCCGATATGCACGCTGTCGATGTCCGTGCGCGAAATCAGGGCCTCGATGATGAGGGGTGCGTCGGACGGCAGGATTTCGACAATCGTCTTGCCGCTTTCGATGACGCCGCCAGCCGTGTGGTAATGCATGCGCACGATAGTACCCGCAACCGGAGCCTGAATGACGGCCCGCTCCAGGACGTTGCGCGCCTTGCGGGACTGTTCGCGCGCCGCATCCAGTTCGGCCTCGATGGACTGGAGGTCGTCGAGCACTTTTTCATTATAGGCGGCCCGAGTCTGCTTGACCTGCTCCTGATGCTGCAGCACCTGGGCGTTGGCCTCCTGCATGGCCGAGGCCAAACGGCCGATCTGCCCTTCTGCTTCGGCAATCGCTCTTTCAAGGGCGTTCAGGGTCGGCTTCAGCAGAAGACCCTTTTCAAAGAGATGTTTCTTGCCCTTGTGCTCTTCCTTCAGGATCTCAAGCTGCTTGATCATGGAATCATGCTGTTCGCGATAACCGTCGTGGCGGTGCTGAAGGGATTCGATCGTGCTTTCCAGAATGCGGATATCGCTCGTCAGCTTGGTTCGGGACCCCAGGAAGCTGAGTTTCTGACCCGCGATGATGGTGGCAATATCCTTGTTGTTCTTCTGGTCGAGCAATGTTTTTGGAAACTCAACTTCGTCCAGCCACAGATATTCGGCGCGCAGACGTGCGTTGATCGCTTCAAGGCGGGCCAGCTTGAGCCCGAGTTGCCGTTCGTTGGCCGATGCGACGGTTTCATCGAGAAGAACGATCGGATCGCCCTGCTGGACGCGCTCGCCTTCCTGCACCAGGATCTCCTTCACGATCCCGCCTTCATAATGCTGAACCTGCTTGTTCTGTCCGGTTGCGACAAAGGTTCCACTTGAAATCACGGCGGCAGCCAGCGGCGCGGTAAAGGACCAGGCGGCAAAACCTCCGATGAAGACCACCAACAGGATGACCCCAATCAGCGTGTGCCAGAAGATGGACCGCGGCACGGCCGAATACCAGTCCATCGGTTCGTAATGTGTCAGAGCGTTGCTCATCTTTTCCCCCAAGGCTTGAGCCGTCCCATGCGGCTGCCGGCGCTTATCCTTGTTGCTGAACCGCCTTCTGCTTCTTCCGGTCGGCCAGGAGCTCAAGCACCTCGTTGCGTGCACCGAACATGCTGATGGAGCCGTCCGCCAGGACAAGGATCCGGTCGACGCACTTCAAGAGGGACGGCTTCTGGGTGATGGCGACGACGGTGATGCCCTCGGCCTTGGCATGCGCCATTGCCCGGGCAAGAGCCTCGTCGCCATTGGTGTCCAGATTTGAGTTGGGTTCGTCCAGAACGACGAACCGCGGATTGCCGAAGAAGGCCCGGGCGAGCGCGATGCGCTGCTTCTGGCCGCCGGACAGCGGCGCACCGTCCGCCGCAACGACGGTTTCATAGCCGTGGGCGAGCTCGGAAATCATGGTGTGCACATCGGCAAGGCAGGCCGCTTCATAGATCTGCTCGTCCGAGGCATCTTCCCGCATGCGGCCGATGTTCTGCTTGATCGTTCCGGGAAAGAGCTGAACATCCTGCGGCAGATAGCCGATGTTTTCACCGAGCTGCCGCTGGTTCCAGTTGCGTAGATCCATCAGATCCAGACGCACCGCGCCCGACGTCGGCAGAATCGACCCTACCAGCATCTTGCCGAGCGTTGTCTTGCCCGCGCCCGAGTTGCCGATGATTGCCAGGGAATCGCCTGCTTTGAGCGAAAAGGTGATGCTGTTGAGCACGACCCGCTTGGTGCCTTGGGGCACGTAAAGCAGACGCTCGACATCAAGCCGGCCCTGCGGTTTCGGCAGGACGAGGCGCTCGGAATTGAGCGGCGAGGACTTCAGCAGTGTCGAGATCCGGCCATAGGAATTGCGCGACAGCAGATACTGGTTCCAGCCTTCGATCGCCCCTTCGATGGGTGCCAGAGCCCGGCCACCGATAATGGAGGCCGCAATCACCATGCCACCGGTCAGTTCGCCCTGGATGGCGAGGAAAGATCCCCAGCCGAGCATTGCGACCTGCGTCAGCAGGCGGACGGCCTTGGTGATGGAGGCGGAGACGATGTTTCTGTCCTGCGCACTTACCTGCGCGCGCAGCGAAGCCGCCGTGTCACGCCCCCAGAGGTGGACAGCTTCCGGGATCATGGCCAGGGCATTGATGATCTGCGAGTTTCTGGACATGGCGTCTAGATGCAGATTTGCCTTGCTCTGGTTCTGGTTGGCATCGCTGAAATGGCGGGAGGTGATCTTCTGGTTGATCACCGCAATCACGAGCAGGATCACGCAGGTGCCACCGACGATCATGCCCAGATGCGGATGAATGAGGTAGATCGCCACAAGGAAAAGCGGTGCGAAAGGACCGTCCAGAAACGCCATCATGGTGCCGGACACCAGGAAGCCCCGCAATTGCTGCAGGTCATTCAAGATCTGGTATTCCTTGCCATTGCTGTTGAGCGAGGCGCGCGCGGCGGCCGCAAGGATGGGCGAACCCAGTTGCGATGCCAGCTCAACCGCCGTGCGCATCAGGATAAACCGGCGAATGGCATCGAAGGCTGCCTGCAACAGAACCGCCCCGATGATCACACTGGTCAGCATGACCAGAGTGTCGAGCGAGCGGCTGGTCAGAACCCGGTCGGAGATCTGGAACAGATAGACCGGGATCGACAGCACCAGCACATTGATGACGCAGGAAAACAAGAGCACGATGAGGAGATTGCGCCTGACGGCGGCAATGCCGTTATCAAGTGCCTTGGACAGGTCCGGAGGTGTCGTCCGGCGGTGAAAGTCGGGTTTTTCGCCCTTGGCCTTTCCCGCACCGGACCAGCCGGACTTGCGCTCGCCTGCCGGTTTTGCCTTTACGTCACCCGCTTTCAGGGTCGGCGCGCCTGCGGCTGCGTGTTTCGCACTCACCAGCCGTTCATCACCGGTTTTGGTATCCGGACCCAGAACTTGCGGTTCGCGGGCACGGTTCGCCTGCTGCCCATCGGCAACATCGTAAGAAATGGTCATGAGCTGCCTCCCCTAAGCAACCATTGTCGCCATCGGATCGACACAAACCTCGTCCGGCATCTGGTTCAGATTGACTGTTTCAATGTTGCTGTCGGTGTCGGTCAGCATGCCGTCCGCCAGAAAGACCACGGCCTCGGACGCCAGAAGCGCACCGCCCTGTTCGGGCTGCGAGACATCTGCGGTCAGGATTTCCGCCTGATAAAGTAAAGCTTCCGAATAGGTCTCGCCGCCGACTCGAACAACGGTGTCCACGCTGGCTTCCTGAATCACCGCGGCGTTGTACAGCAGGTTCGAATCGCCGTTGATGCTGGTGTCTTCGCTGCCGACATCCACCCCGAGTGTGGCAATGCTGTCGCTGTCGCCCAGGATATTGATCTGCTCGAGGTAATTGATGTCGTAGACGTCGCCGGAGACATAAAGCACGTTCAGCTGATTGAAGGGCGAGGCCGCCCCGCTGTATATCCCTGACAGGAAGTCGCCGCCAAGATCGTCTTCACCGGCGTTCGCCAGAAGGCTTGTGCTCAGTGGATCCAGATCGACAATGGTGCTGTTGAAATTGGAAACGATGTAAGCCTCGTTCCAGAGCAGATTGTCGATCTGCCCTTCCGGCCCCGACAAGGGCACGCTGTCAGTTCCCTCGGAAATGATCTGGTCGAAATTGACCAGAATGTTGGTCTGGCTGATGACATTGGCCGAATAATAATTTCCGCCGATCAGGATCAGATCGAAAAAGTTGCTCAATTCCGTCAGGTTGAGGCCATTCGTGACAACGTTGCCGCCGGACGAGATCATCGTGCCGGAATTGTCTTCCTGGTAAACGATGGTGTCATTATCGATCACGTAGTTTTTCTGGGTCAGCCAGTTCACGAAGGTCATGTCGCCTTCGTGGTAGGTAACGTCCCAGAAGGCATGGTTGCCGACGGGCGTGGCGTCCATCGGCAGGTCCGACCCGGCGGTGTTCATGATCGAGGCGATGTTGTAGCTGCCGGTCGTCGGATCCGACGCGAAGGCATCAAGTCCCGCCAGATGCGGCGACGCCAGAACATTGGTCTGACTGATGATGTCGAGATCGTAATAGTCGCCGGCAACGGCGATTGTCGCCGCCTTGCCCCAGACCTCCAGGACAACGGCCTGGTTGATCAGCGTATTGTTGCCTGCGTTGATTTGCAGCGACGTGGAGCTTGCAGATGTCTCCTCCAGCAAGGCGATTTGGCCTGAAGCATTCTGCGGGGCGTCGTCCAGCAGTTCCTCCGGCTCCCCGTCGCCGTCCTCGTCCGGCGTGCGGCCCTTCAACTGTTTGATGACCTCATCCAGACGGGCAGCTTCCTCGACGACCACACCGTTCTGATAAAGCTGGCTGGTCTCCTCGCCGGTTGCCAATACCTGCTGGCCGACGCCGGGAGCCGCTGTCTGCATGGCCCTGGCCGTTTCCGCCCAGGCGGCGACAGTTGCACCCAGGTCGCCTGCCGGATTGTCGCCTTCCGAAAAACCGAACCTGCCGGTAATTCCGGCGGCCTCCAACGCATCGAAGAAAGTTGTGAGCGAAGGCGCTTCGGAATTGAACCGATAATTGAGCCCGGTATTGGACAGATAGTCGTTGTCCTCGAGCATGTTTTCCGACCGGGACAGCACCGCAAAACTGTTGGGAAGCACCTGGTGATGGTAGGTTATGAAGATCGTGCCGCCTGTCAGTGCGATGGTATAGGGATTATAGGTCCCCTCATTCGGTGGCAGGGTCAGGTTTGCCCGCATGCCGATGCCGTCCCACTCGTGGAAATTCAGGGCGGCCGGGATGTCGTCGTAGGTGCGGTAGCCATCGAATTCGTAATGAATATCCGGGTTGAGATCGAGCAGACGGTAGTCCGGCCAGACCGTCAGGAGCGCCTCCATCGTGTCGGCCGCCTCGGCCTGTTCCGCGGCCAGCTGGGCGGCGCGAAATTCCAGATATTCGAGGCGGGCCCGGGCCTCCTCGAGCGACATCGAAAAGCTTCCTACAAAATGCGAAATCGCTTCACGCGTAAGGTCGTCATAAAAAAACATGTCAGCCCCCAAAACTGGGTGATGGGTCTTATTGGCAGTCAAACTCGCACGAATTAAAAACCGAGAAGCCGCATCCAGGAGGCGCGGAGCGAATGGCGCCGCGCCTCCTGCTGTCGTCAGGAATTGAAAATCAATTCGAGTGTGAAGGGCATCAGCTCAGGGAGCCGAGGTCTTCCCCGGTCACGAGGCTGTCCATGTTGCCGCCGACAATGGTCATGTCGACGGAGTTGTTCAGGATGTTCTCGCCCTGGACCAAGGTGTTGGTGAATGCCGACGTATCGTTGGAAGCGGATGCTTCTGCAGCATTGAGACCCTGAACCAGTGCATCGTCATCGGCGATAACACGGACGCTGCCGGAACCGAGGTCATCGATTTCCAGATTGCCTTCCAGGTCGAGGGACATTCCATGGAACCCGGCCTGACCGAACCAGTTGCCGGCATGGGCGCCAAAGGCGCTCATTTCAGCACTGAGGCTTTCCGTTCCGCTGGAACCGCCGGCGGATATGCCGTCATCGGTCGTGGAATCGCCACCCTTGGCTTTCAGCGTCTGGTTGAAGCCACCGCTGTTGACCGCCGTCGTGTTCTGAGCCGAGTCGTTGTCCTGGAGCTGGTTGGTGTTGTTGAGTACGACACCGGCATCGTTGCCACCACCATTGAGGGCCTCGTTCAGAATGTCCTCAACGCTGATGTCATCACCAGGAGAGTAGTCGATGCTGCCGTTGACGCTGACGAGCATTTCGTCAACTTCAGCGCAATCTTCCAGGTCGATGTCCACGACATCGTCGTCGTCATAGACAAAGCCTTCTTCGAAGTGCATGTCGACTTTGGCCATGTTGACGATCTTCGATTCATCGACCGCATCGAAATCAGAGTAATTGAATTGAGTTCCACGCTTACCAGACATGATTAAAGTCCTTGTTCAAGGCGGTGAGCCAGGCCTCTATAAGGCTGACGATCGCACCGCATTCTGACTTGGAGACGGGCGCAGCCGGGTTTTCGAAAACAGGAAACCGCCGCGCCTTGCGAACATCTTAGAGGTCGTCTTCACCAACGCTGTCGGTGTAGAGATCACCACCGACGATCGATGTATCGACCGAGTTGTTGAGGATGTTCGCGCCTTGCACCAGTTCGTTGACGAATGCCTCGGTTGAGTTGGCCGCATTGGCTGCTGCCATCACTTCACCAATCACCGTCGCGTCATCAAGGGCATCCACGGTCATTGAAGAACCGCCGAATGCCAGACCATCATCCGCTACGGCCGAGCCGCCGGTTGCGGTGAGGTTCTGCGCGAAAGAAGACTGGTTGGCGACGTAGGTATCCGTGGCCTGGTCATTGTCTTCCAGCATGTTGCTGTTGTTCAGGACGAAGCCGGTATCGTTTCCAGCGCCGTTCAAGGCGTCGTTCAGGACGTCTTCGACATTGATGTCGTCGCCCGGATCGAAGTTGATGTCGCCTTTTGCAATCAGCATGTCCCCGACACTGGCGTGATCGCTCAAATCCAGGTCAATGTTGTCGACGTCCGAAGGGCCGTTTTCGAAATCAACGTTGATGACGGGATTGAAATCACTGTCGACATACTTGAACACCTGATTGTTTACATCCTGGGTGTTGTCGTCGTCAGAGTATTCCCACTCATAACTCTTCGAGTTGTCGATATTTACCTCGTGATTGTATTCACGAGAGAAATCCGGACGATACGACTTATCGATGTTCAGCTCGTTTTTTTGCCAAACGTATTCGCTCATGGTTCTGTCCTCAGATCGGACAGCTCGGCAGATCGTCTTCTATCGATTTGCATAGAACTGTCATGGTTTAAAAGGAGCGTCTCCACTCCCAATCAAATGGAAAGTGGTAAAACGAACCACATCAGCCTACTCAATAGAGATAGGCTGCTCCATTTACTCGTCGGCCACAAGTCAACTTCGGGAAATCCATTCCAAAAACATGGAATATACCGAAGTCAGGTGACTTTCTGACCGAATAAAACAATGACAGAACAATCCACACTCAATAAGCCGGAAATCTTAGCTAAATATTAACCTTACCATTTCCGCTGGGGTCTAGCGGGATAGATAAATCATGCGAGACGGAAAAGTCTCTATTTTTCAATTATTTAAATCAATTCGAAAGCCGCGACTAAATCGAATTATTAATATAACCTAGGGTAAGCTTGATATATACAAGCCCCGGGTGAGGAGAAATTCAGATCGGGGAAACATTGCACAAATCACTGTTAATACTGCGCTTTGGGCGGCATGTTGATTTTAAACTTGCCTCGCATGGCTCGTGTCTATCCCTGATCTGAATAAATAAAGTAAGAACTTTTATTATTTTCAAATCTGAAGGCGAAAGCCGACGGCAGAATAAGCCGGCTCATTATTTAAAAAACACAATTCTCCCAGACCCTGCTTCTGGCAAATGCAAGTGAAAGAGGGACCAGTTTAAATTATAGCTTAGTATGTAGGGATGACTGTAATGGCTACCACAAATTACGAAAAAAAGGGTTCTATCTATTATGTTGGTGCGTCCGAAAAGTTTCCGAAGGAACTGGAAGGCGTAATTGAACGAGAAATAGACGATGGACGTTTTGTCCGCATCAGTCAGAAAATCGATCTTTACCGCTCCGAACGCCGGGGAGAATTTTCCAAACGCCTTTTCCTGATCGACGAAGGTTTCAGCGCCGAACGCAGGGAGTCGGTGGCGTGTCTGCGGAAAAACTTTCCGGAGGCAAACCTTTGCATGTTGATCAACGACGATCTTTCCTTTCCCGCGATCATCAGCGACTATTTCCAGGAAGGTCTGATCAAGAGCGTCTTGCCCATGAACCTGCGGATCGACCTGTGGCTTGGTGCCATCCGCCTCATGCTGAACGGCGGTCACTACCTGCCGGCCGATGCGATCAAATACATGGGGTTCGAACGGCCTGCCGGTGCCGCTCCCGCCTTGCAATTGCGCCAGCCACGCGGGCGAACCAGGACCCAGTTCAGCAAACTGACCAAGCGGGAAACCGAAGTTCTGTACCTTATTTCAGAGGGCTACCAGAACAAGAATATTGCCAGCAAGCTGTCCTTGTCGGAACACACCATCAAGCTTCATATTCATCACATCATTTCAAAGCTCGGCGTTTCCAACCGAACGGAAGCCGCGGCGATTTTCATTCAGACGGAAAAACATTCCCCCAGTCTTGAGGCCTGAAGATGAGTGCCGCCGAAATGTCACCAGTGGCGGATGAGTTCCAGACGTTTCTGACCCTCATGGGCCGCCTGAACTACACATGGACCAACACGGAAAGCCTGCTGATCCACATGATCGCCGGGCTTGCCGGCGTCACCAAGGAAGTTGCGACGGTCATCTTCCTGACCCTCAACACCTCGCGCGCCAGGATTGATCTGGTCGAGCGGTTGGCCAAGCTGGACGACCAGAAGCCGGATCTGCGAGAAAGCGTGCTGAACCTGACGCGGGACATGCACAAGATATTGAAATTAAAAAATAAATATAATCACTGCATTTATTCGTTCGACAACGAAGGCCGCAATGCCTCCACCATCTTGATGCGCATCAGCGACCAGAAACACAAGATTGAATACGGCAAGTCCAGCCCGATCAACGCCCGTGAAATCACGCTGGTCAGGGAGACGATCCAGAAGACCCATGCGCTGAACAAGTCTTTGTGGGAGTTTTTCAAGCTGCGCAAGTTTCCAGTCTGAACCTGCTGCCGCACCCGTTTCCTGAAGAAAAAGAGGCCGGATCGGCGAACCGAACCGGCCTTTCAGGGGAGGTAACAGGATGTTTGAGCCGGTTCGGATCAATCTGATCCGGACCTTTGTCTAACCGATCCTGGCGGCAATGCTCTTGGTCTTGCAGTAGCTCTTCAGCCCCTCCAGACCTTTCTCGCGCCCGAAACCGGACTTCTTGTTGCCGCCGAACGGCACCTCTATGCCACCGGCAAAATACTCGTTGATGTAGATCTGCCCGGCGTCGATCTTGCGGGCGAGCTGGTGGGCTTTTGCGAAATTCGAAGTGTAGACGCCGGCGACCAGTCCGTACTGGCAGTCATTGGCCAACGCCAGTGCATGATCTGCGTCATCAGCCACTTGCACTGTCAGAACAGGCCCGAAGATTTCTTCCTGCGCCAGCTCGTCATTCGCGGCAACGCTGTCGACGATTGTGGGCTGATAGAACCAGCCCTTGCCGCTTTCCGGATCGGCTGCAATGGCACCGCCCGTCACGACATCGGCTCCCCGCGCCCTGGCTCGATCGACAAAACCGGCAACCTTCGCAAGATGCTCCGCCGAATTGACCGGGCCGACATCCGGGTTGCCGAGACCATGCCCGAGCTTCAGGGCCTTGGTGCGTTTGACCAGCTCTGCAACAAAATCCAAGTGGATGCTTTTCTCGATCACAAGGCGGGATCCAGCCGAGCAGATCTGGCCGGCATTCTCGTAAATCGCGCCGAGCACACCGGACAGCGCCTGTTCGCGGTCGCAATCGCCGAGCACCACCACCGGCGATTTGCCGCCGAGTTCCAGCACCACCCGGGTGATTTCGTCCGCAGCCGCCTTCATCACCGCCTTGCCCGTCTGCACCGATCCGGTGAAGGTGATGTGATCGACGTCTGCATGGGCTGTCAGCGGAGCCCCGGTTTCAGCACCAGTGCCGGTCACGACATTGCAAACCCCGTTCGGCAATCCGGCATCGTGCAGGATCTTCGCCAGAAGCAGCGCCGTAAACGGTGTCTGTTCGGCAGGCTTGGCCACGACGGTGCAGCCTGCTGCCAGCGCGGGAGCAAACCCGCGTGCGGCCGTTGAGATCGGAAAGTTCCACGGAATGATCTGGGCGGTCACGCCAACCGGCTCGTGAACCGTGTACCCGACATAGTTCGGGCCGAGCGGAAAACTGTCTCCCTGCAGCTTGTCGCAGGCACCTGCGTAATATTCAAACGCCCGGGCCGCGCCGCGCACATCGCCCTCAGCTTCCTGAAGCGCCTTGCCGCTGTCCAGCGTTTCGGCAACGGCCAGAAAATCGAGATTTTCCAGGATCAGGCGGGAGGCTTTCAGCAAAATGCGGGATCGTTCCACCGGCGCCATGTCGCGCCAGACCGTCTCGAAGGCAATCCTTGACGATTGGACCGCCTGATCGACATCCTCGGCAGTTCCGGCGGTAAAGCGGGCGAAGGCCTCACCTCGGCCCGGATCGAAACTATCCATCGTGCGGTTATGAGACGGCTGGGTGAAGCGGCCGTCGATGAAATGACCGAGCGGCAACGCCTTCAGCGTGCCCGTTGCCTGGTATTCGGCGATGAGTTCACTTGCTGCGGGCATCGTTAGCCTTCCAGGGAGCTGATCTTGTAGGTGGATTTGGCCAGCCATTCCGGGTTGATCTCGACACCCCAGCCCGGCGCATCGGTTACCGTTGCATGGCCTTCTGAAATCTCGAACGGAGAGGAGGTGAACAGGCCATACTGCCACGGATAATAGTCTGCTTCCTCGATGGAAAATTCGAGATACTTGCCTGCATTCGGGATCGCCCGCAGCAGATGCATGGTGAACAGCGTCACCAGCGACAGGTTGGCAGCATGCGGCGTGCAGGGGATGCCTGCTTCATGCGCCATCTGCGCCACCTTCATGGTGCGGACCATGCCGCCGAGATAACAGACGTCCGGCTGAATGATATCGACGACCCGGTCATCGATCATGCGCTGCCAGTCCACCAGCGAGCAGTCCTGTTCGCCGCCTGTCACGTCGATGTCCAGCGCATCCGTCACCTGCTTGGTCTGGTCGTAATGCCAATAGGGGCAGGGCTCCTCGTAGTGGGAAATGCCGTTGGCTTCCAGGAACCGGCCGATCTCGATGGCTTTTGCCGGTGAATAGCATGAGTTTGCGTCGACCAGCAGCGCCGTATCGTCATCAAAGGCCTTGCGCATGGTCGGCACGATTTCTTCCGTCCGCCCCGGCCATTCGTCCTGGTCTCGGCCGCATTCCGCGCCGATCCGGAACTTGAAGGCATCAAAACCAAAAAGGTCCTGCTGTTTCTTCAGCCGCTCTGCTTCGTCCTTCGGCGTGATGTCGCGTTTCATGGACGACCCGTAGGCCCGCACCTTGCCCGGCGTTCCGCCCAGCAGTTCACAGACCGGTTTTCCTTCCATCTTGCCGCGCAGGTCAAACAGCGCGGTGTCCAGACCGCACATCGCCCGGCGCAGATAGGACCCGGGAAACTTGTGTTCCCGCTCCGGAATGATGTCCATCAGATGCTCGATGCCGAAAGCATCTTCGCCCAGCGCGTAAGGCGCCACCTGACGATGGACGACTTCGGCTGTGATATCCGCGTAGTAGGGCGCAACCTGCCCCCATCCGGTCGCGCCGTTTTCGGCGGTCGCGCGGACAAAGCAGACAAACTCGTTTGTAAATGTTTCTATTGATTGTATTTTCATTGTCTTATCAGGTCCTCGAACGGACGGTCCCGATGGATAAGTGTTGGCTCAAGTCCCGACCCTTATCCAAAATTGGACTTGATAGAAGGTCCGTTTTGCGCAATCTCTCATACCAATTTGGGAGAATGCGATGAAACGCCATGCCGGCGCTGTGCTCTCGTCGATCAAGATCGACAAGACAGCCGAAAAGAAAATTTCGATCCAGCTCTACATGGCCCTGCGCGACCTGCTGCTGACAGGCGCCTTGACCCCGGGCGACCGGATGCCGGCAACACGCACTCTGGCGCAGGAGATCGGCGTTTCCCGAACGACGGTGATCGATGCCATCGACCGCCTGATTGCAGAAGGCCTGCTGGAGGCACGGGTCGGTGCCGGAACCTTCGTCAGCGAGGCTCTGAACGCAAGGCTTGCGCCGAAGCCGTCGCCGGAGGCCAGCGACATCACCCCTGTCGTGCCGCGCCTGTCCCACGCCACCCGGCATGCGATACCGGACTTCACCCTGCGCTCGCGTCTGCCGCACAAATCGCAGGCCTTTGTTACCGCCCTGCCGGCGCTCGACGCCTTTCCGATGGCGCAATGGGCGAAGCTCTCCGCACGGCATTGGCGCAAGGACCGCGACCACATTGCCGGCTATGGCGAACCCTTCGGCTATATGCCGCTGCGCCGGGCCATTGCCCGCCAGCTCAATGCGTCCCGCGGCATCAAGTGCGATCCGGAACAGATTTTCATCACCAATGGCGCCCAGCGCGCCTTTTCCCTGGTCGGCGGCATGCTGGTCAATCCGGGTGAACCGATCTGGTTCGAAAACCCGGGCGCCATCGGCGCGCGCAACGCTTTCGTCGCCATTGGTGCGAGGCCAATTCCGGTTGCCGTTGATGAGGAAGGGCTCTGTGTCGAGGACGGGCTTGCCAAGGCACCCTATTTCCGGCTCGCCTTCGTCACCCCGTCCCACCAGCAGCCGCTGGGGCACGTCATGAGCCTTTCCCGGCGCCTGGCGCTTCTGAAGGCCGCCAATGAAGCCGACGCCATGATCGTCGAGGACGACTATGACGGCGAGTTCTACTTCGGCGACCAGCCGCCGCCGACCCTCAAGAGCATCGATACCCATGGCCGGGTGATTTATATCGGCACGTTCTCGAAATCCCTGTTTCCGGCCCTCAGGCTCGGCTTCGTGCTGGTGCCGGAAGGTCTGGTGGAAAGTTTTGAACGTGTCTGCCTGACCTGGCTTGCAGGTGTGCCGACCGTCACACAGGCGATTGTTGCCGAATTCATGGATGAGGGCATGTTCGCAACGCATATCCGCACCATGCGCCAGCTCTACAAACACCGCCACGACACCCTGATGGCAGAGGCTGAGAGCCTTGCAGGAGAGATCGACCTTCAGCCGACCAGCAGCGGCTTTCATGCGGTTGGCCTCGTGTCGGACAGATATGACGACGACAGGATCGTGAGTGAAGCGGCGAAACACGGCATCACCACCGCACCGCTCTCCCGTTACGCCCTTGGACAGATACCGCAGCGCGGCATCGTGCTCGGCTTTGGCAGCTCCGGGCAGGACGACATCCGCAAAGGCATGAAGGTTCTCAGGAAAATCCTGCCGGATTGCTGCGCCAGCTAAAGTACCTCCCTTGCCAATTGGACTGCTAAATTATCTGCAATGGATATATTTGGCAGGCCAATTCCAACCTAGGCTTTTTCCTGGTTAGTACGCTAAGTGCATTCAGGAGGACGTCATGCATTTGAAAACAACACTAACCGGCCTGTTGGCCGCAACCATGCTTGCGGGTGCCGGCTCTGCCCAGGCAGAGACCCTGCGCCTGTTGACCTGGGGGTCCTACGCCCCCGACGAACTGGTCCAAAAATTTGAAGAAGAATATCCGGACATCGACGTTGAAGTCACCTTCTCCAACAACGAGGAAATGATTGCCAAGCTGCGCGCCACCGGCGGTGCGGGCTTCGACCTGGCCCAGCCGAGCCATGACCGCATCTACGCGGCCCAGCTGGAATATGACATCTACAAGCCGATGGACCTTTCCAAGATCGATACCAGCGTCATGGAAGCCAAGCTGCTGGAAGGCGTGAAGGCGAACACGACGATCGAGGGTGAAGTCTATGCGGTTCCCCACCAGTGGGGCACGTCCGGGCTGATGGCCGACAAGACCAAGGCTCCGGATCTTTCAAGCTGGGCCGATCTTTGCGACCCGGCCTACAAGGGCAAGACCTCGATGCGCCTGAAGCGCACGATCCTGCTCGGCACGGCCTTCTCGATGGGGGAAGACCCGTTCGCGGCCTATTCGGACCTCGAGAAATACCAGGGCATCCTGGACAAGGTCGCCGACAAGCTGATCGAGTGCAAGGACAACATCAAGGCCTACTGGAAGGGTGGCGACGACCTGTCTGCCATGATGCTGTCAGGCGAAATCGTGGCCTCCGAGACCTGGGATTCCACCGCCTACAAGCTCTATGACCAGAACCAGAACATCGTCTTCGTTCCGCCGAAGGAAGGCGCACTTGCCTGGATCGACACCTTTGCCCTGCCGCGCAAGGGCAAGGCGGATGATGCCGCCTACAAGTGGATCAACTTCGTTCTGCGGCCGGAAAACGTGACCATCATGTCCGGCAGCACCGGCGCGATTGCCGCGGTCAAGGGTGGCACCGACCTGCTGCCGGAAGACAAGAAGGCAGCCGTCAACGCGGCCTTCACCGCGGCCGATATCGACAATCTCAAGTTCTTTGCCAACATTCCTCCCGGCGTGGAAGACATGGAAGGCAAGACCCTTGAGAAGATCAAGGCAGCCACCGGCGGCTGATCAGGCTCAGGGCTGCCGGAACCGTTCCAGAACCCTTCCGGCAGCCCTTGCCTTTCGAAACAATCAAAACACCGGAGAGAAGCAGCCGGGACCGCCCGGTGCTCCAAACCCCGACCCCTTTCCAGTTGGCCCGCATTCATGAAACCTACCTCTCACGCCTACGATCTTGAATGTCTCGACCTTGCCAAGAGCTTTGGCGGATTTCGTGCCGTCAAAGGCGTCTCCTTCGAGATCCCCAGTGGTTCGTTCTTCTCCATTCTCGGCCCTTCGGGCTGTGGCAAGACGACCCTGATGCGCATGATCGCAGGCTTTGAGGAACCGACCTCCGGCGACATCAAGATCAAGGGCAAGTCGGTGCTCGGCGTGCCGCCCAACCGGCGCAACGTCAAGATGGTGTTCCAGCATCTGGCGCTGTTCCCGATGATGAACGTCTACGAGAACATCGCCTATGGCCTCAGGTGTGCAGGCGTGAACAATGCCGACATCAAGCGCAAGGTTCAGGACGTGCTGGAGCGGATCGCCCTGCCCGACGTCGGCGAACGCGAAATCCACCAGTTGTCCGGCGGCCAGAAGCAGCGCATTGCCATTGCCCGCTGCATGGTGCTCGACCCGGATGTGCTCTTGCTCGATGAACCGCTCGGCGCGCTCGACCTGAAGCTGCGCGAAGCGATGAAGATCGAATTGAAACTACTGCAGCACCAGTTCAACACGACCTTTATCTACATCACCCACGACCAGTCGGAAGCGCTAGTGATGTCCGACAATGTCGCCATCATGAACCAGGGCCTGTTCGAACAGATCGGCACGCCGCAGGATCTCTACCACCATCCCAAGACCGCCTTCGTCGCCGGCTTTGTCGGCGACAGCAACCGCTGGTCGGGCACGGTGAAATCCGCGGACGGCACAGGCGGCAAGGTGGAGACGGACCAGGGCCTTTCGATGAGCTTCAGCGCCGGCGCGGGTCAGACCATTCGTGATGGCGACAAGGTCGAGATTTTCGTGCGGCCGGAATTCATCCGCACGGTGCGCGCGTCAGAAGCCGATCAAGCGCTGGCAGAGGGCGACAACCAGATGAGCGGTGTCATCGACAGCCTGCTGTTCAACGGTGCCAACAGCCGCGTGCTGGTGCGCACAGGCAGCGGCGAGCTGATCGAATCCGATGTCACGGTGACCGGCAACAACGATCTGAAACCCGGCGAGGACGTTCGCCTGGTCTGGTCGTCGCGCCAGGCCATGTGCTTTGCCTGCCCGGGGAGCGCATGATGCAGAACAAGGACATCAAACGGCTTTCCCTGATCCTGCTGTTCTCGCCCTTTGCGCTCTGGATCCTGCTTCTGATCATCCTGCCGCACATCGGCATGGTGCTGCTGTCGTTCCGCGAGAAGGTGGCCCCACGCGTTTATGAATACAGCTTCGCCAACTATCTGGATTTCATCAACGAGCCGATCTACTGGAACACCCTACTTCGCACCGGCTCCATGTCGCTGCTGGTCACCGCCCTGGCCCTGCTGATCGGCTTTCCGATTGCCTATTACATTGCCAAGATCGCGGGGCCGCGTGCCAGGGGTGGGCTGTTCCTGCTCTGCCTGATCCCGCTCTGGGTCAGCGACCTGATCCGTTCCTTCGGCTGGATTTTGCTCCTGCGTGAAACCGGAGTGATTTCAAACTTCCTGCTGTGGACCGGCCTGATCGGCGAGCCTGTCGAGTTTCTCTACAACGACATCGCGGTCATCATCGGTCTCGTCTACACCGTGATCCTGTTCATGATCGTACCGCTGGTTTCCACGCTCGACGGCATGGACAATTCCATGATCGAGGCCGGGTATAATCTGGGTGGCAACGGTTTCACCGTCTTGCGCCGGATCATCATTCCCTACGCGATGCCGGGCATCGTGGCCGGCTGCATCGTCACCTTCATGCTGACGGCAGGCTCCTACCTGACGCCGATCCTTCTCGGCGGCAAGAACTCGAGCTGGTTCACCGAACAGATCTACAATCAGTTCATCACCCGGTTCAATTGGGAGGGCGGCGCGGCCTTCGGCATGCTGCTTCTGCTGTTCACCTCTGTCGTGATCTGGCTCGGCCTGAAACTGTCCGGCCAGACCCTCGCCAACACCGTGGCCAAGAGCTGAGGAGGACAGACGATGCTTGCGCAAAAGAAATCCTCTCCGTTCCTGATGGGCTACCGTCTTTATGTCGTTGCCTTCTTCATCTTCCTGGCAGCACCGCTGATCTCGGCCGGAGCGTTTGCCTTCAACGACAGCCTGTTCCCGGCGCTGCCGTGGCAGGGCTTCACGCTGGACTGGTTCTTCAGCGATACCGAGCCAAAACTCGGCATGTTCCACGATCGGCGCTTGTTGCAGGGCCTCTATTATTCCTTCGTCATCGCGATCTTCGTTGCCGCGCTCTCCGTCTTTGTCGGCACGACCAACGCATTCCTGTTCGTGCGCGGCGAGTTTCCGGGCAAGAACTTCTTCTACATTCTGATGGTGGTGCCGCTGGTGATCCCGGGGGTTATTCTCGGTATCTCCATCCTCGTGCTGGCCAGCGACACCGCCAACTACATGGAAAACAGGTTCGACCTGGAGCTTGAGTTCCTGAGGCCGGGGCTGCTGCTTGTTGTGTTCGGGCAGTTTTCCTTCATCACGACCATCACCTCGCTGGTGATCACCGCCCGGCTGAAGAAATTCGACGCCACCATGGAAGAAGCCGCCTTCAATCTGGGGGCGAGCCGGGTGCGCGTGTTGCGCACCGTGACGCTGCCGTTCCTGCGACCGGCGATGATTGCTGCGGGCATCGTTGCCTTTCTGGTCTCTTTCGAAAACTTCAACACCACGCTTTTTCTTGTCGGCTCGGAAGCACCGCTGACGATCACCATGTATGACCGGATGGCAAAGGTCGGCTCCACGCCGGTTCTCAATGCCGTCTCCTTCGTGCTCATGGTCGGGTCCGGACTGCTGGCGCTGCTGTCCATCGCCATCCAGCGCGACAAGACCTCTCAATAGGAGCATTCATGACGGAGTTCGACTTTGTCATCGTCGGCGCGGGCTCGGCAGGCTCGGTGCTTGCCGACCGGCTGTCGGAAGACGGCAAATACACGGTCTGCCTGCTGGAGGCCGGGGGCTCGGATCTCAATTTCTGGATCTGGATGCCGATCGGCTATGGCAAGGCGTTCTATAACCGGAACATCAACTGGATGTACCACACCGAAGCGGACCCCGGCCTGAACGACCGTTCGGGCTACTGGCCGCGCGGCAAGGTGCTGGGCGGCTCCAGCTCGATCAATGCCATGGTCTATATCCGCGGCCAGCACGCGGATTTCGAGGACTGGAAGGCCCTTGGCAACACAGGCTGGGGCTGGCAGGACGTTCTGCCCTATTTCAAGCGCTCGGAAACAAACTGCAACGGCGCGGACGACTATCGCGGCGGCGATGGCCCGCTTTATGTCTCTTCCATGGACAAGGACGTCCATCCGCTTTGCGAAAACTTCCTGGCCGCCAGCGAAGAGGCCGGTTTCAGCCGCAATCCGGATTTCAACGGCAAGACCCAGGAAGGGGTTGGCCTCTACCAGATAACCGCGAAAAGCGGGTTCCGCATGTCGACGGCCCGCGCCTATCTTTCCCGCGCGAGAAGACGGCAGAACGTTTCCATCCTGACCAGGGCACACACCACTCGCCTGATCCTTGAGAACGGACGGGCCACCGGTGTTGTCTACAGCCGGGGTGGAACCGAACACACCGTCAAGGCCCGCCGGGAGGTGATCCTGAGTGCCGGCGCCGTCAACTCGCCGCAGATCCTGATGCTGTCCGGCATCGGCGATGGTGCGGAGCTGCAGGCCAAGGGTATCACCCCCTCCGTGCACAGGCCGGCCGTTGGCAAGAACCTGCAGGACCATCTCGGCCTCGATTACCTCTATAGGTCCAGGGTGCCGACGCTGAACCAGCAGCTTTACCCGTGGTGGGGCAAGCTTGCCCAGGGGATCCGTTATGTCCTGACCCGTAGCGGCCCGCTGTCGCTCAGCGTCAACCAGGCCGGCGGCTTCGTCAGAAGCAATCCGGATTGTGAACGGCCGAACATCCAGCTGTATTTTTCGCCCGTCAGCTACACCAAGGCCCCCAAAGGCCAGCGCCCGCTCATGAACCCGGACCCGTTCCCGGGTTTCCTGCTCGGCTTTCAGCCGACGAGGCCGACCAGCCGCGGCCACATCTGCCTGCGCTCGGCCGACCCGTTCGACATGCCTGAGATCCACCCCAATTCGCTCAGCACCAACCGCGATCTCACCGAAATGATCGAAGGCAGCAAGTTGATGCGCAAGATCGCCGAATGCCCTGCCATGCAATCGGTCATCGACGAGGAAATCACCCCCGGCCCGAGTGTCCAGACCGATGAGGACATGCTGGCGGACGTGCGCAGCCGCTGTTCCACCGTCTTTCACCCCGTCAGCACCTGCCGCATGGGGCCGTCGCCGGAGGAGAATGTCGTCGACACGCGTCTGAAGGTTTACGGCGTCGACGGGCTTCGGGTCGTTGATGCCTCTATTTTCCCGACGGTCACGTCCGGCAACACCAACGCACCTGCGATCATGGTTGGCGAAAAAGGCGCGGATCTGATCCTGGAGGACACGCGCGCAGCGTGAGGCACGAGATGACACAGGCTCTTATTGCGGACGACTTCAAGACGACACCCTATTGGCAGGACATCGCCCCGAAGGTTCCTTTGCGGGAGACCGGCCTGCCGGAAGAAATCGACGTGCTGGTGGTCGGTGGCGGCTACACCGGTCTGAACGCTGCGCTCCAGACAGCCCGCGAAGGCCTCGGCACGCTGGTTCTTGATGCGGAAGAGCCTGGCTGGGGGTGCAGCATGCGCAATGGCGGCCAGCTTTCCACCAGCCTCAAGCCATCCTTCTCCAGCCTGGCGCGCAGTTACGGCAAGGAACTCGCCACCCAACTCTGCCAGGAAGGGCAGGCATCGCTGGACTATATGCACGCGCTTTCCAAGGAAGACGGCCTTGAGCTGGGCTTGCGGGAAACCGGCCGCTTCCACGGCGCCCACAAGCCGCATCTTTACGAAAGCCTCGCCAAGGACTGTACCGCCGGGCACCCGGTCTGGAAAACCGACGCCTTCATGGTGCCGAAAAGCGATATGGCGAAGGAGCTCGGAACAGAGGCCTATCATGGCGGCATCGTCAATCCGCATCATTGCAGCATCGACGTCAGCCAATATCACCCTTCGCTTCTGAGCAAGGTTCTGGCGGAAGGCGCAATGGTGCGCGGCAAGTGCCGGGTGATGTCGCTTGAACGCGACGCGTCAGGCTTCAAGGTGCTGACAAGCAGCGGTCCTCTGAAGGCAGGCAAGGTCATTCTGGCGACCAATGGATACTCCGGCCCGCTTTCGCCTTGGTTGCAACGGCGGCTGATCCCCATCGGCTCCTATGTGATCGCGACCGAGGAAATCCCGCGCGAAACGATAGACCGGCTGTTCCCGACGGACCGGGTCCTGTCCGACACCAGAAAGCTGGTCTACTACTACCGGCTTTCGCCCGACCGGAAGCGCGTGCTTTTTGGCGGCCGGGTTTCCTTGAGCGAAACAGATCCACGCAACAGCGCGCTCAAACTCCACCGGGACATGACAGCCCTCTTTCCAGACCTGGCTAGGGTGAGGATCAGCCATGCCTGGATGGGGTTTGTCGGCTACACCTTCGACACGCTCGCCCACGCAGGCGAGGACAAGGGGCTGTTTCATGCAGGCGGCTATTGCGGGTCCGGTGTCGGCATGGCGAGCTATCTCGGAATGCGTATCGGCCAGAAGGCCGCCGGCCTGGAAAAATCCCCCTCCGCTTTTGAGAAGATCCCCTTCCGGACGCGGCCGCTTTATCAGGGCAATCCCTGGTTCCTGGCCCCCTCCGTGCTTGTCTACCGCCTGCGGGACAGGTTCGGGATCTGACACTGGCATGCCCATTTGTCGTTCGCGAACGTGTGCTGCACTCAGGACTGGCCTGGAGCCGGTATTTCGGCAAGCACACGCACCAGCCAATCGACGAAAACGCGAACCTTGTTCGACAGATGCCGGTTGGGCGGGTAGACGATGTAGAGAGGAATGGTGTCGGCCGACCATTCCGTCAGAACCGGCACCAGGTCGCCGCGCTCCAGTTCCTTCTGCACCATGAAGTCCGGCAATTGAGCGATGCCATGCCCGGCCAGCGCGGCTGCAACATAGCTGCGGGCGTCGTTGACCGAGCAGTGATACCGCCCGTCGACCAGAATTTCCTCACCGTCCTTGCGAAACGTCAGAGGATTCGTGCGCCCCTTGGCGGCAACAAAGTAGCTGACACTAAAGTGGTTGGCCTGCACATCCGCCGGGCTTTCCGGAATTCCCATCCGCTCCAGGTACGAAGCTGCCGCGCAAGTCATCAACCCGACCTCCGCCACCCGACGCGCAATCAGCGACTGATCAGCCGGGGCGCCGCCACGCAGGGCGCAGTCGACATTCTCCGCCAGATAATCGACCGTCCTGTCACCGATCCCGATATCGATCTGGATATCCGGATATTTTTCATAAAACCCGCCAAGCGCCGGAATGACAAACCAGTCTGCAAAAGCGCCCGACATTTCCACGCGCAGCCGTCCCCCCGGATTGCTTTGCGCCTGGGTCAGGCTGGCATCCAGCTCATCGACCTCCGACACGATCTGGGCAGCGCGCTCATAGTAGAGCGCGCCGTCGGTCGTCACGATCACCCGCCGCGTTGTCCGGTTGAGCAATTTGGTCTGCAGATGCTTTTCAAGGTTCTGGATCAGGTTGGTGACCGTCGCCTTCGGCATCTGAAGAGAGTCGGCGGCGCGGGTGAAATTGCCTGTTTCAACCACCCTGACAAAGGTGCGCATGGCAGAGAGTTGATCCATTTCTGAGCGTCCTGACCAAAAAATAGGCTTATTATTCGAAAGTTCGAATAGTGAAACCAATAATACACCCCTTATTCCAGACTTGGAACAACAATACCTATCAGACAAGCAAGAGGGCTGGTGCAGCCTGTCTTCCCTCAATCACTGGACACGAAACGGCGCTGAAAATGACGGTTCAGATCAAGGACATGACGCTCGACAAGGTGGCCATCGGCCCCGTGGCGGCGCGTGTCTATCAGGGAGCTGAATACAGCAAGGCGCCGCCGGTCCTGATTTACTTTCACGGCGGGGCCTTTCAAGGCACCTTGCCGCAGGACTGCGAGGTCGCGCACATCATCGCCGAAACCGGCGCAATTGTCGTGATGCCGGACTACAACGTGCCGCTTGGAAGCGTTTTCCCGAAACCACTGGAAACGGGATTTTCGATCTTCTCCTATCTGGCCAAGAAACGCGCCGGCCTGGGGAACCGCAAATCCCTGCTTCTTGTCGGCGGCGTCGAGGCCGGTGGCAACATCGCGGCGGCTGTCGCCCTGAAAGCCAGGGATCACTTCGCCGATGAACTGGACGGACAGATCCTGCTTTCACCCCTGCTTGACCCTTTCATGGGTTCAACTTCGTTTCAGTCTGCCGGCGGCATCGGCATGAAGGATATCTGGGCCGACGGCTGGAGCCACTATCTCAGCACCGGCATGTGCCACCCCTATGCAGCCCCGTGCATGTGCTCACGCCTCACAGGCGTTGCCCCGGCGCTGGTTCTGTGCTCGCAGGACGATCCGCTGAAAGACGAAACGCTCGGCTTTGCTTCCTGCCTGCAGAAGGCAGGCGTTGACGTTCACCAGCATGTTCTCCCCGCCGGGGCAGGCTGGCCATCACTCTACGGCGGAAAGACGGACGAGACCCCGACTTGGCAAGAAACCGTCAGCCAGCAGTTTTCGGGTTTCACGCAGTCTGTCAGCATCCATTGAATTTATACCTAAACCCTTCTGAAAATTGAGTTTTCAGCAGGGTTTCCAAGGAGAGACCAATGACATCAAGACGCAAGATCTGGGCCCTGACGGGCGCCAGCCTGGCAGTTGCTGTCTCTGTTTCAGCCGCTGTCCTCGTCATGAACCTTCCTGTCAGCAGCCCGGCAACAGCCGCCGGCGGCACGGTCGCCATCCCGGCGGTGCCGGTGACCGTGGCAGAGGTCAAGTCCCGCGAAATCACCGTGTGGGAAGATTTTTCCGGCAGGCTGGAAGCCGTCGACCGGGTGCAGATCCGCTCCCGTGTGGCCGGCGCCATCCAGTCGGTCGATTTCCGTGAAGGCGCGCTGGTGGAAGCCGGTGACCTGCTTTTCACCATTGATCCGGCTCCCTATGAAGCTGCCGTCGCCCAGAGGGAAGGTCAGGTCGAACTGGCGCAAACCCAGCTCAACCTCGCCAAGCTGGAACTGGATCGCGGCAACAAACTGATCGAAAACCGGACCATCTCCCAAAGCGTTCTCGACCAGCGCCACAACGCCTACGCCGAAGCTCAAGCCAACCTCAGATCCGCGAAAGCGGCCCTCAGGTCCGCCAAGCTGGAACTCGGTTACACCAAGGTACTGGCTCCTGTCTCCGGCCGTGTCGGCAAGATCGAGATCACCGTCGGCAATCTGGTTGCTGCGGGGTCCACCTCGCCGGCCCTGACCACCCTCGTCTCCGTCGACCCGATCTATGCAAGCTTCAACGCAAGTGAGGATCTGGTCTCGCGGGTTCTGGCCGAATTGCCGGAGACAGATGCCGCGGTACCGCCGCTGGACATGATCCCGGTGGAGATCGAAACCTCGGCAACCGCCGGACATCCGGTGAAGGGCAAGCTTCAACTGGTCGACAACCAGGTTGATGCCGTGAGCGGTACCATCGGCGTCAGGGCTGTCTTCGACAATCCGGGCGGTAAGCTGATCCCGGGCCAGTTCGTACGCATCCGCATGGGTGAACCCAGGCCGGAACAAAAAGTCCTGATCAGCGAACGCGCCATCGGCACCGACCAGGACAAGAAATACGTCTATGTTGTCGGCGACGACAACAAGGTGGCCTACAGGTCGATCAACCTTGGCAGGACCGCCGAAGGTGCACGCATCGTCAACAGCGGGCTCGAACCGGGTGAACGCATCGTCGTCAACGGCCTGCAACGCATCCGTTCAGGCGCGCTGGTCGATCCGCAGGTCGAAAACGACGTTGCCGCCGCCTCGAACTGAGTAAACAGGCGGAGCCCGGGCGCTCCGCCTCTCCTCTCCAACAATTCAAGTCATGATTGCCGGCGGCGCCGCCACCGGCCGGGGACGTGTTGTCCCGATTTCCGACCGGAAAGGGCCTGGATATGAATATTTCTAGATTCTTTGTCGACCGCCCGGTCTTTGCCGGTGTGCTGTCTGTCCTCATTCTCATCGCCGGCCTGATCGGCCTCAGGGCACTGCCGATTTCCGAATATCCGGAGGTGGTTCCCCCATCAATCGTCGTGCGTGCCGCCTATCCGGGTGCGAACCCGAAAGTCATTGCCGAAACGGTGGCAACACCGCTGGAAGAGCAGATCAACGGTGTCGAGGGCATGCTTTACATGTCCAGCCAGGCGACCTCCGACGGTGTCATGACACTCACGGTGACTTTCGAACTCGGCACCGATCCCGACCAGGCCCAGCAGCTTGTCCAGAACCGCGTCTCCCAGGCCGAACCGCGCCTGCCGGCGGAGGTCAGGAACCTGGGTGTGACAACGGTCAAGAGCTCGCCCGACCTGATGATGGTCGTGAACCTGACATCGCCGGACAACCGCTACGACATCACCTATCTGCGCAACTACGCCGTTCTCAACATCAAGGACCGACTGGCGCGCCTTCAGGGTGTCGGCCAGGTTCAGGTGTTCGGTTCCGGCGATTATTCCATGCGCGTGTGGGTCGACCCGCAAAAGGCGGCTGGACACAATCTGGCAGCCAGCGACATCACCAACGCCATCCGCCAACAGAACGTGCAGGCCGCCGCCGGCATCATCGGCGCTTCGCCCAATCTGGAAGGCGTTGACGTTCAGCTCAGCGTCAATGCGCAGGGGCGTCTTCAGACACCGGAAGAATTCGGCAACATCATCGTCCGCACCGGTGAAAACGGTGAAGTCACCCGGCTGCGCGACGTTGCCCGGATCGAACTTGGCGCGGCAGATTATTCCCTGCGCTCCCTGCTCGACGGCAAACCCGCCGTCGCCATTCCCGTGTTTCAGGCACCCGGTTCCAACGCCATCGCGATCTCCGATGCGGTGGTCGAGACGATGAACGACCTACAGGTCGCCATGCCCGACGGCGTCAAATACGAGATTGTCTACGACACCACAAAATTCGTCCGTTCCTCCATCGAGAAGGTGGTCGACACGCTGCTGGAAGCCGTGGTGCTGGTGGTTCTGGTCGTGATCCTGTTCCTGCAGACATGGCGGGCGTCGATCATTCCGCTCATCGCTGTTCCCGTGTCGATCATCGGCACGTTCGGGGTCATGTATGTCTTCGGCTTCTCCATCAACGCGCTCAGCCTGTTCGGCCTGGTTCTCGCGATCGGCATCGTTGTCGATGACGCGATTGTGGTCGTGGAAAACGTCGAGCGGAACATCGAGAACGGGCTGAACCCGCGTCAGGCCACCTACAAGGCCATGAAGGAAGTTTCCGGACCCATCATTGCCATCGCGCTGGTGCTGGTGGCCGTGTTTGTGCCGCTGGCCTTCATCACGGGGCTTTCGGGACAGTTCTATCGCCAGTTCGCGCTGACAATTGCAATCTCCACCGTCATCTCGGCCATCAATTCGCTCACCCTGTCCCCGGCTTTGGCGGCCCTTCTCCTGAAGGATCACCATGCGCCCAAGGATTGGCTGACCCGGGCGATGGACTTCCTGTTCGGCTGGTTCTTCAGGGGCTTCAACCGGGCATTCGGTGCCGGGTCCAACGCTTATGGCAAGAGCGTCGGCGGCCTGTTGTCCCGCAAGACCATTGTCATGGTGGTCTACATGGCACTGGCAGGGGCAACCTACAGCCTCTTCACCACAGTTCCCGGCGGCTTCGTTCCGGCGCAGGACAAACAGTATCTGATCGGTTTTGCCCAGCTTCCCGATGCGGCAACGCTGGACCGGACGGAAGATGTCATCCGCCGGATGAGCGAGGTTGCCATGGAACAGGAAGGCGTCGAACACGCCATCGCCTTCCCGGGTCTGTCGATCAACGGCTTCACCAACTCTTCCAACGCCGGCATCGTCTTCGCCACCCTGACCGATTTCGAGGAACGCCAGTCTCCGGAGCTGTCGGGCAATGCGATTGCCATGCAGCTGAACCAGAAGTTCGGAACCATCCAGGACGCGTTCATCGCCATGTTCTCGCCTCCGCCCGTCCAGGGCCTGGGGACCACCGGCGGGTTCAAACTGCAGATCGAGGATCGAGCCGGTCTCGGCTATCAGGCACTCGACGCCGCCAACAAGGCCTTCCTGGCGAAGGCCTATCAGACCCCGGAACTGGCGGGACTGTTCTCCAGTTTCCAGATCAACGTGCCGCAGCTTTATGCGGATCTTGATCGCACCAAGGCGGAGCAGCTCGGCGTTTCGGTAACGGATGTGTTCGAGACACTGCAGATCTATCTGGGATCGCTCTATGTCAACGACTTCAACGCCTTCGGCCGCACCTACAGTGTGCGGGTTCAGGCAGACGCCCAGTACCGAGCGCATGCCGACGATATCGGCAAGCTGAAAGTCCGCTCCGTCACCGGCCAGATGATCCCGCTTTCCGCCCTGTTGAAAGTGGAAGCCACCACCGGGCCGGAACGGGCAACCCGCTACAACGGTTTCCTTGCGGCTGACATCAACGGCGGACCGGCGCCCGGCTATTCCTCCGGCCAGGCACAGGCCGCGGTCGAGCGGATCGCGGAAGAAACCCTGCCCAAGGGCATTGCCTTTGAATGGACCGACCTGACCTACCAGCAGATCCTTGCCGGCAGTTCCGGGTTCCTCGTCTTCCCGCTGGCCTTGCTTCTGGTCTACCTGGTGCTTGCCGCCCAGTATGAAAGCCTGATGCTGCCGGTCGCGATCGTCATGATCGTGCCGATGGGCGTCCTTGCCGCGCTGACGGGCGTCTGGCTGACCGCGGGCGACAACAACATCTTCACCCAGATCGGGTTGGTGGTGCTGGTCGGGCTATCGGCGAAAAACGCGATCCTGATCGTGGAATTCGCGCGGGAACTGGAGTTCGAAGGCCGGTCCCCCGTGGAGGCCGCGGTCGAGGCCAGCCGCTTGCGCTTGCGGCCGATCCTGATGACTTCCATGGCCTTTATCATGGGTGTCGTGCCGCTGGTGCTTTCCACCGGCGCCGGTGCGGAAATGCGGTCTGCCATGGGCGTCGCGGTCTTCTCCGGCATGATCGGCGTAACCTTCTTCGGGATCTTCATGACACCGGTCTTCTACGTCCTGGTCCGCAAGCTCTCCGGCAATCGCCCGCTTGTGCAACACGAGGAGACAGCCGAGTTGGAAGACGCGCAGAACGCTGCCTCCTGAATGAAGGCAACATGACAAGCGAAACGCCCCGGAGACATTCGTTTCCGGGGCGTTTTTCCTTGATCAGCCTTTTGCGGCTTCAACGAAAACAACCATCCGGCAACGGTTGCCAGCTGGCGCACCTGCCGTGTCCTCTCATGGATACGAGACTTGGGTGCCCGATATCTCCGCGGCGAAAGGCTACCGTCCTGAGGAGGCGCCGCACATCCATTGGATGCAATGCCGGCACCAACACCCAAATTGCGGGTTCCCGCAAATGGATTGCGTGAATTGACCTGTCCCATCCGGTTGCTGCCCGCGTAACGTGACGTGCCTGGCGTTGGCAAGCCAACACCGTGGCGATGTATGTGGGAGGAAAACATGCAATCGAATAGTTATCGCGAAGACACGAAAGCGCCGCGCGGCGCTGTGCAATTTCAACACCTTGCAGCACGTATCAAGCAAACAGTAACAGCAGGCGGGCTCTTGAAACGTCTGCCGTCGCTGAAGAGCGGAATTCTCACAAGCCTGTTGGCCCTGTCGGTTCTTTCAGCACCGGGCGCCGCATCGGCCGCCGACTACAACTGGACCTTCCAGACATCGGAAACGGCCGGTGAACCGGGCTTCATCAACAAGCAGAAATGGGCTGAACACGTCGAGAAAATGTCCGGTGGCCGGATCGAGATCGAAATCTTGCCGATCGGTGCCGTCGTTCCCCATACCGATACGCTCGATGCTGTCGGCTCCGGCATTCTGCAGGGGCACCTGACCGACCCCAGCTATTTCGCAGGGAAAGACCCCGCCTTTGCCATGATGGGCAACCTTGTCGGCGCCTGGAGCGATCCGTTCGAGCTGATCGGCTTCATGCAATCGGGTGGCGGTCATGAGCTTTACGCCGAACTGGTCGAACCCTATGGCGTCCATTTCATCGGAGCTGCTGCAACCGAGCCGGAAGCTTTCGTCTCCAGCGTTCCGATCCGCACCGTTGAAGACCTGAAGGGCATCAAGATGCGTGCGCCGGAAGGCATGGTCTACGAGATCTTCTCCAAGGCCGGCGCATCTCCGGTTGCGCTTCCCGGTTCCGAGGTCTTCACGGCACTCGACAAGGGCGTGGTTCAAGCCGCCGACTACACGGTTTTTGCAACCAACCAATCACAGGGCATGAATGACGTTGCCCATTATCCGCTCTATCCTGGCTTTCACTCCCTGCCCCTGATCGACATTTCGATGACCAAGTCGATCTGGGATGAACTTCCGGACGACCTGAAGGCCATCCTGAATGCCTCCGTCGACCAGTTCATTTTCGATCACGTTTACTCCGTGCGCAAACTCGATGCGGCCGCTGTCGAGGAAGCCAAGGCAAATCCGGAAATCGAGATCGTCAACTGGTCTGGCGATGAGCGGGCGAAATTCCGCCGGATCGCGCAGCAGGAATGGGAAAACTGGGCCGGCAAGAACGAGCTCACCCAACGCTATTACGATGCGGTGGTCGCTTATCTGAAGGGCCGGAACCAGCTCTGATCTGACCAACGTCTCCTTTGACGCAGCCGCTCCGGGACCCGAAGGTCCGGGAGCGGTCTGACCTTGTTTCCGCCTGACCTGGCATCTGCCGGGCCGGGTGAAGCGAGTGATCGGATTGTGGCCTTCAGCCGAGGCTGGTGGGCCATTCCCCATTTCCCTCAACAGTTTGCCAACCGCACGACGGGAGAAGAAGCCATGCCGGACAATCCGGACGTGAGTGAGCTGGAAGACAATGGCCAAGAGAACCTGCGAACCGGCCTCGACCGGTTCATTGCCGGGTCCGCCAAGCTCTTTTCCTGGGCCATCTTTCTGGCCTTTGCCATCAGTGTTTACGAGGTTATCGCCCGCTACGTTTTCGATAGCCCGACCTATTGGGCCCACGAAAGCACGACCTTCCTGATCGCAGCCATCTTCCTGATCGGCGGCCCTGTCGCCCTTGCCCGCGACAAGCATATCCGCGTGCGCATGATTTATGATTCCGTTTCGCCCGGGGTGCGGCGATGGCTGGATATCGTGAATTCGGTGATCGCGATGATCTTCTTTGCAGGTCTTGGGTACGCAGGTGCGACAATGGCATGGAAGGCAACCCACAGGCCCAACGGAGATATCCATCTGGAAGGCACAGGTACGGCGTGGAACCCGCCGACACCGGCCCTTTTGAAAATCATTATCCTGATCTGTGTCTGCCTGATGTTCGTTCAAACGCTGATGCATCTGATCAAGGCAATCCGCGGCGACGACGCTGCCTACAGCGAACGCGGAGGCAAATGAGATGGGATTGAACGACCTGGGTATTGAATACGGTACAATTCTGCTCGTTGGCAGCATCTTCGTCCTGCTGCTCACAGGTCAGCCTCTGGCCTGGGTGACAGGGCTCGTTGCCCTGGTTTTCACGTTCGGCTGGTTCGGCGGAAATGCGCTTCCGCTGGTCACGGCCCGCATCTTCGGCTTCATCACCGAGTACTCCCTCGTTGCCATTCCGATGTTCATCCTGATGGCGGCACTTCTCGACAGATCGGGCATCGCGAAGGACCTCTTCAACGGAATGCGCGTGCTTGCGGGACGATTACCGGGTGGTGTCGCCGTTCAGACGCTGATTGTTGCCACCCTGATGGCCGCCATGTCCGGCGTTATCGGCGGTGAAATAGTTCTTCTGGGTATTCTTGCCTTGCCGCAGATGCTGAGGCTTGGGTACGACCGCGACTTGTCCATAGGGGTCGTTTGCGCAGGTGGATCGCTCGGGACGATGATGCCGCCCTCCATCGTGCTGATCATCTATGGCCTTGTGGCAAGCGTCTCCATTGCCGACCTCTTCGTTGCGGCCGTCACGCCCGCGCTTATGCTGCTCGGCTGCTATATCGCCTATGTGCTTGTCCGCTGCGTCCGGAACCCGGACCTCGGTCCGCCCATTTCCGAAGAAGAACGGGCAGAAGAAACCGTCGGCAGTGCGATCCGGTCGCTTATCGCACCGGTCTTCATCGTGGTGGCGGTTCTGGGCTCGATCTACGGCGGAATTGCCTCAATCACCGAAGCAGCGGCACTCGGCGTCTCCTCGGTGCTCATCATTTCCCTGCTCCGCCGGGAACTGAACACCCGCATGCTGCAAGACAGTCTGGTGCACACGCTGGAAACCTGCGGCATGATCATCTGGATCGGGATAGCCGCGGCCGTTCTGGTTGGTGTCTATAACCTGATGGGAGGCAACCGCTTCGTTTCCGCAGTCATGCTTGGTCTCGACGCATCGCCCGTGGCCGTCATTCTGATCATGATGCTGATTCTGCTTGTGCTCGGCATGTTCCTCGACTGGATCGGGATAGCCTTGCTGACCTTGCCCATCTTCGTTCCGATCGTCATTCAGCTTGGATATGACCCGATCTGGTTCGGGATCCTGTTTGCCGTCAACATGCAGGTCTCCTACCTGACGCCACCCTTTGGTCCGGCAGCCTTCTACTTGAAAAGTGTCGCCCCGCCGGACATCACGCTCGGCAACATCTATGGAGCCCTCTTACCGTTTATCATGCTGCAGCTCTTCGTCCTGGCAATCCTGCTGTTCTTCCCGGGAATCACGACCTGGATGCTTTAGCGCAAAGGCGTGTCGTAATCATTCAAGTGGCTGCGGCACGCCATTACACATGAAGGCTTCTTTGCCTTCGAAGCCGGCCTCCTGATCCGTGTTACGGGCGACATCATCGCGTTATCACCGCCGCTGATTGTTGAGGAAGACATGATTGACGAGATGGTGTCGACCTTGGGCGGTGTGTTGTCTGGGACGTCTTAGGTTTCGGTGATGAATTAGAGATGCCGGAAACCCCGCCAGTAATGTTGGCGGGGCTATTTTGGTTTTGCGGATATGCTTCTAGTTTGTTTTTGCTTGTTTGTTTTGGACATCAGTGCTGCTTTCGGTGTTCCTGTGAGGTTAAGAACCCGGATGCCGGTGTGCGAACAAACAAAAAAAGGCCGCCCATTGGACGGCCTTTATTGTTTGGTTGCGGGAGCAGGATTTGAGAGTTTTTGTCCCACTGCGTCGGGCATA
>NZ_JAZDVZ010000016.1:0-49369 GCF_036350355.1 Roseibium sp. FZY0029
TTAAATTGGGAACAGACTAACCTCAAAACGAGGAACTTTCAGGGGAGCAGGTCATCGTCGATCGGCCAAGAGCGCTCAGCACGCGCTAGATTGGGTGAAACGCCGACACTTGTTTCTTGGCGCAACGTGGCCCGCTTTGGTGAGGTTAAACCACTAAGAGACGTTCTTCTGTCGTCTCGGATTTCCGATCAAGCGAAACAATATATCACGTCACTTGATGATGATGATTTTAGGGAGAGATTTCTTAGAAGAGTCCACTTCGACTGCGGGGCCTTACAATCCAACCTTCTCAGACGACAGCTTGATTCAAAGGTAATTAAGGCGCTCCGGGAGCGCGGTGGAACGGCCTCTCAGGCAAAGCAGTGCGTCAATTCACTTCTCATTTTTCTTCTAAGAAAGACCGTCGAGCTTAACCGTGACGACCGCGTCGTCAACAAGGTAGATTTAGAATCTCTTTTTGAGAGCGCGACGCATGTCAACATCAACCGCGCTCAACTTGAGGCACAAACTGACCTAGTGAATAGAGCGCTATCGGCCGTCATTCCAACGGCTACCGATCTCATATCATCGGTGCAGCTTCCTAGGTCTGTTGGCGAGTTTCAGCTTCCGCCTGCTTTTGCTCCGAGAACCGAACACATTGATAGGATCATATCTTGTCTCTCTGAGGTTGGTATCGCTTGGGTCTACGGCGCGGCGGGAGTAGGCAAGACATTCGCAGCCAAGCTCGCGGCTCGGCAAATTGGCGGGAGTTGGTCGCTCGTCAACTATCGGGGCCTCTCGAGCGATCAGGCTAGCCAACTGATTTCGCAGCTTGCCGACCACGTTAGCGGTGAAAAGTCCATTCGCGGCATTCTCGTTGATGACTTGGAATGCACGCTTGAACCATCTGCGGTAGACGCTCTTCTTCTCCTATTGTCTACGTGCAAGTGCCAAGACATTCTTGTGCTGGTGACTGCTCCTCGCCCTCTTCAAAGCGACGTGGCTTTTGGTGCAGGTCTATCGGTAGACATAGAGACAAAGTTTGATGATTTTGATGAAGCAGACATCGCACACGTCCTAAGATCGTTAGGCGTGGAAGATGAAAACTGGGCAAAATACATCCGCGTCATTTCTGGTGGCGGGCATCCTCAGCTCGTAATAGCCGCGATCCAATCGATGCAGCGATCGGGTTGGAATGTTGAGGAGTTCAAAACGTTGAACTCTTTATTGGTTGGCAACCCAGAAGTTAGACAAGTGCGGGCTCAAACACGGGCACGTTTGCTTCGAGAACTGCCGGAAGGTAGCCGACGCCTGCTTGAGCGCCTTTCCGTCACGCCCTTGGCATTCAGACGAGCGCTAGCCGTGGATTTGGCTCGAATGACTCCCGCAATACCGGATGGAGGTATTCTCTTCGAGGAGTTGATTGGTACTTGGATAGATCAGCTCAATGGAGAACGCTTCTCGTTGTCGCCTCTTTTGTCTGATTTCGCGGCGAACACTTTGACTACCAGTGAAGTCAAAGCGCTGCATTTCAACGTTGCGGATTCACTTGTGCGAAATCAGCCTATTGACCCAGTTGATGGAGATTCGGCGTTACTATCTGCATGGATTGGTGGCAATTCTGGCGTTTTGCTAAGACTCTGCCTTTCTCTTCTGGGCTGCGACAATCGCGATGTTCTATTGATAAGTCCCCACTTTCGGTTCCTCCGAATGTTGAGAACGGACACGGCGGCATATCCCGATGACGAGAATGTCAGCCAAATTATCCGTGGCGCACAACTTCTCATTCTCGCGCATTCAGATGATGGGGCGAGGGAATATCTTGCTGCGCTCGATTGTTTCGAAGGGGAGTGCTCTTCTACCAGACAAGCAGGCAAACCGGATTTGTCGCTAGTAGTCTACGCAAAGATTTTGCTGTCAACACCGCCTTTCGGCGCGATCCCACAGTTCTGGCGAGTTGTCGAAAAGTTTGATGAATTTTTAAGTGCACCGGACGGAAGCATACCAGAAAAGCTACTGGCTGGATTCGGCGAGCAAACTGATGCATCCACAACCGTAGGGTTTATGTTCCTTAATCAAATTCGCCAAATTCGAAAAATTCAAGAGCTGATCCCAGCATTTGAGTTTCTCGATAGGTGCGACTTTGCTCTACGCAGCCGCATATTTCGGGTTCTCGACGACCCCAACAGGAGCGTTGACGCCGACATATACGTTAGCGGCGCTTGGCTTGCGGAACACGCTGCTGGGACAATGAACCCGGAACAGCACGTTGAAATCTTTCGGCAGCTAGAAGAACTTGCGATTGGATGGCCTCGACAAGACCTCGCTGTTGCATGTTGCAAATATCAAGCAATCATTGCCGATGAGTACGGCAACGACAGGGAAACAGCGCTTTCCATTCTCGAAAAAGGCTTTGATAGATATGGCGCAACGAATTCCGAGCTAGTGAGAGCCAAAGCAAAAGTCTTCTATCGAGCTGAGAACCATCAGGCCAACTTGGAGCTCGCGGCGGATCTCATTGAGGGTGATGCTAAACTAAGCTATGTCGAGAAGGCCTTTCTGGGCAGAGACGCCGCGATCAGCGCGGAAAAGCAAGGCGACTTCCAAAGGGCCCGCCGTTACTATCTATTTGGCGCGGAGGCAGCGAAGTCCAGTGAGCTTCCCGATATGCGCCCCATGCACCTAGGCCTACGCGCTGATGCTGCCCTCGCAGCTTGGCAAGATGAAGATCGACCCACCTGCTTAGTGGACCTAGTAGATGTAATTGCCGATACAGAAAAACTGGACCCTAAGAGTTCGCTACGCGCATCGCACTGCCATGCCTTAATTAGGCACATCCTACTTTGGCTGGATCAAGAATCTTCGCGCGAAGATCGAAACATCGCCGACGCAGCGCGCGCTCAGATTTACCCTGGAGTAGTAAGTAATCCAGAGCCGCATTCTGAAATCGGGGAACGCTTCCTGCCCGTCATGGAAGTATCTTGGTATATGCTCGCAAAAATCGAATGCCAATGCCTCTTGGACTTGGGCATAGCGGACAATATCGACAGTCATCTGAAGGGCGGGCCTGTCTACATTGGCCAGAGTTTGCTGATGCATGCTCGACTTGAGAAGTCGATACGTACGGCAAATTTAGAGCTGTTTGCCAGTGAACTCGAAAACTTTGTTGCTTTCAGTGTCTTCCTTGCAAGTGATCCCAGCAACCGCAGCAAGTGCGGTCTGGAAACGCCTACATATGGCAAAATCCCGCGACCGAGCAGAGAGGAGATTTCGAGGCAGACGGATATAGCCGAACGTGAAGTTCTCAATTTCGCGGTCCAGTCTTTGTTTCAGGGTGACGTGACGGTTCTTGATTCTCTGTATTCATTGCAAAACGACCGGAACGGCTTTGCTATCAGAGCTGAGTTTTCGAAGGCGCTTGCCGGCAGCGGTGAGCGCACGGATTTTAACCTAACGCTTGCGGCCATCATTCATCAGCTTGGAAGCGATATAAAGGGAAACGACCTCCTGACACCGATTCAAGTTTTCGATCTGTCGATGAAGGTGCTGCAGCTTGCTAAGGTTACAGTGTCGGGAGACACTGCCAGATTGCGGCTCTACGAATGGCTTTCGAAAAAGTGGGTTTTCATTTGGTCGCAACAGAGGTTCTTGCTCAACAACTCCGCGTTACACGAAAGCGCGATCATGAACGCGTTCTCTGCCGGGCGCGGTCTGAATAATGAGATTGTGACCATACTCGAAGCAATATTGCCTACCCTCGGGATTTCGAATGAGCAGGAAATGAGGGACCATCTGGCCGAACTTCGGGACAGCGGATAACTTACTAGGAGTTGGATCGAATTGCAGTAGTGCAAAGCTGCTTCTTTGATTTCGTAAGTGAAAGCAGACAATCCCCCCGGTCCCAATTCGGTCATTCGTTCCGACAGCAGCAAACTCCCGCTCCTCGCCCATCCCAGACACCACCCCTCAATGAAAATCCCGGCTCGGGAACAGCCGCTTGGCCTGTTCGCGCGGGTGCATGGCACGGGTGCGTTGGGCGTCTGATTTCAGATGCACAGGCACGTCGTCGGTCTTGGTGGTCGTCTGCCCCAGAACGTCGTCGTTGGGGTGGCCCAGAAGGGACAGGTCGCGGGAGCGGTCCTCGATGTGGTCGGCGATCAGGTGCACGACCATGCCTTCGCGCTCCAGCCGCCCGGTGACCTTCAGGAGCCGTCCGCCAAGAACGGCGGGCCTGAATTTTTCGTACATCTTCGGCCAGACAACCACGTTGGAAACGCCGGTCTCGTCCTCCAGCGTCAGGAAGATCACACCCGAGGCCGTGCCCGGGCGCTGGCGGGTGATCACCAGCCCGCAGACGGAAACGCGGCGCGCCTCGCGCGGGGTCAGCGCCGCCAGCCGGTCATGCGGGGTCAGATGCGGGATGTGCGGGCGCAGCAGTTCCATCGGGTGGGCGCGCAAGGTCAGCCGGGTGGACAGGTAATCCTCCACCACTTCCTGCCCCAGATGCATGGTGGGCAGGAGGACATCCGGCTCGAAGATCGCCTCGCCGTCGATGGGGTCGTTGAAGAGCGGCAGCGGTTTGGGGCTGCGGATGGTCTTCACCTGCCAGAGGGCGGCCCGGCGGCTGAGGCCCATGCCGGCAAAGGCATCGGCTTCGGCCAGCCGCTCCAGCGTGGCCGGCATGACGCCGGTGCGCAGCCACAGGGTTTCCGTGTCCGGATAGCCGTTGCCGCGGGCCGCGACGATCCAGGCTGCGTCCTCCTCGCGCAGGCCCTTGATCTGGCGAAACCCCAGGCGCAGGGCCAACGCGCCGTCGCTGCGCCGCTCCAGGGTGTTGTCCCACAGGCTGGTGTTGACGCACACGGGGCGCACCTCCACCTGGTGCTCGCGGGCATCGCGCACGATCTGCGCCGGGGCATAAAAGCCCATCGGCTGGGCGTTCAGCAGCGCGCAGGCGAACTCGGCCGGGAAGTGGCATTTCAGATAGGCCGAAACATAGGCCAGCATGGCAAAGGCGGCCGCATGGCTTTCCGGAAAGCCGTATTCGCCGAACCCCTCGATCTGGCCGAAGCAGTTCTGCGCGAATTCCAGCTCGTAGCCGCGCTCCAGCATGCCGGAGATGAACTTGTCCTTCAGCTGCCCGATGGTGCCCATGCGCCGGAAGGTGGCCATGGAACGGCGCAGCTTGTCGGCTTCCGATGGTGTGAACCCGGCGGCGACCACGGCGATCTGCATGGCCTGTTCCTGGAACAGCGGCACGCCAAGCGTCTTGCCCAGCACCTCCTCCAGCGCCTTTGAGGGGAAGGTGACCTTCTCCCGGCCCTGGCGGCGGTTGATGTAAGGATGCACCATGCCGCCCTGGATCGGGCCGGGGCGCACGATCGCCACCTCGATGACGAGGTCGTAGAACTGGCGCGGGCGCATGCGCGGCAGGAAGTTCATCTGCGCCCGGCTTTCCACCTGGAAGACGCCGATGGCATCGGCCACGCACAGCATGTCATAGGTCTTCCTGTCGGCCTGGGGCACGGTGGCGAGGGTCAGTTCCTGGCCGTGATGGCTGTCGATCAGCTCGAAGCACTTGCGGATGCAGGTCAGCATGCCGAGGCTCAGCAGATCCACCTTCAGGATGCCGAGCGCGTCGATATCGTCCTTGTCCCATTCGATCACCGTGCGGTTTTCCATGGCCGCGTTCTCGATCGGGCAGAGCGCGTCGAGCCGGCCTTGCGTGATCACGAAACCGCCGACATGCTGGCTGAGATGGCGCGGAAAGCCGATGATTTCGCGGATCAGCTCGATGGTCTGGCGAACGCGCGGATTGTCGAGATCAAGCCCGATCTCCTTCATCCGCGTTTCTTCCGGCCCCTTGCTGGAACTGCCCCAGATCTGCCCGGCCAGCGCGGCGGTGACATCCGCATTCAGCCCCATCACCTTGCCGACCTCGCGGATCGCCGCGCGGGTGCGGAAGTGGATCACCGTGGCGCAGAGCCCGGCGCGGTGGCGGCCGTATTTTTCATAGACATACTGGATCACCTCCTCGCGGCGCTCATGCTCGAAATCGACGTCGATGTCCGGCGGCTCGCCCCGATGTTCGGAGATGAAGCGCTCCGACACCATGGTGATGGTTTCCGGCCCCACATCGGTGATGCCGAGCGCATAGCAGATGATGGAATTGGCCGCCGAGCCGCGCCCCTGGCACAGGATGTTCTGGCTGCGGGCAAAGCGGATGATGTCATGCACGGTCAGGAAATAGGCGGCGAAGGAAAGTTTGCGGATCAGCTTCAGTTCCTTTTCCGCCAGCGCCAGCGCATGGTCCGGCACGCCCACGGGATACCGCCTCTCCAGCCCCTCGTAGGTCAGCCGTTCCAGCCGCTCCTGGGGCGGTTCGTTGCCCGTGATCTCATCCGGATATTGGTAGGAAAGTTCGGACAGATCGAAGCTGCAGCGGGTGGCGATCTCAAGGGTCCGGCGAAGGGCCGCCGGATGGTGGCGGAACAGCCTGGCCATGTCTGCCGGCGCCTTCAGCCGGCGCTCGCCATTGGGCAGGGCCCGTGTGCCGATGTCATCGATGGTGCAGCCTTCGCGCAGGCATGTCAGCACATCGGCCAGCCGGCGCCGGCCGGCATGGTGCATCATCACATCGCCAACGGCGACCATCGGCGCGGCAAGCGAATGCGCGGCGCGGGCGCAGGTGCGGAACCAGGCCTGGTCGGTGCCGTCATAGCGGGGCGCCGCGCCCAGAAACACATGTCCCGGCGCTTCCTGGCGCAGGCGGCGAATGTGATCCTTAGCCGTCTCACAAATCGTCTCGCGGGCCATCTCCGGCTGCGGCAGGGCAATCAGGATCATGCCCTTGCAGGCGTTCATCAGGTCGGTAAAGTTCAGGTGACACTCGCCCTTTTCCGCGCGCCGCTTGCCAAGGGTAAGTAACTGGCTCAGCCGCTCATAGGCGGCGCGGTCGGTCGGCAGCGCCACCCAGTGCAGCGGGCTGTCCTGCAGGCAAAGCCGCGCGCCGACGATCAGCCGCGGCAGCTTCAGCGTCTGCGGCGCAGGCAGGGGCGGGCTCGTGTTCGTCTCCTTGCGGGAGGACGTGTCGATCTGCGAATGCGAGCGGATCTGAACGCCTTCCTCGGCCGCGGCCCGCTTGATCTCCTTCAGCGCCGAATAGGCCCGGACAACCCCGGCCAGCGAATTGCGGTCGGTAATGGCAATCGCATCAAGATTGAGCATGGCGGCCCGGGTCACCAGCTCCTCCGGATGGGAGGCCCCCCGCAGGAACGAAAAATTCGACGTCACGGCCAGCTCCGCATAGCGGACCGGCTCGGGCCGGAAGTCGTCAGGAGACGGAAGCACGCTCACCGAAGGGCCTCCCTGTTCTTTCCGATGATGTTCTTGCAAAGACAGATGCACGAGACCCCGTGTCCCTGTGTGCCGCATTTGGCCGGGGAAGCAGCGGAGGCAAGGCGTAAACTGCGGGAACCCATCAGCCGAACTCCCCTTGCACGAACCAGGCCGGGTGCTGGGGCGTGTGGAACAGCCACAGGCGCTGGCCCTGGTGGGTGGCGATGCGCCAGTAGTCGCGCAGGCCCTTGGCCCAGCTGTCGTCCAGGTCCCACCAGGCAGGGGTGATCCGCTCCGGTCCCTCGGCCTCGAACACGGTCAGCGCCCGGCCGCGCCAGCGGAAGCGCCGGGGCGGTTCGAAGCCGGTGCCGGAAATCGGTTCGGGGGCGAACAGGCGGATCGGGCGCGGGCGGTTGGCGGGCCAGGCTTGCGCCGGGCGGCTGTAGGCGGCGGGCACCAGCTTGAAGCTGCGCTCGGGAATGTGGCTGTCGACCGGCTGGAACCGCAGGATATTGTCGAGGCCCACCCGGTTGCCCAGCTGGGTGATGAGATCATCTAACCCGTCCTTCTCCAGGCCTTCGGTGCGGTCCAGCTGGCGCATGCCGAGCGGTTCCACCTCTGTTGCCTCCAGGCGGATCATGTCGATGCCATAGCCCGCATCCACCGAGCTGACCCCGCGCTCGAAAAGGGCGAGGATCCGTTCCGGGTCGCGCATCGGCCGGGCGAGTTTCAGTTCCACCGCCTGGTTTTCCTGGTCGACCCGGCGAAAGGTCAGCTTCAGGCTGCGCGCGCCCTTCTGTGCGGTGTCGAGCCGCTGGCACAGATGCGCGGTCAGCCGGCGGGCGGCGGCCATGACATCGTCCAGAAGGCCGACCGGATCGGGCAGGGTCATGCGCACGGCAAAGCCCGGCTCCTCGCCAAGGGGGGAAATCTGCTCGGGCAGGGCCCCCAGCGCCTGATCGAGGCGGCGCAGGACATCGGGCTCGTACCGCCGGGCAACGGTGGCACGCGGCAGATTGTAGAGCTGCGAGACCGTGGCGATGCCGAGCCGTTCCAGACTGGTGCAGGTCTGGTCGGACAGCCGCAGGGCGGACAAGGGCAGCGGGCCGATGCGGGCAAGGGTCTCGCCGGTCTCGGCAATGCCTTCGGCAAACCGGGACAGCGCCCAGGCCGTTCCCGGGGTATCGGCAAGGCCGAGCCGGGCGGTCAGTCCCGCCCGGGCCAGCCGGGCACGGATGTCGTCCAGCAGCGGCTCCTCGCCGCCCAGCAGATGGGCGGAGCCGGTGATGTCGAGAAAGAGGCCGTTGCGCCCGTCAAGGCCCACCCAGGGGCAGTAGCGGGTCGCCCACCGGGCCAACAGCCGCAGGAAGCGCTGGTCGGCGGCCGGGTCCGCCGGCCGGGTCAGCAGGCCGGGGCAGAAACTGCGGGCGTGAACCAGCGTCATGCCGCGGTTGAGACCGAAGCTTTCGGCGCGTGGGCACAGGTCGTAAAGGCGTTCGGAATTGCGGTCGAAAAGACTCAGCGCAAAGGGCGCGTCGACCGGCCGGGCACGCAGGGAGTGCTCAGCCGCCAGCCTCGGAAACCACAATGACACGATGCGCCGCTGCATCCCAACGTACTACCCATTCCGATAATGTTCCTATTTTGTTCTTTATAAGCGACCAGCGCCAATGAGTCGAGTCATGACCATTTTGACGAGGCGCCGGGGTAAGCCCGGAAGTGGAAGCGGACGGGGCCGGAATGCCGGTGCTGCGCCAGCGGGTTTCGGCCGCATTGCTGCCCGCACCTTCCGGGATCAGCAGGATGGCCGTGGTGCGTCCGGCCTCGGCCGCCAGCTGCAGCCGGCGGCCCTCCGTCAGTCCTACAGTGCCGGACAGTTCGGCCACCACCAGCCCGGCAGCGCCGGACCTGAGCGCGGTTTCCGCACTTGCCAGAGCGGTCAGCTGGTTGGCGGCGCGGGTCAGAAGCAGCCGGCCCGGATCGCAATAGGGGGCAAGGCCTTCAGGGTTCACCGTCGGCCGCCAGTCTTCCGAAATCCACACGACGGCCCCCTTGGTCATCCCGGCGGTTATCGCGGCAAAGCTCAACGCGCTGTCGCCGCACACTTCGTGGGCGCGGGCGTGTTTCAACGGAAAGACGGAGGAGAAGTTCAAGGACATGCGAGGATCGTCTGTAGCAATCGGTTGAGCAAAGCCTAACCCATGGAAGCTGTTTGCGGAACCGGATAGAGGCTGTATCCATTCCAAACAGCCGTTGCCGGGCAGGAGCCGGGTTGCTATACGCCCCGGCACAACAGGCAGGAAAGCACCAATGACCAGCAGCCTTCTGGATGGCCGGAAGATCAGGACGATTTCCATCGTCGGCAACGGACCGATTTCCGAGGCCGATGCGCCGGAAATCGACAAGGCGGACCTGGTGCTGCGCTTCAACAGCGCGCCAGCGCTTGGGGCCGCGGGCCAGCGGGTCGACGTTCTGATGCTCAACCGGGCCCGGGTCTATATGTCGAAGCGGATCAACCCGCTTGCCCTCGAGCGCGCGCCGGAAGTCTGGGTGAACGACATAAAGGAGAACGGCGAGGTCGACTGGCTGTTCGCGCGCGAATGCAAGCCGCGCTATCTGGGCTTTGGCCCTGCGAACAAGGCGCGGGAACACCTGAAGAGATTCGATCCGTTCGACCGCAGCAACCCGACATCGGGCGCGTCCATCATCGCCGAATTCCTGGATGTTCTGCCGGACGCTGAAATCCACCTGTTCGGCTTCACCCATCAGGGCAAACAGCACACCCATGACTGGGATGCGGAAAAGCAGTGGGTCCAGCAGCTCTGCGACGAGGGACGCATTCACAAACATCTGACACCGGGGCCGAAGCCCCGGCGGAGCGTCATGGGCAGGCTGGAATATGCGTTCCGCTTTCTGGAAAAGCGGGCCAAGCATTATCTTTACAACAAGATTCTGCATTCCTCCGAAAGCACGAAGCGCCGGATTTTCGGGCAGGACGCCTGAAGGCGTGGCAAGGCGGGCCGAAGCCGTCTGCCGGGTCCGGACCTTATGTTCCAGGCCGGTAAGCGATTGAAAAAATCTGCACTTTCCACAGGCCAGCGAATGTCATCAAGAGTTCATATGAACGACTGATCAGTTTCATATGAGCCATCTAGAGTCAGTAAAAAAGCCAGCATTAACCGGGAATGCGGCTCAGGCGAAGCCGTGTCCGCAGGCGTGCCTTTGCGGCCGGAGGGGATCGCAAGTTCCGCTGCAACCGCAGCCTTGCATCCACTGAATGGCCAGGATTCTTCAAATTTAATCCGTTCCCTCTTGCGGACGCGGTCAAGGCGTCTTTTAATGTTCATATGAGCGTCATATAACGTTCATATGAAAACAATACGAAACGCAGGCGTTATCGTTTCTGGTGCCGATGAAGCCATTTCGGCGCCAAGTGAGAACCAACTGCTGACCGGGGCAAAAACGCCCTGCTAGATGGGAGCAAATGAACATGGCTTATCGCAAGACCGTCGCCAGCCTCGTGGCTGCGGCCGCCCTGTTGGGCACGTCCTCCGCTTCATATGCGGCGACCGACATCTCCTGGTGGCACGCCATGGGCGGCAAGCTCGGCGAAGTCGTTGTCGACATTTCCAACGGCTACAATGAATCCCAGGACGCCTGCCAGATCACGCCGGTCTTCAAGGGCACCTACGAAGAGACGCTGACCTCCGGCATCGCAGCATTCCGCGCTGGCGAACAGCCGAACATCCTGCAGGTGTTCGATGCTGGCGCCGCCACTATCATCGGTGCAAAGGGTGCTGTTGTTCCGGTTGAAGACCTGCTCAAGGACAATGGCGTTGCCTTCGACATCGAAGACTACATCGCCGGTGTTCGCTATTTCTACGCCGACAGCGACGGCAAGATGATCGGCATGCCGTTCAACTCCTCCGCTCCGATCCTCTACATCAACGAAGATGCGATGAAGAAGGCCGGTGTCGAAGCTCCGAAGACCTACGAAGAGTTCGAAGCCATTGCTCCGAAGCTGAAGGAAGCCGGTTACGTGCCGCTCGTTCAGTCGCACCTGCCGTGGGAATTCGTCGAGAACTTCAAGTCCCGTCATAACCTGCAGTTCGCAACCAACAACAACGGTTACGACGGCGCGGAAGGCACCGAGCTGGTTTTCGGCGAGCCGATCAAGAACCACTTCAAGGCTGCCAAGAAGTGGCTCGACGAAGGTCTCTTCGGCTACTACGGCACCGGCTGGGGTGACAACCAGACCCCGTTCAACGAAGGCAAGGTTGCCCTCTGGATCGGTTCTTCGGGCTCCTTCGGCGGCATCGCCGACACGGTCGACTTCCCGTTCTCCGCAACCTTCCTGCCTTACTGGGAAGCTGTTGAAGGCGCCAACAAGGCTTCCTTCATCGGTGGTGCGGCTCTCTTTGCAATGTCCGGCAAGTCGGCTGAAGAGAACAAGTGCGTTGCGTCCTTCTTCGAGTACCTGACCTCTCCGGAAGTCCAGTACATGTGGCACAAGGAAACCGGTTACGTGCCGGTCACCGAAGCTGCCTATGAGCTGGCCAAGAAGGACGGTCACTACGAGCGCACCCCGGCAGCCGAAGTCGGCATCCAGCAGCTTTCCCTGGAAGGCGGCGAGTGGACCAAGGGCTACCGCATGGGCTTCTACGTCCAGATCCGCGACGTCATGAACCGCGAACTCGGCAAGGTCTTCTCCGGCGAAACCAGCGTCGACGACGCGTTCGCAACGATCAAGGCCGACGGCGACAAGCTTCTTGAGCGTTTCGCCAAGACCACCAGCAACTAAGTCTGACCTGGTTGCCAGACCGATAGGGGCGCCCTGCGCCCCTATCGACCTTTGAGCGTGGCTGTATAGGCGTACCCATTCTGCGGAATTTGTGCGTTCATGGCCCGGGCCGACCGACATTCAGCCGGAGGGGGCGGGGTGGTCGATGTCGATCCGCAGCGAAATGAATGAAATTTCGGGCATTCGAACCAATGCCTGACGTTTCGGGCAGGCCGTCCCACAAGGGGTGGCCGGCACCAATCGTTCCCGGTGGTCGAGAAACGAAATAATGAAAAAAGTCCAGTTTCAGTCTCCGTGGCTGCCGTATCTGCTGCTCCTGCCGCAGCTTGGCATCGTGACGGTTTTCTTCCTGTGGCCGGCCGCGCAAGCGATCCAGTCCTCCTTTTATCTCGAAGACCCGTTCGGCTTCGGCTCGACCTACGTCGGTCTCGATAATTTCAAGGACATGGTCACGTCCACCGACTATGGCCGGGTGGCGCGCTTCACGGCGGTCTTCACCTTCTTCGTGACGCTGCTGTCGCTCGGGATCGCCCTTCTGCTGGCGGTCAAGGCAGACAAGGTTCTGCGCGGGGCGTCGTCCTACAAGACCCTGCTGATGTGGGTCTATGCGGTTGCTCCGCCCGTCGCCGGCCTGATCGGCGTACTCCTCTTCGACCAGCATGTCGGCCCCATCGTCGAATTCTTCGCCCTGTTCGGCTGGAAGATGCAGATCGGCGTAAGCTACTTCGACACCAGCTTCGCCATGATCGTCACTGCTGTCTGGAAGCAGATCCCGGTGAACTTCATTTTCTTCCTGTCCGGTCTTCAGGGCATTTCCAAATCCGTTCAGGAGGCTGCCAGCATCGATTGCCGGTCCGGCTTCCGGCGGTTCTGGACCGTTACCTTCCCGCTGCTGGCCCCCACTGGGTTCTTCCTGCTGATCATCAACATCACCTACGCCTTCTTCGACACCTTCGGCATCATCGACGTCATCGTGAAGAACGAGCCCGGCAACAATCCGGTGACCCTGGTCTACAAGGTCTACCTGGACGGCTTCCGCGGTAACGACCTTGGCGGATCCTCGGCCCAGTCCGTGATCCTGATGGTGATGGTGTTCATCCTGACAATCATCCAGTTCCGCCTTATCGAGCGGCGCGTGCACTACACGTAAGGGAGGCGGCGATGAAAAAACTGCAGATCTCGGATCACATCATTCTTCTTCTGGGCGTCTTCTTCATGGTCACTCCGGTGGTGCTGGCGTTCCTGACCAGCACGCACGATGCGATCACCATCTACAAGGAAGGCATTCAGTTCACCCCGGGCGGCAAGTTCATCGAGAACTACAAGACGGTCCTGTTCGAGGCCGGTGGCTTTACGAAGGAAGTCAACGGCTTCGTGATGCTCAAGAACTCGATGATCCTCGGCCTTGGCTTTGCCATCGGCAAGATCGTCATTTCCATGCTGGCGGCCTATGCCATCGTCTACTTCCGCTTTCCGATGGCAACCCTGTGCTTCTGGGTGATCTTCGCAACGCTGCTGCTGCCGCTGGAAGTGCGCATTTTGCCGTCTTATGAAATCGTCCAGTCCCTCGGCATGGTGAACACCTATTCGGGCCTGATCGTGCCGCTGATCGCCTCGGCGACAGGCACCTTCTTCTTCCGTCAGTTCTTCATGTCGGTACCGGACGAGCTTCTGGAGGCCGCGCGCATCGACGGCGCCGGTCCCTGGAAATTCTTCAAGGACATCCTGGTCCCGCTGTCGCAGACCATGATCGCGGCAATCTTCATCATCATGTTCGTCTATGGCTGGAACCAGTACCTCTGGCCGACGCTGATCACCACCGACGAGAGCCTGTTCACCCTGGTTCGCGGCATCAAGCAGATCCTGCAGGTCTGGGTCGGGGCGCAAATCCCGGACTTCAACGAGGCCATGGCGCTGGCGATCCTCGCCATTTTGCCGCCGGTGCTCATCGTGGTGATTTTCCAGAGCTGGTTCGTCAAAGGGCTCGTCGAGAGCGACAAGTGAGGTTTTTAGATAAATGGCAACGATAACTCTCGACAAGGTCCGCAAGGTCTATGGCGGCAACGTGGAAGCGGTCAAAGGCGTTTCCATCGACATCGCGGACGGTGAATTCATCGTCCTGGTCGGTCCGTCCGGCTGCGGCAAGTCTACGCTGCTGCGCATGATGGCAGGCCTTGAGGAAATCACCACCGGTGACATCCGCATCGGTGACAGGGTGGTCAACAACGTCGACCCGGCCGACCGCGACATCGCGATGGTGTTCCAGAACTATGCGCTCTATCCGCATATGACGGTCTACAACAACCTTGCCTACGGCCTGAAGAACCGCGGCATGGCCAAGGACGAGATCGACCGCCGGGTGAAGGAAGCCGCGCGCATTCTGGAAATCGGCGATTACCTGGAACGCAAGCCGCGGGCCCTGTCCGGCGGCCAGCGCCAGCGCGTCGCCATGGGCCGTGCCATCGTGCGCGAACCTGCGGCTTTCCTGTTCGACGAGCCGCTGTCCAACCTCGATGCCAAGCTGCGCGTGCAGATGCGCGTTGAAATCAAACGCCTGCAGCGCTCGCTCGGCACCACCAGCGTCTATGTCACCCACGATCAGCTGGAAGCCATGACGCTGGCCGATCGGCTCGTGGTTCTGAACGGCGGCAACATCGAGCAGATCGGTGCACCGATTGATGTCTACGACAAGCCGGCCTCCACCTTTGTGGCCAGCTTCATCGGTTCGCCGGCCATGAACCTCCTGAAGGTCAAGGCGGACGGCAACGGCCTTGCGCTTGCAACCGGCACAGGCCTCAAGGGCCCAAATCCAAAGGGCCGGGATGCCTACATCATCGGTATCCGTCCGGAGCACCTCGAAGTGGTCAGCGCGCCTGGCGAGGGCGAGGGCATCCATCTGGAAGCGAGCGTCAACGTGCTCGAGCCGGTCGGTGCGGAAAGCTATCTCTATTCCAGCTTTGCCGATGGCGGCGACGAGATCCTGGTTCGCGTGTCGAGCCATGCCCGTCATGAACCCGACGAAAAGCTCTATCTGCGCGCGGCGCCGGAAAACATCCATTATTTCGACGCCGAAACCGGACGGCGGATCGACTGATCAGCAAACGTCAGGCGAGGCGGTTTGACGAGGGCCGCCGAACCCGGACAAGCCACCCCGGTTATGCCGGGGTGGCTTTTTGTTTGTCGGACAACCGGCCCGGTCAGAGCGCTTCAACCTGCGAGCGCGTCGACCTTTCCACCTCATCCTGAGACAGCGCTGGCGTGCTTCCTCAGGATGAGGTCGTGGAACCCTCCTGACGGTGCTTGTCAGGAGAGTGGCAGGAGGTGTCTGGAACTCATTCGGAAGCTCTGGCAAACACCTCGACAACCGTGTCGGGGAGAAACCTTTGGAACCCTTCAAGAACAACATTTCACCGGATCTGGTGCGCTGCATCAGCAGCCATGTCGCGCAACATCATGCCACTTTTGACCGTCTGGGCTTTGAAGCGGACATCCTGTCGGAGCTGGAAGATCTGGAACTCAAGCAGCGGGCCGGCCTGATCGCAAGGCATCTGGACCGGCATCTGCCAAGGGATCTGTCGTCCCGCTTTGCCATCCTGCAGGCCATGCTGCACCCGATGACGGAAATCGCCTTCGACCGGGGCAGTGACGAACGCGGTATCCGCGGTTGGGGCATGATGCCGCTTGGCATGTTTGTCGCGGCCAGCGGCCTGGATGATTTCGATGCTTCGTTTGCGCTCTTGAAGGAAATGACCAAACGGGCGACGGCCGAATTCGACGTGCGCCCGTTTCTGGCACAGGATCAGGAACGGGCGCTCGCCATCATGGCCCCCTGGGTGAAGGACGAAAGCGTACACGTGCGCCGTCTGGTCTCTGAAGGAACCCGCCCGCGCTTGCCGTGGGGCATGCGGCTTCAGGCCCTGATGGCTGACCCCACACCCACTCTGCCGCTTCTGGAAGCACTGAAGGACGACCCGGAAGATTATGTCCGCCGGTCCGTTGCCAATCATCTCAACGACATTGCCAAGGACCATCCTGATCTGGTCGCCGGGATCGCCAAAAGCTGGCTGAAGGATGCGGACAAACCCCGTGAAAAACTCGTGCGCCATGCCTGCCGGTCGCTGATCAAACAGGGCCACACGGCAACGCTGGACGCCTTCGGGCTCAATCCGCCGGAGATCCGGGTCGAAGGCCCGCAGATCACGACGCCGGAGATCGCCTATGGAGACGTAGTCGGCTTCAACGTCGAGCTGGTCTCGACGGGCCGAAAGCCGCAGGATCTGGTGATCGATTATCTGATCCATTTCAGGAAGGCCAACGGCACGCTGGCGCCCAAGGTGTTCAAATGGACCAAGATGACACTGGACCCGGGCGAGCGGCTGACCCTTTCCCGCAGCCACGCCATCCGGCCGATCACCACACGTGTCTACTACGGTGGCACGCAGGCGGTCAGCCTCAGGATCAACGGTAAGGATTTCGGATTTTCGGAGTTCGAGCTGATAATGGAAAAAGAATAAGTCTTCTGAGGAAATGTGCAGTCCTAATATAGTTTGTCCTTATTTTCGATTTTTCGCATCCAAATAGCCAGAGCAAGAACGGCTGTGTACATCGAGAAAAGAAAAAGTCCGTAAAATAAGTGATTTAAAAATATTAACTTGCTATTCAGTTGTGTCACTAAGTAGTAAGAAGTCCATCCGACGAAACAAATTACAAATTCGTTGAAGAATGATGGGTCCTCCTGCTTTCTTTTTCTGTTGATGAGCTGTCCGAACAAAATGATTGTAAGAGATGCTAGGGCCCAAAAAACCTTATCGGCACTCCTCGATTTTGCTTCAGCCATCAGCAATAAAAAGTATGCTGGCCAACCCACCGCTAACGCAATTGCCGCAATCTTGAAGTCTCTGTCGCTCACTGATCTTGCCTTATCAAAGCCGTTTGAGCCTGAGCATCCCCATAATCCCGAATGCCGGGCCAAGGGCCATCACAGCAAACACACCGGGCCAGCCGATCAGTTCTGCGCCAAGCGGCGTCAGTTGGACCGTAAAGAAGGTCAGCGCGAAGCCGAGGGCGGTTTGAAGGCTCATCAGGCTGCCGGCCTGATCGGGCGGGGCGTAGTCGGCGACAAGGGCCGAGAACTGGGCTGAGTCCGGCAGGATGGCGGCGCCCCAGACGAGGACGCACAGGATTGTTAGCCAGACAGGCCCGCCGAAGGTGAGGGCCGAGGCAAGCGCGGCAGTACCGCTGACGACCATGGCCGCAATAGCGATATTCGCCTTGCCGACGCGGTCGGCCATGATGCCTGCAACGACGCAGGCAGCACCTCCGGCCGCAATGGTCAGGAAGGCGATCAGGCGGGACAACGGGATTGCGGTCTCTGATGGCATATGGGCGGAGAACGAAACGGCAAGAGCAACGCCGATCCACGCCCACATGGCATAAAGCTCCCACATGTGGCCGAGATAGCCTGCATAGGCATAGCGGATCTTCGGGTTTGTCCAGGCGGTGAAGATGGCCTTCATCTTCATGCGGGGGGCTTTGGCGTGGAACGGCCCGAGCCCGGCAAAAAGGCACAGCACGCCGCCTGCGGCAGAGGCAAGCGAGGCAATACTCAGGCTCCAGCGCCAGTCGGTACCGCCGAAAAGAGCCAGGAGATGCGGTGCGGCAGAGCCGAAAGTGAGCGCGCCGACAAGCGTGCCGACCAGGAACCCACGATCCTTCTGGCCCCAGCCGACAGCGATCTTCATGCCGACCGGATAGACGCCGGCCAGCAGAACACCGGTGGCAAACCGCGCAAGGATAGAGGCGAGGCTACCCGGCTCGACCACCAGCAGGCTGGCGTTGAACAGTGCGGCGGTGATCGCAGTGAATGCGAAGAACCGGCGAGGGTCGATCCGGTCAGCGAGGCCCAGCAAGGCCGAGGTGACAGCGCCGAACACAAAGCCGATCTGGACGGCACTGGAAAGCGCAGCCTGGGCGAAATCGGATATGGCGAATTCACGGGTCAGATCAGGCAGGATCGCAGCAGACATGAACCACAGGCTCATGGCAGCGATCTCGGCAAGCATCAACAGACCAAGCGACCGCCATTTGCCGGCCATCTCACCCGGCAAGACCCAGCTCCTTCTGCTGCTTCCGGGTCAGCTTGGCCGCAATGATCTTGTGGGCGGTCTCGATATAGGCCTTCAGGTCTTCGTCGGAAAGCGCGCCTTCCTCTTCCATCTGAACCCATTTTGCGCGGGCAAGATAGGGCGCGGGGATCATCCCTTCCTGCTGGGTGAGCAGGGAATACGAAATATCGGAGCACTTGAAACTGAACCGCGGAAAATCACCTTCGCCCCAGCCCGAGCAGATGGCGAAGATCTTGCCTCCGACCTTCCAGACCGACGCATTGCCCCATTGGATCACATGGGTGGTTGCCGGAAGCGTTTTGCAGAAGGCGTCAAACTCGTCGCGGGTCATCGGTGGGCTCGTTAAATCTTGTGATCGGAAACAGGTCCGTCGGCAGGAGCGGCAGAGTGGCTTTTCCGGCCAGATCGCGCAAGCTGCACGGTGATGAAAAAAACGTGTCTCAGAGCCCCCTCCGGCGCTCTTTGAAGTCCGAGCCGCGCCAAAGCATCACGTTCGAGCCCGCCAAGCCGGTGTTCGAGACCTCCCATGGCAGTCATCTGAACCCAGCTGAAGCTGACCCTTGTCACGCGGTCGGCGTTTCAGGAAACAGGGTGCTGCCGTCTGGGGCGGACGAGCCGCGGTCTGCCGCGCGCCCGCCAGATGTCATTTCGCAAGAGGTCTTGGAGAAGCGCCGGGGCTTTTTCTCTCTGGGCGGACGGCCGAGGCACATTTTCAAAAGTTTCAGCAGGAGAAGCTTTCGTCGTTTACGCGCCAGCCTTCTGCTGAGGTCAAGCAGCCGGACATGCTCCGGCATCTCCTGCGGCCAGAATTCCGCATGATGCGGATAGAGCGATCTGACGGGATCGTTCCAGCTTGGCAAGCGGGTCTCGCCGCATTTCCTTTGCAAAGGCATCGAATAGGGAATGAGCATCTGCGGCTCCCTTCAATTTTGATTTTGTTGAAAGGGTATTTGCAGATAGTCTCATGAGAGGTGCCTATTCCCATGTTTTCTAATTGAAAACGAGATTTCAAAAATGAAACGAAATATCGATTGGGAAGATCTTCGGCTGTTTCTGGCTGTTGCCAAAGCCGGCGGTCTTGCCGGCGCGGCGGACAAGACAGGTGTCAGTTCCGCAACACTCGGCCGCCGGGTTGCCGCTCTGGAAAAGAGCCTCGATGTCCGCCTGGTGGAGCGCGAAGCGCGAGGCTATCAGCTCACCGCCGCAGCACATGATCTTCTGCGGTACCTGGAAGACATGGATCAGACGGCCCGCAGCATCGAAGCCTGGAAAGAGGGAGAGGGACTGCGCAGGCGGATCCGGATTTCCGCCGGCGACTGGACAGCGCGGCTTCTCATCGACAACCTGTCGTCCTTCTGGACGCCTGACGCCGGATGGACGCCGGAAATTCTCGCCGATCTCAGGAAACGGGATATTGCCCGCCGGCAGATCGATATCGGCATTCGCAACAGCCGGCCGAAACAGGCCTGGTTGGCCGGGCAGAAGGTGGGAAGGGTGCAATACGCCGCCTATCAGGCCGCGAGTGTTCCGAAAGACACGGAGCCTGGCTGGATCGGGCTCGTGGAAGACGATGCCCATTCACCGACCGGTCTCTGGCTGAAGGAAAACCATGGCGCTGAAGCGGTGATCACCGTCAACAAGGCTTCGCTTGCCTTGTCACTGGTTCGAAAAGGCAATGCGCGCATGCTTTTGCCGACCTTTGTTGGCGATGCCTTTCCCGATCTTATGCGCATTGGCGGCCCCTTCGAGAGCATGGAGACCGAGCGGTGGCTTGTAATGCATCAGGACGAGCGCCATGAACCAACAGTTCGCCAGGCAGTGTCTGCTCTGACGAAGTTCTTGAAACAGAACCCTATTTTGTCTTCATTCTGTTGAATAATTCACAGAGAAGCCAAAGCAAAAATCGCGTGAAAGTCTGGCTCCTTGAATCAATTTTAACGAAGCTCCATATTTAATCGTGAAAGGAACCTGTTGGTTCCGGTCCGGATGCCTTGAAAGGGTCCGGGCGCAAGGTCGCTTCAACAAGGACTTTGAGGATGTCACGCATGTCAGCGTTTTCTAGCCCGTTCATGCTCGGGTTTGACGATATCGAGCGCGTGCTCGATCGAGTCTCCAAGGCCGCCAACGACGGTTATCCGCCGTATAACATCGAGAGACTTCCCAAAACGGAAGATCAGGGCGATGTCATCCGGATTACCCTTGCGGTGGCAGGGTTCACAAGAGAGCAGCTTGAGGTCTCGGTAGAAGAGAGTCAGCTGGTCATCCGGGGTCGTCAGGTCGACGACAAGACCCGGCAGTATCTGCATCGCGGCATTGCCGCCCGTCAGTTTCAGCGGGCCTTTGTCCTGGCCGAGGGGATCGAGATCCTCGGAGCCGACCTGAAAGATGGTCTTCTGTCCATCGACCTGGCACGTCCGGAACCGGAGCGTGTCATCAGAAAAATAGAAATCTCCAGCGGCGAATGAACGCTCGCCGGCCAACATATGGAGAATGACTGATGCAAAACCCCAATAGCCCCTCCTGGGCAGACCGCACGCTCTTTTCCGAGTTCATGTCGGTTGATGAGTTGACCGAACTGGGCACCGGAGATGTTGCCTACATCAAACAGATCAAGGCCCGGGATCTGAAGGAAATGTTTCCCGATGTCCCGCCGCTGCACGACAACATGACGCTTTACGCGCTCCTCAATGCGGACGGTACGCCGATCCTGCTGGCGGACAGCCGAGAAGCAGCCGTTGCCAATGCCTTTGAAGCGGATCTGGAAATGGCGTCCCTGCACTGACGCCAACCGCATAATCCGAACAACCGTTACGACACCGGCCATTTGGCCGGTGTTTGTGTTTTGAGGGCAGGGAACCGCCAGGGGTTGTCCCGGGTGCTTGAACGATGCACAGCGCGCTGGAAACGGAAGCGCCCGCAGAAGGTATTCTTCCGCGGGCGTTCAGGTTCAGGGAAGGCTTCGCGCCCTGTCTCACGTTAGGGCAGGTTCGCGGGGTTCGGCCTTGGCCTTGGCGGTCGGTTCACCGCCATCGGCGGGCGGGGTCTTCGGCCGCTCGGAAGGGCTGGAGGAAGAAGTTGCCGGCGGCTTGCGCCAGGGCTGGCTCTTGTACCAGCCGGCCACATAGGCAACGGCAATCAGGGCCAGGAACCCGAAGAGGTTGGACAGGATCTGCGGCAACCAGTCGCCACGGCCCCAGACCATGTCGCGCAGGATGCCTGCAGCCTGGGCAATGACCAGGCTGGCCATGAACACCGGCAGCGACTGTTGGCCCACTTTCTGGACGACGCGCACGAACCGGCCCCAGATCTCACCGTGTCCCAGCAGGCGCCTGCCGTGTTCGCCCGCGGCGACCCAGGCCAGATAGGCCAATGCCAGGAAGTGCAGATAGCGGAAAAGACCGAATTCCGTCTTGATCCAGAGCGGTGTGATCATTTCGCGGATTTCACGGGCCCAGACCAGGTTCAGGTGTGTTTCCTGATAGGCACGGAAGTAGGCGAAGGGAACGGTGACGATCAGAACAACCGCGCACAGCACCATCAAGGGCTTGCTGACCGGTGGCGCTGGAATCCAGCCGCGCATGAAGGCAAAGCCGGTGAAGAACAGCATTTGCCAGGCGAAGGGATTGAAGAACCACTCCCGGTCGGACCAGGGTTCGGCCGGCAGGCTCAGAAGATCGAACTGGGCAGCCAGCCACAAGCCGACCGACAGTGCGAAAGCACCCGGAATCGAATAGCGGGCAACCAGCATGATCATCGGGATCAGTGAAAGGATCACCACATACATCGGCAGAATGTCGAAATAATTCGGCACCCAGGTCATCGTCAGCAGTCCGGGCAGGGCGACCTCGGTCTTGTCGTAAAGATGCTGGAGATTGAGCGAGGCGACATAGTTTTCCGTCAGATTGCAGCACTCGGTCAGATAGCCGCTGTTCTGCAGCATGACGAGGCCGACGGCAATGACCAGGAACTGGCCGATGTGCGCCCAGTAAACCTGCCACATGCGATGCAGGATCCGGGCTGCCCCCATCCCCCAGCCGTGAATATCGAAGATCTTGCCGAAGGCGAGCGCGGACGCCATGCCGGAGCAGAAGACGAAGATTTCCGTTGCATCGGAAAAACCGAACCGGGCGGGGATCCAGAGCGTCCACCAGTTCCAGGGTAGATGGGCAACGTAGATAATGAACATTCCAAGGCCGCGGAAAAAATCGAGCCGCGGATCGCGTGGTCGTTTCGTTTGTGTGTGAGCGTTCACGATGGGTCCAGAGATAATTGGTCAATCGAGTGCCGGCAGGGGATCATACCGAGCCGGTAGCCCTGAGTTTTTGGTCTTCCATCACTCGGTGGGCGCGGTGCATTTTATCGCATAGTTCAAGGCGTTGTTCGGCAAATCGATCCAGCGCACCGCGTTTGCGCGTTCGGCTGTTGAGCAGCCGTTCCGCATCCTCAGGCATGCCTGCCCGCAGGGCTGCATCGATCGTGATTCGCTCGAAAACATCGCGCTGGGCGTGCGAGCCGCCGACCATGTATAGATTGTCTCTTGCCGAGTCCAGCAGCGCGAAGGCGGAGGCGTAATTGCCCTTTCGGTATTGTTCCAGGCCGAGGCCTGTCGGCAGTCCGGCTTCCGCGGTGATACGGCCAATATCCGTTTCGCTTTTCGCGCGTTCCTTCAGACCGGTCAGCAGCCGCTCGGCCCCCATGCGGCGGCCTCCGTTCAACAGGGCCAGAAGGTAATGCAGGTCGGCAAAGACGTTGCTGCCGTCTTCGGCGCGCTTGTCGGACAAAAGCGCCAGTTCGTCCCACCGCGCACCGGTGTCGATGCCTTCAATCTCCAGGCGGACAAGCAGAGAGGCCGCGTTGGAAATGTCGCGGTAATCGTCTGTCTTGTCCTTCCGGACATCGTTGTCATAGAGCGCCAGCGCCTTGTCGGCCTGGCCACGGTCCAGATACATCAGCGCCAGATGCCACCACACGTGATAGCCGAAGTTGTTGCAATGAGCCCAGCCTTCCGGCTGGGATTCCAGCCAGGCCGCGCCTTCTTCGGAGCGGCCGGTCATGTCATGCACATGGGCCACGGCGTGAAGGCCCCAGGCATCGTCGCGGGCAAACTCCAGCCCTCTGCGGCCGGCAGTCTCCGCCAGGCGGTAATCGCCGGTCTCTTCCAGCGAAAACGCGCGGCAGCCAAGCAGGTAGCCGTAGGCAGGGTGCGTTTCGTCATAGGCCGCATGAACCCGTTCGATCGACTTCCGCATCCCCGTCGCGTCACCCAGAACGAAGCGGATGGCGTGAACCAGCTTCATGATCAAGGTGTCTTCCGGAACCGTCACGAGCACGGCATCGAGAAGATCTGCGGAGCGTGTCGGATACCCCTGCAACCAGGTTCCAAGGGCATCGATGACAGCCTGTTCGCGGGCCGTAACCGGTGTGTTCCGGGCCGAGGTCCTGGCAATCGACAGGCATTCCTGTGCCGTTGCGGTCATCTCGCGGCGGCCAAGCAGCAGGCAGAAAAGCCCCCGGGTGGCATGCCCCAGCGCGAAGTCCGGTTCCAGGCCAAGACAGGTCTCAAGATATTGCGGGGTGGTCCTGCCATGTGCCAGAAAGGCTTTCACGGTCTCGTTCCAGGCGGTCAGGGCTTCCTTGCCGGACAGGGTAAGCTCATATCCGAATTGATCAGTTAGACGCATAACAGGCCTTTTTGTTTCTCACTCCGGTCCTCTGAAACCGGGTCCCGCCAACCGCGGCAACAAAGCTTCGGTCGGCTGAATATTCCCATTCAAAATCCGCAGGCAGCACTTGAACTGCAAAACACAAAAAGGTGTTGGCAATGTGTAGGTGAAGAAAAGACACCTTCGTTGCGAAATTAAGGCGGGAAGTGCAAGTCTTCGTATTGGGGTTTGAAAGTCGGATCTGCGCGGGAGCAGCAATACATGGCCTTGGCCGTCGGGAAATCTCAAGCAGCCGTTGTCGCCATCGCGGCCGGCCTTCTGGCCATGGTCGCCCTGGGCGCTTATGGCGAAGCCGGACCGCGCCAGGCGGTGGCCGCCCTGATCGGCGGTCTCGCAGGCCTGTCGCTCTATCATGCAAGCTTCGGTTTCACGGCTGCCTGGCGGCGGATCGTCACGGAAAAACGCGGCGGCGGCCTCAGGGCGCAATTCGTGCTCATTCTTCTGACCAGCGCCGTGTCCTTTCCCCTGATTGCCTGGGGGCATGCGTTGGGCTGGCCGACGGGTGGCTTCGTGTTTCCCTTCGGTCTGGCGGCCGCGTTCGGAGCCTTCCTCTTCGGCATCGGCATGCAACTGGGCGGCGGCTGCGGATCCGGCACGCTGTTTACCGCCGGGGGCGGCTCCACCCGCATGATGATCACCCTGGCAAGCTTCATCCTCGGTTCGGTGGCGGCCACCGCGCATCTGCACCTGTGGGGCCGTCTGCCCAAACTTCCGCCAATGTCGCTCATTCGGGAGTTCGGGCCTCATGGCGCGTTTCTTCTGACTGCATTTGTGCTCGGCCTGCTGGCAATTGCGACCGTCGTCATCGAGCGGCGCGCTCACGGCTCGATTGCCGCAGCAAGGCCCACAAAGTCATTTTTCGCCGGCCCCTGGTCGCCCATGATGGGAGCGGTGATGCTGGCGATCGTCGGCATTGCCACCTTGGTGGTGATCGGCCGGCCCTGGGGCATCACCTCTGCCTTTGCGCTCTGGGGTGGCAAGCTGCTTCATGCTGCCGGTGTGCCGGTGGACAGTTGGCCTTACTGGACCTGGCAGCGCGGCGCGCTGGAAAACCCGGTTCTGCGTGACACCACTTCCGTCATGGATATCGGCATCATTCTGGGCGCAATGGCCGCCGCAGGTCTGGCCGGCCGCTTTGCGCCGGTCTGGCGATTGAGCCGCCGCGACGTGCTGACGGCAATCGCGGGCGGTCTGATGATGGGCTATGGCGCCCGTCTGGCCTATGGCTGCAACATCGGTGCTTATCTGGGCGGCCTTGTATCGGGTTCGCTGCACGGCTGGCTCTGGCTGGTCTTCGGTTTCCTCGGCAGTCTTGCCGGAACCCGCGTGCGCCTGCGTCTCGGCATGGACTGAGGCAAGGGGCTGGCCCGCCACACCGCATTGTGAGGCGCCCGTGAGGCAGACGCCGCTAGAGTGAGCCGCACTGCAACATCGCTCGCGGGAGAATGAAGATGCGTCTGTTTGCCCTGGTTTTTGTCACCAGCCTGTTGGCCGCCGGACTGGCGAAAGCGGACGGACTGTCCGGCCGTGAGGGCTGGCAGGTCCTGCCCACGGAAAAAAGCTACACGGCACTGGTCGATGATCTGAAAAGCGCGATCACGGACGAAGGCATGCTGGCTGTAACTCAGGCCAGCGCGTCCGATGGTGCCAAGGGCAGAGCGATTACCATTCCCGGCAACCGGATCATCGGCGTTTACCGCAACGACTACGCCGTCCGGATGCTGGAAGCTTCCGTTGCCGCGGGCATCGAGGCGCCGATCCGGTTCTATGTGACCGAGAACGCTGATGGAACGGCAACGCTTTCCTGGAAAACACCCGGCTTTGTCTTCGCGCCATACATGGAAGAAGGCGGCTCGGCCCTGCAAGAACTGGCAGGCGAGCTCGACGAAGTGTTCCTGTCCATCGCCGATAAGGCTGTGGCCGCGCGGTGACACTTCTGTGAATTGCGTAACGGATTGGCAATCGCGCCTTGATTTTAGGCTTGTGAAACGGGTTTCGCGACCCCACACTATCAGTGTGTTCAACAACTGAAAGGAGGTGTGCCCATGTCTAATGAGTATCGGTGCGTGACCCAAGTATCTGGGCGGAATCGAACGGTGCTGGAGCAGCCTCTGGTAGTGCGAGATTTCGCTGGGATCTGATCCGGGACTTGTGTCACGTCGATCTCATGGGAGGGCCGCTAGCGCGGCCCTCTTTTGTTTTTGCGGCTTCGTTGGCCTATTCAGGTCCTCGCCTGGTTGAAATGCCCTCAGACTGGAGCGTCGACAGCAATCAAATCAGGCCGACAGACTTGCGCACATCCTCGTCGCGCAGCGAGCAGTCCACGCCGCGATAGGCATCGCCGGCAGGCGTGCACAGCCAGCAGATGGCTTCTCCCACCCAACTGGCCGGAATATGCACCGAAGGGTCGAGCTGGCTGACCGGGTTCAGTCCGGAAGACTTGATGTCGACCTGCATCTGCGTTGCCACCGTGCCCGGGCTGAGGCCGACGATGCGCAGGCCCTTGTCGCCGAATTCCTTGTCGGCACAGCGGGTGAGGGAGAGCGCGGCCGCCTTGGACGCGCAATAGTGGCTCCAGCCTTCCAGCGCGCTGACCGCAGCACCCGAGCTGATGTTGACCACGGTGCCGGCGCCCTTGGCCAGCATATGTTTGGCCGCCGCATGCAGGCCGTAGTAGACGCCCTTCACGTTGATATCGATGACCTTGCCCCACTCTGCCGGATCGCTGTCCTCGATGCGGGCGATGGGTTCGATCACCCCGGCATTGTTGACCAGGATGTCGAGGCTGCCATAGGTGTCGACGGCGGTCTGCACCGCCTTGACCACGTCATCGTAATCGGCAACGTCGCAAACCACGGCGGTCGCGTCGTAGCCTTCCGCGCGGATCTCGCCGGCAATGCGTTCGATATTCTTGCCGGAGCGCGCCGCCAGCACCACCTTGGCGCCATATTTCGCAAGGCTCCGCGCGGCAGCTTCTCCGATGCCTCGGCTCGCGCCCGTCACAAGGGCAACTTGTCCCGTCAAATCAAACATGTAACGCTTCCGTTCTGGATGGGCCTTTCCGGCCTCTGTACCTGCCGGCATTCGCGGGCGGTCGCAGGAACGCCGGAATGCAGACTGGTTCTGAAAAGTTTCGAGCCTCCTGCGTTCAGTGGAATTCAGGATGTCCCGGTTGATTAACCGCGGACATTAGTGCGGTCGGACGTGAGAATAAACAGCTTGTTTGCAGCAGCGTCGTGCGTCATCCGCACGAATGATCTATCTAGCGCACAAAGCGTATGCCGGTTAGGCCGGCAAGGAACAGGGGAAGCCGATGGCAGACACGAAGCGGAGTTTGCAGACAGTTCTGCGGCAGCTCTATTACGGCGACACGGTCAGGTCGCGGGCTTTCCGGTATTCGCTTCTTGTATTCGATCTGGTGACCATCGGTTATTTCATCGTCTCGTCGATGCTCGACAAGGACCGTATCCATCATGAACTGGATTACGCGATCGCCGGGGTTCTGGCGCTCGACTATGTTGCCCGCCTGATCGCCGAAAACCGGCGGGCAAAATATGTCGTCAGCTTCACCTCGCTTGCCGACCTTGTGGTGATTGTCTCATTGGTCGCCCCGGCCTTCTTCGATAATTTCGCTTTCCTGCGCGTCGTGCGGATGCTGCGGCTGATGCGCTCCTATCACCTGTTGAAGGAGCTGCGGCAGGCGTCGAAGTGGTTCCGCCGTAACGAGGAGATCTTCCAGTCGGGCATCAACCTGATCGTCTTCATTTTTGTCGTCACGGCGCTGGTGTTCGTGGTCGAGAACGACCGCAACGACAACATCAACAATTATCTCGACGCGCTTTATTTCACGGTGACAACACTGACGACCACCGGCTTTGGCGACATCACCATGACCGATAGTGTCGGCCGATTGATGACCGTGTTGATCATGATCTTCGGCGTTGCCCTGTTTCTGCGCCTGGTCCAGACGATCTTCCGACCGTCCAAGGTCAATCTGCCCTGTCCCGATTGCGGTCTGAACCGTCACGACCCGGACGCGGTACATTGCAAGCATTGCGGCCGGATTCTGAATATTCCGACCGAAGGCGCGTGGGACTGATCGGGTGCGGTCACCGCCCCCTTCTCGCTGATTTGTGAAGACTTGCCGCTGGACAAATGCCGTTTGCAGAGCATCCTTACCGGCGCAGCGGGGCAGTGGGTTTTACCATGCAAGGAGCACTTCATGTCATTGGCGACAGTTACCGGTCTTTCCAGACGCCTCAGCCTGCTGGCGGGCGTCGTGGTTCTGGCCCTGGGTGCGTTCAGCGCGCCGTCTCAAGCGGCGGGAACCGCAGGCTGCGGCGAGGAAAAGCCCTGCGAGTTGGCAAACGGTGAATATTACATTCATCTGCCGGCCAACCAGCCGGCGGACAAGCCAATGGGCGCGATCTTCTTTCTCCATGGCTATAAAGGCAAGGCGATCAATGAGATCCGTAACCAGAGCTTCCTTCAGATGGCGGATGACCTGGGAGTTGCCTTTGTTGCCGTGCAGGGCGTGAACGGCACATGGTCTTTCCCGACGTCGCCGCGCGACCTGCGCGACGAACCGGCCTTTTTCGACAGTGTCCTTCAGGATCTTTCCGACCGCTTCGGTATCGACCGCAGCCGCACGATGCTGTCCGGCTTTTCTGAAGGCGGATTCATGACCTGGTATACGGCCTGCGAGGATTCGGGGTTGTTTGCCGGATACGCCCCCATTGCCGGAGCCTTCTGGGAGCCTCTGCCGCAATCCTGCGAGGCGGAGACGCCCTATCTGTTCCACATTCATGGAACCTCGGACACCGTCGTGCCGCTGGAAGGGCGCTGGCTTGGCGAAGGCAAGTGGAAACAGGGTGATGTTTTCAAGAGCTTCGACGTCTGGCGCCGGCAGGACGGGCTGGCGGATACCGAGCCAAAGACCTACACCGACGGCAATCTCACCTGTGAAACCTGGCAGCCAAAGAAAGGTTTCCTGGAACTCTGCCTCCACGACGGCGGCCACAGCGTCAGGGCAAACTGGATCAAACGCGCCTGGAACGAACTCGCCGAGATGAAGGGCTGGGCGACGTAGGCAAGATTTGTTTTCAGGGACGTCGCCTGCCAACTCCACTCAAAGAGAAAAAAGGCGCAAGCTACAAGTCTCCTGTACCTCTCTCTCCTGTGTCATTGCCGGACTTGATCCGGCAATCCATGCCAGTTCCTCACAATCATGCAAGGCCGTGTTCTGTATGAGGGCGAACGGCATGAATGCCATGGTCAAGCCATGGCATGACGCAGTTAGGGCGAGGCAAACATGCCCCAGCCTTCTCTCTTGTTGGTGGGGAAATGGAGTTCGCCATTCCTCTTCCGTCCAGCCAGGTGTCCTTGTTCGCACGAGCCCGTGTCTCCGCGCGAATGTGCGCATACGTCTTCCCGTTTCTAACGAGAAAGTGAGGTGGCTTGTTCGGAGGGCTTGCGCTGGCTTGTTGACGGCGCCCACCGGCCTGTGGCCTTTACCGGAAAACGTCATTTCGAAGGTGAGCCTTGTCCCAGCTGTCCTCTGCCGCACCCGGTGCCTTGTCTGGCCTTGTTGTTCTCGACCTTTCCCGCATTCTCGCCGGGCCGACCTGCACGCAGATCCTGGGTGATCTTGGTGCAGAGGTGATCAAGATCGAGCGTCCGGGCCGGGGCGACGACACGCGCGGCTGGGGACCACCCTTCCTGAAGGACGGCGAGGGCAGGGAGACCGGCGAAAGCGCCTATTACCTTTCCTCCAACCGCAACAAGGCCTCCGTCGCAATTGACCTTGCGAGCCTCGAAGGGCAGCAGCTTATTGCCGATCTGGCGGCAAAGGCCGACATTCTGGTTGAGAACTTCAAGGTCGGCGATCTGAAGCGGCGCGGGCTTGACTACGACACGCTGAAAGCTCGCAACCCGCGCCTGATCTATTGTTCCATCACCGGCTTCGGGCAGACCGGTCCCTACGCACAGAGGGCCGGTTATGATTTCCTGATCCAGGGCATGGGCGGGATCATGTCGCTGACCGGATTTCCGGATGAGGACGGCGGCACGGAAACCAAATGCGGGGTCGGCATCGCCGATGTCATGTGCGGCATGTATGCGACGGTCTCCATCCTCGCCGCGCTCAACCACCGCAACAGCACCGGCGAAGGCCAGTCCATCGACATTTCGCTGCTGGATGCGCAGGTCTCCTGGCTGATCAACCAGGGTGTTGCCTATCTCACCTCCGGCAAGGTTCCGGGACGGCTCGGCAATGGTCATCCGACCATCGTTCCCTACGAGACGTTTCCGGCGAGTGACCAGTCCTTCATTCTGGCGGTCGGCAATGACAGCCAGTTCGGCAAGTTCTGCAAGGTCGCCGGTGCGCCGGAACTGGCTGATGATCCGCTTTTTGCCAAAAACGCCGACCGGGTGCGCAACCGCGCGGAGCTGATCCCGAAAATCCGCCGCCTTACCATCGAGAAGACCGCTGCAGAGTGGATCACCGAGCTCGAGGCCGCGGGCGTTCCCTGCGGTCCGGTGAACGATCTGGAACAGGTCTTCGCCGATCCGCAGGTGATTTCCCGGCAAATGCGCATCACGCTGCCACATCGGCTTGCCGGTGACGTCGATCTGATCGGCTCGCCCATCAATCTGGAAAAGACGCCGGTTGCCTACCGCTGCGCGCCCCCGCTTGTGGGAGCAGACACCACGGACGTTCTGACCCGTCATCTCGGCCTGAGCCCGGCCACCCTTTCCGATCTTGCCGGCAGAGGTGTTCTCGACCTCGGCCCAACCCCGCCAGACGCGGCGACTGAAGGACACAGCAGCAAATGACGACCGGTGCGGATATCATCGCAGGCAAGCTTCACGCGGCGGGCTGCCGTCACGCCTTCGGCATTCCGGGCGGCGAGGTTCTGGCCCTCATGCAGGCGCTGGACGAGGCCGGGCTGAATTTTGTCCTGGTGAAACACGAGAACGCTGGCGGCTTCATGGCCGAAGGCGGCTGGCATGCCGACGGCGCGCCGGGCGTGCTTCTGGCGACGCTCGGACCGGGTGCGGCCAATGCGGTCAACGTCGTTGCCAACGCGTGGCAGGACCGGGTGCCCCTGATCTTCCTCACCGGCTGTGTCGACCAGGGCGAGGCGGAAAGCTACACCCACCAGGTGTTCGATCATCAGCAGCTGCTGCGCCCCATCGTCAAGGCCAGCTTCTCTGCCCGTCTCGGCGCACTGGACGTAATGATGGAAAAGGCGCTGGCCATCGCGCTCGACGGTCAGCCTGGCCCGGTGCATATCGACGTTCCGATCCGTGTCGCCGAGGGGGAAACACAGGAAGCCTGGACCCGGGTGTTCCAGTCGTCTCCCGTTTCGACGGCACCTGTATCCGGACCGGATCTCGACACCGCGCTGGAGCTTTTCAGAAATGCCGAACGGCCGATTGCAATTGCTGGTGTCGATGCCGTCAACGAAGCAGCCTCGGCGGCAATCACCGATTTCTGCGAAGCGTTTCAGATCCCCCTTGTAACCAGCTACAAGGGCAAGGGGCTTCTGGACGAAAACAATCCGCTTGCCCTCGGCGGAGCGGGCCTGTCACCCAAGGCCGACGGGCTGCTGCTGCCGCTGATCAACAAGAGCGACTGCATTTTGCTGCTCGGCTACGACCCCATCGAGATGCGCATCAACTGGCGCAATCCGTGGGATGCCGACGCGCCGGTGGTCGACATCACCCCGGTGCTGCGCACCCATGGCATGCACAGCGTGCGGTCAACCCTGCGCAGTGCCGTGCAGCCGGCGCTGGATCTTCTGGCGGCGGCACGCCAGCCGTCAAAACCGTCCTGGCCGGAGGGAGAACCCGCCGCCGTTCGGGCAGAACTCGACAAGGCCTTCGCACCCGAAGCGGCCGGCTGGGGGCCGGGCACGGTCTTCCACACACTGCGCGCGGCTTTGCCGGCCGATACGGTGGCAACCGCCGACAGCGGTGCTCACCGGATTCTCGTCAGCCAGATCTGGCGCTGCCCGATGCCGCGACAGATGCTTCAGTCTTCCGCACTGTGCACCATGGGCTGCGCCGTCCCGCTGGCCATGGGCCACCGTGTGGTCGAAGGGGCGTCCCCTGTGATCGCCTTTGTCGGCGACGCGGGTCTGGAAATGTGCCTCGGCGAACTTTCCACCCTGCGCGACCTCAAGATCCCCGTCATCATCTGCGTTCTGGTCGATACAAGCCTGTCGCTGATCGAACTCAAGCAACGCTCCAGCCAGCGCCCGAATGTGGGGGTCGATTTCGGCGAAACCGACTTCCCGGCCGTCGCCAGGGCCTATGGCGGCCATGGGGTGTGGGTGGAGGATGCGGAGACGCTGCACCGCGAGGCCGAAGATGCGCTCACCCGCGAAGGCTTCACCCTGCTGGCCTGCCGGATCGAACGGCGGGCCTATGACGGGACGTTTTAGAGAGGGTTAGACCCAGCTCAGCGCAAAAATGAGAGTTGATGTGAATGAGAATTTTAAGCGTATTTCTTACACTCTTTAGCCTTTTTACCAATGCATGGGCCGAGAATACTACGACCCCGGTTCTTCAAATTGTTGCATTCAAAGGCGGTACATTAAGCCTGAGAGCTGAAAACATTACGGAAGTAAACGTTCAACCTGTTGCCAGGTCGCAAGAGATTGAAGTGAATATAAGAATGGATGCCGAGTACCGAGATGCTTTTCGGAAACTTAGCATCGAAAGTCGCAATCTTCTTGTCATCGTCTTGGTTTGTGGGGAGGAAGTTTTCAGACCAGTTATTCTCGAACCGATAATCAGTGGTCGAATTTACGTCGGCCAATTTTCAAAGGAACGCGCAAGTGAAACTGTCGATCTGCTCTCCGGTCGTCGTTCTTGTGGCGAATAACGCCGCGAAGCATATGTCTCCGAACGTCACGATTTGATCAGCCAGTGGAAGGCATCCCGGAGAAAGGCCTGGCCATTTTCGGACACCGGGGTGCCGTGCGCGATCAGAACCCTCTTGCAGGGCCAGTCCAGAATGTGCCGCACGGCAAACCGGGCGGCATCCCGGTTCGTGAAAGCGAGCCGGAATTTCCGTGGAACAGAAGGCGTTTGCCTTGTCATCAGGTCGAGGCGAGCAACCAGAGCACGCCATCCCTTGAACCAGCCGGGTGAAAACTGCTGCAGCAGATCCGCGAAGATAGCCGTGCCGCTGGCCCGGTGGAACAATACGGCTTCGCTGGTAATCCGGTTCCCTGGAACCACCACGACATCAATCTCTGCCTGCCAGCCGGGCACCGTGATGCCAGCGAGCTCGCCTGCGAAGACAAGATCCGGGCGCTTTTTACGCAGACCCGGTGGTGCGAGAATTTCGGCGTCGGGATAGGCCTGCTGCCATTCGGCAAGGAAGGTGTCATGCAGACTGTTCGGCGGAACGATGTAGCGGACCGTGCCGAGCGCATCGACGGCAGAACCGAGCTCCGGAGAAAAGGCAACGGGCGACCAGACGACTAACCCTTCGTTGGAAAGGCGGATGATCGCCATGCGCGTGGGATAGTGAAATCCGGCAGCGGCTCTCACTGTTGGGCCTTCCGCAATCCAGATTTCCGGTCCGAATTCCTTGAGCATGGCATGGCTCCATTTATTTACAAGAGTGTAAAATTACACTAGAGTATAAAAATGACAAGTCTGAAACGCACCGAGCGCTCGCGCGCACTCATCCTCGATGCTGCGGAAATCGCGTTTCGCGAACTTGGGTTCGAAGGGGCTACGGTTCATGTGATTGCCGAGCGCGCAGGACTGACGCGCAAGACCGTCTATAATCTCTTCGGGTCGAAGGAAGACATTGCTCTCAGCCTCATAGCGCGGGTGGAAGCCCGGGACACAGACTATCGTGAACGCATAGCCGAAGGGCAGCATGCGGTAACGTTGCTCGAAGCGGTGCTGATAGACAGTGCCCATTGGTGCATGGCCAACCCCGCAGTGGCGCGGCTTGCACTGGTGCCGGTTCAAAGACCTTCCCTCGAGCCACCGTCAGACCGCCCATCGTTTCAGGGTCTCGTGCGGGACATCCTGGCTCTCGGCCAGGCCCAGAGGCTGATCCGCAAGGATGAAGGACCGGAATTCATGGCCCTGATCGTACTGGGTGTCTATGGACAAGCCATGCTGAACGGTTTGCAGGCTGGCGTGGTTCCTGAGGCAGACATTCGCAAGATTGTGCGTCTTGTGGTGGAGGGCATTGGCGGAGTGACTGCCTGATGCATCCATGTGCAGTGACGCTGCCATTACTACCTAGCTTGCGAGCCTCCATGATGGGTCGAAGTTTAATCAGTATGGTAAGAAACTCCTAACCATCGGGCCCAAAACAATCTGCTACCCCGAGTTTCCCACCATCGGTGGTGGTGAGCGTCACCAAATTCCCCAATTCGCTGTGTCTGATTCATCTCATTGGGATGAGGAGTGACCGATGAGAGAAAAACATGCCAGGAGCGGCTACCCCTCTCTGGTGGTCGCCGTTTGCGGTTTTGTTGCCCTTGGAGGTGTGATTGCAGTGCTTACCGCCTGGTCGTTTGTCGGCCAGCGGCTGGAAGAGAGCCGAGATTCGGCACTTGCCGAAGCGGTGTCGGTCAGGGGCAAGGGGGTTGCACTCGAATTTGCCAGGGAGCTTTACCAGGATTGGCGCAATCTTCGGGTTATTGCCGTGGATATGACCGGACGGGGGGAGACGGCCATCAGGACCGCCTTGGATATGGTTGTTGCCGGTGAGGAACGAATTTCCTGGGCTGGTCTTGCGTCGGTCGATGGAACGGTCCTGACCGCCTCGGCCAGCATGCTGGAAGGAACAGATGTTTCTTCCAGCCCCTGGTTCCGGAACGGGTTGGGAGGAGATTTCGCCGGGGATGTTCTTCAGGCGGATCTCACACCGACTGCCGGAAATGACCAGCGGCGCTTTCTCGACATGGCAACACCTGTGACTGACGAGTTCGGAGAGGTCGAAGGGGTGCTGGCCTTCCACATCAATCATCAGTGGGTCGAGCAATATCTGGCAGAATCGGCGCATTCCATGGGACTGGAGGTCTATGTCATCGACCGGACAGGAAGCATTGTTGCAAGAACGGACGGTCTTTCCGACCCTATCGACAAGCTGCAGAGCTTCCGCTCTGCAATGACCGGAGCGCGGCAGACCAGGGCTGAGACATGGCCGGACGGCACAACTTACTTCACGACGGTGATACCAGACCTCGGCTATGCGGATCTGCCTGCATTCGGTTGGAGCATGATTGCGCGCGTCAACAACAGTGCGCATCCGATCGGCGATTTCACGAATGTGTTCATCGCCTACTTCGTGACTCTTGGCATCGTTCTGGCTGCCCTCACGACTTTGTTCATCCTGATTTTCGTTCGCCCTTTCCGAAGATTGGCAAACTCCGCCAGAGCCGTCATGCGCGGGGACGAGATCTACCCCTACGAGGCGAAGACAACGACCGAAGCGAACGTGCTGAGTGCGGCGGTTGCAAGACTGCAGAACGTGTTGCACCCGTGAAAGAGTGCCCCGTCAGCGGTGCGACGCCGACAGTCTTTTGGCCAGGTCGCCAAGCAATGCCCGGTAACGGGTCTTGGTGACACCGGGGGCCTCTCCTGTTGTGTAGAAGCGGCGCAGCAAGGCCTCATGCTGTTCCGGTTTCGGTTCCAGCAGCAGGCGGGCACCGTCGTCGCTCGGCAGTGTCACGACGGCATTGACGATGCCGACGCCCTCTATTTCGATCTTGACCGGCGCATCGTCATGCATGGCCGGTCCACGGATCCTGACAGAGTTTTGCGTAAGGTCGATTATCCAGACCCGGGTTCTGCCCTTGTCCGTATGAAGGATTGCCCGTTCGGGCTTGTCCTGGAAATGGATCTCGCGCCTTGGAAGTTCCACGCAGACAATCATCGTCACTCCAAGGACGATCAGGTTGTAGAACGTCCAGAACATGACAACGATTTTGCCGTCACCCGCGTCGTTATACGCAAAGTAGTCGGAGATGATTCCGAGCAGCAAGCCGACAACTGTCAGCCCGAAGAAGGTGCCAAAAAGGGCGATCAAGCGCCACTGGATGACCACACGGCTTCTGTCTCCACCTTTTGCGGTGACGGAGAAGGGATGCCCCTTCGGAAAGAACAGTCCCGTAATGGCTGCTCTGGTGATCGGCACGGCACCGAGCAACTGGCTGATGTCGTTGACGACCGGAACCACCAGACCACCGGACACGAAGTTCAGGGTAATCAGGATCCAGAGGTAATAGGTGCCGAAATACCGCAGGACTTCCTGCAAGGTCGCATCGACGACCATGATGTTGAAGTACCAGTAGAGCAGCGGATAGACGAGGATTGCGATCCGGAACGGAAAGTTCGTTGTCCAGTAGAGAACGCTGTCGATCACGCTCCAGCGGTCTGCAAGGTGCAAGCGATTTTGGGAAAAGGGGCCAAGCCTGCTGCGGGCAATCTGCATCATGCCGAGACACCATCTGGCGCGCTGGCTGATGTATTCCTTGAGCCCTTCTGGCGCGAGGCCTTCGGAAAGGGCTTCGTTCAGGTAGACAGAGGTGTAACCGGCGTCCTTCAGGCAGAGCGTCAGAAGGAAGTCTTCGGTGACACTTTCCGTCGAAAACCAGCCGATCTCCTTGAGTGCGCTCCACCGGATGACGGAGGAGGTTCCGCAGCAATAGGCAATGCCCCAGGCATCACGCGAGGGCTGGAGATAGTCGAAGAAAAAGCGCTGTTCGTCCGGATAGGACCGGCTGAGGCCGAGATTGTGCTGGATCGGATCGGCGTTGAAAAAATGTTGCGGTGTCTGAACCAGTCCAACCTTGTCGTCCTTCAGGAGAGCGACCGTTCTTTTCAGGAAATTGCTGTGCGGCACGAAGTCTGCGTCGAGAACGGCAATGAAGGCGGGCTCCGGACCTCCCGCAGCCATTTGCCGGAGCGCATGGTTCATGTTGCCGGCCTTGGCGCCCGTGTGCTCGGACCGCCTGACATAGGTAACGCCTCGCGAAGCACAGTAATTCTTCAGCCAGTCGCGCCCGCTGTCATCAAGCACATGAACGCTGAAATCCGGGTAATCGAGGGCAAGTGCCCCGACGATGGTCCGTTCCAGAATGTCCCGCTCTTCGTTGTAGGTGGGAATGAGAACGGCCACCTTCGGTGCGGGTTCCGGTTCCCACCAGTCCTGCTGCCTGCTCGCCTCCTGCCTGCGGTCGCGATGTCTCGACAGGATGAGAAACGCACTGAGCGACGACAGGCATGCGGAGCATTCGATGGCGAAGAACGACCAGCTAGCCAGACAGTCCAAGGTCAGGTCCAGCGGCGCAAGCGTGTAAGCGGCACGCCAATAAAGATATCGCCCGGTCAGCACGGCACAGGCTGCAAAGAGCAATGCCCTGTGCCAGGTCTTCTCCCTGGAGAGCAGCAAAGGCACAAGCATCCCGAATGCCAGCACCAGATTGAGCTGCACGATGCTGGAAATAGTGTCACTGAGATAGACGACCGGGAACATGTCAGAGCCAGAGGTTGCGCAGGAAATCGAGCGGTCTGGCCTCAAAGAAAACCCGGCCTGTTCGCCCGATGGCACAGGCAAGTGCCGGGTCTTCCCGGATCGTGGGCACAAGAAGCGTCACATCAAAGCGCTGCAGGTGCCGCTCGCTTGGCGCGACCGCAAGGTTCCTGTAAATCGTCTCTGCCCCGGAACCGGCCAGGCGCGTGATCGTACCGTCCAGAACCTTCTGGTCGTTGCTCACGCGAAACTTGGCAAGGTCACCGATCTTGAGACGGTTATAGACAGATTCCGCAACGCTTAGAGTGACGATCGCGGAGGAGCAATTCACGAGGCGCATCAAGGGTTCACCCCGTTCAACTGTCTCACCGTTTGCAGCCAGAACTTCCCAGATGGTTCCGTTGACGTTCGAAATGAGCTTCGAGGAGGTCATCCGGTTCACTCTGAGCCGCTCGACGTTGATGCGATTGTCCAAAGCCTCTGCCTTTGCCTTTTCCGCGGTGAGCAAGGCCTGTTTTTCGGACTGTTCGAGTGTCAGTTCCGAGATGCGTTGTTCGGAATAAGGGGCGTCATTGTACCCATCGCCAAGAAACGTTCCGTTCCGTGCTGCCTGCAGTTCGATTTCAACGACGGCAGCCCTCTGGCGCGCCCCTTCCAGGTCCTGAGCTGCCACCCGTTGCGTCGCCCTGATCCGCTCGAAAGAGGCCGAAGGTTCCAGCCCGCGGTCGGTCAGTTGCTTAGAGCGCTTGAAAGCCGCCTCTGCTTCATCCCCCCGGGCTTCGGCGGCGCCAATTTCGAACGTCAAGGCACGCAGCTCCGCTTCAAGCTGCAGGATTCGTTGCCGCTGATAGCGTTCCGATCTTGCCTGCAAATCGTTCACGGACTGTTCGATTGCGGCAACCATGTTAGTCAGCCGCCCGACCTCGGCTTTCGCAAAAGCCTTTTGGCGGATCAATTCATAAAGGTGGATGTTGTCGACAAGGGGATCATTGATCGACCCGAGTTGTTCGCCATCGCTAACGGAAGATCCCAGAAGCCTGTGTTCCAGCGTCAGGCGTCCGGCTGTTGGTGCCCGAACCGTTGTAAGCCTGGCATTGATGACGGCGTCTGCACTTGTGCCTGACAGATGTTCGCCCGCAATGACAAACCCCGCGGTGATGATGACCAGGCCTGCAAGCAACAATCTCAGAATCCGCATCGGACCTCTCAAGTGAGCCTATCGAGAATGAATGCCCCCAGTGCAGACTTCCGTATCGCGCTCTACGTGTAAAGTCAGCTTTTGGATTTCGTTGGCAGAGCAGAAGTTTTCGACAAAAAGCCAACCTATTCAATCAAAAATGATGCCTGACGGCCTTCAATCAGTAATTGTATATGGGGATGTAGCTGGCGCGATCCTGTCCCGGATATTGGTTGATCAGGCTTGGCCTGGTCTGTGACAGACATCTGTGTGCACCAGACAAAACGCATGATGTCGCAAGGCGCGACGTCCTTGCGGCGTTGCAGACGGCAGCGCAATTCAGACGCTTGTTTATGGTGTTCGCGTTTACTGACCGTCAGCCGGCTTGGGCAGATATCGGAAGATCGCATGGCCGCTGCGTTCGCCCCTTGTCCCAGGCCTTGAGCTGGTCAACGGCGCGTCTGGGGCCAAGGGTCAGGCGATAGAAATCAAACAGGCCCGGACGCACCGAGGCGAAAAAATAATTGAAGTGAAGCGCAAAGAAACGAAAGCGCAGGTGGCGAAACCTGTCTGCGGTCATCCTGTCGGGAATGCAGACGCTGAACCGTCTGGGCTCCGGGAGAGTTTCGCTTGGCCCGGCAGGCCGGGCATACCGCGCCACCGGTGCGGTGCGGCCACCGCAGAGCGGGTCGTGCGGGCCGTAAAGATCCGTCCAGTCGACACCGGACCGTGCCACCACCGTCATGGCCTCACCAAAACTGCCGTCCGGCCCGAACCCGCCCAGGCAGTCGAAAGCCGGACCCAGCGTGACAAAAGCAAAACCGCCGGGGCGCCGGACGATGTCCGGTTGCCGGCGCAGAACCGCCGCCAGAATATAGATCGCCACGAAGGTGCCGCAGCTATGAGACACGAATACGAGGTCTGTGTCGTCGTCCGCTTCGGCGGCGGCGGCAACGATCATGTCGGCGCTTTCCTCGATGCGGGCAAGCATCTCCGGGTGATCGTTGCTGGCGAGCCGGGCCATGAAGTGCCAGCTGTTGACCAGATACCGGAAGTAGGACTTTGGCTCCAGCCAGGTCATGAGCAGATAAACCGCAACCAGCCACGCCGCACTGCCTCCCAGCAACACGGACCAGGCGATTTCGTCCGCATGGTCCTGCCGGACTGCCGCGCCCACAGTGCGCAGAATGACCGGCGCCAGAAGAATGGGTGGCAGCAGGCTGGTCAGGAAATAGAGAATAAGACCTGCTGGCGGATATAGACAGAAGACCCCGTGCGCCCAGTTGCTTCTCAATGCGGCCCGATATCCGCCTGCGCGCGCCACCATCATGAAAGACCGGATCGCATCTGCAATCGTCCGCAGCCAGGAGCGTTGAAAATCGGGTTTGATGACATCCCGCCAGCCAATTTGCACGAACCTCGTGTCGACGTGGGCTTCCGGCCAGTCGACATACCCGTTCCAGCTGGAGGTGGTGCCGCCAGGCTCGAGACCTTCCTTCAGCTCGGACAAGGCTCCATCCACCTGCCGAATTTTCAGGAAGGTGTCGAACTCCTTTCGGAGCAACGGGAAACAGTGACGGGCCGGGCGCAAATCATAGCCGGGAAAATAGAGGACGAGCCGCTTTACATGCGTCTTGATAAGTCTCTCCCCCAGGTGCCGCGCCTTTGCCTTTGGCCTGTCTTCGAAAGCCGACTCTTCCTCTGGCGCTGTTGTTGCGCAAGTCTATGTCGTCTTCCTCACGCGGATCTACCTTGTAATAATAAACAGTGTCGGGGCCTGCAAACTCTCTGTTCCTTTGTACACTGGACATTCCTCTCTCCGTCATTATGCTGCACCCGCGAAAAGAAACCCCGGGCGGGAAACGGGGTCGCGGGAGGATTGAGAACGATGATCATCTGCCGGACGAAGGCGGAGATGCGCGAAGCCGTGCGAGGCTGGAAACGCGCGGGTGATACTGTCGCAGTTGTGCCGACAATGGGCTATCTGCATGAGGGCCACCTCGGCCTCGTGCGTATGGCGCGGCAAAAGGCGGACCGTGTGGTTACCACCATCTTCGTCAACCCCACCCAGTTTGGCCCCAACGAGGATCTGTCGACCTATCCACGCGATGAAGCGCGCGATCTTGCGCTTCTGGAGGCGGAAGGTACCGACGCCGTGTTTCTGCCGAGCGTTGAGGAAATGTACGGCGCCGGCGGAGATACCTTCGTCGAGGTTCCGGGCCTGTCCGTCATATTGCAGGGGGCCCTCAGGCCCGGTCATTTCCGTGGTGTGTCTACGGTCGTCACCAAGCTCTTCAACATCGTCACGCCGGATTTCGCCGTCTTCGGCGAGAAGGACTATCAGCAGCTCACCTTGATCAGGCAGATGGTGCGCGATCTCGACATGCCGCTGGAAATCGTGCCGCACAAGACGGTGCGTGAGGCAGACGGGCTGGCGATGTCGTCACGCAATGTGCGCCTGACGGCGGAGCACCGGGCCGAGGCTGTTCAGCTCAGTCGGTCGCTTACCGCTGCGGAGCAGCTTGCGAAATCGGCCCCGACAATTTCGGAGCTGGAAGCCGCTGTCCGAAAAAACCTTGGTGAAGCGCCCTCCGGAAAGGTTGAAAGCGTCGACATCCGCGATGCGGAAACCCTTGAAGAACTCTCCGGCACACTCGACCGCCCGGCCGTCGTGCTGCTGGCCGTGCGCTTCGGCACCGTTCTCCTGATCGACCAGCGGGTGATTGCACCCGCCGCCTGATAATCCGTCTCAAGCCCCTTATCGAAAGGACGCCGCATGAGCACCCAGAAACCCGTCCGCCGCATCACGGCCCCGCAGATCACCCGCCGCAAGGGCGGAGACCCCATCGTCTCGCTGACCTCCTATCACGCGCATACGGCGGCTATCGTCGACAAATATGCAGACTTCATCCTGGTGGGTGACAGCCTCGGCATGGTCATGCATGGCATGGAATCCACCGTTGGCGTTTCGCTGGAACTGATGATCATGCACGGCAAGGCCGTGGTTCGCGGCACCAGCCGGGCACTGGTGGTGGTCGACATGCCCTTCGGCACATATGAGGAAAGCCCGTCGGTGGCCTTCCGCAACGCCGCCCGCGTGATGAAGGAAACCCAGTGCGGTGCGGTGAAGCTGGAAGGCGGTGCCCGCATGGCCGAGACCATCCGCTTCCTGACAGAACGCGGCATTCCGGTGATGGCTCACATCGGCCTGACACCGCAATCGGTCAACGTCATGGGCGGTTTCAAGACCCAGGGGCGCGACGAGGACAGCTGGGCGAGCCACGAGGAAGACGCAAAGGCTGTCGCCGAGGCGGGGGCCTTCGCCCTGGTTCTGGAAGGCATGGTCGAGCCGCTGGCGGCAAAAATCACCAGACAGATCGCGATCCCGACCATCGGCATCGGTGCGTCGGCCGAATGCGATGGTCAGATCCTGGTGCTGGAAGACATGCTCGGCCTGAACCCGGCACCGCCGAAGTTCGTCAAGGTCTATGGCAATCTCGGTGGCCAGATTGAGGCTGCGGTGAAGGCCTATTCGGAAGAGGTCAAGGACCGCAGCTTCCCCGGTGAGAGCGAAGTGTACCGGTAGAGACCAGTTTCTCATCTCTCGGCTTGGCCGGGATGACGATGGAAAGGTTTGTGTTCCGGCGCTATCCGATGGAATGAAATTAACGCCCGATTTCCGGCTGCAAAGCATTCGTGCCGGGCGTAAGGTCGGGTCATGCTGATGACCCGACCCAGTTTCGACACGCTCTATGAAGCACTCCTGAACCGCGATCCGTCTTATGACGGACGCGTCTTCGTCTGTGTGGCTTCCACCGGCATCTTCTGCCGGCTGACCTGCCCGGCGCGCAAGCCGAAGCGGGAGAACTGCACCTTCTACGACACGGTTGCCGAGTGTTTTGACGCGGGCTTCCGACCCTGCAAGCGCTGCCGCCCGACGACACCGGAGGCAAGTGCCGACCCGGTGGTGAAACCGCTGATCGAGGCGCTGGAAAAACGGCCCGGCTACCGCTGGGGCGAGCCGGATCTCGTGCGCATGGGGTTCGACCCCTCGACGGTGCGTCGGGCCTTCAAGCGGCATTTCGGCATGACCTTTCTGGAAATGGCGCGCCAGCGGCGTCTGCAGGAAGGTTTCTCCACGCTTGCAGAAGGCGGCAAGGTGATTGATGCGCAGATCACGGCGGGCTTCGATTCCCCAAGCGCGTTCCGCGAAGCCTTTGCCAGGATTCTCGGCCAGTCTCCCGGGGCCTTTTCCACAAAACCGCTGCTGTTTGCCGACTGGGTGGCTTCGCCGCTCGGCCCGCTGATTGCCGTCACCGACAAGACCCAGTTGCACCTTCTGGAGTTCCTCGACCGTAAGGCCTTTCCGGCAGAGTTCAGGAAACTCCAGACTTATGCGAAGGGCGAGATCGGGTTCGGTCGGACTGAGGTTACCGACCAGATCCAGAGCGAACTCGACGGTTTCTTCGCCGGTACCGGCGGCCGGTTTGAAACAAGGCTCGCACTGCACGGGTCTGCATTCACGCGAGATGTCTGGCGCGAACTCTTGACCATTCCGCCCGGCGAGACACGAAGTTATTCCGAACTCGCCCGGGCCCTGGGGCGGCCGGAAGCGGTACGGGCGGTTGCCCGGGCCAATGGCGCCAACCAACTCGCCCTTGTGGTGCCTTGCCACCGGGTGATCGGCGCCGATGGCTCTCTCACCGGCTACGGCGGAGGCCTCTGGCGCAAGCAACGCCTGATCGAGCTGGAGCAGAGCTACCGCCAGACCCCTGCTGCTTGACGGGCACTACGTCAGGCAGCGCAAGTGCCATCGTCTTTGAGCACACGTGTTACCGGTCGAAGCGGACGGGCACCTGCATGTTCATGCGTGCAACACGAATGTCACCCGGAAACTTCGGCATGGGCGACGCCCTGCGCACCATGTCGAGCGCGGCCTGGTCCAGCACCGGGTGGCCGGATGACCGGGTGATGCGAATGCCGGAAACAGCGCCGTTGGAGGAAATCGTGAAACCGACATTCACGGTTCCCACCAGCCTCTGCCGCTTCGCTTCCCGGGGATAGCGTTTTGCCCGGCGCAGTTTCGCCACCACCTTGCCCTGATAATTGGACGTCGCTTTCGTGCCGCCGTCATTGGTGCGGGCATTCGCGCGGCCGTTGACGTTGGATTTCGCGCTTTTGCTGGTAATGCGTTCACCGCCCTTGCGGGCGTTGGTCTCCGCCCCCCTGGTCCGCGTTTTCACAACCTTCTTGGGTGTGTCACGCTGCTCCACCTTGGGAGCTTCCGCCTTGCGGACAGGCGGCTTGGGTTTGCGGGTCGGCGTCTGTGTGACCTCGGCGAGTGGATCGGCAACGGGCTGTTGCATTTCCGTTTGCGGTTCCATTGGCTTCACTGCCTTCACCGGCGCGACGGGCTCCACCCGTGCAAGGTCGACAGGCTTTTGCTGCGGTGCCGGTTTGACCGGCTTGACCGGCTCCAGTGTAACCCGGCTTTCTGTCGTTACTGGTGCTGTCACAGGCTCTGTCGACGTAACGCCTGCCATTGCCGGAACAGACGGGACAGCTTCTGACACCGGCATGTCGGGCATAGCTTCAGCAACAGCTGGGGCCGGTTGCATCTCCACCGGTTTGGCGGTTGTGTCAGGCTGCACCTCGGGTGTTGCGGTGCTTTCCTGCGCCTCTTCTATTGGCGCTACATCCGGCGTCACGTCCTCGACGGGCTGATGGTCGGCAACCGCATCCACCTGCGCTCCGGCGACAAGATCCTCGATGGACCCGATCACAGCAACGCCACTGCCTTCCGAAGCTGCGATCGAGACTTCGTCAGGGTCTTTCGCAAAGAAGGCAGCACCGGTGCCGTGAAGCACAAGCGAGAGGATTGCCCCGGCAGCCAGGAAACGCGCGAAACTCACTGCGAGCCTCTTCTTGTAATCAAAACAATGTCGGTGCTTCCGGCGTCCTTCAGGTCGTGCAGCACCTTTTCCAACGCGTCCGCCTTCAGGGTGCCGTCGGCAGCCACCTTGATCTGGCCGTCTGAGCCGTCTGTCGCACCATGTGTTGCCAGCCAGTCGGAGACACCGATTTCGGTGTCTCCGGCAAAGGTGCGGCCTTGCTGGTCCACGATGAGGGCCCCGGTGGAGCGGATGGTCTCGTCCTCAAGTATGTTCAGCGGCGGCTCGATTTTCCTGGCATCGTCCCGGGCAACCGATCCGGCAAACAGGAAGAAGATCAGCATCAGGAAAACGACGTTGATCAGCGGAATGGTGTTTTCCGGCGGTTCGCGGTGTTGTGGCAATTTCAAGCGCATGAGATCACCTATTGTCCCGTCACCAGAATGCTCTTCAACCCGCTTCGGCGGGCCGCCGACATAACGTCGACCACATCCTGAACGTTGGCATCCGGCCCTGACCAGATCGCGACGATGCTGTTTTCCTTCAGGGCGGAAAAGAGCTCAGGCATGTCCGCCTTCAGGATCGGGCGGCCGTTGAGGTCCAGCTTTTCCGGCGCATGGATGCGCAGGTAGGCCGGCCTTTCCAACGCGCCACCGCCTTCACCGCCGCTGGACAGATCCAGCGACTGATAACGCGTGAAGCTGGACGCCAGCATGAAGAACAGCAGCAGAAGGAAGATGACATCGATCAGCGAGGTCAGGCCAACGGGCTTGCGCCGGGCCCTTGCTTTAAACTGCATGCCTCGTCTCCGAAGCCTCCAGCGCCACGATCCGGGCCGAGCCGCGTTCGGCAATGGCGCCGGTGAAGAAGGCCGTGACGAGCGCTTCCATCTCGGCCTGCTCCGCTTCGATGCGGCTGTCGAGCCAGCCGACAATGGCAGACACGGGGATCGCGACCGAAAGGCCGACGGCTGTCGTCAGCAGCGCCACCCAGATTCCCCCTGCCAGAACGGAAGGATCCACCGCCGCGCCAGCGCCCTGCATGGCCTGAAAGGCTTCGATCATGCCGAGCACCGTCCCCAGAAGGCCGATCAGCGGTGCCGTCTGGGCGATCATGTCGAGCGGGCGCAGGTAGGCCCTCAGCATGTTGATCCGCTGGATGCAGATCCGCTCGACATCCTCTTTCAGAAGCTCGGTCCTGGTATTGCTGCGGGCGCTGCCCTGCACCAGTTTCAGCATGATGTCGGCAACCACGGATTTTCCGTCGGCCGCCATCGCCTTTGCTTCCTGCGGCCGTCCGTCCAGCCACAGGAACAGCGCCTTGCGGGCGGTGCCGAAGCGGCCGACCCCCAAATACAGGAACTGCAGCAGCTTGGCGGCGATCAGGGCTGCGGCCACCAGAGAAAGAACGAGCAGGAACAACACCACCGGGCCGCCCTGGTCGACAAGGCCGGAGAGCGGAGACAGGAAGTGCGGCAGGGCCGCTGAAAGGACGTCAGGCATTTTGATCACGCTTGGGTTTTCATCAGAGGATCAGGTCGATTTCCGACCGCGAGTCGATCCGCAGCAGCGGCAGGCAGTCCTGCTGCGTGGCGTCCTGAAGGTCGCAGGCACGCACCTCGTTCAAAAGGACACGGGAGATGCCGGTGCATTCCCCCTTGGCAACGTCATATTGCCGGACGCGCGTCTTGCCGGCGGGCAGGTCACCGAAGTCGATGGCGGCATAGCCGGAAACACCATCGGAGGTGTCGAACATCACCAGATCAAGACCAAGGGCGTTCACGGGCTTTTGCAGGCTATTGCGGACGACGAAGGTCAGCCGGCAGGACCCATTCACCGTCTCAGCATCATTCAACTGGACGGAAATCTCTTCGGCGGACCTGGCAGTCGTCTCGGAGGCTGCCTGCGCAACGCTCTGGGCGCTTGCCCCGGCCGCAAGCTGGCAGCTCACCATCAGTGCAATCGCACAGGTGCGAACCGGTATCGGAACCAAAGATCTCTTCATCCCTTCGCTCTCCCGCAGGGCTTTGCGGCAGGCATGGCTCCACACTGGACCGTCAGCCGCACACCATTCGAGTTAAAGACATCTCTCCAGCCGGCGTTGTCAGGTCGTCAGCCTGCCCGCAAGAACCGTCAGCCCACTGGCAAGACGATCCCATCGGGACGCGTCAACTGCGCGACTGGCTTGCAGAACTGCTGGAGAGTTTGGAGGCTGAGGCGGTTCGCGCGGTCGTCATAAACGCAGGCGCTGCCTTGGCTGTTCGATCATTACACCGAAAGTGACCGGTGAGGGAACCTGTCACATGGAAAAAAGTTGAATTTTTTTATCATGTTTTAAACGGGCTGCGGGATATGGCGGTTAATCGAGCGAAATGGCGTCGCACTGGCAGTCTCCGATGCCTGAAATGCAACCCCTCACATATCCCGACCCGCAAGGCGCGGTTCTCGCAAGCGGTCGTTCTGGAAATGGAAAGGGTAAGTCGGAGCGGAGCATATCCGCACGCCGTTTGGGCCTTGCCGGAGGGGCCTCCCTGGAAAAATGCTAAATATGTGAAACAACTGACTTAACGCCAGCAGCATGCTTTCCGATTGAAAACGTTGGGAAGGATCCATGCGGCCCTTTTTATTGCTGGCTTTGGGGGGTATCCAGACAAGATGCAACCCGCCTGTTATGTCTCTCCTGGAAATCTCATGCCAATCGCGCCGTCGTCACTCGAACGTATCTATTTGCTCTGGGACAACCTGGCCGACCACGACGTCGGGGACATCCACGCTTCCCGCAGGTTCCTGCTCGAGACGATCTGCGGCCTCATCGACGCACAGAACGCGGATTGGATCGGCTGTGTGCGATTGAACTCGCCCCAGTCGCGCGATCCGATGAAGGGCTGGCGTCCGCGCACACTGTTCACCCTGAACCCGTGTGACCGAACCAGCGCAGCCATTGACGCGGCTTTCGAGGAGATGGAGAAGGGCGAGCCGGACATCACCACCACGCGCAACGTGGAGCTGGCCGGGACGTTCCGGGTCCTCAGCCTGAAGGAGCTGGCCACGCCGGAGTGGTTCGAAGGGCCTTCCTACAAGAACTACTACAAGGCGCTCGACCGGCAGGATTCCCTCTGGGCCGGCATCCCGATCAACGAGGATTCAGAAATCCAGATCGGCTTTCACCGCAGCTTCGCCAGCAAGCCGTTCACCGCGGACGATCAGGAAATCGTCTCCCATGCGCTACGCGGCATTCGCTGGTTCTTCAAGCACCAGATGTTGGGCGAAGGCGTTGGCGTGGCAACCGCGCCGCTGACCCCGGTCGAGCAGCAGGTATTGCAAGGTCTGCTGCTTGGCCTGACGGAAAAACAGATCGCCGAGCAGAATAACCAGAGCCCTCACACTACCCACGACCACGTGAAGCGGATCTTCCGCAAATACGGCGTGTCCAGCCGTTCGGCGCTGATGGCGCTCTGGCTCGGCAAGGGATTGATTTCAAACAATAACCCCTAAACAGGGGATAGCGCCTCACCTCAAGCAGCGGCAAAAAGCTGTCTCGGACCATGCCTCGCGAAATATGTCAATCGCGGGGCCGGCGCGCACGGCAACGGCCTCCTTGCATCGGCATGGTTCCACCTGAAACCACCAGGGAGGTCCCATGCCCCGATTTGACGCCCTCTCAGCTCCTGCGAGCGGGAAGCGCCACACCGTGTGTGCCTCTTTGTCGTTGTCTGCCTGCTTTTGTCGCTGAGACGTTCATGAAAACCATTTCCGCTCATTGCATTCTGCCGCGGCTGTCGGCCCGGCTCCGCCTGTCCACCGCCCTTTGCGCCGCCACCCTGCTTGTCGCGCTGCCTCACGTGGCCAGCGCCGCGACCTTTACCGTTACAGAAGCAACCGATGACGGCAGCGGCACTGTCGCCGGGTCTCTGAGCTGGGCCATTGCCAGCGCAGGCGCCAGCGGGGACGTGATCGAGATCGATCCCGCGGTCTCGACCATTACCGTGTCCGGAACATTGCCGGCCTTTGCGCAGGACGTCACGGTTCGGGCGAGCGCTGCGGTTGAGATCACCGGTTCGCCACTCGCGGCGGGTGGCACATCGCTTGTCCTGTCTGGCGTGTCCTCCACGAACGCGCTTGCTTCCACCTTGTTGGGCACGCTGGACGGCGAGGCAGGGGCGAGCGGTGTCAGCGGCCCGGCTAGCGTCAGCGGTACGGCAGGGGACGCGGGAGCGAGCGCGCTCTCCGGAAGCGGGTTTTCCCTCACCCTGTCCGGCTCGGTAACCGGCGGTAATGGCGGTGCGGGCGGCAAAGGCGGCGACGTCGACCCCTTCGCTCCCCTCCTCGAATCGCCGGGCAACGGTGGCGACGGCGGCAACGGTGCGGCGGCGTTTTCAGGCAGCGATTTCAAAATCGAAAACCAAGGCGCAATAACGGGTGGAAGCGGCAGCAACGGCGGGGGTGGCGGCTTCGCAATTTATGAAGATGGCGGCAGAGGTGGCAACGGCGGCGCGGGTGGCGCGGGGATTGCGGGCACGGGTCTCGTCATTGAAAACCGCGGAATGATCGCCGGCGGTGCGGGCGGCCACGGGGGCGGAGGAGGTCGCTCCTTTAATCACAGTACCGGGTCTGCCGGAAGCGTAGGTGTTGGCGCAGCCGGCATCACGGGCTCAGACCTGACCATCGTCAACAAAGCGACGATTTCCGGAGGGCTCTCCGGCGGCGGCGTTCGCGCCAATGCCATTGAATTCACCTCAGGCACCAACATTCTGGAGCTGAGAGGGGGTTCGACGATCATCGGCAATGTCGTCGCGGGCGGCACCAGCGACACGCTTGTT
>NZ_JAZDVZ010000017.1:0-40932 GCF_036350355.1 Roseibium sp. FZY0029
AAACACCTGCTCAACGGAAATCTTCTTTGTCGGCAACGGCAGATCCATCTTGTCGACCTCAGTCTCGGCAACAGACAAAACCTCACGCAAGCGCCTTAGAGATTGGCGGCAGGCAACAAACCCACGCCATTGGGAAACCGCCTGTTCAATCGGCGACAGTGCCCTGGACGTCATGATGGACGCGGCGATCATGACGCCAGGGGTAATTTCCTGCTTGATCGCCAGCCACGCGCCGACACCAAGAATGGCAGACTGGAGAATGAAACGGATGGTCTTGATCGCTGTGCCGAACAGGCCAGTGCGGTCGGCAGCCCGCCGCTGGGTTGCCAGATAGTCGCCGTTCTGCGTCTCCCATCTGGCGGTCAGCGCATCCTGCATGCCCATCGCGGTAACAACTTCGGAATTGCGCTGCCCGATTTCCACGTCGGAAGAGCGACGCCCTGCATGACTGGCAGCTTCTTCTGCCGGTCTTCTGGACAACAGCTCATTCAGGACGATCAGAACGACGATCACCAACGCACCGCCAAGCCCCACAAACCCAAGGACCGGGTGAAACAGAAAGACGATCCCAAGGTAAAGCGGCAACCAGGGAATATCGAAAATGGCCGCGGGCCCCGGCCCGGACAGGAATTGCCTTACCGTGTCCAGATCCTGTACCGGGCGCAGTTTGGCCGCCTTGCGCCCCAGGCGTACCGGAAGAGCATTCGAGACGCGGTAGACGATCCCGGACAGTCTCGCATCAACGCGCTGTCCCAACCGCGCCAGAAGCCTGCTTCGCACGCCCTCGAGCAGGCCGTAGAAGGTGTAAAGCACGACGGCCAGCGCACCGATCGCCACAAGCGTGGGAATGGATCCGCTGGCAAGCACGCGGTCGTAGACCTGAAGCATGAAAACAGGTCCGGTCAGCATCAGAATGTTGATGACGAAACTGACGACAGCAACGCCCCAGAAGGCCGCGTAGACCGGGCGGAAAGCCAGGGCAACCGGATTATCGCGGGAGGCTTGAGAACCGGACGAAGATTGCTTTGAGTTTAGCATGGGTTTCGAAGGTTTACGGGGAGCCGGCTGAGGCAGACTTCAGGGGGAACAAGGCACTCGTGCGAGAAGGCACTGCTGTGGAGGGACATTCCAGGGGAAGAAGTCAGACGCTCCTCAAGGCTTGAAGAGCGTCTGACAGGTTCAGCTTCGTTTACACGAACTGGAAGTCGTCCTGGTGTAGCTGGCTAACGAGGACGTTCTGCAAAGTGATTGACGTATCGTTGTCAACCGCAATGGTTGTGTCCGTACCATCGTCAGAGGCAGAAGCAATGACCGCCGCCATGTCCGCGAAAATGCCTGTTTCGAACTCCAGAACGTCTTCCGAGCCTGCGCCTGCAGCAAAATCGGTTACTGTGTCATGGCCAGTTTCTGCTGAACGGAAGACGAAGGTGTCGTCTCCCGTGCCCCCGTTGAGAACATCGTTTCCGTCGCCTCCGTGGAGGGTGTCGTTGCCTGCACCCCCCAAGACTGTGTCGTTTCCAGCACCCGCGTTGAGAACATCATTTCCAGTGCCACCAATCAGGGTGTCGTCACTAGGAGTTCCATTATTCAGCATCGCCAAAAGATCGGCGTGGTCCCAAACAGTACCGTCGGCAAAGACGATCTGCTCCACACCAGACTCCTTACGGCTGTAGGAGTCGTAGAACTGTTCGTCCAGTGTGATGGTGCCGCCATCGGCAAATACCAGCGTAACATCGTCTGGATCGGTAGCCGACATTCGGATACCAACCTCGGTGGCAAGAATGCCGACCCCGAGTTCAAGTCTGTCTTCCGCGCCGTTGTCGTAGGACTCAGAGATGGTGTCATGGCCGTCACCGAGATTGTAGACGTAGACGTCATTTCCGTAGCCGCCATCGATCACGTCGTCGCCGAGCCCTCCCGTGATGATATCTGCCCCGCCATAGGAGATAATCGTGTCATCTCCCGCACCGGCATCAATCACGTCATCTCCCTGGTTGAAGCCGACGACGGTGTCATCTCCGTCGGTGAGAGCATTGTCGAAATATCGCGACATGATCTCAGTGGCACCCCAGATTGTTCCGTCATCAAAGACGACTTGTTCCACGCCGGACTGCGTTCTGCCGTAGGCATCATAGAACTGACTGTCTAGGCGGACCGATCCACCATCGGAGAAGTGCAACGTTACATCGTTTCTATTGCTTGAGCTGCGTGTGACAGTCACATCTGCCACATTGATTCCAGCCCCAAGTTCGAGCCTGTCGGCAACACCTGCACTGTAGCTCTCTTCAATCGTGTCGTTACCGTCCCCTAGTCGATAGACATAGGTGTCGTTGCCAGACCCACCACGGAGGGTGTCGTCACCGTGTCCCCCTGTCAGTACGTCGTTGCCGCCGTAACTAGACACATCGTCGTTGCCGTCACCGGCGTCAATCACGTCATCGCCCTTGTTGAAGCCAATGATCGTGTCTGCACCTCCAGTCTGTACAGTGCGGAAATAAGCAGCCATCAGATCCGTGGTTCCCCAAACGGTCCCGTCGTCGAACGTGATCTCTTCAACACCTGCCTGTGTTCGGTTGTAGGAGTCGTAGAACTGTTCGTCCAAGAGAACGGAACCACCATCGGAAAAATGGAGGGTGATGTCGTCGATGTCACTTGATGTCCGTGTGACACTGACTTCGCCTGCAAGGATTCCGTCACGCAGTTCTAATCGATCGAGGCTGCCGTTTGAGTAGGTTTCCGTAATTTTGTCGGTCCCATCCCCTAACCGGTAGACATATGTGTCGTCGCCCTTACCGCCGTTGAGTGTATCGTTGCCTTTACCGCCGAACATCAAGTCGTCATCGTCCGTACCGACGATGTTATCGTCGGTTTCAGGATCAACAATACCCGAAACGGAAACCGTTATAGTGCCCTCAGTCTGGAAGAAACCGTCACCGACGGTGTAGGTAATCACCATGTCGCCGGTGAAACCGTCGACTGGGGTAACAACCAGGTTGCCTTCCGGTGTTAGTTCCACGGTGCCGTTGGCATCAGATGTTGCAGAGAGCAGCGTCAACACACCGTCGTCGGAGTCGTTGGAGAGAATTGTCTCCCCTGAGAGCTCAAAAGAAGGCCCGTCTAGCAAGACCTCGAAACTGTCTGCCACAGCTGTTGGCTTTGCATTGAATGTGGTTCGAGCCTCAATCTCCGTCTTGTTCCAGACTGTACCGTCCTGGAATTCCAAAAATTCAATGCCGATACCCGCGTCCATTCTGTACTGGTCAGTAAGGACGATCCAGGATCCATCCGGAAAAACAATATAGGCATCGAAGGTTTGCGCATTTTCTCGAAAGACCTGAAGCGTGTCTGGTTCAATTCCTGTGCCGAGGACTAGTTTGTCAACGTCGCCGTTACCGGTGAGCTCCGTCAGAACATCGTTACCGTCTCCAAGATTGTGGACGTAACTATCGTCGCCGGCGCCGCCGTTGATCGTGTCATTGCCGGCCCCTCCATTGATGATGTCTCCACGATCATTGAAACCACAGATGGTGTCATCTCCCGCGGTTGATGCCTGTTCTAGAGTAATTTCGGCCAGTTGATCTTTTGTCCATTCGGTGCCGTCGTCGAACCGGATGATTTCAACACCGATTTCGCCTGGAGACGCAAATTGATCCTCAAGTGTGACTGAACCGCCGTCGAGGAATGAAAGAGTGACATCAGCAACGTCATCGTTGGATTGTGTGACCAGAATATCCGAGGCCAGCAGCCCCGGTCCTAGAATAAGGACGTCAGCTGTCCCTTCGTCTGCCTTTTCACGAATGCTGTCCTGGCCGTCTCCGGCACTGTAGAGATAGGTATCATTGCCCGCAGCACCCTGAAGCAAGTCATTTCCTACACCACCGGTCAAGGCATCCGCGTCAGCTCCACCATCAAGCAGATCGTTACCTGCACCGCCAATCAAGGTGTCAGCGCCACCATTACCGAAGAGTTTGTTGGCTGCTCCATCGCCCGTGATCGCATCGCTGTTTTCAGAACCGCGAATATTCTCAATGCCGATGAGCGTTTCTTCACCATCTGGGTTTGCGGTTGTTGCCGCAGTTCCAGCCGAGAGATTGACTATCCAGTCAGCCGCGGAATATTCAAACGTGACGGTGTCTTCACCTTCGCTACCATCGTAGCTGTCCAGACCAAGACCGCCCTCCAAAGTGTCATTACCCATCCCACCGATCAGCGTGTCATTTCCGTCCCCGCCAAGAAGGATATCTGCACCCTCCCCACCGATCAGCGTATCATCGCCGCGATAGCCATAGATGGTCTCGTCGCTGTCGCCCCCGACGATCGTGTTATCGTTACTATTGCCGAAAATCTGACCGTCACCACCGATACGAGTTGATGTGGCATAGTAAAGCTGTTCAAGGTCAGTGGTCTGCCAGATTGTTCCGTCCTCGAACTCAATCGTTTCCAGGCCGCCATACGGCCTTTCCGGAAGGTTCAAAAGGCTGACAGACCAGGTCAACGCCTCATCCCTCAGCACGTATGTGCCGTCTTGCCTTTGTTCAATCCGCACATCCGAAGCAGAAATGCCGTCACCTAACAGTAGCGTGTCGACGCTATCGTCAAGACCAGTGTCCTTAATGATGTCGTGACCGTCGCCAGAGTTAACGAGGTAAGTATCACCACCAACCCTGCCGTCCAGTGTATCGTCTCCGGCCAAACCCTGAAGCGTGTCTGCGCCGTCGAACCCTAGAATTTCATCGGTGTTTGCAGTACCTGCAGACGCCAACAAGGCCGTTTGGATTTGGGAAATGTCTATCTGACTACCGTCAAACAGCACTACTGACGTAATTCCGGCGGAACCCGGTTCGAACTGGTTTTTCACAAGGATCTGATCAGCACCGGAATAGCGGATAAGTAGATCCTGTTTCTGGTTCCCAACCCGGCTGTATTGAAGGTCCTGCGCTACAATCCCGGTTCCGAACATGACGCGATCAATTGACTGGTCTCCACCCGTTTCTTCGATGACGTCTTCGCCGTCACCAAGCTCGAAGAGATAGTCATCATTGCCGAGACCTCCGCGGAGAACGTCATTACCCTTATCGCCGTCGAGTGTGTCGGCCCAAATGCTTCCATAGAGCACGTCACCGCCGATCGTCGCGTCGCCGCTTTCGGCGGCACCAGTCAGATCGGAACGGTTCCAAATTGTGTTATCTGCAAATCGGACCTCTTCAATGCCTGTCGTTGTCGATGCCAGCTGGCCAACCAAGATGATTTGGCTGCCGTCAGTTAGTATTTCGATAATCAAATCCAAAGCGTCAGCTGGAGAGACAAGTACTCTGACATCGTTCGGGGAAATACCCGCAGCAAAGTCAAGAACATCGATTCCGCCAGCTTGCGCATCGACGATCCTGTCACTGCCATCTCCGAGACTATACCGATAAGTGTCGCTGCCCTGCCCACCAATCAGCGTGTCGTCTCCACCATGGCCGACGATCTGGTCATCGCCTGACGTGCCAACAAGTTGATCGGACGCGACAGTACCGAGAACGTCGATTGTTGAATCGGATGACAGCAGTGCAGTTTGGATCAGACTGGAAAAAGACACACTGCTGCCGTCACTGAATTCAACTCTGGAAACATCTTTGACACTGACACTGTCATTCGACCCGCTGATCGAAATCAGGACGAAGTTGCTGTTACGATTGTCGGTCGTGAGCACGAGGTCGGCGAGTGATATTCCGGCTCCAAATCGAACAATGTCGGTGCCTAGTCCACCTTCGAATACATCGTTTCCGTCTCCACGTTCAAAGATATAGACGTCGTTGCCCAAACCGCCGAGCACATGGTCGTTGCCCGTCCTACCTCGGATTGTGTCATTACCGCTGCCTGCGTTGATCCAGTCGTCGCCCGTACCAGCGTCGATTGTTTGACTGCCTGCGAAACCGAAGATCCTGTCATGACCGCTCGTCGACACCTGATCGACATAACGCTGGTAAAGCTCATTAATCGTCCAGGATGTACCATCTGCAAACTGAACAATTTCAGTGTCTTTGATCGTAACGACATCCGTTGTTCCGGTTATGCTCAGCGAGATCATTTCGTTGGAGAGTTCATCTCGCCCAAGAATAATATCTTTGTAAGCAATACCCTCGCCAAAGATCAGCGTATCCGTATGAAATCCGCCATCAAAAATGTCGCGACCGTCTCCGAGATTAAATGTATAGGTGTCATTACCGTGAGAGGCTTCAACGTAGTCGTCGCCTGTCCCTCCCGAGATTTGATCATCTCCCTCATCGGCGTAAATCTGGTCATCTCCTGCACCAGAATTGATGATTTCGCTGGTCTTGAAGGAATTGATATAGTCATCACCGGCGGTGACTTGTTTATCAACGAAGAACTGATAGATTTCAGTTTGACTGTTGAGAGTTCGATCCGAGAATTCAATCCGCTCAACATTTACAATGCTAATTTGGTCGAAAGTGCCAGAAATAGCGAAAGTGACATAAGACGCATCAGTCACGTCTGTGAACGCGGTTACATCAGTGGAAGCAATGTTTGGCCCAAAGCGCAATGTGTCTGTTTCGACATCACCGTCGAATACATCACGACCGTCGCCACGAGAGAATATGTAAATATCATTTCCCCAGCCACCAATCGTATAGTCGTCGCCGGTACCGCCTATAATCGTGTCATCGCCATGATCGGCGTATATCTGATCATTGCCTGCGCCAGCCGAAATCGTCTCGGAGGTGTCAAACGCGTTGATGTAGTCATCGCCAGAGGTCGAATTTTGATCGACATACATTTGGGTCAGCGAGGCATAGGAAATGGTGGATCCATCACTGAAGCGAATGTTCTCAACTTCGTCGATTCCGATCCGATCACTTGTTCCTAGGATGGCTATCATAAGATATTCGGAATCGGTAATGTCGTAGCTAAGCTCTAAGTCCGACAGAGTGATGCCTGAACCAAAAGAAACAGTGTCATTGTCAAAGCCGCCATCAAAGTAATCGATGCCGTCGCCCAAGCCGAAGGTGTAAGTGTCGTCGCCCCAGCTACCGAAAGCTTGATCATTTCCCTTCCCGCCAGTTATCAAATCATCGCCGTGGAGCGAATGGATTACGTCATCGCCGTCACCTGTCGAGATTGTGTCTCCGTAGCTACTGCCGATCAAATAATCGTCGCCGGCAGTACTGTGTTGGGCAAGGGCTTGGTTCCAGAGATTTTGCAGGGAAACATCACCGCCACCGTCGAAACTGACGGTCTCAATCGATAGTACAGACACCTCATCATTGGTTCCTCGAACTGACAAAGTGAGACGATTGGTGTCTGTTGGGTCAAAGCCGAAGTCAATTTCACTTAGCCCAACATTATTGAAGTTTATATGGTCGTCGCCTGAACCTCCGTCAAAATAGGCTAGCCCATCCCCACGCGTGTAACTGAATTCATCGTCGGACGGTCCACCGGTCGCAGTGCTGCCGCTACTGCTAATAGCATTGGCAATATCGTCTGCGGTCCACACTGTGCCATCGCCGAAAACGATTGTCTCAACGCCGCCATCGTAGCTGCCAAGCTGATCAATCAGCTGAATTGCATCGCCGTTGCCGAGGTTCAGGCGGACAGAGTTGGAGTGCCAAGGCACCCGCACCACCGATATCATCTCAGCCGTAATACCTGCACCAAGAACGAGGGTATCAGCAGAACCTCCGCTGATTTTTTCGTCCCAAATGATGTCGTATCCGTCACCTAGATTGAAATAGTAGCTGTCTGCGCCGGAACCGCCGGCTAGATAGTCGTTGCCCAACTCGCCTGTCAGATGGTCACTGCCGCTATAGCCGCTGAGACGGTCGTCGCCAGCGCCGCCGGTGATAACGTCGGTCCAGTTGACACCGTACACGATGTCTTTCGACCCGCTTGTCCAGGTTGCGCTGGCCAGATCGTAAAATTGCTGACGGTCAAGGACGGTTCCGTCAGCGAACTGAAATTCTTCGATCCCGTAACCCCACCGGGTTTCCGCCATTTCCCGAATAAGAATCCATTCGCCAGTCTCAAAGGAAATGCGGAAGTTTTGGCTGCGGCCAGTCCGCTCAACTAAAATGTTGTCTGTTGTAATGCCCGCCCCAAAGATCAACGTATCAATGCCAGTTTCAGCACCTTCAACGATTGTGTCGTTTCCGTCTCCAAGAGCATAGCGATAGATGTCGCCATCCGACCCACCCGACAGGATATCGTCACCGGCGCCACCGGTAATGTCGTCTTCGCCGCGATAGCCGTACACGAAGTCGTTGCCTGCACCGGCTTGCAGCACGTCGGCTGAATTGAACCCGTGCACGATGTCATTGCCTGAACTTGTCCAAGTTGCTCGGGCGAGATCAAAGAATTCTTCACGGGAAAGTTCGGTTCCGTCTGCGAAGCGCAAGAATTCAATCCCGGTATTCCAGCGTGTCTCTCCGCCCTGATCGATCGTTATCCAGTTGCCGTCGTCAAGCGTGATACGAACATTCAAGTTCCGGAAAGTTCTTTCGACGTCCAAAGATGCGGCTGTAATCCCAGTACCGAAAGACAGGGCATCGCCATCGGTTGTTGCGTTGCCTTCGTAGATGGTATCAATGCCGTCACCCACATTATAAAAATAGGTGTCATCGTCATAGCCACCAAAGAGGGCGTCTCGGCCAATGCCTCCTCGAATTTCGTCCTGTCCGTGGTTCCCGTAGACGCGGTCGTCACCACCCCCAGCGTCTATAAAATCATCGGAGCTGAACCCATGGACGATGTCGTTCGCGCCACTAGTCCAAGTGGCCCGGGCAAGGTCGTAAAAGTGTTCACGGTCAAGGATGGTTCCGTCCGCGAATTCATATTCATTTATGTAATAGTTGTTGCGGCTTTCGCCGCCACTCAGGATTGTCAGCCAGTCGCCGTCCGAGAACGTTATACGCAGGTCAAGATTGCGCCACAGCCTGTCGACCGCAATGTTGTCAGTGGTGATACCTTCGCCGAAGACGACACGATCGACGTCCTGACTGCCTGAATGCTGCGTATGGATGATGTCGCGGCCATTGCCTTCATTATAGATATATGTGTCCGAACCATTCCCACCGATGAGGACATCATCGCCTTTCCCGCCAGTGATCAGGTCGTCACCGTCGTGGCCGTAAACCCGGTCATCGTCGTCGCCCGTTGAAATGACGTCGTCATAGTCGGTGCCGACAACATAGTCGCTCCAGCGACTAGAGCTTTGTTCGGACAGTTTTTGTTGGACATCTTCGATCGTCCAAATTGTTCCGTCGGCAAACCTTATCTGCTCGATAGTGTCGAAAACTGTGTTGTCCAGGCCATTGATGATCTCGACGCGGTCACCACTTCCAGGGACTTCCAGAATGAGAGAACGTTCATTCAGTAGACTCGCTGACAGCCGGATATCGTCTGGGCCGATGCCGTCGCCGAATTGCAGGACGTCTGCGCCGAGCGCATCATCAATGATATCGAACCCGTCACCTTTTTGGAAAAGGTAAGTATCGTCACCGACGCCACCCAAGAGATAATCGTTACCGCGACCACCTGAGAGTGTATCGTTTCCATCACCGGTGGAAATGACCTCCGAGCTATCAAAACCGAGAATTAAGTCGTCACCGTCACTGGTATTGTGGCCAAGATAAATCCGATTGATGTCGGTCAGAGATAGTTCTGTACCATCGGCAAACTGGAAAAACTCCACGCCGTCGCCCCAGCCATTAGAACGAATGTCAATGGCTAGCGTGTCCGTAGTGTTATTGATCCTGATGATGAGTTTATTGACGGAATCCTGGCTGCGTTCGAAACTAAGATCCGTCAGCGCGATGTCCGAACCGAAGACCACGCGGTCGATATCGCCCAGCATGCCGCGATCGACAATCTCGTCCTGTCCATCGCCGCGGTTGAAACGATAGACGTCGGACCCTTCGCCTCCTTCAAGGATATCCGCGCCAGCACCGCCGGAAAGGTCGTCTGAATAATTGCTGCCTTCAATGGTTTCGTCAGCGCTTGTACCAGTTGCAGTGAGGCCTTGCGCGGTCGCTATGATCGAAGCCGCGATAATTGCGCCTCGATCCCATTCGATGCCGTTTGAGAAACGGACGAGGTCGATGCCCCCGTGCCCGTTTGTCAGCATGCCACGCAGCACTAGCTTGTCGTTCGGTTCGCCGTTGGCAAAGGTAATGATCACGTCGAGTCCGTTGTCGGAGCGCGCAATGGTCAGATCCGCCGGATCGATGCCTTCGCCGAACAGAAGCTTATCGGCCGAGTCCTGGCCGCTATCTCCCATGATGGTGAGACCGTCACCGGTCCGGTAGACGTAGGTATCGTCGCCCTGGCCTCCATCGACCTGGTCCCGGCCGGCGCCGGCATCCAAAATGTCGTTGCCTTCAGCCCCGCGCAGAACATCGTTGCCGTCACCGCCAATCAGCCAGTCTTCACCATCCGAGCCGAACACGCGATCATTTCCATCGCCGCCGTCGAGAACGTTGCCATTTCCGCCGCCGGAAATTAGGATGTCGTCACCGCTGCCGCCGTAGAGCCAGTCATCCAGAGCCCCCCCGATCAGCTTGTCATTTCCGGCCTCGCCGAACAGGTCATTGCCGAGATCCCCACCGATGATAAGGTCATCGCCGTCGCCCCCGAGCAGTCGCGCAGCAAAACCGATCAAGGTCTCGTCGTCCTGAACGGTGCCGTTCATGCCGATGTCGGCACCAGCTTCTCCCCCGCTCGAAGACGTCGCGTAGCGGTCATGATTGACGGCAATGATGTCGGCACCGTCTGTGCCACCTATCGTGTCCTTTTCGCCATGCGCGATAGAATCGCCGGTCACCTCAAAGTCATCATCTCCTCCGGTAAGAAACCAACGTTCCCCCTCCAGGTAGCTGAACCTGACGTCGTCCGCGGAAACGTCCTTATCACCCAGCCACCAATCCCAACCGCCGTTCCAATCGGACTCGTGACGACGATGAAGCCCGAGATTAAAAGCTTGCGCCAATGTAATTTGCCAACCTATGGCAAATTCGCTTTCCGGATCTGCGGCGATCAACGCATTGATTTCCTGAATGTTCTCCAAGTATTTCTTGTATTCCTGAGCAACGATCAAGCTGTTCGTAAGGTAGCTTAGGGCATTGTCGAAAGATACCAGGTCGCCGACTTGGAGCTGGTTCAGAACTGATGTTGGAGCAAGTGTGTTGATCTTGTCTTCCAGGATACCCGAAGTCGCTTGTTCATGATCGGGGATCTCGCCATCAACAATCCGCTCCAGAGTCAGAGAAAGCGCACGTTTGAGATAGGGATCGCCACCGGCAATCTTGAGTTCCGCCAGTATCTCGACCACGGCACGGTTGATCATCCGTTCGGCATCTTCGCCGAAAGTAATCCGATCGCCATTGCGTTCCAGCGCAAAGTCGCCATCGTCATATTCAAAGGTTCTGGTCGAAATGCTTTCGTTCAGAACATCGCCGTTGATGGTATCGAGCAGGGACTCGATCGTGTCCTCTGCGCTTTCCGCCACATCCTTCGCAATCTGTTCGGCGTTTTTGTCTTCGCCATAAACCGCGGAGATATAGAAGGAGTCAGTTGCTGTATCGAACGCCATTTCGGCGTATCCGATTGGGTCGTCACCAAACAGCCCGCCGATATAGCCGCCAATCAAGCCGCCAACAAGTGAGCCGAGGAATGCGCCGACAAACGGTATCGGGATCAGGAACTGGCCAATCTGGCTGCCGATCGCCGAGCCGATCGAAGAACCCAACTGCTCCGTATACGTGTCGAATTGGCCGATCTCGTTGGCAAGGAAAGCACCGGCAACGCTTCCCAGGGCATTGAGCGCAACATTGGCCACGTTGGTATGCCACGGGATACCGTCGGCAATATTGTTGCCAATTTGTGTGACCGTAGCGCGTGTCGGTGCAGTCAAAAACGCGGAGTATTCGTCGTCAATCCCGATGAGCTCAGCCAGTTGCTGTGCCGCAAAGGACCCGATGGCCGCTACCGCCGCTCCTTGCAGGAACGCTCCGACATTCTGATTTGCCAAGGCTTCCGTGGCTTCGTTTGACAACGCGGACCCGGGAGTTGCGACCTCTGCAATGAACGTCAACGCGGCATATTCTGCAAGCTCGGTGCCTGCCTGATTGGCAAAGATTGACAGCGCACCTGTCACTTCGTCCGGCAAGCCCAGTTCTTCTCCGGCTTCTTCCACCAGCATGCGCGCCGCGTAACCGCCGACACCACCGATAACGTTGATGGCGTATCGCCCAAGGAGGATTTCCGCCGAAAACTCGTCATCCCCGAACAGAACGTCAGCAGTCACACTGCCGATCGAACGCATAGCGGATCCGATCAGGATATCGCCCCAAGGGTTGTCATCGAAGATAATAGCGGACACCTGGTCCATGATGCTGTCAATCAGCATCCCTTCTTCTGACTGTGGGTAAAATAGACTGTCGTTGTGGACGCGGTAGCCGCCTGCCACATAGGTGTGGAAGTCCGCGACGGTGAGATTGTAGGTGTCGTGCAGACCGGGAACATCTTTGATCGAAGTGATCGGCACCGGATTGCCTTCGAGATCGACCAAAAGGTCGCCGATGTTCAGAGTGCCGATTTCCCGGAATTCGCCGTCTGCGCAATAGAACCGGTGGCCTGGTGTTACTTTGACGCCATTGACCTCGATGAGTTTCTGGTTCGTGTTACGGATCAGATCGGTGACAGTTGCGCTTTGAATTGCATGATGCGCAACAATTGCCGCATCTGCACCAACCGCGATTGAGCCGACTTGTTCGGCTTCGATGAAAGCCGCAACCTGATCTCCTATCTGTATGTCTTCGATGGGACGCCCAGCACCATTCTTTAGCGTGACAACCGTACCAGCCGCAAAACAGTAGTCTTTCGGGATTTCAATTCCAGGGTTTTTTGGATCGTACGAATACTGCCAAACTCGATCCTTCTCAGCTAAATATTGTGCACGGATTTGTTGGGGCGCTTCATTCCCATCTGCGTCTACGACTGTCTCAACCACCGTGATTGTCATGGTTTGCGAGCCATCAAGATGAACCGTTCTAACAGGCCTTAGCTCTTGTTCCAGAAAGTAACCGTCATCATCAAGAGCAAATTTTATTGTTACGTATTCACCGTCGTTTACCCTCTTTAATGCATCACTATACGCAGAATTCGTGCGAATAAGCTCTGCATATTCTGCAGTTCCGAAATAAAATACATTCTGACCAGCAACATCTACGGAGTAGGTATAACCTGCAGCAACGTTTGCACCCGCTGACAAATTGGTCCCTGCCAGTGCAAGTACACCAGAACCATCAAGATTTACAGATACGCCAGCGGTCACACCCGCAGACATTTGCGCGCCAGCGGACCACCCGCCCAAAGCGGAGGGTATACCTGTGAAAGCAAAAGCACCGCCACCAATATTAGTGCCAGGTATTAATGTAACACCCGCTCCCAAAGACACACCACCATAGTGGGCTACAACTCGCTCACCAGTCTCAAGATCAACACCGACAAAATATACATATTCACCCCCACCACCGAACAATGGGCTACTTATGATATCTCGCGACACCTCAGTATAGAGCCCCACCACTCTGGAGCCATCTCCATCAAAACCCAACTCCAGAGCAGCTTGAAGTATTTGCTCATTGCTCAGCAATTCAAGGTCATTCAACATAATTTAAAACCTTAGCGCAGCGGAATAAACATGAGTATCGCCCATGCAAGAAGAGCGAAATAGACAGGATACTTTGGATTTCGTGGTCCCAGCGCCCTGTATTTCCAGTATTTCTTATACTTGTTTCGTGGCTCTAGGTATTCCTCACTTCGATAAAAGCAGAAATAGTCGTAAATCGCCCAAATAAGTAAAGGCAAAGCAAGAGCCACAAAATTTAGTACGGGAGGTAGTAGGAAGAACACTTTCTTGATCCTGTTAGCTCACCACTCCTTCACGCCAACCTTGCCGTTTGCCAAAGGCTGCAGCGATTTGAAACGTTTGCCTTTGAAGATGTTTTCTCGCAGTTCCTTGATCATCTCGTCCTGACCACCCGTAGGGGCGATGAAGTCGATTAACCAAAGATCCGTTCCTGACTTCCAATCGGTCGGCATTAGCCGGCGAATACCTTTTTCGACAATTCGCTCGCTGGCTTCCTCACCTAGATAAGCCCAACTGGCGAAACCTATCGGCATACCGTTGTGTTGCCAGAGCCGGAACTGGTTCAGCATGATTGGCGGTAGTACCAGCCATTCGATATCGGTGATCATCATATGCTTGTGCAAAGGAGACCGGCTCATCAACCAGCAGGCGTGGCCAACTGCGGTCATGCGCACAACGTTTTGCTTGGCGCTTTCGAGGGTCTCGGCGGCTTTCTGGTGAGCACCGGGGTTGTCTGAGGGGCTTGTCTTGGACGCCGTTGCTTTTCGGCCCTTTCCTGTGCCGGGGCCGTTCGCGGTGCTCATATCCAATGTCCTGTTCCTTCATTTGGCTGGGAGTTCATGCGCTTCGAGGTGTGTGATTGCCTTCAATAAATGAAGACCGTGATGCTGGGCACAAAAGCACGGTGCTGGCTTTCATATCCCTATCACCATCCCACGATGTCCGAAGTTTTCACCCACCCAATTCCCAATTTGATTGCAACTTTTAGGAGATAAATTTACACGGCTGGACTAGGTTGTAAACGCCGAATTCTCGCGGAAAAACATATGATTTGCGATAAATCGCCTGAAAAGCACTTGTTAAGTTTTTAAGAAGCAAAACTTAGAAATTCTGGATTATGCTACCATGGCGTGAGATGTCAGGTCCTCTGCAAAAATCGTTTTTCTTGAGTTGACGTTGCGTTTTTGCCTGTTGAGTTCATTTGTTCCGCCACTGCTTTGTGTTCAATCTATAAACCGTCGATTGTCCAATCTTGAGACGTTTGGCGGCCTGATCTAACCGACATACCGAAACCAACAAAATTGTTGGGTGCTGGGTTTGTCACCTCCCGAGACCTTGAATATAGATTAGGACAGCCAGTTCGCATCCTTCATCTGGACCGACCAGCTGAAGCAGGTTGGCTCCCGTCTTCCGTCAGGCTCAACAGGGCCAATGCAATCCCTTGAGTCTACGTCAAGCTGGACAAAGGATTGGGGAAGCGTATCTATATCTATAGATGCAGTGCTTTTTTATCTTCAATGAATATTCATGTTTTCTTGCAAAATTTTAACATGTCTCTTAGGTCGCTGTAATTTGCCTTTAGAACGGGCCGGTATTCGATGCTGCCGGGGTCTTTTTTTCTCATAGAAAGAACGCCGTCAATACAGCTATTTTCGAGCTTTTCCCAATAAAACAAGAAAGCCTTTTGAAAACATTGGCTAGTCTCTGGAATAGATGCTGACGAAACACGAGGCTTTCCAGCATAGTTCCAATGAAGATTTATATAATCATCGCCCAGCAACACTTTTTGCACCTTTTGAAAGTTGCTCAGCGTATTGCCTGACGTAAAATAGGGTTTTATATCAGTTTCGCTTAAAGTGGTGTCTCTGGATATATGCTCCAACATCGTAATCACGGACAGGGACGTGAAGACTGCTTCGCAAGTATAGATTTTGTCTTCGCTTTTAGTGATTGTTACGCCCGTGCGGATTTGTTTGCTGACTGATGGGTCAATTGAATTTTCTAAGAGCGGATCATCTCTGAAATGCTGACAGAAATCTGCCTTGTCCTTTCTCGTAGCAAGGCCTGACTGATTTTCTGACAATGGACGATTGTCGAAGCATAGTCTTATTTCCGTTATATCAGTTTTAGAATTGTCATCTGTCAATTTGCGAAAGTTGCTGCGCTCAAATCCTCTGTAGTGTTCCGAGTGCCAATATTTAATCTCGCTAGAATTTGCGCTCGCTATGTTAAGAGCGATGAGACAGAGAAAGCTAAAAGTAGATCTTTTTAACATGCATATTCTCGAGGAATTACTAGAATACTAATGATTCATGGTGGCGTGTTGGTGCCGCGTGTCAGTATTCGTGTAGAACGTGTTCTCACGTTGAGTGTAAATTTTCTAATGAAGCGAATATTGTGACCGAAATTGGCGATCTGAGGGCCAAGATATTTTTTGTTCACAGCTGCCACCCGCCCATCATCCATTTGAATCTGTTCCTTCGCATCGATTCCAATCATTCATTGGACCGCTGTTCGGAGATCTTCGACACTGCGGTCATGGAACCAGATGACGATCTCCTTCTCCTCAAACGCGTGGACCCCGGCCGGAACATGAACCGGGTCTACGGTAATCGTCCCATTTTTTGTGGGTTTTAAAACTGGAATTCAGGCCGCTGTTTTCAGTTTCTTTGCGGGTGTAATGCCACCGATGGCCATGTTGGGCCGCTCGTTGTTGTATGTCCATAGCCAGCGCGTGGCTTGGTGCTGTGCCACCTCAATCGTTTCGAATATGTACTATCCGAGCCATTCATGGCGGACAGTTCGGTTGTAGCGTTCTACATAGGCGTTCTGTTGCGGCTTACCGGGCTGGATGTACTCCAGCCCAATGCCACGTCTCGAGGCTCATATCTGCAGTGCTGCACTGACGTTTTCCGGGCCATTGTCCACCCGAATATTCAACGGCCGGCCGCGCCATTCGATAATCCGCTCCAGAGTGCGGATAACCCGAAGGGATGGAATGGAAATGGCCACCTCAATGCCCAGGCCCTCACGATTGAAGTCGTCCAGAACGTTCAAGGTCCTGAAGCTGCGCCCGTCGGCCAATTGATCCGCTATGAAGTCCATCGATCAGGTCATGTTTGGGCCATCGGGAACAGTCAACCGCTCCGGCTTTTCCCGAACCAGACGCTTCTTCGGCTTGATGCGCAGGTTCAGTTCGAGCGAACGATAGATCCGCCGGACCCGCTTGTGGTTCCACGCGAAGCCTTTGACATTGCGCAAATAAAGGAAACACAATCCAAAGCCCCAGGTGCGATGTGTTGTCGTCAACCGCACCAGCCAGTCCGTGATCTCGGCATTCTCGACGCCCAGTTTGCGTTCATAGCGATAGCAGCTTTCGCTGATCTGGAACGTGCGGCAGGCAAGCGCAATGCTTACACCTCGCAGATGAATTGCATTCATGGCCATCTCCCGACGCTGAGACGGCCTCAAGGCTTTTTTCCAAGAGCGTCCTTCAGCAGTTCGTTCTGCATCGCCATCTCGGCATACATTTTCTTCAGGCAGCGGTTCTCCTCAGCCATGGCCTTCATTTCAGCCAACAAAGACGCGTCCATACCGCCGTACTTGGATCGCCAGTTGTAATAGGTCGCGTTGCTGATCCCGTGCTCCCGACACAGATCGGCAACCGGCACGCCGCTCTCACCCTGCTTCAAAATTGCCAGGATCTGGCTTTCCGTGAAGCTTGATTTCTTCATCTCGTTCTCCAAGCGCATCAAAGGCCGGAGAAGTCTAATTTTCAACCCATTGGTTTTCGGGGATGATTGCCAAAGAAATTCAACGGCATGCGCTAAACCCACAACCTCGCATATAGGTGCCTTCAAGCTCTGCAACGGAAGGGCTGATTCAATTGCGCTGTAAACAATCCTTGCCCTCTGGTTGTTTTTTTGCACAAATAGAGTCGGTCTTGATTGAGATACATGCTGGGAATTCGTCAATGAAGAAACTCAAACTAACTAAGAGCCAACTTAATGCAATCGTCGTTCAGTTCGAAAGTGACAAAGCTGCTGGAAGATTTGACCGCCATCACGCTTACAATGGTTCAACATTGTGCATCATTTCTGATCCTGCCGCATCGATCGATCAGATCGAGGCCGCGACGAAGGACTATGTGAACAAGGAAATACTCGCTAAATTTATCGAACGTTTTTATGGAGTTTGATGATGACAAAAATTTCCACGCAGCGAAAATGGTCGAATGGGCGCCAAAAAAAGAATTTTCGCAGAAAGTCTGAAACTAAAACCCTGAAATTGCTAGAAACAGTTTCTCAAGGAAGCATTCATCCCCATGAAATAGGCGTTGACCTTGAGGAGCTTGCCCGTGATATCGCTCACCAAATTGCGAATATTTATTCTTCAAAAGAATTTGCTGAAAAAATTCGCTCCTATCCGAAGGATGTAGACCCTAAAAAGATCGACAATATTCCTGCAATTATTGAACATATTGAAGCCCATTTTGAGCTTGAGAACGCAGACAATTGAGTTTCTCAGCGCCCCGTTTCATGACCGAAACAGCACGACGCATTGGTGACAAACGCTTTTTTGACTGGGACACTCTCGATCAATTAAGTAAAACACCTCTGTCCGCGATTGGTATTTACGCAACTATTATTATTCCGTTATTTGGAATATTTCTTTCAACTCTCAAGGGCCTATTTTTTGTGAGACTTTTGGAGCATTATCCTAGTATTCTTGAATTACGCATTCCTTTATCAATGCTTATTGCTTATTTGTCTGCACTATTATTCTCTATTTCGACAGTAATAGTATTATTACTCTGTCCTGCAGATATTAGGAAACACGAGACCTACAAGGCCTATCATGCATTTCTAGTTGAGAGCGGAAATGAAATTTTCGGAATGCGAAACGTAATTCAGAACTTGGAAAAAGACGAACAAAAGGATGCGAGCGAAGCGCTAGAGATTAGCGATCTTAACCGTTCACTAATTGAACGTTTTATCCATGAAATCGCCAAAGAAGAAGCGACAAAAAGCTTGGTGGAAAATCATTCAAGAATTATATCAAACTCGGCCAGCAGTTGGGCAAGCAAACTAAAGGCAAAACCAAAAACAAGATATTTTACCGGAACCCTATATGCGGTATCTCTATTATTGAGCGCATACATATTCTTTATTTACATGCCGACTCTCATTTTCAGTTTAACGTAGAGCGTAAGTTTGTTCAAATTCCTCAGATACAATCTTTTTTATCTCACGAATGTTTTCTTCGTTTACTTTTGCGCCGTTGTCTTTAATTAATTCTGAAAAATATTTACTGTAGTCATTTGCCGCATCTTCAATTTTTTTCTCACGTTTTTCCATTTGCTGTCTCCTTTAGTTAGCACAATCGTCACGTTGCCATGCAATACCATGTCAACATAGACGCACCTAGTTAACTCATTGTTAAGACCTGCCGAATCACGCAACCTCATATTGCGGAAAGTCTACCTCAGTTTCAATGCGCATATTGAGTTACCGTTTCTACAAAATCAAAATTCTGTTGATAATACCAAGGACTATTTTACTTAAATATTTTGTGAATTGCAAATTCTTTTCTTAAAATTGAGAGTTTTTCTCAAAAGTGCTAAATATAAGAAAGTAAAAAACTGGTTATCGCTTTTTATGCGCCTATGCCTGCAGATGAAGTTTTATAAAATACATATAATACACCAAATCGCGCGTCCATAATTGTCAATTGGCTATTATTCCCACTGAGAAGGCGTGGTGTTTAGGCGATGTTTCGCCATCTAAAGTTGATCACCAACTTCTCAAGCACTCGAAGCCAAACCATCTGAAACAACGCGCCGTTTCTGTTGCCCCTGTCCCCTTGGGTCTATGGCGATATCGGTTCTGGCGTGCACTGAATCTGCGAAAGACAAGGAATACGGTGCCTTCCTGCTCCACGTTGGATGTTGCGCCCCTGATGGGTGTTATCGCCGTTCAGAGGCATGCGCGTCTCCGATCAGCAAGGCGACCCGGATGGTCTGGGTCCGAAGCTTAAACGGAGGCTCACATGAATGGATGAATAGGACGAAATGAACTTAGAAGGCTCAGTGATCAAGCGCTTCATGGATTGCAGAGATTGCTTTTCTGCGCCCTGACCTGCCCGCAAATTGATCCTGAGGCTTTACCTGCAATCTGCGCCAAGCTCGCCGCTATCCAGACCGAGTTGCACTGGCGTAGCCAGATCCCGTCTCCTGCACCTTAGCGGGAACGGGTAAGCCGATTTTGGCTGCTCCAACGGACAAAATCGGCTTAAAGACTTGCGGCGTTGCCCCCTCGTGGGACACCGGGAACCGAAGCTTAGGCGGAGCCTTGCGCTCATTCGCTTTCCCGCGTCCCCCACATTCGCCATGTGGCAGAAGGGCAAGAGACTTGCCCTTCCTACCAATCAAAACAGGTCTAGCTGTGAGGGTATCGAATCCAGCTTCTGCAAATGGATGAAGTCATTCAGCAGATGGTAGAATTTCAAGCTTATGGCGATATGCGCATCATCGCAAATTTTCGGACGGTCTTTGGGTTGGTGGTTTTTCCTGTAAGCGGATAGATTACTTACCGCCCTGCGATAAACCGCCCAGGCGGATTGGGGGTAACTTGCCAGTAGGTCCAGTCTATCCGATACTCCTTTAGAATGTTAACGGCGATCGACAGACTGAGATCTGGATCGAGGGCGCAAAGCTTGGTGACTGCGTTGACAGCAAGCAGAACAGGCGCAGTTTGACGCCAACAAAACGGCTACAGCGCCGGACTTAAGTCCACGTTGAAGCGAACCCGCGCTCTGGTCACGCAAGGACGGCTTTGATTGTCACGACTGCGTGGCTGGGTATCTATTCCAACCATCGCAGTAATGAATCCGTTCCTACGCATCGATTCCAATGATTCATTGGACCGCAGTTCGGCGATCTTCGACACTGCGGTCATGGAACCAGATGACGATCTCCTTCTCCTCAAACGCGTGGACCCGGGCCGGAACATGAACCGGTTCTACCACCTGTCGGTCGAGCGCACCCTGTTCGGCGGATTTGCCGTTCGCCGGACATGGGGACGCCTGGGCACCTGGGGTCGAACGCGGCTTGATCTGTTTGCGGATGTGTCATCGGCTCTGGCGCATCAGCAGAAGCTGGCGGCACTAAAGCATAAGCGCGGGTATCGCCCGGAATGAGGCTGTGGCGTTGTGCCTGATCCCTGTTCCATGGGATCTTCCTCGGGAAGATCACTCAATCAGACGTCACAGGATACCCCAGGCCCTGTATCTGTCTCGGCCTGTAAGCTCGCGGGGGAGCGCGGGGCCGAGTTGGCGGATCATGCGGTCGACGGCGGCGGCGGTGACGCCGAGGTCCTGGCGGGCCATGGGAATGGTCACCAGGGGGCGGGACAGGAACATCCGGGCAAACTCCGGCAGCCTGGAGTGGCTTCGGCAAGACTGGCAATGGCGTGCCAATTGCTCCTGGGCAATCGATAGCCGGTCCAGCTGATCCATGGTTTCCTGGGCGGCTTTTTCAAAACCGGACAGCAAGCCGGCGATACGCACCTGGAACGTGTCCTTGCGGCGCCAGCGAAAGGGCGACTTTCGCAATCCCGCTGACAGGCTCGGCAAATGAGACGTGGTCACCTGTGCTTTCAGGAAGACAGCCGACAGCAGGCGGCCAAGTTCCGGCCATCCGTCCAGCGGCTGCAGCACCTGCCATGCATCAAGCAAAATCGCCGCCGCCAGAACGGGCGGCAATTTCAGGACTTCAGCTTCCTTTTGGACAGTGAGCCAGTCGTCCAGACGGTCACCCCGTTCCGAAAACCGAGAGAAGTGTACGGACGGTATGTCTCCGGATTGGCGGGACGAGACAGGTCTTTCCGGGACGGTACCCTGTGCCAGCTGTCTGGAGCGTTCCAGAACGGCGTCGATTTCGGCAAAGAGATTCTTTTCCGTGTCGGCAGTGTCCTGTTGGCGCGAGGCTGAGGCGGCAGGTCCCCTCCCCTCCCCTCCCCCGAGTTTCTGATTGTCGTCGTCTCGAACTCGGTGTCTTCTGTCGGCCGACCCACAAGTGCCAGTAGACCGTCGCGGCTCAAGACACTGTCCGGGGTTTGCCGGTCGACCCGTCTGCGGAGCGCCAGGAACCTGGCAGCCCGGGTCAATTCGTGGGTGGGTGCGCGTCTGTCGGTGCCGGCGTCGTGCAGGACAAGGTCCTCCAGATGAACGAGGTCTCCATCGAGGGCCATGGAGGCACATGTCTCAAACAGGTGGGACCGGCTGCGCACGCCGTCTTCCAGCGCATGTGTCCGGCGCAATCTCTCGTCGGCTCGGGTCAGTGACCGGCTGGCGCGATCGAGCGGGTCGGCCAGATCGAGCCAATCCAGTGATTTCAGGGACTTGTGGAGATCGTAAACCATTGACATCGGCTGATAATATTTCATTAACGATAATCAACAAGCAAAAAAGTATCATCACATGGATATCTTCGAGAGTCAGATTATAAGCAGTGATAAGAACCTATTATCGATGATTAGACTTTTGCGAGGCCGCATGCCAGAATGAAGGCTCCGGTCCATCCTTTCGAGCCTGACAGCCCATGCCCAATCGTTCCCTTCCCTCCCCTTCCGCATCCCTTGACGAAAGCGCAGCGCGCAAGACGGAAGCGTTGGATTCGCTTGCCGCCATACTGCCGGCCCTTGCCGGTCCGGATCGCACCGATCAGCTGGTGGCCTTGCTCAGCGAGGAGGACATCGCCACCCTGCGCCACCTGGCACGGGAAGGCATTGGCGAAAATTCCCTCAGGGCCCTCACCTCCGATTGTTCCTATCTGGAAGGTTGGTGCCTGGCGGCCACGGGAGAGCCCCTGCCCTGGCCGGCGCCGGTGCCGCTGATCCTGAAGTTTATCGCACATCACCTGTGGGACCCGGAACGGCGGAAAATCGATCCAGCCCATGGCATGCCTGAGAACGTTGCCCTTGCTCTGGAGGATTTGAAGCTTCTCAGAAAGGCAAAGGGGGACGGCGCGCACCGGTCCCCTCACGCGCTCGCAACAGTTCAAAGGCGGCTTGCCTCCTGGTCGACCTTGCATCGCTGGCGCGGACTTGAAGCTGCCTTCTCTGCCCCCGACGTGCGCTCGGCCCTGCGACTGGCCAGCCGCGTTGCCGGCCGGCCAAAGGCGCGAAAAAGCCGGCGGGCGGTGACCGCGGATCTGCTGGAGCGATTGCTTGCGACCTGCAACGGGTCGGATCTTGCCGCACCCTCTCTTGCAGATCTGCGCGACAAGGCGCTTTTGCTGGCAGGCTTTGCGTCCGGTGGGCGGCGGCGGTCCGAACTCGCTGGTTTGCGCCTCAGCCAGGTTGTCTGGGAAGATCCCCTGCCCGCCGATCCCGCCGACCCAGACAGTCCCCTGCTGCCGGCAGCGAGCCTGCGGCTTGGACGCACCAAGACCGAAGACGCTTCCGACGACAACGCGGTGCTGCTGATCGGGCGTCCGGTCGAGGCGCTGAGAACCTGGCTGGAAGCGGCAGATATCGACGAGGGCGCGGTCTTCCGGGCGATCGATCGCTGGGGCAATGTCAAGGCGCGCGGTCTCACGCCCCAATCGGTCAATTCAATCGTGAAAAGCCGTTGCGTTCTGGCCGGGCTCGACCCGGTGGAGTTTTCCGCCCATGGACTGCGCTCCGGTTTCCTGACCGAGGCCGCCAACCGCGATATCCCCATTCAGGACGCCATGCAGCAGTCCCGCCACCGCTCCCTCGCCCAGGCCTCCAGCTATTACAATGATGCGGGACGGAGCAGACGCCGGTCTGCCAGAATGCTCGGGTGAAATACGGATCTACGTCGATCTGGCCGGATGTTGAACGACATCCGACCAGTTCTATTTGCTGCAATGAATGCACGGACCCATCGACCGTTAAAATCAATTAAATAAAGATTTATTTTACATCGTTACGTAGGGAGAGAAAAGAAACCGTTGGTTGAGAGTGAATTAAACCGACGCGTTTAATTGGCGAACTGCGAGAAAATTTAAGTAATAAAAAGATGTTATTATACGCGTAATAAGAATTTTTCCTTGTAGTTGTTTTTTTGAACTTGATAACGCCGACATGAATTTCGTCGATGTGGTGAGAGTAGAGCGGGCCGTAAATGCGGGAAATGTTACAAAGTAATCTCAAAAATGGAAAATGACGCCAATTCCTTCTCTGACGACTTTTCAGTGTTATTTATTCCTGAATATGGCGGCAGTGTTCTGCTTCATCCGAACAAGTAGATTGAAACCTATGTTTGGAAAAATTTACGTGTAAGCTTTAATTGAAACCTACCCCACAATAATTAGTTTGTGGGGTATTTTCTATGTTAGGATTACCCCACGAAAAAAGGTATGTGGGGTAAGAATGTCGGTGAGCTACCATAGCCCAATCGGTATCGCAGCCTGGACGGATCTGCGACGCTCATTGATCGACGGTGTCGTTTCGGACCTCCGGGGCGTACCGAGATCCAAAACGGTTGGCGCAAAAACCTACTGGTATGATCACTTCCGCATCGGCAACAAAACTGTCGACCGATACATCGGTGAAGACACTCCGGAACTGCGCAGCCGGTTGAACAGGCAATCTGAAATCGCGGAGGCTGCCAAGCAGGCGGATCGCGAGCGCGCCAGGTTGATGCGCGTGCTGCGGGCCGAGGGGTATCTGTTTGCGGATGTGGGATCCGGTCAGGTCGTCTCGGCAATGGCGAAGGCCGGTGTCTTTCGTCTCGGGGGAACGATCGTCGGCACGCACGCCTTTCGCAGTTATGAAGGTGAGCTTGGCGTTCGGATCGGCTTCGATCAATCGGCAACGACAGACGATATCGACATTGCGAGTTTCGAGCGCTTATCCCTCGCTCTCGCTGATACGGTCCAACCTCCGTTGGCAGAGGTTTTTTCCGAACTTCAATTTGATCCGCTGCCAACACTTGAGAGCGACAAAACCTGGCGTTGGCGACAGTCAAATCGCCAGACGCTGGTGGAATTCCTGACGCCTTCCTTTGAAGAGGATGAGGGGATCCGCGATCTTCCTGCGCTTGGGGTCAATGCACAGAGCTTACATTTCCTCAATTACCTGATTGCCGAGCCAATTCGTGTTCCCTTTCTGTATAGATCAGGAGTGTTGGTGCAGGTCCCGCGACCTGAACGTTTCGCGATCCACAAGCTGATTGTCGCCGACAGAAGACAGGGTGGACCGGACGCACTCAAAGCCCATAAGGACCGTGCACAGGCGGCATTTCTGATCGAAGCCTTGAGCGAAACCAGACCCGACGATCTGATCGAAGCTTATCAGTTGGCGAGCGAGACCGGTCCAGCGTGGCGAACGAGAATCCTGGCAAGTCTGAAGCGTATGCCGGCAACAGCCGAAGTGCTTCAGGCAATGCTCTAAGTGGGCTTGATCAGGTGGTCGGCCTCCTGCTCCGCTCCCTCGCCCGGCCTCCAGCTGTTACAATGTTGTGGGTCGGAGCAGACGTTGGTCCGTCTGAATGCTCGGGTGACCGGGTGCGGACAGGCACAAGATCGGCGGTCAGTCAGACAGCAGGCGGGTCAGCATTTTCCAGATGTGGTCCTGAGCCCCGAAGAAAATGGCGGCAACAAAGATCTTGTTGTCGGATGAATCGGCAAGAAACCACACTGCGGCCTGATCGCGGCGCACGAACCGCAGGCCCGGCAGGATGTCCGGCCGAAGCGTGCCTATGAACGGAGTTTCCGCGAGCCGATCGATGGTGGACCGGATGGACCTGACGCGCTCGGCCGCGCGTTCGAAGGCTGCGATTTGATCTTCCCCGAGATCGGCATAGGTTTGAAACAGGTGATCGAAGATCAGCTCAAAGTCGCGCTCAGCGGCGTTCGAATACTCAAGGGTCCACACGCAGGCCACGCCGCTTTCGCTCGACCATCGCTTCCACGCGGGTTTCCATTTCTGCTGCAGATACAGCAGGACCATTCGTCCTCTGTCCGATGAGTTCGCGGAGAGCCTGTGTTTCGAGGGACTCCAACTCGGTTTTCTGGCGCAGAAGCTCAAGGCCCTGCTGCAGAACCGAACTCAGGCTTGAATACTGACCGGACTCAACAAGAGAGCGCGCAAAGGCATCCTGCTGTTCGGTCAATGAAATGGAGGATTTAATGCTCACGGGTGGTCTCCTTCTACAAGAAAGTGCTACCCAGTAGCATTAAAGTCAAGATCCTCGGCACATGCAGTGTTTGACCGAACCCGCATCAAGTTCAGGCGCTTCAGTTCGAGGCCTTGTCTATTAGAGCTACTTTTTAGTCGGTTTCCTGCCTTTTTGAGCTCTTTGCTGACCTAGTCCCATTTGCTTGGCCAGCTCTGAACGGGCCGCTGCATAATTTGGCGCAACCATCGGATAATCCGCCGGAAGGTTCCATTTGGCCCGGTATTCTTCCGGCGTCAGGTCGTAGTGGGTCCGAAGATGCCGCTTCAGCGATTTGAACTTCTTGCCGTCTTCCAGGCAGATAATAAAATCGCCTCCGACGGACTTCTTGATCGGCACCGCCGGCACGACCTCAACAACTTCCGGCTCCTGGGTCTTCTGCGCGGCAGAAACGAGTGCTTTGTGCACGGACGCTATCAGGCCCGCCAAATCAGCAGCGGCAACCGTGTTGTTGGACACGTATGACGAAACGATATCGCTGGTGAGTTCAATACAGGCCGCCTCCAGGGCGATGTCGTTCTCTGGTGTATTGGTCATGGTTATCCTTATGGGCAGGCTCTCTTGTGGGAGAGGAGGCCAATAGTTGTTCTGATAATAATACGATGAAGCGTCTTACATGCCATTTATTATTTGTGCAATGTGACCTATACAAAGATTTCTTCGATTTTATTTCTCGAGCGGGTCGTGCGACGGACTGTCGGTTAATTTGTGCTTGAGGCCTGTCTCCCTCACTATCTGACGAACCGTTTGCCGAATTTGACGGCGAATTTGGTCTCGGCCCCGAACCACTTGCGAGGCAGCTACTTCCATTCCGCGGCCGTGTAATTGAGAACCAGATACAGCAACTTCGAGTTCAGCGCCTCGATGGCGTTCTGGGTTTAGCGGATCCGCCGTACGCTTTCGGGAGAGGCGAAGAATGGGATCAGATGGATCTATTTGCTCTGCCAGCTTAGCGCGATCGCCGGGTTAAGCTGCTCCCATCGCAGGTTTCGAACGGTTCCATGGCCCCTCACCCGGTATCGTGTCTTCCGATCCATAGATGGTCCCGGACCTCGCGCTCCCTATTGCTCCGCGCCAAGGTGGAGAAAATCTTGCCGAGAAAAGCCGGGAAACGGTGCGGGTGTTTGGCGATCAGCTTCGGGTCGACCACCTAGAGTGATCACGTGGGATATCACGACTGATTTTCGACGTGCCGGTCTGCCCCAATTTCTCCGAACCGCCGTTGTGATGATTGGTTCGGCCACCCATACCTTCCTCGTCGTGATGCCCATCAAGTTCGACGTATGAAAAGCGCATCAACAGCTTTTTGTTTAAATAATCCAACAGCCTACGTCTGCTGTGTCGCAGGTCACAGGCCCCTTCCCTTCATAGGCTTGCATGTGGTTCAAGGACATCCCGAACTTCTCGAAGAGACCTGATATGCCACTTAACTTTCAGCAATTCAGACAAGAGATCAATGAGGTCGTAGACGTCTACAGGGCGGATAATGCCTGGATTGCCCATTGGACGCGCTGGGACCAACCCAATCACATGGACTATTATATCGATGCCGCTTTCCGGCTTTACCAGACGACCGCACGGGATCAGTTGAAGATGACGATTCTCGGGGGGGCCAGTATCCGGACTTGCAAGGAACTGATCGCCAATTTCGGGATAACAGCGGCAAACGGCATTCAGGATCAGCAAACGGTCTGGATTGCACAGCAGGAAGAATACCGGCGAAGGAAAGGCAGGGGCGAGGGCCAGGGCGGGGCAAAGAGACCGGTGGTAAGAAACCCGGTAGCGGTGCAAGGCGTAGGAAGCATTCTGAGCGAAAAGGCCTGGACTCCGATTCTGAATGACGCCCTGATCATCGGTGCGGCGACGGGCCATCAGACAGTCCACATTGCGCTTGAAGCACGCGAAGCCGCCATCTGGCGTGAGTGCGAGGAAGAAGCCAGGCAATGGGAGGCCCAGAAACAGGGCATCCGGATCGATTATCCCACATGGGCCTGGCAGGAATTCATGAACCGGAATATTGGAATGCTGTGGAACCAGCACCACCAAGTTCCGAAGGTGCTGGCCCGGGAACTGATCGGACTGTCGTTTGCCGGATACAAACCGGTTTTCCGCTATCAGGAGCTCTTTTTGACGCCCAATCCCCACATGCCGGACCCCACGTTCAAACAGTATGCCAACGGCCTGAACAAATTGGGATTCCATACAAATGGTGGGCGTGCCAACATGATGAGGCACATTTCCGAGTTTCTGTTTGACGACCGGAGAGCGGTCTGCGTTCCCGGTGACGAATATATCTGAGCGGGTCAGAAGCAGCAGGACAAGGCGATCTGGCGTCACGTCTCGGCGAGGGCCCGGCTGAATCTGAACATGCATCCGGACAACACGGGGCCGCTTTCCTTCGAAAGCGGCCCCGGTTTCGAGTGCGTTCGACTAGAACAGAAATCGCTCCTTTTCGGGTATCCTAGGAACAACCGGCTGCAAGATGCTCAACGGGTACGGCTCCGATGCAACGCTTTGGATGCCCCTGCCCCCTGTTTCGGGAGCGGACCAGCCCTGACGGGCCGGGCTGATCCTCGGCAGGGGCGTTGCCCCTACGGTGAGCGGCCCAGATCCTCCGAAGCAACATGATCGCGCCGGCGCACCGGCCCGACCCCGTTCCTTTTTCAGACGTGACCCGCTCCCCTACCCCTGGAACAATGACCGGCCAGAGCCGGACTTTTGCTTGCTGAAAGGGGCTCCGCCCCCGCCAGGTCAAGGATGAACCGCTGCGCGGCCATGGCAGGGGTATCCCCACGCTCCGCAGCTGCGCCTTGTGTGTGCGGGTGATCCCCCTCCCCTGCCATGGTCCTTGACCCGGCTCCCCCGTTTCCGAGGACGCGGAAAATGAAAGGCGATACGCCGCGAACGAAGAGCACAAAAATGAACCGCACCGACTGGAAGAAACTCTATCGACAAATCAGGGCAAGCGAGGAGCCGGAGGCCGTCAACGCCAACGGGCGGAAATACTATGTCGGAAAAATGGGCGTGAAGCCGGTTACTGGCCGGGCCGTCCTGTTCTCCCTGTTCGGCTCTTGCCGGATGCTTGAGGGGTGTTCGTCCCGCCTTGGACTTCTGCGGAGCGCGCGTACGTACCGGCTGGAATTGCAAGAAGCTGTTCGGCTCGAAATCTCGATTTTCGGTCAAGCCAGTCAACCCGGCTTTGCGTTCCGCTAATCCATCGACAGGAGGTTTCGACATGCTGAAAACGAAGACGATCCCTAGCGTCGATGCAAACGCCGCAGACTATTGGCCGTTAGTGCGCCGGAAAGCGAAATTCAACAATGCCTTGCGGCTCGCAGCTGAGCGCTTCGATAGCATCCGCGTGGGACGGATCTAAGAGGCGTGGGTGGGTGAGGTGTCCAGTATGGTGCGCTCGGTCGCCATCCAGTGCCAAATCCTCGCCGCAGACGACTATCGGGACTTTCGGGAGTTGGCCGCTGCACGCTTTGGAATGCCCGAGCTTTGCAGCAATGACGAAGTCATCCAGACAGAGGCGTTCGACGCGATCCAAGAGGCGCACGAGTCCTTGTATGGTGGGATGAGAGGTTAACCTCTCGTTAATCTATTGACCGCCAGATGTGCTATCGGTGAGCCAATCAGTTTTGAGGGCGGAAGCAGCAGCGCCGGGCAAGCGGTGCGACCGGGTGGGATGGGCTTACCCGGCTGAGGCAACAGCCTTGCTTTCAAATCGGAGGTAATGCGATGTGGTTCATACCCATTAGCGTTACCCTAGAAATGAAAAAGACCCGGACGACCTTGCAAATCGTGATCCGGGTCCAATTCACTATCTAGGAAAAGGGACGACAGGGAAACCTGTCGTCCCTTTTCCTAGAAAGATGTTAGCAGTTTCAGCCGAAAAATCAATATGAAGGCTTGCCGATAGGCCGTTGGACCGGACCAGCCCTGACGGGCCGGGCTGATCCTGGGGAGGGGCTTCGCCCCTACGGCGCGCGGCCCAGGTCCTCCAATGCAACAGGGTCGCGCCGGCCCACCGGCCCGATCGCGTTCCTTCTCCGAACCTGACCCGCGCGCCTACCCCATGAAAGATCGACCGGCAGAGAAGCCGGGCTTTTCTCTTGAAAGTAGGGGCTCCGCCCCCCGTTAGATCAAGGATAAACCGCTGCGCGGCCTCCTGCGGGGTGTCCCCACGCTCCGCGGCTCTCGCCTTGTGCGCGCGGGTGATCCCCCTCCCCGCTTCCGGTCCTTGATCCGCCGCCCCCGTTTCCGACGACGCGGAAAATGAAACGAACCACCCCGGCCAAGTCAGGAAACAGGAGCAAACCAATGAACTCAGTATATGCCAGCACCGCACGCTTTGATTCCGCCCGCGCTCTCAGCGAAGACGAAATGCGCCGGAGCGCTCCGTCTATCTTCGCAGTCTCAGCCCATGAGAGCCGTTCCGAACGTTTCCAGCCGATCCCTACCATCGAAGTTCTGCGTGCGCTGACAGACGAAGGATTCATGCCGGTTGGTGTGAAGCAAGGCCGCACCCGCGATGCCAGCAAGAAGGACTTCACCAAGCATCTGATCCGGCTTCGCCGCCTCGACCACGATGCCAAGTTTTGTGTTGGTGATACCGTTTGCGAAATCCTGCTCAAGAACGCAAATGACGGAACGTCCGCGTTCGACATCATGGCCGGGTTGTTCCGCATCCGGTGCCTAAATTCCCTTGTCGCCCAGACCTCCACCCTCGAAAGCGTGAAGGTTCGTCACAGCGGCGACGTGCGGCACAAGGTGATTGACGGCACGTTCCGTGTGTTGAAGGAAGCGGAAAAGGCCCTTGCCGCGCCAGCCGATTGGAGCGGCCTGATCCTCGACCGTGACGAAAAGCAGGTGTTTGCGGAGGCTGCGCACATTGCCCGCTTCGGAGACAACGAAGGGGAAACCGCGACCCACATTCAGCCGAGCCAGCTTTTGAACACCCGCCGCACGGGCGACCGGGAAAACGACCTCTGGACAACTTTTAACGTCGTTCAGGAAAACGCCATCCGGGGCGGCTTGGAGGCACGTTTCCGCGATGAACATGGCCGCCTTCGCCGCTCCACCTCCCGAGCGGTCAAAGGCATCGATCAGGATGTGAAACTGAACAAGGCCCTTTGGACGCTTTCTGAAAAGATGGCGGACCTGAAAGGCTTGAGAGCCGCAGCCTAACGCGCAAAGCACTGGCGGCAGGAACACTGCCGCCAGTCTGCACATTTCGAAATTGAGGATCGCCGCTGCTGGACCGGACCAGCCCTGACGGGCCGGGCTGATCCTGGGGAGGGGCGTTACCCGTACGGTAGTGGGTTCAATTTCGTATAAGCACATTTGTATAATTGGCGAAAACAAAGCCGTATTGAGCTTGAATTAGTCGGGCCTGCGAAGCTTTTGGGTGCACTGGCTTTCATTCAGTCGCGCTGATCAAGCTTATCAGCTGATAAGTTTTTGCAGACAAGGCCTCTTGCTCGTGTCCCAAGTGGTGCTCAGCAAAATGCAATCTCTTGCCTATTTGTCGAAGTGTTTGAGCAACCCGGTCACGGCACGCAGTAGGCGCGGTTCTCAAGTCCGGCGAACTCCCGAACCGCAAGCCTCATGTGCCGTCTCTTGGGGTTGCTTCAAAGTAGCAGTAGCGAACATGACGGCATGATGTATTTTAAAGTGCGCTTCGCGATTGTTTGGGGGGCTTATCAATTGATAAGTCGCCTTAGCTGCATGATCGAACGCAACAAGCCTGCGCCCCACTAGATCGAATTTGCATGAGCGCCGTCCTCAATATTTCCAGTAAACACTAGGATATTGCGGTGCTTGTGGATGGATTGCGATATTAGGAACCAACAACAGCGGATCAAAACGAATACGTTGGATTATGCCGGCCGCTTAGAAAAGCGCGAGGGCATGCTCGCGAACAGAACATAGAAACAGGGTGAAGCGCCTGTTACTTGCCACGGGTAGTAAATCTTGTCTGCAAGCGCGCCTTCAATCGGCTCGTGAATATCCCTCTTACGGCTATTCGCTCTCAGCCCCCCCCACTTTTCAATGGCAGCCGAAAGTATTGCCAGTGTTGCGTCGTGAACGGATTTATCCACCTTGCCGGTCGACAAGCCGTGCTGGCGGCAAGGCAGGCAGCCTGATCCGCATCCGTGCCCTGGCCAAGGGCCTCGACAAAAGACTTAATTGGGTCTTCCCCTATTTCAGTCTCGGGAGAAGCATAGGCAAGCGCCATAGCGCGTGCCGTTGCCACCACAAGAGCGACGGAATGGAGCCAGGTGGCTTCTCATCTGGAAAGGCGGGAAAATGAAATGTCGGCACTTTACAGTCGATACGTCCTTGCAAGCATTCCACCAGTCGACCCGGCCATGGAACTCATCCGCTTTGACTGTCATTTTCTTGATTCAGCCAACTGCAGCCGGCTTGTCGTTTTTCGAGATGTAATGGACGTGGTCGACAGGACTGTCGATGCCGTCGGGGTTGAACCTGGCAGCAGACGCCTCGGCGTGGAAAATGCAAAAGCGCCCGTCGCGGGTTGTTACCTTGCCGACCGGAAGGATCTTGATGCATTTCGGAGCGTTAGTCGTGCTAATGTCTGTGCCGGTGGGGCGGTGCTGCCGTGGCGATTTCGGTGGTCAAGGCACCGTGGGCAATGCCAGAAGAAGAGGCAGTCTGCTTCGTCATGTTGCCAAGCTAGGCTGGCGCGCACACGCAAGGGGGCTGACATCTAACAGCTGCTGCACCAGAATAAAATTTTAACCGGCGCTAAGTAGGCGTGAGAGCCCTCGCACTTAATTTCGGGGGAAGGGGGTACACATGGCCTGCGGCGGCTTCGTGTGCTTGGTCATGCGGCCGCGAGGACTCACGTCCACCCGCCAACTTTTTCCCTTTCTGTCCATTTCTCCGTTTGCATCTCGTTGACCTGATAGAGCGTGTGTAGTCGCAGGAAGCCATTCGGCAGCGTGTTTGATGATCGGAGATATCGAAGCTCCTGCCGTAGGCAAGCAAGGGCGACTCACTGCGGGATCCAGATGAACACCGGCCAAAGAATCAGCTTGGCCACCAATCGCAGAGAGCAAATAAGAGCTTAGTAGGCTCAAGCTGTGGAATTCGTACGCGGCCTACGCGAGCAAACGAGTGACTTGTCGGCAATTTGGTAGAGAAATCGATCTGGCATATTGTTCGACAATAACACTCGAAGGTATCAGGCAATCTTTTGTAATATCGAAAGAATTTCAGTTGCGTCTGTTATGCCACGTTGCTACGCAGGCAGGTCGGTTACCAAATATAGCATCGTTGAGCTTTCGGAGTGCCACATCTGACAAGGTCATCGTTAACCTCTCATTAACCTAATATTCCTTGCAATTTTTGGCGACTTCATTCACTCCTGACGGCAAATAGGTCACCAACAAGGTGTTTGCCGTCAGGAGTGCCGAATGGCAGTAAGCGACAATCCAGTACACATTCTTCCCAAGCCGGATACGGCAAAGAAGATTGAGGATTATACGCGCCAGCTCTCTGCAGAGTTGAATTCCATGCGTGCGCGGATGTATCCACCAGAGTCGCAAAAAGTCTTCGGGCGCACATTCTCGACCCTAGATCTGGTGAAGCTGCTGGGGATTCCGGAAAGCACTCTTAGGTCTTTGACTCTAGAAGGCAAAGGGCCCCAGCCAACTAGAACCGATAACAACAAGCGCATTTACAGCATTGAACAAGTCTGGGAACTGCGGGAGTATCTAGCGGAACAGCGGCCCGAAGACGCACTTCGCCTACTGCCGCACCGCCGGGTAGGCGAGCGCCTTCAAGTGATTGCGACGGCGAATTTCAAGGGCGGGTCCAGCAAGACAACGACCTCGGTTCATCTGGCGCATTATCTCGCCATCCAGGGATACCGTGTACTGTGCATCGATCTCGATCCACAGGCCTCGATGACCTCAACATTTGGGATCCAGCCCGAATTCGACCTCGACTCGAACGAGACCGCCTACGCTGCCCTTCGGTATGACGACGACCGCAAGGCGTTCGCAGAGATTATCCAAGCGACTTACTTCCCCGGAATTCACATCGTTCCTGGAAACCTGGAACTGATGGATTTCGAATTTGATACACCTTCCTATCTTGCGAACAACCACAGGGATGAGCTCGGACTTTTCTTCGAACGCCTGCGAAACGCGATTGCCTCTGTCGAGAGTAATTATGATGTAGTCGTTTTGGACACGCCTCCGTCGCTGGGATACTCGACACTTGCCGCTCTCTACGCAGCAACTGCACTCGTAATTACAGTCCATCCGGCGATGCTCGATGTCGCGTCGTGCAATCAGTTCCTGATCATGATTTCCGAGCTGGCTGAAACGTTGGAGGCTTTCGGGGCAAAGTTCGATCACGAATGGATACGGTTCCTGCTTACAAGAGTGAACCCAAATGACGGACCGCAAAAATACATGAGTGGCATTATCCGACGTCTCTTCGCAGAAGATGTACTGGTTGCCGAGGCCTGGGAGTCCACTGCGATCGCTGCGGGTGGCGTAGCAAAGAAGTCGCTCTACGAGTTGGAGACTGGAGAAGTGGGCAGGGACGCCTACAAGCGTGCCCGTGAGAGCTCCGACCGGGTCAATGACGAAATTCTCGACATCATCAAGCGAGTTTGGGGACGAGAGGCATGAAGAAATCCATTCTCCAGCAGATGGCTGAAGGTGAGGGGACGAGCACGGCCGAAGTCGTGCCAAAGTCGCCACGCCATCGCCGCATGGGCTCCCCGGTAGTTGGCAACGTCGGCAAGGCGCTTACGAGTCTGTCAGGTGACACAGTGCTCTCGCTGAACCCTGACAAGATAGACCCGTCTCCATTCAGCGATCGATTTCAAACAGACGCGGAAGCAACAGCAGCGCTGCAAGAATTGAAAGTGTCTATCGAGAGAGAAGGGCAGAAATTGCCCGTTCTTGTCCGCCCACATCCTAATGAAGAGGGCCGTTACCAATTAGCGTACGGCCATCGCAGGACGGCGGCTCTCCAGGAATTGCATCGAGAAGCGGACAGACCGGAAACTGTCCGAGTTCGCGCATATGTCCGTGATCTCACCGATGCCGAGTTGATCAGGGAGCAGTCTCTCGAGAACGGCGTTCGTGAAAATTTGAGCTGGATTGAACAAGCGCTCTGGGCCGTTCAGTTGAAGAACGCCGGTATCAAGCAGCGCGACATGGAACCGATCCTCGGCCAAAAGGAGACGAATATTTCGGTCCTTCTTAAGGTCGCCAATGCAATCCCGGACGATATCGTACATGCAATAGGCCGTGCAAAGGGGGTAGGGCGACCGGCATGGGTGGAGTTTTCAAAGCTGTTCGATGATCAAAAGGTAGCTGATCGCATCCGCAAGATCGTTAAGGATCGGTCCTTTCTGGAAGGGGATGGCGCGGAGCGTATGAAGCTTGCTTCTCATGCAGCAAAGGGAAGACAAAAGTCAGACTCGATGAAATCTACTCAAATCGAGATCAGGTCTGCCGGCAAGCTCTTGGGTAAGTTCAAGGAGACGACATCGTCATCGATGGTGACGTTTCCAAAAGCTGAAGCTCGTTTTGCGAGATGGCTCAGCGAGAAGCTCCCGGAGTTGCATGCTGATTTCCTTCGTCAAGATGGTGATCAGAATTAGTTTTCGGGCTTCTGGATGGCCTGGCTTTGAGAGAAAGGGGAATGCAAGAGAGCGTAGACCAAATGAAAAGGGACCATCTGGCTGCAACCAGATAGCCCCTAATTCCATGGTTCAGATGGGAAAGTCCCAACGGGAACCCTAAGCAATCCCGTTGTAGTGCATCCCGAATCACCACGCAAGAGGCTTCTCGCGTGAACGGTGGATTTCTGCCGATTTTCCAAACCTGAACCTCCCAAATTGATAGACGCCGGATGCGAAATCGCGCCGGCGAACGGAGGTTTATATGCCTACTGTTTCGAACGTCTCTTCATTCAGAAAGGTGACGCATGGGATACTTGCAAGTGCGCGTTTGGCCGCCCGGGACGATAGACCTGTAGTTTTGAAAAAGGATGTTTCGCTGGTTCTCAAGCGCGTTGCGCCGGCGCTTGGCATCGACGGAACAGCCTACCACGTGCTCGATATCCTTTTGGGGCTCGTCCAAGGCGACGACTTCAAGGCCGGTCGGCGTCCCGTCGTGGCAATCTCCAATCAGCGTCTTGCAGACTACACTCGCAAAACCACGCGCACAGTCACACGTTGCCTGAAGAAACTCGTTGAAGCGGGGATCCTCGCGTACCGTGATAGTCCCACAGGGCGTCGTTTTGTCTATCGCGGCCGGGCAGGGGAGGCCGAGCAAGCCTATGGCCTGGACTTCACCCCGGCATGTTTCAATCTGGAGGCCTTCAAGCTGCAGGCAGATGCCTTTCAGCGTCGTCTCAAGGCCGAGCAGGAAGCAAAGCGCACCATTACGCGGCTTTCACGCGCAATCGCCGACATGGCAGAAGAGGATCCTGCATCGTTTCACAACTTTTTCACGAGCGCGCAGAGTGTCGTCAAACGCGATCAGTTGACCTCGGCAGAACGGGCCGAGATGTTGCGGAGACTTTATGAAGAAGCTCTGGCCCTCTACGAAGCCAACTCCGACAAATCTAGTGATAAAATGTCATGCGCGGGTGACATTGATGTCAGCCCTATATCTATTACAACCCAAACCGACTCACTAAGAAGTAATAACGAACGGACTTGCTCTAACGAGCAAGACACTAACCTAACTACTGACAACGGCTTCGCCGTTGAAATGGCTCTTGAAAGAAAGCCTTGCGGCGGGCGCACAGAACTGCAACTGCCTAAACCGCAAGCGGCAAGGTCGGCGGGAGGCAAATTACCGGAAACAAACCTCGATGGAGTGTCCATCGGTCTTATTCGGGCAGCCTGTACCCAGGTGCAAAGTGAAATCGGGCTTTCGTTCTCCGACTGGTCACGGCTGTGTCAGGCCGCGGATCACTTGCGGATTTTGATCGGCCTCAGTCCGGCCGGCTATCAAAACGCCGTCGAACGACAGGGAAAATTCCTGGCTGCTGCTTGCCTTGTCGTCGTTGCCGAGAAAGCCTTGCGCGCTCCCGAACAAATCGCATCCCCAGGTGGATACTTCCGCGCCATGATCGACAGGGCTGGGGAGGGCAAATTGCACCTCCACAAGTCCCTGCATGGGCTGGTGTCGTGAGGTTTCAGCGACGTGATGTGCTCCCGTTAAACTCCCTCGATTTGGGTTAGAGTTTTCCGCGACGAGTTTGCTGGCTGGGAAGGAGCGGAATTGATGAAGGCATCGAAGTTTTCGGATACGCAGAAGGCGGCGAACGTAAAGCGGGGGGAAGAATCAGTTCTGGTGGCAGAGATCTGCAGTGACGCCGCGATCGGCTCCAAGCATAATTAACTGGTCAATGATATTGCTGTCTGATCGCGATTGGACCCTTGCTGCATTGCCTATGGATTTGTTTGATTGAGTTCAACGCAATTTCCTATATTACAACCAAGTGTGAAATAGAGGCGTCACACCGCCCAATATAGTTGTAGTCAATAAAATTATTGCCATGGCGATGGGAAACTTTTCTTTTTCTTCACCTGGAGAGTACCGGTTATAGAATACCGACAAAATTAACGGCAACATCCAAAAGGTCGTAAGTGTATATAGAATAACTTTTAGACCTGGATATCTTGAATTCATTATTTCTGATGAGTTTGTAAACAGTCCAAACATTATCATACCATACATAAACATCAAAAATAACATCATCAAAACAGCGAAAGAGTATAGAGTCTTGCGCAAGGCGAATAATACGAAACCCATAAATGTAACCCCACAACCGAACATAATGTCATGAACTTCGAAGGATCATCCAATCATAATAACGCACAATAGCCTCTCAACTGGCAGGTGCAATCCAAATTCTGAATAGCCCCTAGATTTGTAGACGCCTTCTTTCCTAAATTTGAGGCAAGGAGGCCTTCATGGGCAAAGCTAATTTCACTGAAGATTTCAAGCGCGACGCCGTGCGTCAGATCACCGAGCGTGGGTATCCGGTTTCGGAAGTGTCACAGCGGCTGGGTGTGAGCGCGCATTCTCTTTATGCGTGGCGCAAGAAGTACGCGTCGGAGACCTCCCAAAGCAGTGATCAGTCCGATGAGATCCGGCAATTGAAGCGGGAACTGGCACGGGTCACCGAGGAACGTGACATCTTAAAAAAAGCGGCCGCGTACTTCGCCAAGGATGCAAAGTGAGGTACGCGTTCGTCGCCGAGCATCGCTCCATATTTTCGGTGCGGACGATGTGCCGCTGCCTGCGCATCCATCCCAGCGGCTTCTACGCTTGGCTAAAGCATCCGCTGAGCAATCGGGCCCAAGAAGACATCCGTCAGACGCGGTTGATCGAGGAAGCTTGGAAGGAGAGCGGCAAGGTCTATGGACATCGCAAGCTTCATGACGATCTGCTGGATCAGGGTGAGGCCTGCTGCCTGAACCGCGTCGCACGACTGGCCAGGCTGGCCGGGATCAAGGCCCAGATCGGTTATCGGGGTCGTCGACCGGGCTCTTATGTCGGAAAACCGTCTGTGGTGGTCGACAACACCCTGGCCCGGCAATTCGATGTTGATGCGTCGGACACAGCCTGGGTGACCGATATCACCTTACATCAAGACCATGGAGGGCTTTGCCTATCTGGCCGTGGTCATCGACCTGTTCTCGCGTCGTATCGTTGGCTGGTCTTTGCAAAATAGGCAGACAACCGAGCTTGTCCTCCAGGCTCTGCACATGGCCGTGTGGCGAAGAAAACCTCGGAACATGGTGCTCATCCATTCCGATCAGGGCTCCCAATTCACGAGCATGGATTGGGCCAGCTTTCTACGTCACCACAATCTGGTTCATTCCATGAGCCGACGCGGAAACTGTCATGACAATGCCGTGGCCGAGAGTTTCTTCAACCTGCTCAAACGAGAGAGAATACGGCGACGGACCTATCGAACCCGGGACGAAGCACGCCAGGATGTGTTCGACTACATCGAGATGTTCTACAATCCAACCCGCAAGCACGCCCGAAACGGCATGCTGTCGCCAGTCGACTTCGAAAACAGACATCAATCATGAACCAATAGGTGTCTACGGAACTCGGGGCTATTCAGTCCTACATAGGAAGTACTGGCTGAATTCATGAATTCTCGATATAAATAGTGGATCACCTTCAACACCGTCGTATCTTGGCTGACGTCGGCGAGATCAGACAATCTCGCCAAAGGGTTATAACAAAATTATTAGAAATATACCCTTATAAGTTAACTTCACCAAGGGTCGATTTTTTTGGGTTGCATATAAATGTCAGTTATTGGTTATCGCTCTACCTATCACCGAGATTTGCTGAGAGATGCTCACCCTGTCGTTAATCAGCCTATTACGACCGTCTTGGAAAGCGGTCTTTTGGTCACTGCATACCGTGACGGAGGTGCGTCAGCTGATGGAATTTCCGGCATAGGTGTTGTCGTTCGGGAAGCAGACGGCTCTATGGTTGCGGAGTATACTTTGGACACGCCACTTGCCGAAGGCCTTAGTTACGTTGGAGTCGAGGTATTATCCGATGACAATTGGCTTCTGCATTGGGGAGAAATTCGCAGCGAGGGAACTGCTTCTGAAATTTTCTATCAGCTATTCGATAAGACCGGAAATCTGGTAGGTAGCCGCTCCAACTTAACTCCAGCGGGAGGTGGCTGGACCGAAATAAGCAGCGCAAATGTAACCGCACTTGATGGTGGGGGACACGTTACAACCTGGCTTGAGTGGAACAATGATGCGATCCAATCAATGCAATTTGCAGTCATTGAAGGGCAGGTAGTTGCTTCGGGAACTATCCCCGCGTCAAACTGGTTCTACACGATAGCGCAGGTGAGTGGCGGTTGGACCCGATGCTGGATCGCAGGTCACGATAGTGGGCAAATTGCTTTTCAGACGTACGATGCAAACGGTTCAGTTGTGTCATCGAACAGCTTATATGCTGGTTTGTTGGTTTTCGACCTCTCATCTGCGACCCTTATTGACGGAACCGTTTTAGTCACATGGGCGGGAACAGCTTCAGACAATACTACCGATAAATATACCTATCAAATCCGGATGAACTCGGTCGGTGATATTATTTCACCCCGGCAACTTGTTAGCAGCCCCGATGGGTTCAGTGAAAATTCGAATGTTTGTGGACTTAAAGATGGTGGCTGGGTCGTTTCATGGACCGGTGCAGAGGACGGAGTTGGCGGCGCATTTTTTCAAATTTTCAACTCAGATGGATCCGAGCGTAGTGACATTGTTCGGGCGAGTGATGATGCCGGCGCTCGAGATCCTGTAGCAGTTCAAACAATTGAACTCTCTGGAGGCGGGTGGGTTGTTACTTGGCGTGAAGCATATTTCATCCGTGGAGTATGGGCGGATTATCTAAATTTCCGTGTTTACGAAGCAGATGGCACAGCGCAAGGAGACGTGGTCACAGTTTCCTATGTGATGACCGGAAGATACAGCTTTAGCTATTATGGACAGCACCATTCTGTCTCAGCAACTGACGATGACGGTTGGTTGCTGGCATGGCAGACCGCAGGTGGAATTCAGGAAAGAATTTATCATTTGTCGCGCCACTTGAAAGGGTCGACGTCTGATGACTTCCTCGAAGCTGGTGGCGGTGATGATGTACTTGTTGGGTTGGACGGCAAGGACCGCCTTGTTGGCGGAAACGGCGACGATATAATGAATGGTGGTCGTGGAGTTGACACGATGTATGGTGGGCGAGGAAACGACAACTATGTTGTTGACAACACCGCCGATAAGGTCGTTGAAGCCACCAACGAAGGAACAGATATTATTCGAAGTGCGGTGAGTTACACCCTTTCGCCTAATGTCGAGAATGGCCAGCTTCTTGGCTCTGGCAACCTTTACCTGGCGGGCAATGAACTCGACAACACGCTGCTGGGTAATGCTGGTGTCAACACACTGAACGGCCGCGCCGGTGCAGACCGGATGTTCGGCTATGGTGGCAACGACACCTACGTGGTCGACAATGCCGGGGACTTCGTTGGCGAAG
>NZ_JAZDVZ010000018.1:0-30150 GCF_036350355.1 Roseibium sp. FZY0029
GGGTTTTTTCATGCCCAAACCAAGGGAGCCTGAGATGTTCCATTTTGCAAAACCCGCCCGGGCTGTGCACACCACCTGGCTGCACTGTTCCGCGTCCGACAATCCGAAGCATGACGATGTTTCCGTGATCGATGCTGACATGATGCTGTGGACGGCCCCCGCACTGGCGCAGTGTGCGATGATTTGGCCGTGAAGCCAGGTCTAAGGAGCATTCCCATGCATCAGGATATTAGAGTTTTCGGTCTCGATCTCGCCAAGCGCGTGTTTCGGGTTCACGCCATCGGCGTCGATGGAAAAGTTGTCTCCAAACGTAAGTTGCGCCGAAGCGAAGTCCTCCCCTTCTTTTCCGCGCTGCCACCATGCCTCATCAGAATGGAGGCCTGTGCCTCAGCGCACCACTGGGGTCGGGAGTTCATTGCGCTCGGCCATGGCGTTCGGTTGATGCCACCTGCGTATGCCAAACCTTATGTAAAACGGGGGAAGACAGATGCAGCCGATGCCGAAGCGATCTGCAAAGCGGTAACGAGGCCGACTATGAGGTTCGTCGCTGTCAAGAGCCGCGAGCAGCAGTGCGTATTGATGCTGCACAAGACACGGGATCTGCTGGTTCGACAACGTACCGCGCTGATCAATGCCTTGCGTGCTCATTTGGCCGAATTTGGCTTATCACCGCAACTGGCCCTGGTGGCGTCAAGGCACTAGCCAGTCTTGTGCAAAAGCAGCCTCCTTATCAGGAGGTTGAATCAAATCTCACACATCAACGAAACCCCTTTATGGGGACAGGTCCTAGGGTGCGAAGTGCCGTGAAATTGACATGCGGCACTGCCGATACATGCCAGTTCGTGCTAGTGGTCCGGTCGAACTTCCCGGCCGGAGCTTCCACCAATCGATCCGAAGCTTGACCGGAAAGACTGCAACCGAATACCACCACTCCGGCCTTCTCGATTACCTCATGGATATGAACCCGTTGCCCCGCCCAGAGATGCCAAGGTTAAAGAAGCTCGCACTCATCACCGGTCCAGTAAGTGTTCCGTCGTCGAGTTGTAGCACACCAAGCGACCACACAACGCATTGGGTATCGCCCTCCAGCTCCCGAGACCATTGTCCAGATGGGCCGCAGGCCAGTCATACACTGACAATCAAACTAGGCCACTCTGGTGGAGTTGATAAGCCACGAAACCGCTTAAGAAATAAGCGTCTTTGCGGGTGGTCATATGGCAAGAATTATAACCGTAAGTTACTTGCAGCGATCTGGCTTGCAACCTGTAGGTTTCTGTTGTACACACCGGCGGCACTACGAATCGTAGCGATATATTGACGGCATAGGTTGAAGTATTTCATCCATAGCTTAAAGTTTAGTCTTAGGATACGTCGTAAAATTGAAAGATTATGCGGGTATAGTTATCTTTAAAAAATATCCTTAAATAGTAAACGACAGCTAAGGTCGACTTAAATGCATCAATTCAAATACTCTTCCGCTACAAAGATCTTCATTACCCCAGATAATACTATATTAGAGGCAATGAGTCGGATTGATGAAGGAGCGCTCCATATCGCAATTGCTATTGATGAGAACCAGAAACTCATCGGCATTTTAACAGATGGCGACATTCGGCGCGCAATTCTTCGACGAGTTTCCCTCAACGCGCCTGTTGGTGCGATTTTGAACCGTTCCCCCCTAATTTGCCACCGGAACGAAGGCATGCCACGCATCGAAGAAATTCTACAGGCAGATCCAAGTGTGCTGCGCATTCCAGTAGTCGATGAGGAAGATTGTGTAGTGGGGGTCTTCTTAGTTGAGGATACAGTCACTTCTGCGATTCCCGCGGTTCCGGTTGTCGTTATGGCAGGCGGATTGGGTGAACGGATGCGCCCCCATACTGAGACAACCCCAAAGCCACTGCTAGAAGTGGCCGGAAAACCGATCTTGCAAAGAACAATTGAGAGCCTGAGTTCTCAAGGCTTCCAGGAATTTATCATCTCGATCCGCTATTTGGGCGATAAGATTATCGATTATTTCGGTGACGGCTCAAAATTCGATGTACAAATCAAGTACATTCGTGAAGAAGACCGCATGGGCACGGCGGGTGCATTACGGATGATGAGTGCGCAGCTAGACCGACCCTTCGCAGTTATCAACGGCGACATCATTACCAAAGCAGATTTACGCAACCTATCTCACTACCATCGCGACACGAACGCCGTTGCAACGATGTGCGTGAAAGAATTCGAATTTCAGGTACCTTATGGCGTGGTGGTTCAGGAAGATGGTCGGCTGATAGATCTTCATGAAAAACCAGTCTTGAAGCATCTGGTCAACGCGGGGATTTACATGTTTGACCCAATCGCGTTAAAAAGTATTCCGGATCGTGGATATTTTGACATGACCACATTCTTCGAAACACTCCAAAAAAACCACCCGGAAAGCACAAACATTTTTCCTTTGCGCGAGTATTGGCGCGATATTGGCAACCCGAACGACTTGGAGCGAGTTTCAAAAGAAGTTCTTACAGAAGAAATGGCATAGTGCCAGTGAAGTTCTTCACGTCGAAGTCCGGACCATTTTCTTATGACTGGCTTCCCAGAAGGCCATTCTGGCAAACTTTTGGAAAGCCAGGAAGGGACGAATATATTGCGGCTCGGAAGCTTTTCAAAAAACAGCGGTATGAAGCCTCTGCCCAACGTCATCAAGCCGCCCAAGCCCGGTTTCCCAACAACCCGCACATAGCACTCCAGGCTGCTGTTTACGCCAGGTTTGGACTCATTGGGTATGAGGATACCCTTCAATACCTCAGTCGGTTTGTTTCTCAACATGAGAATGATTACGAACGTTTCAGAATAATGTGCGCGCTAGCCGAGCTTATTTGGGAACGCCGAGGGCCGACCGATTTCGCTTGCAACCTTGCCAAGGAAATCGCAGATTCTCCCTTTGCTGGTGCCCGTAGAATGCTCCGTTTTGCCGCGGCGCTGGAACAGGCTGGACTTTGCGATGAAGCTGTCTCCATTGCCGATAGGGCATACTCCCTCGATTCTTATACAGCCAAACAAACAGGTCATTTGCGGCTCTTGCTTGCCCTTCGAAAAAACGGCAGGCACTGGCCTGTTCATTCGGATTCCGCAGCCCGTATCGGCTGTCATCTAGACGCCAGCGCGGAGGCATTTCAGCAAATTGTTTCTGCCAGTTCCGGAGACTTTGCACTCGTGGCCAACGGCCCTTCGCTTGTTGGTACAGGGAAAGGGGCCGAAATCGATACACATGAGGTTGTCGTCCGCTACAATAATTTTCTCTTCGGAGAATCTTCATTTCAGGATCGAGGCAAGAAGACGGATGTTTGGTTCCGCCACCATACAGCAAAATACGTTCCAATTAGCCCATTGCCTGGCCTGCGACTGGTTGTGGTACTTGGCCACGGTGTCGATACCCGATTTTCTGATGGGGTGCAGTGTCTTGAGAACCTCTTTCTACTGGGTGTCCCGATCCAGACTATTCCTTCGGAGGTCTACGTTAACTTATTCACCCAACTTGACGCGGCTCCAAGCGCAGGTTTGATCGCCGCTGCCTGGGCTTCAGAGAACACTCTACATGCCATACAAACGAGTCAATTATACGGTTACGACCTTTCAATAAATACTCGACTAAAAAGCCATTATTATTATGAAACATCAGAACTTTCTCAGTTACCTAGCCGTCATAATTGGTCAAAAGAGAACGCTCTTTTGAAAGAAATCTGTGAAAGGTTATAGTAAATGCACAACATAGCTCTTATCGGATGCGGAAACATAGGCCGCAGGCACCTGCAGGCTTTGGCCCTATCCGAACAGGACGCAAATATTGTAATCGTCGAGCCGAACCCACAAGCCCGCGACGCTGCACAGGAAGTATTGCCTATCAACTCGCCCGCACACGTCACATTCACAGACACGCTTGCAGGCATGAATCCAGCGCTTTCCGGGCCTTTGGACCTTGCAATTATCGCAACCGCTGCAGATGTCCGCAAACTTGTAGTAACCGACCTCATAAGACACGCCGCTCCCAATACCTTGCTTCTAGAGAAGGTTCTGCTGACCTCTGTTAAAGATCTAAAAGACGTCGGAAAACTTTTGGGCGAACACAAAATCACCACCCATGTGAATTGCGGCAGACGCGGCTTTCCAGGCTATAATACACTCAGACAAGCTTTGCAAAATCGCCATGGATTTCAGATGGAAGTCACAGGGCGCGGCTGGGGTCTATGCTCCAATGCAGTCCATTTTATGGATCTGGCTGAGTATCTTTTTTCTGCCCGGATTACGGCCCTTTCCGGTCACCAACTCGACGAAGGGTTTTTCTCGGCAAAGCGGAAGGACTGCATAGAGGTCTCCGGTAAACTCCTAGGGACGTTGACCAACGGAGGAAAACTTACGATTGAGTGCCAACCTGGGTCGTTTGAGCCTCTTGTCATTAAGGTCTCCTGTGGAGATGAAAAGTGGAGCATTGATGAGGCCAAGCGGATGATTGTGCATACGTCTGAAGCGCAAGGTCAGAAAATCGAACCGTTTGAAGCCTACAACGTAAGCGAGATGAGTCATCTTTATGTTGACTTGCTTAAGGGGCGATCATTGCTCCCAACCTACGCGCAATCAGCCGACCAGCATATTTTTCTTATCAACACTCTAAAGCAGCATCTCCGCATCTCTGACAACGAAAGCGTTAGTTGCCCGATCTCATGACCCAATCTCCTATTCTTCTTGTCGGTGCAGGTCTTATGGCCCAGGCGTACGCCAAGGTTCTTCTAGCCCAGAACTTGTCGATTGTAGTGCTCGGTCGTGGAGAAGTGTCCGCGCGCGCGTTCGAAGCTGCCTGTGGTGTACCTGTTTTCACCGGTGAACTTGATACCTTACTCCAGAAGTATCAGACAGTCCCACACACAGCAATTGTCGCAGTCAGCGCACAAAATCTTTACCAGGTGAGCCGCCAACTCCTGTCTGCTGGGTGCAATCGGTTGCTCGTCGAAAAACCAGCAGGCCTAACCCTTGACGAGGTTTGCCACCTGAGTGATGAATGCGCTCAAACCCATGCTGAAATGTATGTGGCGTACAATCGACGATTTTACGCATCCACTGCCGCAGCCCGAGCAGGCATTATTGCTGACGGAGGCCCTCTTTCCGTGAAGTTCGACTTCACAGAAGCCAGCCGTAGGATTGAAGTACTTAGCAAACCCGCCGCTGAGTTTGAGAGCTGGTTCTTTGGGAACTCCACGCACGTCATTGATCTCGCCTTCTTTCTCGGTGGCACACCATCGGAATTGTTAGGCAAACGGCTCGGCCAGCTTTCCTGGCATTCCGAAGGAGCAGTTTTTACCGGGCACGGAAAGACAGTGAACAATGCCTTGATCTCATATCACGCTAACTGGTTAGCGCCTGGGCGATGGGGGGTTGAAATTATGACACGGGAGAGGCGATACGTTCTCCAACCGATGGAACAACTGTTCATTCAAGAACACACTTCGTTCTCTCTTACCCAGGCTGACATTGATGACAGCTTGGACAAGCAATTCAAACCTGGTCTGTATAAGCAAGTCGAAGCCTTCCTGAACAATGAAAATGACGACCGGCTCCTTTCGATAGAAGAGCACGCCAAGCTCTTCAGATCTTATCAATCTATTCGGGACGGTGGATTCTTTTCCCCTGACGCCAATTGATCTAACTTGGAGTTGCACGAAAAATGCCCTTGAAAAAAAAGAAATTTCTAGTCACCGGAGCTGATGGCTTCATTGGTTCGCATGTTGTTGAAGCCTTGGTGAGAGAAGGCGCCGACGTCCGGGCCTTCGTTTTCTATAACAGCTTCGATTCCTGGGGCTGGCTCGACCGCGTTCCAGAAGACCTAAAGGGATCGTTCGAAGTATTTGCTGGGGATATCCGGGACCCAAACGGAGTTCGCGAAGCTATGAAAGGCGTAGACATTGTCCTGCACCTTGCTGCACTTATAGCAATTCCCTACTCATATCATTCGCCGGACACTTACATTGATACCAACGTAAAGGGAACGCTGCACATTCTAAAGGCTGGGGCCGATTTGTGTGTAGAGCGCATTGTCTGCACCTCTACCAGCGAAGTCTATGGCACTGCTCAGTTTGTTCCAATCACAGAAGAACACCCCGTCGTTGGCCAGTCTCCATACTCCGCCTCCAAGATCGGTGCAGATCAGATCGCACTGTCGTTCCATCGCTCATTCGGTACGCCCGTGACAATCATTCGGCCCTTCAACACGTATGGGCCCAGACAGTCTACCAGAGCAGTAATTCCCACAATCATTACCCAGATCGCATCAGGAGCTCGGGAAGTGAAGCTCGGCAAAATGAGCCCTACTCGCGACTTCAGCTTCGTGAAAGACACGGCCAATGCGTTCCTGACTATGGCCGAGGCGGACGGCGTAGTTGGTGAAGTTGTGAATTTTGGCTCAGGTTTTGAAATTTCAATCGAGCAGACGGCCAAGGCCATTGCTCGGCTCATGAACAAGGACGTCTCGTTTGTTTCCGAAAACGAACGCATGCGACCGGTACTAAGTGAAGTTGACCGTTTATGGGCTGGTACAGAAAAAGCACAACGGCTGACGAACTGGCAGCCTGCATTCGGTGGCCTCAGCGGTTTCGAGCGTGGTTTGGCGGAAACAATTGATTGGTTCCAAGACCCCAACAATCTCACGCTCTACAAGAGTGGCCGCTACACGATATAGGATCCAAAATGTCCAAACTCGATGACCAGAAGATACTGCGGCTTCTGAACGAAGTAACTGGCCGGCCCCGGGGCACGGATGATTTCGTTCCTTTGCATGAGCCAAGGTTCTCTGGGAATGAATGGGTATATGTGAAAGAATGTCTGAACACCGGCTGGGTCTCGTCGGTAGGTTCTTATGTTGATCTATTCGAAGAGAAGGTGGCCGAGGCCTTCGGTGTGAAAAAAGCCATCTGCATGGTCAACGGCACCGCCGCTCTTCATATCGCACTTCTCATGGCTGGTGTCGCCGAGAACGACGAGGTCATCGTGCCAGCGTTGACCTTCGTCGCTTCCGCCAACGCAATCACTTACTGCAGGGCTATACCACATTTTGTCGACAGCGAGTTGGCGACGCTCGGTCTTGACCCGGACGCTCTGGATAGCTGGTTGGACGAGGTGGCCGAGTTTAGAGAAAATGAGACATTTAACCGTCGCACAGGACGCCGAATTGCAGCAATTGTGCCGATGCACACATTTGGCCATCCAGTCCGCATGAGTCGCCTATTAGAAGTTGCGGCCAAATGGTCAATTCCCGTCGTTGAAGACGCGGCAGAATCGATCGGTAGCCGGCTCAACGGGAATCTGCTCGGCGGTTTAGGGCTGGTTGGTGCGACCAGCTTTAACGGCAACAAGACCATCACGACAGGTGGAGGTGGCGCCTTGCTGACAAATGACATCGATCTAGCGAATAAGGCCAAGCATATCGCAACGACCGCAAAAAAGCCTCACAAATGGCGCTTTTATCACGATCGATTAGGTTTCAACTACAGGCTACCGAACATCAACGCCGCTTTGGGCTGCGCACAGCTCGAGCAAGTATCAGAAGTCATTGCTGCAAAACGCCACCTCGCGTTAGCCTATGAAGCGGCTTTCAAAGACATTGAAGGCCTCCGCTTCGTCGTAGAACCTGAACACTCCCAGAGCAATTATTGGCTGAACGCTGTGATCCTGGATGATCCTTCGGCGCGCGATCCTTTCTTGGAAGTAACTAATGAGCAAGGCTTTGGCACTCGACCCTGTTGGATGTTGATGAACGAATTGCCGATGTACCGCAACTGCCCATCGAGCCCTCTGTCCATTTCACAGAGTATATCGAGCCGGCTGGTCAATATTCCGAGTAGCGCTTACCTTGGATTGAAGTTCGTTAAAAGTAGTGCTCACCATAACTAACCAGCGCAGACGCCATTTTGTTCATGAAATTACGAACACTCGTTGATGCCGCACTTCGCAAGCCTGCTACCGATAGGACATGTTCCGCGGTCAGACGTTTCAAATTCTGCAGGAGCCTCGTCTTGACAGGAATACGCCGGTCTCACCCGTAGAAGTACTTCTACAGTGAAATTTCAAACCTTCAAAAAGAAGCAGAAGCTATGAATACGCTGGTCCGCAAGGACCCTAGAAAGGTTAAGGATGGAACTTACGTTTCGGCCGTAACGCAAAAGAAGATGGCAGAAGCGTGCTGCCACATTATCTAGACTTTCCCTTCGTAAATACAACAATTGAGCGGTAGCAATGACAACCGGAAAAATCATTTGCAGCATTTGCGCACGTGGAGGATCCAAAGGAGTTCCAGGAAAAAACCTGCGTCCTCTACTAGGAAAGCCGCTGTTGGTCTATACGTTGGACCAAGCTCGGGCTGCGAACTGTTTTGATGCGATCGTCGTCAGTTCCGATGACGAAGCCATCCTGAAATGCGCAAGCGACTGGGGCGTTGACGTTTCGGTTCTGCGTCCTGACGAAATGGCGAATGATACGGCAGCCAAGTCTCCAGCCATCAAGCACTGTATCCAAACAGCTGAAACTGCGCTCGGTATTTCGTTCGACATGATGGTCGACCTCGACGCTACTTCTCCCCTGCGGGATCCCTCCGATATCAACAACGCTATTGATTTGTTGCTTAATGGAGACTGCGACAATGTGATCAGTGTGACCCCCAGCCGCAAGTCTCCTTATTTCAACCTCGTTGAGTTAAATAAAGATGGATTTGCCTACCTCTCCAAAAGACTGGAAACCCCTATTGTCCGCCGGCAAGACTCTCCGAAGTGCTTTGATATTAATGGCTCTGTATACGCTTGGACAAGGGAGGCCTTTTTCTCCGGTCCTTCTGCACTGTCTTCGAGAACATTACTCTACTCTATGCCTGAGGAGAGAAGTATTGATATTGATACTGAAGTCGACTGGATTATTGTTCGAACATTAATGGAAAAGAAGATTAACTATACTGGGTATTAGAAATGACTATTAAGAGTCTTTTCAAAACGTCTCTTGCAAGAAGTATTTATGATTGGAGCACCAAGTTCGAAAGGGAGCAGGCAAAATTCATGCTCTCGTTGATCCTTGTTACACTTGGTCCCCATGCTGCAATCCGCTATTTTCAGAGGTCACCACTCGTCAGGCGCACCCCAGCTCGAAGAAACTGGCTAAAAACAAAGGTAACCAGCATGATTGGAGAAGAGGGCCAGCATTTCTGGGCCTTGAACATGCTTCTGGCTAATCCTGGCGCACGCGAATTTTTAGACTACTTGGCCCTCGAAACAACAGAAAAAACAGAAAAAAGCTTCGCTAACGCTCTTCCCAAACTTCTGTCATCCGTCGACCGCAATCCCGACACCGGAATCATGGTCATCGGAACGTTGGTCGAACAAGGAAAAACCGAGCTGGCGAAATCCATTTTCGACAGAGTTCAAAAAACCAAAACGATAGGTCGAGGCGGGCTTCTGAGAGCCTATTGCGCGCTCTGCCCACGACCGCTCAATGTTAACGAACCAGATCACCTGAATGAACTTTCTTTCAATGCACTTTTTCCCAAACAATGCAGACATCGGCTCATCGTTCTATCAGAGCCTTTGCCAGCGTCGAATCTAAAGCATCTGGCACATGGCGCTGACAAAGTAACGATCATACAATTCCTAGATCTTTATGGGAAAATAGATCTGGCAGAACTTCGCACTCTTTTGCCAAACACTGAGATCACGATCGAACATGCGAGGAGCAGAGCCGATCGGTTCGAATACCGATATTTCGACATTCATCAGAAGACCGCTCGTTGTGCACGTGCTTTCGTGGAGGCTGCGACCGACTTGTGGGAAGAATTTTTGCCCCCTGAAACGGAACACAAAGCGCTAGCGCCTCTTTTGGAACTGGAAATCGCGGACAAGCTATTCTTCTCCGCTATTCGCTCCAACGCGATCGTCGCGGCAGTCAGAGACTCGAAATTCGATGACGTCATCATCTCCTTCAATCAGGATTTCAGGCTATTTCGGCTGATCTGTACTTGCAAAGACATCATCAATGACGATCGAGTCAATGGGTGTTGCTGGTCGACAAACAGGAAAGTAAGAGAAAAGTACTCTCAAAAATTAAAATCATCAATAGCTTATATGGATCTATTTAATGAAACAACAATTACCATAGACAGCAATAATACTGCAAACGCAAGCCAGACACTTGAGGTAAAAAAATATCTCGACAAGGCCTACGTAACAAGGCGAACATTGTTAACTCCCTATGCAGGCAAACCACGCATTGTTCTGTTTGCAACTCAAGACAGAGCATATATTGGGGACATAGCAAAACTGGCCTGCGGCCTTACCGATCAGTATGACATCGACGTATTTTGGGGCATACGCAGATTCGATTACCTTACTAACGCGCTTCGCGACGCATGCGAAAAGAACTTGAATGTCTCTAGTAGAATGCCCGGTATTGTTTCAATGCCCCATGTGGCACCTGGACCGTCTGCCGTCCGTGCATTTAATGGGCTGCTTAAATGCTACATATCTTTTATACTTGCTCATCTTGTCAGCGAATTTAGACACGACGAGGCCGTTATTTCCAGTGTTCTGATCGAAGTCGAAACACACCTGGCAAATACCATGCTCACGGCTTTGGGCCGAATACATGCAGGCTGTGGTGCAATCAAGAAATATGAGTACTCGGCGGCCCTCTTTTGTTCCGCGAGAACATCAATCAACATTCAACAAACGATTGCCGCTAGAAAGGCCAATATTCCAACTATTGCGATCGAACCGCACTGTCTGAACGCATCATACTGCCGCTATGGTACGCTTCCAACGGACCTCGCCGTCGTATTCAGCGACTATTTTGCTGAAGAATACGATCGATACTTCGGAATCCGGCGGGACCGGATCAAGGCTATCGGCTCGCCAAGGTTCATTCGTCCAGACAATTACGAAGCTGACACCGAGACGGTGGAGGCTAGAAAAGCTCTTGGCTTGACTGAATTCGATCAGGACATCGTTTTCGTTGCAATGCAACCGCTTCCCGATGAGCTCGCTGCTGATGGCATCAGAAGAATTTCCCGTGCCTGTTTAGCATCCGCTCACAACGTCCGCATTCTGATAAAGCCCCATCCCGAAGAAGGGCAGAGCCGGGTCGAAATGTACAAACGCATTCTTGCAGAAGAAGATGCAAACCAGGTTTGTGAAATTGTTGCCGACGCAGACTTCAAAACTCTGCTTCTCGCATCCTCCACAGTTCTAGTGTTCTATAGCGTCACCGCAATTGAAGCAGCTATCCACGAACGCCCCGTTATCGTCGTCGGCTTTGAGGGCCAAGACTACCCAGTGCCCTATTCAGATATCTTGGGTGTGCCCTTATGCATCCGAGAAAATGAAATCACGGAAGCTCTGGACGATGCCTTGGAAAACGGACTTTCTTCTCGATCTGGCGCCGACGCTTTTCGTACTCAGCATCCCTATCTACTAGACAGCGACTACTTTGACCGGCTAGGCGGGATTATTTCGGATGTCATCGATGCAGGAGGGCAGGCCATTCGCCCACTGAGTGACCTTCCCCGCACACCTTTTGTCACGGCACCATTCACCCCCTATTTCAGCGAAAGAAGCCTATGAACCTGTTCGAGATTGGCGGCCGGAAAGTCGGCCCAAGTCAACCCTGTTTCGTCATTGCAGAAATCGGCGTCAACCACAACGGCGACGAGACAATGGCCAAAAAGCTGATTGACGCCGCAAAGATCGCTGGCGCAGACGCGGTAAAATTCCAAACATTCTTGGCAGATAAACTCGTGACGAAAACGGCGTCCTCTGCAAAATACCAAAAAGACAATACAGGTATCAGCAACCAGAATGACCTTCTCAGGCCGATGGAACTAAATGAGGCCGCACACAAACGCCTGTTGCAATACTGTAAAGAAGTTGGAATTATCTTTCTCTCATCCCCGTTTGACACTGAGAGCGTCGATCTTCTTTCCAAACTAGACGTGCCGGCTATAAAAGTACCCTCCCCGGACTGTGTATCCGATAGTTTCCTTCGTCACATTGGTAAGACCAGGAAGCCGGTCATCCTTTCGACTGGAATGTGTGATTTGCGGGAAGTGCTCCATGGCGCACAAATTCTTCAAGACGCCGGAGCTGAATGCATTGCTCTGCTACATTGCACGAGTTGCTATCCAGCACCTCTCGATCAGGTTCATTTGAGAGCAATATCGACGATGGGGACGGCGACAGGCCTGCAGATCGGCTATTCTGACCATACTGAAGGGAACGCCGTCTCTATTGCAGCAGTCGCCTTGGGAGCAACCATTATCGAGAAACACATCACTTTGGATAAGGGTTTGCCAGGTCCAGATCATCGCGCCTCGATCGAACCTCATGAATTCGCATGCATGGTTCGCGATATTAGAGCCGTCGAACAGGCTATGGGAGGGACGGCCAAGGAACCGCAGGAATGCGAGCAGTCATCGCGGGAGCTCGCTAGGCGAAGCATAGCAACTAGAAATGCTTTGTACCCTGGGCAGGTTATCTCTGAAAACGATCTTATTTTGCTTCGTCCTGGGACAGGAATTTCGCCATCCTTGGAAACATCTATAATAGGAAGAAAAATAAAGCGTCCAGTTGGTGCGTATACCTTGCTGTCACTAGATGATTTAGAATAATGAAAGAGCTCGTTATTTATGGGGCAGGGGGCAATGCCAAGGTTGTCATCGACATGGCCCGACTGCTTGGGTGGTCAATATCCGGCCTCGTCGATCCAGGCATGCTTCCTGGATCGGACATTCTGTCTTGCAAGGTCATTGCAGAGGACGAAATCGAGGCGCGGGGCTTCCATTCAGTATTCATAGCTATTGGAAACAACGACATTAGATGGCGAGAGTACAAAAGACTGATCGAGCTGGGGTTTGACTCACCATCCCTGATTCACCCTAGTGCAATAGTTGCAAATTCAGCAGCAATCGGCGCAGGAAGTGCAATCATGGCGGGGGCGGTAATCCAAGCAGCCGCCAGGATTGGTGAAGCGGTAATTGTCAACACTTCTGCCAGTATCGACCACGACTGTGAGCTTGCGGACGGCGCCTTTGTCGGTCCGGGGGCGCTCTTGTGCGGAGGTGTAAAGCTTGGGAAGAAAGCCTTCATCGGGGCAGGTGTAATCATTACGCCCAACACTGAGGTTCCACCGAGGTCGTTTGTCAAAGCAGGCTCCCGGCTTAGCCCTGGGAGTTTTACGTGAAATGTCTAATCCAGGCATCCTTTCGCCCGGAACAGAACGATAGGAAAACTGATGGACATACGCTTGTGGAAGCCTGGTGACGAGGCGGCAATTCTAGGATTGTTTAATGAGGTATTCGGGAGATCGATGTCTCCAGAATTCTGGAGATGGCGGTTTCAGAACAATCCCAACGGTGGACCGCACATCGCGCTCGCATGGGATGGCGAACGCTTGGCTGCACATTATGCGGTCACACCGGCTCCTATAGTCGTAGACGGTCAAACAATACCGGCGGCGCTTTCAACGACAACGATGACCCATGCCGACTACCGCGGGCAACGCCTCCTGGAAAAGGTTGGAGGAGCTCTCTATGAGGAGCTCAAGAGCGAGGGCGTTGTCGCCGTCTGGGGTTTCCCAAATGCTCAAGCACATCTTCCACGGCTTCAAAGACTTGCTTGGTTCGATGTATGTGACGTTCCGGTAATGAGTTGTCTATTAGACGGAACACGAAGGCACAAAGCGCATGAAAGTTCACTTGAGTCTGTTGACGAAACGGATAACCGGTTTGCAGCGATTTGGCAGGACGCAGAATGCAGCACTGCGATTCACCCTTCGAGGTCGCTCAACCTGATGCGTTGGCGGCTCGACCAGAACCCTAAAAATAAATATTTCAGGTATATTCAAGGTGATGAGCAATCGCTGTCTGCCTATCTGATATATAAAAAATACTTTGAAACGGAAGTTGATATCGTCGATTTTCATGCTAGGGATCCAGACTGTGGCAAATCTCTGCTGCAAGGAGTTTTAAGCATTCTCACCGCCCAATCCGTTAAAAAGGTAAACGCGTGGTGTCTTCCACACGACCCTCACCGGCGCACTTTCGAGCGGCTTGGCTTTTGTGCGGACGCTCCGGTCACTTATTTCGGGGGGCGGCAACTTCTCCCAATTGGAAAAGAATTTTCCGACCCTAGAGGCTGGCGACTTTCGATGATGGATTCGGACATCTACTAAAAAATGAAGAAAAAAATCGTACACTTTCTCACAGGCATTCGATCTGAGTATGACATACTCGCTCCAGTGATCTCAGCGGTAAACGCCCGCGAGGAACTGAGTGCAGGTGTCATCGTGACCGGGGCGCATCTGGGGCAAATACATGGCAACTCAGTACGCCAGATCGAAAGCGACGGCTTCGACATCGTTGCGCGCATCGATTCTCTTTTGGCCTCAGATGGCTTGACTGGGCGAGTGAAGGGGGCTGCGCTGCAGCTCAACGGTATGTGTGACCTATTTGCCCGCGAGAAACCTGACTTTCTGGTTGTCATGGGAGATCGAGAAGAAGCCATGACAGGCGCCTTGGCCGGCGTATACCATCACATTCCAGTTGTTCATCTTGGGGGCGGAGACCATGCCGATGATGGAAACGTCGACAATCCCATCCGGCATGCCGTGAGTAAGATCGCCAACCTGCACATGGCGACGACCGAACTCAGCGGGAAACGACTGGAAGCGCTTGGTGAAGAAAAGTGGCGCATCAACGTTGTCGGAGCTTCAGGTCTCGACCGGCTCTATTCAACCCCCAAGCTAAACAGAAGAGAACTCGAATCCATGTTGGGCGTCGAATGGAATGGCGCTCCTTTTGTAGTGCTCCTTTATCATCCCACCATCACGGATTTCACATTAGCCGCCAACCACATAGCAGTTATCACGAAGATTTTGGAAGAAATTGGCATTCAGGTCGCAATTATGATGCCGAATTCGGATCCAGGAAACCTCGCTATTGTCGCGGAACTCAATGCATTTACCAAACGTTACTCACGCGCTAAGCTTTTCACCTATCTTGAACGGCTAGTATTCGTAAATATGCTACGCCATGCGAATGCCCTAATTGGAAATTCTTCCGCAGGCATTCTGGAAGCTCCGAGCCTGGGTCTTCCGGTCGTGAACATCGGTAAACGTCAACGTGGACGTGAACATGCCGGTAACGTGATTTTCACAAGCTATGATCATGCGGAAATCCAGCAGGCCATTACAAAATCCGTATGTGATGAAGAATATCGCAAGAAAGTCGCCGAAGCACCCAATCCATATGGGGACGGGACCGCGAGTGCAAAAATCGCAAATATCATTGCCCGTACTCCGATTGATCAAGAACTCATGCAGAAAAGATTCATAATGTGAGGATGGAGATTTGATAGAAAGCAGCAACAAGCCTGTGTTGGTCGTCGCCCCACATCCTGATGACGAAACGCTCGGTGCCGGTGGATTCCTCCTGCGCGCCCACGACGCTGACCGCCCCATTCATTGGTTGATTGTCACCAAAATCTGCGAAGCTGACGGCTGGCCACTAGAAAAAGTGAAGCGGCGGGAAAACGAAATAGCTAACGTAAGCGAAGCATTTGGCTTCACCGCTGTGCATCGCCTGGGCTTTGCAACTGCGCAATTGGACATACTTCCACTTGGCGAACTTGTCGGAGCTATTGGCAGCGTCGTCCAAAAAGTCGAACCAGAGATTCTCTTGTTGCCGCACAGGGGCGACGCCCATTCTGATCATCGAGTAGTTCATGATGCTGCCGGTGCATGTGCAAAATGGTTCCGCTATCCAACTCCCCGCTGGGTCCTGTCCTATGAGACCTTGTCGGAAACGGATGCATGTGTGCGGAACGCTGAACCATTCAGAGCGGATGTTTTTGCAGATATTACACCCCATCTAGAAGAAAAAATTCGTATTGCCAAAATGTTTGGCGATGAGATACAGCCATTTCCTTTTCCCCGTAGCGACGACGCCATAAGGGGCCTAGCCGCTGTGCGAGGCGTAGCCAGTGGCTCCCGATATGCTGAAGCGTTTATGTTACACCGGGCACGAATATAACGTTCGGAATCTTCGGCATTGGTAATGCGGCATCATTCCAAAAGCCGGATCAACGATCCTGCTGCCAAGTAAAACATCACACCGTCAAGCGGAAAATTGGCGTGACGCTGCCATCGCTTACGCTTATCCTTGCGGATATTGCGTTGGGTTTGATGGCGGCCAAGTTTTGGTTGAAGTGGTCCCGGAAATCCAGACAGGTTGCTAAGGTGTATCCCATTGATTTGAAGGGATACGAGAATGGCGAAACGCCGGAATTTTTCGGACGCGTTTAAAACGAAGGTCGCGCTTGAGGCATTGCGCGGTGACAAGACGATCCGGGAGATCGCAGCCAAATATCAGGTACATCGTAAGCATCCGGCCAAGGTTGCTGTTACCCATAAGTTCATTGTTCACGATATGGCTGTTGCACGATGCGGGCCCCTTCGACGAGATCGGCGAGACGGGAGAAGCCTCGCCATATGACGGTTGTTCCCGGTGGCGGCTCGGAGGCTCGATCAAGATAACCTCCGAGCCGAGCGACTGCCCTAAGGTAAAAATCTAGGTCTCGCTGGGGCTTGGATTTGTTTTCTGGAGTTGAGCGCTCAAGCAGACGGCACTCGATGTCCGTGAATACAGTAGCAGGACATGCATCTGGGGCATCGCGCCCGAGCATCGTGAGCCATGAGACGCGCCAAACCACAACGCAGCACAGGGCCTATGCAGTTTGCCAATCGGTCAGCCGTGGTGAGGCGTAACTCTTCGATACGGCATCCGGTCTTCAGGGTTCTGAAGAAGGTCTCGATCTTCCAGCGCAGGGCAATACCATTCGAGCTTGCTGACAGCATCGGCATGAGTCTCGACAGGCAGGTTCGTGATCAACTTCCACAAGATGGGTGCCCGGTCTTCCGGCGGGTTGAGTTCCTCGGCATGGATGATCTGGAGCTGCTGATACCTGTATCGCTTTTGCTTTCCTATTGGCGGGCGAACGGTCATCGTGGCGTGCCGGACAACGAGCGCGGCCCGCTGCGTCTTGCCCTTAGCATCGCGGAACCGGACTTCGTGCCTGCCGCTGGATTGGGTTGCTGCCATTACACGGGCGATGGTCGTGTCGCCATCTTCGGCCAGGTGGTCGGCACAGCTCCTGACCAAAAAACTCGTTCCGAGTTCCTCCGCCAGACAATAGAGCACGTAAATGTCGCTTTCCCGATCTCCGACATGTATGCAGCGCTCAGGTGCGCCGGTCAGGTCGCAAGATCGTCGCTGATTGTCGAGCCAGCGCATGCTTTCCTTCTGTTCGATCGGTACCCGCGTCGGATTAACTTTGCGCTTGAGCGCTGCGGTCCCCTTGAACTTGGCGCGCGACCAGAACTTGGCCGCTGTCATACCGAGAGGAAGCCCTTCCAGTGTGATGGCCAGACTGGCATGCATCAACAGGACGCAAAGAGTGTGTTGGCGGAAACGTCCGTCCTTTTCCTTCCGGCCAGTTGAGGACTTGGTGAACCCGATTTTTTCAGGAGCCGTCCGTGTGAAGGAAAACTCTGTTGTGTCCTGCAGGATCAGGATCGGCCCTGAGGTCGCTTGAAAACGTTCGCTGGAAGCAGAAAAATGGCCCTCAAGAATTTTGTCTTCGCTGACGTTTCCGTTCGCGAAGAACCGGTATGCCGCCTTGGTATTCGACCAGTCCTGCAACGCCGTGGGCAGAGATTTCCCCGGCCGCTCAGCCAGCGCGGTGAGCATCGATCCCAAGCGGCGATTAAGTCGTGCATCGCCGAGATCACACCCGGATGTTTCTGTTTCCACCCAATCATGCTCCATAATCGCACCCTGTTACCTGAAGGTGCCAGAGAATGAATCACGGCCGATTCTTCGAGATCAATAGGGTAAATCAGACCAAGCACAACTTATGGGTAACAGCAAGCTTCACCTGAGGCGTACGTTCTTCACCAGCGCTGCCAAGCCATAATACCCTTCCGGCTACGCGGAGCTCGCAGGTGGTAATTCCTTGCCACCTGCGGTACTTGAGCAGCGATCACTCGACATAACTGCGGAAGTCGACACGTATTGTCGCCACCGCTGCAGTCAGCCTCGCCGACACGCCTGCCCTCCAAACGGATTGTCATTCGTTTGATAGGTATCTCAGGGCGCATGGTCTCAGCATTCACCACTCAAGTATGAGTACTATTTTTGAGGTAGCAGAGTATAATTAAGAATAAGCCGCCTCTGCGCTAGAAAACAAAATCGTCGTTGGAGAGGAATCCAGAATTCAGCAACAAAATAGACATTTCCGCTATCTCATCATTGTCGACATTCATTTCAAGCAGAAGATTAGCCCCATACTGCGTCTGACGGATCTCACCGGCCGAAAAACTATTGTCGGTATCTAGCGCGAAGGCTTGATTGCCGGCAGACACCAGATTCGCATCAATCGAGGCCAGATAGATCGTGTCTTCTCCGATGGTGAAGTCGAGGATCCTGTCCCGCGTCAAGCTCGAAGATCCGCTGTCTGTGAGCGCCGAAAAGACGAACGTGTCATTTCCCGCAGCGCCGGTCAGATAGTCGGCTCCTCCATCTCCCTTGATTGTGTCATTGCCTGTCGACGCATTGATCCGGTTAGATCCGCCATTTCCAATGATTACATTGTCGAGTTCGTTACCACCAGCGTTGATATTGCCTGTCCCTAAAAGCGTCATCCGCTCGACATTGGCATCCAGGTTCCGGCTGACTGCCGTGAGCACCGTGTCGATGCCGTTACCCGCCGCCTCGCCGACAACGTCACCAGCATCATCGACCACATATGTATCGTTTCCGCCATACCCGAACATCCGATCCGCACCAGCCCGGCCGTTCAAGGTATTAACCGCAGCGTTGCCAAGAAGTGTATTATCCAATTCGTTTCCAGCAAGGTAAAGTGCCGCGGAACTCCAGATCTGCCCATTTTCGACATTCTCTGCCAACGTTAAGCTGACTGTGGTCCGAATAATATCTGTGCCCTCTGAAGTAATTTCGACAACTGTGTCATTTACTGAGTCGACGTAATAGGTGTCATTTCCGGCCCCGCCTGCCATATTGTCGTTGCCTGTTCCACCATTAAGGGCGTCATTGCCGGCAGCTCCCACAAGTGTGTCATTACCGCTGTCGCCTACAATGACATCATTGCCGCTTCCACCATTCATGATATTATTGCCAGCGTTGCCAACCATCGTGTTGTTTAGGTTGTTGCCGCCAGCATTAATGTTCCCACTCCCCAACATCTGCAGGTTTTCCACGTTCGCAGCCAAGTTAAGGGATACCAACGTTTGAATGGTGTCGTCACCTGCGTTGAGACCTTCGCCAACCAAGTCGCCTGAATTCTCGACGATATATATATCGTCTCCAGTTCCGCCAAACATCCTGTCAGCACCACCACGGCCATTGAGGATGTTATTACCAATGTTGCCAACGATCGTATTCGCCAGTTCGTTACCGGCAATGAAAGTTCCAGCAGTTCCCGTCAAAATACCGTTTTCTACATTGGCAGCCAGGGTCAAGCTGATGGAAGTGTAGACAAGATCAGTCCCTCCCGCAGTGTCCTCAACGACCACGTCACCTGAACTATCGACATAAAATGTGTCATTGCCCAAGCCACCGGTCATGGTGTCGTTTCCATCCCCTCCAGAAAGGATGTCGTTGCCCGACCCTCCGTTTATGATGTCATTGCCACCGCGACCATCGAGAGTTTCGTTAGCGCCTGATCCTGTGATTGTATCGCCAAAATCATTCGAACCGCGAATGATCTCGATGTTGCTGAGAGTATGGGAAAATGAAGTGCCGTTGAAAAGTCCAGTCGCTGTTCCGGCCGAAAGGTTGACTGTCACCGCTCCCATGCCGTTGCGGTCGAAGCGGACCATATCGGTGCCGCCACCACCATTCACAGTATCGTTGCCACCGCGCAGGATAAACCGTTCGTCACCGCTTCCACCGGTGAATGTATCGTCGAAATCAGTGCCACGGATTTCGTTCAAATTCACCAATGTATCTACACCGGTGCCTGCCCCGGTCACCGTACCGCTAACACCATTCCCATCATCACTAATATAGGTAATACCGGATCCAGAATTATTGCCATCGGGACGATAATCAGCGCGCACAAATCCCGCTCCGGAATTAGTGATCGTGTCGTCTCCACCTCTGCTAGCAATACCCGTGAACTGATCAACAAGACCATTAACCGTAAAGCTGTCACCGAAAGATGTCCCTTCGAAGCCATTCCCGCCGATATCGTAGTCAAGATTCCCGAGGCCCAAAATCGTGTCGGTACCATTTGCGCCTTTGAACACGCTGGCACCCGTTCCGGAAACCTGCACGGTAATGTCGGCATCCAGATCATGATAACCAATGTACACACCAATTCCGGTTTCGACGTTTATTGTATCGTCGCCAATGCTACCGTTGACATAGTTGTCGCCGCTGCCGGTAAAAATTATATCGTTGCCAGCCCCACCATCCAACTCATCATCCCCACCAGCGCCACGCAGCGTATCGTCGCCATCGAAACCGATTATCCGATTATTGCTGTCGTTGCCGATAAGAAGATCCGCGAAGTCTGTACCCCGCACGCGTTCAACGCTGACGAGCGTATCAGTATCGCCAAAGCCGTCGGTCGCGATGCCGGTTGCCAAATTAACGGTGACACCACTTGTGCCTCCATTGTTCGCATCGCGGTCATACCGCACCTCGTCAGTTCCGCCACCGCCGTCAAAGAAATCGTTGCCACCAAGTCCGCGAAACATGTTATTATTGTCGTCACCGTTAACAGTATCGACAGCATTTGTTCCGCGAACCGCGTCAACTCGACCAGTGAACGTATCGGTGCTCCCGCCTGGATCTATAATTGTCCCCGCGGCCCAGTTGACCGTAATTCCACCGCCAGACAAATCGCTGTAATTTATTTGCGTGTAACTGGATGTCGTACCGGCATTGATCGTATCCGCGCCATCTCCAGGCGAGATGAAATAGTCACCAAGCCCCAAGGCATAAGAATCTGCACCTGCCGACCCCACGACGTCAATAGGTGCCTCAAACGGCACAGCCGTGCCGTCGTAATTGATCGTGTAGGCATCAAAGATTGCGTTAAAGGCCGCATAGTCGCCGCCAGTGTCGATGTCCTCGAGGGCGGACTGAAGCGCTACCGCTAAAATCGACAGACCTGTAACTCGAAGAACAAGGTTGCTGCCATCCCAAAACTCCAACTGGCTTATGGTCCCGGACGTCGCTGATTCACCGCTATTGAATGTCGGCGTGCCGTCATAGGCAAAGCCAGTTCCGGTTAGTCGAATCTCAATTGCGGAAGACGGTCTCTGCAGCACAGCAGACGTGGTTGTACCAGAGATAATAGTCGAGCCAGCGAGCTCTATGTCAAAAAGCTCATAGACAGAACCCGCTTCGAATTGTGTGAGATTTGCAACCGGCATGACGCGTCCCCCAATCAAATACCTGATAATAATATAAAATCCGAATCTTTAAGCCAAACGCCGAAAAATATTCGACATCGGCTGATCTCATCGTATATCACTAAATTGCTTTTAAAAATGCAAGTTTAAAGGATTAAGAGTTAATTAATTTTAATCAATATATTGATATTATTGGTTTTTTTGCAGCCTTAACACCCAACCGGAATACCCAAAGGTGTCAAACTTTGCTTCGCTGTGTTGCAATGTTTCTGATTTCAGTTGCATTGCCAAACTTTGCAGGTCAATTTTGACTGGTTATTTTGGCCACAGCAGGATTGAAGATTTGATAAATTTCAAATAGCAAATACTATGAGACCTGTCTCTAGGCCGTGTAATTCTTCGCTCACTAAGCAGTATCCCATCTCAACCTGGAAGATATCATGGTCGAACAAGGTGTCGATTTAGATTATGAGAAACTCGGGAGATAAGTGCAGAAATGTGCCGGTGCTATTGTCAAAGAAGCACTTCACCAGAAAACTGCGACGCAGGGTCCGAGAGGAAACGACGATACCTACGTGAAGATTAAAGACCAATGAGCCTATCAGCATTTCGCAACTGACAAGGAACAGAGTTCACATGATTTTAAATAATCACGAAGCTGCAGGCAAAGCATATTTCGCGAAAGCAATTTGCAATTCATACTGGCCGCACAAGATTGTTATTGACAAAATGGGCCTAATACACGTGATTTGTTCAACAAGAACACCCGCAAGTGATGGTTGTTTGCCGTGCAATCGACCAAACCTCAATGAGCATAATGCGGTAGGTTCAAAGTATTCACGCAGAAACACGCTAGCTCGGATTTGCCTTTCAAATAGTTGGATTCAGCAACAGTAGATTTAGTTGGGAATGAACTACACATAATGATCCAGACAGATCAATTTAACCAATTAAGGAAATCTACCGCGATTCAATTCACTGGATAAGTATTTCAGCCAGATAGGCTTTCTGAGGCACACATATACTTTGCAACAGAACCCAGTGGAATAGGCAATTGCAATGAATAATGACTATACCTTCATCACACTTCAAAACGTGTTCATTAACTAGTTATACCCAGACAACTTCCAGTTGGTATAATCGAAACTGAGCGTGTCTGACACATCAGTCACGACATTACATTATGGCACGTTTTAGTACCCTATTTTTCACGCGGATCCGCTTCGGCTGGCTCCCCAAAGACCTTTGAAACCCATGTCAAACTCCAAGCAATCTTCTTCTGGTTCCCAGGCGTCGAGGGAGAACCCAGTTACCTTGGCCTTCCGCCCGGTCTATGCGGCCTTTTGGGGCGTCGCGGTCGTCAGCTTCGTGATCAACATCCTGATGCTGACCGGACCTGTCTTTATGCTTCAGGTCTACGACCGTGTGCTTGCCAGCGGATCCATTCCGACACTTGTTGCGATCGGTGCGCTGGCCATCGTGCTCTATGCTTTTTACGGCCTTCTTGAGGGTGTGCGCAGCAGGCTTTTGGCCCGATTGGGGCAGCGGGTCGATGCAAGACTGTCCGGGATCGTCTACCGCATCTCGAATGTCCTTCCGGTACGCCTGGGACGCAAAGCTGCCAAACTGCGTCCGGTGCAGGATCTGGATACGGTAAGGCAATTCCTGTCCGGACCTGGGCCCGCGGCCATTTTCGATATTCCGTGGCTGCCGCTGTATCTCGGGATCGTATTTCTGTTTCACCCGGTCCTTGGGTTTGTGGGGCTTGGCGGCGCCTTGGTGATCGTTGTCCTGATCGCCTTGAATGAATTTATGTCCAGGACGCCGGCACAAGAAGCTGCCAGCCATGCAGGGCGCCGCTCCGCTGATGTAGAAATCGGGCAGCGGAATTCCGAGGTCGTTACTGCGATGGGCATGCAGGATGCCCTGACATCCCGATGGGAGACGCAGAACGGCGACTATCTGGCAACACAGCGCCGAGCTGCCGACCGCACCGGTCTGTTCGGCACAGCGATCAAAACCATCCGCTTCATTCTCCAGTCAGCCATTCTTGGTGTTGGCGCGTGGCTGGCAATCAAGCAGGAAATTACACCCGGCGTCATGATTGCCGCATCCATCATGACCTCGAGAGCACTGTCGCCTATCGAGCAGGCTGTCTCCCAATGGCGCGGGTTTGTTGCCTGCCGCCAATCTTTAAGGCGTTTGCGTGAGGTTTTGTCGGTTGCCGAGACCGAGGCCGACAAGATGGATCTGCCGTTGCCGACAAAGAAGATTTCCGTTGAGCAGGTGTTTTGCGGCCCATTCGGCGAGACCGTGCCTTTTGTCCAAGGTGTATCGCTCGACCTTGAGGCCGGGGAGGGCCTTGGAGTGATCGGTCCTTCCGGATCCGGCAAGTCTACTTTTGCGCGGGCTCTGGTGGGCGCTCTCGCGCCACTCAAGGGTGTCATTCGTTACGACGGGGCCGAGCTTGGCCAGTGGCCGAGCGCGAAACGCGGAGAGTTCATTGGCTATCTGCCTCAGGATCTTCAGCTCTTTGATGGCACCATCGCCGACAACATTGCCCGGTTCCGAACAAATGCATCGCCTGACCTCATCATTGAGGCGGCACAGCTGGCTGATGTGCACGATCTGATCGTCGGCCTTCCGGAAGGCTACAACACTGTTATTGGCCGCAGCGGCCGCATGCTGTCTGCCGGGCAGCGGCAACGTATCGCGCTGGCGAGGGCGCTTTATGGCAATCCCTTCCTTGTCGTTCTGGATGAGCCGAATTCCAACCTGGATGCAGAAGGCGACGGAGCCCTGTCGGGAGCCATCAAGGCTATGCGAGACAAGGGATCCATTGTCGTCGTGATCGCCCATCGTCCAAGCGCAATTGCAATGGTCGACAAGATCCTTTGCCTGAAAGACGGCAAGATGGCCGGGTTTGGACCGAAGGACGAAGTGCTCAAGCAAGTGGTCCAGCCTGTTCCCAACACGCGCACCAGTGTCGGTGCGAGGGGATGACGATGTCTGATCAGATCAAGGCTCCAGAGCAAACCAGCTCTAGCAACGCCGATGACTTGTTGCGTCACACGGTGCGCAATCACATGCTGTTTGCGCTCCTGTTGACCATCGTCATCATCGGCGGAATCGGTGGCTGGGCAGCCTTTACAGAAATCTCCGGTGCGGTTGTGTCCTCCGGTACAATCGTCGTTGAGAGCAACATCAAACAGGTCCAGCACCGGGAAGGCGGAATTGTTCGTGATATCCGCGTGAAAAATGGTGACGTTGTTGAGGCCGGGGATCTTTTGATCAGACTGGACGACACGGTGACCCGCGCCAATCACGCGGTCATCACCAAACAGTTGACCGACCTGACTGCGCAGGAGTTGCGCCTTGCAGCAGAACGAGACGACCTGCGAGCCATTGAATGGCCTGAACAGCGTGTCGCCAGTCTTGGTGACGTTGAAAGGGGTCAGCAGCTTCTGCTGGAAGCTCGGCAAAATTCCAAGGAAGGCCGAAAGAACCAGCTTGAAGAGCAGATCCGTCAGTTCAACAAGCAGACCGAAGGCCTCGAAGCGCAAGTTGCGGCCAAGACATCCGAAATTGAACTGATCGGCGAAGAGCTTGGTGATCTCGGTGGCCTTCTGGACAAGCAGCTGGTGTCAAAGAGCCGCGTAACGGCACTTCGCCGCGAAAAGGCGCGTCTGGACGGGGAATATGGCAACCTGATTGCCCTGATTGCGCGCACCAGGGAAGCGATTAGCGAGCGGCAAATCCAGATCCTTCAAATCGAGGAAACTTACCGGGCCGAGGTCCTGGAAAACCTGCAGGAAGTCCGCTCCCGCATCGCCCAGCTTGAAGAACAGAAAATCGCGGCAGAAGACGAGCTGACCCGTGTCGATATTCTGGCCCCGCGCAACGGCTATGTTCACCAGCTCGCCGTCCACACGATTGGTGGTGTCATCGCTCCCGGTGAAACCATCATGCAGATTGTGCCGCGTGAAGACCAACTCATCGTGGAAACCCAGGTTCGGCCGGTCGATATCGATCAGATGTCCCCGGGCCAACACGCCAGGATTCGGTTCCCCAGCTTTGATCAGCGAACAACGCCGGAACTGAACGCGGATCTGCTGACCATCTCCGCGGATTTGAACCAGGACGAGCGAACGGGCATGAGTTTCTACGTTGCCCGGCTTGTGATCGATGAGAGCGAACTCACCAAACTTGGCGACCAGGCCCTTGTGCCGGGCATGCCTGTCGAGACGTTCCTGCAGACCGGTGACAGGACCGTGCTCAGCTACCTGGTGAAGCCGATACGGGATCAGATAGCTCATGCTTTGCGGGAGAGGTAAGTTATTTCCTTGAGTTCGATCTCAACGATACCGATCAGTGGAGCGTCGGGAAACCGAATTAGAAAGTTCCTTAGACCTGAATATCGATGGTCTGTGCCGATTGCGCTAATTCCAAAGCTTGTTGAGCGGAGGCAACATTCTTCTGAAGCTGCTCTTGCGACAAACCTCCGGTCAGGCTTTCCAGCCTGGTCAGGGTGTCACTAAATCCAGATAACCGTTCTTGCTTTTGAGCTTCGCTGCTTGGGACGGCGGCTACGTTAACAGTGATGGTACCATCCGGACGGAGGTCATATCGTAGATCATCTACAATGTACCCTTTCATACCATCCTCTGTGACGATATTGGCCCGGAGCGTTGAAATAAGTCTTCTGGCTTCCTCTGCTTCATCCCCCTCAAGAACTCGTGCCGGAACCGGATCGGTCTTCTCCAGGAAGGCGACTTGTTCCCTTAAAAAATCTCTGATCTTGGCTGAATTTTGGCGGCCTTTAGCTGTTATCAGCCTTAATTCAGCATCTGCCTTTGCTTGAAAGACAGAATCGTCTCTAGGAGATGGACTTTTGATTTCCTTGATATTTCCGGTCTGATCAATTCCACTCTCTACTTGCTCTTCCGGAGCTTGCTGGTCTGTCGTCAACGCCCTCACTTTTGCCGAAGCGGCCGCATGTTGCTGAGCAAGATTTACCGGCGATTGTATCGTGATGGAGGAGGCCATGTTCGCGTCCATATGATGCGTAGGGGTTGCATGATCATTCATAGACAACTTTTAATATAACAATAAGAAGAGCTGTTAGAGCTGGAGTACATTTTAATGAGCAATTTCGGCGGGGACCGATTTGCGCCACAGGTAACTGCCAAACAACCCAAACAATCCAATCGCACCTCCCCACGGGGATAGATCCAGGAACGGTGATGTCAGGTTAACGCGGAGGAGTGTGGATTCGACTGGCTTGAAGTGATCATACGGCGATCCCGGCCATGCCTTTCCAATGTGCGAACGCCCAGAGACGATGCAGGTGGATGTCGATGGCTGTCTTTTTCAGGTGGGTTGGAACGAAGAGATTTCGGACTGCGGAGAAGACGCTGATGAAACGTTGCAACGCGCCTGACGAACGGAACCGCTGCATAACCTGTTCCCGTTTTCGCAGTGGCAGGTGCGAATTTTCGGCTCGATTGTTCAACCCCTTGTGTGATCGATGCTCGACCGCCGGCATGATCTGGCGCCGTGCAGCACCATAGGAGCCAAGCTTGTCCGTGACGATGCGCTTGGGTACGCATCCCTGCTTCTTCATCAGCCGGATCAGAAGACGCTTTGCAGCCTTGGTGTTCCGGCGTACCTGGACGATCTCGTCGAGCACATAGCCGTCCTGGTCGACAGCACGCCAGAGCCAGTGTTTGCGGCCGCCGATTGTCACCACGACCTCGTCCAGATGCCATACATCCGTTGGGTTCGGCGCTTTGCGACGCAAGCGGCGAGCATAGTCTGGCCCGAACTTCTTTGCCCAACAGCGGATCGTCTCATAGGAAACGATAATGCCGCGCTCCAACAGCATTTCTTCTACTAGGCGCAGGCTCAGTGGAAACCGAAAATACAGCCAGACCGCATGGGCGATCACAGATGATGGGAAACGATGGCGCTTGTAGCTGACAGAACTGTGGCTCATGACCGCGAGAAATCCGCAAATGTTTCAGCTGCAGTTAACCTGACATCACCCCAGGAACACATCCGCAATCATAGGCGCAGGCAAGCAATCCTTACCGCATTTTAGAGCAAGCCCAGCTGAAGTGGTCCCGGAAATCCGGACAGGTTGCTAAGGTGTATCCCATTGATTTGAGGGGATTCGAGAATGGCGAAACGCCGGAATTTTTCGGACGCGTTTAAAGCAAAGGTCGCGCTAGAGGCATTGCGCGGTGACAAGACGATCCAGGAGATCGCAGCCAAGTATCAGGTACATCCGAACCAGGTGAGCACGTGGAAACGTCAGGCTGTCGAAGGCATGGCGGATGTGTTGGCCCGTGGAGGCAAATCCGAGGGTCCGACGGAAGCGGAGGTTAAGGAATTGCACGCCAAGATCGGGAGGCTGAGCGTCGAGAACGATTTTTTAGCGCAAGGGCTCAAGAAGTGAGCCCGGCAAAGAAGAAGGCGATGATCCGCCGGGATCATCCGGATCTGAGCATCAGCCAGCAATGCAAATTAGTAAAGCTGAGCCGTGCGGCGTTCTACTACATGCCAGTCGGGGTCAGCGGGGCAACGCTGGAGCTGATGAAGGCCATCGACCGGGCCTTCACCAAATATCCGTTCTTTGGAAGCCGACAGATTGCGGCCTATTTGCGCCGCGACGGTATCGTGGTTGGCCGCCAACGGGTTCGCCGTCTGATGGCGAAGATGGGACTGGAAGCGATCTACAAACGGCCGCGAACCAGCCAACCGCATCCGCAGCACAAGGTTTATCCCTATTTGCTGCGGGGCATGACGATCGGCCGGCCGAACCAGGTCTGGTGTTCGGACATCACCTTCATCCCCGTGAAACACGGTTTTCTGTATCTGGTTGCGATTATGGATTGGGCGACGCGGAAAGTCCTGAGCTGGCGGCTGTCGAATACGATGCACGCCGACTTCTGCGTCGAAGCCTTGAACGAGGCCATCGCCCGATTCGGACCGCCTGAAATCATGAATACGGACCAGGGATCTCAGTTCACTGGATCGGCCTGGATCACCACACTGACCGAAGCTGGCATACGCATCTCGATGGACGGTCGTGGCCGGTGCATGGACAACATCTTCATCGAACGGCTGTGGCGATCCTTGAAGCAGGAAGCGGTTTATCTCGAAGACCTGACCGACGGCTTCAAGGCGCACGGTGTCATTCGTAACTGGATGAAATTTTACAACACCGAACGGCCTCATTCAGCCCTTGAGCACAAAACCACGAGGGAGGCATATTGGGCTGACAGAAACCTGAAATTGGCGGCATGAAAACCAACCTGGATACACCTTAAACAAGCCGCTGACCTGTCCGGAAAACCAGGACCACTTCACTGGCCTTCGTCGATCGGTGTGCCGGCGTTCTCTGTGACGGCAACCAGCAGATCTTCCAGCGCCAGTTCCAGCTGTTCGATCTCACGTTCGATGGAGGAACCGAGTTTGTGGCCTGGCCGCATCTTCAAGCGGAAATCGGTACACAAACCTGGTTCTGTGATCCATCTGCTCCCTGGCAGAAAGGCACCGTGGAAAACGCCAACCGACGTGCCCGACGATGGCTTCCCCGCAAACTCAATATGAGCCGGGTCACCGATCTTGAGTTGAAAGGGATCTGTGATCGGCTCAATGCGACACCCCGGAAATGCCTTGGTTGGAAGACACCGGCCGAAGTCTTCAGGGAGAAGATGCTGGCGCAATGAGTGAACGCCCCCTACCCTTGCAATCCGCAGAAGTCGCACTTCAAGTATCGCTCACAGGACAAGGCGTATTACTCGAAGTGTGAGCGCGCAATGTCATTTGTGGACTCGCGCAACTTTACTTGGCACCTAGGCTGGGAACATCATAGTCTCTGCGAAATGGGGTGTGTTGCAGGTATGCCAATGCCAGATACAAGCAGGCGACACTGGAACTCTGTTTTAAGAAACCCGGATCTCGCACAGTTTCTAATGAATGTAACGACACCGAAATTTCCTCGTTGTCATCCAGACGTTGTTCCATGATTTTTACTGCATTTTCTACAAGATAATGATGAATTGTGTTGGTCTGCCGAGCAGCGTTTGCATAGGTGTAACCTACGCAAACGATCTGATCACCTCGGTAGCCAGTTTCCTCCAATAACTCCCTCACCGCGGCACTTTGTGGATCGGCATCGGAGGAATCTACTACGCCGCCGGGCAGACCCGAAATTACCGATGCGGCTCCGTGACGGTACTCGTTGGTTACAACAACCATCCCATCCAAGGTAAGCGCTAACACACACACGCTATCCGGCGCTTCCTGGATGTAAAAGGGCTCCACAATCGATCCGTCTGCGCGTTGGCAACAGTCTGCCCGCAAGTAGATCCATTGATCCTTGATCAGAGTCTTGCTCGAAACGACTTTCCAAGGCCTCACCGCACTGTCTTTTTGCACCATTACTGTATTTTACCTATCCTCCAGATGCTGTTCACAGTCCCTGCATCCTTGCACTCTCACTATTCGCTACCTGTTGAAAATCTTTAGCTTATAGCTGTGTTTCGATCTAATTGATCTAGAATACGAAGTCTTCATTTGTGAGCAGACCGGAGTTGAGCAGCAGGATGGACATCTCGGCAGCATCATCATTGTCCATGTTCA
>NZ_JAZDVZ010000019.1:0-20669 GCF_036350355.1 Roseibium sp. FZY0029
TCACCAACTCGCAGTCCACACGATCGGTGGTGTCATTGCGCCCGGTGAAACCATCCTGCAGATCGTGCCGAGAGAGGATCAGCTCATCGTTGAAACCCAGGTTCGCCCGGTCGACATCGATCAGATGTCCCCGGGCCAGCAGGCGAGGGTCCGGTTCCCCAGCTTCGATCAGCGAACAACGCCGGAACTGAACGCGAAACTGCTCACCATCTCGGCGGATTTGAATCAGGATGAGCGAACGGGCATGAGCTACTACGTTGCAAGGCTTATTATCGATGAGAGCGAACTCATCAAACTGGGTGACCATACCCTCGTGCCCGGCATGCCGGTCGAAACGTTCCTGCAAACCGGTGACAGAACAGTGCTCAGCTACCTGGTAAAACCGATAGGGGATCAGATAGCTCATGCTTTGCGGGAGAGGTAGTGATCGCGTTGAATTCAGTTTTCAGAATGCCAAAGCCGATGTGTCAGCATCGATCGCGAGTAGCCTCTACTCGACTAACAATCGAACCATCAGAACCCGCAAACCGATCAGAAGTTGTTTAAAAATTTGTCTTTCAGCCGAAAATTGGTGCAACCTTTGCGATTGCCCGGTTGTTTGGAGCAGCCTAACATATTCCTGCAACACAAGTAGGTTGTAAGTCCTCAAGTTGATGAGGAGGAGTTACCCTAAATATGGATTTTTCAAACGATACAATTGATCGACATCCAATAAAAACTTCGGAATTCATTAGTCTGGTAAATACTTTAAGGAAAGATGCCGGTTCAAAAGTACGGCTGTTGGAAGAACAGGAAGTTCCGATGGGGCGATCAACCATGCGGCAACATCATGAATCCTCAGTGTTCCGCAGCCCACCCTTCTCTGACTGGTGCTGGATCAGTATCTCAAGAAGAACCCTGCCAAATCGCTCCTTTTGACTTGCATGGTTGTAGAATGGGAAAACAAGCCAGTCGGGGCGCATGGGGTAACGCTGTCTCCTCCATTTTGTCAGGTGGCCCGCTATTTGTGACTGTTCATGTTGTGCCTGTGGATCTTGAGCAGAACACCATTTAGCTCGCAAAGGGCTTCCTTGCGCTGGTTGCCGGCATAAGAAGTCGGCAGTGTCACTGAATGCAACTCAAGGCAATATTCACGTCACGACGGGTTTGTACCTTAAAGCAACAGACAGTTTAATGCGTGCTTCTTGTGCGCAGTGCATTGGTGGGGTCTGTGTATTTAGCTTCTTTGTTTTTTAAGTAAGGCAGATGGCAATGGGTTTGAATATTTGTTTTAACGGAAAGACGATAATCAAAATAATATTCACTTTTATTATCTTTCTTATCTTCGAAACACATGTATCTATTGCTGATTCTGAAAAGCCTGCAGCGTGCCCAGATCAATGGAGTGCAGTTGTGAGAAAGGTGACACAAGAACTGGCAGCTCTAGATGAAACGGGCGCACATAAGACCGTCTTTGTTGGATCCGACGGGAAAATATTTAATTGTCTTTCGGAAGATATCCCACAGTTATACCTTCAAAAATCAGAGGAATTTGAAGCTTCTAAACTTAGTACGTTCTCAAACGAAAAAGAAAATGGAATACCTTCATTTTATTGCGTTATTTCAAAAATCACAAATAATTATAATATTATAAATTACAAAATTTACTTACCATATGATGTTTCTGATTTAAATAGCGATATATGTAAGAAATTACTTAATGGATCAATGGATTTATTTTGGCGAAAGTCAGATCGAGGCAATAAGTATTATTATCAGAAAACTATGTTTAGAGGGAAATTTGATGGGCGGCACGAATAAAAGCGTTATAGGAACCTTTGGCAAAAGCGTGATTGCTACCGGTGCAGGTACAGGTACTGGCGGAAATACGATTATTCCGCCTAGCTCTCTACGTAATCAATCAAATCCGCCCACACGGGCTAATTACTTACCTGACCTGCGAAAACGTACCCCGACACGATCGACTACATTAATGCCAAATATACAGGTAGGTGTGCATTGATGCTGGTCGGCTCAACACAGCATGATATCTGGTTACGGAATGAGCTCTCCTCTTTTGGAACTCTACATAGTAATTACATTTCCGAAGCCCGAGGCTAGGTAATCAATCGTATCGTCACTACAGAATAGTATATATGGAGTATTTAAGTTGCTTAATCCTAAATTTCGCGGTCTTTTTCTAGTAATGTTCGTTTCAATTCTCGCAGGCTGTCAGTCAAGTTCTCCCGCACCTGCGACAGGTGCCGCAAAAACAGAGCTGAGTGCTTGTGAGAAGGCAAAGCGGAAAGGCAATTACAATACTGCTGAAGGCAGGATGTACGCAAAGGGAATTTGCACAGGCGTATTTGCAAAATTGTCCGCGAAGGATGCTTCAGCTTGGGGGCATCGCGAGTACAACCGGCAAGCCTCCTGCAAGGCGAAAACCGGTAAATTCTGTGACGATTAATACGTGAAAGCAGGATTGCGTTCACCACGCCATTCCTTTCGATTTCCGGGACCTGATCTCGCGAGTGCGGATTTCTTGCGGGGTCTGTCCGCTGATGCTTTGAAAGTAAGATTTCTGCAGCTCCAGGGCTTCGATATCAACACCGACCTGCTGCTCCAGAAGCCAACTCCATTGACAACGCAGCCGCTCTTCCATCTCCGACGCAAAAGTCTGAAGCCACCGAGAGATCATGTCGTGATCAACGTGCGCACCGCGTTCAGCCATCATCTGTTCAAGATCGCGGTCGCTGATCCCGTACCGGCAATAACGGCACGTCGCACGTCGCGTTGCAGGATCCCAATTTCGAAGACCTTCTGGAATAGACCGTTGCCACCCGTGGCAAACGGCGAATGCCCTTGCGTGAATACCTCCCGGACGAAAAGCCCTTCCGCATGGTCTTCGTCGAGGACCCGTTCGGCGTCTTCTTCGAGCTTAATAGCCACAGCTACGAGCTGACTATTCTAACGGGGCTTATTCCAGAGGCGCGCGCAGGTGACCGGGCGCCACCGCCCGGAACTTTTCCCCCTCCGACCCGTTCCAATATACATTCTACTCCGTCGAGGACCAGATCCATGACCCCATCACGCCAAGAGAACCGCAGGTTCGTCCTTGCAGAACGACCCCACGGGGAACCTGACGCGAATACCTTGCGTCTCGAGACGTCCGACATACCGAAGGCGGGCAAGGCCGAGATGCTGTTGCAAAACGAATTCTTGTCGCTCGACCCCTACATGCGGGGCCGGATGAGCGACGCACCGTCCTATGCCGACCCGGTGGGTCTTGGCGAGGTGATGATCGGCGGAACGGTCGCCAGGGTAGTCACCTCGGACGTTGAGGGATTCAACGAAGGCGACTGGGTGCAGGCCTTTGGCGGTTGGCAGGACTACGCGGTGTCGGATGGCACGGGCATCATCAACATGGGGTCGAACCCGGAAAATCCGTCCTGGGCGCTTGGCGTGTTGGGGATGCCGGGGCTGACAGCATGGGCCGGGCTGACCCAGATCGGACAGCCCAAGGCGGGCGAGACGATCGTCGTGGCCGGAGCGAGTGGACCCGTGGGAGCCACAGTCGGACAGATCGGCAAGATCCTGGGGTGCCGCGTCGTCGGCATTGCCGGTGGGGCGGAAAAGTGCGGTCACGTCGTGAACACGCTCGGGTTTGACGCCTGCGTGGATTACAAGGCTGACGGGTTTCGCGATGCCCTGAAGGACGCGACACCAGACGGGATCGACATCTATTTCGAGAATGTCGGTGGCGCCGTTTTTGATGCCGTCCTTCCGTTGCTGAATACCGGGGCACGCGTCCCTGTCTGCGGCCTGATCTCGCAATACAACGCCACATCCTTACCTGACGGACCGGACCGCCTGAGCCTGCTGATGGGCGCCATCCTGACCAGGCGGATGACCATGCGCGGGTTCATCGTCTTCGACGACTTCGGGCATCTCTATCCTGACTTTGCGAGACAGATGGGCGAGTGGGTCCGTGACGGCAGGATACTTTACCGCGAAGAGGTGATCGCGGGACTGGAACAGGCCCCCGAGGCGTTCATTGGCCTTCTGAGAGGCGAGGCTTTCGGCAAACGTGTCGTCAAGCTGAACGACTGAACTCCAATTTCAAAGGAACATCCCATGAAAATTCTGATGGTTCTCACATCCCACGATCAACTGGGCGACACTGGCAAGAAGACCGGCTTCTGGCTCGAGGAATTCGCCGCACCCTATTACGTGTTCAAGGATGCTGGTGCGGAGATCACCCTGGCCTCGCCCAAGGGAGGGCAGCCGCCGCTCGATCCCTCCAGTGATACAGAGGACGCTCAGACCGACGCGACAGAGCGGTTCAAGACCGACGACGCAGCCCAGAAGGATCTGGCGCATACCACGAAGCTATCGAACATTTCGGCGGATGGCTTCGACGCCATCTTCTATCCCGGTGGCCACGGACCGCTCTGGGACCTTGCCGAGGACTCCGACAGCCGGACCCTGATCGAGACCTTTGCCACCAGCGATCGCCCCATCGGCGCGGTCTGTCACGCGCCCGCCGTGTTTCGCCACACCCAGAGTGCCGACGGGAAGCCGCTGGTCTCCGGCAAGACAGTCACCGGTTTTACCAATACCGAGGAAGAGGGCGTCGGCCTGACGGATGTGGTGCCGTTCCTCGTAGAGGACATGCTGAAATCGAACGGTGGCAACTACAAAAAGGGTGACGATTGGGCGTCTTTCGTGGTGACCGACGGCAAGCTCGTCACTGGCCAGAACCCGGCCTCGTCGGCAGAGGCCGCTAAGAAGCTGCTGGCGCTGCTCTAGTCCTGCTGTAGCCGACCGCAAGTGGGCCCACTGCTTTCGGACGTCCACGTTTGGAACGTGCGGCCCCGAACTGGCGAGCGCTCTGGCCCATTACCTGAGAGCCAAGCATGACGTTGATGAACACCGCAGGGCGGATGTCATTCTCGGCGATCAGGTTGACAAATCAGCTAAGGCTAGCCGTGCCGACGTTGCAGCTTTACTGGCTGAAGCTGCAACGACCGGTAAACTCGACCGCCAAGCGCTCAATATGCAATCTGCCTGAGTAATAATGGTGCCCGTCGGATTGTTGTCGGGCAGCACTAGTGTATTTCAAAATAGCGTGGACCCTGACCAGAGGCCACTCGCCCATACCGCCGCGTCGGTCGGAACGGGCTCGGAGCGGCCCTGCGGCGCCGCAAAATGAATGCAGCAATCGATTTTGCGCCAGCCTCGTTCACGGGCCAGAGCGGAAGTTCAGCACCTATTGGCTCGGTGGGAGTTTCTTGTCCCCTTTTCTGCGCCCGTGCAAACATTTGTCAGTGACTGATCATCCAGGGACGTTTTGAGGGGAACGTTTTGCTGCCGTCGGCCTTGTAGACTGCACTTGAGCGAAAATTGCCTTTGGAGCCCGAACAGCACGAGCAGCCTGCCGGGTGCCGCTTTCGACTTTCCCTCGCACTGTCTTCGCGATCCGACTTGGTTGAGAATGTCGGGTTGTGTCGGGACGTTTCGTTGCGCAGATGGGCAGCCCGGTCGCTGGAGGACAGGCCGGACATGTGCGGCGCCTGCAGGATTGCGCGCGGGGCTTCCGCCTTGCAGATCGGGCATTCGATCGGATCCGCATGAGCGGACATCGGGCGGTTGGCGGAAAGGGGGCCGCAGGAAGCGCACAGATAATCGTATGTCGGCATGATTGATCCTGTAACACATAGAGCCGGATTGCCGGCGGAAGGGATTCGAGACGGGCAGGGCCCGTCTCGTCGTCTCGGCCGGATCAGAGATCCGGGGCAAGTGGAACGTCGACGGAACCGTCGATGAAGGTTTTCGGGCCTTCCGCGCCTGGCATCATGTCGAAGTCAAAGATGTCGGTCGGCAACCACAAGGTGGCGCACGCATTCGGAATATCGACCACACCCGAAATGTGTCCCTGCACAGGCGCCGTGCCCAGGATGGCGTAGGCCTGCGCGCCGGAGTATCCGAACTTCTTCATGTACTCGATGGCGTTGAGGCAGGCCATGCGATAGGCGATGTGCACGTCGAGGTAATGCTGGGTGCCGGCCTCATCGACCGAAATGCCCTCGAAGATCAGGTAGTCGTCATATTTCGGTGTGATCGGCGAGGGTTTGAAGATCGGGTTCTTGATGCCGTATTTCGCGACACCACCCTTGATCAGGTTGACCCGGATGTGCAGCCAGCCTGCCATTTCGATCGCGCCGCAGAAGGTGATTTCACCATCCCCCTGGCTGAAGTGCAGGTCGCCCATGGAGAGACCGGCACCATCGACATAGACCGGGAAATAGATCTTCGACCCGCGCGACAGATCCTTGATATCGCAGTTGCCGCCATGTTCGCGCGGGGGAACGGTCCGTGCGCCTTCGGCGGCGGCCTTGTCGCGTGCCTCACCTTTCAGCTGTCCCATATGCGCCGACTGGGTGTTCGGCAGGGCGGCAAGTGCCGGAACGCGGTCGGGATCCGTATCGAATAATGATTTTTCGCGGCTGTTCCACATGTCCAGCATCTTGCGGTCCGGCAGGCAGCCGATCAGACCCGGGTGGATCAGGCCGGCATAGCTGACGCCCGGCACGTGACGCGAGCGGGTGAACATGCCTTCGATGTCCCAGATGGATTTCTGGGCTTCCGGGAAATGCTCCGTCAGGAACCCGCCGCCGTTCTGCTTGGAGAAGAAGCCGTTGAAGCCCCAGAGCATTTCTTCCTTGGCGCCGATGTCGAGAATATCGACGACCAGAAGATCGCCCGGCTCGGCCCCTTTGACGCCGATCGGGCCGGAGAGGTAGTGAACCTGTTCCAGTTCGACATCGCGCACATCCGCCGCGTCGTCATCATTCTTGATCTGCCCGCCGGTCCAGTCATAGGTCTCGATCTTGAAGTCGTCACCCGGCTCCACCCAGACCGCCATCGGAATATCCGGATGCCAACGGTTGTGGACCTTTTCATTGGTATGCGGGGACTCGCTCAAATCTACCGAAATCAGTGTATCTGCCATGGGGTTCTCCTCTGGATATGCACCTGAAAAGCGTGCGTTGTTGAACTGGATGAGCTGGTTAGACGGACAGGAACGCGGCGACTTTTTCCTCGTCGACGCTGGCCCGGGGTTCGTCGTGGACAAGGCGTCCGTTTTCCAGGACGAGCACCCGGTCGGCGACGTCGAGGGCGAAGGACAGGACCTGTTCCGACACAACGATGGAAAGTCCGCGCTCGTCGCGGATACGTTTCAGGACACGGCCCATTTCGCGAATAATCGAGGGCTGGATGCCTTCGGTCGGTTCGTCCAGCAGCAGGACCTTCGGGTTCGTCGCCAGCGCGCGGGCAATCGCCAGCTGTTGTTGCTGGCCGCCCGAGAGATTGCCGCCGCGGCGGCCCTTCATGTCGAGAAGCACTGGAAACAGCTCGTAGATGTCGCCGGGAACCTTGCTCTGGCCGCTGATGGTCAGACCGGTTTCGATGTTTTCCTGGACCGTCATGGTGGGAAAGATCATCCGCCCCTGAGGCACATAGGCGATGCCTCTGGCGACGCGCTCGTAGCTCTTCATGGTGGTGATGTCGACGCCGTCGACGGCGGCAGCGCCGTTGCTGGTGGGCACAATCCCCATCAGGGATTTCATCAGCGTGGTCTTGCCCATGCCGTTGCGGCCCATGATGGCGATGATCTCTCCCGGCGCGACCGTGAAGTCGAGGCCGTGCAGGACCTCGCTCTGGCCGTAGGCGACGTGATATTGTGCAACATTGAGCATGGTCGCCTCCTATTGGCCGAGATAGACGTCAATGACCTTGGGGTCGGCCTGCACCTTGGCCATGGAACCTTCTGAGAGGATCTTGCCCTGGTGCAGGACGGTGACGCGGTGGGCGATGTCCTCGACAAACTTCATGTCGTGTTCGACCACCATCACCGACCGTCCCTTGGTGATTTCGTTGAGAAGCTTCGCGGTCTGCTTGCGCTCCGAGACGCTCATGCCGGCGACAGGTTCGTCGAGCATCAGAAGCTCCGGGTCCTGGATCAGCAGCATGCCGATCTCCAGCCATTGCTTCTGGCCGTGGCTCAGAAGGGCCGCCTGCATGTTCAGGAGTGCATCGAGGAACACCATTTCGGCAATCTCGCGCACGCGTGTCGTCACCTCGGCATCGCGTTTGAAGGTGAGGGCGCCGAAGACGCTCCGGCCGCGGGGAAAGGAAAGCTCCAGGTTCTCGAAGACCGTCAAATCTTCATAGATGGATGGGTTCTGGAACTTGCGGCCGACCCCCTCGCGCACGATCTCGTGCTCGCGCAGCTGGGTCAGTTCTTTCTTGCGGAACTTGATCGAGCCCGCAGTCGCTTTGGTGCGGCCGCAGATCAGATCGAGAACCGTTGTCTTGCCCGCGCCGTTCGGTCCGATGATGACGTGGATCTCATTCTCGTCGACGTAAAGGTTCAGGTCGTTCACTGCCTTGAAGCCGTCAAAGGAAACGGACAGGTTTTCAATGGACAGCAGGAAGTCGGTGTTGTTGCTGATGGTATTCATGTGGGTCTCCTACTCGGCTGGCTTTGCGGTAGCTTCGCCGTCGAGATCGGGCGGAGGGCTGACGGGTTCCAACGGGTTGGCGCTACCGGTCTTTGAAATCAGCCGGTCGACAAGCGGTGCCAGGAAGCTGCGATAAAGGCCGGACAATCCGTTCGGGAACACCAGGACAACGGCGATGAAGAGACCGCCCAGGCCGAAGAGCCACAATTCGGGGAAGGTTTCGGAAAAGGTGGTCTTGGCCCAGTTCACTAGCAGTGTTCCGTAAACCGCGCCGAAGATGGAAAGCCTGCCGCCGACCGCACAGAAGATGACCATCTCGATGGACGGTACGATGCCCACGAAGGAAGGGGACATGAACCCGACCTGCAGGGTGAACATGGCGCCGCCGATGGCAGACAGAACAGCCGCGAAACAGAAGACGAAGATCTTGATGTTGGAGACGTCGTAACCGGAAAACCGGACCCGGTCCTCCTTGTCCCTGACGGCAACCAGCAGACGGCCGAGCTTGCTCTTGAGAACGAACTGGCTCAGCAGCAGAACTGCGATCAGAAGACCTCCGTTGACATAATAGAGAACGTATTTGGCCTCGTCGGTGCGGATGTCCCATCCCTTGAGGGTCCTGAGATCCGTGATGCCGTTGACGCCGCCCGTATAGCCCTGCTGGCCGATGATCAGGATCGTCAGGATGGCCGCAATCGCCTGGGTGATGATGGCGAAATAGACGCCTCCGACCCGCCGCTTGAACATCGCTGCACCGATAACGAAGGCGAACAGTGAGGGAATGACGATGATGGCCAGCAGCGTGAACGTCAGGCTGTTGAAGGGTTCCCAGAACCAGGGAAGGGTCGTGATCTGGTTCCAGTCCATGAAGTCGGGAATACCCGGGGTGGACTGGATTGCCGTCGCTTCCGGTGTGGAGGCTTCCAGCTTCAGGTACATGGCCATGCAGTAGCCGCCCAGGCCGAAAAAAACGCCTTGCCCGAGGCTCAGAATGCCACCCTTGCCCCAACACAGCACCAGTCCGATGGCAACGAAGGCATAGGTCAGATACTTGCCGAACAGGTTGAGACGGAAGATGTCCATCGACAGGGGCATCACAACGAAGATCAGCGCGGCGACGACCAGCAGTCCGATCAGTTCCTGTCTAGACAGCAGGGATTTCACATGTGTCATCGGAACACCTCAGCGACGGATTTTCAGGGAAAAGAGACCTTCGGGACGCAGCATCAGGATCCCGACGACGGTCAGCAGGGTGAGGACCTTTGCCATGGAGCCGGAAAGGAAGAACTCCATGGTCGACTGGGCCTGACTGATGGCGAAGGACGAAGCGATCGTTCCGAGCAGGCTTGCAGCGCCGCCGAAAACGACGATCAGGAAGGTGTCGACGATATAAAGCTGTCCGGCGGTGGGGCCGGTTGAGCCGATCATGGTGAAGGCGCTGCCCGCAATGCCTGCAATGCCGCAGCCAAGAGCAAAGGTGTGCCGGTCGACCTTTTCGGTGTTGATCCCGACGGCACCGGCCATGACGCGGTTCTGGACCACCGCGCGGGTCTGCATGCCCATTCGCGAGCGGAACAGGATGAAATAGACGCCGATGGCAATGACCAGCGTCAGCACCATGACGAAGATCCCGTTGATCGGGATTTCGATGATGTCCGTCAGCGGCACGGAACCGAGCAACCAGTTCGGCAGGCTGACGCCCACCTCACGTGCTCCGAAGATCGATCGGTAGGCCTGCTGCAGAATGAGGCTCAGGCCCCAGGTGGCCAGCAGGGTATCGAGCGGTCGCTTGTAGAGGTGCCTTATGAGAGACCATTCGACGAGAGCTCCGAGCGCGCCTGCCGCGACAAAGGCCAGCGCCATGGCGAAGAAGAAGTAGATGCCGAACAGGGACGGGACATAGGTCTCGACGAAGTTGGAACAGAGATAGGTGACATAGGCGCCAAGGATCATGAACTCGCCGTGAGCCATGTTGATGACGCCCATCTGGCCGAAAATGATTGCAAGACCCAGGGCCATCAGGACGAAAACGGAAAACAGGATCAGTCCGGCGAAACCCTGCATGGCAAATATGGACCCGAGTTCCGTCCATGAATAATCGGCGAACATTGCGCGCGTCTCCATGCTGCGGGGCGAAGGCGCGGCGCCACTGCCCCTGCTGTGAATAAGGGTTTGAAACGAAGGGGACGGGCGCTGCGCAGGCTGCTTCCACGCAGCGCCCCGGGTGTGCCCGTTTTCTGAAAGGGCGTTTCCATCCCTGGGGGAATTAACGGAGGCTTATTGGTAGCCTTCCGGGAAGGGGTCCGGTTCCATCAGGTCGGCGGTCTCGTAAACCAGCTCGTACTGGCCGTCCGGCTTGGCAAGTCCGATTCGTGTCTTGGACCACAGGTGGTGGTTTTCGTGGACGCGGACATAGCCTTCCGGCGCGGTGGTGAGTTCGATGCCCGGGGAGGCAAGACGCACCTTGTCGATGTCGAAGCTGCCGGCTTTTTCAACCGCTGCCTTCCAGAGCCAGGGGCCGAGATAGGCGGCCTGGGTCACGTCGCCGATGACGATGTCGTCGCCCCACATTTCCTTGAAGGCCTTGACGAACTCGGCGTTGTTCTCGTTGTCGAGAGACTGGAAGTATTTCATTGCGGCGTAAGCGCCTTCGATGTTCTCGCCGCCGATGCCGCGGATTTCATCCTCGGTTACCGAGATGGTCAGAAGAACCGGCTTTTCCTTGGTCATGTCGATGCCGGCCGCCTTCAGCTGCTTGTAGAAGGCAACGTTGGACCCGCCCACGACGATGGCGTAGATCACGTCCGGCTTCTTAAGCTTGATCTTGTTGATCACCGAATTGAACTGGGTATGGCCAAGCGGATAGTACTCTTCGCCGACGACCTTCAGGCCAAGCTTCTCGATGTGCTTGCGGGCGATCTTGTTGGATGTTCGCGGCCAGATATAGTCGGAACCGAGCAGATAGAAGCTCTTGGCGCCCTTTTCCTTGGCGACCCAGTCGATGCCGGCGATGATCTGCTGGGTGGCTTCCTGGCCGGTGTAGATCACGTTGGGCGACTGCTCCAGGCCTTCATAGAAGGTCGGATAATAGAGCATGCCGTTATATTGCTCGAAGACGGGCAGGACGGCCTTGCGCGATGCCGATGTCCAGCACCCGAAAACGGCCGCGACCTTGTCGTTCACCAGCAGTTTCTTCGCCTTTTCAGCAAAGGTCGGCCAGTCGGAGGCGCCATCTTCCTGAATGTATTCGATCTTGCGTCCGAGCACGCCGCCCATGGCGTTGATCTGCTCGATGGCAAGCTTTTCCGCCTGCACGGATCCTGTCTCGGAAATCGCCATGGTTCCGGTGACGGAGTGCAGGATGCCGACCTTCACGGTATCATCGGTCACAGCAAGCCCTGTCGTGTTGACGTCGTCGGCAAAGGCAGGTGCGAATGTGCTGGCAGTGGCCAGCATTGCTGCGGCAGCAGTGCCTGACAGCACGGATCGGCGGGACAGCCGGTGATCAATCAAGTCTTTCAGACGTTTCATTCTCTGGACCCCTCTGAGGTTGAGGTTGAAGCAGAGCGCCGTGAAGCTCCTCCGCATGCATCCAAGGCTCGTCTGGAATTGTGCAGTGCCGCAATGCGTCAGTTGCTGTGGGTTATTTGACTTATTTCTCTGAGTTGCTGCATGTGAAAGACTTCCATGTTTGCAATAAACTCATAATCAAAAGAATGAAAATACGTCATCAGGTAAGTCGTGAATCGTATTACTCAATTCTTGAGAGTGGAGGAATTCAGATATTTCAATATTGCCTGAATAAGGCATAGAAATTGCTGGGAGGAAGGTTGATTGGTGTCTACTGATCAATTCTCGGGGAAGGTCGCAAATCTTGAACAAAAATGTGCATGAAAAATAGATGCAATGCACAATGAGTGGGCTGGCACGCCGGTTCCGGCGGTCAAGGTGGTGATGGGCGATGGGTAGTCATCAGCGGGTTGTACGCCTGCGGAGAACATACAATCAGTGGGTCGCAAATCAGACCCTGGAGGACTTTGCGCTCCGTTTCACCGCCAAGAGTGCCCGACGCTGGTCACCGGTCTGGGTTGCCAACACCGCACTGGGTGCGATTTCCTTCCTGGCCCTGGAGGCGATCGGCGCGGCGGTCACTTACAACTACGGCTTCACGAATGCTGTTTCATCGATTGCCGTCGTTTGCATGATCATCTTCATCACTGGCCTTCCGATCGCCTATCATGCGGTGAAATACGGCGTGGACATCGACCTGCTCACCCGCGGTGCCGGGTTCGGTTACATCGGCTCGACGGTAACCTCGCTGATCTACGCGAGTTTTACTTTCATCTTCTTCGCCCTTGAAGCTGCCATCATGGCGACGGCGCTGGAGCTGTTTCTCGGGGTGCCGCTCAATATCGGCTACCTTCTGTGTACGCTTGTGGTCATTCCATTGGTGATCTACGGCATCACCCTGATCAGCCGGCTGCAGATCTACACACAGCCACTCTGGATCGTGTTGCAGATCCTGCCTTTTGCTTTCCTGGCCTGGCAGGGCGTTGCCCCGCTGGACGACTGGCAGAGCTTCTCCGGCCGGCTCGGGGATGAGGGCGGTCGGTTCAGCCTTCTGCTTTTCGGGGCTTCCAGCGCTGTTCTGTTCTCGCTGATCGCGCAGATCGGAGAACAGGTCGATTTTCTGAGGTTTTTGCCGCGTCAGCGTCAGGGACAAAGGCTGAAATGGTGGCTTGCCCTGCTGGCCGCAGGCCCTGGGTGGATTCTCATCGGCGCGGTGAAACTGCTTCTGGGGTCGTTTCTTGTGGTGCTGGCCCTGCAAAGCGGTCTTAGCCCCGACAAGGCAATCGAGCCGACGCACATGTATCTGGTCGCCTTCACCAAGGCCACGTCGCCGGAAGTGGCCGTCGCCCTGACGGGGCTCTTTGTGATTGTCTGCCAGGTCAAGATCAACGTGACCAACTCCTACGCGGGCTCCATTGCCTGGTCGAATTTCTTCTCCCGCCTCACTCACAGCCACCCGGGGCGGGTGGTGTGGCTGGTCTTCAATGTGTCGATTGCGCTCGCGCTTATGGAGCTTGGTGTCTACAAGGCGCTGGAACGCACCCTCGGTCTGTATTCCGTGGTTGCCGTTGCCTGGATCGGCGCGATCTTTGCCGATCTCGTTATCAACAAGCCGCTCGGACTCAGCCCGAAACACATCGAGTTCAAGCGCGCTCACCTCTATGACATCAATCCGGTGGGCCTAGGCTCGATGGGCGCGGCAAGCCTGATTGCCCTGATTGCCTATTCCGGCGTTTTCGGCCAGACCGCCCATGCGCTGGCAAGCTACATCGCCCTTTTTACCGCTATACTTCTTGCCCCGCTGATCGCTTATGTGACCGGCGGCAAATATTATATCGCCCGTGAACCCGTAAGGGCTGCAACCGCCGAGGGAGAGCGGCCCCCCGACATTCAGTGCTGCATTTGCGAGCACACTTTCGAACACGAGGATATGGCCCATTGTCCGGTGTACTCGGGACCGATCTGCTCGCTGTGCTGCTCACTCGATGCGCGCTGCGAGGACGACTGCAAACAGGAAGCGCGCATTGCCGATCAGGTCGGCGTTCTGCTTCATTCGATCCTTCCGGACCGGATCGCCGGCTGGATGAGCTCCCGGATCGGGCTTTATCTCAGCCTCATGATCCTGATCACGGCCTCGCTCGGGGCAATCCTGTCACTGGTCTATCTCGAGGCGGAAACCGTTTCGCACGGTGCGGGAAGCGAAGGCGTTGGCAGGGCTTTGACCCAGGTCTTCTTCATTCTTCTGATCACCTCGGGTGTGATGGCCTGGTTGTTCGTTCTCGTCCACGAGAGCCGGAAATTCGCCAACGAGGAAACAAGGCGCCAGACCAGTCTTCTGATGAAGGAAATCAGGGCGCACAAGCGAACCGACGCCAAGCTGCAAAAGGCAAAGGAAACGGCGGAGGCCGCGAACGAAGCCAAGAGCCGCTATGTGGTGGGGATCAGCCACGAACTGCGCTCGCCGCTGAATGCAATCTCCGGCTATGCCCAGTTGATGCGCAAGGACCCGGCGATCCCGGCCCACAGACGCGACGCCGTGAAAGTGATCCAGCATTCGGCCGATCACCTTGCCGGGCTGATCGAAGGTCTTCTGGATATCTCCAAGATCGAGGCCGGGCATCTCACCATCTACCGGGAACGGTTCAATCTGCATGAATTCCTGGCACAGACTGTCGACATGTTCCGCCTGCAGACAGACGCAAAGGAATTGCGCTTCCTGTTCGAACCGGCGGAAAACCTTCCTGTCTTCGTGTTCGGTGATGAGAAGCGCTTGCGTCAGGTGTTGATCAATCTGCTGTCGAACGCGATCAAGTGGACGAACACGGGCAGCGTCAAACTGAAGGTGTCCTATCACAGCCAGGTTGCGGAATTTGCGGTTGTCGATAGCGGCATAGGCATCGCTCCGGAAAATCTCGAGCGGATCTTCAATCCATTCGAACGTATCGAGGAAGACGGCAAACAGGCTGTTCCGGGAACAGGGCTGGGTCTGACCATCACCAAGCTCCTGAGCGAGGTGATGGGGGGCGATATCCAGGTTTCAAGCACGCCCGGTGTCGGCAGTACGTTCAAGGTCCGCATGCTGCTGAGCGCTGCGGAGGCGCCGATCCAGCCGGGGCGGGCGGAAAGACGTATTCTCGGATATCAAGGTCCGATCCAGACTATCATGGTGGTGGATGACGACCCTGCCCAGAGAGCCCTCATCAGGGATTTCCTGTCGCCGCTTGGGTTCAAGGTCCTGTCGGCCACCGGCGGCCGCTCGTGCCTGGCGATGGTCCAGGACGAACGTCCTGACGCCTTCCTGCTCGATATCAGCATGCCGGGCATGAGCGGCTGGAACCTTGCCCGAAAATTGCGGGAAAGCGGATTTGGCGACGCGGTCATCATCATGATTTCCGCCAATGCGGATGACAGCGGCCGAGACCCGGTGCACAGGATCTATCATGACGATTACCTGGTGAAGCCCGTGAGGCTGCAGGAATTGCAGGACAAGCTTCAACTGGCATTGAAACTCGTCTGGCGCACGGACGCCGCAACGCCAGCGCCACCGGTTGACGGTTTGCGATCGACGGGGAGGACGACATTCGAGAAGGCCCGTCTGCCGTCGGAGGAAAGCCTCGGCATTTTGAAACAGCTGAGTGACGTCGGCTATGTGCGGGGCATCAAGGCCAAACTCGATGACATCGAGGCGCATGAACCGCATGCGGCGGACTTTGTCCATCACATGCGGGGTCTCATTAAGGAATTCGATCTCACACAATACGACAAGCTTCTGGAAAGGCTCGGACATGATCATGAGTGCTCCTAGTCAGGCCGAAACGGTGCTGCTGGTCGATGACACACCTTCCTCCCTGGGCATGCTTTCTGATGCTTTGGAGGAGGCCGGCTTTACCGTGCTGCTGGCGCAAAGCGGCCGAAAAGCGATTGAAATAGCAGCCCGCGTCATCCCCAACGCGATCCTGATGGACGCGATCATGCCGGAGCTCGACGGGTTCGAGACCAGCAAACGCCTGAAGGCGCTGGAAGATCTTCGGGATGTGCCGGTCCTTTTCATGACCGGATTGAGCGAGACGGAACATATCGTCATGGGCCTGGAAGCAGGCGGCGTCGACTATGTCACCAAGCCGGTCAACCCTGACGAACTGATTGCCCGCTTGCGTGTTCATATTTCCAACGCCCGGAATTCACGCAGCGCCCATGTGGCACTAGATGCTTCCGGGCGCCACCTTATGTCGGTCGACCTGTCGGGGGCGGTGTGCTGGGCGACGCCGCAAGCCTCCGCGCTTCTTGGAACGGGCACAAGCGAGGACGCCGCCGCTTCCGGTCGGCTCCCCGAGACAGCTGTCGACTGGTTGCGCCTCTACTTGCTGCCGAAGGGAAAGGCTTCGCAAAAGAAGGAGGAAGAACTCATTGCCCGTGTCAAAGGCCGGGAACTGCGCTTCACCTATGCCGGCAACATCAGCGCAGGTGAACATTTGCTGCGTGTATCGGATGTCTCGGATAGCGTCCCTTCCGAAATCCTGAAGGACGCCTTCGATTTGACGGAACGCGAAGCCGAAGTCTTGATCTGGATCGCCAACGGCAAGTCCAACAAGGAAATCGCCTCGATCCTTGATATGAGCCCCCGCACGGTTAACAAGCATCTCGATAGGATCTTCGGGAAGATGGGAGTTGAAAACCGAACCTCAGCCGCTGTGGTTTCACTAAGACGCATCCTGGGAGGCTGAGCTAAATCACCGCAAGGTTTCCAGGGCACTCTCAAGGTGTCAAATATGATTGTGGATCGGGAGCGAAGCACCGAAGATCAAAATGAAACGACCGTATATGTAAAAATGAGAGCGCTGGAACCTGCTAGTCCGCTCCCTGCCCTAAGTGTGCTTTTCAATGAGGTTGTTCACTGCTTGGCTTTCAGACGCCTGATCGGTGTCTTGAAGGGTTCTGCGCAAGGACCAGGCTGGCATCTTAAAGTTCTCGAATGACATCCTTGATGAGGCCCGCATTGTCGAACGTGCATTCGTCATCGGTCCTTGTGCACTGGCCGAGGCAATGGCTATACTTGAAAACCATCTTCAGGATCGAAAAGCGCAAGCACTTGCTCTGGTGCGCAGCAAAACTGTCCAAATTCAAAATTTGCACCTGCCTTGTGTGAGGCAGACGCCGCTGAGGTCTCTACCTTCTTGGAAACATTCAATCCAAGACATATTTTGTTCTACGAGAGGCTCGGCTATAAAGAGGCGGGTTCCTTCTTGGAGCCTACTATGAAAAGCCAATATTAGCTTATGAAGCGAACTCCTGGCGGATCGTAGTTCAGCACCACCGGTTAATCGTCCCCAAAACCATTGGTTTGAAAATTGGATTTCTCCAGCCGTTGCTGCGCTTGGAGAACGGTATGAAGAAATCAGGATACACGGAAAGCAGATCCAGATGATCTTGAAGCAGGGTTAAAGCTATGCGCCGGTGGCTGACACAGTGGGACTACCGAAAACCGCATTTGCGCTACAGCCACGCAAGCGAGACAGGTGCCTCTCAGGTATTCTGTCGTTTCCGCGTCTCGGATCACATCCTCGACAAGCCCATTCAGGGAAACTTCAAATGGAAAAACTAGATCGGCGTGCGGGTGACAGTTCCGACGCCTCGGATGAAGCGGGTTTGACCGCCGATGCAACAACGGACAAGCGGTCCGCGCCATCGGCCGGCGGTGCCCAAAGTGAGACTGAGACAGGCGGAACTGCACCCAAGAAGCCGTTTTGGCATCGTCCCGTCTTTCTGATCTTACTCCTCGGGCTCGCAGCAGCGATCGTTGCCGCCGTTCTTTACTACTGGATCAACGTTGCGCCCTATGAAAGCACCGACGACGCCTTTGTGGATGCAGACATCATTCAGGTTACGCCGCAGACCTCCGGTCAGGTGATCAAGGTCGCGGTTGGCAACAACGCTCCCGTTAAGGAAGGTGACCTTCTGATCGAAATCGACCCTGCTCCGGCAAGGGCGGCGCTGGAAACAGCGACCGCGCAACTGGCACGGGCGGAAGCGGAAAAACAGCAGGCGGAGGCAAGCGTCGCCCAGGCCAAACAGCAGGCGGCGGAAGCCGAGGCCAACCTGGACGCGGCCAAAGTGAAGGCAAACAACGCCCAGAAGAACTACGAGCGTAACCAGCGCCTGTTCCAGTCGAATTCCGCTGCGATATCAGATATGGCGGTCGATGACAGCCAGGCCAACGCGCGGCAGATCGAAGCGCAGGCAAAGGCCTCCGAACAGGCTCTTGCGACCGCAAATACAAATGTCGGCGTTGCCGAAGCAAAACTTGCCGCTGCCAACGCCGCGATCAAGGCGGCGAAGGCGCAGGTGGACGCCAACCGCATCCAGCTCGGCTACACCACCATCACCGCAAGTCAGGCCGGAACGATTGTTCAGAACAACGTCGGTGTCGGCGCTTTCGCCACCAAGGCCGCGCCAATGATGGCACTGGTTCCAAACGACATCTTCGTAACGGCCAACTACAAGGAAACACAGCTAGACCGGATCCGTCCCGGACAGGAAGTCGACATCCATGTGGATGCCTATCCCTCGACTGACTTCAAGGGCAAGGTCATGTCGATCCAGAAGGGCGCAGGGCAGGCGTTCCAGCTTTTGCCGCCGCAGAATGCCACCGGCAACTTTGTGAAAGTGGTCCAGCGTGTCCCGGTCCGCATTTCCATGACCAACCCTGATCCGGACCGTTATGTGCTCGGCCCCGGCATGTCCGTGACAACCAACATCCGAGTCGACTGAGATGGCCGGATCCAGACCCGGCCAGGACTGGTCGGACGAACGCTCGGCCGCCGGAACAAGGTCGCCATGGCTGATGACTTTCGTCGTCTCCATAGCGACGTTCATGGAAATCCTCGACACGTCGATCGCCAATGTCTCGCTCACCAATATTGCCGGCAGTCTCGGCGTGTCGGACAACGAGGCGACATGGATGGTGACCAGTTATCTGGTCGCCAATGCGATTGTCATACCGATCAGTGGCTTTCTGTCCCGGGCGATCGGCCGCAAGCGCTATTTCATGATCTCGATCTTCCTGTTCACAGCCTCCTCGGCGCTGTGTGCCCTTGCTCCCAATCTCGGCTTCCTGATCGCTGCGCGCGTGCTTCAGGGCATCGGGGGCGGCGGGCTGGCGCCGGTTGAACAGTCGATGCTCAGCGACAGCTTCCCACCGGAAAAGCGGAGCCAGGCCTTCGCCGCATTCGGCCTTGTCGTTGTTGTGGCTCCCATTATCGGACCAACCATCGGCGGGTATGTCACCGACACTATTTCCTGGCACTGGATCTTCCTGATCAACCTGCCGGTCGGCATCATCTCCCTCTTCCTCGTCTACTTTCTCGTCAGCGAGCCCGAGCTTCTGGTACGCGAACGCAAGGAGCGCCTGAAGAAAGGTCTGCGGGTCGATTATATCGGCTTCCTGCTCTGGGGCTTTGGCCTAGCCGGACTGCTGATCACGCTCGACCGGGGCCAGACCGAAGGCTGGCTGGATTCGAACCTGATCAGGGTGATGATCGTCATGGCCGTGATCGGCCTCGGCGTTGGCACCGTTTGGGAACTCAAGCACGACGATCCGATCGTTCCGCTGAAACTGTTGCGGACGCCGAACCTGGCGATTGCGACTATTATGATGCTGCTGCTTGGAATGCTGGTCTTCGGCACCATTCAGATCATTCCGCAGATGCTGCAGCAGGTCTATGGCTATACCGCCTACAATGCCGGACTGGTGCTGACTTTCGGCGGCTTCATCGCAATCTTCATGATGCCGATATCAGGCGTGTTGACGAGCAAGGTCGATCCCCGCCTGCTGCTGCTGCCCGCCTTTGGCATGCAGGCGCTCGCCTTTTACACCTTTTCGGGTTTCAATCTGGAAAGTACATTCGCGGATGCTGCCTGGGGCCGCTTCACGATGTCCGTCGCACTTCCCTTCCTGTTCATCCCTATCACCACGGTCGCCTATATCGGTCTTCCGCCGGGAGATAGCGACAAGGCGTCGGCCATGCTGAACTTCTTCCGAAATCTTGGCGGTGCTTTCGGAATATCGCTGACCCAGACGTTGCTGGAACGGCGCGACCAGTTTCACCAGAGCCGCATCACGGAAACCGTAAACGAGCTGAACCCCTACTACAGAGAGACCATCGCCACGCTGACCCAGCAACTCGGCTCACATAGCCGGGCACTTGCCGCCCTTTACCAGAGCGTCCAGCAACAGGCGATGATGCTTTCCTATACCGATGTCTTCTACGTGTTGATGTGGTGCACGGCCTCGGTGCTGCCGTTCGTTCTCTTCCTGCGGACGAGAAAGGGAACCAGGACATTGACCTGAGACCCGCCCCCATCCGGTCTAGCTTGGAAAACTCCCGTCAAAAACAATCCAATGTTTTGGGATCAGAGCAATGTCCTTGTCTGCAGACCGGTTGGCAGGGTCGCGTCGGTTAACGCCGCTCCGGATAGGGATGGTCGATCGCGTCGCGGTCGGGACGATGGAAGAGGAACGTCAGAATCACCGAAGAAGCTCCTGACCTGCTCCCCTGAAAGTTCCTCGTTTTGAGGTTAGTCTGTTCCCAATTTAAG
>NZ_JAZDVZ010000020.1:0-786 GCF_036350355.1 Roseibium sp. FZY0029
CATTGCCCGCCAGGTAAAGGTTGCCAGAGCCAAGAAGCTGGCCATTCTCGACATTGGCTGAAAGTACTCTGTTGACCGCAGTGCGAACAAAGTCAGTTCCGCCCCCAGCAACTTCAAAAACAGCATCGCCTGCGTTGTCAACAATATATGTGTCATTGCCAGCTCCCCCACGCATATTATCTGCACCGGCTCTGCCATTTAAGATGTCGCTTCCTAATCCTCCGAGAAGAACGTTTGCAGCTGAATTACCCACAAGTGTGTTATTCAGGTCGTTTCCAACCAGATTAATTGACGCAGACCCGAGAAGTTCTCCATCTTCTACATTTGCAGATAGTGTATAACCGACCGAAGTGCGAATAAGATCTGCTCCTTCACCTAATTGCTCAATAACTGTGTCGCCAATGTTGTCTACAATGTAAGTGTCATTTCCTGCGCCGCCGCTCATTATGTCTGATCCAGCGCGACCATTGATAATGTCGTTTCCCGCAAAACCGTTTATCGTTTCGGAAAGCGCGCTTCCTACTAGAATATCCGCTGCTGGGGTGCCGTTAATTGGCGTATCGTCATTAAGCAGTGAGCTTGTCCCAGTATTGTCAACGGAATCCGCGATAGAAACGACAGGTGTGACGACCAAAGAGAATGTTTCGGTTGCTTCGACGGCCCCGTCTTCGATCAAATCTATTGCAACAGACGTAATCGTCTGGCCGGCCAGGAAAGTAATTGTCCCTGAGCGCGCCACATAATCCTGCCCGGCAACTGCGGTGCCGTCAGCCGTGACAAAGTTGA
>NZ_JAZDVZ010000020.1:886-7368 GCF_036350355.1 Roseibium sp. FZY0029
GAACCGTACGGAATTGGACGGTCACTGGTCCCTGCGCCACTTCGGACAACGTGACTGTGAAAATCACGTATTCCCTTTCGAGCGCTTCAGCAGAAGATATCGAAATCACAGGAAGTCCCGCCTGATCCGGATCATCGTCAAGAATGGTCGCGATACCAGCGCTGTCCTCGACACCATTCGCTATGGATGCCACAGGTGTAACCACCAACGAGAAAGTCTCGTTGGTCTCAACAATACCGTCTTCGATCAGGTCGACGGCGACAGAGGCAATCGTCTGTCCAGGCTGGAAGTTGATCGTTCCGGTTCGCGCCACATAATCCTGCCCGGCAACTGCGGTGCCGTCAGCCGTGACAAAGTTGAGCGTCGTCGCCGAGCTGAAAGCTTCCGACAAACGCACCTCGAATACAGCTTGCTTGGAACCGCCTGTGCCCTCGACAATCGTCGGGTCCGAAACAAACAATGCGCGGTCCGGGCCGCCGTCATCATCAAGCACAACACCGGTCGCCGTCAGCGTCGGTTCTCCCCCGGCCAGCACAGCATTGACCGGATCAGACAATTCCAGAGTGAAATTTTCATCCGCGTCATTTGCAGAATCACTGACCGCACGTATGAAAATCTGTGCGACCGTCTGTCCCTGAGGAATCGTCAAAGTGCCGCTGGCCCGGTCGTAATCGACACCCTCCAACGCCGAGCCGTCCTGAACCGTACGGAATTGGACGGTCACTGGTCCCTGCGCCACTTCGGACAACGTGACCGTGAAAATCACGTATCCCCCTTCGAGCGCTTCAACAGAAGAAATGTTGATTGTAGGTAACATGAATATTTCCAATCTAATAAAAATGCCCAACACCTAATTAACATATTAGTAATTTTTGGTAGAATTATCAATAACCGAACCAAACGTCGCGATCTACAGAGGGTGTGGATTCTTCGGCTGGATTGGACAAGGTCTGACCTGATGCTGTGGACGGCCCCGCACTGGCGCGGTGTGCGATGATTTGGCCGTGAAGCTAGATCTAAGGAACTGTTCCCCGTCAGCAACCATGAGACATATAGGCGAAATTGCCTAAGGAGGATTTCTGGCACATCGTAGCCCGCCAAGGAAGCGAAGATGAGACAGAAATCCGTGCCGCAGGAGTCGGCCGAAAAGCATGTAAAAGACATTCGCCGGAAGACCCGGCGCAAATTCTCAGCCGAGGAGAAGATCCGTATCGTGCTGGAAGGCTTGCGTAGGGAGTATTCGATCGCTGAACTGTGCCGGCGTGAGGGGATCGCACAGGGGCTCTACTACACCTGGTCGAAGGAGTTTCTCGAAGCTGGCAAGAAGCGACTGTCGGGTGACACCGAGCGCCAGGCGACATCCGGCGAGGTGACGGGCTTGAAGCTTGAAATGCGCGACCTGAAGGAAGTCGTCGCCGACCTGACGCTGGAAAACCGCATTCTGAAAAAAAGCGTGATCGGGGATGGGGAGGATATCGAATGAGATACCCCGCATCTGAAAAGCTTGAGATCATCCGACTGGTCGAGCAATCGCACCAGCCGGTGAAAAGGACGCTGGAACAAATCGGCGTGTCGCGACCAACCTTCTATCGCTGGTACGATCTGTATCGCAGGTTCGGCGAAGCGGCACTGGAAGACCGGCGCGGCGGTTCAGGCCGCGTGTGGAACCGTATCCCGAATTCCGTACGCGAGCAGGTGCTCGAAATGGCGCTCGACGAGCCTGAATTGTCCCCCAGAGAGCTGGCCATCAAGTTCACTGACGAACGTCGTTACTTCGTCTCGGAAGCCAGTGTTTACAGGCTTCTGAGGACCTGCGACCTCATCACCAGCCCGGCATTTATCGTGATGAAGCCCGCCGATGAGTTCCGGGAGAAAACCACGGCGCCCAACCAGCTCTGGCAGACCAATTTTACGTATCTGAAGGTGATCGGCTGGGGATGGTTCTATCTGTCCACCGTGCTGGACGACTTCTCCCGATACATCATCGCCTGGAAGCTCTGTTCCGGCATGGCCGCGAGCGATGTTCAGGACACACTCGATCTGGCACTGGAGGCCTCCGGGCTTGATGAAGTCAACGTCGTCCATCGCCCGAGACTCCTCTCAGATAACGGACCGTCTTACATCTCTGGAGATCTGGCAGAATATCTTGCCGGAAAGGGCATCACGCACACGCGCGGTGCCCCCTATCATCCGCAGACCCAAGGCAAGATCGAGCGCTGGCATCAGACACTGAAGAACCGGATCCTCTTGGAAAACTGCTTTCTGCCAGAAGACCTGGAAGCGCAGATCGACGCCTTTATCGGATACTACAACCATCGGCGCTACCACGAGAGCCTGGACAATCTCACCCCGGTCGACGTCTATACCGGGCGCGGCCAGACCATCCTGCTCGAACACGAAAAGATCAAGAGGAGGACCATGAAACAACGGCGCTTGCAGCACGCCAAATCCGCTGCTTAACTGAAACCCAGATGTGCCAGACCCTCCTTTAGTCAGGCCGCTTGATGTCTCAATTTACCTGACGACCGACACCGTGTCGTATGTCTTTCTTCTCTTAACTTATGCGCCTCATCCATTGTTTTGGTCAATTATCGGCCAGCCGTTACGAAACTTATAGTCCGTTGCTCCGTCGCGTATGGACTGGATTAGCTCCTCGGCGATTTTTGGTTTGAGCGAGCACGTATTTTGCTCCTGCTCAATGCGTCGACGCATGATCGCTTCGGCTTCATCCGGCGTCCCATCCCGCCAAAAACGCTGCCCTATCTGAAGCTTGTGTTCTGGCGCGTAAACATCATGCTGCCAATTGACATGGCGAAGGTTAGGCTTGCCGCAGCTCGGGCACACCATGCCGAACGGTGTGACGCCATCGCGAGAGTTCCAAATTGTCTCACGATGACCGCAGACGCAGGCGTATTTCATTAGCATGAAAGCTTCACCGTGGACGTGTCCGTACTTTTTTGCAACGCTCATATTGATGCCTTTCTGCCTGAGAGGCCATAGTTTGTCTCCAAGGAAAAACCTCGGAAGTTTTTGGATAAAACCATTAAGAGCAAAATGTCGGAAGACGGTATGGGGCAGTCATAAGCGAGACAGCGATAAATTCTTAATTTAAGCATTTCGGCTTGTGAGCACTTTTTTCAATAAGAAAAACCGACCGGCGGTGACAATCGTAACCGTGGATCGCCTCGAAACCTTGGCCTCGAACTCGGACGAAACCCGTTTGCGTATTTACATCACTATCTTTCACTTTTATCAGTTGATCCACGTTGAACACCTTTCACAGAGACCGAGACCTCCTCAGTTTCCGATGTGTAAGAAACAGTTTCAGTCTGAGGTAGCTGCGAGTGCAATGTCGCCACACAGATTGTTGCCGGACGGATTAAAAAGTGTTAAGGAAAATTAATTTTTTTGCTAAAATTTCATATATTTGAGGTTTGCTATGGTTCCAATTCACGATGATCTCGTTGAGCGTTTTAATATAACAGATAGCGGGTCCCTAAGACTTAACGGGGTATTCGGCGTTCACTCAATCTCTATTGGCGGTCGAACATTTGTCTACGCAGCTGCGAATAGCGAATATGGAATCCAAAGTTTTGAACTCGGCAGAGATGGGACTTTAAGTCCTCTCCAGAATGTGGCTGATGACAGCACATTGGCGCTGTCTGGCGCATCAAAGATTGTAAGCACCAAAATTGGAACCACTAACTACCTTTACATCAACTCAACAAGTGACGGCGGCATATCCGTTTTCCGGGTTGGCGCAGATGGAACGCTTACGTTCGTGCAATCAGTCTTCGATGACAACTCGCTCGAACTCTATGGTACCGAAGGTCAGATGGCGCTCACAATCGTGGCCGGAGTTCAGTATCTGATCGCATCGGGCATTTCTGATGATGGCATAAGTGTCTTTAGAATTCTGGCTGACGGGTCTCTTTCGAACACCTCGAACTACGACGATGCCACTGCTCTTGGATATGGGCTAAATGGCGCTGCCGGTATTGCAACGGCCACAATTGGAACTTCGACTTACGCATTTATTGCTGGCCGCGACGATGACGCGGTTACAACTTTTCGGGTGAATCCCGGCGGAAGCCTAACTTTTATTGATAGCGTCGTTGATCAGGGCGACTTTGAGCTAAACGGGGCTTACTCTGTCGAAACAGCGACTGTCGGCTTCAAGAACTTCCTTTTTGTCGGCGGTTTCTATGACGACGGAATCAGCGTGTTCGAGATTGCCTCAAACGGACAGCTGTCGAACGTGTTCAACCTTGCTGACACGTCTTCGCTCGGACTGAACGGGATTCTTGGGTTAGAAGTGTTCACGATCGGCAGCGCCACCTTCCTCGCTGCGGTTGGCAGGGACGATGATTCCGTCAGCTACTTCCAGGTAGCTGCAAACGGTTCGCTCGTTGAAAAGGACACCATTTTTAATAGTAATGCTTCCGAGTTGGACGGTGCGGCTGATGTTTCTGTCGCGACCATAGGCTCCCGGACTTATCTCATCGCAAGCAGCCAGTATGATGACGCCTTGACCGTTTTCGAAGTTGGCGTGAGCGCGGAAGACAAAAATGGCACAAGCCTGGAAGATGTGATCATCGGCTCGGAGCTTGATGATGTAATTAATGGCTACGAAGGCGACGACGTACTCATTGGAATGGAGGGATCGGACATCGTCGACGGTGGAGCCGGGTCAGATGTTGTTCAGGGTGGAGACGGTGATGACGTTCTTTTGGGCGACGGAAGCGCATCTCAAGAGGCCTTCTCAAGTGTCACCATTCCAAGTACAGGCCAGCAACTTGCTGTTTCTTTGTCTCTTCCGGATGCCTCGGATGCGAGCGAAATCGAAATCAGTGGCTTCATTAGCCGCGCGCAGCTCAGCAGTTCACAGTTCAACGTAGTTTACGTGATTGACGTTTCGAGTTCCATGGGCGGTGGTTTTTCGGGTGGGGAAACCGTTCCTGACCTTAACGGCGACGGCGCTTCAAACACTCTTCTTGATGGGACGATTGCGGCTTATGAAGCTGTGAATGCTTCGCTTTTGGCTGCTAACCTAGGAAGTTCCGACGTTGCAATCGTGCCGTTTGAGAGCAACTCTTCTATAGTCTACAACAGCACTGCAATCGGGGGCGTATCGAATGCTTTGCGTTCGCTGCAAACCCTTGGTGGCACCAATTTTGAAATCGGTCTGCAGAACGCAGTCGCGGCGTTATCCGCAATGGGAGCGGGTGAAAACCGGGTATTCTTTATTTCCGATGGGGGGAACAACGGGAGCGGTGATTTTACCGATGAAGTCGCCACATTGTTGAACAGTTCTGGCCTAAATGCGGAAATACGATCAATCGGTTTGGGCTCTTCAGCCGTGTTATCTGACTTGGATCTAGTCGATGACGGTTTGGCCAATAATTCTGCGGAGCGGGTTCTGACCCCTTCGAGTTTGACAGCAGGTTTGACAGGAGCTTCCGTCGATACCAGCGAGATTGATCGTATCGAAGTGCTTGTGAATGGCCAAGTTCAGAAAATTCTTCAGCCGACGGATCTGACTTTAACGCCGCTTGGTCTTCAATATGAGACTATGTTAACAGGCCTGTCCACGGCTTTGAACGACACAATTCAGGTTCGCCTTGTTGCCTCTGATGCAGCCGGAACCACTGCTGGTGTCAGCCTTTCTCTGAATAATTCGCCATCGGGAGAAGGCGATGACGTTATTTTGGGCGGTGCGGGCTCTGACATCATAAAAGGGAATGGCGGAAATGACCGGTTACTGGGTGAAGCGGGCGGCGATGACTTGAGCGGAGGCGCCGGTAACGATACTCTCCTAGGCGGCGCTGAAGCGGACATACTCAACGGCGGGTCTGGAAATGATATCTTAAACGGCGGTGCCGGCGGCGACCAGATCAACGGTGGCAGTGGTTTTGACGTTATCAGCTATGCCGGTTCCCTTGCGCGTGTTGTAGTAAATTTGAGCAACCAAGCGGCCGTGGGCGGCGATGCGGATGGAGATTCTTTTTCTGGAATAGAGGGAGCATATGGTACCGATTACGACGACTATATGGTCGGTAGCAACCATGCGAACGTTTTCTACAGCGGTCTTGGGGCTGACACGTTCATTGGTCGAGATGGAAATGATAGCTATTTTCTCAATGGATTTGACGATGTCGTAACAGAGGCGGCAAATGGCGGTACAGATCGCGTCGTGATCGGTGTAAGTCACATTCTTGAGGAGAACGTGGAAAATCTCGTGCTGGTTGGCGAGAAAGACGCATTTGCCGCAGGCAACGAGTTGAACAATATTCTTGTCGGGAATTCAGGAGCAAACACCCTCAATGGCCGCGAAGGTGCCGATCGTATGTATGGCAACGGCGGTAATGATACCTATGTCGTTGATAACTTGGGAGACGTCGTTGGTGAAAATGTAAACAACGGCATTGATACGGTACTGACGGCTGTCAGCCGAAACCTGGACGCCAACGTGGAGCGCATGA
>NZ_JAZDVZ010000021.1:0-7154 GCF_036350355.1 Roseibium sp. FZY0029
TAAAGTCATCCTTCGACTGGCGTTTCAGTTTTCAACGATTGCACTGAGAATCATGACGCGGAACTCCAATTTCTGGAGCGCCCTTTCAACAGTCAAATCTCAAGGCAGGGTTAACTCGACAAACTTTGCGACAGGCCCAGAGCGGCTGCCTGCGGTCACCGCGTAAGGACCGCTTACGGAGATCTGGTCATGATGATCCGCGAGGGCATGTGCACACGCCGGCTGTAGAACAATCCGAATAGATTGCCGTCCTCCCGCATGGTCAACGATACCGAGGTATCGTTTCCCGGCAGCAAGATCACGTCTCCGAGGATCACGCCCCAGACATAGCGCATTCCCGGTTCCCGGGTGATGGCATTCGAGCCCCAGGAATAGAAGGCCTTGACCCGGCCATTCTTTTGTTCTGTCAGAACGAAATAGGAGTCCAATGTGCCCTCCCATTGCCCCCTCCACACTCCCGTGAACGGTTTGAGGTGCTGGTCGTCGGTGGAGAGAGGGATGAGCCACTCCGGCAGTTCGGCGTCTTTCAGGGTGTTTGCCGGAATTACGTCGATTACGGGAATGTCTTCCTGACTTCCAGCATACTCGATCTGGAACAGCTCGGCCCGCTGCGCCGGTTCTCCGTCGTAGGCGTAACCGGGAGCCGATAGCGCGCAAACGCAGATGATGGCAGGGAGAGAGAGGGATTTCATCGTCACGATCCTTCTGTTTTCGAATAGGTCACTTGCGAAATGCGGGGTCGCGAAGCTTCCACCAAAGCGTCACTTCCTTCCTATGTTCGGGAAATACCGGGCCTTCGTCCTCGATCTGATCGTCCTTTTCGGTGACCGTCAGGCCGAACGCATATCCAGATGGCCGCCCCAGTTCGGACCAGGTGGCGCCAAGTTCGAAAAAACGGTCCATCGCCTGAGTGGTTCCATATGCGGTTACGCTGCCTTTGTGCCATATCGCCGCTGTCCGGTTTTTAGCGTTGATCAGCCCAAAACCGTAAGCGTCCGGGTCGCCGAAGATCGCGGTGGCCAGTCCGCCACTGCTGTAGTCGCCGATCGCAAACCCGTTGAAATCAGGCTCTACTTTCGACAGGTAGCCGGTAAATCCGAGGCTGTTCTTGAGCATGTCGCTGACGTGCTCCTGTCCGAAGGTCGATGTTCGTTCGCCGGCAATCCGGTGCTTGATGGCGCGAAAGGTGTCGTTGTCTTCGAGCCGGGGAAGAATATAGCCCTGGCTCCCGACCTCGTGGGCGATCATCGGGACGAATTTGCAGACGCGCGTGACCTGAGATTCAAGCCGGTTTCCGGATTTGCGCAGAAGCTGGGCCTCTTCAGACAGGCCCCGGTTCCGGATGGGGAGGAGCGCAAGCCCGCCTTCGTCAAGCAGATGAACGAGCTTGATCGGAACCTCGTAGACGGACGCCGTGACGATGATCCGGTCAAAGGCGGCGGTTTCGATGTTCTTGAAGCCGTCACCCACCATCACCGTCGCGTTGGCTATATCCATTCGGGAGATATTGGCCTGCGCCTGAGCACCGAGATATTCGTTAATTTCGACGCCAAAAACTTCTCCCGTCGAACCAACCGCATGGGAAAGCAAGGCGAGCAACCAGCCGGTCCCGCAGCCGACCTCCAGAACCCGGTGCCCGGGTCGCACGTCGAGAAGCTCCGCCAGGTGAAAGATGAATGCGGGTTCCGAATTCGATGCCTGCAGGATCTCGCCGTCCGCATCGAGATACATGAGTGGCCGGTTCACGTAGATATTTTCCATGAAGCCGGGAGAACCTTTCGTTACCGGCGCAGCCCACCTGTTTCCGGGCAGTTTGAAACGGTCCACGAACTCGTGCCTGGGATAGCGGAAGAACGCTTCCTTCAAACTGTCCCGGATGGGTTTGGGCTCGCCCCGGATCGGAACATAGCCAATAATTTCCCGTAAAAGTTGATTTTGATGATTATTCAAGGCTGTATCTTCCATCGTCGAATTTGACCTCGCCTTCCTTAATTGAAATGATAATTATTCCCACAATTTGGCCAAATTATGCGAGTTTCTTTGGTGCTGTCCAGTAAGGACAATCACGCGCTCAGCGCAAATATACTCGTGTTAAACGTGTATGTTTCCACAATGGAGAGTTGTATTATGAATGACATCCCCATGGAACTGTCGGACCTGATTTCGGACATCACGGAGATGCGCGACGGCAGCGATGTCGACCTGGCAGCAAACGAGGTCAATGCCTGCGATTCCTGTGACACTGGCGGCAGCACCGGCGGTGGCGGTTGCGACACCGGCGGGTCCGACGTCGGATAACCGGCTCGGCAAAGATACCCGCGCGCCTCTAGAGGCGCGCGGGTGCCACCCTTGGAATTCATCGGAGTACGATTATGAGAATCCATCCTGCAGTCCTGGTTTGGTCGGACGGGAAACGTGGCAAGACCCTTATCGATACCCCCGCACGGACCTTCGAAATCGCTGCTTCGATGTCCGACATTGAGACTGTCATATCCAAAGCGGAAGACGGCACCGGGACGTTTCTCAGTCCGGCGAAACTGGAGGCGTTCCGGGAGTTTCTGAAATCGGAAAATGTAATCGTTGATAAGGCGGAAGCCTATCCGGACGCAATTTTCGATCAGGCCTCCTTTTTCAAAGGCATCACAGGAAGCGATGCCGATAGGAAAGCCGAATTTTGCCTAATGGGAAGCGGTGAACTAAGTGCGGAAATTCGCGACCGGCTGCGCTCTTGGGGCTGTCTCGTGAACGAAGAAATCACCGAAAGCACAACCGCGGTCGTCGGATGCAGCCGCCGCGACCACAACAGCTCCTTTCTCGAGATCAATCGTCTGGCGCTGGATCTCGAAAAGCCGGTATTTTTTGTTTCGACATGGAGGAGCCGTATCACCTTGGGGCCCATGGTGCTTCCGGGGCAAACAGGCTGCTTCGCTTGCCTGTTCCACCGAGAGCAGGCGAGCCTCTCAAATCCCGATCAGCATCAAGCCTTGCGCGGAGATTTCACACCGAACGGCACGCGCTTGAATTCCAGTGCGGTGACCAGGATTGCCGCTGAACTGGCTGCCATTCAGCTCTATCTTTTCGCGCAGGGACTGGATGCCGACGCGTTGTTCGGCAAAGTGTTGACGTTCGACGCGCTGCGCGGCGAAAGTTCCAAGCTTCCTTTCTTGAAACTTCCAAGATGTGAGGATTGCGCACCGGCGCGGAGCCGGTATTCACGCGCGTCATGGGATGTCAAGGAAACTGCGCAGTGAGCACTTGGCAGCAGGTCAAGGAAGCGCTGAGCATACCGCCTTACGGTATCCTCAGATCGCTGCGGGCATCCCCCCTGCCGCCAGGCGCTCCGTGGCTGCATGTGTACCGGGCTCAACTTGCTGCGCCGCTGGCCTATCCTGCTCATGGCCGTCCGTTTCGCTACGATGAAAAACCGCTCTATGCGTCGGGAGCTGCATTCGAAGCCGATAGAGCGATTTGGTGTGCTCTCGGCGAAGCGGTGGAACGCTACGCGGCATGCGCGGCGGATCAAAACAGGGAAATGATCGGTACCGGCCGGGAACTCGGCGAGTGCGCTGTGTCGCCGGCCGAATGGATCGCCTACGCCGATACACAGTATGACCGGCCGGGATTCCAATACCGTTGCTACGATCCGGACAAACCTATTTCCTGGCTCCCGGCAAAACGCCTGCGCGATCGCAAAGATCGTTATATTCCCGCGAGTCTGGTTTGGCTCAGATCTCCCTTTCTGGCGCCGGCGGAACAGTTCCTGCAGCCGGTATCGACCGGATTGGCCGTAGGGCAAACGTTTGCCGACGCCGTAGACAGCGGCTTGCTGGAGGTGATCGAGCGAGACGCGTTTGCCTGCCATTGGCTTTTGCATTGGCCGGCGGAGCGCCGCCGGGAAACAGAAAGCGAGGTTTACCGGGAGCTCGGACCGTGTCTTTCCGAAAACTGGGCACTGGAAATATTCGAGTTAAGCTGTGAATTCGGTGTTCCCGTCCTGTTGGCACGGTCGAAAGTTGCTGCTGAACAACGGCAATCCTGCATCTTGGGAGCAAGCGCCGGCTTCGCGGTCACCGAGGTGGCAATCAAGGCTTTGGTGGAATCGATCCAGACACGGTTATGGTCCTTCAGGCTGTCGGACGCAGATCGGCGGAGCGGCAAGGTCACGAGTTTCCTCGATCATGTTCGCTATTATCTGGATGAAGAACACGCCCTGACTGCATCGTGGCTTTTCGGCGAAGAGCACGCCGCAGCACAGGAATTCCCTAAATCCCGGACAGTCGAGGACGTGATCGGGAGGCTGGCGGACGAAGGCTACGATGCATATGCCGTCGATCTGACGACCCCTGAAATAGCCGACCTTGGTCTTCATGCCGTGAAGGTGCTGGTTCCGGGTCTACAGCCACTGAGCTGCGGCGAAGGATTTGAGAATCTGGACAGCCGAAGGCTGAAAAAATTTGTCGCGGCTCGCGGAGCGCACGGTGCTCTCGAGATCAATCTGGCCCCGCACCCATTTCCATGAGGGACGTTATGATATCCGGCAAGCAATCATCACTTGACGACTGGCATCAGCGCGAATGCGAAATTTTCAACGAGCAGGCGAAACTCTTCGAGCGTTCGAGCGTGGAGTTCCGCAGATCCGTACATTTTCACAATTCGACGGCGGCCGGCCACAAGAGGGTCTCCCAAGCATGGACGGTTTATCCCGAGGCGGAAACGGTCGCGTTGCCCGCGGCCAATCGTCCGACTAGCCGTCTTTGTGACATATTCGAACAACGTCACAGCTGCCGGTCTTTCGGTGCGGGGCCGTTGTCGCTGCAGGACATGTCCGACATCCTGTGCGCCGTTGCCGTCAACAGGCGTACACCCTCATCGCTGGACGACCAGATTGTCTTCAGGAAAAAACCTTATCCCACCCCCGGAGGCATTTTCTCGATCGACTTCTACGTGGTGCCGCTGGATCTGCCGGAACTAACGGCGATCTGCTATTACGACGGCGACCGTCATGTTCTTTCTGTGGTGAACCGGCATTTCGAACTCGACGGCATGAAGGATGCGTTGGGGATCACGGGCAAGTTCGAGCCGGGTCCGGGGGTCGCCATCCTGCAGACGATCAACATGGCCCGGATTGTCGTGAAATACCGGCAAAGAGGATACCGTTTCGCAATGATCGAGGCCGGGCTCGGGGCCATGGCTTTGTGTCAGGCGGCGACGTCGCTCGGCTTGGGAACGCTTTTCTGGGGCGGTTTCAAGGAACATCTCCTGGACCCGTATCTGGATGTGGACGGCGTGAACGTTTCCTGCGTCAACACGCTCTTCATCGGTCGGCGGTGATCCGTTCGATGGCGGCCCTGCCGGATTTTCTGACGCCGCATCCCGTCTACACCATGGCTGCGGGAGAATTTTTCGGCGACCGGGATGTCAGGCGGGCTTTGGCGCCCCTTGCCGCTTTGATACTTCTGTCTTCTGCCGCTATGGTGCTTCCGCCGCTATTGGTGCGTATGGCAGTCAACGGAGCGGTTTATCAAAGCGCCGGCAATATCGTGGTCTATGGTCTCTTCGGCGCCGCGGTGACAGATGCCTTCGGGCGGCTTGCCGGCGAATTGCGGTTCAGGTATCTCGCGACGCTGGATCCCAGCCTTCAAAACGGCGCGGTTCGGACATTTATCAACGGCTATTTCGAAAACAGCTTTGGCGTTATCCATCGGGAACCGCCCGGCAAAATCGCTTCGACGCTGCAAAACGCCTGCTATGCTGTTGGTCAGTTTCTGATCAGCGTTCTTTTCGTTATCGCGCCGATTTTTCTGGAGCTGCTTTTTGTCTGTGTGATCGTTGCGATGGTGATTTCTCCCATCATCATGGCCGTTTTCCTGGCGTTTTCCGTATCCTATACGTATGTCGTCTTCTTGACCTCGAACTCGCTTACCCGTCAAACGAACAAGTCAGTCAGGGCGGTCCAAAAGCTCTTCAATTACATAGGCGATATCCTGCAGAACAAGGATCTCGTCAAATCGGAAGGCGCGACCGCCTTCGCGGCCGGTATTCTTTCCGCACCGATGAAGCACTATGCGAACGTTACCAATCTCGCCTGGAGGCAAAGAGAGGCCGTTGGATTAAAGCAGGCGGGAGTGATTGCGGCCTTTCTGGTCCTTTCCTCCCTTGTGGCGGGCTATCTCTACTCGGCCGGTGGTATCGGCGTCGGAGATTACTTCTTGATGTATCTTTATGCCCTAGCTATCACCCGGCCACTCGATGCACTCGGACGGTCCTTGCGGGATCTGTCCAGAACGGCCAGTTCGCTGAACCTCCTGACCGAATTGCTTCCGGATCAACGGGTGGACAAGGCACAGGCCAGGTTGGCGGCGCCTGCCTGTGATCTCGACATCAGATCGGTGTCCTACTCCTACCCGCCGTCCGGTCCGCCAGCCGTTTCCGGATGTTCGTTGCGTGTCGATACCGGCGAGCATGTCTGCATTTCGGGATCGAGCGGATCCGGAAAATCGACGATCCTGCAACTGATCAGAGGGTTGCGCCAGCCATGTTCGGGAGAAATCTTGATCGGCGGCAAGGCCATTGAGTGCATTTCGCATGAATGGCTTGCCGCAAACATCGTTTATCAGATGCAAAACGCTCAGGTGTTCAACACCACTGTGGCAGACAATATCTCTATGGGGCGGTACTACCCGCACAAGCATATGCAACATATTCTTTGCGAGCTGGGACTGGATGCCGGAGCCGAATCGCTGCGGCTTGACAGCCTGGTTGGTTCCGGGGGTGGCCAGATTTCCCTCGGCCAGAAACAGCGCATCGTCCTGGCGCGCTCGCTGATGCGAGAGGCCTCCATATATCTCTACGACGAACCGACATCTTACCTCGATGCCCAAAACGCTTGCAGGGTGGCTTCGTTGATGCGACGCAAGCACTCGGGCAAAACGGTGATCGTGATCACTCACGACCCCGGTATTTTCACCAGTTTCGACAGGATCGTTGCCTTCGATGAGGTGAACAAGCCGCTGCTGTCATTCGCATGATCCGGCTGGGTCGGACTGGGCAGCATCTAGAACTTTCTGATCATCGAGTGTGATAGGCTCTCGCCCAGCTTCATTCAGATTGCGCTTTGCCGTGAGCAGGAAATCGACCGGATTTCCATGCTTGTC
>NZ_JAZDVZ010000022.1:0-2500 GCF_036350355.1 Roseibium sp. FZY0029
GTTGAAGAGGTTTCAAATTGCGATTTGCAGGCCTGGCGGCGACCTACTCTCCCACACCTTAAGATGCAGTACCATTGGCGCTGGGGAGTTTCACGGCCGAGTTCGGGATGGGATCGGGTGGGGGCTCCCCGCTAGGGCCACCAGGCCGGCGAAGCGCAATTTGCGTGAACTGGTCTATATATTTATTTGATTTTGATCTGGTTTTCCTTCTGCCTTGCAAGGAACAAGAGCTCCGAGCGCAGCGAAGGCAAGGCCAAGTGGCCGTCGGCCGGTCAGGCCGCGTGGTTCGCAGGACAGGTCCGAAGGACCGGAACGTCCGTGAGAACAAAACCATGATTTCAAACGCGCTCAAGCAGCCCAAAGGGCGATAGCGCACTTAAGATGATCTCTTCAAAGCGCCAGAGGCGCTTTGGAGAGATGAACATTGACTAATGAGAGGATCAAGCCGAACGAGCTATTAGTAAAGCTAAGCTTCATGCGTTGCCGCACTTCCACACGCTTCCTATCGACGTGGTGGTCTTCCACGGCTCTTCAGGGAGAACTGGTTTTGAGGTGGGTTTCCCGCTTAGATGCTTTCAGCGGTTATCCCTTCCGTACATAGCTACCCTGCAATGCGGCTGGCGCCACAACAGGTCCACCAGAGGTACGTCCATCCCGGTCCTCTCGTACTAGGGACAGATCCTCTCAATTCTCCTACACCCACGGCAGATAGGGACCGAACTGTCTCGCGACGTTCTGAACCCAACTCACGTACCACTTTAATTGGCGAACAGCCAAACCCTTGGGACCTGCTCCAGCCCCAGGATGTGATGAGTCGACATCGAGGTGCCAAACAATGCCGTCGATATGGACTCTTGGGCATCATCAGCCTGTTATCCCCGGCGTACCTTTTATCCGTTGAGCGATGGCCCTTCCACGAGGGACCACCGGATCACTATGGCCGTCTTTCGACTCTGCTCGACTTGTCAGTCTCGCAGTCAGGCAGGCTTATGCCATTGCACTCAACGAGCGATTTCCGACCGCTCTGAGCCCACCTTCGCGCGCCTCCGTTACCATTTGGGAGGCGACCGCCCCAGTCAAACTACCCGCCACACACGGTCCCGGATATTGTAGTACCGCGGTTAGATATCCATGACGACAAGGGTGGTATTTCAAGGGTGACTCCACAAGAGCTGGCGCTCCTGCTTCAACGTCTACCACCTATCCTACACATGTCGTGACGAATACCAGTGTGAAGCTGTAGTAAAGGTGCACGGGGTCTTTCCGTCTGACCGCAGGAACCCCGCATCTTCACGGGGAATTCAATTTCACTGAGTCTATGCTGGAGACAGCGGGGAAGTCGTTACGCCATTCGTGCAGGTCGGAACTTACCCGACAAGGAATTTCGCTACCTTAGGACCGTTATAGTTACGGCCGCCGTTTACTGGGGCTTCAATTCGGTGCTTGCACACCTCCTCTTAACCTTCCAGCACCGGGCAGGCGTCAGACCCTATACGTCGCCTTACGGCTTCGCAGAGCCCTGTGTTTTTGATAAACAGTCGCCACCCCCTGGTCTGTGCCACCCCACAACGGTTGCCCATCGTGAGGTCTCCCTTCTCGCGAACTTACGGGAGCATTTTGCCGAGTTCCTTCAGCATAGTTCTCTCAAGCGCCTTGGTATTCTCTACCAGTCCACCTGTGTCGGTTTCGGGTACGGTTTATACGGTGGAGCTATTTCCTGGAACACCTTCGCTGCACCCCCAATCCAATAAGGAGATACAACACACGGCATCCGTCACTACCACCAAGCTGCAGAATATTAACTGCATTCCCATCGACTACGCCTTTCGGCCTCGCCTTAGGGGCCGGCTAACCCTGCGCCGATTAGCGTTGCGCAGGAACCCTTGGACTTTCGGCGAGCGGGTCTCTCACCCGCTTTATCGTTACTCATGTCAGCATTCGCACTTCTGATATCTCCAGGAGCCCTCACGGGTCCCCCTTCGCAGACTTACAGAACGCTCCGCTACCGCGCATCCTAAGATGCACCCGCAGTTTCGGTGTATGGCTTGAGCCCCGGTACATTTTCGGCGCGGAACCCCTTATTTAGACCAGTGAGCTGTTACGCTTTCTTTAAATGATGGCTGCTTCTAAGCCAACATCCTGGTTGTTTTGGGAGTTCTACATCCTTTCCCACTTAGCCATAACTTAGGGACCTTAACTGGCGGTCAGGGTTGTTTCCCTCTCCACAATGGACGTTAGCACCCACTGTGTGTCTGCCGGATAGTACTTCTCGGTATTCGGAGTTTGGTTAGGATCAGTAAGGCGGTAAGCCCCCATAGCCCATCCAGTGCTCTACCCCCGAGAGTATTCATCCGACGCTCTACCTAAATAGATTTCGCGGAGAACCAGCTATTTCCGAGTTTGATTGGCCTTTCACCCCTAGCCACAGCTCATCCCCGACTTTTTCAACAGGCGTGGGTTCGGTCCTCCAGTGCGTGTTACCGCACCTTCAACCTGGCCA
>NZ_JAZDVZ010000023.1:0-1713 GCF_036350355.1 Roseibium sp. FZY0029
TGTCGACCTCGTAGCCCCAGTTACCGGCGCGGTCGATATGCAAGCTGCCGCCGAAAGGGTCCGAGACCGCGTGTTCGCCCAAGCTGTTGGACTGGAAGTGATCGAAGGCCGTGCCGTCCGGATCGTGAACGGTCAGAATTCCGCTTACGCCGAGCGGATGCACGGACGATCGTCCGACATTCCGGTCCTCGGTGATGTCACCCGTGTCGGTGCCGCTGATGATCGCGGCATCCGGCGTCGCGCCGAGCGTCAGGGAAGCCGTCTGCGCAACGCTTCCGCCGTGACCGTCCGTGACTTGGTAGCTCAGGCTCACCGGGCCGTTGTAGTTGGGGTCCGGCGTGAAGGTGAAGCCGTGCGCAGCATCGCCGGTGATGGTTCCGTGGCTCGCGCTCAATCCTGTGACGGACAGCGTATCGCCCGTGTCGATGTCCGTGGTATGGGCCAAAAGCTGCGCCGCCGAGATCTGGACGACCTTGTCCTCCGTGCCGCTACCCAGATCGATCGGCCCGGACACGACGGGACCGTCATTGCTGCCGGTGACGGTGATGACGAGGTTTTCGGTGTCGGTTGCCCCCGCGCTGTCGGTGACGGTAACAGGGATGGTGATCTGCTGGGTCTGACCCGCGGCCAGATGCTGATAGGCGGCGTGGGAGGGATCAAAGGACCACGAACCGTCCTGGTTCAGGGTGAACCCGTCCACCGGCTGGCTGATCGAAAAGCTTTTCGTGTCGCCCGCGTCCACATCCGTGGCCGACATCTGGCCGGTGACGGACTTGCCGTCCTCCGTCGCAGAGGCAGACGCAGCCTTGAGAGTCGGGGTGTCATTGGTCCCGCGCACATTGACCTCAACGTGCTGGGTTGCAGTCGACCCATCGCTCGAGACAGCTTTAATGTCAAAACCCATTGCGTGCTGCTGACCGTTGGCAAGAGACTGCGCTGCCTGATTGTCGAGCGTGAAGGTCCAATGCCCTGCTGCGTCTACAGAAAAGACGCCATACGCATTGGTTGTCGTCTGGGGTGCAAAAGAGACCGTGTCATGCGTGTCGGCATCATGCGCTTGCAATGTACCGCTGATCTGGGTCTTGCCATCTTCAACAGCAGTGCCGATGGGACTGACGAGGGCGCCGGGGGTATCAATAACGACGCTGTCCTCATGCCCCTTGATAGTAACATCGAGAGGGACTTTTGTTCCATCCGCCGTCACCAGGAACGCTGTTTCTTGAAGGGTCTCGCCCGTCTTAAGGCCCTGGATAGCCGGATTGCTGTTGTCGGCAAAGTACATCCACTTGTCATGGCCGTCAGTGCCATGTGTCGTATGAAAATATCCGTAAGAGCTCTGCAGCGTCGTGGCTAAATCGGCTGGCATCTGGTGTAGAACACCGCCAATCTCGATCGCCATAATATGGCTTTCACCGGCACCATCCGGGTCCAGTACGTCTATGTTCTGCCAGTTCGTTTGTAACTGACCCGAGGATGACACCTGGTCTTCCGTGACCGTCCCCGTTTTCGTTCCGGTAACGACTGGCGTGTCATTTGTCCCCGTCACGGTGATGACGAGGTTCTGGGTGTCGGTCGCCCCTGCACTGTCGGTGACTGTGACCGGGATGGTCACCTGCTGGGTCTGGCCGGCCGCCAGGTGCTGATAGGCCGCATGGCTGGGATCGAAGGACCACGAACCGTCCTGGTTCATGGTGAAGCCATCGACCGGATGGC
>NZ_JAZDVZ010000024.1:0-1656 GCF_036350355.1 Roseibium sp. FZY0029
TTTGCTCCCTGGTCCCTTGCGTTTTCCCCGAAGGCTCCCTGGTAGGAAAGGCCGAGGGAGGTACGGTCGGTGATGGTGAGGGCAAGTCCTGCCTCGACAAGGGCTGTGTCCCGGTCGAGGGGAACACCTTGAACCGTGAAGGGATCGAGCCCGGACAGGGCCATGCGCTGATCGGGCGTCAGGTCGCCGATGGCGTGGCGCCAGCCGAGGGCGCCGGTGAGCGCCACCGAGACACCGTCGGTGGTCGCAAGCGTTTTCGACATGCGAAGGCCGAGCGTACTTGAGCCGAGAAGCTGGCTGGAGCCTTCCCCGGTAAGCGCCAGGGTGGCGGAACCCTGCTCCTTAAAGGCATCGGTCTGCTGATGCAGGAGCGCCAGTCCGGCGAAGGGAGAGACCTGCAGCCAGGGTGTTTCCAGGGCGTAGGAGGCTTCGCCGAAGACTTGCGCGGTCCGGGACCAGTAGTCGGCGGTGAGCGTGTCCTTCAGGCTGCCTACGGCAACGGCGCGTTCGCTTGACACATCGTGCCAGCTGTAAGCGGCGCCGAAGGTGAGACCGAGGTCGGCAAGCCGCACCCCGCCATAGGCGCCAAGGGTGTAGCTGTTCGCATCCGCTGAGGAAGACCGTGCGGAAACGCTGGCCTGGCTCTGGCCGACACCGGCCAGCACACCGAAGCGGGCCTGGGGCCAGACGGTTGCCTCAAGCCCGACGAGGGCGCCGCCGGTGCTGCGCGAGAGCGTGGCTGCGTTGCCATCACCGTCGAGCTTGCCATAGGCCCCGTAGGCGCTGCCCCAGGTGTTGAGGTTGAAGCCTGAACCGGTGCCCAGGCCTGGACCCCGCGGGCCGACCGGACCGTTGAAGGCGATCTCTGGCACGTCCGAAAAACCGGCAAAGGCATCGTGAATGCGGCTGGTCACCGTGTCGCGCAGCCGGGCACTGTCGCTCAGGAACATGGCCGGCAGCGATGCATGGATCTCGCCTGACAGGCTGTCATAGGCGCGCCGTGCCTGGGTCTCGTTCAGGCCCGCGACAACCCGGTAGAGATCGCTGGTGGAGGCAAGCCCGCTGAGGGAGCCTGCCACCGCCCGCTGGTTGGTGGTGCGCGCCACATCGGCAAAGCTTATGTCGTTGCGGATCAGATCCAGGGTCACCGAGGTGGCGCCATAGGACAGCTCGGCATCGAGGAAAGCAAAGTTCTCGTTGACCGTGCCAAACGTGCCGGTAACAGCCGTGCCTGCGGTTATGATTGTGTATGTGGTGGACGGAGCATAGCTGGAGCCATCGTCTGTACCGTTTTCCGCCAGAATTTTGACTGCGGCGCCATTGTCGATGGTCACGGTCCCGGTGGCGGCGATCTTGTCGGAGTTCCCGGCGCTATCGACTTCCACGTCATAGGTCGAGCCAGCGGCGAAGGAAACGTTGCCGGCGACATTGAGAGTGCCGATGGAATTGCCAGGCGCGATCGTGCTGCCGGAATTGGCAGTCACATTCCCAAGTGTGCCAGACCCGCCCACGGTGCCGCCGTTCAGGGTCGTCGCGCCGATGCGCCCGTTGACCACCAGCCTGCCGCCGGAAACCGTGGTACCCCCGGTGTGCGTGTTCACCCCGGTCAGGGTCAACGTACCCGCACCGGATTTGGTCAGCGAACCGGTGCCGCTG
>NZ_JAZDVZ010000025.1:0-1460 GCF_036350355.1 Roseibium sp. FZY0029
CGATTTCACCCACGATGTCTGACGTGCTGTCGATAATGTAGGTGTCGTTGCCGCCGTAGCCGAACATGCGGTCAGCACCACCGCGACCGTTTAAAATATTTGAACCACCGTTACCAATCAGTGAGTTCGACAGCTCGTTACCAACAAGATAAAGATTACTACTTCCTTCGAGTAACCCGTTTTCGACATTGGCAGATAAAGTATAACTGTAAATCGTTCGAACTAAATCTGTTCCAGCATTCTCAGCTTCGACTACAAAATCAACCCAATCTGCGGAGTGTAGGAGGTATGTATCATTGCCGTTTCCTCCGTACAGCTCATCAAGGCCAGCTTCACCGTCAAGAATGTCGTTGCCATCGCCGGCGAGTATTACATCGTCTCCCTCTCCGGCCAAAAGCTCATCGTTGCCACCATAACCAAACAACCAATCTACGCCCAAACCTGTAACTATTTTGTCGTCAAATTCAGTTCCAAGAAAGTCAGCATCCATTTCATGAAGACTGGAGCGCACCTCTCCCAAAGTGACAGGCTCATTAAATTCAACGCTTACAGTTGACCACTTAGGCCACATATTCTTTTGATATTCAAAAATATGCAGCTTCGTGACAAGAATATCGTTCCTTGAAACATTCTGGACCCAGTCAGACATCGCATCGACATAAGTGTTGATAGCGTCGTTTAGCTCACTTGCACTTTGAAAGGGAACGACCTGCGTACCCTTTATCGAGGGTATGTAATCGGGCAGAAAGGGAGGTAAATTAACGTCTGCCAGTTCAAACTGATAGATGTTTCTGGTGTCAGTATCGACGAAAACAACTAGTGGCCTGGATGAAGTCCATTCTGAATATGCATCAAAATGCTGCATCAATGAACTGTAGTCAGGTATGTTGTAAGACCATCTAATGTTTTCATCGAATACAAATGCGGTCGTACCCGGAAAACTGTCACCGTATGACGTAAGGACTTGATTTGCCTCTCCCTCAATGGACTTGCTACCACCATTCAAGGGAGTTACGACGTCCAGAAATTGGTTACTTAGCGAAAAATCGTAAAAACTGCCAAAATTATAGTTAGCACCGAGTTCTCTAGATGCTCCCTGCTCCCACCCTTCGTCATATCTGAAAGTCGCGACCAAGCTCATGTTCTACTCCAAGAAGGACAGTTTTTGTAAATGCGCAAATATTCTCAACTTAAAATTTCATTAATCACAGACGGAAAATTTGCAAGTTTTTTCCCGAGCACCATCAAAAATCAGAAAATTTAGGCAAATTGGGTGATTGCACCGCTGTTGGAGACTGGCCTGCGTTAGGCAAAGAAGTCAAAGGTCGTTAGCCAACATTTTTATAACGCAAAGACCAAACTCAGTGTGGTCTCCTCCTGACCGATCACAAACCCTGTTTTCCTAGGCAACGCCAAGTTTATTGGCGTTTCCAGGTCAAACAAATCTTTCTTGAGCAAAT
>NZ_JAZDVZ010000026.1:0-1206 GCF_036350355.1 Roseibium sp. FZY0029
TGACCTGCTCCCCTGATTGTCCGCATTCAAAAGTTAGCTCTGTTCACGGTGTGATCTGTTTTGAACTGGGCTGCAAATTCGTATGGGGTAAGCCCATCGAGGCTGGTATGCGGTCTGTTCAGGTTGTAGTCGATCCTCCAGTTTTCAATGATGTCCCGGGCATGGCGATAGCTTCGGAACAGATGCTCATTGAGGCATTCGTCCCTCAGGCGCCCATTGAAGCTTTCAACGAAGCCGTTCTGCATCGGTTTGCCCGGAGCGATGTAGTGCCATTCAACGCTACGGTCCTGCTGCCATTTGAGCATGGCGTTTGACGTGAGTTCGGTGCCGTTGTCGCTGACCACCATCAAGGGATAGCGGCCACGACGTTCAGCGATCCCATCCAGTTCCCGTGCGACCCGGGCTCCGGATATCGAGTTATCGACCACCGTTGCCAGACATTCCCGGCTGAAGTCATCAATGACACATAGGATACGGAACCGGCGCCCATCCATCAGGGCATCGGAGACAAAGTCGAGGGACCAGCGCTGATCGGCAGCCTGTGGCACGGCCATCGGTGCTCGCGTTCCCAGGGCTCGTTTCCGGCCGCCGCGCTTGCGCACTGTGAGACGCTCTTCCCGGTAGATCCGGTAGACCTTCTTCCAGTTGGCCTCGATGCCTTCGCGCTTCAGCAGGATGTGCAGCCGGCGATAACCAAACCGCCTGCGCTCCGAGGCCAGTTCCTTAAGCCTCTGGCGTAGGCCATTATCATCGGGTCTCGTAGACCGATAGCGGTACACACGCGGATCGATGCCGACCAGCCCGCAGGCGCGTCGTTGCGAATATCCCCTGGTCTCAATTGCCCAGCTCACGGCACTCCTCCTTGAGCCAGGCGTCAGAAGTTTTTTCCGAGCATCTCGCGAAGTGTCGACACATCCATCATCGACTCCGCGAGCAGCTTCTTCAGTTTGGCGTTCTCTTCTTCGAGAGACTTCAGCCGTTTGGCCTCAGACACCTCCATGCCACCATACTTTGAACGCCACTTATAAAAAGTCGCATCGCTGACGCCGTATTTGCGGCAAAGCTCAGCGGCCGACAGACCAGCCTGATGCTCTTTCAAAATGCCAATGATCTGTTCTTCAGAGAACCTGGATCGCTTCATCGTCTGTTTCCTTAAATTGGGAACAGACTAACCTCAAAACGAGGAACTTTCAGGGGAGCAGGTCA
>NZ_JAZDVZ010000027.1:0-1069 GCF_036350355.1 Roseibium sp. FZY0029
TGCACTCGGATGAATAGGCATCGCCATGATCGGACAGGGCCGTTCCGACGATCTTGTTGGTGTAGACGTCGCCTTCCTTGATCACTTCGCGGACGTAGATGTCCTGGATCGGGTGATGGTTCGGGCCGAAGCTGAACTTGCCGCGCACGGACGGGAAGTCGGCGGCTTCGAGCGCTGTGCGAAACGCATCCGCGTCCGTCACATCCGCCTTGGCCATGGCCGACAGCAGCAGGTTGGCCGTGTCGAAGCCCTGGGCCGCATAGAGCGACGGCAGGCGGCCATATTCGGCCTGGAAGCTTTCGACAAACGCCTTGTTGGCATCGTTGTCGATGTCCTTGCTCCACTGGCTGGTGTTCTTCACCCCCAGCGCCGCATCGCCAACTGCCTGCAGGATGCCCTGATCGAAGGAGAAGGCCGGACCGACCACCGGAAGACCAATGCCGCTGTCGGCATATTGCTTCAGGAAGGAGATCCCCATACCGCCGGGCAGGAAGAAAAACACGCTGTCGGCGCCCGATGCGCGGATCTGGGCAAGCTCGGCCGCATAGTCGGTCTGGCCCAGCTTGGTGTAGATCTCACCCGCCAGTTCGCCGTCATAGTAACGCTTGAAGCCGGTGAGCGAATCCTGGCCGGCCGGATAGTTCGGCGCCAGGATAAAGGTCTTCTTGAAACCGGTTTCCTTGGCGTAGGCACCAGCGGCTTCATGCAGGTTGTCGTTCTGGTAGGCGACGCTGAAATAGTTCGGATGACAGCCCTTGCCGGCCAGTGCGGAAGGTCCGGCGTTCGGCGACAGATAGAACTTGCCCTGAGCCGTTGCCGACGGCACGACGGCCATGGCCAGGTTCGACCAGATGATACCGGTCAGGACGTCGACCTTGTCCGACTGGATCATCTTGTCGGCAAGCTGAACCGCCACGTCCGGTTTGCGCTGGTCGTCCTCGATGATCACGTCCAGGTCCTTGTTGCCGGCCTGTTTGACCGCCAGCATGAAGCCGTCGCGCGCATCGATGCCGAGACCCGCACCACCACCGGAGAGCGTCGTGATCATGCCGACCTTCACCGGTTCGGC
>NZ_JAZDVZ010000028.1:0-1043 GCF_036350355.1 Roseibium sp. FZY0029
GATGGTTTCACCGGGCGCAATGACACCACCGATCGTGTGGACTGCGAGTTGGTGAACATAGCCATTGCGCGGGGCCAGAATATCGACACGGGTCAGTTCGTCCTCCGCAGCGATTTTCTGTTCTTCGAGCTGGGCGATGCGGGAGCGCACCTCCTGCAGGTTTTCCAGGACTTCGGCCCGGTAGGTCTCCTCGATCTGCAGGATCTGGATGTGCCGCTCGCTGATCGCTTCCCTGGTGCGCGCAATCTGGGCAATCAGGTCGCCATATTCCCCGTCAAGACGCGCCTTTTCGCGGCGAAGCGCCGTTACACGGCTCTTTGAGACGAGCTGCTTGTCCAGAAGTCCGCCGAGATCGGCAAGCTCTTCGCCGATCAGTTCAATTTCTGATGTCTTGGCCCTGACCTGCGCTTCGAGACCTTCGGTCTGCTTGTTGAACTGACGGATCTGTTCTTCCAGCTGGTTCTTGCGGCCTTCCTTGGAATTCCGCCGGGCTTCCAGAAGAAGCTGCTGACCTCTTTCAACGTCACCCAGATTGGCGGTCCGTTCTTCAGGCCACTCGATTGTTCGCAAGTCGTCCCGTTCCGCGGCAAGGCGCAATTCCTGCGCGGTCAGATCCACCAATTGTTTGGTAATGACCGCAAGGTTGGCGCGTGTCACCGTGTCGTCGAGGCTGATCAGGAGATCTCCGGCCTCAACCGCGTCGCCATTTTTCACGCGGATAACCCGAACAATACCGCCTTCACGGTGCTGAACATGTTTGGTGTTGCTCTCAACCACTATCGTGCCGGAGGAGACAACCGCGCCGGAAATCTCTGTAAAGGCCGCCCAGCCTCCGATGCCACCGATCACTGCAATGGTCAGAAACAGCGCAAACAGCATGTGATTGCGCACTGTGTGACGCAACATGTCATCGGCACCGGGAGCGTTGGGGCCAATTTGCGGTGAAGCTCCGATCTGATCAGACATCTTCATCGCCTCCCTTCGACGCGTGTGCGCGGGTTTGGCACGGGCTGCACCACTTGCTTGAGCACTTCGTCCTTCGG
>NZ_JAZDVZ010000029.1:0-901 GCF_036350355.1 Roseibium sp. FZY0029
GGCGGCAACGACACCTACATTATCGACAGCACGTCAGACATCGTGGGTGAAATCGCTGGCAATGGTACCGACCTGATCCGAACGGTGGTGAGTTACACTTTGTCGGCCAATGTTGAAAACGGCCAGCTTCTTGGCTCTGGCAACCTGTTCCTGGCGGGCAATGAGCTCGATAACACGCTTCTAGGTAATGCTGGTGTCAACACACTGAACGGCCGTGCCGGCGCAGACCGGATGTTCGGTTATGGTGGCAACGACACCTACGTGGTCGACAATGCCGGGGACTTCGTTGGCGAAGTTGCCGGGAACGGTATCGATACGGTACTGACGGCTGTCAGCCGAAACCTGGACGCCAACGTGGAGCGCATGACGCTCCTGGGCAGCGGCAACATCAACGCCGGCGGCAATAGCCTCGATAATGTCATTCTAGGCAATTCCGGCTCAAACCGGATCAACGCCTCTTCGGGCAACGATACGATCAAGGGCGATGGCGGGTCCGACTACCTTACTGGTGGATCGGGGGACGATACGTTCGTCTTTTCCGCGATTACGGACAGCGGTCCGTCGAGCCTGACACGGGACCGGATCCTCGACTTCACGATCGGGGAAGACACTATCTATCTGGCCTCCATCGATGCGAACCTGGCTACTGCCGGCAACCAGGCCTTTATGCTGGATACCAACGGCAGCTTTTCTGCCGGAGAGATCCGTCAAACACAGTATGGAGCCAATCTGCTGCTCGAGATGAACATGGACAATGATGCTGCTGCCGAGATGTCCATCCTACTGCTCAACTCTGGTCTGCTCTCCAACGAAGACTTCGTATTCTGAACCAACTTGAGCGATACCATTTGCTCAAGAAAGATTTGTTTGACCTGGAAACGCCAATAAACTTGGCGTTGCC
>NZ_JAZDVZ010000030.1:0-891 GCF_036350355.1 Roseibium sp. FZY0029
CATTCCGGTCCTCGGTGATGTCACCCGTGTCGGTGCCGGTGATGACCGCTGCATCTGGTGTTGCCGCCAGTGTTGTGCTTGCCCCGGTATGGGTCACTCCGCCATGGGCATCCTTCACATCATAGGTGAAGTGGACCTGACCGTTGTAATCCTTTTCCGGTGTGTAGGTGAACGTTCCATCCTGATTGTCCCGGACCGAGCCGTGATCGACCTTGAGGCCCGAGATGGAAAGCTTGCCCGCGTCATTGGCATCCACATCCACCGTGTTTGCCAGAAACTGTTTCAGTGTCAGGGTCCGGGCGACGTCTTCCGTGCCGCTGGCCAGTTGCACTTCGGAAGAGCAATAGGGCCTGTCGTTGCTGCCATGGATCGTGATGACGATGTCATGGGCCGTGCCGTCTTTGGAATAGACCGTGATCGTGTCGGTCAGGCTCTGGCCTTCGCCCAACTGGTCGATGGCGGTGCCCCGCGTCGTTGCATAGCCGCCGGCTGCGGTCCAGTGACCGGCATCGGCATGATAGTGCCAGGTACCATCTGCCTGCAGGGCAAGATCGCCATAGGTGCCGTGGTAGTCGTAAGCTCCATGACGCGTGTCGAACGCGTTCTCACCAGCATCCGGGTCGGTGATGGTCAACTTGCCGTCGGCATAAAGAGGTGCATTGCCCAGCGTTGCTATACCTGGTTGGGCATAGTCCGGCGACATGTTCGACCCTGCGGTATTCTCCGTTATGTCGCCTGTGTCCACCCCTGCAATCACTGCGGCATCATCGGTTCCGGTGACCGTGATGACGAGGTTCTGGGTGTCCGTCGCCCCTGCACTGTCGGTGACGGTGACGGGGATGGTCACCTGCTGGGTCTGGCCGGCCGCCAGGTGCTGATAGGCCGCATGGC